>NZ_JARVRD010000002.1:0-1492510 GCF_030209845.1 Agrobacterium sp. fls2-241-TYG-188a | reverse complement strand
TTACCGTTGCTGTTGAGCTGATCGTTCCAATCGCGATGGAAGAAAAGCTGCGCTTCGCTATCCGCGAAGGCGGCCGTACCGTCGGCGCTGGCATCGTTGCCTCGATCGTCGAGTAATGTTGGCTGACGGTGCCTCGGCATCGTCGCAGACAACGCCGGGCAATATCCCGGCGGGATAATTCTGGACAATGGCGGTGTGAAAAGCACCGCCATTGGACGTTTGAGAAAAAGCGTCATGGCGTTGCACTTTTAGTGCTTGAAAAATGCAGTGAAAGCGCGTAAACGCGCACTCACAGTTAGATGCCGGATTCGCAAGTCATTGCGCGGTTCGGCGGTTCAGCAATACAGACTACCGAAATGATTGGGGTGCGCCTAAGCACTCCTCTTGATTTTTGAAAATCTGCGGCGCCACGATCAACTAGGTTCATGTATTTCCGCGTGCGGAAATCAATAACAAAGAACAAGGACAAGACGAATGAACGGCCAGAATATCCGTATCCGCCTCAAGGCGTTTGATCACCGGATCCTCGATGCCTCTACCCGTGAAATCGTGTCGACCGCCAAGCGCACCGGCGCCAGCGTTCGCGGCCCGGTTCCGCTGCCTACCCGCATCGAAAAGTTTACTGTCAACCGCTCTCCCCACGTTGACAAGAAGAGCCGTGAGCAGTTCGAAATGCGGACGCACAAGCGTCTTCTCGATATCGTTGACCCAACCCCGCAGACTGTCGATGCCCTTATGAAGCTCGACCTCGCTGCTGGCGTTGACGTGGAAATCAAGCTCTAAGACCTCGGCCTGACCTTGCGAAAGTAAGGGCCGATATAACAAGGAAGGTACGTGGAGTAATCCAACGTCTTCCAATCCGGAGACCGGAAACATCGTGAGATGTCGAAGGGAACTCCTTAACAAAGGCCAGAGAGGGTTTTCCCTTCAAGGCTCGCAAGAGGATTGAACCAATGCGTTCAGGTGTGATTGCACAGAAAGTGGGTATGACCCGCGTCTATAACGACGCCGGGGAGCATATCCCAGTAACAGTATTGCGTTTGGACAACCTTCAGGTTGTTTCACAGCGCACGGAAGACAAGAATGGCTACACCGCAGTTCAGCTCGGTGCAGGCCAGTCCAAGGTCAAGAACACGTCGAAGGCGCTCCGCGGTCATTTCGCTGCCGCCAGCGTCGAGCCGAAAGCAAAGCTCGTCGAGTTCCGGGTTTCCCCCGAGAACCTCATCGACGTCGGTGCAACACTGACCGCAGATCATTTCCAGGCAGGCCAGCTGGTAGACGTTACCGGCACCACGATCGGTAAGGGCTTCGCCGGTTCCATGAAGCGCCACAACTTCGGTGGTGGTCGCGCTTCGCATGGTAACTCGATCTCGCACCGTGCACATGGTTCGACTGGTTCGAACCAGGATCCGGGCAAGGTCTGGAAGGGCAAGCGCATGGCCGGTCACATGGGCCAGACACGCGTCACCACCCAGAACCTGGAAGTGGTCTCGACCGATGAAGGTCGTGGTCTGATCCTCGTGAAGGGCGCCGTTCCCGGTTCCAAGGGTTCCTGGATCATCGTCCGCGACGCCGTTAAGTCGGCAGCGAAGTAAGGGAGCCTCAGCAATGGAATTGAACGTCAAAACCCTCGAGGGAAAAGACGCCGGCAAGGTATCCCTGTCGGACGAAATTTTCGGCCTCGACCCACGCCAGGATATCCTGGCCCGCATGGTTCGTTACCAGCTCGCCAAGAAGCAGCAGGGAACGCACAAGTCCAAGAACCGTTCGGAAGTTTCCCGCACGGGTGCAAAGATGTACAAGCAGAAGGGTACGGGCCGCGCTCGTCACCATTCGGCTCGCGCACCGCAGTTCCGCGGCGGCGGCAAGGCTCATGGCCCAGTCGTTCGCAGCCACGCTCATGACCTTCCAAAGAAGGTTCGTGCGCTTGCTCTGCGTCACGCACTCTCTGCAAAGCTCAAGGCAGAAGACCTGATCATCGTCGATCAGCTCGTTGCCAGCGATGCAAAGACAAAGGCTCTGCTGGGCAATTTTGCTACGCTTGGCCTGACCAACGCTCTCGTTATCGGTGGCGCTGAACTTGATGGCAACTTCAAGCTCGCAGCTCAGAACATTCCAAACGTGGACGTTCTGCCGATTCAGGGCATCAATGTTTACGACATCCTGCGCCGTGGCAAGCTGGTGCTTTCCAAGGCTGCTGTAGAGGCTCTGGAGGAGCGGTTCAAATGACGGATCTTCGCCACTACGATGTGATCGTATCTCCTTCGATCACGGAAAAGTCGACGCTGGTATCCGAACAGAACCAGGTCGTATTCAACGTCGCCAAGGACGCTTCGAAGCCTGAAATCAAGGCTGCAATCGAAGCACTCTTCGGCGTCAAGGTCACGGCAGTGAACACGCTTATCCGTAAGGGTAAGACCCGTCGTTTCCGTGGGTTCGCCGGTAAGCGTAAGGACGTCAAGAAAGCCGTCGTCACGCTCGCCGAAGGTCAATCCATCGACGTGTCCACCGGACTCTAAAGGTTAGGCCCAAGCGGGCAAAGACCCAAAAGGGAACAAGTAAAATGGCATTGAAAAGTTTCAATCCGACCACGCCAAGCCAGCGTCAGCTGGTTATCGTGGACCGCGCTTCGCTCTACAAGGGCAAGCCGGTAAAGGCTCTTACAGAGGGCCTCAGCTCGAAGGGTGGCCGTAACAACCAGGGCCGGATCACCGTTCGTTTTCAGGGCGGCGGTCACAAGCGGACCTACCGTCTGGTTGACTTCAAGCGTCGTAAGTTCGACGTTGAAGGTACGGTCGAGCGTCTGGAATATGACCCTAACCGCACCGCATTCATCGCGCTCGTGACATACACGGACGGAGAACAGGCTTACATTCTCGCGCCACAGCGTCTCGCTGCTGGTGACAAGGTGATCGCCTCCGACAAGGCAGTGGACGTGAAGCCAGGCAACACAATGCCGCTTCAGTACATTCCAGTCGGCTCGATCATCCACAACGTCGAGATGAAGCCGGGCAAGGGCGGTCAGATCGCTCGCTCCGCCGGTACCTATGTTCAGCTCGTTGGCCGCGATGCCGGGATGGCGATCCTTCGCTTGAACTCCGGTGAGCAGCGTCTGGTTCATGGCTCCTGCCTTGCATCCATCGGCGCTGTCTCTAACGCCGATCATGGCAACATCAACGACGGTAAAGCCGGTCGTTCGCGCTGGCGCGGTAAGCGTCCACACGTTCGCGGCGTCGTGATGAACCCGGTTGACCACCCTCACGGTGGTGGTGAAGGTCGCACGTCGGGTGGTCGCCACCCGGTTACCCCTTGGGGTAAGCCTACCAAGGGCAAGCGCACCCGCTCGAACAAGTCGACCGACAAGTTCATCATGCGTTCGCGCCATCAGCGCAAGAAGTAAGAGAGGAAGTCTCAAGTGGCTCGTTCAGTATGGAAAGGTCCGTTTGTTGACGGCTATCTTCTCACTAAGGCTGAGAAGGTGCGCGAAGGCGGACGCAATGAAGTGATCAAGATCTGGAGCCGTCGCTCCACGATCCTGCCGCAGTTCGTTGGTCTGACATTCGGCGTCTACAACGGCAGCAAGCATGTGCCCGTCTCGGTCAACGAAGACATGGTCGGACACAAGTTCGGTGAATTCTCTCCGACCCGGACCTATTACGGTCATGGTGCGGACAAGAAGGCAAAGAGGAAGTAATCATGGCGAAGGCTAAGACCGAACGCCGGCTGAAGGACAATGAGGCTCAGGCCATTGCCCGTACGCTCCGCGTCAGCCCCCAGAAACTGAACCTGGTTGCCGCTCTTATCCGTGGCAAGAAGGTTGATCGCGCTCTCGCCGAGCTCGAGTTCTCCCGCAAGCGTATCGCTTCCACCGTCAAGAAGACGCTGGAATCGGCTATTGCGAACGCCGAAAACAACCATGACCTCGACGTCGACGCTCTTGTCGTCGCCGAGGCCTATGTCGGCAAGTCCATCACCATGAAGCGTTTCCACGCTCGTGGCCGTGGTCGTGCATCGCGTATCGAAAAGCCGTTCTCTCACTTGACGATCGTTGTTCGTGAAGTGGAAGAAAAAGGGGAGGCCGCATAATGGGTCAGAAAATTAATCCAATCGGCTTCCGCCTCGGCATTAACCGTACGTGGGACAGCCGCTGGTATGCGGACACTGCCGAATACGGCAAGCTGCTGCACGAAGACCTTGCTATCCGCGCTTACCTGATCAAGGAATTGAAGCAGGCTGGCATCGCTAAGGTTATCATCGAGCGTCCGCACAAGAAGTGCCGCGTGACCATTCACTCGGCTCGTCCGGGTCTGATCATCGGCAAGAAGGGTGCAGACATCGAGAAGCTTCGCAAGAAGATTTCCGAGATGACTGCTTCTGAAACGCACCTCAACATCGTTGAAGTGCGCAAGCCTGAAATCGACGCAACGCTTGTTGCACAGTCGATCGCTCAGCAGCTTGAGCGCCGCGTGGCATTCCGCCGTGCAATGAAGCGCGCTGTTCAGTCCGCACTGCGTCTTGGCGCCGAAGGCATCAAGATCACCTGCGGTGGCCGTCTTGGCGGCGCTGAAATCGCTCGTACCGAATGGTACCGCGAAGGTCGCGTTCCTTTGCATACCCTGCGTGCGGACATCGATTACGGTACGGCTGAAGCCGAAACCGCATTCGGCATCTGCGGCATCAAGGTCTGGATCTTCAAGGGCGAAATCCTTGAGCACGATCCGATGGCTTCGGAGCGTCGTGCGCTCGAAGGCGATGCACAGGGTCCGGCAAGCCGCGAGCGCGGCGATCGTGGCGACCGTCGCCGCGAAAACGCTTGATTGACGCTGGCGAAAGATAAGCTCGGAGAAGTTAGAAAATGTTGCAGCCAAAGCGTACTAAGTACCGTAAGCAGTTTAAGGGTCGCATCAAGGGTGTGGCCAAGGGCGGCTTTGACCTGGCATTCGGTGAATTCGGCTTGAAGTCGCAGGAACCGAACCGCGTGAACGCGCGCGAGATCGAGGCGGCCCGCCGCGCGATCACGCGTTACATGAAGCGCGCTGGTCGTGTGTGGATCCGCGTATTCCCAGACACTCCGGTTACGGCGAAGCCGACCGAAGTCCGTATGGGTAAGGGCAAGGGTTCTGTTGAATACTGGGCATGCAAGGTCAAGCCCGGTCGTATGATGTTCGAGATCGACGGTGTTTCCGAGGAGATCGCCCGCGAGGCGCTCCGTCTCGGCGCTGCCAAGCTCTCGGTTAAGACGCGCTTCGTTCAGCGCATCGCAGAGTAAGGAGCAGGCACCATGAAAGCCGAAGACGTTCGCGGCCTCAGCGCCGATCAGCTCAAGGACAAGCTCGCCGACCTGAAGAAGGAGCAGTTCAACCTGCGCTTCCAGAAGGCAACCGGCCAGTTGGAAAAGTCCTCGCGCATCGACGAAGTTCGTAAGGACATCGCCCGCGTGAAAACCATTGCCCGCCAGAAGGCGGCAGAAGCCAAGGCCTAAAGGAAGAATAATATGCCTAAACGCATTCTGCAGGGCGTCGTTGTGTCCGACAAGAACGAGAAGACTGTCGTAGTCCGTGTCGAGCGCCGATTCGCTCACCCGCTGCTTCAGAAGACCGTTCGCCGTTCGAAGAAGTACAAGGCGCACGACGAAAACAACCAATACAAGATCGGCGATGTCGTTTCCATCGAGGAATGCGCACCGATTTCCAAGGATAAGCGCTGGACGGTCGTTTCCGCCCAGGCATAATTTCAACTGATTTTCGCGCAGCACTTGCTATATGCGCGAAAGTCTGTATGAAGCAGCGCAAGGACGCTCGTTCACGGGCGTTCTTTTGCTTTGATGCGCACGGAAGGTCCGTTAGGAAACCACCCTGTCACGATTATTCCGCGCGAAAACAGAGACATTCCATAAGCTGGAGCAGGGGGCGGTCTCATAGACTCGCCCAACCGGTCCGGTAACAACAAGAAGGCGACCTGACATGATTCAGATGCAAACAAACCTCGACGTGGCGGATAATTCCGGCGCACGTCGTGTCATGTGCATCAAGGTGCTGGGCGGCTCGAAGCGTAAGTATGCTTCCGTTGGCGACATTATCGTCGTTTCTATCAAGGAAGCCATTCCGCGCGGCCGCGTCAAAAAGGGCGACGTGATGAAGGCGGTCGTTGTTCGTACCGCCAAGGACATCCGCCGCGCTGACGGCAGCGTCATCCGTTTCGATAACAACGCAGCCGTTCTTATCGACAACAAGAAAGAGCCGATCGGCACCCGTATCTTCGGACCGGTTCCACGCGAACTTCGCGCTAAGAACCACATGAAGATCATCTCGCTGGCTCCAGAAGTACTGTAAGGAGCGATAGCGATGCAGAAGATCCGCAAAGGCGACAAGGTTGTCGTATTGACCGGTAAGGACAAGGGCCGTACCGGCGAAGTAAAACAGGTTTTGCCGAAAGAAGACCGGGCTATCGTGAGTGGCGTGAACATGGTGAAGCGTCACCAGCGCCAGACCCAGAGCCAGGAAGCCGGCATCATCAACAAGGAAGCTTCCTTGCACATTTCCAACCTCGCCATCGCCGATAAGGATGGCAAGCCAACTCGCGTTGGTTTCAAGGTTGTTGACGGCAAGAAGGTCCGCGTGGCCAAGCGTTCGGGAGAAGTGATCGATGGCTGAGTCCAAGTACGAGCCGCGTCTCAAGACTGAATACGTTTCCCGTATTCGTGGCGCAATGCAGGAGAAGTTCTCCTACGCCAACGTTATGATGATCCCCAAGCTGGACAAGATCGTCATCAACATGGGCGTTGGTGAGGCGACCGCTGATTCGAAGAAGCCAACGGTTGCTGCAGGCGATCTGGCTGCTATCGCAGGTCAGAAGCCGGTTGTAACCAAGGCTCGCAATTCCATCGCGGGCTTCAAGGTTCGCGAAGGCATGCCGATCGGTGCGAAGGTTACTCTTCGTGGCGCCCGCATGTACGAATTCCTTGATCGTCTGGTCAACATCGCGCTTCCGCGCGTTCGCGACTTCCGGGGCCTGAACCCCAAGAGCTTTGACGGCCGTGGCAACTTCGCCATGGGCATCAAGGAGCACATTGTGTTCCCTGAGATCAACTACGATAAGGTTGATCAGATGTGGGGCATGGACATCATCGTTTGCACGACGGCGACTTCGGACGACGAAGCACGGGCTCTTTTGACAGAGTTCAACTTCCCGTTCCGTCAATAACCGTAACGACGAGCGTAGAAAAGGAACTCCGATATGGCGAAAACAAGCGCAGTTGAAAAGAACAAGCGCCGCCGCAAGACAGTGGCCTCGCAGGCCGGCAAGCGTGCCGCCCTGAAGGCAATTGTCATGAACCAGTCCCTTCCGATCGAAGAGCGGTTCCAGGCAACTCTGAAGCTCGCTTCGCTGCCGCGTGACGGCTCGAAGACGCGTATCCGCAACCGCTGCGAAGTAACGGGCCGTCCGCGCGCGTTCTACCGCAAACTCGGAATGTCGCGTATTGCGCTTCGCGAGTTGGGCAACTCCGGCAAGGTGCCGGGTATTGTCAAGTCGAGCTGGTAAGGAGACGGGCACATGACAATGACTGATCCGTTGGGTGATATGCTCACCCGAATCCGCAATGGTGCTGCCCGTCGCAAGTCGTCGGTCAACACGCCAGCATCCAGCCTTCGCGCACGCGTTCTCGACGTGCTGCAGGCTGAAGGCTACATTCGCGGTTATTCCAAGGTCGATTTCGAGAACGGCAAGTCCGAGCTCACCATCGAACTGAAGTACTACGAAGGCGCGTCCGTGATCCGTGAGATCGGCCGCGTTTCCAAGCCGGGCCGCCGGGTTTATGTCTCGGTCAAGTCCATTCCGCAGGTCGCGAACGGCCTCGGCATTAGCATTCTTTCGACTCCGAAGGGTGTTATGGCCGATCATCAGGCTCGCGAACAGAACGTTGGTGGCGAGGTTCTTTGCTCGGTCTTCTAAGACTGAGCAGGGATCTCCTTAACGGACAGACAGGATAGAAATATGTCTCGTATCGGTAAAAAGCCCGTTCAGGTTCCTGCAGGTGTGACGGCCACTGTCGACGGCCAGAAGATTACTGCCAAGGGTCCTAAGGGTGAACTGTTCTTCGTCGCCAATGACGAAGTCCAGGTTAAACTGGAAGAAAACGCGGTTTCCGTAACGCCAGCCAACGACTCCAAGGAAGCTCGTTCCAAGTGGGGCATGTCCCGCACGATGGTCGAGAACATCTTCAAGGGTGTCAAGGACGGTTACGAACGCAAGCTCGAAATCAACGGCGTTGGTTATCGTGCGGCCATGCAGGGCAAGAACCTGCAGCTGGCACTCGGTTTCAGCCACGACGTGATTTACCAGACTCCGGAAGGCATCACCATTGCCGTTCCGAAGCCAACGGAAATCATTGTTTCGGGTATCAACAAGCAGCAGGTCGGTCAGGTTGCCGCGGAAATCCGCGAATACCGTGGTCCCGAGCCCTACAAGGGCAAAGGCGTCAAGTACGCTGAAGAACGGATCATCCGCAAAGAAGGCAAGAAGAAGTAAGGATCACGCGAAATGGCTAGCAGGAAAGAAGCACTTGCACGTCGCGCGAACCGCGTGCGCCGCCAGATCAAGGCGGTTGCCAACGGTCGCCCGCGCCTGTCGGTTCATCGCTCGTCGAAGAACATCTACGTTCAGGTCATCGATGATGTGGCTGGAAAGACCCTTGCGTCTGCCTCCACGCTCGAGGCTGATCTGCGCTCGTCCTTGAAGACGGGTGCGGACGTTGCAGCGGCTGCCGTTGTTGGCAAGCTCGTTGCAGAGCGCGCCAGCAAGGCTGGTATCAAGGATGTCGTATTCGACCGCGGCGCTTTCATCTACCACGGCCGCATCAAGGCTCTGGCTGAAGCAGCCCGCGAAGGCGGTCTGAACTTCTAATCATCATTTCCTGCCCGGGCCTTGTCCGGGCAGGTTTCACCGGACCATGCGGGTTTCAGAAATGAAGCCGATGGTCTTTTCGTTTGCCGTTCCACCCGTAAAAGAAAAAGGAAAAGGACAATGGCACAAGAAAAAAGAGGTTCTCGCGACGACCGCCAGAACCGTGAAGAGCGCGATAGCGAGTTCGTCGACAAGCTGGTCGCGATCAACCGCGTTGCCAAAGTTGTGAAGGGCGGCCGTCGTTTCGGTTTTGCTGCTCTCGTCGTTGTCGGCGACCAGAAGGGTCGCGTTGGCTTCGGTCACGGCAAGGCTCGTGAAGTTCCTGAAGCGATCCGCAAGGCAACTGAAAGCGCAAAGCGCGATCTGATTTTCGTTCCGCTTCGCGATGGCCGCACGCTGCATCACGATGTCAACGGTCGTCACGGCGCTGGCAAGGTTCTGCTGCGCTCGGCCAAGGCTGGTACCGGTATCATCGCTGGTGGTCCGATGCGCGCTGTTTTCGAAACGCTCGGCGTTCATGACGTTGTTGCAAAGTCGACCGGTTCCTCGAACCCATACAACATGGTTCGCGCAACTTTCGACGCTCTGAAGCACCAGGTTCATCCGAAGGACATCGCTGCACAGCGTGGTCTCAAGTATGCGACCCTTCAGTCCCGCCGCGCCGCTTCCGGCAACGCGACTGAAGAATAAGGAGCAGTATCATGGCCAAGAAGACTACTGAAGCCAAGACGACTGTTACGGTCGAACAGATCGGCAGCCCAATTCGCCGCCCTGCGGTTCAGCGCCAGACGCTGATCGGCCTGGGTCTCAACAAGATGCACCGTCAGCGCACTCTGGAAGACACTCCAGCTGTTCGCGGCATGATCCGTGCTGTCCAGCATCTCGTTCGCGTCGTAGACGAGAAGTGAGACGGAGGAAGTCATCATGAAACTCAATGAAATTAAAGACAACGAAGGCTCGACGAAGAACCGCATCCGCGTAGGTCGCGGTATCGGTTCCGGCAAGGGCAAGACCGGTGGTCGCGGCGTCAAGGGTCAGAAGGCTCGTTCGGGCGTTGCCATCAACGGCTTCGAAGGCGGCCAGATGCCAATCTACCGTCGTCTGCCAAAGCGCGGCTTCAACAACATCTTCGCATCTGAATTCGTCACCGTTTCTCTCGGTCGCGTTCAGGCCGCCATCGATGCTGGCAAGCTCGACGCCAAGGCAACGATCGACGCAGCAGCTCTGAAGGCCGCTGGCGTGATCCGTCGTCCGAAGGATGGCGTTCGTATCCTGGCTGACGGCGAGTTGACGACGAAGGTTTCCTTCGAAGTTGCTGGCGCTTCCAAGCCTGCTGTTGAAAAGATCGAGAAGTCTGGTGGTTCCATCAAGCTTCTGGTTGTTGCAGCCGAAGCCGCAGAGTAATATAAGATGACGAACGCCCGGGGTGTTTCACTCCGGGCTTTCATGTTCTACAGTCGCATAAGTTTTTGAATCCTAATCGATTAGAATGTCTTATGCGGATACTCTCAAGCAATGTGTGAATGTTGCGGGGAGAGCCTCACAGTTCCGAAGCATTCAGTTGAATGTGGAGCGAACGAACGAAAACAGGGTGAGGCATGATTTCGGCGTTAGAGCCGTGATCCGTCCGAAGCCCGGTTTTTGAACCAGTATCTTTACGACCTTTTCCGGAATTGCCGGTTTCCGTGCCGCTGGACAAGGGTCATGCGGAGAAATTTATGGCTTCAGCAGCGGAACAACTGGCCTCAAACCTGAACTTTTCGACCTTCGCGAAAGCTGAAGATCTGAAAAAGCGACTCTGGTTTACCCTTGCCGCACTTCTCGTTTACCGTCTTGGCACGCATATCCCGCTTCCCGGTCTGAACCCGGAAGCCTATGCACAGGCATTCCAGGGCCAGGCCAACGGTATTCTCGGCCTTTTCAACATGTTTGCAGGTGGCGCTGTCGAGCGTATGGCGATCTTCGCTCTCGGCATCATGCCCTACATTTCCGCTTCGATTATCGTGCAGCTCATGACGTCGGTCGTGCCCTCGCTCGAAGCGTTGAAGAAGGAAGGCGAAGCAGGCCGCAAGATCATCAACCAGTACACGCGCTACGGCACGGTTCTGCTCGGTACGCTTCAGGCCTACGGCATTGCTGCCGGTCTTGAGAGCGGGGCAGGGCTCGTTATCGATCCAGGCTGGTTCTTCCGTGTCTCCACCGTCATCACTCTTCTCGGCGGCACCATGTTCCTGATGTGGCTTGGCGAGCAGATCACGTCACGCGGCATCGGCAATGGCATTTCTCTGATCATCTTCGCCGGCATTGCAGCGGGCCTTCCTGGCGCATTGGCGCGTACTCTTGATCTCGGCAAGACAGGATCGCTGTCCACGCCATTGATGTTGACGGTACTCGTTGTCTGCATCGGTGTCATCGCGCTCATCGTCTTCGTCGAGAGAGCGCAGCGGCGCCTGCTGATCCAGTATCCGAAGCGTCAGGTCGGTAACCGGATGTTCCAGGGCGATACCTCGCATCTTCCGCTGAAGCTCAACACGGCGGGCGTCATTCCGGCAATCTTTGCGTCATCGCTGCTTTTGCTGCCAGCAACGGCTGCGGGCTTTACCGACAGCACGAAACTGCCGACATGGGCAACGACGGTCATTGCGTCGCTGCAGCACGGCCAGCCTCTGTTCATGCTGTTCTACGGCTTGCTCATCGCGTTCTTCGCATTCTTCTATACAGCTATCGTATTCAATCCGAAGGATACGGCAGACAATCTCAAGAAACATGGCGGCTTCATCCCGGGCATTCGCCCAGGTGAGCGGACAGCGGAGTATATCGATTACGTCCTGACCCGTATCACGGTCGTGGGTGCGATCTACCTGGTCTTCGTCTGTATCCTTCCTGAGACGCTTATCGCCCGTACAGGCATCCCATTAGCCCTTGGTGGTACTTCGCTTTTGATCGTTGTCAGTGTAACGCTAGATACAGTGGCACAGATTCAGGGTCACTTGATTGCCCAGCAGTATGAGGGGCTCATCAAGAAATCGAAACTGCGTGGAGGAAAGAGGGGACGATGAGACTGATATTTTTGGGACCACCTGGGGCCGGCAAGGGGACCCAGGCGAAGCGTCTGACAGACAAATACGGTATCCCACAGCTTTCCACGGGCGACATGCTCCGTGCTGCCGTGAGTGCCGGTTCTGAAATCGGTAAGCGTGCCAAGGAAGTCATGGACTCCGGCGGTCTCGTGTCGGATGACATCGTCAACCAGATCGTTTCCGAAAGGGTCGAGCAGGCGGACTGTGCCAATGGGTTCATCCTGGATGGTTATCCGCGCACCGTTCCACAGGCAAAGGCGCTCTCCGAAAACCTTCGGCAGAAGGATTTCGTTCTGGATGCCGTCATTGAATTGAAGGTCGATCAGGAAGCGCTGATACGCCGAATCGAAAACCGTGTGGCAGAAACGATTGCCGCAGGTGGAACCGTGCGTTCCGACGATAACCCCGAATCGTTCCGTAAGCGGCTCTCTGAGTACCGTGAGAAGACGGCACCCTTGTCCGCCTACTACCAGGAGCAGGGAGAGCTCGTGGTGCTTGATGGCATGGCTGACGTCGATGACGTGACGGCCGCTATCGAGGCTGTGCTTGAAAAAGATGCGGGATCATCTGCTTCAGCCGCGCGTATCTAAAGAATCTTGGCGGAGCCGGTTGCTTTTTTGAACCGATTCCGTTAAACACCGCGCCAACTCGCGACAACCCAAGCGACTGGCGCGGATTTTCCTTTAGGGAAGGAAAGTCCGGGTTCGGTCGTTTTGACTTGTGACGAACAGGAATTTGAACTGGCGGCAAAATCGTGCCGCTCAAATGAAAGCACCACTTGCCGGATGGCAACTGGAACGCAAGGAGAATAGACGTGGCACGTATCGCTGGCGTCAACATCCCGACGGCTAAGCGCGTTGTTATCGCTTTGACCTATATTCACGGGATCGGTCCGAAATTCGCGCAGGAAATCATGGAAAAGGTCGGTCTTCCGGCTGAAAAGCGCGTTCATCAGCTGACGGATGCCGAAGTCCTTCAGATCCGCGAAACCATCGACCGCGACTATCGCGTCGAGGGTGATCTTCGTCGCGAAACCGCGATGAACATCAAGCGCCTGATGGACCTCGGTTGCTACCGTGGCCTGCGTCATCGTCGTGGCCTTCCGGTCCGCGGTCAGCGCACGCACACCAACGCCCGCACCCGTAAGGGTCCGGCGAAGGCAATCGCTGGTAAGAAGAAGTAATTTTCCGGTCTTCCGGAAGGGGAGGCTGGTGCAGGCCGCACCAGCCTTTCTGAGTTTGGCGAAAGGTCTTCTGGGCTTTTCGCCGGTGTAGCCGCTGGTGTTACGGCGGTGAAGAGATCAATGAAAGGTATATCATGGCCAAGGAAGCCACACGCGTACGCCGTCGCGAACGCAAAAATATCACGTCGGGTGTTGCGCACGTCAACTCGACCTTCAACAACACGATGATCACCATCACCGACGCACAGGGCAACGCGATTGCTTGGTCGTCTGCTGGTGCAAAGGGCTTCAAGGGTTCGCGTAAGTCGACTCCTTTTGCTGCCCAGATCGCTGCTGAAGATTGCGCCAAGAAGGCTCAGGAACACGGCATGAAGTCGCTTGAGGTGGAAGTTTGCGGTCCAGGTTCGGGTCGTGAATCTGCACTTCGCGCTCTGCAGGCTGCCGGTTTCATGATCACCTCCATCCGCGACGTGACGCCGATCCCGCACAATGGTTGCCGCCCGCGCAAGAAGCGCCGCGTCTAACGCGCTTCTGTCTGGGAATTCCGCCTCACCCTCGGTTTGGCGGAATTTTCGCGTATTCGGCGTGTGGTGCTGGTTCATCCGGCAAACCAACGCTTTCAAACCCTCCGATGAACTTTTGGGTTCCTCTCGGTGATCATGCTCGGTCCGTCACGATTGGATGGTGGCGGCGAACGGAAGGTTTAAAGATGATTCAAAAGAATTGGCAGGAACTGATCAAGCCGAACAAGGTCGAGTTCACGTCTTCCAGCCGCACCAAGGCAACGCTGGTTGCCGAGCCGCTGGAACGCGGTTTCGGTCTGACGCTTGGTAACGCGCTCCGTCGCGTTCTCTTGTCGTCTCTGCGTGGCGCCGCTGTGACAGCGGTTCAGATCGACGGTGTTTTGCACGAGTTCTCTTCCATTCCCGGCGTTCGGGAAGACGTGACGGACATCGTGCTGAACATCAAGGAAATCGCCATCAAGATGGATGGTGACGATTCCAAGCGCATGGTCGTACGCAAGCAGGGTCCTGGTGCTGTCACTGCTGGTGATATTCAGACCGTAGGCGACATCGAGATCCTCAACCCGGATCACGTTATCTGCACGCTCGATGATGGCGCTGAAATCCGCATGGAATTCACTGTCAACAACGGCAAGGGCTATGTGCCTGCAGAGCGTAACCGTGCTGAAGACGCGCCGATTGGCCTTATCCCGGTCGATAGCCTGTATTCGCCGGTCAAGAAAGTGTCCTACAAGGTGGAAAACACCCGTGAAGGCCAGGTTCTCGACTACGACAAGCTGATCATGACGATCGAAACCAACGGTTCGGTTTCCGGCGAAGACGCAGTAGCATTTGCTGCTCGTATTCTTCAGGACCAGCTCGGCGTCTTCGTCAACTTCGATGAGCCACAGAAGGAAGCAGAAGAAGAATCTGTAACCGAATTGGCGTTCAACCCGGCGCTTCTCAAGAAGGTCGACGAGTTGGAACTGTCTGTTCGTTCGGCAAACTGCCTGAAGAACGACAACATCGTCTACATTGGCGACCTCATTCAGAAGACGGAAGCCGAAATGCTTCGTACTCCGAACTTTGGCCGCAAGTCGCTGAACGAAATCAAGGAAGTTCTCGCTTCCATGGGTCTGCACCTCGGCATGGAAGTGCCAGCATGGCCGCCAGAGAACATCGAAGATCTGGCCAAGCGTTACGAAGATCAATATTAACCAATAAAAAGGCAGGCCCTTTAAAGACTGCCTTTCCCCGTCAAACAACAGGCGCCGTTACGAAAGACTGGTTGCCTGCATGTGCCAGGAAACGGCAGGCCCGGACAGGAAGCCTGCATTAAAGGAGAATAGCAATGCGCCACGGAAATTCAGGCCGCAAGCTCAATAGAACCGCCAGCCACCGCAAGGCAATGTTTGCCAACATGGCGGCTTCGCTCATCACGCATGAGCAGATCGTAACGACGCTTCCTAAGGCGAAGGAAATCCGCCCGATCGTTGAAAAGCTGGTTACGCTCGGCAAGCGTGGCGACCTGCACGCTCGTCGTCAGGCCATCTCGCAGATCAAGGATCAGGATGCTGTTCGCAAGCTGTTCGACGCCATTGCTGAACGTTACGCAACCCGCAACGGCGGCTACCTGCGTATCATGAAGGCTGGCTACCGTCAGGGCGACAACGCTGCCATGGCTGTTGTCGAGTTCGTTGAGCGCGACGTAGACGCCAAGGGCAAGGCCGACAAGGCACGCGTTGCTGCAGAAGCTGCTGAAGCTGAAGCTGCATAATTGAAAGCGCTGAAAAGCGCTTGATGATAGAAAGCCGGGTGAGAAATCACCCGGCTTTTTCGTTTAGGGAAATATTTTTGTAGCGGGATGGCTGGGCGTCCAGAAACAGCGGCGTTTGCCTTTAATCGGATGGGCCGTCTTCGTCCGGCAAATCGTGCTCGGCCCAGATGTCTCTTGGGATTGCGTCTCCCATTAGAAATTCGAAGGCTACGACTTTCTCTTTATCCGGGGTCAACTGGCACTTGAATTGAAGGCGGTACCAGTCCTGCTCGCTGTGGATCGCGGCACCCTTGGCGATGAAATTGGTGCCAGAGAATTCAGAGTCAGCCATGGCATAGGCCACAACCCGGTCTGGTTTGAGGCTCTTGCTCCACGCGCCGACCTGCGCCATGGCCTCGAGATTACAGAGCTGTTCAATCTGCTCTGCTGGTGCGAGCTGTTTCAGCGCCTCTCGCGCCTGTCTGCTGCGGTTGTCCGCGAGAACCTCCTGTGAGAGCATGTGCGACGGCTTCACGAGTGTTTTTCCGTTGTCGTTCACTGGGGCCTGCTGCGGCGGCGTATTCGAGCTTTCAGTTGGCGGGGTGCTCGCCTTACTGTCGTTCGGCGAGTAAGTCGCGGCTGGCGGAGGCGGGGTCGGCAGGCTGTCTGCAGGAGATATACCCGACCTATCCGGCTGCGGCGGGGCAGGGACTTGGGTGATAATCTCCACGGTGATGCTTCTGTCTGGCGAGACCGAATTCGGTTGAGGCGCAGGACTTAGAAAGAAGGCAGCCAAGAGCAAAGCATGGAGCAGAAACGATAAAATCACGCACCAGCGACTACTCCGGCGCGCTGTTTCCTTGCCTGCCCTCATTGGCACCGGCTCGGGTCAATCAATAGGGGTCTGCTTTTGCGAATCTATCATGCCTAGCCTTACGGATCTGCGCCATGGACGCGCCTTGTTGAGGGGAATGTCATAGTTGGCGTCTTCGCGATCTAGCGTCGCGAAAGCGAGTTCGTTGGCGGGCGTCCCACCGCATGAGGCGATGATCTTTCCATCTGGCCCAACAATAATCGCAGGGCCTTGGGCTGCTTTTTGTGCGGGCGTTGCACCACTGATCCAGATGCAATTGAAACCGGCGTGTGCGCGCAGCGCAATCTGAAAGAAGTTGCCGATTCCGTAGGATGAAAACAGAATTGCATCCACATCCAGACGTTCATATCCCATGAACAGTTCAGGAAACTGAACTTCGATGCAGGTCAGGCAACCGAAACGGTAGCCATCGACCTCAAAAACTGTGGGATGTTTTCCCGGCGTATACCACCCCTGCTCGAGTTCGGAATTGGAAAGATAGCGCTTGTCGTATCGAGCGGTCATCTCACCCTGATCACTAATGACATACTGGCTGTTGTTTGGTGGGTGTGGCAAAGGCAGTGGAAATGCAGAACCAATGACGGCGAAGATGCGGTTTTCCCTGCATGTCTCGGCGATGGCATTGAGTTCGTCGGCATGGGCATCCCAACAGAAGTTTTGCCAGTCTTCGGGAGCAGTAATCTGCGCCTTCGCGTAGCCAGACAAAGCACCTTCGCAAAAGTGGACGAGGCGGGCACCGTCCTTCGCAGCCTGGTGAATGAGCGCACGTATCGTCCGGCCATTTTCGGCAAAGTCTTTTGTAACGACACTCTGCGCCGCTGCGATTTTCATGAAAGGCTCCGGTTCACTCCGGCACTGAGATGCGCCCTTTGATGTGCTTCAGGTAAGAGACGATGGAGAAGGTCATGATGACGAGGAGCGACCATGAACTCCATTTTCCGATATGCACTGCCGACCACGCGCCGAGTTGGTTTGGGTAGCTCCAGATGCCGAAGAATGTGGAGATGTTTTCTGCGAGCCAGACGAAAAAGCCGATCAGGATGAAGGACAGCAACAGCGGCATTTTCCGGTCGCGATCATAGGGGCGATAGATGACGGTGGCGCGGGCGTAGAGGCCCAGCGCGCAGGCGGCTATGTACCAGCGATAATCGCCGATGAAGTGGTGGGTGAAGAAGTTGGCGTAGATTGCGATGCCGATCATCGACGCCATCCAGTAGGGTGGGTGATGGCGAATGCGAACATCAAGCAGACGCCATGCCTGGATAATATAGCTTCCGACGGCGGCATACATGAAGCCGGAAAACAGCGGTACGCCGAAAACCTTGGTGTAGGCAAAATCCGTATAGGACCATGACTGGATGGCGCTGGATGTCTTGAAGACTTCGAGCGCAAAACCCACGACGTGAAAAAGCAAAATAGCCTTGGCTTCGTCCCACGTCTCCAGTTTGCTCCAGATCATGAAGAACTGGATGCCCAGGGCGACGACCAGGAGAACATCATAGCGCGGCAGACCGAACAGACCGCCGCGCGGCACAAGAAAGATGGAGATGAAGAACAAGCCGGCAAACATGCAGGCGCGCGCTTCCTTGATTCCGAAATAGAGAAACTCGACGATGAAACGCTTTATGCCTTTCAACTCGCCCCATGGCTGCCGATCGCATAAAAGGGCGTCAAGCGTTGCAAGGCGGCTGGCGGGGTAGGTGGTTTCGCTTGTCAAAGCCATCGGTCCTCTTGCTCGGCAGGATTGTATCTCTACAACAAACCGGAAATAAAGCGACATGATGATAAAGGATGCCCACCGATTTTATGACAGCCGACTGGCGCTTCTTATCTGCGCATGCGGCGTGATTGCGGCCGGTCTGCTGCTGCGACGATATGGCTATATGGCCGGGCTGCCCTTTGTTGTCGTGAAATACGGTGGATCGGTGCTGTGGGGATCGATGGTCTACCTGCTCGTGGAAGCCATCATGCCAGCGCGTAGACGGAATCTGGCAGTAGCGATTGCCTGCGGGCTGGCAATCGCTGTGGAATTGCTGCGGCTGGTGCATTTTCCTGCGCTGGATGCGTTTCGGGCAACCACAGCCGGGGCATTGCTGCTTGGCCGCGTTTTCTCGCTCTGGAATATTGCCTGTTATGTCGTGGGGATAGTGTTGGCTGCGTTCATCGTCCGGCACGTCCGGGTGAGAGGGCGGCCTTGCGAGCCCGTGTGCGGGCCATGATTGCCGGCCTGACGCTTCGATATCCGAGCAGGATGACCATCACCGATATGTAGAAGACAGGCTCGAGCGTCAGCGATTTGCGGGCGAGCACAAAATGCAGGATGCCAGCGATGAGGACGAAATAGGACAACTTGTGCAGCGTGTTCCAGCGCGAGCCCAGATTGCGAATCGACCATCGGTTGGACGTGAGAGCCAGGGGTACGAGCATAACCAGCCCCGCCATGCCGAACATGATATAGGGGCGCTTGAGGACATCTGCGATGATTGAGCTCATGACCAGCCCGCGGTCCAGAACGAGATAGACTGCGAAATGCGCCAGCACATAATAAAAGGCGATCAGGCCCAGGGCCCGGCGGTAGGCGATGAGATTGACGTTGAAGAGGTCGCGCAGTGGCGTGACGCAGAGGCCGAGGCACAGGAAGCGCAAAGCCCATATGCCAAGCAGGTGTTCGAAATCCTTGACCGGATTGAACCCTAGCCCGCCAGTGGAGGCGAGATAAAAATACCAGACGCCGGGACAGAGCCCGACGACATAGAGCGCCCAGATGGCGGCGGGCTGGTATCGCTTGGGAAGGGCGGGAAGCGAAAGCGCAAATGCCATGGTCAGTAATTCGCCTTCAGATCCAGCCCGGAATAGAGGCTCGCAACTTCCTCATAACCGTTAAACATCAGCGTCGGGCGATTTTGCGTGCTGAAGAAGCCGCCTTCACCGATTCGCTGCTCTGTCGCCTGGCTCCAGCGCGGATGGTCCACATTGGGATTAACGTTGGAATAGAAACCATATTCGCGTGCGTTGGAGTTTTTCCACGTTGTCTCAGGCTGTTTTTCCACGAGCGACATACGCACGATCGATTTGATGCCCTTGAACCCATACTTCCAGGGAACAACAAGGCGAATAGGTGCGCCGTTCTGGTTGGGCAATGTTTCGCCATAGAGGCCGACCGCCAGAATTGTCAGCGGGTGGCGCGCTTCGTCCAGGCGCAAGCCTTCGACATAGGGCCAATCCAGTGGCTGGAAAAGACCGCTCTGGCCGGGCATTTCTTCCGGGCGCACCACGGTTTCGAACTTGACGTATTTGGCGCTGCCCAATGGCTCGACCTTGTCGAGAATCGTGGACAGTGAAAAGCCTATCCAGGGAATGACCATCGACCAGCCTTCGACGCAGCGCATTCGATAGGTGCGATCTTCCAATGGATATTTCAGCAGGTCCTCAATGCCGAATTCCTGCGGCTTACCCACGAGACCGTCGACCTTCACGGTCCAAGGTGTGGGCTTGAAGCTGCCGGCATTTTCCTTCGGATCTGACTTGCCCGTGCCGAATTCATAGAAATTATTGTAGCTGGTAACGGCGTCAAGCGGTGTGAGCTTTTCATCCAGCTTGTAGGCGCCGGGCTTTGCGACAAGTGGCGCGGCCAGCGCATTGCCAGCCGTCAGGCCTATCGTGGCGAGACCGGCAGCCGTTCCCAGGAAATGTCGTCTGGAAAGATAGACGTCGCGTGGTGTTATTTCGGCAGCAGAGATGCGTGGCGGACGGTAGGCGGGCATTGAAACCTCCTGAAGACGCCAATTCGAAGTATTGCCATTCAATACCTGCGCCATTGGCACTGTAAGTATGTTTCACAATACGAGAAAAAGAAGGAATTGGAGCATGTCCTAAAAACAAATTTCCGAGAACACCGATAGAAATGTGCATCTCGGACGCCAGCCAGTAACGGGGCGGCAGCGGTCTGCGCGCCCCGGCATCAATTTCGTCAGAGCGTCAGCCTGAATTTGGCAAACCCCTCGGCTCCATCGCCGGCCTCCTCGATTTTCGCCCCCTTCACATCCTTGGCGTATTGACGCGCCTTCGGTCCGGTTTCGAAAATGGCTGTCGTGTTTGCGACCGGCGCAAAAGACCAGTTGTCATCGGCGGCGGGATTGATGGTCCCCTCGGCAATGATGTAGCGGACGATCACGTCGCGGTTGGTGTCGGGTGCCACAAAGATGATCTTGTCGGAGGAAATACCCGGGAACTTTCCGCCGCCACTGGCGCGGTAATTGTTTGTCGCAACGACAAATTTCTGCTCGGGGTCGATGGGTTTGCCTTCGAATTGAAGATTGACGATGCGGCTGCTTGGCGGATTGACTGCCTTGCCATCCTTGTCGAACTTCGCAGGCTTCGAGATATCGATCTGATAGGTGACCCCGTCGATCACATCGAAATTATAGGACGGGAAATCGTTGTTGAGCAGAGGTGCGTCCTTTGCTCCCACTTCGACCGTGTTGAACATGCCCGCAGACATCTCCAGCCAGTCCTTGACCTGGGCACCAGTGATGAGAACCGCCTGCACTGTGTTTGGATAGAGATAAAGGTCCGCCACGTTCTTGATGGCAATGTCACCGGCGGGGACATCAGTATAGTAGTCCGAGCCGCCGCGGCCGCCGGCCTTGAACGGCGCTGCTGCCGACAGCACCGGCAGGTCCTTATATTGGCCGTCCTTCAGCATGTCCTTGATGTACCAGGTCTGGGCGTTGGACACGATCTGCACGGATGGATCGTCTGCAACCAGCGCAAAATAGGAATAGAGCGGCGCGGATGTCTTGCCCACGGGGCGGCGGACATAGGCAAGTGCTGCCTCGTGGTCAGCCTTGACGGCGGTTATGACTTCGGCCTTGTCCTTCACGTCAGCCACGATCTTACGGTTGTCGTCCCGGTGATAGATCGGTCGCGCTTCGGTGGTGAAATCCACGATCTTCCAGCTCTTGCCGTCCGTCTCCAGCAGCAGGTCGATGAGGCCCATATGGGAGCCCCAGAAGCCAGCCATGACGGCAGGCTTGCCCATCAACGTGCCCTTTACGGGATCGGCGCCCTCTATCCCGTCCCAGGTCTTGGGGCCGGGGAAGACGAGGTGCTGGTGGCCGGTAAAGACGGCATCAATGTCTTTGACGCCAGCCAGATAGAGTGAAGCGTTTTCCATGCGCTCGCTCTGGCCCTTGCCCTCGATGCCGGAGTGGGACAGCGCGATAATGATATCGGCGCCCTGTTCCTTCATGACAGGAACCCAGGCCTTGGCAGCTTCGACGATATCGCGGGTCTGCGCCTTGCCTTCCAGATTCTTGGCATCCCACATCATGATCTGCGGCGGCACGAAGCCGATGACACCGATCTTGACCGGGCTGGTTGCCCCGGAGCCGTCCTTTATCTGTTTTTCGAGGATGACGTAGGGCTTGAAGAACAGGTCGTCCTGCTTTGGGTCGGATGCGAGCTGACCCTTGGTCAGGTTTGCGCAGACATATGGAAAGCCTGCACCGGCCAAGGTGTTGAACATGAAGTCGAGGCCGTAATTGAACTCGTGATTGCCCAGTGTGCCGCAATCATAACCCAGAACATTCATGGCGCTGATGACCGGGTGCTTGTCTCCCGCCTTCATTCCACGCTCATAGGCAATGTAATCACCCAGCGGGTTGCCCTGTAGAAAGTCGCCATTGTCGACCAGCATCGTATTGCCTGCCTCGGCGCGGATGCTGTCTATGATGGATGCGGTGCGCGCAAGGCCCAAGGTGTCGTTCGGCTTGTCGGCGTAATAATCATAGGGAAAGACATGGACGTGGATATCGGTGGTTTCCATGATGCGCAGATGCGCCTGATTGGCCTGTGCACGCGCCGCAAAGGGATGAAGCATGACCAACGCCGAGGAGGCGGCGATGCCTCCCAGCAGAGAACGTCGCGTGATGGGATGAAGGCCGATAAGGGAAGACATGGAAACTCCTGCAATGATTTCAGGCTGCATGGGAAGGTGTCAGCGTAAAACGAATTGCCGAGGAGTCCATCATCAAAATGACATGCGTATGATTTGCCCCGTATTTTCGGGCGGTCTTGTCAAAATTCCTATCCGGCAAGTGTCGGCTTCACGTCTTCATGGAAGAAGCGGAAATAGGACGAAATCTGCGCCAGCGTATTGGTTGAAAGCTGCAGCTGCAGCCCGAGCCTGTTTCTGTGCTGCCACTGGACGATGCCTTCGATGTGGCCCAGATCTTCGCTCTGCACCTTGACCCGGCTTCCCTTTGCGGCGGCAAAGGGGCCTTCAAGTTCAAGCGCCATCCCCGTGGCTGATAGATCGACGACGCGACCCTTCACAGACTGATTGACGTAGTGGACCGTTCCGAAGATGCGTGTCTTGCTGCGGTCTGCACCGCGCTTATGCGTGCTCAATGTGCCGGACATTGCCATTCCCTTTTGACTACAGGTCAAAATCGCATGGAAAATTTGAAGCCGGCTTATCGATTTCGGTAAAATCTACCGCAATCGCCCATTTATACCCTGTCGATCCGGCACTGGTAGCAATTGTTGCGCGCCGAGCGCACATGCACATAGGAGACGTCGCCGCGTATCAGAAGCTCTTTTGCGCGGTTCCTGATGGCGTCTGTTGGCGTGACCGCGCCGGTTCCATAGATTATGCGGTTGGAGGCGCTGTAGCCGCGGACGATGTAATCCGTGCTGTCGAGCATGGGCGGCAGGACCTCCTCGGCGACATAGGTCGCACAGGCTTCAGCGTGAATGAAAATCGGACCCGTTTCAGCAAAAGGTTGCAAGTCTGGAAAAGGTCGATAGGCAAGCAGCAGCACGCGTTCACCGTCTCTGATCTGGCCTAGACAGGCGCGGCAGGGGAGAGGTCCGCTTGCGATCGAGGATTCGGGTTGTTGCCCATAGGCGTCCAACTTTCCGTTGCGATAGGCCTCGGCTTCCTCTGCTGGCATTGCGGTAAAAGTAATTCGGGTCATATCGGCTCTCCTGCGTTGCTTGTTTGTCGCTATGCGCTTCAAAGAGTCGTGTATCCACCCGTTTCTTGCGTAAAGACGCAACTAGCCCATTGCTTGAATCGTTGAGTGTGGCAATCAATCGAACGTCCTCGTTTTTGAAAGTTGACGTCCATGCTGCGCAGGTTGATGACCGCTTCCCTGGTCACGGTTTTTTCGTTCGTTTCACCTGCAGCCCATGCGCAAACGGCTCCCGCGCTGGATGGCCTTTCCGATGAGCAGCTGCAGCAGACGGTCAATTTCGTCATCGGAAATGCGATCTTCAGCCTCTTTCACGAAGCATCGCGTATGCTCATCTCCGATCTGGCCTTGCCGGATGCGGGAGCAGGCCGCGATTCCGCTGATCAGCTCGCCGGGACCATGATGCTGGAGGCGAACGAGGAATGGCTCGATACAGCCATCGTCAACGCCACCGACAGCTGGTATCTGGCCCGTTCGGCAGGTGCGTTGCCGGATCATAATGCGCCGCTCTATTCGGTTCTGGTGCCAAACCCCACGCGTGATCGCCAGATGGCGTGCCTGATGGTTGGCAAGGACGCTGGTGGTTACGGTGATCTGGCCGATATGATGGGGCTGCCGAAAGGCGACTGGAAGGCCTGCGAGGCCTCCTATCCACAGACAGTATCCCATTGGAACGAGCTGCTGAAGCCGCATGTTGCAAAGGCCGGTGCCACGAAATTCGTGTCGCGCTATGAGCCGGTTCGCGATCCATTTCTGGATATCTATGCCACGATTCTCAAGGAATCCAAGGTTCTGGACCTGATTGCACGCAGCTTTACCGGCTATGCGCTCAAGGGCGAGGTCAAGCTGACGGCCCGCACCTGCGGCAGACCTGATGTCTACTGGTCAGCCGAAAAGCGCGAAATCACCTATTGCTATGAAATGGCACGGTTCCATGGCGAACTGATAGCCGCTCATCTCGCAGCCGCGGGCAACGAAAAGGAAAGCAATCCTGCTCAGGAAATTCCGACCGCGGTCAATCTGGGGCAGGAACTGTAACCCGACGGCGGCGCGGATCTCTTGAATCTGCGCCTTTGCCAAGAATAGTGTCGCTGATGTGAAAACGGTGCCTGGAGAGACCCCACGCACCGTTCATCGTTTGCCGATCAATTGCGGCGGGAAATTTCCAGATACTCGCTATCTGTCAGAGGCTCTACCCATGCCTGATAGGTGCTGACGGGTGAAAAGCCCATCATCTGGTAAAGCTGCAGCGCGCGGGGGTGGTCCAGCGTGTTGGTGGAGACGATGACTTTCTTTGGATTATCCTGCCACGCGGAATAGAGCGCCTGCAGGAGGAACCATTTGCCAACGCCCGCACCAATCGCTTCTTCCATCAATCCGAAATAGGCGAGCTCGGTGACATCGGCGTCGAGTTTCTGGAGTTCGAAGAAGCCTGCTGGCGCACCGTTCATGTAGAGCACGGTCACGCAATTGGCTGGATCGCGCAGCGTTGCCGAAAGCTCTGCATCGCTCATGCCCATTCGCCTGTGCCAATGCCAGCGTTTTCCCACACGCCAGTAGAGGTAGCGGTAAAAATGCAGGGGAATATTCGTCGTCCGCATGATGGCGGTCTGGATGTTGACCGGCACCGGCAGGCTGACCTTCGGTGCGGATGTCATCTCCAGCTGTGTCACATGTGCCTTCAGCGGGCCATGGACCTGCGTCGGGACTGGCTCTGCCGGGCCGGTGACGACAGGCGTGTCGTCCTTGCTGCCCCATTCCGACCAGGAACCATCATAGAGCGCGTTGTCCGTGTGCCCAAGCGATTCCAGTGCCAGTGTAATGACGGCAGCGGTTACGCCAGAGCCGCAGCTGGTGACGACGGGCTGAGACAGATCGATGCCCGCTTCCGTTATCATCTTGCGGATTGTCGGCAGGTCCTTGAACTGGCCGTTCTCGGAAAAGGCCGTGGCAGGCAGGTTGCGCGCACCCGGCATATGGCCTGAGCGCATTCCGGCGCGTGGCTCCGCCTCTTCGCCCGTGAAACGACCGGCGCCGCGCGCATCGGCAATCTGCTCTTCGCCGCTATCAACGAGGGCGCGCATTGCCGAAAAGGAAACGACGCGCTTGGGCTTAAAATGCGGATCGAAAGTGGCGGGCTCTATGACAGGTGTACCAGTCTCCAGTGGCTTGCCTGCGGCCTTCCAGCCGTCCAGCCCACCATCCAGCACGTAAACCTGTTCTGCGCCCATGACGCGCAGCATCCACCACACGCGGGGCGCGGAGAAAAAGCCCGGACCATCGTAAACAACGATGGTGTCATGCTCGCCAATTCCGAGCTTTCCGACTTCATCGGCAAAAAACTGGGGTGAGGGCAGGGAGTGCGGCAGGCCGGTATCGTGGTCTGCGATGACATCCTGATCGAAGAACACTGCGCCGGGCAGATGACCGGCCAGATACTCTTCCTTGCCGTTGCGCTTGTGCGCCGGCAGATACCAGGAGGCATCGACCAGACGAAAATGCGGGGTGCCGAGCTGCTGCTCTACCCAATCCGCCGAAACGACGAAGCGGCTTTTATCCGTGCTCACGATAATTCTCCCACAATCAGGCGGATGCGTCGGGCTTTCCAAAGCGAATTCGGAAGCGACGGTTCTCCTTGCCCTTTTTTTCGATCTTGGCGATGTAGATCTCGCCGACTTCCTGCGTCTCGGACACATGAGTGCCCCCGCAGGGTTGGCTGTCAACTGCCGAATCCTCGCCAATACAGACAAGGCTTACGCGGCCCAGGCCAAGCGGCGGCCGGACATTCTTGGATTTGACGATATCAGGATTGGCGGCAAGTTCTTCGTCGGTGATCCATTTCAGAAAAACCGGGAGGTTCTGCTGAACGAGGTCCATCAGCTTTGAGGTAACCTCATCCTTGTCGATAGTCTCGGACATATCGAAGTCGACACGCGATTCGTCCTCGCCCACCGCAGCACCCGTAATGGGCCATGGGCAAACGACGGACAGGAGGTGACAGGCCGTATGCATACGCATCAGCCTGTAGCGGCGTTGCCAGTCTATATGGAGGGTCAGCTTTTCGCCAAGCTCTGGAGCAGCTTGTCCCTCGGTGGGGACATGGATGATGATGCTTTTATCTGCGCCGTGTTTCGTCAGTCCGATGTCTATCTTAGAGCCGTCGGCGCGTTCGAGGAAACCGGTATCTCCGGGCTGGCCGCCGGATGTGGCATAGAAACAGGTCTGATCCAGCTCTATGCCACCATCTTCGTGAACTGCCGTTACAACCGCTTCGCATGTGGACAGGTAAAAGTCGTCACGAAACAGGGCATTCACGGGCATTGACACTCACCTCAGGCAGTTTCGTAGGGCACCGAAATCTCCCGCTTCTCCGTGAGCCAGACTGGAAGGGGCAGCCCCTTGGACAGCAGGAAGGCAGGGTTGAAAAGCTTCGATTGATAACGGTTGCCATAGTCACAAAGAATGGTGACGATTGTATGCCCCGGACCGAGGTCGCGGGCAAGCCTAATCGCACCGGCAACGTTAATTCCGGATGAACCGCCCAGCGACAGTCCTTCGTTCATGACGAGATCAAACACAATCGGCAGGGCCTCTGCATCTGGAATGCGATAGGCAAAATCCGGCTGGAAACCTTCCAGATTGGCCGTAATGCGGCCCTGTCCAATACCTTCCGTAATGGAAGAACCCTCGGATTTCAGTGTGCCATTCTTGTAGAATTCATAGAGGGCAGCGCCTTCCGGGTCGGCCAGGCCAATCTTGATGTCCGAATTGAAGTCGCGCAAGCCATCCGCCACACCGGCAAGGGTGCCACCAGAACCGACCGCGCAGACAAAGCCATCCACCTTGCCATCGGTCTGATCCCAGATTTCCGGAGCGGTGGTTTCGATATGCGCCTGTCGGTTGGCGATATTGTCGAACTGGTTGGCCCAGATTGCTCCGTTCGGATCGGTGGCCGCGAGCTGCTTTGCCAGTCGGCCGGAAACCTTGACGTAATTGTTGGGGTTGGAATAGGGCGCTGCCGGCACTTCGATCAGCTGCGCGCCAAGCAGTTTCAATGCGTCTTTCTTTTCCTGGCTCTGGGTTTCCGGAATGACGATGACGGTCTTGTAGCCCAGTGCATTTGCGACAAGAGACAGGCCGATGCCGGTATTGCCAGCCGTGCCTTCCACGATGGTACCGCCGGGGCGCAACTGGCCGCGGCGTTCGGCATCCCTGATAATATAGAGCGCGGCACGGTCCTTGACGGATTGGCCAGGATTCATGAATTCGGCCTTGCCGAGAATTTCGCACCCGGTCGCCTCAGACGCTGCATTCAAGCGGATAAGAGGCGTGTTGCCAATGGCTGTGATCACAGAGCTATGAATGGTCATGATGGGGCCTTTTGATCTGTCGCGAAGATGATGCCGTTATCTCCTCGTCTACAGGCGTTGTGACAAGAAATTATCTTCCGGTGAATAGGTCTCTTGCGCAAAATCTTGCCGATAGCGCCGCTTATCCACCTTTCTTGATGTCCGAATAGGCGGCGAGCGCCCGTTTCCGAGCCGTATCGTGGTGAACAAGCGGCTGAGGGTAGGTCTTGCCAAGTTCCACCCCTGCCTTCTCCAACGCCGCCTTGGGCGCTTCGAAGGGCTTGTGAATAAATTTCTTTTCCAACTTGGAAAGCTCGGGAACGAAGGTTTTGACGTATTCGCCTTCGGGGTCGAATTTCTCGCCCTGCAAAATGGGGTTGAAGATCCTGAAAAACGGCGACGCATCCGCGCCAGAGCCCGCGACCCACTGCCAGTTGGCGGCATTGGAGGCGGGGTCGGCATCGACGAGCGTATCGCGGAACCACTCTTCGCCCTTGCGCCAATCGATCAGGAGATGCTTGATGAGGAAGGAAGCCGTGATCATCCGCACACGATTGTGCATGACGCCATGTTTCCACAGCTGGCGCATACCGGCATCTACGATTGGATATCCTGTCTTGCCCTTCTTCCACGCGTTGAATTTGGCTCTGTCCGTCTGCCACTCGAAGGCATCGAAGGCGTCGTTCCAGTTTTTCTTATCCAGGTGCGGGAAGTGGAACAGCAGGTGGTAACAGAATTCCCGCCAGGCGATCTCCTTGCGAAAGCGGCTGACGTCGTTTGAACTCACATGCCGTGAAAGACCCTGCGTGGCAGCCCAAAGCTGGGCAGGCGATATTTCGCCCATGGTCAGATGCGGAGACAGCATCGAGGTGGCGGGATTTGCGGGAAAGTCGCGGCCTTCCTCGTAGCCTTTCAAGGCGCCATCCACGAAGTCTTTCAGCTTGTCCGCTGCCGCTGCCTCGCCGGGCTTCCAGACCTCGTCAAAATCCTTGGCCCAGTTTGGTTTGGTGGGGAGCAGCTTCCAATCCGCCAGTTTCTCGGATTTTGGCCAACTGGATGGGGACGGTATGGACTTCGGCGCGGGCAGGGGATCGTCTGGCTCCTTGCCGCCTTCGAGCGCCCGCCAGAATGGCGTGTAGACCCGGTAGGGCCCGCCGCTTTTCGTCTTGAGCTGCGAGGGCTCATGCAGAAGATATCCGGCGAAACTTTCGACTTCGAAACCATCGTCACGAAACGTCTTTTTGATCGTCTGGTCGGTTTCCATACCTGAGGGATCGTATCGGCGGTTCCAGAATATGCTACTCGCTCCGGTCTCCTCGCAAAGCGATTTAAGAACCGACTCCGGCTTGCCGGAACGCAGGATCAGCCTTGATCCCGCCTTCTCCATCGCCTTCGACAATGTGTCGAGCGAGTGGTGCAGCCACCAGGTCTGTGCCGCTCCCAGAGGTCCATTCGTGGTGGCCTCGTCCTCGCGGATATAGACAGGCACCACGGTATCGCCATGGTCGATTGCTGCCTGTAGCGCTCGATTGTCTGCAAGGCGTAAGTCCTTACGAAACCACACTAGAACGGAATTTTTCGTCTTCGTCATATGCCCCTCGGTTCACTGGACCTTGAATGATTGTTGAAGAGCTTTGTTCCGTCAAACAGTCTACAATCACGCCCTCTACGAACATGGTTTTCAAGGGGTAAATTATTATCTCTTGAAACCATTTGCGCCGGAACCATATGTCGGGTCCGGCGTTAGAGGCGGGTTAATTGAGTATGGAAGTCCAATCAATGATGCTGAACGACGTCAAATGGGAAGCCCCCGTTATTATTTCCCTGGAAAATGGCGCACCCAGAACCTTCAACGGCGTTTACGAGGCTTTTGATTTTTTGCAGCATGAGTGGCCGAGCCGTTCTGGCAAGGTCTATGAGCAGGCGCTGAGGCTGTGCAGAGCCTCCCTTCTTGGAAGCGTGGCAGGCGAGATCGCCCGCATCGCCTTCATCGAGGCCAGCCGTGATGCGCACTGCCTTGTGGATACGCAGAAACTCGCCTCCTGAACCAGATTTACGGATTGATCGCAACGACAGCCACCCGCCATAAAAGCCGGGTGGCTTTTGCTTTTCGGGCATCCCCCACTCAATGATCTCGAAATGTGGCAGAGCACAAAAACCGACTTGCAGAATACTTAAGATAACCTTAAGAAAATCCCTTAAGAAACGTTCTAATTTTCGCCTATATCTGGTCAAATTCTCGCTGGATTGGCGGAATAGATCGACCGTCATCGGCGGCCAGCGCAAAATGAATGAGCGCTTTCCGCCGCTGTACTCTGAATATGCACACAACACTTCCGACGGGGCAGGGCCGATGTGTTTGCGTGCTTCTAAAGGGCGAGAATTTGAAAGTAACTGCGTTCGTTCTGGCTGCGTCACTTTGCGCAGCGTTCACTGCTCCTGCATCTGCTGGAATGCTCAATCAAGCTGAGCGGTATTCCGGCCTTCATGAGGGCAAAAACAACAAGACCTTGAAGGCAATTCTCGGTGTAAACCCACGCAAGACACCCTGGTGTGGCCATTTCCTGAGTGTCGTGGCAGAAAAATCAGGCCGCCAGCCGCCTAAATCTTCCGGATTTGCAAAGTCCTGGACGTCATTCGGTTACGCCGTACCCACAAGTGGTGCAAAGCCCGGCGACGTTGTGGTGGTCAGAAGCGGCAGGAGTTATCATGCCGGTATCCTAAAGAGCCTCAACAAAAATACCGCCCAGATTCTGGGCGGCAATCAGTCCGGTCGCGTTCAGGTGTCGAACTTCAGCAGGAAGTCCATCGTTTCGGTGCGCCGCTAGAACGTATGCGGTTAAGGCTGCTCTCGTGTGCCGGGAGCAGCATCGCGCTGATCGTCATCTTCGAGATCCGTTGCGACAATAAAGGCGTCCTCGTGCTGTCGAGCCGCCTGACGACGCGCCCTCAGGTTCATATCGCCATCAGGGTCCACTTCTTCCGGATCGCCCTTGAGTTCGCGCTCGGTATGAAAATCAGCGACATCCTTGTCGTCAATGTCCAGCGCGTTTTTGTGCTTCTCGTCCATTGTAATTCTCCTTGGTATGAAGGAACAACGGGCGGGCACCCCTGAGGTTCCGCAAAAGGATTGTTGGTGCCCTCAGGAACCAACCTTGCTGATCATTTGTTTCTCCCACAATCAAACCTTAAGGAGGACGACATGGTTGATCGTGACGCAGAAATTCGCAGGAAGGCCTACGAGAAGTGGGAGCAGGAGGGCCGCCGCGAAGGCGACCACGAGCGCCACTGGAGCGAAGCCGAACAGGAAGTGGGCTTGTCTGGCGAAGAAAAGTCTCCCGCAGCCCAGTCGATGAAAAATGAGCAGGCAGACGCTCACAACAACAGCAAGGACGAGGATCTGGAGGAAGGCCTGGAAGATAGCTTCCCAGCCAGCGACCCCATCTCGGCTACATCGACGACAACATCGGGCAGCGCGAATAACAACATGAACAGCAAGAGTTCTGCGCAGCGCCGCTAACGCCTGCACTTGCAGCCCAATGCGAAAACACAAGGCGTCATTCCGAGAATGGCGCCTTTTTTCATGCCGTCCGAAGCATCAGCATTAAGCAGACCATTTCGGCAGGGAATCCGTTGCGTGATCTCAAGGCAAGTTCCACCGGTGGCGGTGAAGGTGAGGTGGAAGACAGACGGAAACTTTGGAATCGCGTTTTCCTGCCCTTGAAATCGCCGCGAAGATAGGCGCGACAAAGGCCCGCATTCCGCCTAACTACACACCCATTTAGCAAAGCTCCGAGGAGCTCTCTGGCGGATTTCCCATTCAACCTGTCCATGTGCCTAAATAGCTGAATGGCGAAACGGTTCGGAAGCTTCTCCGCCAGAACAAACGCCCGGCAGATTGATATGCCAGGCCTTTGCTTATGCTGATGTCTTTTGAGGACAAGTGGCTTAAAATTCTTCCCAGTTCTGTACTGCGGCTGCTGCCGATCCACCACCGCCGACAGCGCGGGCCAGCTTGTTGACAAGATTGCGGGCAGGCGAGGGGGCTGCGGCGTGGCGTGCCGGGGTGGCGACGGCCATGGGCGCTGCGCCTGCACGGCCCGTTCCGCCATTGCCAAGCTGGAAGCGACTGACGAGCTGGCGCAGCTTATCGGCTTCGTTGGCCAAGGTACTGCTGGCGGCTGTAGCCTGTTCCACCATGGCGGCGTTCTGCTGCGTGGTCTGGTCCATCTGGTTTACGGCGGTGTTGACCTCGGAGAGACCGACAGACTGTTCGCGGGCCGATGTCGAGATCGCGTCCAGCTGGCCGTTGATGGCGGCTACGTGGTCATCGATCACCTTCAGCGCCTCGCCGGTTGCCGTGACGAGTTTGACGCCACTTTCCACTTCGTCGGCAGACGTGCGGATAAGATCCTTGATCTCCTTTGCCGCCTGCGCCGAGCGCTGTGCCAGTTCGCGCACTTCCTGGGCAACGACGGCAAAGCCCTTGCCAGCTTCACCCGCGCGGGCGGCTTCAACACCGGCATTCAACGCCAGGAGGTTGGTCTGGAATGCGATTTCGTCGATGACGCCGATGATGTTGGAAATCTGGTTGGACGAAGCCTCGATGCGCTGCATGGCGTTGACCGCATTGGCCACGACCTCACCCGACTGACGTGCCGACTTGTTGGCGTCGACCGCCATCTCGCGAGCTTCCTCGGTGCGATGTGTGGAATTCTTGACGTTGACCGTGATTTCGTCGAGCGCAGCTGCGGTTTCTTCCAGTGCTGCGGCCTGCTGCTCGGTACGCTTGGACAGGTCGTTGGCGCTGGCAGAGAGTTCCCGTGAGCCACTATCGATGGCGCGGGTTGCATCAGCCACGGAAGACAGGGTTTCACGCAACTGGGCGACGGCGGCATTGAAGTTGCTGCGCAGGCCTTCGAAGTCGGCCGCAAATGGGCGGCTCAGCTCAAAGCCGAGGTTACCGCCGGCCAGATGCTGCAGACCTTCTGCAAGACCGGTGGTGGCTTCTGCCATGTCCGCGGCGGGCTGACGATCGGCTTCTGCCACACGGGCGCGTTCCGCTTCCGACATGTTGCGTTCGCTGGCCGCCTGTGTCTCCAGCTCGCGAGCCTTGAGGCCGGTATCCTTGAACACCTGCACGGCCTTGGCCATGGTGCCCACTTCATCGCGACGTTCCGTGCCTTCTACCTCGGCGGAAAGATTGCCCCCGGCAAGAATGCCCATCGTCGATGCCAGCTGGCGAATGGGGCTTGATACTGAGGAGCGAATGACGAATGTTCCGAAGGCCAGCACGATGCCCATTCCAAGAACAATACCAGCCAGCGACGACATGACGATCGATTCTGTTTGAGACGTCAGTTCCACGCTTTGGACGTCGGTCAGCTTGATAATGCGAGCTGTGTTCTCCGTCATCATTGCAGATACGCGCGCAATTTCTGGCTGACACTTCTCAAAGAACTTCTGTTGAAGTTGCTTGTTTTCTTCTGGGTCAGTCGTTGCCATGCCTGCTGCGACCAAACCACTGCACACCGTGTCAGCAACACGCAGACCTTCGTTCTTGGCCTCCACCAGCAACTTGTCGGTAGGTAAGGCCTTCGCTGCCACGTCCATCTGCTCGATGAAGCGTGCGCGAGAAGCATCAAATTCAGCCTTGGACTTATTTAAGGCAGCCTGATCGGTTGCCATAAGCACCTCGCCAACAGAGCCGCGCATTGACTGAAAGCTACGATTTGCTCGCGAAGATGCAATCGCAGCATTAACTTCCTCTTCCAGAAGGCCACTGTAAGAGTCGTCAATATTTTTCATTTTATTTGAAGTATAAATTGCAACACCTAGGCAAAATACTGTGCTAAGTGCCATGATTATCATAAATTTAGTTAATATTGGCAGGTTTTTCACTTTTTATCCCCTAGGGTTTTCCTATAAATTGGTGGGTGCGCAATTGATTTAACTACGAAAATCTGACCGTTTTTTATTAAGTAAATTGCAAATACTATATTAATTAAATTTGCGAATAGTTGTATTTTATTGCGGAATGAATTGTTAATTTATAGGTTTGTCGTTTAGTCATTCGTCAATTTTTCAGTGCAGCTGACCGCAAATTTCGCACTTTTCAGTTTTGAACTTTGTTAAAAGTCAAATACCGTACCTTCCATCCCCGATTTGCTGGATTGTCGGGTTTCATTCTTTTTATACATTTGCATGAAGGGAAGCCGACGCCAGATTTCGCCGGGATCTCAGCATCCAGATAAGCGGTTCTGACTCGGAGGACAGTCGAATCGAAGCTCAAACCGTATGGCGGTTAGCCTCGCTGTGCTGGTGCTGTCTTGGAAGGAGAAGACGGAGAACGCTATCGTTCAGGAATCACTGACAACTGTGGTTGAGGCAGCAAAACGGTCTCAGCCGATCAGTGGGGGGATGTTATGTAAAGTATGTTTGCTGATTTTGCAGCGTACCACTTGACCATATTGGTAGAAGTGGCTCCCCGGGCCGGATTCGAACCGGCGACCTGTCGATTAACAGTCGAATGCTCTACCGCTGAGCTACCAGGGAACGTGCGCTGCTTGGCGCGGTGTGAGCGGGGTAATACAAATGCTTTTCCCTTTTGCCAAGCGGTTTTTTTAAAAAAAATGCATCAGTCTTGTTTTATCCACCGAAGTCCCCACGTTTCTGGGAATGTTGACCTCAAAAAAAAATCACATCGTCTTCTTTAGCGGGGGTGTTTTGCGATGACTTTTGGCATTCACCCCAAAACCGGGCGCCTTCATTTGGGAAAATGGAGTGTTCCGATGCCGCGTTCGCGAGTCGGGCGCATCATTATCGGCGTTTTGCTGATCGTTGGCGGTGTGCTCGGATTTCTTCCGATCCTCGGCTTCTGGATGGTGCCGCTCGGCCTCCTCGTCCTGTCACAGGATTTGCCGTTTGTAAGGCGCCAGAGGCGGCGCCTTACGGTGTGGTGGGCAACCAGGCGGCGCGACAGGCAAGCGCGCCGTGGAGGCACTACGCGCCCGTGAGAGAGTTGCTGAGGCCTTGTCCTGCCCAGAAGGCACCATAAGCCAGAATGGCGAAGTAGATCGTCGTGAGGATAAGGAACAGATAGCCGCCAAGAACGGTCGCGCCGTCGCGCTGGATCATCCCTGCGGAAAACAGCAGAATGGCAACGCCGGGCAGGGTGTTGGAGAAGGGCACGAAACCGAGCGGCATCATCAAGAGAACACCGGCCGTCATAATCGCAAGGCCGTTCACCCGCGCCATAACAGTCCCTGTTGTCAGGCCGGGCAGGCGAGGGCGCATATATCGATCCAGCTTCGAGACGATGTTGACGCCCTTCTCAAGCGCCGGCACCAGACGCGCGGTTTCCATTTCCTTGTCCAGAATGCGTTTGGGAAGCCACGGAAGACGGTTGAGCGTGATTGCGAGACTGATCATGACGATCGCTGCACCGAATACAGTGCTGACACCCGGTATGGAAACGGGGATGAGAAACGGCAGGCAGGCAATGGCGCACATCAGCAGCAAGCCCTGCTCGCCGATTGCTTCCATCAAATCCCGCAGTGTGATCGTTTTTCCACTCAGGTTTCCGATCAATCTCTGCAATACCGTGCTGAGACTTTCAGACGTGTCCGTAAAGGTGAAGTTTTGCGTCATTACTTATCCTGAGGCTATTTTTCCTGCCGGATAGATAGCATCGTCGATATGTCATGCCTATGGCAAACCAACCCGCTTCACACCAACGTCGGGCATCAATGCCTGCTGGGATGGCGCGACAGTCTAGTGCGAGACCCAGGAATTATAAGCGCCGATGGCCAGAACCGCCAGAAGAATGCCGATGATGAACGGGTTGATAGAAGTAACGAAGCCGACATAGTCCATAACTATTTCCTCCTCCATGCGTCCCGCTCAAATTATAGTTCAGATTGACCTCCACTGCCAGTAAAAATGGATTTTTTCCGTGGTGCAACATATGGTTTACTGTTGCCCCCGGGTTTGCGGGGGCTTAATTCTGCTGCAATGCAAAATAATGGTCGGTGTTCGATGATTTACTGCTCCGCAGCATTTGCCACCAGGCATGACGGCGGCTAGAACGGCCCTGTGAAAGAGGTGCGCGATGCTCAAAGGATTATATGCTTGGACAATGGCGCTTGCCGCGCGAAAGACAGCTGTATGGTGGCTCGCCATCGTTGCTTTCGTGGAAAGCTCCATCTTCGTCGTTCCCGCCGATGTCCTCTTCATTCCCATGGTGCTGGCAAAGCCACGGCGTGCGATGTTCTATGCGGCAGTTGCGACGATCGCATCCGTATTAGGGGGCATCGGTGGCTGGTATCTGGGGCACTACGCCTTTGAAAGCGTAGCGCGGCCTGTGCTGGAGTTCTATGGGAAGCTGGAAAGCTTTGAACACATGAAGGCATCGGTTGATTATGAAACGATCCTGCTGCTCCTGGTCACATCGGGCCTTGCGCATCTTCCACCAATCAAGGTCGTGACCATTCTTTCCGGTGCCGCCAATATCAGCCTTGGTCTGTTCATCCTGTCTGCCGTTGTCACACGCGCCGCCCGCTTCTTCATTCTGGCTGGGCTGTTGCAGCGATATGGCGAGTCGATCAGGCACTTCATTGAAAAGCGCCTCGCAGTCATTACCGCCGTGGGCGCAGGGGCCTTGATTGCGGTCTATGCCGTCTATGTCTTTGCCCGGTGACACCTATTGCGCCCATGGCCTGACCGCCGGATGCAAAGGGTTTCCGTGTTCAGCTTGCTGTCAGAAATGATGGCCATCGTCCTGTTGAACAACAGGAAAGATGAATATGCGCATTCTTTTGGTCCGTGGCTTTGCGATTGCTTTGGCTCTACCTGCAATCTTTTTCACCTATTTCGGATTGCTGCTGGTTTCGGGAAATTTCCACGAAGTCATCCCCGGGCAGGTCTACCGCTCAAGCCAGTTGAGCGACAGCCAACTGGCGCAGTATGTCAAAGCAAACGGCATCAAGACGATCATCAATCTCCGTGGTGAGAACGAAAGATCGTCTTGGTACAGGCACGAAACACAAACTGCTGAAAAACTGGGTGTGCAGCACATCGACTTTGGAATGTCTGCCCGCAAGCAGCTTGCGATGGCCCGCATGACGCAGCTGGCGCAAATCATGCGTGACGCGCCAAAGCCTATCCTCATCCACTGTAAGTCCGGTGCCGACCGCACAGGCCTCGCATCCGCAATCTATGTCAGCCGTGTGGCCGGTCTGGATGAGGAAACGGCGGAACGGCAGCTTTCAATCCGCTATGGGCATCTCGGCATACCTTACCTGTCGTCCGCCTATGCCATGGATAGAAGCTGGGAAGAGTTAGAGCACGTGCAAACGCTCACATCGATGACCGACGTGCCAAAGGATATGATCTGAAGGTTGAAGAAGCTGCGGCCTGATTCTTCAGGCGAACGAGGTATGGGGGATACCTCGGAGGAAATGGTCGGAGCGGCGGGATTCGAACCCACGACCCCTTGACCCCCAGTCAAGTGCGCTACCGGGCTGCGCTACGCTCCGACACAGGACAGGCGTTTATATAGATGGTCGTTCTTGCGCAAGCGGAAAATCGCAGTCGCCTGAAAAACAGCTGAAGAAACCTCTGTGCGGATGATCGGTTGCTGGTCTCGCAGAAGGTAAAACTGATCACGCAAAATGCAGTGTGGATAATTTTTACTCAAAACGGCTGCCACGATCTTGCCGTAATTCAATTTCCGTGGTTCTCTGTCAATGCCCTGACTGGAAGGGGTAAACGGTTGAGACCCGCCATATGCTGGGTGGGACAGCGGCGGGTCTCCCATTTCATCTCTCAGATCAAAACGATTACGGCCAGGTGAAGTAGTAGAATTTGCTGCCCACTGCGCCGAAATAAGCCTGCTCGCCTGAGATAAGGTCGACGTAGTTGCCGTCCTCGTCTTTCGAATAAGCGTTATCGGCCTCGCGCTTGACTCGCGACTTGAGAAACTGGCTCCAACCAACCGCGCTTATCTGTTCGCTGCTGACATCGGTGTCGCGGTCGCCTGCTTTCACAACGACGCCTTCAACGGGATCGAACACCTTGAGTGTGCTGGATGCGAAAGCCTGCAGCATGGCGCAGCCACGGCTGAAATTCATCCGGTCGCACGATAGATCCGCAAGCCACAATTTGAGTTCCCTCATAAAGCTGGCAGATGTGACCTTTGGCGATAGATCGAAGGTCTCTGCCTGTTCGCTCAGGGAAATGCGGCCTGCTTTGCTCACCGTCTCGACCTCGGGGGTAGGGATACAGCGAGCCAATAAGGATGGGTCGATCGTTGAGTGCTGGGGGAGCGATGCGCTGACCGCTTCCTGTTTGCTGATGGCCTTAAGCGCCAGCTCCGTGGAGAAGAGCTGTACGTGTGAACCGAGCCCAGAAACCATGTTTGACTAAATCCTGTCTGCGGCCTGTCGCACGTCATCTGCGCCAAGCCATCACTTCATGCGAAGCGATCATTTTCTGATCTCTTCTCATGAAAAGACCGGTTTTGCCCGTCACGAAACTGGCACAAACCGGTCTAGATTTCTCAACCTGCGCGAAGCTGGATTCTATCAATTCTCCTGGACGGAAACGCCGTTTGGACCGATATTCATTTCGATGCCCTTGGGCTTGCTTTCCTCATGCCAGACATAGGCGCCAAGGCCGATGACTGCGACGACCAGCGCGCCGATAACGAGATAAAGATTATTTGTCCGTGTCATATGGATTCCCCTGCGGTCATAAATGCGCAGCTAAACGGATGAAATCAAAAGAGGTTCCAGTCGCCTAGTAAGCATTTTCCGATTTCAGCAATCGGATCGGCGTGAGAATCAGTATCTTGAGGTCCAGCAGCAGTGACCAATTCTCTATGTAGTAGAGATCATGCGCCGTTCGGTTCTTGATCTTGTCATCATGGTCGATTTCGCCACGCCAGCCGTTGATCTGGGCCCAGCCCGTCACACCGGGCTTGACCTTATGACGTGCAAAATAGTGCTCGACGACCTCGGTATATTTCAGATCGCCCGTCTGCGCGTGGATCGCGTGAGGGCGTGGTCCGACGAGCGAGAGATCGCCCGCAAGAACGTTGAAAAGCTGGGGCAGTTCATCGATCGAGGATTTGCGAAGAAAGCGCCCTACGGGCGTGACGCGCGGATCGTTTTTCGTCACCGCCATCTTGGCCGTCGGGTCGCTCATTTCCACATACATGGAACGGAACTTCCAGATGTTGATCGTTTCGTTGTTGAAGCCGTGGCGCTTCTGCTTGAACAGAACCGGACCCTTGGAGGTCGATTTTACAGCAACCGCTGCTGCCAGCATGATGGGCCACAGCAGCGCAATGCAGATGATGCTGAACACGATATCGAAAGTGCGCTTGGCCACGAAGTCCCAGTCCCGTATGGGTTTATCCATGACATCGAGCATGGGTACGCTGCCGATATGGGAATAGGAGCGGGGCCTGAAGCGCAGTTTGTTGGCGTGGGCGGCGATGCGGATGTCGACCGGCAAGACCCACAATTGGCGAATCAACTCCAGTATGCGTGCCTCCGCACTCATGGGGATGGAAATGATCAGCATGTCGAGCTTCGTCAGCCGTGCAAATTCCACGAGTTCGGCGAATGTGCCGAGTTTGGGATAACCGGCAACAACATCCGGCGAGCGCGCGCTTTTGCGGTCGTCAAAAATTCCGCAGATGCGGATATCGTTGTCATGATGCTCAAGGGAGCGGATCAGTTCTTTGGCGGACTGGCCTCCGCCGACGATGACGGCGCGCCGCTCCATCACGCCGTTTCGGCCCCAATGTCTTATCATGAGGCCGACGATGATTCTTTCGATGAAAAGGAAGACCGCGCTTGCGCCATACCAGATACCAAAGGTCTTCCAGGACAAAATGCCAACGGGCAGGAGGGTGGTCAGCAGGCAGGTAAGCGCGAAGGATGCCAGCAATGCTCCCTGCACACGTGCCATCGTCTGCAGTGCGCGACGAAGGTTCGGTAGCTGGTAGGCATCCGTTAGCTGCAGCATCGTTGCGCAGATGACCGCATTGCAGATGCACATTCCGATCAGCGCCAGCTTCGACGTGATCGCGTCTGGGACCTCAATCGCGTTGACGACGATGCCCATGACGGCCAACACGGCGAACTCAAGAAGGCGCAGTTGGCCGATGACGATGTTGGGTGAATGGCTTGTTGCGCGGAGCTGATTGGCGACCTGGCGAGCGAGTGGATTGAGCGTCACTGGTTGCGGTGCCTGATCTTCACGTTCAGAAGTTGAGCGAGAGAGTTTCTTGCGCAAGCTGTTCAGATCTATCGGATCACTGCCCCCTCCAGCCTTACTCATCTATGACTTTCCGCGTAATCAATTTCGGCGCGATGATGGATACGTGCGTCGGGTTTGACATCAACTGTTCCATAGCCGCACACTATAGCAGCAAATGGTGAATGAACATTACCAATGACGCAAGTTCACGCGCTTCTCTCTGTGGGACTGAGGCACGAACAGGGGGCGGGATACGCAATACCTTTTTTCCCGCAACGGTGAGCCGAAAGACACTGGCTGGCAGTGCCGCTTCGGCCGCAAACTTTGAGACCCGATTCTATTCGGAGGGCGTGGCGGCGAAGCGCCTTGAAACTGTTCAGAAGAACCGCTCCCGCACATAGATCGTATCGCCCGCAATCACGGGCGCTGAGATGATGACCCTGCCCGTGAGGACATTCGCGTTGATCTTGCGCGTAATATCGATGTCGCGCTGGTTGGCGCGGGCCGTGAACCCGCCGGCGACAGCGATGGCATTCTGTGCCGTCATGCCGGGAACGTAGGAATATTGCCCTGGACGACCGACTTCGCCCATGACGAAAACCGGGCGGTAGCGATCGATCTCGATCGTGACATCCGGGTTCTTGAGGAAACCCTGACGTAGCTTCTGCGCAATAGCCGATTCGAGCTGGGAGACGGTCTTGGCTCTGGCCGGAACCTGCCCGACGAGCGGGAATGCGACATAGCCTGCCTGATCGATCGTGTAGGTATTTGTCAGCGCCGCCTGATCGAAAACGGTAACGCGCAAGCGGTCACCGCTATCGAGTCGATAGGGTTGAAGGGCTGCCTCGTTGAAGGCGCGTGGTGCGGGCTTGTACGCCGAGCAGCCGCAGAGCGTCGCCGTGAGGGCGACGAGAAATGCGGACATCAGGCGTGGGGCAGCGAAGGTCATCCGCAATCATGCTCCAAAATCATTCATGAGCCAGTTATCGGCCTGTATGGTTAATGGCCAGTAAAGATCGCAGGTTTCCGTTCCGCCCGAATGTCTTTTTCGCATCCCGCCATCAGCAGCTTAACGCTTGCGTTACCGCCAGCCCGTATGGTCCCGGGCAAGCAGACCAGCTGCCTACAGAAAAGCAGAGAAAACGCCGTGCAGAGAGATGCATCCCATACTGACGACTTGAGTGAAACGCCACAGGAGCGTTTCGTTCTTCCCGTGCATGGGGTGGCGGACTTCCTCTCTATGCGAGGCGCAAAGTCGACCGTTCTCGTCTTGTCGCCAACTGGTGACGACGGGTCCACGGCCAGCGTCATGCTCGCGCGGTCCATGGCGGAGCTCGGGCGCAGCGTGGTGCTGGTCGATATGACGGTATCCGGATGCCCGACACGGCTGATGGCGGCAGAGCCCGACCTGCCAGGAATGGCGGACCTTTTGTTCGGCGAAACGGCGTTCGGCGAAACCATCCATCATGATCGCCTTTCGAATGCCCATATCGTTCCGCAGGGCCTGTCCACGGTGCTGCCTTCCCGCAAGATAACGGAGCGGCTGATGATGATTGTCGGTGCTCTCTCTGATACCTATGACACGGTGCTGCTGGAATTCGGGTCTGCCGATATTTCGGGCGTTCTCCGCCTGATGAAATATGTGGACGCCGAAATTGTTCTGTCCCTGCCTGTCGCCGACGACGAGCGGGCTGACGAGGCGCTTCTGGAACTCGCCACCCTCGGCTACAACGACATCATGACCATGAGCGAACAGTCGTCTCGCGAGCGTTCTGCCGCTTGACGCTCACTTGCTGCGCTTGGGGCCAGCCATCCACTTTATGATGAGCATGGCTGGCAAAATCCAGAGCAAGCCTGAAAAAACGAAATATGCCAGATGCACCCACCAGGGCTGCGTCGCCAGCGTGGCCGACGCGAATGTGGTGGCAATCAGCGCGTAGAGCACCACCAGGCCGATGATGACAATGGTGCCGATGAATGATTTCAGGCGCGTAGGCATACCGTTTCCCGTCTTCTTGATCCGGGCGTCAGTATACAGGCGCGACCCAATGCCGCAAATCTTTATGGCAGGTGGAGGTGGGCCCGGGGCTTGTTTTGCACGATGCGTTGTTGCAAACCAACGCAAAGACTTGTGGAGTGTCAAGAATGCAGGCGAACACGGCGGCGAATGTCGAAACCTCTGTGAAGCAGCGTCGTGAAACGCAGGAGAAGAATCGCCGCCTTCTGCGCGCGTGGCTGCGGGTCGTGCTCTTTACGCTGTTCTGTCTCGTGCTTGTGGGCGGCGCCACGCGGCTGACCGAATCCGGCCTTTCGATTACCGAATGGAAGCCCATCCATGGTGCAATTCCGCCGCTTTCCGTTGCCGAGTGGGAGGAAGAATTCGATCTTTACAAGCGCATTCCGCAATATCAGGAAATCAACAAGGGCATGTCCCTTGATGAGTTCAAGACGATATTCTGGTGGGAATGGGCGCATCGGTTTCTGGCGCGCGCCATCGGCCTGATCTTCGCCCTTCCTCTGGCCTATTTCTGGCTGACGGGCCGGGTTGAGAAGCGCCTGAAACCTGCGTTTATCGGTTTGCTGGCACTTGGCGGGTTTCAGGGCTTTGTGGGCTGGTGGATGGTGTCGTCCGGGCTGGTCAATCGCACGGATGTCTCTCAATATCGTCTTGCCACTCACCTGACGATCGCCTGTCTGATCTTTGCCGGTTGCATGTGGATATTGCGCGGGCTTTCCATGCATTCGGCGCAGGCGGCCAACGTCCAGAAGGGCAGGGGCTTTGCCGCGCTCTTGGCTTGCCTCTGTCTGTTCCAGATCTATCTCGGTGCTCTGGTGGCGGGGCTGAATGCCGGGCTTTCCTACAATACCTGGCCGCTGATGGATGGCTCGCTCATACCTGGTGATCTTTTTCTCCAGCAGCCATGGTGGATCAATCTGTTTGAAAATCCCAAGACGGTGCAATTCGTGCATCGGTTGGGTGCCTATGTGCTTCTGGCCGTCAGCTTGTGGAACATGATCAGCCTGGCGCGGGCTGTGCCTGGAACGCCACACGCGCGCCGCTCCGTCCTGCTTTTTCTGCTCATCTGTCTTCAGGCTGCACTCGGCATCACCACTCTGCTCATGCATGTGGATATTCATGTCGCGCTCGCCCATCAGGGGATGGCCCTTCTCGTCCTCGCCTTTTCCATCGCTCATTGGCGCGGCTTTCTCGGCGAATACCCTTTCTCGGAAGCTGCTGCCGAGCGGCGGTGAGGCCAAGTGCTATCAGTCCTTGAGACGGACATGAAAAAGGCGACGGAAATAACCGTCGCCTTTTTTGTAATGGATATGCGGATGTTTCAGGTCATGCCGAAAGCATGAGTTCCATGTTCTGGACCGCCGCGCCGGAGGCACCCTTGCCAAGATTATCGAGAACGGCGACGAGATTGACATGCTCGCCATTGCCGAACACGTAAAGCTTCATCGTGTCCTGATTGGCCAGTTCCTCTGCATCGATGCGCGAAAGAGACTGGCTTTCAGCAAGCGGAACCACATTGACGATATTCTGCCCGGCATAATGCTCGACAAGCGCGGCGTGGATCGTCTCGACTGTTGCGCCGTCCTTGAGATTTTCAATGAAGAGCGGCACCTGAACGATCATGCCTTGCGGGAAGCGACCGACGGAAGGTGAAAACAGCGGTGAGCGATCAAGCTGGCCGTGAATCTTCATTTCCGGAACGTGCTTGTGCTTCAAGGTCAGGCCATAGAGAAAATTGTTGGCGCTGATCGCGTCTTCGCGGCTTGGGTCTTCCATCTGCGCAATCATTTGCTTGCCACCGCCGGTATAGCCGGAAACCGCATTCACACTCACGGGGTAGCCATCCGGCAGAATGCCGGACACGCGCAAGGGGCGGATGAGGCCGATGGCACCGGTGGGATAGCATCCGGGATTGGCGACGAAACGGGCTGAACGCACTTTCTCTGCCTGTGCCTTGTCCATTTCGGCAAAGCCATAGGCCCAGTCCTGATGCGTCCGGTAGGCTGTGGACGTATCGATGATGCGAACCTTGTTGTTGCCCTCCACCATGGACACGGCCTCGCGCGATGCGTCGTCCGGAAGGCATAGAATGGAGATGTCCGCACCGTTCAACATATCTTCCCGCATGGCGGTATTGCGCCGCTCTGCCTCGGGGATGGACAGCAGCTCGATATCGCGGCGGTCGGCAAGGCGTGTGCGAATTTGCAAGCCAGTCGTGCCGTGTTCGCCATCGATGAAGATTTTTGCTGTCATGTCCTTGTCCTGATTTTAAAGAGATTGGGGAAACGTCGGTGTCGGATCAACAGGCCGCCTGTTGCGCGTCAGCCGCCTTTGGCAAGCCGCTCTGCCCGCAGGCCAAGCATATACATCGCAACCGTCGCTCCGGCAATGGCGGTAATATCCGCGTGGTCGTAAGCGGGTGCCACCTCAACCACATCAACGCCTCTCAGATCGAGACGTTGAAGACCGCGCAGAATGGAAAGCACCTTTGCGCTGGTCGGACCGCCCGCAACGGGCGTGCCGGTGCCGGGCGCGAAAGCGGGGTCGAGGCAATCGATATCGAATGTGAGGTAGGCCGGACGTCCGCCGGTGCGCCTGATGATCAGCGCAGAAATATCGGCTGCCCGCATGTCTTCCAACTCATAGCCATGAAGAATCTGGATTCCGCAATCGTCTGGCGCATGTGTCCGGATGCCGATCTGAATGGATCGATCGGGATCGATAAGCCCCTCGCGGACAGCGCGCGCCACGAATGAGCCGTGGTCAATCCGCCTGCCGTCATCGAACCATGTGTCCTGATGTGCATCGAACTGGACGAGTGCAAGAGGACCGTGTTTGGCAGCGTGTGCCTTGAGCAGGGGCCATGTAATGAAGTGATCGCCGCCAAGCGTCAGCAGGAAATCTGCCGCTGAGAGGATGGCGCTTGCTTCTTTCTCGATCGTTTCAGGCGTCTGCCAATGGTTGCCATAATCCAAAAGGCAATCGCCGTAGTCGATGGTCGGCATGTCGGCGAAGAGATCCCGATTGAAGGGATATTGCGGATCATTGTCGAAAATGGCCGAAGCGCGCCGTATGGCCTGAGGACCGAACCGGGCACCGGGCCTGTTGGAGGTGGCCGCATCAAAAGGGATGCCCCAAACCACGGTCGAAGCGCCGCTCAGCTCCTTGGTCAAGCGCCGCCGCATGAAGGAGAGTGCACCGGCATAGGTCGGGTCGCTGGCGGCAGAGGTGAGGGAAGCGCCGGTAAAAGCATGGTCTATGGATGTTGACGGCATGAAATCCTCCGCGGTTGCGACAACGCGCACACGACCTGCATACCCCAAATAATGCCTGATTTGAATGATCAACGCCGTGGACAAGCAAACCTGCCGCGCTTTACGGGCAAACAGGCTTGCGATAAACCGTTACCATTGGTTGTGCTTTTGGTTTTTTATTATGAATTATCGGCCTGAAATTGACGGATTGCGTGCCGTCGCTGTCCTTGCTGTCATCCTCTCCCATGCAAATTTTACCGCATTCGGCGGAGGATTTATCGGGGTCGATGTCTTCTTCGTCCTCAGTGGATATCTCATCACCAGCATCATTCTGGAGGAGTATTCTCGCGGCGATTTTTCTCTTGCGCGATTTTATCAGCGGCGGGCCAAGCGCATTTTGCCCGCCCTGTTTTTCATTCTGGCCTGTTCGGCGGCTGTGGCCTGGTTCTGGCTTTTGCCGGGCGCATATGAAGACTTTTCAAAAAGCCTGATGCTGACGGCGCTTTCCGTTTCAAATTTCTACTTTTTGAAAAAGACCGATTATTTTGCTGCCGACGCGGCAGAGGTGCCGCTTCTTCACACATGGAGCCTGGGCGTTGAAGAGCAGTTTTACCTTCTGTTTCCGCTGCTCTTTCTGTTCAGGCTGCGGATACGCACGATCTTCGCCGTTGTTGCGGCTCTGGCCGTCGCCAGCTTGATTGCCAGTGAAATAGGCGCTTGGCGGTTTCCCTCCGCCAATTACTATCTTTTGCCGACAAGGGCCTGGGAGATACTGGCGGGCTCTCTCTGTGCCTTCTATCTGCAGGGCAGGGCACGGCCGAAGAATGGTTATCTTGCGACCCTGGGCCTCGTCTGCATAGCCTGCGCGATCTTTCTCTTCGAACCCTCCACGCGCGTTCCTTCTCTTGCTGCGCTTCTGCCCGTTGGTGGGACGATGCTGCTCATCCTCTGTTCCCATGAGAAGGACTTGGCAGGACGGCTTCTCTCCCAGTCACCTTTGGTCTGGATCGGCCGCATCAGCTTCAGCGCCTATCTCTGGCATCAACCGGTTTTTGCTTTCTCGAGAATCAGAAGCCTGGAGCCACCAACGCCTGTGATGATGCTCGGCCTGATCGCTCTAGTGTTCGTTCTTGCCGCGCTAAGCTGGCGCTTTGTCGAGCAGCCTTTCCGGCGCGCGCAACCTGGCGGGCGAAAGATATTTACGACGGTTGCGGCGGGCCTTGTCGCATTTGTCGGTTTCGGTGTCTGGGGTGCGCAGGATGGTTTGCCGTTCAGAGTGGACCCGAAGGTGGACAGTTTCATGGATGCCGCGACGTGGAGCGGCAAATGCCTGTTCCAGATTCGTGATGGATTACCCTCGCTTCCCGACAAAAAATGCTCATTCAATACGGAGAGCGCGCAAAAGACCTATGCAGTCTGGGGCGACTCTATTTCTGCTGCCATCTCACCGGCACTGGTTGATAAATTGCGGGAGCGGAACGTTGGATTGGTTCAGCTGACCCACGGCCATTGTGCCCCGATTGTCGATGTCTGGAATGCCCAGAACGATCAAGCGGTCAATTGCAGCGAGTTCAACCGGCGCGCCATGGATTATCTGTTGGCAAGCAAGGTCGAAGTCGTCGTCATGGCGGCTTCGTGGGTCAATTTTTTCGGATCCGGCTATATGTCCGTGGATGGAAAGCCAATGCGGGACTCGGAGCTGACCGTTCCGGTGCTGGCCGATAATCTGAGGGAGACCATGGAAAAGCTTGAACAGGCTGGCAAGCGTGTCGTGCTTGTCTATCCCACGCCACGCTTCAAGAAATCCGTTGCGGAAGTCATGGCGGCAAACATCATCAAGGGCGATGACACGCCGGATTTCGCTTATCCCGTCTCACGCTTCAAGGCAGAGACAGCACGCGCATACGCGGTTCTCGATACAGCTGCCGATACCAAGATCGAAAAGGTTCTGCCGGAATCACTGTTCTGCGAAGCTGGCGGTGCCGCGTCCTGCTACTTCGGGCGCGATGGCGTGGCTTTCATCGCAGACAAGAGCCACTACACGCGCAAGGGTGCCGAACTCGTGGTGGATCGCATTCTGGATGAAATCGAGGACGATCGCCCCGCAGAGGGCAGCGCTTCGCTCAGCCCTTGAGACATTGGCCTCATTCCATCTTCGGCCCGTAACGGCCTTGTCACAAACAAAAAGGCGGAGCCGAAGCCCCGCCTTTTCGAACATCGTATCGATGAAGCGATTAACGCTTGGAGAACTGGAAGGAACGGCGAGCCTTGGCCTTACCGTACTTCTTACGTTCAACAACACGGCTGTCGCGAGTCAGGAAGCCGCCCTTCTTCAACACGCCACGAAGGCCTGGTTCGAAGTAGGTGAGAGCCTTGGAAAGACCGTGACGAACGGCACCAGCCTGACCGGAGAGGCCACCGCCAGCAACAGTCGCGATGATGTCGAACTGACCAGCGCGAGCAGCTGCAACGAGCGGCTGCTGCAGGATCATCTGAAGAACCGGACGTGCGAAATACGCAGAGAAGTCACGGCCATTGATGATGATCTTGCCAGAACCAGCCTTGACCCATACGCGGGCGACGGCGTTCTTGCGCTTGCCGGTCGCGTAGGAACGGCCGAGAGTGTCAACCTTGCGGACGTGTACGGGAGCCGAAGCTTCCGATGCCGGGGCGAGGTCTTTCAGAGAGGAAAGATCGGCCATTATCAGGCGCTCCTTGTGTTCTTGCTGTTCAGCTGTGCCACTTCGAGAACGACTGGCTGCTGTGCTTCATGCGGATGGTTGGAACCGGCGTAAACGCGGAGGTTCTTCATCTGGCGACGGCCAAGAGGACCACGCGGAATCATACGCTCGATAGCCTTCTCGAGAACGCGCTCCGGGAAGCGGCCTTCGATGATCTGGCGAACTGTACGTTCCTTGATGCCACCTGGGTAACCGGTGTGCCAGTAGTACTTCTTGTCGGAGTACTTCTTGCCGGTGAAAACGCACTTTTCAGCGTTGATGATGATGACGTTGTCGCCGTCGTCAACGTGAGGTGTGTAGGTTGCCTTGTGCTTGCCGCGCAGGCGGGTTGCAACGATGGTGGCGAGACGACCAACAACGAGGCCTTCGGCGTCGATGATGACCCACTTCTTCTCCACCTCAGCAGGCTTCTGAACGAAAGTAGACATTCTTTTCACTTTCTTTTGGACCCGTCACACTCAAACGAAGTATGCGGGCGTTTCTTGTTGCTTGAGGCTTGGCGCATGCGCGAAAGCCGGAATGACCGTATTTCCGGGGAAATTCTGTCTGGCGTGCTTATATTCCGGGAGTGAAATGCCGTCAACGGCCTGAAAAGTTGAGGCTGCAAAAATAATCGTTTAAAAACATATGATTATCTGTGTGGTTTCATAATACCACACGAAATTGCGTGAAATTCAGCCAAGCCGCATCACAAGAACACCCAGCGCGATGACGGCCGCCGCGACATATCGCCAATGGCTCGCGCTTTCCTTGAGGATGAAAACCGAGATGGCTACGGCAAAAAGAATGGATGTTTCCCTGAGTGCCGCGACGACGGCAACCGGGGCTTTCGTCATTGCCCAAAGCGCAAAACCATAGGACAGGATCGAGCCGCATCCTCCCGCGAGTCCGCGCAACCAGTTTCGCCTGACATGGTTTGCGACCGGGGCCCAGCCGCGCTGATAAAAGGCCCAAGAGAAAAGAAGCGCTGGCGGCAGCAGCGACATCCATAACGTATAGGACACGGGATTTGACGACAGGCGAGCGCCGACGCCGTCTACGAATGTGTAGCCTGCAATCACCACGGCGTTCGCCAGTGACAGGATGATGGCACGCCGACCGCCGCGCCTCGCTTCAAAGGCAAGGGTGAGAATGCCCGCCGAAATGATGATGATGCCGGCCAGCGCTGCCGGGCTAACGGCTTCACCCAGAAGGAGATTGCTGGCTGCGGCGACGATCAAGGGCGCGACCCCGCGCATGATCGGGTAGACGAGGCTGATATCCCCTGCCGTATAGGCGGCTGCGACGAGGCGAAAGTATAGGAATTGCAGCACGGCCGACGCAAACAGGAAGGGGACGGCAGCGGCACCCGGAAGCGGCAGAAACGGCAGGAAGGGGATGGAGCAGGCGGCGGCTCCCGCTGCGATCAATGTCGCGTCGAGCGCCTTGTCGCTGCCGGCTTTTACCAGGGCGTTCCAGCTGGCGTGCAGCAGTGCACCCAGCAATACCAGAAACAATACATCAATCGGCATGGCAACCTGAGTCTCTAATGACATCCCGTTCTTACGGCTTTCCTGCAGCCAAGTCGCGGGAAATACAGTCAGGGAACGGCAAAAATTCTCCGAAGCATCCAGGTGGAACGCCAATTCTCAATGTGTATGCAACTTTTGATTTAGCCGGACGTTTCAGCCTGGATGTTCGGCGATTTGACCGTTTTCAGCCGCTGAGAAATTTTCAATCGATTCGTGCCGATTGATATGAAGAAAAATTGAGTTTTTTGAGATAGTTTTAAGGTCGAAAGGCGGTGTTTCCGCCGGCTCTACCAGTGACCGACCGCGCCATTACGGTCCCCGCATGTTTTCTAATGTAACTATAAGTAGTTGCTAAATTGTACATGAACAAATATGGTACATATGTGGTACAAGTAATGACTAGCCCAGCAATTTGCGCAGGCTTCGTGATCGGCTCGGCTTTTGCGAAGCAACGTCTCTTTGATAAAAAGCTTTCGTTGATGGAAGTGAGCGCGGATAATGACTGCATCGGAATGAGGAGCACCGAAATGAATCATGATGCCTACGAAGACGACCATATCGCCAGGATCCTGTCGGAAACGAAAACCATCGCGTTGGTGGGGGCGTCGCCGAATCCTGCTCGGCCGAGCTACCGGGTCATGGAATTTCTTCTCTCCGCAGGATACCGCGTCTTCCCCATCAATCCGGGGCATGAGGGCAAGGAGATACTCGGCCAACATGTCTTTGCCAAACTTGCCGATATTCCCGTTTCAATCGACATGGTCGATGTCTTCCGTGCGGCGGAAAACCTGCCTTCCCTTGTCGATGAGGTTATTCTGCTGACGCCGCGGCCGAAAGTTGTCTGGGGACAATTGGGTGTAAGGCACGACGATGCTGCGGCAAAAGCCGAGGCTTATGGCATAGACGTGATCATGGACCGCTGCCCGGCAATTGAGCATCCGCGTCTCAAAATTAGCTGATAGTTAGCACAAGTCGCACTTATCATTTCACGGTGAGGCTCTATGCTTTGCCGTAGCCGCGAGAGGCGAAGAAAAGATATTGGAGGGACACATGTCAGAGAACAATCCGGGGTTTTCCACGCTGGCCATTCACGCCGGTGCAGAACCTGATCCGACGACCGGCGCGCGCGCCACGCCGATCTACCAGACCACGGCCTATGCGTTTCGTGATTCCGACCATGCCGCCGCTCTCTTTGGTCTCAAGGAGTTCGGCAACATCTATACGCGCATCATGAACCCGACCCAGGCCGTGCTCGAAGAACGTGTCGCGGCACTGGAAGGCGGCACGGCAGCCTTGGCTGTGGCGTCCGGTCACGCGGCGCAGATGCTGGTATTTCACACGCTCATGACCTCTGGCGATAACTTCGTAGCCGCAAAACAGCTCTATGGCGGATCGATCAATCAGTTCGGCCATTCCTTCCAGAATTTCGGCTGGCAGGTGCGCTGGGCCGATGCTGCTGATCCGCAAAGTTTCGAAAGCCATATCGATGAGCGGACCAAGGCGATCTTCATCGAAAGCCTTGCCAATCCGGGCGGCACTTTTGTCGATATCGCCGCCATTGCCGAGGTTGCCCACAAGCACGGGCTCCCGCTCATTGTCGATAACACCATGGCGAGCCCCTATCTCCTGCGGCCAATCGAACATGGCGCTGATATCGTTGTCCATTCGCTCACGAAATTCCTGGGCGGTCACGGCAACTCCATGGGCGGCATCATTGTCGATGGCGGCACGTTCGACTGGTCTGCGAGTGACAGATACCCGGCGCTTTCGCAGCCCCGCCCGGAATATTCAGGCGTTGTCCTGCACCAGACCTTCGGCAATTTCGCATTTGCGATTGCTGCGCGTGTCCTCGGTCTGCGTGACCTTGGACCTTCGATTGCGCCATTCAACGCATTCCTCATCCTCACAGGTATCGAAACATTGCCGCTTCGCGTCCAGCGCCACTCGGACAATGCTTTGGCTGTGGCAAAGTGGCTCAAGGCACATCCAAAGGTGGGCTGGGTCAATTATGCCGGTCTGGAAGACAGCCCGAACCATGTCCTGCAACAGCGTTATTCTCCAAAGGGAGCGGGCTCGGTCTTCACCTTTGGCGTCAAGGGCGGATATGCGGCTGGCAAGACATTGGTGGAAGGTCTGCAGCTGTTTTCGCATCTTGCCAATATCGGCGATACGCGCTCTCTCGTCATTCACCCGGCCTCCACAACCCATGCCCAGTTGACGCCGGAACAGCAGACTGCGGCCGGTGCCGGCCCCGATGTCGTGCGCCTGTCCATCGGCATCGAAGACGTGAAAGACATCATTGCAGATCTCGAGCAGTCGCTCGCCAAGGTCTGATAAAGCAGAAAGGTCGCCCATGACGCATATTCTCAACTTCAAGTCAGAGGGCGACCTCGCCGCCGTGCAGCCGGAAGAAGGCGCACCCGCACCCGGACGGTTGATCTCCGGCGACCCGAAATTCACCACATGGAATCTGGAAGAAGCTTCCGGCGGAATCTATGCCGGCATCTGGCAATCGACGCCCGGCAAGTGGCGCGTCGACTATGACGAGTGGGAGTATTTCCACATTCTCGAAGGCCACTCCATCCTGACGGAGGAGGGCGGTCAGCCCGTACATCTCAGGCCCGGAGACCGGCAAATCATCCGTCCGGGCTTCAAGGGTACATGGGAGGTCGTTAAGACGACCCGCAAGGACTATGTGATCAGGCTGTAGCTCTCAGCGCAGCCTGTCACCAGGCCAGATCCAGCCGCTCCAGCCCGTGAAAATGATAGACGTCCTTGACCCTTGGCTTCTTGTCGATGCGAAGTCCGGGCAATCGCTTGAAGAGCAGCGGCAAGGCAATGTTGAGTTCCAGCCGCGCAAGCGGCGCGCCGATGCAGAAATGAATGCCCGCACCGAAGGAAAGATTTGGCGCTTCGGCACGCTCGGGCTTGAAGACCAACGGCTCGGTAAATTTCGCGGGATCGAGGTTGGCGGCGGCCAGAATGAGGCTGACCTTATCGCCTCGCTTGAACGGGATGCCGTCTATCTCTGTAGGCTCCAATGCCCACCGTTGGAAGATGTGGACCGGCGCACAAATCCGCAGCGTCTCTTCAACAGTCCTCTCAGTCGACTTCCCGTCCTGAAACAGTGGCGCCGGGTCTTTTCCGCTTTCCAGAATGACACGCACGGAATTGCCGATCTGGTGAACGGTGGCCTCGTGGCCCGCATTCAGCAGAACGATTGTCGTGGATATCAGCTCGTCATCGGTCAGATACTGGCCCTTATGCTCAGTGTGGATCATATGGCTGAGCAGGTCGTCTTTCGGCTCCCTGCGACGTTCCTCGATGATGCTGCGGACATAATCGGCGAATTCCCTTGCGGCCTGATCGGCGGCAACCTCGTCCTCACGCGTTCGCTTGAACATGTACATGCCAACATAGGCATGGGACCATTTCAGCAGTTGCGGCCCCATCTCTTCGGGAATGCCGATCATCCGCGCAATCATCGTTACGGGGATGATGTCGGCGAAAGACGATAGCAATTCCGTCCTGCCGTCCTGTTCGAAGCGGTCGATCAGCCCATGCGCCAGCGCTTCGATTTCCGGCTTCATCTTTTCGACATGGCGCGACACGAAAGCCCGGTTTACCAGCGTGCGAAGTCTCGTATGTTCGGGCGGTTCGATTTCCAGCAGCGAATGACGCTCGGCAGCATCGAAATGGCGGGTATGTTCGCAGGGCGGTGCCAGGCACAGTTCTTCACGGCTTGCGATGTGGAGTATCTGCCGACCAAAGCGGCGGTCCCGCAGAAGCGCGTTGACGTGGTCATAGCCTGTGAAGAACCATTGCTTCTGTTCTTCCCAGTAAAAGGTTGGGCATTGCGCGTGCAGCGCTGCATAGACGGCGTTGGGGTTGCCGTAAAAGCCGGGGTGACGGGCGTCGAGCGAAACCGAACGTCTGGATGTATCGATGCGGAGGAAATCGGGCATGTCTGTCATGGCCGATTTCTATCGCAAAGCCTTACGCCGGGGAAGTCCCTCTAGTCGCCGACAGCAACGCCTTCCCGGCGAGGATCGGCACTGCCAACGAGGCCGGTGCCGGTGATTTCGATGGCGTGGAGACCTGAATTCATCTCTCCCGGCTTTACGTCATATCCCAGAGCTTTCAACGGCGCTGCGAATTTTTCCGCGTCTGTTCCGGCCTCGATATCATAGGTACCGAAACGATTGATGAGGTGAGGCTGCGCGACGATCTGTTCTACAGGCATTCCCCAGTCGATATAGGCGACCAGCGCCTGTGCGACATAGCCGATGATCTGGCTGCCACCGGGAGAACCGATGGCGAGAAGCGGCTTTCCGTCCTTCATGACGATTGTTGGCGCCATGGAAGAGCGTGGCCGTTTGCCGGGTTCGACGCGGTTGGCGACGGGCAAGGCACCATCATGGGTCTTGAAGGAAAAATCGGTCAACTCGTTGTTCAGGAGAAAACCATTGGTCATGAGGCGCGAACCGAAGCCGCTCTCGATGGTCGTGGTCATCGACACGACATTGCCCTGCTTGTCGACAATCACGAAATGGCTGGTAGAGGGCATCTCCAGCGTCGGGCCGCGGCCGAACAGCAGGGCGTGGTCCCACTCCGGTTCCCCGGCCTTGACGGCTGCGCCATCAAGTGCACGGCCCCCATCCATGAGCGATGCGCGGGTCCCGAGATAGGTCTTGCTCAACAGTCCCTTGATCGGCAGCGGAGTGAAATCGGGATCGGCGACATAGCGTTCGCGGTCGGCAAAGGCCAGCCGCTGGGCATCGCCGATCATTCTCCAGCTTTCAACATTGTCGGGACCCAGTGCCTTGATGTCGAAGTTTTCGAGAATGCCGAGCATCTGGCCGATGGCCACGGCACCGGAGGAGGGCGGGCCCATGCCGCATATGTCGAGGCCGCGATAGGCCGCGCAGACGGGCTCACGCTCCTTGATGCGGTAATTTGCAAGATCGGGCAGGGACAACACGCCCGGATTGCCCGCTGCTTCCCGGACGGTCTTGACGATGGATTGAGCCAAAGGACCGCTGTAAAACGCATCTGCGCCCTGTTGCGCAAGCGTTGTCAGCGTCTGCGCATAGTCCGGATTCTTGAGGATGCTGCCAGCCTTGAGCGGGGCTCCGGCCGCGTCAAAGAAATAGGTTCTGGCCTGATCGTTTTTCTTGAGCCTGTCGCCTTCAGCCGCGATCAGCGAGGCAAGGCGGGGCGAGACTGCAAAGCCGTCCGTCGCAAGCGCTTCTGCGGGTTTCAGCAAATCGGGCCAGGGTTTCGTGCCCAGCTTTTCGTGCACATCCGCCAGAAGCCGCACGGTGCCCGGGGTGCCGACCGAGCGCCCGCCAATCACGGCATCCATGAACTTCATGGGTTGTCCGCTGCCGTCCAGAAAGAGCTTCGGCGTCGCTTCCATGGGCGCGGTTTCGCGTCCGTCGAAGGTCGTCATCCTGTTTTTTGCGGCGTCGTAATAGACAAGGAAACTGCCACCGCCGAGACCGGAGCTCTGGGGCTCCACAAGGCCGAGCACGGTTTGTACCGCCACCATTGCGTCGATGGCGTTGCCGCCTTCGGCAATCACCTTTTTCCCGGCTTCTGCCGCAAGTGGATTGGCAGCCGCGACCATGAAATTCCGGGTCTCAACGCGGCTGGCGGCCTTCGTGCCTGTTGATCGCTCCGGCGCAAGCAGATCCGAGGCCTGCTGGGCGACGGCGGGTCCTGCCAGAAGCGCTGCGGATACCAAAAGGCCGGTAAAGAACCTCACATGCATGACGTAACCTCCGTTGCCGAAGCACCCATGATGGGAGCGACAGCACATGAAGGTCAAGCCAAAGGCTTATCTTTTGGCAATGTGGGCGATGCGGGCGAGTGCGGCCACCTGACGATCGGCGTTGTTATCGCAGGGATCTTCGTCACGATCCGTCGCGGGCACGACGATATTGATCGAGCCTTCACGGACCACGGTCCGGTTGCGGCCTTCCTTCTTTGCGCCGTAAAGTGCGCGGTCAGACATCGTCAGCATCGTGTCCAGCTGGGCTTCGGCGGCGATCTGGCAAAACACACCGGCACTGACCGTGGGAGAGAATTGCTTGCCATCCGCAACAACTTCCATGCGGCTGAACTGTATCCTGATGGCCTCGGCAAGGATGGCAACCTTCGAGGGATCATCGGTCTCCACGAGGCAACCGAACTCCTCGCCGCCCATGCGAATGATGGCGCCTTGACCATCGGCAATGACGCTCGCCAGTGCGCAAAAGCGGATCAGGACATCATCGCCGCACTGGTGCCCGTATTCATCGTTGATCTTTTTGAAATGGTCGACATCGAAAAGAATGAAGCCGATGTGCTTCGATGTTCCCGCCAGTCTTGATTTCAAGGCGTCGAACGTCTGGATCAGGCCTCGACGGTTCAAGGTGCCGGTCAGGTGGTCCGTGATCGTCAGCTTGTGCAGCCTGCGCTCGGAGTCTTCCATAAACATCTTGACGCTGATCATCATCAGAATGGTGAAGCCAAGCGCTCCAACAACAGCGGTCGGCAGGGTCAACGGCACGATCCGGCCCGATGCCATTGTATAGGGAACCACGATGCAGGCCGCAGCCGCACCCGCAAACGCCTGCACGACAAGCGCGCCCGCAAGCACCTTGCGCGTCTTCGAGATATACTCCCTGGACGTCATGAGCACGCCCGCCAGCATGAAATAGCCGATGCCGGCACATACATGGTGAAGAATAACCCGTGCGCCAATATTGTCACGCACAGCAGGAAGGAACATGAAGGCAATCCAGACGAGGGGCGGGATCGCGACCCAGCCTTCGACCTTCCTGCTCTCCAGCAGCAACAGGCCCATGATCCAGAAGCTGAAGCCCATCAGAGCCGAAATATTGGCAAGCTGTATCGAAATGAAATCGGGGATCAGGCCGCGAAGGCCAACGAGGATGGCTCCGAGGCCGACGAGCGCAAAGCCCATCGAAAAACAAAGATGGTGTCTCTTGGACGTATTATGCAGCCACAGGACAGCAAGAACCGCCGAAAGTGTCAATGTTTCCATTGACCAAAGTAACATGCCCGTCTTGGCGTCGAACACTGACCTAACCCCGTTTGTCTAGTTGCTTTTGGATGGCTGCATGGCATATCTGCGGCTATACGTATGTCCGTTTTCAGGTAGCGAACGGTCGTAACAGCCATCACACAACGATAATGACGAAAAACATTTCGGCGGTACTATCTTCATGAATAGCTAAGAAGTGGTTTCTACCTGACGTTACGAGAGCCGCTTTGCAAATAAACATTCTGGGTTTAACCAATGGTTGACCACATTTATCTTTCGGCGTTGATGACGCAGCGTGCTGAACGAAAGCCGGTGGTGCCCGATGCCGTGGCGCGCTAAGGCGGCAGGAAACATTTGCCGGTGCGTCATTAAGGATATCCGCCACCTGAGTCTTGAAGAACCGGGCAATGACACTCTATGTAGAGAGTAGACGAATAGAATTGATTCCGGGTGCGAATGCTCCCGGGTAAGAGTTGACAAAGGACGGACATGACAAATCCAGTTGATACCGCCATGGCTCTGGTGCCGATGGTCGTAGAGCAGACCAACCGCGGCGAACGGTCCTATGACATCTATTCGCGCCTTCTCAAGGAACGCATCATCTTCCTCACCGGTCCGGTCGAAGATCACATGGCATCGCTCGTTTGCGCACAGCTGCTGTTCCTGGAATCGGAAAATCCGAAGAAGGAAATCGCGCTCTACATCAATTCGCCAGGTGGCGTCGTTACCGCAGGCATGGCAATCTACGATACGATGCAGTTCATTCGCCCTGCCGTTTCAACGCTTTGCGTCGGTCAGGCCGCTTCCATGGGTTCGCTTCTTCTGGCGGCCGGTGAGAAGGGCATGCGCTTCTGCACGCCGAATGCCCGCATCATGGTTCACCAGCCGTCGGGCGGCTTCCAGGGACAGGCATCGGATATCGAGCGCCATGCACGCGACATTATCAAGATGAAGCGTCGCCTCAATGAAGTCTACGTGAAGCACACGGGCCGCACGCTCGAAGAAGTTGAAAATACGCTTGACCGTGACCACTTCATGGATGCCGACGAGGCGAAGAACTGGGGTGTCGTCGACAAAATCCTGACATCGCGTCAGGAAATTGAAGGCGCCACAGCAGGCTGATAAAGGCGCTTTTGGGTTCCGGTTGCAAACCCCGACTTCAAATTCGGGGTTTAATCCGAAAAATAAAGCGCTAATAGTAGATATTAAGGCTGTGTTGAATTTTTATGACATAGCATGGGTCAATCCAACAAAAGCCGTAATTGGGTTTGGGATTGGTACAGAAGCAATATGCCGAGGCGTTGCCGCTTCGGAGTTGAAAGGGGAATTCGTTGCCGCCGCTCGTCAGACGACCATCTGATGCGGTTAGTACCCCGGGAACGAGGCAGACATGGATGCTTATGGGAAGCGACCGGTCTGCATACGGTAAGTTGACCGCGATCCGCCTTGCGGACCTGCGGCGTGCTGGAAGGAAAGAGATATGAGCAAAGTCAGCGGCAGCAACGGCGGCGACTCTAAGAACACACTCTATTGTTCATTCTGCGGCAAGAGCCAGCACGAAGTCCGGAAACTGATTGCCGGGCCGACAGTATTCATTTGCGATGAATGCGTCGAATTGTGCATGGACATCATCCGCGAGGAGAACAAGACCTCGATGGTGAAATCGCGCGAGGGTGTTCCTACCCCGCAGGACATCATCAAGATCCTGGATGAATATGTCATCGGCCAGAAGCAGGCGAAGAAAATTCTGTCTGTTGCCGTTCACAACCACTACAAGCGCCTCGCACACGCCTCCAAAAATGGCGATGTGGAGTTGGCGAAATCGAACATCATGCTTGTCGGTCCAACCGGCTGCGGCAAGACCTATCTTGCGCAGACGCTTGCCCGCATCATCGATGTGCCATTCACCATGGCTGACGCGACAACGCTGACGGAAGCCGGTTACGTGGGCGAGGATGTCGAGAACATCATTCTCAAGCTGCTGCAGTCTGCCGACTACAATGTCGAGCGGGCGCAGCGCGGCATCGTCTACATCGACGAAGTCGACAAGATTTCCCGCAAGTCGGACAATCCTTCGATTACCCGCGACGTATCGGGCGAAGGCGTCCAGCAGGCACTTCTCAAGATCATGGAAGGCACGGTTGCATCCGTTCCTCCGCAGGGTGGACGCAAGCATCCGCAGCAGGAATTCCTGCAGGTGGATACGACCAACATCCTGTTCATCTGCGGCGGCGCCTTTGCGGGCCTCGACAAGATCATCTCGGCCCGTGGCGAAAAGACCTCGATCGGTTTTGGCGCAACGGTCAAGGCTGAAGACGATCGTCGCGTGGGTGAAGTGCTGCGCGAACTCGAGCCGGAAGATCTCGTCAAGTTCGGCCTCATTCCTGAATTCATCGGTCGTTTGCCCGTTCTGGCAACGCTTGAGGATCTCGATGAGGACGCACTGATCCAGATCCTGTCCGAGCCGAAGAATGCTTTGATCAAGCAGTACCAGCGACTGTTCGAGATGGAAGACGTCGAGCTGACATTCCAGGGCGACGCTCTGCGTGAGATCGCTCGCAAGGCAATCACCCGCAAAACCGGTGCGCGCGGACTGCGGTCGATTATGGAGAAAATCCTGCTCGACACCATGTTCGAGCTGCCTACGCTGGAAGGTGTGCGCGAGGTTGTCATCTCCGACGAGGTCGTGAGTGGTGCTGCGCGTCCGCTCTACATCTATGCGGACCGTCAGGAAGAAAAAGCCAACGTTTCGGCTTGAACAACCTGAGCGGATATGGATGGAAAAGCCCGCAACCTGCGGGCTTTTTTGCGTTTTATGCGCAGGAAAGACTGCAATAAGAACCCGCGCGGCCATTTTGCGTTTGGAGCCGATTGCGCTTTCCTGATAAAGTTTTAGAAGTGATTTGCAGCGCGACATGACGTTTTTTTGAAGCTGCGTCGTTTTTCCTGTTTGCCGCCAGGTGCGGGCAACGGAAAAGTTCTGATGTGTCAGGCGTTGTTGCGTATTCGAGGGCTTATCCTGCCTGTGCCAAAGGGTATCTGACCTTGTGACTTGAAAATGGCCGTGGCGAACTCCACTTCTAGTCACGACTGAGAATATGCCGGAACCTCCCCAAGACAGTCCGGCAAGCGTCCTCTTCGGGGGACCATTGAAAGGAAATGATATGACGAACATTACGTCTGCTGCATCTGGTGGTACATATCCCGTACTTCCCCTGCGCGACATTGTCGTTTTCCCGCATATGATTGTCCCACTGTTCGTCGGGCGGGAAAAGTCCATCCGCGCACTGGAAGAAGTCATGGGTTCCGACAAGCAGATCATGCTGGTCACCCAGATCAACGCCAGCGATGACGACCCAGACACGTCAGCAATTCACCGCGTCGGCACTGTTGCCAACGTGCTGCAGCTGCTCAAGCTTCCCGATGGCACCGTCAAGGTGCTCGTTGAGGGCAAGGGCCGCGCGAAAATCGATGAATACACCGATCGGGAAGACTTCTACGAAGCAACTGCTGTTCTTCTGGACGAGCCGGAAGAAGACCCCGTTGAGATCGAGGCTCTGTCTCGTTCGGTTGTTTCCGAGTTCGAAAGCTATGTGAAGCTCAACAAGAAGATTTCGCCGGAAGTTGTCGGTGCTGCTGGCCAGATCGATGACTATTCGAAGCTGGCCGATACGGTTGCCTCGCATCTTTCCATCAAGATCACCGAAAAGCAGGAAATGCTTGAAACGGTGAGTGTGAAGCAGCGCCTTGAAAAGGCACTCGGCTTCATGGAAGGCGAGATTTCCGTTCTTCAGGTCGAGAAGCGTATCCGCTCGCGCGTCAAGCGCCAGATGGAAAAGACGCAGCGCGAATATTATCTGAACGAGCAGATGAAGGCGATCCAGAAGGAACTCGGCGACGGCGAGGATGGCCGCGACGAGATGGCCGAACTGGAGGAACGTGTTGCCAAAGCAAAGCTCTCCAAGGAGGCCCGCGAAAAGGCGGAAGCCGAAATGAAGAAGCTTCGTCAGATGAGCCCGATGTCTGCGGAAGCGACAGTCGTGCGCAACTATCTGGATTGGCTGCTCGGCCTGCCATGGGGCAAGAAGTCCAAGATCAAGACCGATCTGAATGCGGCCGAGAAGGTTCTCGAGCTGGATCACTTCGGTCTCGACAAGGTCAAGGAACGCATCGTCGAGTATCTGGCCGTGCAGGCCCGTGCGACGAAGATTCGTGGCCCGATCCTGTGCCTCGTCGGCCCTCCCGGTGTCGGCAAGACCTCGCTTGCAAAGTCTATCGCCAAGGCAACCGGACGCGAATATGTGCGTATGGCGCTCGGTGGCGTTCGTGACGAAGCCGAAATCCGTGGTCACCGCCGTACGTATATCGGTTCGATGCCGGGCAAGATCGTCCAGTCGATGAAGAAGGCAAAGAAGGCAAACCCGCTCTTCCTGCTCGATGAAATCGACAAGATGGGACAGGATTTCCGCGGTGATCCATCATCTGCTTTGCTGGAGGTGCTGGATCCGGAACAGAACTCGACATTCATGGACCACTATCTCGAAGTGGAATATGACCTGTCGGACGTCATGTTCGTAACGACGGCCAATACGCTGAACATTCCAGGCCCATTGATGGACCGTATGGAAGTCATCCGTATTGCTGGATACACGGAAGACGAAAAGCGCGAAATCGCCAAGCGTCACCTTCTGCCAAAGGCAATCAAGGAACACGCCCTGCGTCCGGAAGAGTTTTCTGTGACGGATGGCGCCTTGATGGCGGTCATCCAGCAGTACACACGGGAAGCCGGCGTGCGTAACTTCGAACGCGAATTGATGAAGCTGGCACGTAAGGCCGTGACGGAGATCATCAAGGGCAAGACCAAATCGGTCGAAGTGACTGCCGAAAACATCCATGACTATCTGGGTGTTCCACGCTTCCGCCATGGCGAAGCCGAACGCGAAGATCAGGTTGGTGTTGTCACCGGTCTGGCCTGGACAGAGGTTGGTGGCGAACTCCTGACGATCGAAGGCGTGATGATGCCCGGCAAGGGCCGCATGACGGTGACGGGCAATCTGAAGGAAGTCATGAAGGAATCCATTTCGGCAGCGGCTTCCTATGTCCGCTCGCGCGCTGTGGATTTCGGCATCGAACCGCCGCGCTTCGACAAGTCGGACATTCACGTGCACGTGCCGGAAGGCGCGACACCGAAGGATGGTCCATCTGCGGGTGTGGCGATGGCTACCGCCATCGTGTCCATCATGACGGGCATTGCCGTTGACCGCAACGTCGCGATGACGGGTGAAATCACCCTTCGCGGACGCGTGCTGCCAATCGGTGGCCTGAAGGAAAAGCTGCTCGCCGCACTTCGCGGTGGCATCAAGAAGGTACTTATTCCGGAAGAGAATGCCAAGGATCTGGCTGATATTCCTGATAACGTCAAAAACGGAATGGAAATCATTCCGGTTGCCCGCATGGGTGAGGTCCTGCAACATGCGCTTGTGCGTATGCCAGAGCCTATCGAGTGGGATGGCAGCATCGAGACGCCGGTCATTGCAACCGTTGAAGGTGTAGATGACGGCAGTCAGACAATCGCACATTGATGCGTTGCTGTGATCGATGGTGCTAATTTAGCACAAAATCGTTGAAAGGCTGGCAGTAATGCCAGCCTTTTTTGTGAAAAGAACGCTAGACCCCTTGTTTTTCAGGCCATTCCAGCGCTTTTGGGTGGCGGTGCGCGAATAGATAAGTATTCTGCGCCGATCCAATTTGAGTCGTTTCATACCATTGAAAGGGGTGGAAACATGAACAAGAACGAGCTCGTTTCTGCAGTTGCCGAAAAGGCTGGTCTCACCAAGGCTGATGCCGCTTCTGCCGTCGACGCAGTATTCGAAACCGTCCAGAGCGAATTGAAGGCTGGTGGCGACATCCGTCTCGCAGGCTTCGGCAGCTTTACCGTAAGCCGTCGCGAAGCCTCCAAGGGCCGTAACCCATCCACGGGTGCAGAAGTCGATATTCCGGCTCGCAACGTTCCAAAGTTCTCCGCAGGCAAGGGCCTGAAGGACGCTGTTAACTCCTAATTCGCCCGGGCTGTCTGCGCCTGCGGCGTGCGGACGGCATTTGAGGTAGACGAGGAAAATTTTGGCTCTTTGCGCAGTCTTGCGAATGGTTGCCACAAAATGCTGAAAGCCCGGCCACGCGCCGGGCTTTTTGTTTATCATCAAGTTCGCACTGTCATGTCCCTGTCACGTCCATGTCGCAAAAACGCATCCATGCATTTTTGGGGTGCATTGAAGGGGACACCATGACACTTCGTTTTTCCTGTGCTGCGCTGACTGCGGCACTCTTCGCCTCTGCCGCTTTTCCTGCTGCGGCTGAACAGGTTTTCAACCGCATTGCGTCTTTTCCGGTGGCGTTGAACCTTCCTTCCGACAAGAAGGAAGAGACCGTAACCTCTGCGGAAATCATCACTGCCAGTGGTGATGGCAAGACGCTGATCTATTCCGATAGCCCGCTCGGCGCGATCGGCTTTATCGACATCAGCGACGCCAAGGCACCGAAAGCGCTGGGCGCGCTGATGATGGACGGAGAGCCAACCTCGGTCACGGCATCCGGAGCCAAGGTTCTTGCGGCCGTCAATACGTCCGAGAGCTATGTGAAGCCAGCGGGCAAGCTGGTTACGGTAGACATCGCTTCTCGCAAGATCGAGACCAGTTGCGACCTGGGCGGCCAGCCTGATTCCGTTGCCATCTCGCCGGACAAGAGCTTCATCGCCATCGCGATTGAGAATGAGCGGGATGAGAAAGCCAATGACGGCGCCTTGCCGCAGATGCCCGCCGGTTTCCTCGTTACCATCGGCTTGAAGGATGGTGCGCCGGATTGCGGAACGCTGAAGAAGATCGATGTGACGGGCCTGGCAGAGATTGCCCCGGAAGATCCCGAGCCAGAATTCGTGTCGATCAACGGCAATGGCGAAGTTGCGCTGACACTTCAGGAAAACAACCATATTGTTATCATCGACGGCAAGAGCGGCAAGGTAACCAGCCACTTCTCTGCCGGGACCGTCGATCTCAAGGACATCGATACCAAGAGCGATGGACAGTTGGCGTTTTCCGACAAGCAGGATGCGCGCAAGCGTGAGCCGGATGCCGTGAAATGGCTCGGCAATGATCGCATCGTTGTTGCCAATGAGGGCGACTGGGAAGGTGGCGCGCGTGGCTTTACGATTTTCGACAAGGCCGGCAAGGTTGTCTACGAAGCTGGTTCGTCATTCGAACATGCCGTAGCCGCACTCGGCCACTACCCGGAAAAGCGTTCAAAATCCAAGGGTATCGAGCCTGAAGGGCTTGAAGCCGCGACATTCGGAGAAGACAAATACTTCTTCGTCCTGGCGGAGCGCGCTTCTGTCGTCGGCGTCTACAAGGATACTGGCGGTGAGCCGACCCTCACGCAAATCCTGCCATCGGGCGTGTCACCGGAAGGTGCGGTAGCCATTCCGTCGCGAAACCTGCTGGTCACCGCCAACGAAGCTGATTTGGCAAAAGATGGCGGAGCGCGCTCGCACGTCATGATCTACGAGCGTTCCGAAGCCAAGGCAGCCTATCCGCAAATCGTATCGGCGCAGAAAGATGGAATGCCGATTGGATGGGGCGCCCTGTCTGGTCTCGTTGGTGATTCCGAGAAAGACGGCATTTTCTACGCCGTTTCAGATTCGGTTTACGGCAATCAGCCATCCATCTTCACCATAGACGCGACGAAGCAACCGGCTGTCATCACCAGCGTCCTTCGCGTCAAGCGCGATGGCACTGCCGCTCAGAAACTGGATCTCGAAGGCATCACGCTGGATGGGAAGGGCGGCTATTGGGTGGCATCCGAAGGCAATAGTGAGAAACTCGTTCCGCACGCTCTCTACAACATCAGCGCCAAGGGTGAGATCAAGGCCGAGATCGCTCTTCCCAAGGAATTGCTGGAAGGTGAGACACGCTTCGGCTTTGAAGGCGTGACCATGATCGGCAAGGGCGATGACGCCACGCTGTGGATGGCCGTTCAACGCGAATGGGGCAAGGATGAAAAGGGCACAGTGAAGCTCGTGTCCTATAATCCGAAGTCCAAGGAATGGGGCGCAGTTCGCTATCCATTGGAGAAGGCTGGCGAGGGCTGGGTCGGCCTTTCCGAAATCACTGCCCATGGCGATCAGGTTTACATCGTAGAGCGTGACAACCAGGTGGGTGATAAGGCAAAGCTGAAGAAGCTTTACACCGTCGCAATCTCTGACCTCAAGCCCGGCAAGATCGGTGGCGAACTGCCGCTCGTCAAGAAGACGGAAGTCTACGACTTCTTGGCCGTGCTGAAAGCCCAGACAAACGGCTATGTCGTGGACAAACTGGAAGGCTTCGCCTTCGACAAGTCCGGCAAGGCATTCGCGGTTACGGACAATGACGGCGTGGACGACTCATCTGGCGAGACGCTGTTCTTCCCGGTCGATCTGAAGGCTACGAACTGATTATTCGCGATACGTCGTGCCTGGCTTGACCCTCCGCGCTCGTTTGCACGTACCAGACTTGCCGGGTCGCAGTTGCGGTGCAGCTCGAGTTCGGTGTGACGGAATATGAAGAACAAAAAGCCGGGCGTCATCTCTGACGCCCGGCTTTTTTTATCGCGATCCCTTCACCCAGGGATCACGCGTCTTTCAAAGCATATTGCTCCAGCGCATCGCGGTTGATCTCAATGCCGAGGCCCGGGCCATCGGGTATCTGAACCACGCCCGCGACGTGCTCCAGCGGGCTTGTCAGAACCGCCTGGCGGTATGGGTTCTCGGTCCGGTCAAATTCCAGAATCGGCGGGCGGGGATTTCGACGTGCCGGGTCTGGCGGAAGATAGGCCATGAATTGCAGCGCGGCGGCAATTGCAACGCCCGTGCCCCAGACGTGGGGAATGACACGCACGCCGTAAAGGCTGGCCAGATCGACAATGCGCTTCGTTTCCGAAAAGCCGCCAGCACCAGCAAGATCAGGCTGGAGAATATCGACAGCACGGCTTTCCAGCGGTGCGCGCATTCCATAGCGTCCGTGCCATGTTTCACCGCCCGCGACAGGGATAGGCTGACCGGCACGCACGGCCTGATACGCATCCAGCTGCTCCGGAACCACCGGTTCCTCGAACCAGTCGATGCCAAGCGGGGCAAGCGCCTTGCCAACTTCAATGGCATCCAATGCATCATAACCGTGATTGGCGTCGATCATGATTCTGACATCAGGGCCGACGGCTTCGCGCGCAGCTTCGATGACGGCAATATCTTCAGCGACATCGAAGCCGATCTTTATCTTGACCGCATGAAAGCCCTGGGCCGCATAGCCAGCCACTTCTGCCGCCACGTCGGAAACGGCGTCCACACCATCCTTGCGGAAAGAGCCGGTTGCGTAGGCTTGAACGCTTTCGCGGAAGCGTCCGCCCAGAAGACGCGATATGGACGTGCCGAAGCGTTTGCCCTTGACGTCCCAGAGCGCAATATCGATGCCGCTCAGCGCCGTAACGGTGAGCCCGCGTTGGCCCTGGTCGCGCAAGAGATTGTAGAGTTGATGCCAGATGACCTCGATATCGAGCGGGTCTTTCCCGATGAGGTGAGGGGTGTAAGCGGCTACCACGGCTGCGTTGGGTTTTGCCGGGCCGAGGCATTCGCCCCAGCCCACGGTGCCATCATCGCAAATGATCTCGACAAGACAATGAATGCGCCTGTCAAAACGCATCGAGGCGCTTTCGAACGCATGACCCAACTTGTAATCGAGCAGATGTGTGCGAACCGCTTCTATCTTCATGACTTGTAAGGTCCAATCAGGGTTTGCAGCATTCCAACTTCCTCCTCGGTCAAATCCGTGAGCGGTGCGCGAACTGGCCCCGCATCGAAACCGATCAGCCGGACGCCCGCCTTGATGGCAGAGACGGCATAGCCTTTCTGGCGATTGCGAATGTCCATGAACGGGTAGAAAAAGTCTATGAGAATGCGATCCGTTGTCGTTCTGTCACCTGCACGCAAGGCCTTGTAGAATTGCTGGGCAAGTGCCGGGACGAAGTTGAAGACGGCGGAAGAGTAGGTCGTCACGCCTGCGCCGAGATAGGCGTCGGCAAAAAGTTCGGCAGTCGGCATACCGCCGAGATAGGTCAGTCGCTCGCCGATCGTCGCCGTTATCTTGCGCACAAGCCCGATGTCTCCCGAGCCATCCTTGAAGCCCACGAGGTTGGGGCAGCTGTCGCACAGTTTCTGGAGCGTTTCCGCCGTCAGAATGGAGTTGTCGCGATTATAGACCATCACGCCAATCGAAACGGAGTCACACACGGCTCTGATATGCGCGTAAAGACCGGCCTGAGAGGCGTCCATCAGGTAGTGAGGCAGCAGCAGAATGCCGTCAGCACCGGCAGCTTCCGCGCTCTGGGCGATCTGGATGGCAATCTTGGTGCCGTAACCGCAGCCTGAAACGATGGGTACGGAACCGGCTGCGGATTTGGCCGCCTTGACGACGCTGGCGACTTCTTCAGGCGCGAGCGAAAAGAATTCGCCTGTGCCCCCGGCGGCAAACAGCACACTGGCATCGAAACCGGATAGCCAGCCCACATGCTCAAGATAGGGCTTTTCATTGAATTCGCCATCCTTCGTAAAGGGCGTGACGGGAAAGGAAAGAAGTCCGGCACCAAGCGCCTTTTTGAGTTCCTGCGGGTCCATAGCCATGTGAGTCCAAATCTCCTGTAATCATTTGCGGCGGATCATATTCGAGATATTACCTTCGTCAAGAACTTATAATATGAGTTGATTTTTGGCATGGTTGGTGCAGATTGGGTCGTCAGGCAGAAGTCAGGCCGGTTTTTGGTGTTTTGCCAGTATTTACAGGGCACGCCGCGCGCTCTCCTTGAAATGGCAGGCGGCTTTGGCGTAGAGATAAGATAACAGATGAGTTGGTTTTTTGGCCGTGGTTCCCGTTCTTCGGGGTGCGCAATCGGCAACATGGAGTGAATATGCTGAAAACGTTGCTGCTGACCGGAGCTGCCGGGGGCGTAGGAAAAGCCATTCGTCCCCTGTTGAAGGAGATCGCGGAAAAGGTCGTCCTGTCCGATATGGTCGATATTGCTGATCTTGCGTCCCATGAGACATTCGTCAAATGCGACTTGTCCATCCGCGAGGAGGTCGACGCCGCCGTGGCGGGTGTGGACGGCATTATTCACTTAGGTGGAATATCCGTCGAAAGACCGTTCGAGCTGATTCTCAAGGGCAATATCGAGGGCGTCTATAATCTCTATGAAGCCGCGCGTCATAACGGCCAACCAAGAATCATCTTTGCCAGCTCCAACCATACGATCGGTTTTCACCGACGGGATGAAAAGCTGGATGGAAATTCGTCCGTAAGGCCCGACACGCTTTACGGGGTTTCGAAATGCTTCGGTGAGAATCTTGCCAGTTTCTATTTCGACAAGTTCGGGCAGGAGACATTGTCGGTCCGGATCGGCTCATTGACCGCAAAGCCGCAGAATAGCCGAATGCTGGCCACGTGGCTAAGCGCGCAGGATTTCGTCTCCCTATGCGCGCGTGGTTTCGAAACGCCGCGTCTTGGAAATGCAGTCGTCTATGGCGCTTCCGACAATCTTGAGAGCTGGTGGGACAACAGCCACGCCGCGTTTCTGGGGTGGAAACCCAGCGATAGCTCAGCGAAATGGCGCGCGGAAATTCTTGCCGAGGCCGGCAAGGAAGACCCCACCGACCCCGCACATATCTATCAGGGGGGCGGTTTCACAAAGCTCCGCCATCCTGCAGATGGTTGATTGTAAGATAGTCACAGAATGGAAAGGTCAGGATCTACTTCTTTCCGTCCTGCCTTTCCGAGTCATATTGGACCCAGCGGAAGAAAAGATAGATCGGCAGCGCAATCAGCGCCAGCGTGACGATAGAGTTCGCAAGCATGGTTCATCCCACAAAACCCGAATTCATCATGAAATCGGCGGTCGTGACTATAAAAGATCAATGATTTAAATTTGTTGAATCAGCCATGGTTACCAAAGCCGTAATTGACCTAAAACTGTATCAAAACGGGCGTTTACCGCATTTGCTCGGCTGTGGTTTGCAAGAGGTTAACGCCCGGGTGGCTGTCAGGGCCTCAACAGGAGCACCGAAGGCAACTTCTCCCGCTCGGCAAGCCGCAAGAGGAAATAGCCGATACCGGCAATGCCAAGCATCAAGCCCGGCGCTTCACCCCTTTGCTGGACCCCGCAAGGCAAAGGGGTCTCGGCATCCAGATACTGATCGATGATGAATCTCCCGACCTGTTCCGCATGCACCGATATGGCATCCTGTTTCAGCTGTATCCCGGCGGAGAGGACAAAATCGGCAATGCCGGCAAGGCCGTGGCATAGGCACAGGTCCTGTGGCACGACGGGCGTGGTCAGCAGACGCGAGGCATCCTGCAGGGCGGTGTTGACCTCCACTGCCGCCATTTCGTCGGTTGGCATGAGCTCCATCATGCGCAGCCGCGATAATCCGATGCCGCTGGAACCGGCGCACCAGCTGCAATTGCAGGAAGGGGGAAGGGCCGCTGCGCCAGGGGTAATATGGTCTATGCGGAAATCTGGCCAACCCTGCTGCTGTGCATCGAACCAGCTTCGCTCATAGCGAAATGCTTCCTTTGCACCGTGCAGCAACGCTTCGTTGCCGCTGATCGCGTGGGCTTCCAGCAAGGCCATTCCCATGCCGGATGTGCCATGGGCATAACCCAGAAGGTTGCGGTGCTTCGGCATGATTGAGGGCCAGGAAAGACCGCTCGTATCCATCACTCCGGCTGCCATCAACCGCTCTGCATGGCCGATTGCGGACTGAACCAGATCGGGACGGTCATAACGTTTGCCGAGATGGATGAGCGCCGGAACGGCGCTTGCGCAACCGGCGATGATATCCAAAGCGTCATCCGCGTATGGATGAGGGGCATGCTCTGTCGCCAGCGCCAACCCTTTCTCAACCCAGTCCAGCCTGTCGAGCGCGCTGCCGACTTCGCACAACATATGCGCGGCACCGAGCGTGCCCGTATAGAGCCCTCTTTGCGGCGGTGTGTCGAGATCGGGCAATCGTGCCAAAACCTGCTGGACCGCCCCTTTGACTGTTGCCTCAAGCCGAGGGGAGGGTGCGAGGGCGGCCAGCTTGCCGAGGAACAGAGCAATGCCCGCCACGCCATCATAGAGAGAAACGGAAGCGGTGCGATACGCAGGTATGGCATTGCCATCCGCCAGTGTCATGGCCCAGCCCATCCAGGTGCAGCGGTCCTCGTGCCAGATAGCGTCGCGGCACAGTTGCTGGCCAATTCTTGTGGCCGCTTCCAGAAAGGATGTGTTGCCGCCAACGGTTGATGCCTTGGGAAGTGTCATCAAAGTCATGTCCGAAAATCTCCTCAGGCGGGTAGGCGATATATGTCGCTGTTGCCAGCATTCAGGTGCGGTGCATTCAACGTCATGCCGGATTCATCAAAGCGTTTGCGAAGACGCTCGAGCCGAATGGAAGGTGATTGACTGCCGTCTGCCCAGGCACTGACGATCGCATCCGCCATCATCATTGCGCGCGTTTGCCCGAAGCTCATGCCATAGCCGGGGTCATCGGCTCCGCCGATGCCACCGGTCAGTGACTTCGAGAACAACGGCACGTCCGGCGCGAGTTCGGCTGGCGGAACTGGAAACAGGTCGCGCAGCAACGCAAGTGTAAAGGCGAGGTGGCGGCGGGCGAGATAAAAGACCGTGCTGTCGGTCCGGTCATAGGCTGCCGGGTCTAGAAGCGTTTTCGCCCTGAACGGTACCGCATAGGCGTTCAGCAAGCCCGCGATTTGCGACATGATGGAGACCACCGCTTCCGGGCGGGTGTTAAGATAGAGCCGCGCCAGAGATGCATCGTCATGGTCGCTGTATGGAGCGTGACTGTGGATATGGTAGAAGCCCGCTTGCTGCTGCGAAGAGGCCGTTGGCAGCAGGATGGAAGCGATTGCGCTGGCTTGCGCCTGCCCGGCTGAGGTGATTGCAAAGGTGCCTGGCATGACCTGGCGGCAGCAATCTCCCTTTCTCACATGCGCCGCGCCGTTGGCATCGTTCTTGTAGATCTGCCAGTTGTTCGACCAGCACGACCCCTCGGGAAAGACCGCGCGCAGTTGCGATAGCAGATCTGGTGCAGGCTGAACGGATCTGGCCGCTGGCGGCTCGACGCTGAAGGGGCGGGCATAGGCTGCATCGTAAAGTGCGGGCCAGAGGAACTCTGTCAGACGGGTGGTTACCGAGCGTGGCGTATCCGTCGTCGACATTGCGGGCAGCGACACCACGGGGCGATTGCCGATCTGAAAGCGCGAAAGGCTGATGATGTCGACCGCCTCGAAAATCTGCATCAACTGGCCTTCCAGCGTGTCAGCGGTCGAAGCGATGTCCGGCGTTACCGAATGTAAGGTCTTGGGGAGGGCGTTCATGTCAAGCTCCGGTGTCGAGCGCAAACAGCTGGCGTACCGCGCTGCGTGGATCGTTTAGAATGTCAGCGGCGGTACGAATGGCGAGTTGAGCGGAAGGCGGCATCTCTGCGATGGATTGGGCAATTTCATAGGCGGTGAGGACAAAGCGGACGGCGGCGAAGCGTACGCAACGTTCCATGGCAAGCATCTGTTGTTCTGGGGTCAGCGTGAATGCTGCGGTATAGGTCCGCCAGAATGCGCGGCAGCAGGCCTGCGCACGCATGATATCGTCTGCGGTGGCCGGTCCCATGTGTTGTCCCTGGGCGGAGAAGCGCCCGACGATGATCGGCTGGATGAAGCTTGCAAGCACACATGCGACATCCCAGGCGGCGTCACCCAGGTCGGCAAGCTCCCAATCGATCAGCTCCACCTTGGCGGTGCCGTCGGGGCCATCTTTCTGGGAGACGAGGAAGTTCTCCCATTTCAGGTCACCATGAATGAGGCTGGTGCGTGCCCACTCTTCTCTCAGGCGGCTGAAGTTGGCTGCCAGACCAGGCTCCTGACGCAGCGTGGCCAGAATGGTGCGCGCGCCTCCGCTCATGGTCGGAATAATCTTCTCCCCGGCTTCCGGGAAGTTCAGGATCCAGGGGAGGGCAGCGGGAAAGATACCCTGTTTCGTCGTCTCCGCCAGAAGGTCAGGGGACTGGGAGTGGCAGAGAGCAAGGAGAGTTCCGATCTGGGCTGCGATGTCTTCCATCGCGCCGGGAACAGCTGCAACTTGCATCTGGTAAAAGGTAAGGCTTTGGGAATGCGGCACCAGATCAACCGCCAGAAGATGGCGGCTGCGGTCGTAGTGGCGAAGGCGCGGCATGAGCGGCTTCAGGCGATCTGCTGAAACATCCTTGTCGGCCAGCGCGTAGAGTGTGGCTTCTCTTTGCAATGACTGCGTTGTCTCGACTGCCATGACAGGCACCTGCTTGACGAAAATGCCAGAGCCATCACGACGGGAAATCTTGAAATTGCGGTTGCGGCGGCCTGCGTCAAGAATGGTGAAATCATCGCCGACGATCTCGGCTGGTGTCAGTACGCTGCGGTCGACGAGATAAGGCACAAGCGTGCTAGAGGTAAGATACATGTTTTTCCCCAAGGCCGGACAATCAGGTTTTGTTGAGAGCTCGTGGGACCGCAGGCTGGCATCCCTCGAGAAAGTCCCATCGGCCACTGCCGGCCGATGGGTTGTGTTGACGTCACATCAAGTGTGGCGATGGTCGTTCAAGCTGATTAGTTTCCGGTGCACTGAATGTGCGTCGGGTTGCACAGCGTTGCGAACGTGCCGCATCCGATGAATGTCACGGGATTTCCCGTTGCCTGGGTCTGTGCGGCGGCACCATTGCACACGACCGGAATGCCCGTCGAGCACACAGGTGTGATGTTGGTGACCTGGCAAATTGGCGTGAAGGTCAGGTTCTGAGGCTGTGCTGCAGCCTGAGGAGCGGCGGCTGCACCATTGCAGATGACTGGAATACCGGTTGCGCACACGGGTGTGAGGGTAACCTGGCAAATTGGTGTAAACGTAATGCCCTGTGGCTGTGCTGCTGCCTGAGGAGCGGCGGCGGCACCGTTGCAGATGACTGGAATACCGGTTGCGCAGACGGGTGTGAGGGTAACCTGGCAAATTGGTGTGAATGTAATGCCCTGTGGCTGCGCTGCGGCCTGTGGTGCAGCAGCGGCACCATTGCACACGACCGGAATGCCCGTCGAGCACACAGGTGTGACGTTGGTGATCTGGCAAATCGGTGTGAAGGTCAGGTTCTGCGGCTGTGCTGCGGCCTGAGGAGCGGCGGCTGCACCATTGCACACGACTGGAATGCCTGTCGAGCACACGGGTGTGATGTTGGTGACCTGGCAAATTGGCGTGAAGGTCAGGTTCTGAGGCTGTGCTGCGGCCTGAGGAGCGGCGGCTGCACCATTGCACACAACCGGAATGCCGGTCGAGCACACGGGTGTGATGTTCGTGATCTGGCAAATCGGCGTGAAGGTTACGTTCTGCGGCTGATCATTGGCCTGCGGTCCTGTGCAATGCATATGCGTCGGCTTGCAGATCGTGGCGAAGGTGCCGCATCCGATAGATGTCGGAGGGGTGACCGTTGCCTGTGGCTGCGCGGCTGCACCATTGCAGATGACTGGGATACCGGTCGAGCAGACGGGTGTGATCGTGACCTGGCAAATTGGCGTGAACGTGATTCCCTGTGGCTGTGCTGCAGCCTGAGGCGCAGCAGCCGCGCCGTCGCATACGAGCGGAATGCCGGTGTCGCAGAAGACAGATGTGAAGGGCAACGAGCAAATTGGCGTGGCGGTGTTCTGCGGTACAACACATCCTTGCACGGAGGTTTGGCAACCTGGGATGCTGCTCTGTGGGCAATTCAAATATGCGGTCGGGCCGAGGTTTGCGGCAGTCACCGTTGTGCAGCCTGGGATGTTGGTCGGCGGGCAATGCAGATATGCGGTTGGGCCGAGGTTCGCGGCGGTTGCCGTGTTGCAGCCTGGCATATTGGTCTGTGGGCAATGCAGATAGCCGGTCGGGCCAACGACTGTGGTTGTCACTGTAGTACAACCATAAGATGTAGTGATAGTCATGGTTCAATTCCCAAAATCAAAGTTGAAAGGGCTTTGTGACGTGTTCGGAATGTAAGCTAGGTCATGGGAAGCAACCACCGGTAATCGCTAAATTGACCCGTACACCCTCATAACGCGAAAACCCATATTGCACTTTTTAAAGTTGTGCAAACCCAAAATACATTTATAACGAGCAATTGTTAAGCGCAGAAGTCGTTATGCGTGTATTTGAAATTTTGATTATGCCTGAAAAACCAGGGTTCCGGCCACTTGTAAGCCATCAGGGAAACGAGCGATGACCACCGACACCACCGATCATTCAGAACAGCCTCCTGAACATAAAAGTCCGACAGGACGCTTCATCATCTCCCATCGTATAGCCCCCTACCGCGACGGGCGGGCGAGACGCACTGCGAAGGGCAATTTCAGCGAAAGACTGATGCGGACGCTTGGCGGATCGATGCAGATCGTCAGCGACAGCGGTGCCGACCGTGACGATTTGCGCCGTGTTCTGGTCGTCAATGCCGAAGAAGCGGAGTTGCGAGCGAAGAACAGTGATCTTTCACCGGACACGATTATCGAGAGGGAGTTTCTGCGCTGGCCAGCGGCGTTGCGTATGGCTCCATGGGGTTCTCCGGTAGCCCCCTTTATCGACAGTGAAGCGGTTGAAGAGAATGCCGTTCCACCAGCGCCTGCGTTCACGATGACCGTGACCTCTTCGGGCTCACCGCTTTCTGGCGTGCTGGTGGAGCTTGGCCTGGTCGCACTCACGCCATCGGCGCAGTCGCAAACGAGCAGTCTCAGCGTGGTAACAGATTCAAACGGGCTGGCCGTTTTTCCCTTTGATCCGGCGCAGTGGTACCCGATGTCTGCACAGATTTCGCCCCACGGTGGCGCCTGGTCAGGCGTTGTCGTCCATCCGGTGACGGCTACGTCGGTCAATCTCGACTGTCTTCCGAAAAGCGGTCCGTTGGGATGGTGGCACCAGCTTGCCGGGATCAGCCTTTACGATCCGTCCGCAGGCGAGGGAATCCGCATTGGTGTGATCGATTCCGGGCTGGGGCCGCATCCTTATCTCAACCATATGATTCCTGCCGGCTCCTTTATCGATGGCTGCTTTCAGCCGGGCCCTGAGGCCACCGCAGATGTTCAGTGGCATGGCACGCATGTGTCGGGACTGATTGGCGCGCGCCCGCCGCTGGGCACCGGCGACTATGCCGGGCTGGCGCCTGCCGCAGAGGTGTTCGTGGCCCGCGTGTTTGCGCCGGGGCAGGGTGCAAATCAGGGCGACATCGCGTCTGCGATAGATGCCATGTCGATTGCGCACGAGGTGGATCTGATCAATCTGAGCCTGGGCGGTGATCCGTCTGCCATCGAATATGATGCCGTGCTCGCGGCTTATGCGCGTGGCACGCTGTGCATATGTGCGGCGGGCAACAATTTCGGGCAGCCGGTTCTTGCTCCGGCAAGCTACCCGCTGGCGGTGGCGGTGTCTGCTGTCGGACGGCCCGGAACCTACCCTTTGAACAATATGGCCAGTCTCACCATTCCCAATCAGGCCGATCACTTCGGTACCGGCGGTCTGTTCCTGCCGACCTACGCCAATGTCGGCAAGGAGATTGCAGTCACGGCGGGTGGATCAGCGGTCATCTCTACGGTGCCCGCATGGGAAGGGGACGAGGCCCCCTATGCCGATATGTCTGGCACCTCCATGGCGACCCCCATCACAACTGCCACGCTGGCTGTCATGCTGTCTCGAGATGCAATCTACAGGAGCTTGCAAAGAACTCAGGCCCGCGCAAAATACGCCAGATCGAAACTCGAAGGGGCGGCCTTGTCCATCGGTCTTTCTCAACCCTATCAGGGAGAGGGCCTTAGCCGCGTGAACTGATGCCCGAGGCAAGGATGGCGCAAGGCAAGTCTGCGCGCCATCCCAGGCTCACCCAAGGTGAGGAGGGCAACCTCGTTACAAAAGGCGGCAAACACGATGACCGACCCGCAGAAACAGTACATCATGACTTTCCGCCACAATGCCGAGCAACCGCCAGCCTGGCAGCAAATCGTCGCTGACATCCCCGGTGTTACAGTCATCTCGATACTCGGCCGCCAAAGCCGCATCAAAGCCAATGCCGCAGCCATCCGCGCCCTGCGCGAACAGTTCTCAAGCGACATACTCATCGAAGAAGACCTCCCTCGCCATTTCTGACGAGCGACAGCCCTGTGTGTCGGGCTGAAAAGCTGGGCAACCGAGCGAGAATCATTGAGGCGGCAACGGTTACCTAGCCGCGCGATTGACCATTGGCCGTGCTCAAAAGAGCTGCGCAACAGTTTCAAAGATGTCTTCACTAAGAAAATGGTGGGCGATGAGAGACTCGAACTCCCGACATCCTCGGTGTAAACGAGGCGCTCTACCAACTGAGCTAATCGCCCTTCGCGTCTTGCGGATCGTGTCCGCCGCGTCGGTGGCCGTGATCTATTCGGATCGGAAAAAAACCGCAAGAGCTTTTATGAAGTTTTTTTGTTTTTTTCGATTTTTGTGCGGGCCGGTTCGCTGGTTTGGCGACGTGCTATCGTCCTAATCCCAGCAAATCCGGGAAGTTTGCCGCGTTTGAGACCGCTATGAAAACTTATCCACAATTGTGCGACCTCCAGCCACGATCTCAAGCGGGATTTGCCGTGCGTCAGATCCAGGCCGAATCCTATCGCGGAAATGCTCAAGCGGACAGGTTGGGAGGGCAGGCGGGTCGCGTGAGGCATCCACGGAGACCGTCTGTGGATAAGTGGGCACGATTGACGAAAAAAAACTGATAAGGAAAAATGCCGGGAAACCGGGCGTCTTCAGGTCTTTGGCAAATCAAAATGCATGAGCATAATCTTTTGTCGTGAAACCTGCTTGACACCCCAACGCGAACGCCTTAGTTAGCCGCTCAACGAACAGCCGAGGCGAGTTCGTAAGACCGGTTTAGGCCAGTCTTTAGGGAATGTGCGGGTGTAGCTCAGTTGGTTAGAGTGCCGGCCTGTCACGCCGGAGGTCGCGGGTTCGAGCCCCGTCACTCGCGCCATTCCTTCCTCGAAAAGACGGATCCTCGAGATCCATAAAATGCGCGGGTGTAGCTCAGTTGGTTAGAGTGCCGGCCTGTCACGCCGGAGGTCGCGGGTTCGAGCCCCGTCACTCGCGCCATTTTACAATCTTCAATGTCATCTCCTTATAACGCCTCTGCCGCTACATGGCATTGGCGTGTTTTGTTTTTCCTGCCCTTGTGCTTGCTTTTGATAAACGTCAGATCGCTCGTCGCGATGTCATCATGTCGCCGAGAGCGGCCTGATTTGCGTGGTGTGGAAAAGAAAATTCCTGTTCTTTCGGGTCATGTTTTCGCCGCCCTGCGGGCCAAAAAAAACATCTTCTGTCGGCGGACTGCAGGTGGTTCGTATCTCCGTACCGCATTCCCTAATTTTCAATTGTTTTCAACGGTTTGTTGAATTGTTTCCGGCGTGTTGCGGAAGGCGGTTTGCGACATGGTCGATATTCCAAGTCACGATTGACTTGAAATGGCACTTAAACTCTTGCAGAGAGGGCTTGGCTGCGATAACCACTGCGGCGTTGCAACATAATATCGACCCTGCGGATTCTTCACTCCAATGGGCTGTGCCCGACGCTCGGTCGGGCAAGGAAGAGACAATGACTGAACTCCTCAGTTCCTACATTCCGATCGCAATCTTCATTGGTATCGCGCTTGTCATCGGTCTGGCGCTGTTGATTGCGCCTTTTGCCGTTGCCTACAAGAACCCCGACCCGGAAAAGCTGTCTGCTTTCGAGTGCGGTTTCAACGCGTTTGACGATGCGCGCATGAAGTTCGACATTCGCTTCTATCTGGTGTCGATTCTCTTTATCATCTTCGATCTCGAAGTCGCATTCCTGTTTCCCTGGGCGGTGTCCTTCGGTGAAATGGGCTGGTTCGGTTTCTGGTCGATGATGGTATTCCTTGGTGTTCTCACCATCGGTTTCATTTATGAATGGAAGAAGGGGGCACTGGAATGGGCGTAGTTCAGAACAATACGACGCTTGTCGCGCCACAGCCCAAAGGCATTATCGATCCGTCGACGGGCAAGCCTGTCGGCAGCGATGACGGCTATTTCACTGAAATCAACGACGAGCTTGCCGATAAGGGCTTTCTCGTCACCTCTACGGACGAACTGATCACCTGGGCGCGCACGGGCTCGCTGATGTGGATGCAGTTCGGTCTCGCCTGTTGCGCCGTCGAGGGTCTGATGCAGGCATCCGGCCCACGTTACGACATGGAGCGCTTTGGTGTGGCTCCGCGTGCATCACCGCGCCAGTCGGATGTGATGATTGTTGCCGGCACGCTGACCAACAAGATGGCGCCCGCGCTTCGCAAGGTCTATGACCAGATGCCGGAGCCACGTTATGTCATCTCCATGGGCTCCTGCGCCAATGGCGGCGGCTATTATCATTATTCCTACGCTGTGGTGCGCGGTTGCGACCGCGTGGTTCCTGTCGATATCTATGTGCCGGGCTGTCCCCCCACGGCAGAGGCACTGCTTTACGGCGTGCTGCTGCTGCAGAAGAAGATCCGGCGCACCGGTACGATCGAGCGTTAAGGGCAAAGGACGGATAAGGAATGAGCGAAGCTCTCAACGACCTCTCGGCCTATGTGCAGGATGCGCGCGGTTCTCTGATCGAATCCGCGGTTATTGCTTATGGCGAACTGACGCTGAACACGACGCCGGACAATGTCATCGCGCTGTTGACCTTCCTGCGTGACGACGTGCAGTGCGGTTTCGTCAACATCATCGATATCTGCGGTGTCGACTGGCCGAGCCGCGAAAAGCGTTTCGATGTGGTCTATCACCTGTTGTCGCCGCGTCAGAATCTGCGCGTTCGCCTCAAGCTGCAGGTGGCCGAAGACGAAGCCGTGCCGTCTGCAACCTCTGTCTTCTATGGGGCGGAATGGTTCGAGCGCGAAGCATGGGACATGTATGGCATTCCTTTCGAAGGCCACTCTGACCTGCGCCGCATTCTCACCGATTACGGATTCGAGGGTCATCCGCTGCGCAAGGACTTCCCCGTTACCGGCTTCGTTGAAGTTCGCTACGACGACGTCTTGAAGCGCGTTCTTTACGAACCCGTCGAGTTGAAGCAGGAATTCCGCAACTTCGATTTCCTCTCCCCTTGGGAAGGAACGGATTACGTTCTTCCTGGTGACGAAAAGGCCAAGCAATGAGCGACGTTGCCGCCACAGTGCAAGGACAATGTCTTTGCGGCGCTGTTCGCTTCACAGCGAAGATCGGCGCCCGTGAGATTGGTGTTTGCCACTGTTCCATGTGCCGTCGCTGGTCCGGCGGTGTTTTTCTCGGCGTCGAATGCGAAAGCGTATCGATCGAGGATGACAGCCATCTCGGCGTCTTCTCGTCTTCCGAGTGGGGCGAGCGCTGCTTTTGCAACAGCTGTGGCAGCACCTTGATGTGGCGGTCGAAAGATGGCGCACATAAGGTCGTTTCTGTGCAGGCCTTTGACGATCCTTCAAGCTTTAGCTTGGTATCTGAGATCTTCATAGACGAAAAGCCGACGAGCTATTCGTTCGCCGAGGCCACGAAAACGATGACTGGCCCCGAATTTATCGCCATGATCACGTCGGCGGAGCAACACTGATGACTGAACATAACGTTCGCAATTTTACGATCAACTTCGGCCCGGAGCATCCTTCCGCGCACGGCGTGTTGCGTCTGGTTCTCGAACTCGATGGCGAAATCGTCGAGCGCGTTGACCCGCATATCGGCCTGCTGCACCGTGGTACGGAAAAGCTGATCGAGACCAAGACCTATCTCCAGGCCGTCCCGTATTTCGACCGCCTTGATTACGTCGCGCCGATGAACCAGGAACATGCTTTCGCGCTTGCCGTGGAAAAGCTGATGGGTCTCGAGATTCCGATGCGCGGGCAGTTGATCCGCGTCCTTTTCTCCGAGATCGGCCGTATCCTGTCGCATATCATGAACGTCACGACCCAGGCGATGGACGTTGGTGCCATGACCCCGCCGGTCTGGGGCTTCGAAGAGCGCGAAAAGCTCATGGTGTTTTACGAGCGCGCGTCCGGCGCCCGTCTCCATGCCGCCTATTTCCGCCCGGGTGGCGTCCATCAGGACCTGCCGCCGGAGCTCGTCGATGACATCGGCAAATGGTGCGATCCGTTCATTACATTCCTCGACAATGTCGAAGGTCTTCTGACCGAGAACCGTATCTACAAGCAGCGTAACGTCGATATCGGCGTCGTGTCGCTCGAAGACGCGCTTGCCTGGGGCTTTACCGGCGTCATGGTTCGCGGTTCGGGTGCTGCGTGGGATTTGCGCCGTTCGCAGCCCTACGAATGCTATTCCGATCTCGAATTCGACATTCCCGTCGGCAAGAACGGCGATTGCTATGACCGTTATCTGATCCGCATGCAGGAAATGCGCGAATCGATCAAGATCATGAAGCAGTGCGTCGAGCTTTTGCAGGGCAAGCACCGTATTGGTCCCGTGTCGTCTCTCGATGGCAAGGTCGTTCCGCCCAAGCGTGGCGAAATGAAGCGCTCCATGGAAGCCTTGATCCACCACTTCAAGCTTTACACGGAAGGCTATCACGTGCCTGCCGGCGAAGTGTACGCAGCTGTCGAAGCGCCCAAGGGCGAGTTCGGCGTCTACGTGGTCGCCGATGGTTCCAACAAGCCTTATCGCTGCAAGATCCGCGCTCCGGGTTACGCGCATCTGCAAGCCATGGATTTCCTGTGCAAGGGACACCAGCTTGCCGACGTAACCGCTGTTCTCGGCTCTCTCGACATCGTGTTCGGGGAGGTTGACCGCTGATGCGTTTGCCGCTGGCCATTCTGGCTCTCTGTGCCGCGACTACACCGCTTTGCGCCCAAACGGCGCAGGACGGCGTTTCGTCGCAGGCAAGCGGCGGTTCATCTTCTGTCAAGCAGCTTCTGTCACAAGGATACGAGATTAAATCCTCGCTTCCCAATGGCGGAAAATTCATTGTGTTCATGCAAAAAGACAAAGCGGCCTATGCTTGCGAATTCGTCACGGTGACGAAATCGCGTTGCGAGTCGCTCAATTGATGGGGCGTGAGGAAGTATGTCCGTTCGTCGACTAGCCGAAGATCAGTTCCAGCCCACGGGCTTCGCGTTCAACGCGGAGAATTCTGCCTGGGCGGAAAAAACGATCCAGAAATATCCCGCCGGACGCCAGCAATCGGCGGTTATCCCGCTGTTGATGCGTGCGCAGGAGCAGGATGGCTGGGTAACCCGCGCCTGTATCGAGAAAATTGCCGACATGCTGGACATGGCCTATATCCGTGTTCTCGAAGTCGCGACTTTCTATACCCAGTTCCAGTTGAAACCTGTTGGTACCAAGGCGCATATCCAGGTCTGCGGCACGACGCCCTGCATGTTGCGTGGTTCAGAGGCACTGATGGATGTGTGTCGCCACAAGATTCATCATGATCCGCTAACACCCAATGAGAGCGGCACGCTGTCCTGGGAAGAGGTGGAATGTCAGGGCGCCTGCGTCAATGCGCCGATGGTTATCATCTTCAAGGATGCCTATGAAGATCTGACGCCTGAGCGTCTGGAAGAGATTATTGATACGTTCGAGGCCGGCAAGGGTGACACCATCAAGCCTGGTCCGCAGATCGACCGGCATCTCTCGGCGCCCATTGGCGGCCTGACGACGCTGACCGAAGAAACCAGGCCCGATCGTTCCAACCTCGACAAGAAGGAAGAGGCTGCGCCAGACGCTGTGCAGACTCCGCCTTCGAATGCCGCAAGGGCAAAGACGGACGCACCGGAAACGGATCCGAAGCTAAAGACACCCGCAACGGAGCCGAAGGCAGCAGAGGCCAACGTCAAGGCTTCCGAGTCGGAAAACTCCGGCAAGACGCCGAAGTGAGGGGTTGAATCATGTTAAAAGATCAAGATCGCATCTTTACCAATCTCTACGGCCTTAAGGACACCTCGTTGAAGGGCGTGCTCGCACGCGGTCACTGGGACGGCACGAAGCAGATCATCGAAAAGGGTCGTGACTGGATCATCAATGAGATGAAAGCGTCGGGCCTGCGTGGTCGCGGTGGCGCCGGCTTCCCGACGGGCCTCAAGTGGTCCTTCATGCCGAAGGAAAACGATGGCCGTCCGCATTACCTCGTCGTCAACGCCGACGAGTCGGAACCCGGTACCTGCAAGGACCGCGAAATTCTGCGCCACGATCCGCATACGCTGATCGAAGGTTGCGTCATCGCCGGTTTTGCCATGGGTGCCCACACCGCTTACATCTATGTTCGCGGCGAATATATGCGTGAGCGCGAAGCGCTGCAGGCGGCGATCGACGAATGCTACGATGCTGGCTTGCTGGGCAAGAACAACAAGAACGGCTGGGATTTCGATATCTACGTTCACCACGGCGCAGGTGCCTATATCTGCGGCGAGGAAACGGCGCTTCTCGAAAGCCTCGAAGGCAAGAAGGGCCAGCCGCGCCTCAAGCCTCCATTCCCGGCCAATATGGGTCTCTATGGCTGCCCGACAACCGTCAATAACGTCGAATCCATCGCTGTTGCGCCAACCATTCTGCGTCGCGGTGCATCGTGGTTCTCGTCCATCGGCCGTCCGAACAATGTCGGCACAAAGCTGTTCATGGTGTCCGGCCATGTCGAGCGTCCCTGCACGTTTGAAGATGCGCTTGGCCTCTCCTTCAAGGAACTGATCGAGCGTCACTGTGGCGGTATCCGTGGTGGCTGGGATAATCTGCTCGGCGTCATCCCAGGCGGCGCATCGTGCCCCATCGTTCGCGGTGAGGACATGAAGGACGCCATCATGGACTTCGACGGTATGCGCGAAGTGAAGTCGTCCTTCGGTACCGGCGGCATGATTGTCATGGACAAGTCCACCGACGTCATCAAGGCGATCGCCCGTATCGCTGCCTTCTTCAAGCATGAAAGCTGTGGCCAGTGCACCCCTTGCCGTGAAGGCACGGGCTGGATGTGGCGCGTGCTGGAGCGCATGGTCAAGGGCAACGCGCAGAAGCGCGAGATCGACATGCTGTTTGAAGTCACCAAGCAGATCGAGGGTCACACCATCTGCGCGTTGGGTGATGCGGCTGCATGGCCGGTTCAGGCGCTGATCCGCAATTTCCGTCCGGAAATCGAAAAGCGGATCGATCAATATACCTACAGAGCCATGGATGATGGCGCTGTGCTTGAGGCTGCCGAGTAACACCGGCCAAAGTAACACCTCAAGGGTGTTGCGAGGGGCGGGGATCGGGTGTACCGGTCCCTTACATCGTTAAAGCATCTGGCGCCTTGTGAGTCTTGCCGGATGCGATCAGGATTTGTCCGCGACCGCGCTGATGCGAGATGGACAGGCAACAGGACGTAAGTAGGACCATGACAAAGCTCAAGGTTGACGGTAAAGAGATCGAAGTTCCGGATCATTTCACGCTGCTGCAGGCGTGCGAGGAGGCCGGTGCTGAAGTTCCGCGCTTTTGTTTTCATGAGCGTTTGTCGGTCGCGGGTAACTGCCGCATGTGTCTCATCGAGGTAAAGGGCGGACCACCAAAGCCTGCTGCCTCCTGCGCCATGGGTGTGCGCGATATTCGCGGCGGCCCGAATGGCGAATTGCCGGAAGTTTTCACCAATACGCCGATGGTCAAGAAGGCCCGCGAAGGCGTGATGGAATTCCTGCTCATCAACCACCCGCTGGATTGTCCTATCTGCGACCAGGGCGGCGAATGCGACCTTCAGGACCAGGCGATGGCCTTCGGTATTCCGGGTTCGCGCTATTCTGAAAACAAGCGCGCCGTGGAAGACAAATATATCGGACCGCTCGTCAAGACGGTCATGAACCGCTGCATTCACTGCACGCGCTGCGTCCGCTTCACCACCGAAGTCGCCGGCATTTCCGAACTCGGCCTCATCGGTCGCGGTGAAGATGCTGAAATCACAACCTATCTTGAGCAGGCGATGACATCCGAGCTGCAGGGCAACGTGGTTGACCTCTGCCCCGTCGGTGCGCTGACATCGAAGCCTTTTGCCTTTACCGCCCGCCCATGGGAACTCGGCAAGACCGAAACCATCGATGTGATGGACGCTCTCGGTTCTGCCATTCGGGTCGATACACGTGGCCGCGAAGTCATGCGTGTCATGCCGCGCGTGAACGAAGCCATCAACGAAGAGTGGATTTCCGACAAGAGCCGCTTCATCTGGGATGGTCTCAAAACCCAGCGTCTGGACCGGCCTTACGTCCGCAAGGATGGCCGTCTGCAGCCTGCCAGCTGGGCTGAGGCTTTCGGCGCCATCAAGGCAGCCGTCGGTTCGACATCGGGTGAAAAGATCGGCGCCATCGCTGGCGATCTCGCTTCGGTCGAGGAAATGTTTGCGCTGAAGTCGCTGCTGGCATCGCTCGGATCGACCAACGTCGATTGCCGTCAGGATGGCACGGCGCTTGATCCATCGCTTGGTCGCGCCAGCTATCTGTTCAACGCGACGATCGAAGGCATCGATCAGGCGGATGCGGTTCTGATCATCGGCTCCAATCCGCGCTATGAAGCCTCGGTGCTCAACGCGCGTATTCGCAAGCGCTGGCGTCGCGGTGGCCTGCCAATTGCCGTTATCGGCGAGGCAGGTGAGCTGCGCTATGATTATGAATATCTCGGCTCCGGCACCGACACGCTGTCCGATCTGACGAACGGTTCGCACAGCTTCATCGAAAAGTTGAAGGCTGCGAAGAACCCGTTGATCATCGTAGGTCAGGGCGCTCTGTCGCGTGAAGATGGTGCTGCGGTCCTTGGCGCGGCGGCAAAGCTGGCCTTGGCTGTCGGCGCTGTTTCGGCTGAGTGGAATGGTTTCTGCGTCCTGCATACGGCTGCTGCCCGCGTCGGCGGACTTGATCTCGGCTTCGTGCCGGCAGACAAGTCGCTCAACGCCGCCTCCATCCTAGCATCGGCTGAAGTGCTGTTCCTGCTGGGTGCGGACGAGATCGATCTTTCGAGCAAATCCGCAAAGCTCACCGTGTATATTGGTTCGCACGGTGACAATGGCGCCATGAATGCCGATGTCATCCTGCCGGGTGCTGCGTATACCGAAAAGTCGGGAACGTGGGTCAACACCGAAGGTCGCGTCCAGATGGGCAACCGCGCCGGCTTCGCACCGGGCGAAGCTCGCGAAGACTGGGCAATCCTGCGGGCATTGTCCGATGTGCTTGGCCACAAGCTGCCGTTCGACTCTCTGTCGGCTCTGCGCGCGCAGCTCTACGCCACCCATCCGCATTTCGCCGATGTGGACGCTGTAACGGTTGCCAATGCATCTGATATCGAGGCGCTCGCGGCCACGGGCGGTGCGCTTGGCAAGGCAGGCTTTGCTTCGCCGGTGAAGGATTTTTATTTGACGAACCCGATTGCGAGAGCGTCCGCCGTGATGGCCGAATGTTCCGCATTGGCCCGCAACAACTTCAAGGCTGCGGCAGAGTAAGGGTAGGGGATTATGGACTCGTTTTTCTGGAGCTACGTCTGGCCAGCGCTGATTATTGTCGGCCAGTCTCTGCTGCTTCTCGTTTTGTTGCTGGTGTCTATCGCCTTCCTTCTTCTTGCCGACCGTAAGATCTGGGCGGCGGTACAGCTGCGCCGTGGCCCCAACGTGGTTGGTCCCTTCGGTCTGTTCCAGTCCTTTGCCGACCTTTTGAAGTTCATTCTGAAAGAACCCGTCATTCCGTCAGGTGCCAACAAGGCCGTGTTCCTGCTGGCGCCGCTGGTTGCCGTGACACTGGCTCTGGCGACCTATGCCGTCATCCCGTTTGCGGATGGATGGGTGGTGGCCAACATCAATGTCGGCATTCTCTACATTTTCGCGATTTCGTCGCTTGAAGTGTATGGCATCATCATGGGTGGCTGGGCGTCTAACTCCAAGTACCCGTTCCTCGGCGCGTTGCGCTCTGCGGCGCAGATGGTGTCCTACGAAGTCTCGATTGGCCTCGTCATCGTCACTGTGTTGCTTTGCGTGGGTTCGTTGAACCTGACGGATATCGTCAATGCGCAGCATTCCGGTATCGGCACGTCGCTCGGGCTACCTGCCTCCTTCCTGGATTGGCATTGGCTGCCGCTGTTCCCGATGTTCATCATCTTCTTCATTTCGTCGCTGGCCGAGACCAACCGTCCACCGTTCGATCTGCCGGAAGCGGAATCGGAACTTGTAGCGGGTCACATGGTGGAGTATGGCTCCACCCCGTACATGATGTTCATGCTGGGTGAATATGCCGCCATCGTTCTGATGTGCTGCCTGACGACCATCCTGTTCCTCGGAGGCTGGCTTCCCATCGTGGATGTCTGGTTCCTCAACTGGGTACCGGGTATCGTGTGGTTTGCGCTGAAGGGCGGCATGGTCTTCTTTATGTTCGGTCTCGTTAAGGCATTCGTTCCACGCTACCGCTATGACCAGTTGATGCGTCTTGGCTGGAAGGTGTTCCTGCCGCTGTCGCTCGCCATGGTTATTATTGTTGCATTCGTACTCAAGCTGACGGCAGGCGCATGATGATGTGCGCAGCCCTCGCTTGCAGATCTGGAGGTTGAGATGGCCAGTCTTTCCCAAGCCGTCAATTCACTGTTCCTGAAGGAATTCGTCGGCGCCTTTTTTCTGACCATGCGTCACTTCTTTAAACAGAAGGCAACGGTAAACTATCCGTTCGAAAAAGGTCCGGTCAGCCCGCGTTTTCGTGGTGAGCACGCTTTGCGTCGTTATCCCAACGGCGAAGAGCGCTGCATTGCCTGCAAATTGTGTGAGGCGATCTGTCCTGCCCAGGCCATCACCATCGAAGCTGGCCCACGCCGCAACGATGGCACGCGCCGCACGGTTCGTTACGATATCGACATGGTAAAGTGCATTTACTGCGGCTTCTGCCAGGAAGCATGCCCTGTCGATGCGATCGTCGAGGGTCCAAACTTTGAATTCGCGACGGAAACCCGCGAGGAACTGTATTTCGACAAGCAGAAGCTTCTCGATAATGGCGATCGCTGGGAGCGTGAAATCGCTCGCAACCTTGCTCTGGATGCGCCTTACCGTTAAGGCAGCATGATGTCTCCGCAGCAGTGCTTCGGAGGGGGTAAAACAGTCAATGCCTGTCGGTTATCGCTGACGGGAACGAAACGGGCATGCGACTTCAGGGTCGCGTTTGTCCGGTGAGGACAAAAAGGCACCAACATGGGTCTGCACGCTGTATTTTTTTACATCTTCGCTTTCGTCGCCGTGGCGTCTGCGTTCATGGTCATCGCTTCAAAGAACCCCGTTCACTCGGTGCTGTTCCTTATCTTGACCTTTTTCAATGCCGCAGCGCTCTTCCTGCTGACCGGCGCTGAATTCCTGGCGATGATCCTGCTCGTCGTTTATGTCGGCGCCGTGGCGGTGTTGTTCCTTTTCGTCGTCATGATGCTGGACGTGGATTTTGCCGAACTGCGCTCCGGCGTGCTGCAATATGCGCCGATCGGCGCTTTGATTGGCATCATCCTTGCGGCTGAGCTCATCATCGTCGTGGGCGGCAGCGTCCTGAACCCGCAGGCAGCGAAATCCATCACCATGCCGATCCCGAACCCGCTGGAGCGCACCAATACTGCGGCACTCGGCGACGTGCTCTACACCAACTACGTTTACTTCTTCCAGCTTGCCGGTCTGGTGCTGCTGGTGGCAATGATCGGCGCGATCGTGCTGACACTTCGCCACCGCACCGATATCAAGCGGCAGGATATTGCCACCCAGGTCGGTCGCGATCCCAAGACCGCTGTTACCACAGTCAAGGTCAAGCCGGGTCAGGGCATCTAAGGCGCGAACGGATCCAAGGAAAACATATTATGGAAATCGGTCTTTCCCATTACCTCACGGTCAGCGCGGTCCTCTTTACGATCGGCATCTTCGGTATCTTTCTTAACCGGAAGAATGTCATCGTCATCCTGATGTCGATCGAACTGATCCTGCTTGCGGTCAACCTCAACATGGTCGCGTTCTCGTCCTTCCTGAATGATATTGTTGGCCAGGTCTTCGCACTGTTCATTCTGACCGTTGCTGCTGCGGAAGCTGCCATCGGTCTTGCAATACTCGTTGTCTTCTATCGCAACCGCGGTTCGATTGCCGTGGAAGACGTCAATATGATGAAGGGCTGATAAGGCTATGATCTACAAAGCTATCGTCTTTCTTCCGCTGATCGGTTTTCTGATCGCTGGCCTGTTTGGCCGCTCCATCGGTGCCAAGGCTTCCGAATATGTCACAACCGGCCTGATGATCGTTGTTGCGATCCTGTCCTGGGTTGTCTTCTTTGATGTGGCGCTTCTGAGCCATGAAGCTGGCGAAGTCATCAAGGTGACTGTGCTGCGCTGGATCCAGTCCGGTGGCATCGATGTCGAGTGGGCTTTCCGCATCGATACGCTGACCGCCGTCATGTTCGTGGTGGTCAATACGGTTTCATGCCTCGTGCATCTGTATTCCATTGGTTACATGCATCACGATCCGCATCGTCCGCGTTTCTTCGCCTACCTTTCGCTCTTCACCTTCGCCATGCTGATGCTGGTTACGTCTGACAACCTGTTGCAGATGTTCTTCGGCTGGGAAGGCGTGGGTCTGGCATCCTACCTGCTCATCGGCTTCTGGTTCAAGAAGCCGTCTGCTTCGGCTGCTGCCATGAAGGCCTTCATCGTCAACCGCGTCGGCGACTTCGGTTTCATTCTCGGTATTTCCGGCCTTTTCGTGCTGTTCGGATCGGTGAACTTTGAAACGATCTTTGCAGCTGCCGGCACCTATCTGCCAGCAGATGGCTCGGCGTCGACTGATGTCGTCATCAATCTGTTCGGTATGCAGCTGGACAAGGCTCATGCATTGACCGGCGTGTGCCTGCTGCTCTTCATGGGCTCAATGGGTAAGTCGGCGCAGTTCCTTCTGCACACATGGCTGCCTGATGCCATGGAAGGCCCGACCCCTGTGTCGGCTCTCATCCACGCCGCGACCATGGTCACGGCCGGCGTCTTCCTCGTTGCACGCATGTCGCCGATTTTCGAACTGTCACCGGATGCACTGACATTCGTCACGCTGATTGGTGCGATCACGGCGTTCTTTGCAGCGACGGTCGGTCTGGTTCAGAACGACATCAAGCGGGTGATTGCCTACTCGACCTGTTCGCAGCTCGGCTACATGTTCGTTGCGCTCGGCGTTGGCGCCTATGGTGCAGCCGTGTTCCATCTGTTCACGCACGCTTTCTTCAAGGCGCTGCTGTTCCTTTGCGCCGGTTCGGTCATTCACGCCGTGGATGGTGAGCAGGACATGCGGTTCATGGGTGGTCTGCGCAAGCACATTCCCATTACCTTCTGGACGATGACTGTCGGCACGCTGGCCCTGACCGGCGTTGGTATTCCCGGAACGATGATCGGCTTTGCTGGCTTCTTCTCCAAGGACGTGATCATCGAGTCGGCCTATGCGTCGCACAATGCGGTTGCTGGCTTTGCCTTCGTGCTGCTTGTCGTTGCCGCGCTGTTTACCAGCTTCTATTCCTGGCGCCTGGCCTTCCTGACCTTCTTCGGCAAGCCGCGCGCTTCCGCAGATGTCATGCACCACGTCCATGAATCTCCGATGGTCATGCTGATCCCGCTTTTCGTGTTGACGGTTGGCGCGGTTCTCGCCGGTGTCGTTTTCGAAGGCTACTTCTTCGGCCACGAATATGCGGAATTCTGGAAAGGCGCTCTGTTTACGCTTCCGTCCAATGAAATACTCGAAGAGTTCCACCACGTTCCATTGTGGGTGAAGTGGAGCCCGTTCTTTGCGATGGCCCTTGGTTTCGTGACCGCCTGGTACATGTATATCAAGTCGCCTGAAACGCCGAAGCGTCTGGCAGCTACCCATCGTGGCCTCTACCAGTTCCTTCTCAACAAGTGGTATTTCGACGAGCTCTATGACTTCCTCTTCGTTCGTTCCGCAAAGGCGCTTGGTCGCTTCCTGTGGAAGAAGGGCGATGTCGCAGTCATCGATCACTACGGACCGAACGGTATTGCAGCACGGGTGGCTGATGTGACCAACCGCGTCGTTCGCCTGCAATCCGGTTACCTTTATCATTATGCCTTTGCGATGTTGATTGGCATCGCGGCGCTTGTCACATGGATGATGCTCGGGAGTGCCTTCTGATGACCGATTGGCCAATTCTTTCAACGGTCACCTTCTTGCCGCTGGTCGGCGTGGTGCTCCTGCTTCTGACGAATGCGAACGGACCTTACGGCCGCCGCAACGTGCTCAACGTCTCGCTGCTGACCACCGTCTTCACATTTATCGTGTCGCTGTTCATCTGGATCGGGTTTGACAATTCCAACCCCGGCTTCCAGATGGTGGAAAAGCACGCCTGGTTCGGCGATATCGCTGCCTATCACCTTGGTATTGACGGCATCTCGATGCTGTTTGTCATCCTGACGACATTCCTGATGCCATTTTGCGTGCTCGCAAGCTGGAACGCCATCGAGAAGCGCATCAAGGAATACATGATCGCCTTCCTTCTCTTGGAAGTCGTCATGGTCGGCGTATTCGTCGCACTGGATACCGTCCTTTTCTACGTCTTCTTCGAAGCAACGCTGATCCCGATGTTCATCATCATCGGCGTGTGGGGCGGCAAGGATCGTGTTTACGCCTCCTATAAGTTCTTCCTTTACACGCTACTGGGCTCGGTTCTGACGATGCTCGCCATCATGGCGATGTACTGGCAGGCTGGCACCACCGACATGACGGAACTGCTGAAGTTTGGTTTCCCGGCTGGAATGCAGACCTGGCTCTGGCTTGCCTGCTTTGCGGCTTTTGCGGTCAAGATGCCGATGTGGCCTGTGCACACATGGTTGCCTGACGCTCACGTCCAGGCGCCGACGGCAGGTTCGGTCATTCTGGCTGGCGTTATGCTGAAGCTGGGTGGCTACGGCTTCATCCGTTTCTCGCTGTCGATGTTCCCGCTGGCATCAGACTATTTTGCGCCCTTTGTCTTCACGCTGTCCGTGCTGGCCATCATCTATACGTCGCTGGTTGCGATGATGCAGGACGACATCAAGAAGCTGATCGCCTATTCGTCGGTTGCACATATGGGCTATGTGACGATGGGTATCTTCGCGGCCAATGTTCAGGGCGTGCAGGGTGCCATCTTCCAGATGCTGTCGCACGGTATCGTGTCGGGCGCGCTCTTCCTGTGCGTTGGCGTGGTCTATGACCGGCTTCATACCCGCGAGATCTCGGCCTATGGCGGTCTCGTCAACAACATGCCGAAATATGCCGTGGCCTTCATGGTCTTTACCATGGCCAATGTGGGCTTGCCTGGTACCTCCGGTTTCGTTGGTGAATTCCTGACGATCATCGGCGTTTTCCGCGCCAACACCTGGGTTGCGCTGTTTGCAGCGACTGGCGTCATTCTTTCGGCGTCCTACGCTCTGTGGCTTTACCGCCGGGTGATCTTCGGTGCGCTGGAAAAGGAAAGCCTCAAATCCATGCTTGACCTGTCGGCTCGCGAAAAGGTCATCCTCTATCCGCTGGTTGTGCTGACGATCTTCTTCGGCGTCTATCCGGCACCGGTTTTCGATGCCACGGCAGCATCTGTGGACCTTCTGATCAATAATTATACCGCCGCATTGCAGGCAGCGCAGAATGTTGCGCTTTCTCTGAACTGACGACAGGACCCGTTGGACATGACCGCTGAAATTCTTTTTGCCAGTCTGCGCATCGCGACGCCCGAGCTGATCCTTGCGGTCGGCGCTCTGGTGCTGCTCATGATTGGGGTCTTCTCCGGGGACAAGTCGACCAACACGGTCATGGGTCTTTCCATGGCCCTTCTGGTGGTCGTCGGTCTGTGGATCATCTTCGCGCCTGCAACGGGCGAAGCATTCGGCGGCGTTTACGTCGCCGATGCCTTCGGCAACTTCATGAAGGTGCTGGCGCTGATTGGCTCCATCGTCGCCATGATCCTGTCGATTGGCCACAGCCGTGTGGAGCCGATTGGTCGTTTCGAATATCCCGTGCTGCTGGTTCTTGCCACGCTCGGCATTCTCTTGATGATCTCGGCCAACAACCTGATTTCGCTCTACATGGCGCTCGAGCTTCAGTCGCTTGCTCTTTACGTCATCTGCGCGATCAATCGCGAGAGCCTGCGCTCGACCGAGGCTGGCCTGAAATATTTCGTTCTGGGCGCTCTGTCTTCGGGCATGTTGCTCTATGGCATGTCGCTGGTCTACGGCTTTACCGGCAACACCGGGTTCAGCGAAATTGCGGCGGTGCTTTCTTCCGAAACGCGCTCGCTTGGCCTCGTCTTCGGTCTGGTCTTCGTTCTGGCCGGTCTGGCATTCAAGATTTCTGCTGTGCCATTCCACATGTGGACACCGGACGTTTATGAAGGCGCGCCGACAACGGTTACTGCGTTCCTGGCTGCGGCGCCGAAGGTTGGCGCCATGGCGATCTTCGTTCGGATCGTGGTCGATGCGTTCCAGCCCGTCTTTGCCGACTGGCAGCAGATTGTCGTCTTCGTTTCGATCGCCTCCATGCTGCTCGGTGCCTTTGCTGCCATTGGCCAGCGCAACATCAAGCGTCTGATGGCCTATTCTTCCATCAGCCACATGGGTTATGCGCTGGTTGGCCTTGCGGCCGGCAGTCAGTCGGGCGTGTCGGGCGTATTGTGGTACATGGCGGTCTATATGGGCATGACACTCGGTACATTCGCCTGCATCCTGGCCATGCGCCGCAAGGACGTCGGCAATGTCGAGGATGTGAACGATCTGGCTGGTCTTGCCTCGACCAATCCTTTCATGGCGCTGGTCCTGACGATCCTGATGTTCTCGCTTGCGGGCATTCCTCCGCTGGCTGGCTTCTTCGGCAAGTACTATGTGTTCCTTGCTGCCATCGAAGCACATCTTTACCCGCTTGCGGTCATCGGTGTCATCGCCTCGGTTGTCGGTGCTTACTATTATCTGCGCATCGTCAAGGTCATGTGGTTCGATGAGGCGAAGGGCGGCTTTGAAAAGGCTGCGGGCGAATTGCGCGTTGTTTACGCCTTGTCGGGTCTCTTCGTTGTCGGCTTCATCCTCTTTGGTGGCATGTTCACCAACGCGGTCACAGCCGCAGCAAAGACGTTCTTTTGAGCGATAGACGCATGAAAACGGGCCGGGTGTCACTTGAAGACTTCCGGCACGAAGCTTTAGGCGAGACGTCATCCACCAATGCCGAGTGCTTTGCGAGAGCTAAGGCGGGTGACGCTGGCAACATCTGGATCACGGCGGTGCGTCAGACCGGTGGTCGTGGCCGTCGCGGCAGATTATGGGTTTCCGAAGCTGGTAACCTCTATGCCTCACTCCTCCTGATCGATCCTGCCCCTCCCGAACATATTGGTTCCCTGCCACTCGCTGTTGCGCTTGCCGTTTACCGGGCGGTTGGGGCGGTCCTTCCGCCCGGCGGTGCGCCGCTGGAAATCAAGTGGCCGAACGATATTCTGATTGGCCGTAAAAAGACCTGCGGTATTCTGCTGGAGGCCGAAACGCTTCCAGATGCACGCATGGCGCTGGTGATCGGCATTGGTATAAATATAGCGCATATGCCGGATAGCCCGGCCTATCCGGTTACGCGGCTTGGCGAGCACGGTGTGTCGGCCAGCCCGGAAGAGGTTTTTGCACATCTTTTTCGGGAAATAGCTTACATTCTCTCGATATGGAACGGCGGCGAGGGTGTGGCCGAAGTCATGCGCCTGTGGCGGTCCGCAGCCTGCGGCATCGGGGAAGCGATCACGGTCAATCTTCCCGATCGCTCTCTCCACGGGCGTTTTGCCGGAATTGATGATAAGGGTTTTCTTCTGCTGCAGGAAGATGAGGGCCAACTGCGCTCGATTGCGGCTGGCGATGTGTTTTGGGGTGAGCCGGGCGGTGCTTGAAGCGCCGAAGTTCACAAAAGTGATCTGGAGCATTCCTGCTGCTCGGTAAATGCAGGAGCGCGGCGGCTGGCATCGGCCGTTCGTGCGAATGACAAAATGGTGCATTCCCCCATTGCCGTGTCGGGAGACGTGGCGATGCATCGCATGATTGGATGTAGAAGCTGATGACCACGAACGACGAATTTGTATTCCTGCCGCTTGGCGGCGTAGGCGAAATCGGCATGAACCTGGCGCTGTATGGCTATGGGCCTGCTGCAAAGCGGCAGTGGATCATGGTGGACTGCGGCGTTACTTTCGCCGGGCTGGATCTGCCGGGCGTGGATCTCGTGCTTCCCGATATCCGCTTCATCGAGGAGCAGCGCGGCAGCCTCAAGGCCATCATCATCACCCACGCGCATGAAGATCATTACGGCGCGCTGAATGATCTGTGGCCTGGCCTGAACGTGCCGGTCTATGCATCCGGCTTCACTGCCGGGATGCTGGAAGCCAAGCGGGATTATGAGGGAACGCGGGCCGAAATTCCGATCACCCCGTTCAAGGCGGGAGATCGCATCAATGTGGGCCCGTTCGAGATCGAAGCCATTGGCGTCAACCATTCGATCCCGGAGCCCATGTCGCTTGTCATCCGCACACCGCTTGGCAATGCCGTCCACACGGGCGACTGGAAGATCGACCACGCCCCATCTCTGGGTCCGCTGACTGACGAAGCGCGGTTTCGTGCCATCGGTCAGGAGGGCGTATTGGCAATGATGTGCGACAGCACCAATGCCCTGCGCGATGGTGTTTCGCCGTCCGAGGAACAGGTGTCGGAGGGGCTTCGCCAGATCATCGAGAATGCCGAGGGGCGCGTGGCGATCACCACCTTCTCGTCGAATGTTGGGCGTATTCGCTCCATTGCCCAGGCCGCCGAGCGGGCAGGGCGCGAAGTACTGCTACTGGGATCGTCCTTGAAGCGCGTCGTCAACGTGTCCCATGATCTTGGCATCATGGAAGGCATCAAGCCGTTTCTGGCCGAAGATGAGTTCGGCTATATTCCGCGCAACAAGGTCGTGGTCATCCTGACGGGTTCGCAGGGCGAATCCCGCGCCGCACTCGCCAAGCTGTCGCGCGATGAAATGCGCAATGTGGCCTTGGCATCGGGCGATACCGTAGTGTTTTCCTCGCGCGCCATCCCGGGAAATGAGAAGGCCATCCTCGATATCAAAAATGGCCTGATAGAGCAGGGCGTCCATATCATCACGGATAATGAGGCGCTGGTCCATGTGTCTGGCCATCCGCGCCGCAATGAATTGCTGCAGATGTATGAGTGGGTGAAGCCACAGATTCTTGTGCCGGTGCATGGCGAAGCCGCTCATCTCGTCGCCCAGAAGGAACTGGCGGAGCAGGCCGGTATTGCGCAGGTTCCCAAGGTCCGCAACGGCAATATTCTGCGTCTGGCACCGGGCCCTGCAGAGGTGATCGATGATGCGCCGCATGGTCGCGTCTTCAAGGATGGCCGTCTGGTGGGCGATTTCGAGGAGATGGGTATCGGCGATCGGCGCAAGCTTTCCTTTGCCGGTCATGTCTCGGTCAATGTTGTGCTGGACAGCCGGTATGACTTCCTCGGCGATCCGGATGTCGTTCCCTTTGGTTTGCCGGAGTTCGATGATGAAGGCGAAGCCATGGAAGACACGCTGTATGACGCCGTTCTCGGTGCTGTCGAAAGCATACCGCGGGCGCGTCGCAAAGATTTGAATGTCGTTCGCGAGTCGGTGCGCCGCGCCGTTCGCGCAACCGCCAATCAGGTCTGGGGCAAGAAGCCCATCGTTACGGTTTTCGTGACGAAGGTCTGACGGCCGGTTTCAAGCAAGGTTTCGGGGAGGAAACATGCTGGGTCGTATCAACCATGTCGCGATTGCCGTGCCGGATCTGAAAGCGGCTGTCGCGACCTATCGGGACACTTTGGGTGCTGCGGTCTCGCAGCCCCAGGCGCTGCCCGAACATGGCGTGACAGTTGTCTTTGTGGAATTGCCCAACACCAAGGTGGAATTGCTGGAGCCATTGGGCGAGGGATCTCCAATCGCCGCCTTTCTCGCCAAGAATCCGGCGGGCGGGATGCACCATATATGCTATGAGGTCGATGACATCACCGCAGCAAGCAACCGCCTGAAAAGCGAGGGTGCCCGCGTGCTGGGTGATGGAGCGCCGAAAACCGGGGCGCACGGCAAGCCCGTCCTGTTTCTGCATCCCAAGGATTTTTGTGGCACCCTGATAGAGCTTGAGCAGATTTGAACACAGGCTGGCTTCAGGCCAACGTGATTTTGCGCTAAGTGCGATATCCGGTGGGCAGGCCGGAGGAGCCGGAAGACCATCCGGGATTTTGTGAGGACGTTGGTTATGCAGTGGCTTTCAACATTTGCCGTCTATTTCATCGTCTGGTGGACAGTCCTGTTCATTGTGCTGCCCATCGGCCTGCGCACGCAGTCCGAGGATGGCGACGTGGCTGTGGGAACGGTGGCCAGCGCCCCGGCGCGCTTCAAGGGTGTGCAGATCATCCTGACGACGACGGTGGTTGCCGCAGTTATCTGCGGCCTCTGGTATCTGGGAACCTGGTACTTTGGGGTCAGCCTCGATGACCTGCCACGGATTATCCCCGTTTACGACTGATTTTTGTCATCTGGTTGTCATGTATAACAGCCATACAACGCGCAGGACCGACGCCACGCGTTGACAGACATGAAATAGCCTTGATTTGTTTTGGTGATTTGGTGCCATCTTGCAAAAAGGCAAAAAAAAACAAGGCATTTCAGCCTTGTTTTTCAGTTTCGCGTGATCTGTAACCGTTGCCGGGGCAGCGAGTGAACGCGCCTAAGATCTCATCCTCCCAAGACTGACCGCGAAATCGGCAAGAATTTAGACTTCCTGCCTCTTTTGTGAGCTGAAACTAGCCCAAAGAGTGAAACTTGTCATCAAATTTTTTGCATTTTTGTTACAGTCGGCAAAAAATTTCTCTTGATGCGATATGTCGCACCATCCGTGCAAAATTATTCCTCCTGTAACCGTTCCGGGGCGAAAGCTGTATCGCGAAACTGACATAAAGCTGACATAGCCGCGATGTTGATGGCTGAAAAAACGCGAAAAAATGGTTTTCTTCTGTTTCGTTTGGCCTTGATGCCTCAGCGGTGCGGCAAGCGCTGTTCCGCCGCTTGACGCGGGTTTCCTTCTGGTAAGGAAACCGCTATGTACGGCGCAATTATCCCGTTATTCCGGCGATTCCCGCGCAGGCGCGAGGGTTCGTCACAAAATGGAAACTGCCATGCGTCTCAGCCGTTACTTTTTGCCCATTCTCAAGGAAAATCCCAAGGAAGCGGAAATCGTCTCGCACCGCCTCATGCTGCGTGCCGGCATGGTGCGTCAGCAGAGCCAGGGCATTTACTCATGGTTGCCGCTCGGCAAACGCGTCATGGACAAGGTCAACAAGATCATCCGCGAAGAGCAGGATCGCTCTGGCGCCATTGAGCTTCTGATGCCGACCTTGCAGTCTGCAGAGCTGTGGCAGGAAAGCGGTCGCTACGATGATTACGGCAAGGAAATGCTGCGCATCAAGGACCGTCAGGATCGCCAGATGCTGTATGGTCCCACCAATGAAGAGATGATCACGGATATCTTCCGTTCATACGTGAAGTCCTACAAGACCCTCCCGCTGAATCTCTATCACATCCAGCTGAAATTCCGTGACGAGGTGCGGCCGCGTTTCGGCACCATGCGTTCGCGCGAATTCCTGATGAAGGATGCCTATTCCTTCGACCTGACCAAGGAAGACGCAATCCACTCCTATAACAAGATGTTCACGGCTTACCTGCGCACCTTCTCGCGTCTGGGACTGCGCGCCATTCCGATGCGTGCCGATACCGGCCCGATTGGCGGCAACCACAGCCATGAGTTCATCATTCTGGCGGATACCGGTGAGTCGGAGGTGTTCTGCCACAAGAGCTTCCTGGATCGCGGTATTCCTGCCGACGATACCAATTTCGATGATGTTGCAGGCTTGCAGGGTATATTCGACGAGTGGACGACGGATTACGCCGCTACATCCGAAATGCATGATGAAGCTGCCTTCAATGCCATTCCCGAAGGCGAACGCCTGTCGGCGCGCGGCATTGAAGTCGGTCACATCTTCTATTTCGGCACGAAATATTCCGAGCCGATGGGTGCGAAGGTGCAGGGGCCTGACGGCAAGGAACACCTTGTCCACATGGGCTCCTATGGCATCGGACCAACCCGCCTTGTTCCCGCCATCATTGAAGCATCGCATGATGAAAACGGAATCATCTGGCCAGAATCGGTCGCGCCATTCGATGTTGTCATCATCAACATGAAGGCTGGCGACGCGGCCTGTGATGCCGCTTGCGAGAAGCTCTATTACTCGCTGTCCAACGCTGGCAAGGATGTTCTGTATGATGATACGGACGACCGCGCGGGTCAGAAATTCGCCACCGCCGATCTCATCGGCGTGCCGGTGCAGATCATCGTCGGGCCGCGCAGCGTTGCTTCCGGCGAGGTTGAAGTCAAGGACCGCAAGACGGGTGCACGCGAAACCGTGACCGTTGAAGCGGCAATGAACAGGGTACTTGGCTGAGAAGCCGACAGGGAGAAAACATGGCAAAAGCCGAGGCTGATAACGGTGCAGGCTCCTCCGTAAAGGGCGCAGCCGCCCGGCCATTTTCGGCCTTCGAGCGCATGGTAGCCTGGCGCTACCTGCGCTCGCGCCGCAAGGAAGCGTTCATTTCCGTCATCGCAGGGTTTTCCTTCGTCGGCATCATGCTTGGCGTTGCGACGCTCATCATCGTCATGGCTGTCATGAACGGTTTTCGTACGGAGTTGATCTCCCGAATTCTCGGCATCAACGGCCACATGATTGTCCAGCCAATCGATCAACCGTTGAAGGACTATGACGATCTGGCCAAGAAGTTTGCAGCCGTGCCGGGCGTGACCATGGCCCTGCCGCTGGTCGAAGGCCAGACGCTGGCATCCGGTCGCGGTGGCGCCGGCAGCGGCGCACTTGTGCGCGGCGTGCGCTCGGAAGACATCGAGAAGATCAAGGAAGTCTCCGGCAACATCAAGGTGGGCGATCTCGTCGGCTTCATGTCGGGGCAGGGCGTTCTTGTCGGCTCGCGGTTGGCGTCTTCGCTGGGCGTGACGGCGGGTGACCAGATCACCCTGATATCACCGGAGGGTGACGTAACGCCGATGGGCGTCAATCCGCGTGTGAAGTCATATACGATTTCCGGCGTCTTCGAGATCGGCATGTCGGAATATGACGCGTCGATGATCTATATGCCGCTGTCCGAGGCACAGCTTTATTTCAACAATGAGGGCATCGTTCAGTCGATTGAACTCTTTGTTTCCAACCCAGATAATGTCGATGGCATCAGACCGCTGGTGGAGACGGCTGCCGGTCGGCAGATTTATATCACCGACTGGAGACAGCGAAACCAGACCTTCTTCTCCGCCCTTCAGGTGGAGCGCAACGTCATGTTCATGATCCTGACGCTCATCGTGCTTGTGGCGGCGCTCAACATTATCTCCGGCCTCATCATGCTGGTGAAGGATAAGGGCAGCGATATCGCCATCCTGCGCACCATGGGCGCAAGCTCCGGCTCGATCATGCGGATATTCTTCATGACGGGTGCTGCGATCGGTATCGTCGGAACCTTTGCGGGCGTCGGCCTCGGCGTGCTCGTCTGTCTGAATGTGGAATCGATCCGCCAGTTCTTCTCGTGGATATCAGGGACGGTGCTGTTCGATCCGCAATTGTACTTCCTCAGCCAGCTACCGGCGGAAATGCAGTTGAGCGAAACGATGACCGTGGTCTTCATGGCGCTGGGTCTGTCTTTCCTGGCCACGATCTTTCCGGCATGGCGGGCATCCAAGCTCGATCCGGTCCAAGCCCTGCGATACGAATAAGGACTGCCCCACACCATGGCACAAAAAACAGCGTTGAAGCTTTCCGGCGTGGAACGGACCTACGGGCAGGGCGAGCATAGCCTCTCCATCCTGAAGAATGCCGATCTGGAACTCAAGAGCGGCGAAATCGTCGCGCTTGTCGCGCCCTCGGGCACGGGCAAGTCGACATTGCTTCATCTTGCGGGTTTGCTGGAACACCCGGATGCGGGCGAAGTGGTCATCAATGGACGGTCCTGCGGTGACCTCACGGATGAGGAGCGGACACTCATCCGCCGCAGCGATATTGGCTTCGTCTATCAGTTCCATCATCTGCTGCCGGAGTTTACCGCGCTCGAAAACATCATGATGCCGCAGCTTATTTCCGGCTTGAAGCACGCGGAAGCCAGCGAGCGCGCCAAGGCGCTGCTTGATTACATGCGCATCGGTCACCGGGCCGATCATCGCCCGTCGGAACTTTCCGGCGGTGAACAGCAGCGCGTTGCCATTGCCCGTGCCGTGGCCAACGCACCGCTTCTTCTGCTCGCTGATGAACCGACGGGCAACCTTGATCCTGAAACCGCGTCCTACGTCTTCGGCGCTCTGGAAGCGCTGGTGCGCCAGTCGGGCCTTGCGGCGCTGATCGCGACCCATAACCACGAACTTGCCGGTCGCATGGACCGCCGTGTAACGCTCAGCGAAGGCAAGATCATCGAGTTCTGATGGAGCTCTGACACCCTCACGCACCAGAGAACGTGCGATCCTTGAGCCCCGTACAGCATCCGCTGTGCGGGGTTTTTCATTTGGGACTCAACGGCTTGCCGCGACGTGAGAGCGGAACCGCCGCGACTCCATCGGCGTTCGCAATATGACACGCGCAAATAAGCAGTTGACAATAGAACTAAATGAGAACAAAGTTAGAACATAAAGAGTATGGAGAGACAAATGACTGACATCATCCGTGACATCGCTGCATTCGCTTCCATCGCTGTCTTCGTCGCCAGCTTCTCGGTCATTCTCACTTCCATGTGATCGGGAATAGCCGATTCCCTTGGAATTGGCATGTAAACTTTGCCTGCGGCAGTGGACTTTGCCTCCAGGAAATCCGAAAATCCCGTTGATTCAGAATAAGCGGGATTTGTGCATATGGGTGAGATTATTGTCGGCGGATCACAGACCGCAGATAGGTTAAAAACACCCGGATTCGTTCACCTTAGGGTGCACTCTGCCTATTCGCTTCTCGAAGGCGCTCTGCCGCTCAAGAAGATCATGGCGAAAGCCGTCAGCGATGGCCAGCCCGCCATCGCCATTACCGATACGAACAATCTTTTCGTCGCGCTTGAGTTTTCGGAGAAGGCGCGTGACGAAGGGTTGCAGCCCATCATCGGCTGTCAGATGTCCATCGACATGCAGGATGCCACCGACGACAAGCGGGGCAATAACAATCTCGCTAAGCTGCCCTCTATCGTGGTTCTTGCTGCGGATGCGCAGGGCTATGAGCGGCTGGTGGATCTGATCAGCCGTGCCTATCTCGATGGAGAGGGCACAGGTCATGCGGTCAGCATTACGAAATCCTGGCTGGAAGAGGGTGACAATAGCGGGCTGATCGTTCTGACGGGCGCATCCACCGGCCCTATCGATATGGCGCTGAGAGACGGTCATGCCGGTCTTGCCGCAAAACGGCTGCTGACCCTGAAAGATCTGTTTGGCGATCGTCTTTACGTCGAACTGCAGCGTCAGGGAAATTTCGACCGTGCGCATGAGCGTCGCGTGATCTCGCTTGCCTTCGAGCACGATCTGCCGCTGGTTGCCACAAACGAGGCTTTCTTTCCCTCGCGCGCCGATTATGAAGCGCATGATGCGCTGATGGCCGTTGCCCACAATGCCATCGTGTCTGATGACACGCGCTTTCGGTTGACGCCTGACCATTATCTGAAAAGCCGCGAAGAGATGATGGCGCTGTTTGCCGATATTCCCGAGGCGCTTGAAAACACGGTCGAAATTTCGCAGCGCTGCTCCTATGTCCTGAAAAAGCGCGGGCCGATTTTGCCACGCTTTACCGGTGCCAGCGACGACCCGGAAGAGGCAGAGCGCGCCGAGTCGCTCGAGCTTCGACGTCAGGCCGTCGAGGGGCTGGACCACCGACTGGCCTCGCTGGGAATGGCGCCGGGATATACCGAGCAGGAATATCGCGACAGGCTGGATTTCGAACTCGGCGTTATCGAACGCATGAAGTTCCCCGGCTACTTCCTCATCGTTGCCGACTTCATCAAATGGGCAAAGCAGCAGGATATTCCTGTCGGTCCCGGCCGTGGTTCGGGGGCGGGCTCTCTGGTGGCTTACGCGCTGACCATTACCGATGTCGATCCGCTGCGTTTCTCGCTCCTGTTCGAGCGCTTCCTCAATCCAGAACGCGTCTCGATGCCCGACTTCGATATCGACTTCTGCCAGGATCGACGCGAAGAGGTTATCCGTTACGTCCAGCGTAAATACGGGCGCGAACAGGTGGCGCAGATCATTACCTTCGGTTCGTTGCAGGCCCGTGCGGCGTTGCGTGACGTGGGCCGCGTGCTGGAAATGCCCTATGGTCAGGTCGACAAGATCTGCAAGCTGGTGCCCAACAATCCGGCCAATCCCACGCCGCTTTCCAAAGCCATCGAGGAAGAGCCGCGGCTTCAGGAAGAGGCCGACAAGGAACCCGTCGTTGCCCGGCTTCTGGATATCGCCCAGAAGATCGAGGGGCTTTACCGCCACGCGTCCACGCACGCCGCCGGTATCGTCATCGGCGACCGCCCGCTTTCCAAGCTGGTGCCGATGTATCGAGATCCGCGCTCGGACATGCCGGTAACGCAGTTCAACATGAAGTGGGTGGAAAGCGCTGGTCTGGTCAAGTTCGACTTTCTGGGTCTGAAGACGCTGACCGTTCTCAAGGTCGCGGTGGATTTCGTTGCCAAGAAGGGCGTGAAGGTGGATCTGGCGGCCATACCGCTGGATGACCAGAAGACCTACGAGATGCTGTCGCGCGGTGAAACCATCGGCGTTTTCCAGGTGGAAAGTGCCGGTATGCGCAAGGCTCTCATTGGCATGAAGCCGGACTGTATCGAGGATATCATTGCGCTGGTGGCGCTTTATCGCCCGGGTCCGATGGAGAATATCCCGGTCTATAATGCCCGCAAGCACGGCGAAGAGGAAATCGAGTCGATCCATCCGACCATCGATCACCTCCTCAAGGAAACGCAGGGTGTTATCGTTTATCAGGAACAGGTGATGCAGATCGCCCAGGTCCTGTCCGGCTATTCGCTGGGTGAAGCCGATCTTCTGCGCCGCGCCATGGGTAAGAAGATCAAGGAGGAGATGGACAAGCAGCGCGAGCGTTTCGTGGAAGGCGCGATGCGCAACTCCGTGTCCAAGGCCCAGTCCGATACGATTTTCGATCTTCTGGCCAAGTTCGCCAATTACGGCTTCAACAAATCCCACGCGGCGGCTTATGCCATCGTGTCCTACCAGACGGCCTATATGAAGGCCCATTTTCCGGTCGAGTTCCTCGCAGCGTCCATGACGCTGGATATGGCGAACACGGAAAAGCTCAATGATTTCCGTCAGGATGCCGGGCGGATGGGTATCGAGATCGTCGCGCCATCGGTGCAGACGTCACACCGCCGGTTCGAACCGGGCGAAAACCGCATCTATTATTCCCTGGCGGCTCTCAAAGGCGTTGGCGAAGGCGCGGTCGATCACATCGTGGAAGTGCGTGGCGACCAGCCATTCGCAAGTCTTGAGGATTTCTGCCTGCGGATAGACCCCAAGCACGTCAACCGGCGCGTTCTGGAAAGTCTCATCAATGCCGGTGCTTTTGATTGCTTCGGCAAGGACCGGGCAGAGCTCATCGGCGGGCTGGATCGCATCATCGGATATGCGCAGCTGGCGCAGAGCCGTCGCGTCAGCGGCCAGCATGACATGTTCGGTTCCGGCAGCGCGAGCGGCCCTGAAAAGCTGGTTCTGCCAGCCTATCAACCATGGCTCGCGTCGGAAAAGCTGCTGCGGGAATATCAGGTTCTCGGCTTTTACCTCACCGCGCATCCGCTCGATACCTATCGCGCCATTCTGGACAAGCTGCGTGTGCAGAACATCGCCGATTTTACCGCGTCCGTTAAACAGGGTGCGACCGCCGGCCGTCTGGCAGGCACGGTCACCGGCAAGCAGGAGCGAAAGACCAGAACCGGCAACAAGATGGGTATCGTGACCTTTTCCGATGCGTCCGGACAGTACGAAGCGGTCCTGTTTTCCGAGGGGCTCGGCCAATATCGCGATCTCCTGGAGGTCGGAAAATCGCTGGTCATCACCGTGCAGGCGGAAGAGCGCCCGGAAGGCATTGGCCTGCGCATCCAGACCGCTCAATCGCTCGAAGAGAAATCCGTGCAGATGCAGAAGGCACTTCGGGTTTATCTGCGCGATTCCGGGCCGATGAAAACCTTGGCGCACCATCTCAACAAGGGAGACGGCTCGGTCTATTTTGTTTTGATCAAGGATGATGGTCAGCGGGAAATCGAGGTCGAACTGCCCGGGAAATATCGCATCTCACCGGAAATCGGAGCAGCGTTCCGCTCCGCTTCCGGTGTAATCGATGTCGAGCTTATCTAGCTGGCCTGAAACTATAGACCGGCTTTAGAACAGGCTGTTTGCGGGATAGGCAAACGCGCCCTTGTCGGTAAAGCCGTGGCGCGACAGGCAGGAGCGCAGCGCCGCGTTATAGTAGTAGGATGTGGTGTAGGGCGTGCCGCGAGGTGGTGTGGCGGCTTCCACCGAGCACTTCATGACGGCACGATCATAAACGTCGACAAGAATGGGATCGCTCACCACATCCGGTCCGGCATAGACGCTGTAATTTTTCGGTGATTCCGCTGCCGAAACGCAGGCCAGTCCCAGAACTGCCGCAGCCAAATATCTGATTTTCATTTCCCGGCTCCCAAGCTTTGGTAAGAGCCATGTCAACGCGGCGGGTCGGAATTCCGTTCCCACGTAGCCCTTCCAGTTGCCTGAGCCTACTGCTCGTTTACAGAGAGCTGTCTCTCGTCAGTGTAATGAAATCGGTTCCCTGACCTGTTTCCAGCCCGTGACTGAGGTCGGCAACGGTGATGGAACTCCCGGTGGCAAGCTCCGCTTCCAGCCGGTCGCGGATGGTCTGCGGTATTTCGATCCGGTCGAGAACCGCCCGCAACTGGTCGGAGCCGCCCGGCGCCTCTGCGGTCTCGATTCCCAGCCGCCTGCGCGCTGCCGCTGGCAGGTGATTGTCCAGCGTCAGCCCGTTCCACTGCGCCTTACCGCTATCGTGGTCGATATCGATGACTTCGAAAAAGTGGGTGCCGAGAGCCACATGCGGGTCCTTGATATGGATTGGTGCTTCGAACAACGGCTTGAAGTCCCTGCGCACCATGATCTGGCCGTTCGGTGGCGCGTCGGCGCCTGTGGATGCATAGAGCGCGTCGATGAAATCGTCCGTCAGCAGTGGCCCGGTCGTCTTCATCTCTTTCCAGCGTTTGAAGCCATTGACGGCGCTGATTGTCATCTGGCCTATATAGCCATCCGCCGCGCCCGCATCGAAGCCGATGTTGGTAAGCAGATGCTGCACATCCATGATCTTTTCCCGGTCGCCGCGCCTGGTAATGAGAATCCGCAGCGGCGAGCGGTTTTTCTCGGCAACCGGCTTTGGCTTGACGGAACTGGTGGTCTCGTTGACGGCGACCTCGACCAGCTTCAACGAGGCATCGAAACTTGCCGGACGAAGCTCCACATCCGAAAGCATCAGCCCATCCTGCGACGTGTCCTTGGGCTGTAGCAGGGCAGGGTGATCCACCCGGCGAAGCGAAATGGCCGCATCGGAAATGATGACGTGAACGCCGCGCCCGGTCTGCCCATAAAGCGTCTTGGCGAATTTTGCAGGCAGACGAATACAGCCGTGCGAAGCCGGGTAATTCGGGACGTGGCCCTCGTGCAGCGCAATGCCAGACCATGTCAGCCGCTGCATGAAGGGCATGGGCGCTGCCGAATAAATGTTGGATTCGTGGTACTTGCGCTTGTCGAGAATGGAGAAGATGCCGCTTGGCGTCTCATGGCCTGCCTTGCCGGTCGACACGGATGATGTCGCAACAAGCGCGCCGTCTTCGTAAAGCGACAAAGTCTGCTCGCTCTTGGAAACCACGACCTGCAGGCTTCGCGCATCGTCGGCGAAAGCTGTCTGTGCAAAAACGGATGTAGAAAGGAGACAGGCTCCCAAAAGGGCACGCAACATCATGTCACTCCAACGCAATACAAGACATGCCATGATGAACGGCACGGGAGCCGCGACAGGGCTTGAGACCCTTTGCGAACTGTTCTGCCTCAGCCTATGGGATCAAATTTAAGGAAACTTTTAAATGTCATCACGACTATGTGTATCGCGCTATTTTTTAGCGCCGAAGGTGTAGCCGGTTTCCACCGCACCCTTGCCAAATTTGTCTCGCAGCTTGTCCATGGCCGCTTCTGCCGCAGCACGGCGTCCGGCGTGCCGGTCCACCAGGTCGGGCGGATCGGCAAGGGTAGGGTTACACAGGTCCGCAACGCCAATTCCGATCAGCCGGAAGCTCGTGCCATCCGTTTCCTTTTCCAGCAGTGAAATTCCGGTGCGGAAGATTCGGTCGGCGAGCTGTGTCGGATCTTCCAAACGCTTGTTGCGCGTGCGGGATTTGAAATCCGCGGTCTTCATCTTGAGAACGACGGTGTGGCCCGCAACCTCGTTCTTCTTCAGCCGCCATGCGACTTTTTCGGAGAGTGAGCGCAAGACGGGAACGAGATCCTCATAGCGTGAGATGTCGTTGAAAAAGGTCGTCTCGGAAGAGACGCTCTTGGCCGGGTCGTTGGTGTGGACGTCGCGGTCATCAATCCCGCGCGAGAGCCGGAACAGGCGCTGACCCATCATGCCGTAGCGGCGCATCAGGTCGGCTTCCTGCATATCCTGCAACTGGGAAATGACACGGATGCCATCGGCCTCCAGCGTTGCCGCAAAGGCCTTGCCCACGCCCCAGATGGTTGTCACCGGTCGGGGACCGAGAAAGCTGACGGCTTCCTTTTCGCCGATGACCGAAAAGCCGCGCGGTTTTCTGAGGTCGGAAGCCACCTTCGCCAGGAACTTGCAGTAGGAAAGGCCGACCGAAACGGTGATGCCGATTTCCTTCTCGACCCGTCGCGCAAAAGCGGCAAGAACCCGCGCTGGCGGGTCATGGTGCAGCCGCTCGGTGCCGGAGAGATCGAGAAAGGCCTCGTCTATGGAAATGGGCTGCACCAGTGGTGTCAGATCCTGCATCATCAGGCGGATTTCGCGTCCCACCTTGACGTATTTCTCCATGTTCGGCTTCACCACCACGGCCTGCGGACAGGCTTCCAGCGCCTTGAACATGGGCATGGCGGAGCGGACACCGTGAATGCGGGCAATGTAGCAGGCGGTCGAGACAACGCCCCGCTTGCCGCCGCCGATGATGACGGGCTTGTCGGCGAGATCGGGATTATCCCGCTTCTCCACTGCGGCGTAGAACGCATCACAATCGATATGGGCGATCGGCAGATCGTAGAGTTCGTCGTGATAGAGGAGGCGAGGGCTGCCGCAGGTGCGGCAACGCCTCAATCCCTCCGGCTGGCCAGCCAGACAGTCACGGCAAAAACCGGGATCGTAATGCGAGAGTGCAGGGGCCATGGCTCAGAAACAAAAAGAGAACATTCCGCACCATAATATGATATGAGAGACACCTCAATAGAGGACGACTCACACTCAATATTCGCCAGAACTCAAACCCGGTCCGGAGAAATGGTGCCATGCAGCTTGAACGTCTTCCGGCCTGGTTCCGGTCGCTTCGCAAAAGGCGAGCAGGTCGGGTTCGTGGCTCATGAGAAAATCGGTGAGCGCGGCAAGAAAGCCAGTATCATTGACGGCCTGGCGCAACATGTTGGGCTGCACCCCCGTCAGTGCCAGAAAACGGGCAAGCATATCCGGTTCACCGGCAAGCCAGCCAAGTATGGCGACCGCCGTTTCATGCGGATCCTTCACTGGCTGCCTGTCATTTTTTTTATCACGCAACATTTGTTTACCGCAGTTACCTATTTCTCAACCAAATCTCACTAGCGTAACGCGTTGGGGGATAATGGAATCGGTTCTCTGGCACACTATATGCCTATGAAATGGTTTCAAAGCGAAACAAGGACTCATCCCATGCCTAAACAGGTCATGATAGTTGAAGACAACGAGCTGAACATGAAGCTCTTTCGCGACCTGATCGAGGCGTCTGGCTATACAACCATCCAGACCCGCAATGGCATGGAAGCACTGGACCTGGCCCGCAAGCATCGCCCCGATCTTATTTTGATGGATATTCAGCTGCCTGAGGTCTCCGGCCTCGAAGTTACCAAGTGGCTCAAGGAAGACGACGAACTTCATGTCATTCCCGTCATTGCTGTGACGGCGTTTGCGATGAAGGGTGACGAGGAACGCATTCGCCAGGGCGGATGCGAGGCCTATGTTTCCAAACCGATTTCCGTACCAAAATTCATAGAAACAATTAAAACTTATCTTGGCGATGCATAGGGCAAAGGCAGGCGAATGACTGCGAGAATTCTGGTCGTTGATGACATCCCTGCAAATGTGAAGCTTCTCGAAGCCAGGCTTTCGGCCGAGTATTTCGATGTGCTGTGCGCAGAGGACGGAAAGACCGCGCTTGCCATATGTGGCAAGGAGCAGGTGGATATCGTCCTGCTGGACGTGATGATGCCTGATATGGACGGGTTCGAAGTCTGCGAGCGATTGAAGGCCGATCCGAAGACCGCTCACATTCCCGTCGTCATGGTCACGGCACTGGATCAGCCCTCCGACCGCGTGCGGGGCCTGAAAGCAGGCGCGGATGATTTTCTGACCAAGCCGGTCAACGACCTGCAGCTCATTTCGCGCGTGAAAAGCCTGGTACGCCTCAAGACCATGAGCGACGAACTGCGGATGCGCGCCGAAACGGCATCGACGATTGGCGTCGGTGAACCGATCGTGGAAGGCGCGCAGATTGCGCTTCCTGGCCGCGTGCTGCTTGTGGACGGTCGTCCAAGCTCGCAGGAGCGCATCATCAAGGCGTTGAAGCCGGTGGCGGATATCACCGCACTTGCTGATCCCGCCAATGCGCTGTTTGAAGCTGCGGAAAATGACTATGAGATGGTCATCGTCAACTCGAACTTCGACAACTTCGATCCGCTGCGGCTGTGTTCGCAGCTGCGTTCGCTTGAACGCACGCGGTTCCTTCCGCTGCTTCTGGTTACCGAACAGGGTGACGAAGCCATGATCGTGCGGGCGCTCGAGCTTGGCGTGAACGACTATATCGTGCGCCCCATCGATCCTAACGAGCTGGTTGCCCGGACGCTGACCCAGATCAAGCGCAAGCGCTACAACAACCGCCTGCGGGAAAATCTCAATCTCACCATCGAAATGGCCGTGATTGACGACCTGACGGGCCTCAACAATCGCCGCTATCTCGACAATCATCTCAAGATACTGTTCGACCGCGCAGCCGCACGCCAGAGGGCGCTGTCCATCTGCATGACCGACATTGACCGGTTCAAGCAGGTCAACGATACCTATGGCCATGATGCTGGTGACGAGGTGCTGCGGGAATTTGCAAGCCGTATCCGCTCCACCGTGCGCGGCGCGGATCTGGCCTGCCGCTATGGCGGAGAAGAGTTTGTCGTCGTCATGCCTGACACCCCGGTGGAATTGGCGGCAGCCGTGGCCGAGCGCTTGCGATCAATCGTGGAAGATCGGCCCTTCGTCCTTCGGTCTGGCAGGGAACTGCACATCACCGCATCCTTAGGCATCGCCTCCAATTCGCCAAGCGTGGAAACGCCGGAGCAACTGATGCGACAGGCGGACATGGCTTTGTATGAAGCCAAGAATGCTGGCCGCAACCGCGTCGTCGCATCGGCCGCCTAGGCCGACTTCCTGACAAACTGCCCTGCCACAGCTTGCCGCCTCCATCTGGCCAGGCCGATATCGCATTTGTGATCTGTCAAAACTGGAAGAATAATTCCCGATACTGCGCGGCCTGCTGCGATGGCGGAGAAATTCGTCGGGATATTTCTATAGTTAAAAGCCCGTTGACGCCTGTCATACCCGATGACGCCATCTCTGAGACTTGATGGCAACCACAGGTCGTCAAGTAGATTAGAAATTATTATTTTATAATAACAATCAAAACCCTTCAAAACTAAGGGGCTAATTGTGTATTGTTTTGGCGTATTTTAGTTATTCCTCTGTCCCAAGGCTGGATATTTAACCATATTTCGCGGTGAACTCGGTTCTGCATTAATAATTTGTTGATTTTCTTCACTTGATACGCGACACTTACTTTCAGAATACAACTTCTGCACTTGTCACACTTTAAGTGGGACAACCTGTCAGAAAGGTACTAGACGGCTGGTTTTCCAGATGGAGGGCCAATCCTTCGAATACCCCATGGTGCTCAGGTCCGCCGCATCTCCTGGGTCTTGGGGTGGTCGACCGGCGACGCTAATGAACGGTTCCTCGTGCTGTCCTAGCTGTCCCGGTCGACCCACTTTTCTAGTCCGCCAACCGGCGCTGCATTCACACCCACAATCATTATCATTCTTTGCCCCGCGATTTCACTTGCGACGCAAACTGGCGTAGCTAGCTGGAATGTTGCGAGAGCCTGAAAACAAAAAACGCGCCACAAGGGCGCGTTTCTGTGCATGGGATGCAAAGGAAATTACTTGATCTTCGTTTCCTTGAATTCAACGTGCTTGCGTACGACCGGGTCGTACTTCGTCTTCGTCATCTTGTCCGTGAATGTACGGCTGTTCTTAGTGGTGACGTAGAAAGTACCGGTGTCGGCCGTCGACAGCAGCTTGATCTTGATTGTTGTAGCTTTCGCCATGGTCGTCCTGCCTTTAACAAATAGTGAAGCCGCGGAGCTGTGTGGCTCCGGCTAAATCTGGCGCGAAACTACGGATCGCGCCTGAAAAGTCAAGTCCGATTTGATCCGAAAACCGAACGCGCAATGGAAAGAACCACATAGAGGGCGAAAAACATGGCCAAAGCCCAGGCAAAGCCGTCTGTGCCGAGGAAATCCATGGAAATACCCACCGTTTGCGGCCCTGCAATCGTGCCCACCGCGTAGCAGAAAATGAAAGCTGCATTGGCGGCAACCAAGTCTGAACCGACGAGTCGCGAGCCCAGATGCGTCAGTCCAACCGTATACATGCCGGACACGCAGCCACCCCAGAGCAGCAGCAGCGATGACAGCAGCACCCAGCTATCCACCAGCAAGGGCAGTGCAAGCGTGCCGATGACGCCCGTCAGCGCCATGAGGCCCAGAAGGATGCGCCGGTCCTTGATCCGGTCTGACAGCATTCCGATGGGGATCTGAAATGCCATGTTGCCGATGGCCATGACCGTCAGCAGCAATGCGGCCTGCGATTCGGTGAAGCCTTCGCGCGTTGCATAGATGGGGAAAAGAGACAGCCCGCCAGCCTGCACGGAGCCGTAGACGAAGGCTGCGGCTGAAGCCATTGGCACGAGCCAGATATAGCGCACGAAATGGTGGTTGGGCTTCTCGTCGAGATCAGGGCTTTCGTGCCGTGCCAGAAAGATGGGTATGGCCGCCAGCAGGATGATTGCCGAGCCAATCAGGAAGGGGGTGATCCCCTCGCTGCCGATGGCCGAAAACAGAAGCGGACCACCCGCAAATCCCACGGCCATGCCTGTCGCATACATGCCCAGCACCAGGCCCCGACGCTTGGGTGGTGCTGCCGCATTGATCCAGAATTCCGACAGGATGAACAGCATGGTCGTGGCGCCATGGAAGACGATTCTCAAGGGAAACCACATCCAGATGGCTTCGGCGAAATAAAAGCCGAGCGCGCTGATCGCGGATATGACGACGGCTGTCATCATCGTGCGCGCGACCCCGAATTCATGTGCCAGACGGCTGGTGATAGGCGCGGCAATCATGGCTGCCACACCCGCCATGGCGGTGTTGAGGCCGATCATGCTAGATGAGATGCCACGCTTCTCAAGAATGATGCTAAGCAGCGGCAGGCCAAGCCCGATGGCTATACCGACGGCGCTGATTGCGGAGATGGCGGCGATGAGCGAGGGCCAGTGAATATCGTCGGCGTCGCAATTCGGATGGGGCATGGAGACCTTTATAAAAAGCCACGAATGAAACTGCCACGACGCTCAAAATATTGTCGCACCGGGCTTTCGAGTTGTATGGAGGGATCACCTATCATGAACTTTGTGACATCTTCGAGAACCATGCGTGTAATGGGTGCCATGTTCACACCGGATGCGGTCTCGATGTCAAGCCATGCAAGGTCTTCCAGCTCTTCCGAGGCCATCGCATCAGCCGGGTTTATGCCGGCCTCGTCGGTAAAGCAGCAGAAGAAACGGGTATCGAACCGCCGCACCCTGCCGGGCGGCGTGATCGCGCGGGCGACGAACCGCAGGGAGGCCAGATCAGGCCGGTCCTGTTCCTGCCCATCCTTGCGAAACCGCAGGCCGGTTTCCTCCTGCAGCTCCCTCAGCGCAGCCAGAGCAAGCGCGCGTGCGCCCGTTTCGCTCAGCGGACGCGATGTTGCCCGCAAAAGATTGCTCATTACGGTCGGATGCAGATCCGCACCATAGGGCAGGGTGCGGTCTGAAGGGTCTCGCCTGCCGCCGGGAAAAACATAGACATCGGGCATGAAGACATGCGCACTCGACCGTTTTCCCATCAGCACACGAAGGTCGGAGGTCGAACGGTCGAAGATCAGGATCGATGCGGCGTCCTTCGGACGCAGGTAAGGGGATTTTCCCGCAGGACTATCAGATGACACTTGTGTTCTGCCAGTTCAGTGGGACGATCCGTCGATCTGCTTTTTCTCAGGCTCATTCCCGAAGCCGTGCATTCTCAAGGCCCATTGCAGGCCGATGACACCGCCTTTGATCGGCTGGATCGTCAAGAGTGCAACCAGGATCGTAATCGGCACCCATATGGCAAAATGGACCCACATCGGCACGATAAACACGGTGTCGGTCATCATGAAGCCGCCCACGGCAACGTGGCCGAGGATCATGATGGAGATGTATGGCGGAAGATCGTCGGAACGCTGGTGGTGCATGTCTTCGCCACAGGCAGCGCAGGCGTCCACCGGCTTCAGCCAGGCACGGAAAAGGCGACCACTGCCGCAGGCCGGACAGCGGCTGAGAATGCCGCGCATGATCGAGCGGCCGAGCGGACGTTCTTCCGGTTTTCCACCATACTGCACTGTCTCTGTCGTCGTCATGGGTTTGTCCTTAAATGCCTTTTGGCAGTTATCTGCGTCTTCGCGGCGGTCTTGTCCCTGGCGTCGGCCCGCTGCGCCGTGTGGTCTTGTGGAAGGAGCGCGTCGCCGTCGGCATCTTCTTGCCGTCGCTCAAAATCTCGAACCTCAACGCCCCGGCCAGCGGAACGGCCTCTGCCAGACGTACCTTCACCGTGTCACCGAGCTGGTAACCAAGTCCGGTCTTTTCACCTGTCAGGGCCTGATGGGCCTCGTCATAGATGTAATAGTCCGTCCCCAGGGTAGATATAGGGACGAATCCGTCAGCACCAAACTGTGGCAGCGCGACAAAAAGTCCCGCCTTGGTGACACCGCCTACGCGACCTTCGAATTCCTCGCCCACGCGCTGCGAGAGGTGGTGGGCAATCAGACGGTTGACGGTATCGCGTTCGGCTGCCATGGCGCGCCGCTCGAAGGTGGAGATTTCCGCTGCGATATTGTCAAGCGTGGCCTCTTCCTGGGGCGTGATGCCGCCTTCGCCGAAGCCGAGCGAACCGACCAGTGCACGGTGCACGATGAGGTCGGCGTAACGGCGGATCGGCGAGGTGAAATGCGCGTATTTCATCAGGTTCAACCCGAAGTGGCCGATATTCTCAGGGCTGTAGATGGCCTGGCTCTGGGAGCGAAGGACCATCTCGTTGACCATGATCTGATGCGGCGTATCCAGAGCACGCGCCAGAATCCCGTTGAAGGAATTGGCGCGAACCTGCCCACCCTTGGCCAGCGAAAAGCCGATCGTGTTCAGAAATTCGCGCAACACTTCCTGTTTGGCGATCGTCGGCGCATCATGGACGCGGTAGACCAGCCGCTGCTTTTTCACTTCCAGCGTTTCGGCAGCGCAGACATTGGCCTGAATCATCATCTCTTCGATCAGCTTGTGGGCGTCGAGACGATCGGGAATATGCACGCGGTCCACCGTGCCATCGGCCTTGAGGATGATCTTGCGTTCCGGCATGTCCAGCTCAAGCGGCTGGCGACGGTCGCGACCGATCTTCATCACTTCGTAGGCGTGCCACAGCGGCTTCAGGATAGGCTCCAGCATAGGGCCGGTCTTGTCGTCGGGATTGCCGTCGATGGCGGCCTGCGCCTGCTGGTAGGAGAGCTTTGCCGCGCTCTTCATCATGATGCGGTGGAAGGTGTGGCTGGCCTTGCGGCCTTCCTTGGAAAACACCATCCGCACGGCAAGCGCGGGGCGGTCGACGCCTTCCTTCAGCGAACAGAGATCGTTGGAAATCCGCTCCGGCAGCATCGGTACGACGCGGTCAGGGAAATAGACCGAATTGCCGCGCTTCATTGCCTCGCGGTCCAGCGCAGAGCCGGAACGCACATACCAGGATACATCGGCAATGGCGACGGTGACGATAACGCCATCCGGATTATCAGGCGAGGGGTCCAGCTCTGCATAGACGGCGTCGTCATGGTCCTTGGCATCCGCCGGATCGATGGTGATGAGCGGCAGCTTGCGCCAGTCTTCACGGTGCGACATCGTCGCGGGCTTGGCCTCATCGGCTGCCGCCAGAACGTCCTGCGGGAAGATGTGCGGAATGCCATGGGCGTGAATGGCAATCATCGAGATTGCCTTTTCAGACGCCACGGAGCCGACGACAGAGAGGACCTTGGCGCGCGGCAGGCCATAGCGGCCGCTGTTGCGGGAGGTTTCGACCTCGACCAGATCGCCGTCCTTGGCATCGCCCACGCCATCGGGATCGATGACCATTTCATCGCCGCGACGCTCGATCGGCATCAGGCGTCCACCACCACCGGGTGTTTCCTTGAAGACGCCCAAGGACGCGCCCTGTCGGCGATCGATCAGCTTGATGATGCGAGCGGTATAGGGCGGTCCGGCAACTTCCTTGGATGGGAAGATCTTGGCCAGCACACGGTCGCCAATGCCGCCGACCGGCGTCTTGCCCTTGTGACGATCTGCCGAAGACTGTCGGATCGAGACCGCAGGCGCCGCGCCCTGATCTTCCGGCCACTCGGCTGGCCGTCCAATCAGGCCGCCATCCTTGTCGCGTGTGGTGATATCAAGCACGGTAACCGGCGGAAGACCGCCCGGTCGCATCAGCGACTTGCGGCTCTTGTGCAGCATACCGTCGGTTTCCAGCTCTTTCAGCAGAGCCTTCAGCACGATGCGGGCCTCACCCTTCAGCCCGAAAGCCTTGGCAATTTCCCGCTTGGAAGCCTGATCGGGATGCTCGGCAATGAATTTCAGCAGCACGTCGCGGGGAGGAACCTCGCCGTGAATGATGCCTTGAGATTCCAGAACTTTTTTCCCGCGTCCGGTTCGGCCGAAGCCATCTCCCGCAGAACCGGGTGTTTTACGCGGTGCTTTGCTCAAGATTCTGCTTTCTTTGCTTTTGGTGCCGCCTTGGGTTTGGCAGCTGTTTTCGGCTTTGCAGCCGTTTTGCTCTTTGCGGCTGCCTTCGGCTTGGCCTTGGTCTTCGTTTCGCCATCGGCGGCATCCGCCTTGGCGGCCTTTTTCGGTGCTGCCGCCTTCTTGGCCTTCACAGGCTTGCCATTGGCGCCCGTTCCGGTCTTGGCAATGCGTTCGGCAATCAGCACAAGCGCCTCTTCAAGCGTCACCGTGTCGGGTGCCTGCGCCTTTGGAATGGTGGCGTTGACCTTGCCCCAGTTGACGTAAGGGCCGTATTTGCCGTCGCGAACCGTAATCGCACCGCCGTCCGGATGGTCACCCAGTTCCTTCAGCGCCGCCGGCGTGGAAGAGCGCCCACGGCCCGGCGCTGCCTTCTTTTCGGCAATCACGGTCACGGCGCGGTTAAGCCCGATGGAGAACACGTCCTCGATGCTTTCCAGGTTGGCATAGCCACCGTCATGCATCAGGAACGGTCCGTAGCGACCAAGGCCAGCGGAAATCATCTTGCCCGTTTCGGGGTGCTTGCCGATATCGCGCGGCAGGTTGATGAGTGCCAGTGCCTTTTCGTGGTCGATATCCTCGGGCTTCCAGCCCTTCGGCAGCGAGGAGCGCTTGGCTTCCTTGCCTTCGCCGCGCTGGATATAGGGTCCGAAACGGCCGGAACGCAAGGTCAGCTCTTCGCCCGTGTGGGGGTCTGCACCCAGCGCCTTGGGTTCGTTGATCGCAGCGGCTTCAGCCTCTGCGCCATCCGAATTCAGCTGCCGCGTATAGTTGCATTCTGGGTAGTTGGAGCAGCCGACGAAGGCGCCGTATTTGCCAAGCTTCAGCGAAAGGTTGCCGGTGCCACAAACCTGACAGATGCGCGGATCGGAACCGTCTTCGCGCTTGGGGAAGACCAGCGGCGCCAGAACTTCGTTCAGTGCATCCAGTACGTTGGTAACGCGCAGTTCCTTGGTGTCTTCGATCTGGGCGAAGAAATCCTTCCAGAAGTCGCGAAGGACCTGCTTCCAGTCCAGCTCGCCAGCCGAGATGCGGTCGAGCTTTTCTTCGAGGTCGGCGGTGAAGTCGTATTCCACATATTTCGTGAAGAAGCTTTCGAGGAAAGCAGTCACCAGCCGTCCGCGTGAATGCGGCACGAGCTTGCGCTTGTCGACAATGATATATTCGCGGTCACTCAGCGTCTTCAGCGTTGCTGCATAGGTGGAAGGACGGCCAATGCCGAGCTCTTCCATCTTCTTGATCAGCGATGCTTCGGAATAGCGCGGTGGCGGCTCGGTGAAGTGCTGGCTGGCGTTGATCTTCTGCTTGGCAAGATCGTCATTTGCGTTGATCTGCGGCAGACGTCCGCCATCTTCGCTGTCGTCGCTCTGCTCGCCATCTTCCTTCTGATCGGTATAGGCGGCGATGAAGCCATCGAAGCGAATGACAGAGCCGACAGCGCGAAGCCCTGCCTTCTCTCCCTTGTTCTCAGCCAGGATTTCGACAGTGGTCCGCTCGATTTCGGCAGATGCCATCTGGCTGGCGATGCCGCGCTTCCAGACCAGCTCGTACAAGCGCAACTGGTCGGCATCGAGATACTTTTTTACCTGATCGGGCGTGCGGCTGAAATCGGTTGGGCGAATGGCTTCGTGCGCTTCCTGCGCGTTCTTGGCCTTGGTCGAATAGAACCGCGCCTTTTCAGGCACATATCTGTCGCCAAACTGGTCGCCAATGGCGCGACGGGCGGCCTCTATGGCCTCAGGTGCCATCTGCACGCCGTCGGTACGCATATAGGTAATGAGACCCACGGTCTCGCCGCCGATGTCGATCCCTTCGTAAAGCTTCTGTGCCACCTGCATGGTGCGCGACGCCGAAAAGCCCATGCGGGATGAGGCCGCCTGCTGCAGCGTGGAGGTGGTGAAGGGAGGGCCGGGGTTGCGCTTGACTGGCTTTGCCTCAACCGTATCGACGCTGTAGGTCGCGCCTTCCAGCAGGGTCTTGAGGCGGTTTGCGTCGTCTCCGGTCTTGATCGCGCGGGCCTGAAGGCGCTTGCCATCGGCAGACACGAGTCTCGCTTCGAAGTCATCGCCGCGCGGCGTCTTCAACAGCGCCGAGATGTTCCAGTATTCCTCGGAAACGAAACGTTCGATTTCCGATTCCCGATCGCAGACCAGCCGCAGCGATACGGACTGCACGCGACCGGCAGAGCGGGAGCCGGGCAGCTTGCGCCAGAGAACCGGGGAAAGATTGAAGCCGACGAGATAGTCCAGCGCCCGGCGTGCGAGATAGGCATCCACCAGGGGAATGTCGATGTCACGCGGATCGGCCATTGCATCCAGAACGGCCTTCTTGGTGATGGCGTTGAACACGACGCGCTTTACCGGCTTGTCGCCCAGCACCTTCTTCTTTTTCAAGAGGTCGAGAACATGCCAGGAAATCGCTTCACCTTCGCGATCAGGGTCGGTTGCGAGAAACAGGCCGTCGGAGGCTTTTACGGCGTCGGCAATTTCCTTCATGCGCTTCTGCGAGGCCGGATCGACTTCCCAGGACATTGCAAAGTCCTCGTCGGGCAGCACGGACCCGTCTTTCGCGGGCAGATCGCGAACGTGGCCGAACGATGCAAGCACCTTGTAGCCTGGGCCAAGATACTTGTTGATCGTCTTGGCTTTTGCCGGTGATTCTACGACGACGACATTCATATTTTCTTCTTTCGGAACTTGCCCGTTAAACATGCCCTGCGATTTTCGATCTGCGAAAGGGCGCCCTTTATTTCGACATGGACAGGTAATGCGTTTGGGTCAAGAGGCAAGTGGCGTTTTTCTGCCATAACATCCAGATGCAACCTATCGGGGACGAAATTCTCATTTGCAATTATAGATAAACAAGCTATGGTTGCCCCATTGAAGTGATACGCCTTTTTGAGTGTCGCCATTATTCAGGTTTAATTGAGGTTACCATTGTCGTGAGTGCACAAGACAGCAACCAGAGCAAGGATCTACAGACATCTGAAAGTCTCGCCTATATCAGGCAAATTCTCGCTGAGCTGCGCTTTGTTGCGGAGCGCGAGGGTGCGGAGATGTTATGTTACCTGATAGAAATGGCCTATATTGAGGCCACGGATATCCAGACAGGTCGGCGCAAACTCTCAGCCGGCCATAATAAGCGAAACTCGCCCCGAGGAATGCCGATTTAGTCGGCCCGCGATATCGAGCTCCAGCAGCACGAGATAGACAGTTGCTGCTGGAAGTCCGGTGTGGCGAATAATGTCGTCCGTTTCCACGGGCGAGGGCCCAAGGGCGGAAGCAATGATGCTGCGATCGTCGTCACCCGGTGGCGATATCTCGACATCGTCGCGGCCTTCCTTGGCAATGTGCTGAATGGGCAGGGTCGGCTCCATCATTGGTCGCAGGGCATCGAGAATATCCCTGGCTTCCGTTACCAGCATGGCGCCGTCCTTGATCAGCCGGTTGGTGCCGTGGCAACGCGCGTCCAGCGGAGATCCGGGAACAGCAAAGACCAGCCGTCCGAATTCGCCGGCCAGACGTGCCGTGATCAAAGAGCCGGAGCGATCCGCCGCTTCAACAATGAGAACGCCCATGGATACGCCCGCGATCAACCGGTTTCGACGGGGAAAATCGCGTGCGCGCGGCTCCCAGCCGAAGGGCATTTCGCTGATGGTTGCGCCGCCATTGGCGTAGATATCGTCCAGCAGCCGCAGGTTTTCAGGCGGGTAGGGCTTGTCCAGCCCGCCGGCGAGCATGGCAACCGTGCCGGTGGAGAGGCTGGCGGCGTGGGCTGCCGCATCTATGCCTCTGGCAAGGCCCGAAGCTATGGTGTACCCGGCCTGACCGCACTGCCGCGCCAGCATGGCGGCAAATTTTGCGCCGTTGATGGAAGCGTTGCGTGAGCCGACAATTCCAAGGGAAGGGCGGATCGCGGGTGACGCCGAGCCCTTCATGGAGATGATCGGCGGCGCACCGTCGATTTCACGCAGAGCAGGCGGATAATCGGGCTCACCAATCCCGACAAAGCGGGCGCCGAATTTTGCCGCGGCTTCGATTTCACGTTCGGCTTCGGCAGGAGAGGCGACGCGCGGGCTGCGGGCAGAGCCGCCACGCCTGGAGAGATCCGGCAATGCATCCAGCGCCTTTTCCGCGCTGCCGAAGTGGTTGATGAGTTCACGGAAGGTGACAGGACCGATGTTGTCGCTGCGGATCAGCCGCAACCATGCCACGCGCTGCCTGTCCGTCAGCGGGATGCCGCGTCTTGTCTCGCCTTCTGTCCCCATGTCTCGTCCCCCGAACCGGACGAGACGCCCCCGTCTCAGCCCTTCTTGCCGATCTTGCTTTCCGTTCCCGCAAGCAGGCGCTTGATGTTTTCCCGGTGCATGTACCAGGAAATGATGCTGAGCAGCGTCACCGCCAGCGCCGTCTTGTGCGGGCCTAATAGCCACATTGCAACCGGGATGACAAGCATTGCAACCAATGCGGACAGGGAGGAATATTTCGTAATAAAGGCGGTTGCCAGCCAGACTGCCGCGAAAGCCAGCATCATGATGGGCGCAATCCCCAAGAGGACACCGATATAGACCGCAACGCCCTTGCCGCCCTTAAAGCCAAGCCACACTGGAAAGAGATGACCGAGGAAGGCAAAGAAACCTGCAACCAGTGAGGCCTCGTAACCCCAAAGGGCGTTTGCGAGGAGAACGGCAGCTGTGCCCTTGAGCGCATCCAGCAGCAATGTTGCGGCGGCCAGCTTCTTGTTGCCGGTGCGCAGCACATTTGTCGCGCCGATGTTGCCCGAGCCGATCTTGCGGACGTCACCCAGTCCTGCGGCGCGGGTAAGGATCAGCCCGAAGGGAATGGAGCCGAGCAGGTATCCCACCAGAGCCGCGAGCGCGAGCAGGGCCGGCGCAGTCTCCCAAACAGTCAATTCGGTCATGGAAAGGTCCCCTCAATCCAGTCTATTTGGTCTTATTGTGCGGAATGCACCAGCTTGCCCGCAACATAGGTTGCAACGGCGCGGCCGGTAAAGCGAGCATCTTCAAATGGTGTGTTCTTGGACCTGGAAACCAGGTTCTTTTCGGAAACCAGCCACGGCTCATCAAGATCGATCAGCGTGATATCCGCCTTCGCGCCCACCTTCAGCGTTCCCGCGTCCAGCCCGAAAATCTGGGCAGGGCGGGTGGAGAGCGCATCGATTAGGCGCATTAGCGGCACCTGATCGCTGTGATACAACCGAAGGGCCGCTGCAAGCATGGTTTCCAGACCAATCGCACCGCTTGCCGCATCCGAAAACGGCAGGCGCTTGGTGTCCACGTCCTGCGGGTCGTGCGATGAGACGATGATATCGATCGTGCCGTTCTTCAGAGCATCCACCATCGCCATGCGATCGTCTTCCGAGCGCAGCGGTGGAGAGAGCTTGAAGAAGGTGCGATATTCGCCGATATCGTTCTCGTTCAGCGTCAGATGGTTGATGGAAATGCCGCAGGTGGCTTTTACGCCGCGCGATTTTGCGTGGGCAATTGCCTCGGCCGATTCCCGCACGGAAATCTTGGCGGCGTGGTAGTTGGCGCGGGTCAGCGCGGCGATGCGCAAATCCCGCTCCAGCGGAATGATTTCGGCTTCGCGGGGAATGCCTGAAAGCCCGAGCCAGCTTGCAAACAGGCCCTCATTCATATCGCCATGGCCGATATAGGGGTCACGGGTCTCAAGCGAAATCACCACGCCCAGTTCCCGGGCATAGGTCATCGCGCGGCGCAGCACGGCTGTGTCAGGCATGGCCTTGCGGCCATTGGTGAAGGCAACAGCCCCGGCTTCGCGCAACATGCCGAATTCGGTCATTTCCTCGCCGCGCAGACCCTTTGTCAGTGCCGCTGCCGGATAGATATTCACCAGCGCCTTGTCGCGTGCGGTCTTTTTCACGAATTCCACCAGCGCGATATCATCGATGACAGGATCGGTATCCGGCATCACGATCATGCTGGTCACGCCACCCGCTGCCGCAGCGCGTGAAGCGGATTCGATGGTTTCGCGGTGTTCCGCACCGGGCTCACCCACAAAGACGCGGGCATCCACCAGACCGGGTGCTGCAACCACGCCGCGTCCGTCGCGCACTACAGCGCCTTCGGGCGCACCCTGATTCTGCGCATCCTTGCCAGCCGCCAGGATAGTGCCGTCAGCGCCGATGATGATCGTGCCGACCTCATCCAGATTGCGGGAAGGATCGATGATGCGGACATTCTTGAGAACGGTACTCATGCGCGCTCTCCCTGATTTTGCGAAAGAAGAAGGGTTTCCATAACGGCCATGCGCACGGCCACACCCATTTCCACCTGGCTTTCAATCACGCTCTGCGGGCCATCGGCCACTTCGGAGGCAATTTCGACGCCGCGGTTCATCGGGCCGGGGTGCATCACCAGCGCGTCTTCCTTGGCGGCTTTCAGCTTTTCGGCATCCAGCCCGTAATAATGAAAATATTCGCGCACCGAAGGCACGAAGGAGCCGGACATGCGCTCACGCTGCAGGCGCAGCATCATCACGACATCAGCGCCTTTGAGACCTTCCTTCATGTCGTGATAGACTTCCACGCTCATCTGGCCGATGCCTGATGGCAGAAGCGTCGGTGGTGCCACCACACGCACCCGCGCACCCATCTGGTTCAGGAGAATGATGTTGGAGCGGGCAACGCGCGAATGCAAAACATCGCCGCAGATTGCCACCGTCATGCCCGACAGCGTGCCCTTGGCGCGGCGGATGGTGAGAGCGTCGAGAAGCGCCTGTGTCGGGTGTTCGTGCTGGCCATCACCGGCATTGACCACCGAGCACGCCACCTTTTGCGCAAGAAGGGCGGCGGCACCAGCCGAGGAGTGGCGAACCACCAGCACGTCCGGGCGCATGGCGTTCAGCGTCATGGCCGTATCGATCAGCGTTTCGCCTTTCTTGACGGATGAATTGCCGACCGACATGTTCATCACGTCAGCGCCCAGCCGCTTGCCCGCCAGTTCGAAGGATGATTGCGTGCGCGTCGATGCTTCGAAGAACAGGTTGATCTGGGTCAGACCACGCAGGGTCGTCGTCTTCTTCTCGCGCTGACGGCTTATTTTCACCGCCTCATCGGCCTTGTCGAGAAGAGTGGTGATATCCTGATGGGAAAGCCCCTTGATGCCAAGCAGGTGGCGGTGGGGATAATAGACCATGGAATATGTCCTCCGGGTCGCAATAGAGCATCTGGCAATGCTGCTCGCTTTAGTCACCGGGTCTATAAAGACAGGTGGCTTTGTCGGCAAGCATGGGATAAGCCGTGCCAGACCTAATACATGCAATAAAATGCGAATCCCGATATAGCCACGCGATGACGAATATGAACCGGAACGAAGAACAGCTTGCCGATTTGAACCAGCCCAGCCTCTGGTCCGGCATCAATGCCTACCGCTCAGACCCGTTGATCGTGGATTTGACCTCCAGTCTTTCGCGCCCGTTGCGTGATGAGTTCGATCAGATCGGACGCTATGTCACCTCTTCCGAGGCGCAGGAACTGGCGCGTATGGCCAATGTCAGCACGCCGAAGCTGCACACCCATGGGCCGCGCGGCGAACGGCTGGATCAGGTGGAGTTTCACCCGGCCTGGCACGCACTGATGCGCCGTTCCATGTCATCGGGTCTGCACAGCAGCGCCTGGGAAAATACGCCAGAAACGCGCGGCAACGAGCACAAGGCGCGCGCTACCAAGTTCTATCTCACCTCGCAGCTTGAGGCGGGCCATCTGTGTCCGCTGACCATGACCCATGCGTCGGTCGCTGCGATGATGGCTTCGCCACGGGTGCAGAAGGAATGGGCGCCGAAGATCCTCTCGCGCAAATATGATTCGTCGCAAAAGCCCGCCATGCAGAAGACCGCCGTTACCATCGGCATGGGCATGACGGAAAAGCAGGGCGGCACGGATGTGCGCGCAAACCGCACCACGGCGGAACGCGTGGGCGAGGGCATTTATCGCCTCTCAGGCCACAAATGGTTCCTGTCTGCGCCGATGAGCGATGGCTTCGTCATGCTGGCCCAGATGGGCGAAGGCATGGGTTGCTTCCTCGTTCCGCGTTTTCTGGAAGATGGCTCTGCCAACGGCCTGCATTTCCAGCGCCTGAAAGACAAGCTCGGCAACCGCTCCAATGCCTCTGCCGAAGTCGAATTCTCCGACGCATTCGGCTATCTCCTGGGGGATCCCGGTGCCGGTATCCGCACCATCCTCGACATGGTGACGTTGACGCGGCTGGATTGCGCGCTGGCTTCGTCCGGCATGATGCGCGCTTCCTTGGCGGAAGCTGTACACTTTGCCCGTGGCCGCAACGTCTTCGGCAAACCGCTGGTCAGCCAGCCGGTGATGACGCGCGTTCTGGGCGATATGGCGCTGGATGTCGCCGCATCGACCGCGCTCTCGTTCCGCCTTGCGGCTGCATTCGACGCTGCTCGCAACAATCCGGCGGAAGCGGCCTATGCACGGGTCATGACACCCATCGTCAAATACTGGTGCTGCAAGATTGCGCCGGCACTGATCTATGAAGCCATGGAAAGCCTTGGCGGCAACGGATATGTCGAAGACCGCCCGATTGCGCGCCATTACCGCGAAGCCCCTGTCAACGCCATCTGGGAGGGCTCCGGCAACGTCATGGCGCTGGATGTGCTGCGCGTGCTTCAGCGCGGCAAGGATCTGTTCGATCTGGTTTTCGAAACGCTGGAACGTGATCTCGGTCCATCCGGCAAAAAGACCACCGAAGTGCTGCGCGCGGCAATCGCATTGTGCGAACGCGATGAAGGGGCTGCCCGTCTGCTTGTCGAACAGTTCGCTCTCGCCGCCGCCGCCGCCGAACTCTGCCGCATCGGTGCGGGCCGCATCGCAGACGCCTTTCTCGAAACCCGCCTGGCAGGCGGCTGGCGCCACACCTATGGTATGCTCGATAGCCGCTTCGACCCGACCTACATCATAGACTTGCTGTATCCGCCTGTGGCGTAACACGGGCGTATCAAAAAAACAGTCTAGCTAGTTTATTCGCCAGGGTGGAGACGGGTTTTCTTGTCGCTGCGTTCGTTGAGCCGAACGGCGATCCAGCCCGCTGTTACGATACTTACCGGCAAGGCAACGTAAAAGAAGATTTCCATACCAGTCATCATCTCAGCCCTCCAAGGGTGCGTCTCGCCAATAAATGTAGTGCAACTGCCGCAAAAAGCCAAATCACTGTTCCGACTGCTGCACCGACGGACAGTGTCGCAGCCCCGGAGGTGGGATTGGCAATACTTGCCGCAGGAGCGATAAGCCCAGCTACAACGCAGGCGGTCGATGTTCTATCGAGAGAGTTTGCAAGCAGCTTTGTGCGTTCATTGTGGATAACAGACATTTATTGAAATCATGTTTCGCCAGAAAGTTGAAACGATACTCTGACAGTGCCGATTTAGGAAGAGTTGCAGGCTTCATCCACAGCTACCTTCGCGTCATCGCGGTGCCGCGCATTGCTCGGAAATTAACCCTTTGCTAACTCCTTTGGTCACGTCACCACTTGGAGAATCGCCTGATATGCTGGCCATCGATGGCAATGTTGCCCTGACTGCGTCATCGACGCCGGAAAAGCGCGTCAAGGATCGCGCCGCCACCGAAAAGGCCATCTTCGCAGCCGCCAAAAGCCTGTTGGCGGAAGAGGGGTTTCAGGGCTTCGGCATCAATGCCGTGGCGCGCAGGGCCGGGTGCGACAAGCAACTGATCTATCGCTATTTCGGCGGTCTGGAGGGTCTGGTCGCAGCCATCGGCGCGGATCTCGGTTCGTGGGTCAAGGAGCGCATTCCCGAGGATACGGGCGGCATGTTTCTGCTCACCTACGGCGATCTGATGGAGCGTCTCGCGATCTATTACATCGAGGCGCTGCGCAGCGATCCGCTGGTGTGCAAGATCATTGCGTGGGAAGTGTCGGAGAACACGCCGCAGGTCAAGCAACTGGCCGATGCCAGGGCAAAGGCGCTTGCCAAATGGCTGGATCGAATGCGCGGATCGCTACAAGCCCCGAAAAACGTCGATACCGCCGCCGTCAATGCCGTCATCTTTGCCGCCATCCAGCACCTTGTCATAGCGGGAGCCACCAACGGCCAGTTTGCCGGCGTTGCGCTGAAAAACGAGAAGGATTGGGACAAGATTGGAACGGCGGTGAAGCGAATCGTGCGCGGCGTTTACGGCTGATCAATTAATATTAGAAAATACGAATATTAAGGGAGCCAACCGGCACCCCGTGGCGTTCTGCGCCTTACACAATGACTTTTCCACAGCCTTCGGGCATTCGTTAACCATAACAGCAAGTTCCGTTTGCCCAGGATGACGGCCGGGATCATTGTGTTAAGAGATTGTTAACCATGCGTCCGTGGACGTGTGAAAAGGAACCGCCGTGACCCGCTGGATATCCTTGATCGTCATGATGACGTTCTTCGCAATGCTGCCGTTGGACATTGATGCGCCAACGGTCAATCTGTGCCTCATGGCCTGCCTGCGCTGGGCTGTTCTGGCTGCCGTTCCCGCTGCCGGCTTTCAACGGGAGCAGGTCGCATGAAGTGGTTTCTCATCCTCTGGGCAGGCCCGATTGTTCTTCTCGGCAGCTGGTACAGCCTTTCCTACAATGACATGAGCTTCGGCATTTTCATGCTCACCCGGCAGGCGCATGACCTCGTTTTCCAGATTTACGGAAACGTGCTTGGCATTCCGCCAGAGACTATCCCGCCGCTGGTTGCCCGTGCCATTGTGGTGGATAGCCTCATCGTGTTCGCACTCATCGGCTTTCGCAAGCGCAAGTCGCTTGTCGCCTGGTGGCGCGGCAATCAGTCTTCGAAGACATCAGGTACTCTGCCAAGTGCGGAAAGCCTGTCCAGGGCTCCCTGAAGAATGAAGCTGGCGGCGGCGGAATCGATCCGCTCTGCGCGCTTGGCACGAGACACATCCATTTCCAGAAGCGCGCGTTCGGCGGCAACAGTCGAAAGCCGCTCGTCCCAGTAGACGAACGGCAGCTCGGTCTTTTCGCTCATGGCGCGCACGAAGGCGCGTGTTGCCTGCACGCGCGGCCCGGAGGAGCCGTCCATATTCATGGGCAGACCGATGATGAAGGCCGCTACTTTTTCCTTCTGGGCAAATTCCAGCAGAACCTGCGCATCCTGCGTGAATTTTATACGCTTGATGACGGGGCGAGGGGTCGCGAAGCGTCTCGATAGATCGGACATGGCAAGGCCGATCGTCTTGGTGCCGAGGTCCAGCCCTGCAATGGCCTGTCCGGCCTGAAGAAAAGCTGGAAGTTCTTCGATCGTCAGCGTCGCCATGGGTCTCGTCTCAGCGTTTGCGAACAAATTCCGTGCGCAGCACGAGGCCCTTGATGGCATCGTGGCGGCAATCGATTTCTTCGGGATTGTCTGTCAGGCGAATGGATTTTATGACGGTGCCCTGCTTCAGGGTCGTTCCAGCGCCCTTGACCTTCAAGTCCTTGATCAGCGTTACCGAATCGCCGTCCACAAGCAGCGTGCCGCTGGCGTCGCGCACTTCATTTGCCTTTGCGGCCTGGGCTGCAACTTCCGATGCGGGGCGCCATTCACCCGTGGCTTCGTCATACACATATTCGTCGTCATCTGTTGCCACGGTGCTGTGTCCAAATATTTGAGGCTGCCGGTTGTCTGGCCCGTCCTATGTCATAATATATCTTCAATACAAAGGAGAACTTCATGAAACTTACCTGGCTTGGCCATTCCGCGTTTCGGCTTGAAACCGGCAAGGCAAAAATCCTCATCGACCCGTTTTTCACCGGAAATCCCGGCTTTGCCGGTCAGGATGCCAAGGACGCCGCCAGCGGCATTACCCATATTCTTCTAACCCATGGTCACGGCGACCATGTGGGCGATACCATCCAGCTGGCAAAAGACACTGGCGCAACAGTTCTGGCCAATGCCGATCTCGCGGCATGGCTCGGCTCCAAGGGCGTTTCGAAGCTGGAAATGGGCAATACCGGCGGCACAGTCACCTTTGATGGCTTTTCGGCCACCTTCACCAACGCACTTCATTCCTCCGCCCAGATTACCGAAGACGGCGTTTCCCACGCGCTTGGTAATGCCAATGGCCTGATGCTGCATTTCGAGGATGGCCCGACCGTTTTCCATATGGGCGATACGGATATCTTCTCGGACATGGCTCTCATCAATGAGCTGCACGAGCCCGATATCGGCCTTGTGCCCGTTGGTGATCGCTTCACCATGGGCGGCGCTGTTGCGGCACTGGCCTGCCAGCGTTTCTTCAAGTTCCGCAATGTCATCCCGTGTCACTATGGCTCGTTCCCGATCATCGAACAGACGCCGGAAAAATTCGTGAATGGAATGGAAGGCTCTGAAACGCGCGTCGATACGCCGAGCGTAGGGCAGACACTGTCGTTCTGACATTCTACCGTTGCGAAGAACGGACATGGTGATTATAGCGGGTAGGAAAATTCTTGTCCGGAGTCGCACCATGTCCGTTGATCTAGCCACCGTGAAGCGCGTTGCGCATCTTGCCCGTATTGCCGTCAACGAAGAAGAGGCCAACATCATGCTTGGTCAGTTGAATGGCATTCTCGGTTTTGTGGAGCAGCTTTCGGAAGTGAATGTCGATGGCGTGGAGCCGATGACGTCAGTCACGCCAGTGGCAATGAAGAAGCGCACCGACGAGGTGAATGACGGCAACAAGGCCGATACCATCGTTGCCAATGCTCCCTCGACAGACCGCAACTTCTTCCTCGTCCCGAAGGTGGTTGAGTAAGCCTTATCGAAGGTTTCTCCCGCCCGTCCGATCTTAAAATATTTCGAAAGCCGTGCCGATATGACCGACCTGACCAGCCTGACCATTGCCGAAGCGCGCGATAAGCTTGATGCCAAGGAATTTACGTCTGTTGAACTGACGAATGCCTATCTGTCTGCCATCGATTCCGCCAATGAAAAGCTGAATGCCTATGTGGCAACCACGCCTGAAAAGGCGCGCGACATGGCCAGGGCCTCCGATGAAAGACGTGCGGGTGGAACAGCGGGCGCTCTGGAAGGCATTCCCCTCGGCGTCAAGGATCTTTTCGCGGTTCGCGATATCCATACCCAGGCTTGCTCGCATGTTCTTGACGGCTTCAAGCCCACCTATGAATCGACCGTAACCCAGAACCTGTGGGATGCGGGCGCGGTCATGCTCGGCAAGCTCAACATGGACGAATTCGCCATGGGCTCGTCCAATGAAAGCTCCTATTACGGCCCGGTCGTCAATCCGTGGCGCGCCAATGGTTCGGACAAGGGTCTCGTGCCCGGCGGCTCCTCCGGCGGGTCGGCTGCTGCGGTTGCAGCGCATCTTTGCGCCGGTGCCACCGCTACCGATACCGGCGGTTCCATCCGTCAGCCCGCGGCCTTTACAGGCACGGTCGGTATCAAGCCAACCTATGGCCGCTGCTCGCGTTGGGGCATTGTCGCCTTTGCTTCCTCGCTCGATCAGGCTGGTCCAATTGCGCGTGACGTGCGCGATGCCGCTATTCTCCTGAAGTCCATGGCAAGCGTCGACGCCAAGGACACGACATCCGTCGATATGCCCGTGCCCGATTACGAACAGGCTATCGGCCAGTCCCTGAAGGGCCTCAAGATCGGTATTCCCAGGGAGTACCGCGTCGACAACATGCCGGAAGAAATCGAAAAACTTTGGCAGCAGGGCATTGCATGGCTGAAGGATGCTGGTGCCGAGATTGTCGATATCTCGCTGCCGCACACGAAATACGCTCTGCCAGCCTATTACATCGTTGCGCCCGCCGAGGCCTCGTCCAACCTGGCCCGCTACGATGGCGTTCGCTACGGCCTTCGCGTCGACGGCAAGGACATTGCCGACATGTACGAGCAGACCCGGGCCGCCGGCTTCGGCTCGGAAGTCAAGCGCCGTATCATGGTCGGCACCTATGTTCTCTCGGCCGGTTATTATGACGCCTATTATCTCAGAGCGCAGAAGGTCCGCACGCTGATCAAGCGCGACTTCGAGAATGTTTTCCACGAAGGCGTCGATGCCGTCCTGGCCCCGATCACGCCATCGTCTGCGTTCGAGATTGGCGACAAGGAACTGGCTGCAGATCCGGTCAAGATGTACCTGCAGGACGTCTTCACCATCACCGTCAACATGGCGGGGCTTCCAGGCCTTTCGGTTCCAGCAGGTCTGGACGGCAAGGGCCTGCCGCTTGGCCTCCAGCTCATTGGCAAGCCATTTGAAGAAGAGACCCTCTTCAAGACGGCTCACGCAATCGAGCAGGCAGCGGGCAAGTTCACCCCCGCGAAGTGGTGGTAACCGAAGCTTACATTACCGATTTGAACGAGGGCGATCGCGAAGCGGTCGCCCTTGTGGGTTTTGCGGCCTGGCAATCCAGCGGTGCCTTTAGGGATACCCACCTCGATCCGGCGGTGATCGAGCGCGTGCGCAAGGCGTTTGAGAGTTTCGCCCTTGAAGCCTCAAGCGATGTTGCCATTGTCAAGCTGGACGGCGTGGTCGTTGGTTGGGGTGCCCGCGAAGGTGCGCCCGACTATATCTCCGACATATGGGTGCATCCCCAATGGCAGGGCCGTGGGATCGGGCGACATCTGGTCGAGCACTTCCTCGACCGAATGCGCGGGGCGGATATCCCCATCGCAAAGATCGCGACCCATGCCAGAAACGAGAATGCCATCAAGCTCTATGAGCGATGCGGATTTGAGATCGTCTGGAGTGGCACCAGCTGGTCGGAACACATGCAGATCGAGCTGCCGAAAGTGCGGCTGGAAAAGGTGCTGTAGCGCACCGCCGATTTGCCATTTCCATGTGCTTCTGGCGGTGTTTCTCAGACCTTCAAAAATTATTTTCTGCATTTCATTCACACCCCGCCGGGCCGGCTTAAAATTCACCGGCTTTCTTGAAGCAGCGGATCGCGAGCCGCTTGCGGACAGGAAGTAGACGGGTTCGGTTTTTGGCCGGAGACAGGACGCGTCAAGGCAGGAGTGCGGACACCGGTATGCGAGACCATTCACGGCTCGGATGCAGGCGGAGGCTCTGTAATGAACGAAAGGGACGGGCAAGCCGCGATCATTCACGACGCGGCAGGCTCGTCACCCCAACAGGCACGCGAAGGCTGGTTTGGCGGGGCAGCGAAGGAATGACGGAACTGAAGCCACGCGGATGCGCAGCTACAGACCAAAGACACCAAGAGACCAACCGCCATCCGCGTGTGCTCTCAGATCAACAGCTCTAACACGGGTGGTTTTCTGCCGCGTGAATTCGTTGTTGTGCGCGCATTCTGGCGCGATTTTTGACATCGAAACTTTTGAAAAACCCAGGCGTTGATGGTATATTCGAAACAGTTCACCAAGCGAAGGGAGGCGCGACCGTGAAATCAACGATCATGTTCAAGGACGACCATTTGGTGCGTCCCGAAACCAGCCGAAAACCGCGCCGTGTCGGTGCAAACGACAATCTGCGCAGTCTGGAATTCGAGATCGAGGCGCAGGAGAGAGACTGGCGAGCACTGTGTCTTGTCGCCTCTGTCGTTTGCGGATTTGCCGTCATCATCTTCGCACCTCTGTGGTAAGTCAGCTCGGGCTGAGATTAACACTTGAAAAAGCCGGTTTCGGCCTTTAGCCCGTATGGGGACAAGCGGGCTGAATGGATAAGCTGAAGCATGGTGATGATTGAAGCGGTCGATGCCGTGCCGAGAGCATTTCTCGGTGTGGAGCGGTCGGCGACGGAGCAGAAGTGGATGTCACGGCTTGATCAGGCCGGGCAAAACCGCGCTCTGGCCATGTCACAGGTTCACGGCATACCGGAACTCGTCGCGCGCGTTCTTGCCGGGCGCGGTGTCGGCGTTGATGACGCACTTGCTTTTCTTGATCCCACGATCCGTTCGCTGATGCCCGATCCGCATTCTCTGACGGATTGCGAAAAGGCTGCGGCGCGTATTGCAGCCGCCATCCAGCGTCAGGAGAAGGTCGCGATCTTCGGGGATTACGACGTCGATGGCGCATCGTCTTCGGCGCTGATGTATCGGTTTCTGCACCATTTCGGTCTGGAGCCGACGATCTACATTCCAGATCGCATCTTCGAAGGTTATGGTCCCAACCCCGCCGCCATGCAGCAGCTTGCAGCCAATGGGGCAACGCTCATCATAACCGTGGACTGCGGCTCCACCAGTCGCGAGTCGCTCATCGCTGCGCGCGATGCCGGAACGGATGTTGTCGTGATCGATCATCACCAGGTGGGGACAGAGTTGCCGCCTGCGGTGGCGCTGGTCAATCCCAACCGCGAGGACGATCTGTCCGGGCAGGGGCACCTGTGCGCCGCTGGCGTCGTGTTTCTCGTTCTCGTTGCCACGCTGCGCCTGTTGAAAGACCAGCGGGACAGCCGCGCCTATATGCTCGATCTCCTGTCCTATCTGGATATCGTTGCCCTGGCGACGGTGTGCGACGTGGTGCCGCTCAAGGGCCTCAACCGCGCCTATGTGGTGAAGGGTCTGATCGCCGCGCGCCACATGAAGAATGCGGGGCTTGCCGCTCTGTTCAAGAAGGCGGGTCTGGGCGGACCGGTCACGCCATACCATTTCGGCTTCCTTGTCGGCCCGCGCATCAACGCCGGTGGCCGCATCGGTGATGCCGCACTCGGTAGCCGTCTGCTGACGCTTGATGATGAAGCCCAGGCTGAGGTTATTGCCGAGCAGTTGGATGAGCTGAACCGCGAACGTCAGGCCATGGAAGCCGCCATGCTGGCGGAGGCGGAGGCAGAGGCCCTCTATGAATATGGAGACGGTTCCGGCGCTGGCGTCATCGTCACGGCGCGGGAGAACTGGCATCCGGGCATCGTGGGTTTGCTGGCGTCGCGTCTCAAGGATCGCTTCCGCCGTCCGGCATTCGCCATAGCACTGGATTCGCAGGGCAAGGGCACGGGGTCAGGGCGCTCCATAAACGGTTTCGACATGGGTCGCATGGTGCGCAACGCTGTCGATGCCGGGCTGCTGGTCAAGGGTGGCGGGCACGCCATGGCGGCGGGACTGACGGTAGAACGCGCCAATCTTGGGCGCCTGCGTACATTTTTTGAGGAGGCCGCCCAGAAGACGGTCTCTCAGCTGGTTGAGAACAGTGTTCTGAAGATCGACGGAGCGATTGGTGCCTCAGGTGCGACGCTTGCGCTTGTCGAGCAGATGGAGCAGGCAGGTCCCTACGGCTCCGGCCACTCCCAGCCTATTTTCGCCGTTCCTGCCCATCGTCTGCGTGATGTCCGCATTGTCGGCACGTCGCATGTAAAGATTACTCTTGAAGCTCTGGATGGCTCCCGGCTTGATGGGATCGCCTTCCGTGCAGCCGATGCGCCGCTCGGACAGATGCTGATGTCATCGCGCGGTCGCCAGATCCATGTTGCGGGAACGCTGGGTGCGGAACAATGGCAGGGGCAACGCCGGGTTCAACTGCGCATCCTTGATGCCGCTATCGCGTCGTAAACTGTAACGCTTAGCCCCGCCAACTCATGATGCGTCGGCGTTTACGTTTCACTTTAAGAAACGTCTGTATTGCAATGATTTTATTGGGAGAGTGGTACGCCCTAGGGGAGTCGAACCCCTCTTTTCAGAATGAAAATCTGACGTCCTAACCGATAGACGAAGGGCGCGTACGCTGTGTGGCGCCCTTATAGTCAGGCACCGGATTCTCCGCAAGCGCCTATTTCCACTTTTTTGCATTTCGATGACATTTTTTTAAAAACGGAGCCGCTGGCTGTGGAAAGCCTGGCGTTTGTCTGACGAGAAAAATCGGGGGAAGGGGGAAAGCGTGGGATTTAAGACGGGAATCAGGGGGGTGTCCCAGTGCTCTTAAATCCCACGCTTCGTCGGGGGACGAGCGAATAACGGGACAACGCAGGAATTGTTCCAGAGCGTTTGCAGGAAAATTTCGGAGCAGGCTTTCAGCATTCCAAACAAAAAAGCCGCCCGCCAATATTGCTGGCGAGCGGCTTTCAAATTCTAATGTCACCGAATGGTGCCTAGAGGTCGACGTCGAGGATCGCCATGGAGAAATTGTAGGAGCGGTCACCGTCTTCGTCATCGAGATATACGACGCCGAGGAATTCTTCGCCGATATACACTTCCGCCGAATCGTCCTTGCGCGGACGAGCCTTCACAACCATTTTGTCGCTGAAGGTGCGCTTGAAATAGGCGTCGAGCTTTTTGATTTCTTCGGCTTTCACCACTGTTCTCCTGTGCGGTTCACGTTGCGCCGCTTTTGGCATGGCTTAAAGGCGAAAGTAAAGTCTAGGCGAAAAAACGTCGCTGTGATCCACACCGACGCGAAGCGATTGTCCGCAGGCCTAGATGTCTGCGCCGACGATCTGGTCCATGATGCGGGAAGGCTCCCTGCAGCCAGCCTCACCAACCACCTTGGCCGGTACGCCTGCGACCGTGGCATTGGGCGGTACGGGCTTGAGCACGACGGAGCCTGCGGCAATGCGCGAGCAATGGCCGATCTCGATGTTGCCGAGAATTTTGGCGCCAGCGCCGATGAGAACGCCGCTGCGGATTTTTGGATGGCGATCCGAGCCTTCCTTGCCGGTGCCGCCCAGCGTGACACCATGGAGGATGGAGACGTTGTCGCCGATGACCGCCGTTTCGCCTACCACCAGACCGGTAGCGTGATCAAGGAACATGCCCTTGCCAAGTTGCGCAGCCGGATTGATGTCGGTCTGGAAAACGCTTGAGGACCGGCTTTGCAGGTAAAGCGCAAAATCGCGTCGCCCCTTGTTCCACAGCCAGTGGGCCAGGCGGTGTGTCTGGATGGCGTGGAAACCCTTGAAGTAGAGGACCGGCTCGATAAAGCGGGTGCAGGCGGGGTCGCGGTCGTAGACAGCCTGAATATCGACGCGCAGGATAGCGCCCCATTCCGGCCAATCTTCGAGCATCTCCTCGAAAGTCTGTCGCAACAGGACCGACTGCATGTCGGGATGGTCGAGAAGCTCACAGATACGGTAGATGACGCATTCTTCCAGGGAGTGATGGTTCAGAATGGTCGAGTAGAAGAAAGCGGAGAGGAGGGTATCCTGCGCTGCCGCTGCCCTTGCCTCATTCTGCAAACTTCCCCAGATGGGATCGACAACGGAAAGCTGATCCTGCTGGCGTGCCTCTGTGCGTGCGACCATGACTGGTCTCCCTTGATTGGTGCCGTTCTTTTATACAGAAAAATTCGTCACCTTGAAATGGTGATTTAACAACGCGGTTAAAGACGCGAAAGCATCAGTTTTTCTGAAAGCTTTTTGGAAAATGATTCGCCTGCCAGGCAATTATTCAGCAATACCCCGGTAAAACTCCAGAACCGCCGCCTTGAACACACGATCACCCACGGCCAGCATATGGTCGCGTCCGGGAATATCAATGGCCCTGGCATGTGGCATCAGATCGGCAAGCTCCTGGCCGGAACCGGCAATATCATCCTTCGTGCCGACGGCAATCAATGTCGGGACATCGATTTTTGCCGCCTCTTCGCGGGTGACGAGTACGCGGGACGTTTCGATGCAGGCGGCAAGCGCAATACGGTCGCTCCTGGTCTGGTCGGCAAAGGCGCGGAACATGCGGCCACGTTCATGGGTGACGACATCGAGCGAGGGGGCGCGCAGGGCTTCGGCAATCGGGTCCCAATCGCCCACGCCATCCACCATGCCGATGCCAAGACCACCGAAGACCAGCGACTGAACGCGCTCAGGATGCGCCATGGCGACGAAGGCGGATATGCGCGCGCCCATGGAGTAACCCATGACATGCGCCTGAGGAATGCCGAGATGGTTCAACAGGCCAACCGCATCATCCGCCATGATGGCGGGGTAATAAGCGTCTGGATCATGCGGCTTGTCGCTGTTGCCATGTCCGCGATTATCGATGCCGATGACCCGGTAACCGGCTTCTCCCAAAGTCTTTACCCAGCCGGGATGCACCCAGTTGACGGCTGCGCTGGAGGCAAAGCCGTGAATCAGCAGCACCGGCGCACCGGAAGGGTCGCCCTCATCGAAATAGGAAAGCTGAACGCCATCGCGAAGGAAGTGAGAATAGTGCGGAACATTGAGATTCATCAAGGACATCCTTTTTGGCGCAGCATATGTCAGGAAATCGCAAGGTTGAACAGATTCTGCAATGTTTTCTGTGGAGGTGGCGCGCATTTGGCGCTACATATCCGCAAAAGCAGAGCATGGCTCAATCACGATTTTGCATTTGGAGACGAACATGGCCGGTCATACCATTCCCCACTTCCAGAACGATGGCGGACACAGCGCAATCGAAATCGGGGTCAAGGAATTCATGTGCACGGGCGCGTCCGTTCCTTTCGATCATCCGCATATCTTCATCGATATGGGCGATGACAACGAAAAGGTCTGTTCCTACTGCTCGACATTGTACCGCTACAATCCGTCGCTGAAGGCAACGCAGACAAACCCGCCCGGCTGCGTCTTCCACGTTAAGGCAGCTTAACTCACATTCAAGACTTGGGGCTTTCCATGCCCGTGAAATCGGTTGCGATCATCGGTGCCGGCGTTGCCGGATTGACCGCCGCTCTTTCTTTTGCCCGCTATGGCGTGCGCTGCGATATCATAGAGCAGGCGGAAAGCCTGGAAGAGGTTGGGGCGGGCCTGCAGGTCTCTCCCAACGCAGCGCGCATCCTTTCTGCGCTGGACGTGCTGCCCACGCTCGAAGCCCAGTGGCTCGAGCCGGAAACGGTCGATCTGCAATCCGGACGTTCGCTGAAGCGTCTTGTATCCTTGCCGATGCGGGAGGTTGCACGCAGCCGGTGGGGCGCGCCCTACGGCGTGCTGCACAGGGCAACGCTGCAGGCGGCACTTCTTCGCGCCGTGCAAGGCAATCCACTGTGCACCCTGCATCTGGGCAAGCGCCTGGATGCCGTCAACAAATCAATCGTTGCCGCCATCACCTTTCAGGAGCACGACCTGATTGTGGGAGCAGACGGGGTCTGGTCCGGCGCACGTTTTGCCGTGCCCGCAAGTCCGGTGGCCACTTTCTCTGGCAACATCGCGTGGCGCTTCACGGTTGCCCAGAGCGATGTGCCTGACTTTCTGTTAAGTCAATCGGTCAAGGGTTTCCTCGGGCCCTCCGCGCATCTGGTGGCTTATCCACTGGCGGAAAAGAGCGGCTTCAATATTGTGGCAATCGCCGCAGGGACCAATCCTGGAGACACCTGGAAGGCCGAAGCCCAGGGCAAGCAGCACACGCTTCTTCTCAACCAGTTCCGGCGCTGGAACCCGGCTTTTGCCGAAATGTTGAAGACCATTTCAAGGCCCACCTTCTGGCCGCTGTTCCACGCGGGGCAGGGCAGGTGGCATAATGGTAGCGATACGGTGATCATCGGCGATGCCGCCCACGCAATGATGCCCTTTGCTGCGCAGGGTGCTGCCATGGCCATGGAAGATGCCTTCGAGCTTGCGGCTTTTGTCCATCGCCACGCCTCGCTTGGCGAAGCGCTGCAACGCTTCGAGGCGCACCGCCTGCCACGCATCGAAAAAGCGCGCAAACGGGCGGAACTCAACAAATTTGCCTACCATGCCAGCGGCCCATTGCGTCTGGGCCGCGATATTCTGCTGTCGATAAGACCGCCAGAAGCGTTTCTGGCGGACCTCGACTGGCTTTACGGGTATCGCGCGGAAGGGCTTTAAAGAGCGCTTCCTTCAGGCCAGCGCTGCAGCGGCAAAACCCGCCTCCAGATCGCGCTTGATGTCTGCAACATCTTCAAGGCCGATTTGCAGGCGGATAAGCGGACCGTCCGTCGGTCCTTTCGCAACTGTGCGGTCGCGCAATGAAACCGGCACCGCAAGCGATTCGTAACCGCCCCAGGAAAAGCCAAGTCCAAAGATCGACAGAGCGTCGAGAAAGGCGTGCGATTTTTCCCTAAAGCGACCTTCTGGTGCCTTCAGCACGAAGGAGAATACGCCGCTCGAACCCTTGAAATCGCGCTTCCAGAGATCGTGGCTGGCAAAGCTTTCCAGCGCAGGGTGCAGAACCTGCGCCACGTCTTCGCGCCCTTCCAGCCATTGCGCGATATCGAGTGCGCTCTTGCGGTGGTGTTCCAGCCGCACGCCCATGGTACGCATACCGCGCAGCACCTGGTAGGCATCGTCGGACGTCACGCACAGGCCGAGGTCGCGGTTGGCATCGTGAAGCTTCTGCCAGTGCTTTTCATTGGATGAGACGAAGCCCATGAGGACATCCGAATGGCCAGCCGGATATTTCGTGGCGGCGTGGATGGATACATCGACACCGTGATCCAGAGGTTTGAAATAGAGCGGTGTTGCCCAGGTATTGTCCATGGTTACCACGCAATCATGGGCGTGGGCGATCGAGGTCATGAGCGACACATCCTGCATCTCGAATGTGTTGGAGCCGGGTGCTTCCAGATGGATCAGACGCGTGTTGGGCCGGATCAGGGTTTCGATGTCCGCACCGATGGCAGGATCGTAATATTCCACCTCGACACCGAGCCGTTTCAGCATCGTGTTGCAGAAGCGGCGTGTGGGAAAATAGACGGAATCAACGATCAATGCGTGGTCGCCCGCCGACAGATAGGCAAGGAACGGCACGGTGACGGCAGCGAGCCCGGATGGCAGAAGAATGGTGCCGGCTGAACCTTCCAGGCTGTTGACCATGTCGCACAGCGCATCCGTTGTCGGCGTGCCATGTGTGCCATAGGTATAGGCCTGATCCTCCGCAACCAGGGTTCGGGCATCGGGAAACAACACGGTGGAACCGCGCGCGATGGGCGGGTTTACAAAGCCGTGGTAGCTGGCCGGATCGTTGCCAAGATGAGCCAGGCGGGTATTGGTGCCAGCGGCGTTCAGGATCGCGTCTTTATGTTTCATGCTCACTTCATCTTTCACTCATCGATGCAACGGAAGATGGTCTTCAAAACCGCCTGCGGTCAAGACTTCGTTATTTCGAGCGTTTGATGTGCACACAGAGGCCGGAATTGATACTCAACATTGCACCGGCTCCAAATTTCGCTCCCGTTTGCTACTTCAGGAGGAGTCGGGAGAGGATATTTCAGTCTACCTGCCTGACAGCCTGAGCAGATTTTAGCCCTTTTAAGCGTAAATATTGGACATTTGCCCATAAAAAGGTCGTTTTTTGAAAAAATCCGTTTTTTGGACACAATTCTTGTGGGCGAGACTTGACCGTGACGGCAATTGCGATTGTGATAGAAACGCGCACCGGGAGGTGAAGCGGGGAGCCGGTCGTATGCGACAAGATATGCGGCATCTTCTATTACGAATAAGAAACAAAGGTTGGGAAAAAATGAAAAAGGCACTTCTGACAGCCGCCATTGGCGCAGCGGTTTTCGCGGCTGCATCGGCTGCATCTGCCGCCACGCTCGCAGACGTCAAGGCAAAGGGTTTCGTCACATGCGGCGTGAGCTCTGGTATTCCAGGCTTCTCGAACCCTGACGACAAGGGTGAATGGTCCGGTATCGATGTTGATTACTGCCGCGGTATCGCTTCCGCCGTCTTCGGTGACCCATCCAAGGCGAAATTCGTCGCCCTGTCTTCCAAGGACCGTTTCCCTGCGCTTCAGTCCGGTGAAGTCGACGTTCTCACACGTAACACCACCTGGACGATCAGCCGCGATACGTCGCTCGGCTTCAACTTCCGCACCGTCAACTACTATGACGGCCAGGGCTTCATCGTAAAGAAGAGCCTGAACGTGAAGTCTGCGCTTGAACTGTCCGGTGCTGCCGTCTGCGTTCAGCAGGGCACGACGACCGAGCTCAACCTTGCCGACTACTTCAAGACCAACAACCTTCAGTACAACCCGGTCGTGTTCGAAAAGGAATCCGACGCCACTTCCGCTTATGACAGCGGCCGTTGCGACGTTTACACCACCGACCAGTCCGGCCTCTATGCCATCCGTCTGAAGATGAAGGCTCCTGACGAGAACGTCGTTCTGCCTGAAGTCATCTCCAAGGAGCCGCTTGGACCAGCCGTTCGCCAGGGTGATGAGCAGTGGTTCGACATCGTCAGCTGGGTTCACTACGCGATGATCAACGCTGAAGAACTTGGCGTGACATCCAAGAACGTTGACGAACAGAAGAGCGCCAACAACCCCGACCTGAAGCGTCTGCTCGGCACGGAAGAAGGCACCAAGATCGGTACCGATCTCGGCCTGACCAACGAGTGGGCTTACAACATCATCAAGAAGGTTGGTAACTACGGCGAAGTCTTCGATCGCAACGTTGGCGCCGGTTCGCCGCTGAAGATCGAACGCGGCCAGAACGCTCTGTGGACGAAGGGCGGCCTGCAGTACGCTCCGCCAATCCGCTAATAGCCGCTTCACGGCAGATTTATGCGGGAGGCGGGACGAATGTCTTGCCTCCCGAATAGCATTGGCATGATGGTCGAGAGCTGTTTCCGTACCGCTCGACCCGCAATGCAAAAAAGTTAAAAGAAGCTCGCAAAGAGCACACAGAGGGAAAGGTGCCGATGGCAGGCAAAGCGCTCCACCCGGAGTCCAGCTCAAAAAGCGCGACATCCATTATCAATGATCCGCGTATGCGCGGGATATTCTATCAAGTTGTGACCCTGGCTATTCTGGCTTTCTTTGTCTGGATAATCACGAGCAACACCATTCATAATCTTCAGCGGTCCAATATTTCTTCGGGCTTCGGCTTCCTCAACGGCAGAGCGGGCTTTGATATCGGTCAGTCGTTGATTGACTACAACAATGACAACACCTTTGGCCGGGCCTTTCTCGTTGGCCTGCTGAACACGTTGCAGGTCGCTATTCTCGGTATCATAACGGCATCGATTATCGGTTTCATCGTTGGTATCGCCAGACTGTCGCACAACTGGCTGATCTCGAAACTGGCGCAGGCCTATGTCGAAATCTTCCGTAACCTGCCGCCGCTGCTTGTCATCTTCTTCTGGTACAAGGGCGTCATCACCATCCTGCCTCAGGCGAGGGACTCGGTGGCCATGCCGCTTGGAACATTCGTCAACAATCGCGGCCTGTTTTACCCGAAGTCCGTGTGGGGCGAAGGCGCGTGGCTCATTCCGGTGGCATTCCTTGTCGGTATCGTCATCACTTACTTCGTCTATCGCTGGGCAAAGGCGCGGCAGATGCGGACAGGCCAGCCATTTCGCACTGGACTGGTCGGAACGGCGATCATCATCGGCCTGCCGGTGCTGACATTTCTGGCGCTCGGCGCACCGCTGACCTTCGACTATCCCGTCGCTGGCCGTTTCAACCTGACGGGCGGTGCGGTTGTCGCACCTGAATTCCTGTCGCTCTACCTGGCTCTTTCCTTCTACACGGCTTCCTTCATCGCCGAAATCGTGCGCGGTGGCATCAAGGCTGTGCCAAAGGGACAGACAGAAGCTGCCAATGCGCTTGGTCTGCGCGGCAACACCACGACGCGCCTGATCATCGTACCCCAGGCCATGCGTATCATCATTCCGCCGCTGACCAGCCAGTATCTCAACCTGACCAAGAACTCGTCGCTGGCGGTTGCCGTCGGCTTTTCGGACCTGGTCGCGGTTGGTGGTACCATCCTCAACCAGACTGGGCAGGCCGTCGAGGTCGTGGCCATATGGTTGCTGGTCTACCTTTCATTGTCGCTTACGACTGCGCTGATCATGAACTGGTTCAACGCGAAGATGGCGCTGGTGGAGAGATAAGCATGACAACCAATCAAATCTCCTATGTTCGCCCGACCATGGTTCAGCCAGAGCCCGCTCCGTCCAGTCAGGTCGGCGTCGTGCACTGGCTGCGTACCAAGCTGTTCGCTACGCCCAAGGACGTGATCTTCACGTTGCTGGCGATTGCGTTTCTGGTCTACATCATCCCGCCCATGATCCAGTGGCTGTTTCTTCATGCCACATGGACCGGCACGGACCGCACTGCCTGCCTGACGGTTGCGCAGGGCGGAGCCTTGCCGGACGGACAGTCCGGGGCGTGCTGGGCCTTCGTCAATGCCAAGTTCGAACAGTTCATGTTCGGCCGTTACCCGCTCGAAGAGCGCTGGCGTCCGCTGCTGGTTCTTGCAGCCTTCGTCGTTCTGCTCATTCCGATGCTGATACCCAAGGCGCCGCACAAGTCTCTGAACGGCATCCTTCTGTTCATCGTTCTGCCCTTCGTCTCGTTCTTCCTGCTGGTCGGCGGCTATTTCGGCCTGCCACAGGTGGAAACGCAGCTCTGGGGCGGCTTGATGGTAACGCTGATCCTGTCGTTTTTCGGGATTACCGTGTCTCTGCCTCTCGGCATTCTTCTAGCGCTCGGTCGTCGTTCGACCATGCCGGTCATCAAGACGCTTTGCGTGACCTTCATCGAAGTCATCCGCGGTATTCCGTTGATTACGGTGCTGTTCTTCGCCAGCATCATGCTGCCGCTGTTCCTGCCCGATGGCTGGACCTTCGACAAGTTCCTGCGCGCGCTTGTGGGTGTGTCGCTGTTTGCATCTGCCTATATGGCGGAAGTCATTCGCGGCGGCTTGCAGGCCATTCCGAAGGGACAGTATGAGGGTGCGGATTCGCTCGGCCTGAACTACTGGCAGAAGACGCGTCTGATCGTTCTTCCGCAGGCGCTGAAGCTCGTGATCCCCGGCATCGTCAACACCTTTATCGGTCTGTTCAAGGATACATCGCTCGTGTCGATCATCGGCATGTTCGACCTCTTGGGCATCGTCAACCTCAACCAGTCTGATGCGAACTGGGCCACCCCCGTGACGCCCGTCACCGGCTACATCTTCGCCGGCTTCGTATTCTGGATCTTCTGCTTCGGCATGTCGCGTTACTCGCTGTTCATGGAACGGCACCTCGACACCGGACATAAAAAATAAGGGAAAAACTCATGGCAGAAACCCAAGCAAAGAAACTGGCCGTTTCCACGACCGACGTTGCAATCGAAATCACCGGCATGAACAAGTGGTACGGCGATTTCCACGTGCTGCGCGACATCAATCTGAAGGTCATGAAGGGCGAGCGCATCGTTATCGCCGGTCCTTCGGGTTCGGGCAAATCCACGATGATCCGCTGCATCAACCGTCTGGAAGAGCACCAGTCCGGCAGGATCGAAGTCGATGGCATCGAGCTGACGAACGACCTGAAGAAGATCGATGAAGTGCGCCGCGAAGTCGGCATGGTGTTCCAGCACTTCAACCTCTTCCCGCATCTGACCATTCTTGAAAACTGCACGCTGGCGCCGATCTGGGTTCGCAAGACGCCCAAGAAGGAAGCCGAAGAAATCGCGATGCATTACCTCAAGCGCGTCAAGATTCCCGAGCAGGCTCACAAATATCCGGGCCAGCTTTCGGGCGGTCAGCAGCAGCGCGTGGCAATTGCCCGTTCGCTCTGCATGAAGCCAAAGATCATGCTGTTCGATGAGCCGACATCGGCGCTCGACCCGGAAATGGTCAAGGAAGTGCTCGACACCATGGTGAGCCTTGCCGAAGACGGCATGACCATGCTGTGCGTGACGCATGAAATGGGCTTTGCCCGCCAGGTCGCCAACCGCGTGATCTTCATGGATCAGGGCCAGATAGTCGAGCAGAATTCGCCTGCCGAGTTCTTCGACAACCCGCAGCATGAGCGCACCAAGCTGTTCCTCAGCCAGATCCTTCACTAGGATTGCAGACGGCCATTCCGTTAAGAACCGGGGTGGCCGACCGCTTGAGCGGAGCTGCGCCGACAGGCACAGCATTTGTCTCGGGTGATGCGCGTGACGAGAGTGGACAGGGTCGCGTGGTCGGCTTTTTTCGAAACGGCGCCTCACTTATGTGTCGGGCCTGAGAATGCCGAGAAAGCACTGTCGAGATGCTCCATCGCCGATATCTGGCCCCGGGTCAGAGACCATCGGCGGCGCTTTTGAAGTTCGCAAATCTGTCGCGATCAAGGACTTGATCGCACTGGATCCCGCATCAAGTGCGGGATGACGGACGACTTGAAGATTTGTTTCACTGCCATATTCGCCGATGCGAAATGAAAAAGATTTAAGACCCGTCAGTGCTCTGGCGGGTCTTTTTCGTGGCGGTTCCGGGTTTCTTTACCTGGAGAGCAGGGTGAGGGCGGTTGTCTTGTCGAGAACCGAGCGGGTGACGCCGCCAAACAGCATTTCCCACCACCGCGAGTGCCCGTAAGCCCCCATGACCAGCAGGTCGATGCTGTTGTCGAAGAGGCGTTGCTCGATGGCCTTTTCTGCGGACATGCCGTGGGCCTTTTCCTGTGACGTCACAGACACGTTGATGCCGTGGCGGGCGAGGGTGGATGCGATTTCCGTGCCTGCAAGTGTGTCCGACTGGTCGTCGCCCTCTTCCTTGCCAACCGTGAAAATCTCCACGCTTTTGGCGGCAATCATGAATGGCAGGGCATCGAAGACGGCGCGAGTCGCTTCCCGGGAGCCGTTCCAGGCAACGAGCACGCGTTCAATGGGCTTTGGCTGCTGCAGGACGTGGGGCACGAGAAGGACGGGACGGCCGCTTTCGTAGAGAAAGTTGTCGAATTCTGCGCGGCTGTCGGACATGGCGGCGGCTTTGGTCTGACGCACGACGACAATATCTGCGCAGCGAGCGCTTTGAACGGCGCTGTTGGATGAGTAGCCGATCGACGAAACGAAGCTGCGCCACTCGTGCGAAACGCCCTCACTCGCCATCTTCCGCTCGAAGATGGCGCCGATATCGGAGGTTTCCTTCTGCGCGACTTCCTGCATGGCCTGAACTGTTGCCGGATCCGGCATTTCCATGGGCGCGACAAGCGGAACGGCGGCGAATGCCTCCATGTGCAGCCCGATGACGTGAGCAGAAAAACTATTCGCAAGAGACGTGGTAAATTCGCCCAGCGTCCTCGCATTTTCGGCGGTGTCCATGACGGCAAGTATCGTTCTGTAACCCATGGTCGGGCTCCTCGTTGTGGCAAAGCGAGAAGGCATGGCCGCCTTCCGCTATTGTTTACGCCTGCAGAGTGCTTTCCTTGGCAAGACGTCACCTTGATTGTGATCAAATGCCGGTGCGAAAGCTGCCTGCGTGAGAATCAACGCCCGAGCGATACAAGCGTTCAATTGGCCTGTGCTGCCTTCTCACGGCCGATGCTCTCTATCATGGCCGCCACGTCTTGCGCGGCTGCGTCTACAGCCGCAATATCGCGCGCACGCACCACGATTTCCGTCGAGAATTTCTTCCCGTCATATCGCGGGTATGATCCTATGCTGGTTTCCGGATGCGCCTTCTGCACATTTGCTAGCAGGGTGCCGATATCGCCCTCACCATAGGGCGACGACACTGCGTGCGAGAGGATTTTAGAACCCGTCTTCAAAGTCGGAATGACATTGTCCAGCATGGCCTGGAACACCTGTGGCACGCCCGCCATGACATAGACATTGTCCACGATGAAACCCGGCGCGACTGAAACGGGGTTTGCGATATGGGCCGCGCCGCGTGGCATCCGTGCCATGCGTTTGCGCGCATCGGTAAACTCCATCTCACGCGTGCGGTACATATCGCCAAGCAGACGCATGGCCTCGGCATCGTGTTCGCAGGGCAGACCAAAGGCTGCTGAAACGGCATCTGCCGTGATGTCATCATGGGTGGGGCCTATGCCGCCGGAGGTGAAGACATAATCATATCGCTTGCGCAGCGCATTGAGCGCTTCAACGATGTCTTCCTCTTCATCCGCGACAATACGGACTTCCTTGAGATCAATGCCGGACATGGTCATCACATCGGCCAGATGCCCGATATTCTTGTCTTTCGTCCGTCCTGACAGAAGCTCATCGCCAATGGCGAGCATGGCAGCGGTAACGACGGATGCGGGGGAGGTAGGTGCGGACATGAAGGTCACTCACAAGGGGATATCTGCTGAAGTTAGCGCCCGCAGCGCCGAATGCAAGAAGCCAGCGCGGGAAAAAATCCATGCGACACGCGTTTCGTTTCCGCAGCATGGTTGCGAGGAATAGCCAGCGCCCTGCGCTATCTGCGACCTTTAAACCTGTCCATCGAGTGATAAATCCCGAGCCACTCGCCACCGATCCTGTCGAACCATCGCACGGGCAAGATGCCGCGGAGCAGGGGCACGAAATTGATGATGGAAGGCAGCCGAAGGAAAATGCGATCAGACTTCACCGCCGCAATGATGCGGCGCGCAACGTAATCGGCGTCGAGTATGGGGATGAAGGGCGAGCGGACCCCGTCGAACATGCCGGTGTTGATGTAAAACGGGTTGACGGTGGTGACCTTCACGCCGGTTTTGGCCTGCTCCATTTCTATCCGCAGCGAGTCCGACCAGCCCGTGACCGCCCATTTGCTGCCGCAGTAAACGGACATTTTCGGATTGGAAACGAGTGCTGCTGCCGATGCAATGTTGACGATGTGCCCTCGCTTGCGGGCGATCATGTCTGGCAGGAATTGCTTTGTCATGTAGATCGGAGCGAGGACGTTCACGTCGATGGTCAATGCAATATCGGCATCGGTATGGTCGACAAATGTTTTGCCGACGATGACACCGGCATTGTTCACCAGTATATCGACGGTAATTGCCTCAGCCTTCATTTCCGCTGCGGTCTTTGCGATGGCTTCCGGGTCTGCGAGGTTAACCACATAACCGCTCGCGACATGACCGGCGGCACTCCACTCGGCTATGGTGTCGTTCATGGCCTGTTGGTTGACATCCCAGATGACGATGTGGGCTGCGCCATCCTCCAGGAATTTGCGCCCCATGAGACGCCCGATTCCCGATGCCCCTCCGGTGATGAGAACCGTTGCGCCATCCAGTTGCCTCATGCTCACCCCGCCGCGAGACTTTAAAGCACCCGTTATCGGACCTTGCTGGTGAGCCGTCACCCTTCAGATTAAGGGGGCCAGCGAGAATTTACGGTGGGAGTTGCGTATGCCGAAAAAGCAAAATGCGGCTGAAAAGCCGCATTTTTGATTCTGCCGTTTTACATTGGCAGCAAATCTGGTTCTTTGAGGAACTTCAGATGATTGGATTAACCATCATCAAGCAGGTAATGACAACAAAACCTAGCAATGAAACTTCAAGAATACTGTTGAGACCGTCGCGCATCGCTTTACCCTCCATGTTTGTGGAAGAAGAACGTGCAAATCTTAACGGGGTTCCGTGACGTGAGCGTGAATTGTCAGGAAAAGAGGCGCGCGTCGCCAAATTTGGCTTTCAGTCCTCATCAATCCCGGCAATCCGAATCTCACGTCACAAGAAGGGCAAAGATCCAGTGGCCGACGATGCTCAGCAGCAGGCAGGCAACGAGCAGGATGAAAACAAACTTCTTCATTCGGGAATGGGCCTCAGCAATCTTGATTTTCGTCATATCCTATAGCTGTTCACAGCGGAGGATAAGCCGACAACTTCACCTGCGTCACTATGACTTGACGTCAAGGCCTGCTTCGATCGCTGCATCGACAAAGGCTTTGCGCGCCTCTTCCGGTGTCTTCTTGCCAGCACCGACAGCCGCAAACACGAGAAGGGCGCGGTCCAGCATCTCGCCGTCTTCCTCGGGCCAATCCTCAATGAGCGCCCAGGATGCCGCCTGGGTCGACTCGATGCTGACATAGACGCCCGGCTCTTCCAGAGCGATAAGGACTGGCTTCTTCCAAGGCGTTTGCAATGGCTTTTCCCGTGACAGTGGACAATCAGCGCGGTTTAAAAGGTTACGGACCGCTGTTCAATGCCAATCTGTGCCCTGTCCGCCTGGCTGGCGAAAATCTCAATCGTCCCGTCCGAAGAACGACCAGTCTCTGATGATGCGGCGGTCGATAATCTTGAGCGAGCGGTCCGGCTGGATCTGATAGGTTTCGATGACGCGATCGTCGAAACGACGAAAATTATGCGTGAATGTGCTGCCGATGGGCGATTTGGTGAGTTTGGTGCGCGGCTGGCCGCGATAGGTGATGCTGCCGGGAATAGGCTCCAGGCTGTAGGACGAGATGGATCTTTCGGCAAACCCACTCGCTGTACATCCCGCCAGGCCCAGTGCCAGACCTGCACTCAAGGCTGCAACGATCAATTTCATGATGCTCTCCAGATATAGTGCCTTTGCGGCAAATCGATTCTCTGAGGCTTTAACTCCTCGATATCTCCGATGTTCCGCATGGGGAAGCCTGCGCTCCGGGGGACGATGTCTCAAAAGCGCATGATCTCACCGGCTTGATGATGAGACTGCTCGCGCCTCGCAGTCAAGCCTCGTCTCCGGTAACGGCGCGCTCTGCATCCGGCACCCATCCTCTTGTATATCCTCGTCCCATAGCCACCACCGCGAGATTCAGCTGGTGCTGAAGATGCTGGATCTCATCCTGCATCGCCTGAATGGCGGACTTTGCGTTGCCGTCGTGGCAAAGCAAAATATAGTCTGCAACATCTACCAGTGTCTGTCCTGTTTTCGGGCGCACTTTCTCATTCTCCATATTCCAGAGCCATAAATGCCGCATGATGTGAAGAAGGTACCCGCCCCGGCACCTGCTATGTTCTTATTATGTTCTTCTCATGAAGGGAGTCAATACGGGTAGGAATACAGGCTGTGAAGAAAGGCATCTTTTGTCACGCCGAAGCCCAGTTCCTGGGTGCAATTGCGGTCACACCGAGACAACCGCTAGCTGGCGGAAGTATTGGCAGTTTGAAAATCTAGGGGAGTGGATTTAAGTTTGGAGGCCTCGCCCGGAATTGAACCGGGGTACAAGGATTTGCAGTCCTCTGCGTCACCACTCCGCCACGAGGCCTCACTGGCCCGATGTCTCGAACCGTGGCGGGGATTTAGAACGAATCCATTTTCCACGCAATAGGGTAGGTTTGAAAAAGCGGAAGAAGTTTTGTAGAAAAGCCGCGCTTCAGCAATGCTGCGCGCGGCTTTTCCAGATGCGTCAAATTCGGCCGAGAAGGACCAGGATCAGCACGATGACGAGGACGAGGCCAAGGCCGCCCGAGAGACCATACCCGTAATTGTGGTAGCCCCAGTTTGGCAGGGCGCCGATGAGGAAGAGTACGAGCAGGATGATGAGGATTGTGCCGAGCATTCTGGCCTCCTGATGTTGTTGAGCGTTTCCAGTCGCTTATAAATGATTAGGCGGATAAAAAGTTCCTGATCGAAGACGTTTCGCAGGTGTGAAGCGCAAAAAGCCGGGTGGGGAATGCCGCAGTGCGTCTTTTTCCACGATCTGCGGCTTGCTTGCGCTTGAAAGCCAACGCTGACGCAATTAAGACGGTAGCCCACGGCACCCGGAGTTCCGGGCTGCTCTCGAGCTTGTATTTGAGGCGAAAACGACATGATGGATTTCGAGACCGCACGCGGCAAGATGGTGGACAGCCAGTTGCGCACCACCGATGTGACGTCACATTCCGTGCTGAAGGCATTTCTGGCCGTGCCGCGGGAAGAGTTCCTGCCCGCCAACGTCAAGCAGATTGCCTATGCGGACGAGGACCTGCAGATCTGTCCTGCAAAGGACGGGCTTGGTGCCCGTTACGTCATGAAGGCATCGCCACTGGCCAAGCTGCTTCAGCTGGCCGCCATTACCAAGGATGATGTCGTACTCGAAATCGGTGGCGGACTGGGCTATGTCACGGCGATCCTTTCGCAGCTCGCCGGTTCCGTCGTTTCGCTCGAGTCGGACGAGGAATTGAGCGCTGCTGCCACGGCCACCTTGTCGTCGCTGGGCTATGACAATGTCGCGACCGTCACGGGCCCGCTGAACAAGGGACATGCGGCGGAAGCGCCATATGATCTCATTTTCATCAATGGTTCTGTCGAGGAAGTTCCTGCAGCGCTGCTGGACCAGTTGCATGATGGCGGACGCCTGATTGCTGTCGTCGGCTATGGCAATTCGGCCAAGGCGACTGTTTATCGCCGGGACGGGAAGGGCACATCCTCCACGTCGTTCTTCAACGCTTCCGTCAAGCCGGTTCCAGGCTTTGCCAAGGCGCGCGATTTCGTATTCTGATCGAGCTACCTCACAGAGGTCGATGCGATGCCGGGCCGCTCAGCCCGGCATTTTTGTTTTGTGACACGCGAATAAAGCTGTGTAACAAGCCACTTAGTGCGCTTCCCCCGATTCAATTCCGTTCCCGACTGCCCTACACTCGTGGTGATTCGGAGTGCGTATTTTGCTCCGTGCCCTCTTGAACGTGAAACCGGGGATAAAAATGGCTCAGCCAAGTGTAGCGCGCGAACCATCCATGGAAGAAATTCTGGCGTCCATTCGCAGGATCATTGAAAGCAATGAACCTGCGTCTCCCGATGCCTTTTCAGCGCAGTTGCCGCCGGTTTACGACGAGGAAGAAGAAGAGGGGTCGCCCTTCTCTGCCGAGCTTGCAAGCCCTCCGGCGCATGTGCCTCCGGCTGCCAATCAGGGTTATGGTGCCCGCCAGCCTGAGTTCTCCTATTCTGAGCGCCAGGATGCAGCATCCGTATCGGACGGCGCGGACAAGTCCATGTCGCTTGCGGATGTCGCGGCCCGTGTGCGCGCCGCCGCCGATAGAAATGCTGCCCTTGGACCCCAGGGCTATGCAGCCCAAAGGCTGGTGGAGCCTGCGCCTGTTTCGCACCCCCCGTTCCAGCAGGAACGCGCGGCTGCAGCGGCTGCCACGCCCATCCGGCCAACGGACATGCGCCCGCTTTTGAATGCTGCGCAGGCACCTTCGCGCCCACAGCAGGAGTTGCCGGCTGCGCCTGTGCCGGCTTCGAATTTTGCACGTCCTGTCGCGGTTGCACCAGAGCCCCAACAGCAAGCGCCCTTGTGGGAAAACATGGCGCTTCGCGGTGCCGTCGAGCCCGAGCAGCCGGTGGCTGCGCCGATTCCAGCTGCTGTGCAGAGAGAGCCGGTCGCCGAAGAACGGATGTCGCAGCCGATGATCACGGAAGAGCCGCGCCGCCAGTCGGAAGAGGGCGGCCTTTCGCTCAACCTCATCTCGGCCGCCGCTGGCGCCCAGATCGCACAGTCCTTTGGTGAGCTGGCTGATCTTTTCGATGGTGTGGAGCGTCCAACCGTCGAGGAAATGGCGCAGGACATGTTGCGTCCGATGCTGAAAGACTGGCTGGAAGATAACCTTCCGACACTGGTCGAGCGCCTTGTGCGTGAAGAAATCGAACGCGTGGCGCGCGGTCCACGGCGTTAAGCCAATCGCAGACATATTGGCGGTTCGTGCCGCCAATATATGCCCTTCTTGCAGATGGACACTTTCCGATGGGTCAGTGATCTGCTGGATGTTTTTCAACATTCCCGCTGAGCTTTGCCAGAGGCGACTGTCAACCTCCACGCCGATTCTCTTTATGGCCGATGTTGAGCAAACACGGGTTCGCTTTTTGCGCCACGTCTGGTGTCTCGAGCCCGCGAATCGGGGTGGGGACACTATATCGCATCCGCACCGTGCGGCGTTTGGCGGGCTTTACCGTTGAAATATCCGGTTTCTGTTGACTCTCCCCCGCCCATCCTTATTTAAAAAATCAAGATTACGGCGCATCGCGATCTCCAGCGGTCGGGGCGCGCCGTGAACAGATCCTATTGTCGCATGTCGTTTTCGCAAAACCGCTGCACATTTTGCGCGATATGCTCCAGAACTCTAAAATTCAGGTCAGTAAATGCTCGAAAAGACCTACGATTCCGCATCTGTAGAACCGAAAATCGCCAAAGCCTGGGATGATGCCAACGCGTTTCGCGCTGGCGCAAATGCCAAGCCGGGCGCGGAAACCTTCACGATCGTCATTCCGCCGCCAAACGTGACGGGCTCCCTGCATATGGGCCACGCGCTCAACAACACGCTTCAGGACATCATGGTCCGGTTCGAGCGTATGCGCGGGAAGGATGTGCTTTGGCAGCCGGGCATGGACCATGCCGGCATCGCAACGCAGATGGTTGTCGAGCGCAAGCTGATGGAAAACCAGCTTCCAGACCGTCGCACGATGGGACGTGAAGCCTTTGTCGAGAAAATCTGGGAGTGGAAGGACGAATCCGGCGGATTGATCTTCAATCAGCTGAAGCGTCTGGGCGCATCCTGCGACTGGTCACGTGAACGCTTCACCATGGACGAGGGGCTTTCGCAAGCCGTTCTCGAGGTCTTCGTCACGCTTTACAAGCAGGGCCTGATCTACAAGGACAAGCGCCTAGTGAACTGGGACCCCAAGCTGCTGACGGCTATTTCCGATCTGGAAGTCGAGCCGCAGGAGATCAAGGGCAATCTCTGGCACTTCCGCTATCCGCTGGAGAAGGGCGTAACCTACCAATACCCGTGTGCTTGGGATGACCGTGGAGAGCCGACGGAATACGAGACCCGCGACTATATCGTCGTTGCGACCACACGGCCCGAGACGATGCTGGGCGATACCGGCATTGCTGTCAATCCGGAAGACCGGCGTTACATGGGTATCGTCGGCAAGCATGTCATTCTGCCAATCGTCGGTCGCAAGATCCCGATTGTCGCGGATGACTACGCCGATCCGGCTGCCGGAACCGGTGCGGTAAAGATCACGCCTGCGCATGACTTCAACGACTTTGAGGTCGGCAAGCGCACGGGTCTTCGCGCCATCAACATCATGAATATCGATGGCACGATCTGCATCAAGGAAAACGAGGATTTCCTCGAAGGGCTGGATCATCCCGCCGCGCTGCATGGCGCATGGGACCGTCTGGAAGGGCAGGACCGTTTTGTTGCTCGCAAGATCATCGTGGAAATCTTCGAAGAGGCAGGTCTTCTCGACAAGATCGAACCGCACAAGCACATGGTGCCGCATGGCGACCGTGGCGGCGTGCCGATCGAGCCGCGCCTGACGGAGCAGTGGTATGTCGACGCCAAGACGCTGGCAAAGCCTGCGATTGAAAGCGTGCGCGAAGGCCGCACCAATTTCGTGCCGAAGAACTGGGACAAGACCTATTACGAGTGGATGGAAAACATCCAGCCGTGGTGCGTTTCCCGCCAACTGTGGTGGGGGCACCAGATTCCCGCATGGTATGGTCCCGATGGTCAGGTTTTCGTTGAGAAAACGGAAGAAGAGGCGCTGAACGCAGCAATCCAGCACTATATTTCCCACGAAGGCCCATGGAAGGCCTGGGTCGAGGAGAAGCTTGAAAACTTCAAGCCGGATGAAATCCTGACCCGTGATGAAGACGTGCTGGATACGTGGTTCTCGTCTGCGCTATGGCCGTTTTCGACGCTTGGCTGGCCGGACAAGACGCCGGAACTGGCGCGCTATTATCCGACCAATGTTCTCGTTACCGGCTTCGACATCATCTTCTTCTGGGTTGCCCGCATGATGATGATGGGCCTTCACTTCATGAAGGACGATGCAGGCCACGCTGTAGAGCCGTTCAACACGGTCTATGTTCATGCGCTGGTTCGCGATAAGAACGGCCAGAAGATGTCGAAGTCCAAGGGCAACGTCATCGACCCGCTGGAGCTGATCGATGAGTATGGTGCCGATGCGCTGCGCTTTACGCTGGCTGTGATGGCCGCGCAGGGCCGCGACGTGAAGCTGGACCCGGCTCGCATCGCCGGTTACCGCAACTTCGGCACCAAGCTGTGGAACGCAACGCGTTTTGCCGAGATGAACGGCGTCAAGCGCGATCCGCATTTCCTTCCGGAAGCGGCAACGCTGACAATCAACCGCTGGATTTTGACGGAACTCGCCAATACGGCAAAGGATGTCACGACCGCAATCGAGAACTATCGCTTCAACGATGCCGCAAGTTCTCTGTACCGCTTCGTCTGGAACCAGGTCTGCGATTGGTATCTGGAACTGCTGAAGCCTGTTTTCAGCGGCGACGACGAAGTTGCCAAGGCAGAGGCGCAGGCCTGCGTGGCCTATGTTCTGGAAGAGATCTACAAGCTGCTTCATCCCTTCATGCCGTTCATGACGGAAGAGCTGTGGGCGCATTCGGCAGGCGAGGGCGAAAGCCGTGCGGACCTGCTGTGCCACACCGACTGGCCAGCTCCGCAGTTCCGCGATGATGCGGCTGCGGCGGAAATCAACTGGCTTGTGGATCTCGTCTCGGGCATTCGCTCGACGCGCTCGGAAATGAACGTACCTCCGGGTGCGACAGCGCCGCTGGTCATCGTAGCTGCAAACCCGACGACAGAAATGCGTCTGGATCGTCATTCAGCTGCTATCCGCCGGTTGGCGAGAGCCGACGAAATTCTGGCGGCCGACGTGGCTCCCAAGGGTTCGGCACAGCTGGTGCTGGGTGAGGCGACCGTGTGCATTCCGCTCGGCAATCTCATCGATATCGCTGCTGAAAAGTCGCGCCTTGAAAAGGCGATTGGCAAAGCAGACGCCGAACTGGAGCGGATCGACAAGAAGCTGTCGAACGAGAAGTTCGTGGCCAATGCCGATCCGGAAGTCGTGGCTGCAGACCGCGAGCGCAAGGCCGAGCTTGAGGTCCAGATCAAGAGCCTGAGAGTGGCGCTTGAGCGCGTCAACGAAGCGGGCTGAATTCATCGCCAGACCAGAATTGGAGCCGCCCTTGTTTCAGGGGCGGCTTTTTTGTGTCTCCACGACCGTTCGATCCGTGTGAAATGGGATGGATTCGAAGATGCAAGACTGGGAGATGGTCAGGTATCTCCGACCGTTCCGTTCCAAAAAGGCGAATGCGGTGTTTTTGCGTGTGAAAATTGTGGATGTTGTGAGATGGTCACACTAATTCGCGGGATTGATATATCTTTCTCCGAAATAAGGATTAATCCGTAGGAATTAGAAAAATCGCCTATATTAGACAGATGTCCCCATGTTCATCAGCATTTTACGTAAATTCTTTTTGCACTGCAAAATCAATGCACTGTCCTGCGACAGATTGTCTTTTTTTTCAAAGCCCTTCAGTTTCACTGCCACGACATTGCCTTGATTGGGGAGAGAGATGGCAACACAAAATCATATCATAAAAGGCGCATTGAGCCTTGCTATCGGTATCACGTCGATCACACCTGCTTTCGCGGGCGGTCTGGACAGAGGCGGATACAATATCGACCAATTGTTCGATGCATCGCCTTTCACATTTTCCTCCGGCGTTACTTATGTAATGCCGCAGCGGAAGCTGAAGAACGCGCGGGACACCGATCTGTCAGACGGATCTGGAACGAACGGATTGGGTGCAGGCACCACCTATGCTGATGACTCCGAGAATTATGCGATTCCCTATGTAGGGATAAAGGGCGGCTATGACGCCATCGACTGTCTGGTGGACTATTCGCAGCCCTTCGGTGCGCATCTGGAACCCGGCGCCGGTTGGGTGGGTGCGCAAAGCAATATCGAAACGAAAGTTCGTACTGACAATTACGGCCTGACATGCTCCTACAAGTTTGACGTCGGTCCGGGACAATTCCGCGTCATCGGCGGTGGTTTCTATCAGGAAATTGAAGGTTCCAAGACACGCCTCGTTGCGCCGATCACGGGACCAGCATCCGCTCTCTACACTGGCGTCGGTCGTCTTGAGATGAGCGACGAAGCACCGGGCTGGAGAGCCGGTGTTGCCTACGAAATTCCGGAATATGCCCTGCGTGCGAGCCTCGTCTATAACAGCCGGGTAAAATACGACAACCTATCCGGCACGCTCGACCTGACACAGGTGCCGACTGCCGTTAACCCGCTGAACCCTTTCCTCGGTCGCCGTTTCGGCGTCGTTGGCTCTGCTGAAGCGCCGGACTCTCTGGAACTGAAGGTTCAAAGCGGTATCGCGCCAGACTGGCTTGCTTTCGGTTCTGTAAAGTGGACCAACTGGAGCCTCATCCAGTCCATCGGCTTCTGCCCGGTCGCATCCACCGGACTGCCTTGCCCTCCAGGCGGCGTCACATCGCTCGACCTTCTCTATCGTGATGGCTGGACTGTGTCTGGCGGTATCGGGCACAAGTTCAACGATCAGTGGTCTGGCGCTGTCAGCCTGACATGGGACAGAGGCACAAGCACGGGCGTTGGTACGCAGACCGATAGCTGGACCCTCGGTACGGGCGTGTCATATGCCGTCAACGAGAATGTGGAACTGCGTCTTGCCGGCGCTATCGGCCTTCTGACGAGCGGAAGCTCCGGTGCGGTCACCCGTGGTGGCTTCACCTACGGCGACGACGTTTCCTACGACTTCGGCAACGATATCGTCACCGCCGTCTCCACGTCGCTCAAAGTCAAATTCTAAGGCTTGTTGAGGACAAATTGGACCCGGTCTTTCGAGACCGGGTTTTTTGTTGCCCGCTCGCAATATTGTGACGATTTGGCAACATATTTCTGCAACCTTCACGTAGCGTAAGAATGCGGGCTTATTTGTCCATTTCCCGCCACAAACAAGTTGCTTGCTTGTTTTTGAGATCGCGGGAATGGGAAGAATATGCAGGCTTCGAAAGTGGTTCTGCGGAAGTGGTTAATGTGAAAACTGGTGTAGATTCAGTATCTAAGCAAGTAGAAACGGGAAAAGTTCTCCCTCTATTGCTTGGATCGATTCAAACGGCTGCCAAACGCCGTTATGTTGCCGGAAACGGCGCTTACATTCGTTCTCATGCAAATACTGATCGACCGCCGCAAATGATCACTGGCAGCACGATGAAAAGTGCGGCTGGAAAGACGCAGTGTGTTCTAAATTCGCAGCCCGGCCTCGAATTGGCTTTGCAGTATCGCGCAAGTATTCGCTATACGCCGGGAAGAGTGAGAGAAGTCCGTTGAAATGCTGAAATGTGACATCAACGTTTTTAGGCCACTGTGTACGGGCATGTTGCTGGCGGTGCTTGCAATGCCCGCTGCGGCTTTCGATATCAATTCCGGCGTGACGAAGGAATCCGGCCCTTTCGACCTGTTCAAGTTCGGCTTCAAGTCCTACAAGAGCGGCAAGAAGGAAGATGCTGTCGAGGCCTATCGTTATGCGGCGGAAAAGGGTCATACCGGCTCTCGCTGGGCGCTTGCCAATATGTATGCCTTCGGCGACGGCGTGCCCAAGAATGATTTCGAAGCCTTCAAGATTTACAGCGAAATTGCCAGCCAAGGCGTGGAGCCAGGTTCCGAGGATACCGGCTTTTTCGTCAACGCGCTGCTTTCGCTGGCCGACTACTATCGCCATGGCATTCCCGGCAGCCCGGTCAAAACCGACCTGTCGCAGGCCCGCCAGCTCTATTTCCAGGTTGCTTCCACCTTCGGTGTTGCTGAGGCCCAGTTCGAACTCGCACAGATGATTCTGGCGGGCGAGGGTGGGCGCGCAGACGCGCAGCAGGCCAAGAAATGGCTCAACCAGGCGCGCAAGCACGGCCATGCCGGCGCCATGTCTATCTTCGGCAATCTGCTGTTTCAGGAAGGCCAGACCGTGCGCGGGCTCGCTTTCATGACAGCTGCGCTGGACAAGTGTTCCGCCGTCAATTGCAAGTGGATACAGAACCTGCAGGAACAGGCCTTCTCTGTTGCAGCCGAAGACGATCGCCGCGTGGCGATTTCGCTAGCGCAGAATATCGCGCTGGGTGATGCGGACTGATCCTGGGCGAGGTTGGCCAGCACTGGCACCGTGTGCCGCTGGCTGTGTTCCTCAGACGGGCTTGAAATCAAAATAGCCACAGACGGGAACATGGTCTGATGGCTTTTCCCATGCGCGGACATGCTTCTCGACCGAAACGGATTGCAATCTGTCCGCAGCCTCCGATGACAGCATCAGGTGATCGATGCGGATGCCGTTGTTCTTCGGCCAGGCGCCGGCCTGATAATCCCAGAACGTATAAAGACCGGCCTCATCGGTTGTGGCGCGGGCAGCATCGGTAAAGCCCAGATTTTCAAGCTTGCGGAAAGCGGCGCGGGTTTGCGGCAGGAAGAGTGCGTCTCCCTCCCATGCGCGCGGATCGTAGCAATCGAAGGGTTCTGGGATGACGTTGTAGTCTCCGGCGAGGATCAGCGGTTCCTCGAGCAGCAGCCGGTTCTCGGCAAATCGTCTCAACCGTTCCATCCACGCCAGCTTGTAGGGGTATTTGACGGGATCATCCGGCGGATTGCCGTTGGGAAGGTAGAGCGAGCACACACGGATGACGCCACCGGACACAGAGAACACACCTTCGATGAAGCGGGCCTGTTCATCGCTCTCGTCACCCGGCAAGCCGCGATTGACCTCGTCCGGCGTCATCTTGGAAAGCAGCGCCACGCCGTTGAAGCCCTTCTGGCCATGCGTTTCCACATGGTAGCCGAGCGCCTCGATTTCCTGACGCGGAAAATTCTCATCGACGGATTTGATTTCCTGAAGGCAGGCGATATCGGGGTCGGAATCCTTCAGCCATTGGCAAAGGTTTTCGATGCGCGCCTTGACGCCGTTGATGTTCCAGGTGGCAATCTTCATCGGATGTTCCATTCTCAGATGGAAACCGTTTTAACCGATGCGCAGCCGAATGCCACCCGTTTTCACGGTATCAACAGGCGCGATGTGTATTTGGCTCAGATGGAAAAGCTGGTTCCGCAGCCACAGCTTGCAACGGCGTTTGGGTTCTTGATCTGGAAGGACTGGCCGAGAAGATTGTCGACGAAATCGATTTCGGAACCTTCCATGTAGATCACGGACATGCTGTCGATCAGGACCTTGGCGTTATCGCGCGCGATGACGAGGTCGTCCTGTGTCGGTTCTCCGTCCAGGTCGAACTTGTAGGAAAAACCGGAGCAGCCGCCGCCCTCGACGGAGACCCGCAGGGACTGCTTGCCCTCTTCTGCGGCGACAATCTGGGCGATTCGCTTTGCGGCGGATTCTGAAAGTGTAATGGCAGTGGTCATGTCGTTTCTCCAACCGGGGTCAAGAACCGGAGAGCTGTGTTTTGTATAAAGTCGATTATAAACCAGTCAAATTAACGGTCTATAGCCTTGTTGCGCTGCGATGACGCTTTGCGGCAACCTTCGAGATAGGTATGAAGGGTAGATGAAAAGGTCAATGGCAAGACCGCGTGATAAAAGTCAGCAGGATATGGAATGATAATCGATCAGCGTGCATTGGGGTTCGGAAGCGGAGAGAGGGCGGTCTATGCCACCGATCCATGGACCACGCGCGGCCGCCTGTTCCCGGAAGCCTCCAGCCTGACACGGTCTGAATTTCAGCGCGACCGCGACCGTATCGTTCACACGACGGCTTTCCGTCGCCTGAAGCACAAAACGCAGGTTTTCATCAGCCCCGATGGCGACCATTATCGCACCCGGCTGACGCACACGATCGAGGTTGCGCAGATTGCCCGCGCTCTCGCCCGCGCTTTGCGGCTGGACGAGGATCTTGCCGAAGGCGTGGCGCTGGTCCACGACTTCGGCCACACCCCCTTCGGCCATACGGGCGAGGACGCGCTTGATGCCGTGCTGAAGCCCTATGGCGGGTTCGACCATAACGCCCAGTCGCTTCGCATCGTCACGAAGCTTGAGCGGCGTTACGCGGAATATGACGGTATCAACCTGACATGGGAAACGCTGGAAGGCTTGGTCAAGCATAACGGTCCGCTGGTAAGCAGAAGCGGGCAGGGCACGCATGGGGCCGTGCCGCTGCCCATCCTTGAATATTGCGAGATGCAGGACCTCGAGATTGGCACCTTCGCGAGCCTGGAAGCGCAGGTGGCGGCCATTGCCGACGACATCGCCTACAACACCCATGACATCGATGACGGCCTGCGGGCGGGATATCTGACCTTCGACATGCTTGAGGAAGTGCCTTTCCTCAGCGGGCTGATGGCGGAAGTGCGCGCGAAATACCCCAAACTCGATGATGACCGGTTTGCCCACGAAATCATGCGCAGGCAGATTACCCGCATGGTGGAGGATGTGATTGGCGTCGCCCAGCACAATCTTTCCCTGCTGAAGCCGACATGCGCGGCAGACATTCGCGCAGCCGACCACACGATCGCGACATTTTCCCCGGCGATGGCGGAAACGGACAGGCAGATCAAGAAGTTGCTGTTTGCACATATTTATCGCCATGCCGAAATCATGCGCATCCGCGCAGGCGCGACACAGATTGTGACCGACCTTTTCCACCGCTACATGGAAACGCCAGCCGAAATGCAAAGTCACTACTGGGTAGACAGCATTCCGGGCATGAGTTCGCCCGCAAAAGCCCGGCATGTAGGCGATTACCTTGCCGGCATGACAGACAGTTATGCACTGAAAGCCCATCAGCGCCTGTTTGACCACACACCCGATTTGCGATAGGCAGCGCCAACCGCGAACCGACTATCCGGATTGCCCGGAATGAGATGCAAGCCTTTCGCGCAGGTATATGATCATGAACCTTTTTGCCGATTTCGACACCAGAATCAAAAACGCGCTCGAGACGATAGACCTCGTCAAAGCCCATCGCGATACTGTCGATTTCGGGCGCATTACGGTGGAATCTCCACGCGATCCCAGCCACGGCGATGTTGCCACCAATGCCGCCATGGTGCTGGCGAAGTCGCTTGGTACCAACCCCCGGGCGCTGGCCGAACTGATCGTTCCTGCACTTGAGCAGGATGCGGATGTGGACAGCGTCAATGTTGCGGGCCCCGGCTTCATCAATATCCGTGTCTCGGTTGCCTATTGGCAGCGTCTTCTGGCGGGCATGATAGAGCAGGGCGTCGATTACGGTCGCTCCACCGTTGGAACCGGCAAGAAGATCAATGTCGAATATGTCTCTGCGAACCCGACCGGACCCATGCATGTCGGCCATTGCCGCGGCGCGGTCGTGGGCGATACGCTGGCCAATGTTCTGGCCTTCACCGGCTATGAGGTGACGAAGGAATATTACATCAATGATGCGGGCTCGCAGATTGACGTGCTGGCACGCTCCGTATTCCTGCGTTACCGCGAGGCGCTCGGCGAAGATGTGGGCGCCATTCCGCCGGGTCTTTATCCGGGTGACTATCTGGTGCCCCTTGGCAAGTCGCTTGCCGAGGAATTCGGTATCAAGCTGCGCGCCATGCCGGAAGAGCAGTGGCTGCCAATCGTCAAGGATAAGGCCATCGACGCGATGATGGTGATGATTCGCGAGGATCTGGCCGCCTTGAACGTGAAACACGACGTGTTCTACTCCGAGCGGACGCTGCACGCTGGCAATGCCGGGCCCATCCTGTCTGCCATCAACGATCTGACCTTCAAGGGCCACGTCTACAAGGGCACCCTGCCGCCACCAAAGGGCGAATTGCCGGATGATTGGGAAGACCGCGAGCAGACATTGTTCCGCTCCACCGAGGTCGGTGACGATATGGATCGCGCGCTGATCAAGTCAGACGGTTCCTATACCTATTTTGCCGCAGACGTTGCCTACTTCAAGGATAAGTATGATCGTGGCTTCGGCGAAATGATCTATGTTCTGGGTGCCGACCACGGCGGTTACGTGAAGCGTCTGGAAGCGGTTGCGCGCGCGGTCTCCGAGGGCAAGTCGAAACTGACCGTGCTTTTGTGCCAGATGGTCAAACTTTTCCGTGATGGCGAGCCGGTAAAAATGTCGAAGCGCTCCGGCGATTTCGTGACATTGCGCGATGTCGTGGACGAGGTCGGCCGCGACCCGGTGCGATTCATGATGCTCTACCGGAAGAATTCCGAGCCTCTGGACTTCGATTTTGCCAAGGTTACGGAGCAATCCAAGGACAATCCCGTATTTTATGTGCAGTATGCACATGCGCGCTGCAAGTCTGTTTTCCGCCAGGCTAATGAAGCATTTCCAGATCTTGACGTATCGCAAATCAACATGGCGTCCAGCACTGCTTTGATTAGCGATGTCAATGAGTTGCAGCTGATTGCTAAACTGGCTGAGTACCCTCGTCTGATCGAGTCCGCGGCCCTCAATCATGAGCCGCACCGCCTGGCATTTTACCTGTACGATCTGGCCAGTTCTTTCCATGGCCATTGGAATAAAGGTAAAGATCAGCCAGAATTACGTTTTGTTAACGATAAAAACCGAGAATTAAGTGTTGCCAGACTCGGGCTGGTGAATGCTGTCGCTAATGTACTGAAGTCTGGACTGACGCTCCTTGGGGCAAACGCACCTGACGAAATGCGATGACATCTCACCATTATTTGCTCACAATACGCTGGCAAGTGCTGTGATGCGTAGATGGTGGAACACGTAATGGTCGAAAAAAATGTCGCGTATAACCGGGATAACCGGGCAGATGAATTCGCTGACAACGATCCCTTGGCGCAGCTTGCGCGCCTAGTCGCTCAAGAGGATCGTCCTTCCCATGTCGCTTCCCCGGCTGCGCCACAACCGGGCGCACGTCGGGAGCCGGAGTTCAATCTGGAAGACGAGTTGCTTCGCGAATTCGCGATCTATGATTCGCCCCGTCATGAGCCAGTCGTGCTGGATGCCGCCAACGATATTCGTTCGCCGGTTCCTGCCGGTGAGTTCATGCAGCGGGTCGAATCGGTTTTCGCTCGCAGAGAGCCCGAGGTTGCGGCACCTGCTGCTGCGCCCGCCGAGCACTATGCACCGGCTGAGACAGAAGATTACCTCGTCGCAGACCATGCCGCAGTTCCGGCTTCCAATCTTCGCGACGATTTCAGTGACGATCCCGAATCGGTTGCGGCCCTGTTTGATGTCGCGCATCGCAATGCTCCGTCGCATGAAGATGTTGAGAGCGTTGCTTCACATGCTCCCGTGCATGTCGAGGCACCAGCTCACATCGAGCCTGAGGCCTATATTGAGCCGGTCAGCTACGCCGACGTTCCAGAGCCAGTAGCAGCCTATGAGCAGCGCATCGATGCGGCTGCTGTGGAGGTTCCTGCCGAGGTCTACGTGGAGCCAGCGGCATCCTACCAGCCAAACTGGGAACATATGGCTGAGACCTCCGGCGAAGTGGCCATAGATCTTGCCAGCGAACTGGAAATGTCAGTTGCTGACGAAGCTCCAGCGCCGCTCCAGTCATCGCCGCCCATCGCACGACGGTCTTCGCTGGATTACTCCAGCCTTCGCCTTCCGCTTGCCAATTTCGGTGCGCCACGTGCGACGCCGGTTGCGCCGAAAGTCGAGCCTGCAATGGCTGCTCCCGCGCCCGTGGCCGCGCAGTTCACGCAGCCCATCGAAGCGCCCGTCAACCATGCCGAACCTGCAGCTCCTGTCGGTCAGAAGCTGTCGGCCATGGACGAGCTGATCTACGATGTGTCCAAGTATGAAATCGGGACAGTGACTGCTCCGGCAGCTCGTTTCGAGCCCACAGTGCCTGTTGCGCCGCCCGTCGCTGCTGCAACGCCAATGGTTGCTGCACCGGTCGTCGCTGCTGCTCCCGCGCCTGTCGCTCCGCAGCCGGTCGTTGCCAAGCGTGCCGAGCCCGAGTTCCAGCCTGCAGCCGTAAAGCAAGAGCCTGATCTCGATCTGGGCGACTTCGACGGCTTCAAGGATGATGACTTCGAGCTTGCTCTCGATGATATCGACTTTGATATCGATCTTTCCGAAATTGCCAATATCGACGTGCCCGTGGCGCCAGCACCGGCACCCGTTGCCAAGCCTCAGCCTGCACCGGTAGCGCAGGCTCCTGTCGTGGCACCAAAGCCTGTCGTTGCTCCTGCACCCGTTGCGGCGGCTCCGGCCCGTCCGCAGCCTGTTGCGGCAGCACCTGTCATGCGTCAGGAAGCACCACGGCCCGCCGCGCCGGTTGTCGCTGCACCGCCAGCCACACTGGAAAGCCTACCATTCGATCCTTCGCAGATCGGCGAAACGGAAGACCAGCCCGAGACCATCACGGAGATGGAAGTTCCGGAACTGCCAGTCGGCGTTTTCGAACCGAAGCCTGCGCCGCGCCGTCAGGAAGAGGATCTCGATCTCGACACCGAGCTTGCGACCCTGTTTGCGCCGGTCGTTTCTGGCGGGCTTGATCGCAACCGAAATACCGCGCCGCGCCAGCCTCAGCCAAGCCAGGAAGAGGTCGACGAATTCGAGCGCGCTCTGGAGCAGGATTTCCGCCGCAGCATGCAGGAAGCCGCAGAAACGCGCGCGTCCGGCAAAAGAATGGCGCCAACCGATCTGGCAAGCCAGGTGCGTTACACGGATGAAGATCGTGGCGGTATGCGCCGCTGGTTCGTTCCAATGGCCGCCGTTATCGGCGTTGTCCTTGTCGGCGGCGGTACATACGCTCTGATGTTCGGCGGTGCGGGAAGCCAGGGTTCCAGCGGAGCGCCTGTCATCATTTCTGCCGATAGCGAACCAACCAAGGTCGTGCCTGAAAATCCCGGCGGTCGTGTTGTGCCTAACCAGGACAAGGCGGTTTATGACCGTGTTGCCGGTGGCGCGCCCGCAGACCCCAAGCAGCCTTCGCTGATTTCCACTAATGAGCAGCCTGTGGATGTCGTCCAGCGCACGCTCATTCCGGAGCAGTTGCCGCTTGAAGGCGAAAACGAAGATATGGAAGCAGCGACGTCTACTCCTGTCGGTGAAACGGAAGATCCACGTCTGCTCTCGCCGGAAGAAAAGGCCCAGGAAGCACAGAACAACGGCGGATCGCCCGTCAATGTTTCGCCTCGCAAGGTCCGCACCATGATCGTCAAGCCTGACGGCACGCTGGTGGCGCAGGAAGTGCCTGCACCGGCAGCTTCTGCCCCGCAGGCCGAAAAGGTCGAGGAACTGGCGGCACCGCAGGCAAATACGCCAGCAGAAAATGCTCCGGCTGTCATCGCCGCATCGCGTGTGCCGGTTGCCCCGGAACAGCCAGCGGCGCAGGCACCTGCGCCTGCTGCTGCCACCCCGGCTGCACCTGTAGCCGCCGCGCCAAAGCCAACCCAGACAGCGGCACCGATGCCTGCATCGCGCCCGGCTTCGCAGCCTGCCAATGTAGTGGCGACTGTGACCAACCAGGGTAATGTTCGCCCGGCGCCAGCATCGCAGCCAGCGCAGGAAACTGCAGCCGCTCCGACGGCTGCGACGAACAGCTCGTCTACCGGAGGCTACTTCGTGCAGGTCGCATCGCTGCCAAGCCAGGCTGAAGCGCAGAAGTCCTATGTGAACCTGTCCGCGAAGTTCGGCTCCGTGATTGGCGGACGCGGCGTCGACATCAAGGCAGCGGAAATTGCCGGCAAGGGTACGTTCTACCGCGTTCGTATTCCGGCAGGCGACAAGAACGAAGCCGCCGCATTGTGCGAGCGCCTTCGCTCTGCGGGCGGCAGCTGCCTGATTGCCCGTTGATTTGTAGGCCTTAGAAGAATTGGAGCCGGGATAGTTCTGCTATCCCGGCTTTATTGATGGCAGGTCTCGCCGCTTCTCCCCAACTGCGACGTCATCCTCGGGCTTATCCCGAGGATCCGACCGCGTTGAATGTTGTGGTTCGTTAGATCCTCGGGACAAGCCCGAGGGATGACGGGACAAACGGAAAGGCCTTGGGCCCGGATCGCTATCGCTCTCGACACTTACGCCCCAGAACCAGCAGGACACATCCATGACCGACACGAAAGCTATGATCCTTGGCTGTAGCGGCCTGACACTGACGCAGGACGAAATTGCGCTGTACAAGGCAGAACGTCCGTGGGGCTTCATTCTGTTCGGGCGCAACATCGGCGATGCGCAGCAGATCACAGACCTCGTGGCTTCGATGCGTGATGCTGTCGGTCGCCCCGACGCGCCGGTGCTGATCGATCAGGAGGGCGGGCGCGTTCAGCGCATTCGGCCACCTCTGCTGCAATCCTATCCCAACGCCCAGGCGCTGGGAGAAATCTATCTGCGTGACAAGGCTCAGGGACTGCGCGCCGCATGGCTGATGTCGCGCCTTCACGCTTTCGATCTGATGAAGTTCGGCATCAACGTCGATTGCCTGCCGGTTCTTGATGTGCCGGTGGAGGGGGCAAGCAATGTCATCGGCAACCGAGCCTATGGTTTCGATCCGGCGCTTGTTGCCGCCATGGGGCAGGCGGCAGCGGACGGGTTGAAGGCGGGCGGCATGTTGCCCGTGATGAAGCACATGCCCGGCCATGGCCGGGGCCTTGTCGATTCGCACCATGAACTGCCGGTAGTGGATGTGAGCATCGACGATCTGGACGCCCACGACTTCGTGCCGTTCCGGGCACTGAACCGGGAATTGATGGCCATGAGCGCGCATCTGGTGTTCACCGCCATTGATGCGGAACGCCCGGCAACGACCTCGCCAACGGTCATCGATGAGATCATCCGTGGAAGGATTGGCTTTGACGGCCTTCTCATATCGGACGACAGCTCGATGAATGCCCTCAAGGGCACGCTGGGTGAACGCGCCGCCAATATTGTTGCGGGTGGTTGCGATATAGTCTTGCATTGCAATGGCGTGATGAGTGAAATGCTTGAGGTCGTGAAGGAAGTGCCTGTTCTTTCCGGCAAGGCTCTGGAGCGTGTTCGGGCTGTCGAGACCGGTTTCCCGGCGGTTGACGGTTCCGATGAAGCGGCGCTCAGGGACGAATTCAACGCCATGCTGGCGGTTGCCTGATCCGCAATCCAGCCGGGCGGTATCCAAGATTTCAGGCCCGGTGGACAGATGAATGGCAGCAGATAAATCGCGCGGCGGCGCGCCGATGGAAAAGCTCTGGGAAGATATCAAACCTGAGCGTGCCACCGGCGAATCTGCCCTGATGATCGATGTTGCGGGCTTTGAAGGCCCGCTCGATCTGTTGCTGCATCTCGCCCGCACGCAGAAGGTGGACCTTTCGCGTATTTCCGTGCTGGCGCTGGCTGAACAATATCTCATTTTCGTGGAGCGGGCGCGGCGGGTACGCATTGAGCTTGCTGCCGATTACCTCGTCATGGCCGCATGGCTGGCTTTTCTCAAATCCAAGCTGCTCATCCCGCAGCAAAGCAAGGATGATGGACCGAGCGGCGAGGAAATGGCCGCGACACTGGCCTTCCGGCTGAAGCGGCTGGAAGCCATGCGCGAAGCCGCCGAAAGGCTCGTCAACCGCCACCAGCTGGGCCGGGACGTGTTTGCGCGCGGTGCACCGGAGCATATCCCCCACAAGAGCCGCTCCTCCTTCGAGGCCAGTCTTTATGACATGCTCAGCGCCTATGCGACGCTGCGCCAAAGGCAAGCCATTACTCAGGTCACGATTGAAAAGCGACAGGTCTGGTCGCTGGTTGATGCGCGCGAATTGCTGACCTCCATGCTTGGCGACATCGGGGACTGGACGGAGCTTGATCGCTACCTTCTGCAATATGTGCCGGAACCAGCCATGCGTGCCACGGCCATGGCCAGCGCCTTTGCCGCATCGCTGGAGCTGGTGCGGGAAGGCTCGCTCGAGATTCGCCAGGACGGCGCCTTCCAGCCCATCTATATGCGCAAGGGAACGCGCGCGGGCGAGCGCATGACGAAAAGGACACAGGATGTCGATTGAGACGGAAGCGGACCACCCCGCCGCACCGAACGAGGAAAACGCAAGGGCATCAGGCATCGGCGAGCGGCAGATGCGCGAAGCAGAGCGCATTGCGGAAGCGCTTGTGTTTGCCTCCGCACAGCCCGTGACCGAAGCATTTCTTGCTGAGCGAATGCCGAAGGGCGTGGATGTCGCAGCGATTATGGCGAGGCTCAAAGCGCTCTACAGCGACCGTGGCGTCAACCTTGTGCAGGTGGGTGGAAGCTGGGCGTTCCGAACGGCGGGGGATCTCTCCTTCGTCATCCGGGCGGACGAAAAGGAGCCGAAGAAGCTCTCTCGCGCAGCCTTGGAAGTTCTGGCGATCATTGCCTATCACCAGCCGGTGACGCGTGCCGAAATCGAGGATATCAGGGGTGTCCAGACGTCACGAGGAACGCTGGATGTGCTGATGGAGGCTGGCTGGGTGAGATTCCGCGGACGCCGCAGGACGCCGGGACGGCCTGTGACGATGGGAACGACCGTGGAATTTCTGGACCATTTCGGCCTTGAGGAATTGCGCGATCTGCCGGGTCTGGACGAATTGAAGGGGGCAGGGCTTCTGTCCGGCCGTATCCCTTCCAATTTCGGGATTCCCCTGCCGTCGATGAGCGACGAACTGACAGAAGACGAGGATCCCATCACCCAGCTCGATCTGGAGGAGCTGGGTCTGCTTGCACCACGTGGTGATGAGCCGGACAGATGATCTCGCCCCGATTGCAGCGTGATCACAAAGAGTTGCCAACATTTGACAATCTGCCGATTTATAGTGCGCCATCGTTTGTTGAATAGCCATTTTGGTGTTTGAAAAACCTCCGCAAACGTCTTACATCGGTTCAAAGCAAAATTCAGGGAGTTTGCGTTATGGGTTCTTTTAGTGTGTGGCATTGGCTGATCGTTCTGGTCATCGTGCTGGTCCTTTTCGGTCGCGGCAAGATTCCCGAACTGATGGGCGATGTTGCAAAGGGCATCAAGAGCTTCAAAAAGGGCATGGCCGACGAAGACACGACGCCTCCGCCGGCAGACCCTAACAGCAACGTCAATTCCAGAACGGTCGACCACAAGGCTGACGAGATCAAGTGATGGATCTTTCGGCGCGGCCTGATCAGCAGGCCGCACCCTCAGGCGTGTCAGGAGCTTTGTGATGTTAGATATCGGCTGGAGCGAGCTGCTTGTGATCGCGGTCGTGCTGATCGTGGTCGTGGGCCCAAAAGACCTGCCGCCCATGATACGCGCCTTCGGCAAGACGATGGCCGGGCTGCGCAAGATGGCGGGCGATTTTCGCTCCCAGTTCGACGAAGCCTTGAAAGAGGCCGACATGGACGATGTGCGCCAGACGATCTCGGACGTTCGCAATCTCAACCCTACGAACTCGCTGCGCGATGCCATGAACCCGCTTCGCCAGCTGGGAAATGAAATCCGCTCCGATCTGCAGGGTGCAACGACACCGCCAAGCTCGCCAGCAACCAGTGCTCCAGCGGATCTATCCGCTGTCAGCCTCTCCGAGCCCGAAATGAAGCTGCCGGATGGTCCCCCGGTGATTGCGACAGAGGCTTCGACCGCAAGCGCAACACCTGCAACGGGTCCGGCCACGGCCGCTCCTGCCACGGTCCCGGCGACCGTTGCGCCCGCAGCCGTCGCCGCCGCAACGGCCCAGGCGCAGCCCAGTGTTGCGGAAAAGCCAAAGGCTGTGCGCAAGCGCGCTCCCGCCAAATCCGTGCAGGAAGTCGAGGCTGAAAAGGTGGCAGCAAAGCCGAAGCGGGTGGCGAAAACCGTTTCCGCCAAGGCCGATGCTCTGGACACGACAAGTGCAAAGACGGTCGTTCCCAAAAGCAGCAAACCGAAGACGCTGACTGAGGCCGGTGCGAAGATTGGCAAGGCCAAGGCCGCCAAGGCTACCGTCGCAGCTGGCAAGCCGATGGTTGAGTTGGCCAAGGCCATTGTCGATCAAGGCAGTGCGGAGACAATAGCTGGCTCGACGCCTGCGAAAACAGCAAAGACGGCGAAGGCCAAGAAGGGTGAAGCATGAGTGAGGACACCGAAGATAAGCCACAGCCGCTTATCGAGCACCTCATGGAATTGCGCACGCGACTGATCTGGTCGCTCGGCGCTTTCTTTGTCGCCTTCATCGCCTGCTTCGCGGTAGCCAAGCATCTCTTCAACCTGCTTGTCATTCCCTACAAATGGGCCGTGATATGGGCCGGGCTGGATGTTGCGAAGTCTTCGCTGATCTATACCGCGCCGCAGGAATTCTTCTTCACGCAGATCAAGGTCGCCATGTTCGGCGCTTTGGTGATTTCATTTCCCGTCATCGCCTCGCAGCTCTATAAATTCGTGGCGCCGGGTCTTTACAAGAATGAGCGGGCGGCATTTCTGCCGTTTCTCATCGCATCGCCACTTCTGTTTCTGCTGGGCGGCGCGCTGGTCTACTTCTTCTTCACGCCCATGGTCATGTGGTTCTTCCTCGCCATGCAGCAGCTGCCTGAGGACGGCGAAGTTGCCATTTCGCTGATGCCGAAAGTATCTGAATATCTCAGCCTCATCATGACGCTGGTTCTGTCCTTCGGTCTGGTATTCCAGTTGCCTGTGGTAACGACGCTTCTTGCGCGTGTTGGCCTTTTGACCAGCCAGTGGCTGCGTGAAAAGCGGAAATTCGCGATTGTTGCAGCTTTCGTCGTTGCCGCTGTGCTGACGCCGCCGGATCCGATGTCCCAGATCGGTCTTGCTTTGCCAGCGATCCTTCTCTACGAGATTTCCATCTATTTGGCTCGACTCGTGGAGAAAAAGCGCGCTGAGGAGATCGCAGGCCGGGAGCTTGAAAGTCCCGCTGACGTCTGACGGTCAACCATCCGCCAGCTTTTCTCCAGACGCCGGGTCCATTGCCCCGGCGTTTTGTTTTTAAAGCATGATGCAAATTACGGTCTGGAACCACAATGCACGACATTAAATGGATACGCGAAAACCCAGAAGCTTTCGATGCAGGCCTTGCTCGCCGCAATGCCGAGCCGCAATCCGCAAGCCTGATTGCGCTCGATGAAAAGCGCCGTTCCGTCATTCAGACCCTCCAGGACATGCAATCGCGCCGCAACCTTGCCTCCAAGGAAATTGGCGCTGCCATGGCGCAGAAGAATGCCGAGCTGGCTGAAAAGCTGAAGGCAGAGGTTTCCGATATCAAGGAGACCATGCCCCGGCTTGAGGAGGAGGACCGCCAGGTTTCGGCTGAGCTGACCGATGCCCTGTCGCGCATTCCAAACATTCCCCTTGATGATGTTCCCGTGGGCAAGGACGAGCATGACAATGTCGTTGCCCGCGTTGTCGGCCAGAAGCCCGGCTGGAACCATGCAGCCAAGGAGCATTTCGAAATCGGTGAAGCACTCGGCTACATGGACTTCGACCGTGCCGCCAAGCTTTCCGGTTCGCGCTTTACCGTTCTGACCAGCCAGATTGCACGCCTGGAGCGCGCGCTGGGCCAGTTCATGATCGACCTGCACACAGGCGAGCACGGTTATACGGAAGTGTCGTCGCCGCTGATGGTGCGCGACGAGGTGATGTATGGAACCGGCCAGTTGCCAAAATTTGCCGAAGACCTGTTCAAGACGACGGATGGTCGCTGGCTGATCCCGACGGCAGAGGTGACGCTGACCAACCTCGTTGCCGGCGAAATTCTGGAAGGCGAAAAGCTGCCTCTGCGCTTTACCGCCTTGTCGCCGTCCTTCCGTTCCGAGGCCGGATCGGCGGGTCGCGACACGCGCGGCATGTTGCGCCAGCACCAGTTCTGGAAATGCGAACTCGTATCGATCACGGACGCCGAAAGCTCGATCGAGGAACTGGAACGTATGACGGCTTGCGCTGAAGAAGTGCTGAAGCGTCTGGGCCTGCATTTCCGCACCATAACACTGTGCACCGGCGACATGGGCTTTAGCGCACGCAAGACCTACGATCTCGAAGTGTGGCTGCCCGGTCAGAATACCTACCGGGAGATTTCGTCCTGCTCGGTCTGCGGTGACTTCCAGGCACGCCGCATGGATGCCCGTTACCGCGCCAAGGGCGAGAAGGCGACGAAGTTCGTCCACACGCTCAATGGCTCCGGAACGGCTGTCGGTCGCTGCCTGATCGCGGTTCTCGAGAACTATTTGAATGAGGACGGATCGGTAACGATCCCTGACGTGCTGCTGCCTTATATGGGCGGACTTAAGCGCATCGAGAAGGCTGCGTAGCGAACCCAGTCTCGTCATCCCGCACTTGATGCGGGATCCAGTCAGACCAAGTCTTTGGTCTGGTAAGAACCTTCTCGCTGCGCAGACGCGCAGCGGCTGGATTCCGGCTCAAGGCCGGAATGACGGAAGGTTGGGAATGCTGCTGAAAGAACTGGAGCGGAGAACACCATGCGGATATTGCTGACGAACGACGATGGTATTCATGCCGAAGGTCTGGCGGTGCTGGAGCGTATCGCCCGCACGATTTCCGACGATGTCTGGATCGTGGCGCCGGAAACGGACCAGAGCGGTCTTGCGCATTCGCTGACGCTGTCCGAGCCACTACGTCTTCGCAAGATTTCCGACAAGCACTTCGCCTTGCGCGGCACGCCGACGGACTGTGTCATCATGGGTGTGCGGGAAGTGCTGCCGGGCAAGCCGGATTTGATCCTGTCCGGTGTCAATGCCGGTGCGAACATGGCCGATGACGTGACCTATTCCGGCACCATTGCCGGTGCCATCGAGGGCACATTGCAGGGTGTGCGCTCCTTTGCGCTGAGCCAGGCCTTTGCCTATACCGGCCACGCGGAACGAGTCGTCCCCTGGGAAGTGGCAGAGACCCATGCGCCCGATCTCATTCGCAAACTGATCGATGTCGATCTTCCCAGCGAAACCTTCCTCAATCTCAACTTCCCCAATTGCGCGCCCGCCGATGTGAAGGGCGTGAGCGTCACCGAGCAGGGCAAGCTGGATTTTGGCCTGACTGTCGACCAACGGCAGGATGGCCGTGGCATTCCCTATTACTGGCTACGCTTTGGCGAACGTCTCGGCAATTTCCGTGATGGCACCGATATTCACGCGGTCAAGGATGGCAAGATTTCCGTTACCCCGCTCAAGCTTGATCTGACCGATTACACGGTCAAGGATCGCGTTGCGGCAGCGCTTGGTCTGGGAGTGAAACAGTGAAATCGGCGATGGTGGAGAAGGAGGGGTTTGCGTCCCTCGTGCTGCGGTTGAGAGCCGAAGGCATCTCCGATATCGACCTGTTGACGGCGGTGGAGCAGACGCCACGCTCGCAATTCGTGCCAGCACAGTTCGCCGCCGATGCCTATTCCAGCCGCACCATTCCCATAGACTGCGGTGCCTTCATGGAAAGCGCCGACATGGCGGTGAAGGCGGTCCACCGGCTTCAGGTCAAGCCGGGCCAGCGCGTGCTGGAAATCGGTACCGGCAGCGGTTTCATGACGGCCGTTCTGGGAAGACGCGCGGAACGCGTGGTTTCGATCGACCGCTACAAGACACTCGTGCTGCTGGCCCAGAACCGGATGGACGATCTGGGTATCCGCAATGTTGTCATTCGTCAGGCGGACGGCACCAACGGCCTTGTCGGCGAGGGCACCTTTGACCGAATCATCTCTACGGCGGCGTTCACCGCCATGCCCCGCTTCTTTACCGAGCAGATCGTCTCCGGCGGAATGATGATAGCGCCCATCATTCTGGAAGACGGACGCTGCGTGATGACCCGCTTTTCCAAGACCGGCAGCCGTTTCGAGCGCGAGGAAATGTTCGAAACGCCCTATCTGCCCATCGAAAGCCACATCGCGCGCTATTTATGATAAATCGCAATTCCCCACCATGATGTGGAACGAAGGTCGGTTTTTTCCAACTATTTGATTTATAACTGTTTTAGCAGATTTACGTGCGCCGAAGGCTCGTTTCATGGGCGTTTCATGGTTATCGAAGTGTCAAAAAAATCGCAAACTGCTTAACGCTTTAACGGCGTGGTAACACTAACGCGCTTTAATCATATCCATCGACGCATGGTTTTCCCGATCTGGGAGAGGGGCCTTGCAGAGTGTGGTTAGAGCCGGATCGATCCCGATGCGGCGGTTGGCGTCAGTGTAGATCGAGTCATGCGTATGAGTAATTCGCCCAAAATCGGAAAATCAATCGCAAAGATGCTCGCAGCGGCATTGCTGGCAAGCGTCGCAACAGGTTGTAGCTCGGACGCCACGCGATTTGGCGGCCTCTTCTCCAGTGGACCGGACCAGATGACGACGGCTTCCATACCCAACCGTACAGCCGGTGGCGCGTACGGTCAGGCCCCTGTGCCGCAGGGTGATGTCAATAGCGGCGGCTATGCGGCGTCTGGCCCGCAGGGCGGCTACGCGAACCAGAATATGGCTGGCAACCAGCAATATCCTGCCTCTTCGGGCGGCTACGGTTCGGTGCAGCCATCATCGGCGCGGGCAGCTTCTTCTTCGGCGCCTGTGCAGCGTGCGGAACTTTCACCGCCTTCTCCTTCTTCCAGCCGCGATTCCTCGTCTCGCAGCCAGGCCATGTCGCAGCCGCTGCCTTCGGCAACAGCAAGCGCAAGCCCATCTATGGCTTCGGCACGCAGCGCGGCTCCAGTGGCAGACAAGCTGTCCACCGGATCGATCAAGGCCGATGGAAACGGCTGGCATACCGATGGTGCGTCGTCTGTTACCTTGAAGTCCGGCGAAACGATTGCCACGCTGTCGAAGCGTTACGGCGTTCCTGAAAAGGCGCTCGTAGAGGCCAATGGTCTTTCCAGCGCGTCTGCAGCGGCACCCGGCCAGTCGATCATCATTCCTAAGTTCGGTCAGTCCCGCAACGCAGCCCGCGCTGCATCGGGCAATATCGATCTGAGCAAGAACAACAACGGCCCGACGCCAACGCGCGGTCCGGAGCAGAACGTGGCCGTACTGCCTTCACAGGGTGCTGCGCGTGACAAGGCTTCGGCAGAAGCGGGCAAGTTGACGCCTCCCGGCGGCAAGCCACTTCCACCAACGGGCGGCTACAAGGTCCAGACCGGTGACAGCCTTGCGAAGATTGCACGTGCAAATGGCGTATCCGTTGCAGACCTGAAGGCGGCCAACGGCATTACGGATGGCAGCATCCGCATCGGCCAGACGCTGAAAATTCCTGGTGCTGCGACAGATGGCATCAAGACGGCATCCGTGCAGCAGCAGCCGGCAGCCCAGCCTGCAGCACCAAAGGCTGCTGAAGCTCCAGCCGTTGCAAAGGCAGAAGTGCCGAAGGCACCTGCGGCCGAAGCAAGCGTCAGCGATGTCGAAAAGAAGTCCGACATGGCGTCTCTTGCACCTGAATCCACCGGCATCGGCAAATATCGCTGGCCAGTGCGCGGCGCTGTAATCTCCGGCTTCGGCGAGAATGTCGATGGCAGCCGCAACGACGGTATCAATATTTCCGTGCCCGAGGGTACGCCGATCAAGGCTGCGGAAAATGGTGTCGTCATCTACTCCGGCAACGGTCTGAAGCAGCTTGGCAACACGGTTCTGATCCGCCACGACGACGGCCGCGTCACGGTTTACGGCAATGCCGCCAACCTTGATGTCCAGCGTGGCCAGAAGGTTCAGCGCGGCCAGACCATCGCCACATCAGGCATGACCGGCAGCGCCAAGCGTCCACAGGTTCACTTCGAAGTCCGCAAGGATGCGACACCGGTGAACCCTTCCTCTTTCCTTGAATAGGTTTTGCGTCTCAAGGGTCGAAAAAGCCGGGTAATTGCCCGGCTTTTTTGCGTTCAGCCGCGCGAAAGGCCGACGGTCTTCTCGATGAAATCAGCAATGGAGGATGTGTCGTCCAGATCGAAAACCGGAAGCGTCGCGTCCGGTATGGCATGATCGGCGGCAATTGCGACAATGTGCGGATCGGTTGGTGCAAGCGGCTCGGTCTTGGCGGCCTCCAGCCGCCGCGCCTCGATCTTGGGCACCGGCTCGTATTTATATCCTTCGATGAGGACAAGGTCGCAGGGTGCGATGCGCGCGAGAATATCCTCGAACGAGGGTTCCGGGCCGCCGCGAAGCTCATGCATGATGGCAAAGCGCGTGCCAGATACGATTGTCACCTCATGGGCGCCCGCCTGCCTGTGACGCCAGCTATCGGCGCCCACCTTGTCGATATCGAAGTCGTGGTGGGCGTGTTTGATGGTGGAGACGCGATAGCCGCGCGCCGTCAGTTCGGTAACGATGCGGACGGCAAGGCCTGTTTTGCCCGAGTTCTTCCAACCGGAAATTCCGAATACTTTCTGTGTCATGCGGTCATGCTCTTGAGGAATGTTTCGGCTGTCGCAAGTTCGTCCGGCGTATTGATGTTGTAGAACGGGTCGATGCTGGCGGTTGCGCTTTCAAGCGGAGAGAAGGAGACGCCAAGCGTCACGTGCCGGGCCAGAAAGCTGCGGATGCGGCGGTTGTTGTCATCCGTCAGCCAAAGCTCCAGATCATCGGCAATGGAGACGGGCCAAAGGCCGATGACCGGGTGGACATGGCCGCTGGATGCCGCGATGACGATGGCGTCTTGCCCGGTAACATGCTCGCCAAGGCGTGATGCCAGATCCTCCGGGAAAAACGGGCTGTCTGCCGGAACGGTGAGAAAATGCGTTGCCTGCGCCGCATTGGCCGCAAAGTGGCGCATACCTGCCAGAATGCCCGCCAGCGGACCGGCATGACCGGTCTTGGTGTCTGGCACCAAGGGCAGGTTGAAGGTTTCAGCCCAGCCCGAGGGCGCGTTGAGGGCGAGCCGGGAGACCTGCGGCGCCATGCGTTCAATGACATGCGAAAGGAGCGGTCTGTCGCCAAGCACGCTCAGCGCCTTGTTTGTTCCCATGCGTCTGGAAAGGCCGCCGGCCAGAATGAGGCCGGGCGTTTCTGCTCTTGATGTCATCATGCTTTGCCTTGCTGCATGGCTTCCTGGTGTCGGCGTTCCTGAATGCCGGTATAGGCACTTGCCATAAGGGCAAGAACAGCATTGAGCAACATCACCACGAGGAGCGGCATGGTGCCCGCCTCTTTCGACAGCAACGAGGAGGCAAGGACAGACAGTGCCGCGCCACCGCCGATGGTAAGCGCACCGCCAAGGCCAGACGCGGAGCCCGCCAGATGCGGCTGGACATTGACCATGCCTGCATTGGCGCTGGGCAATGTGACGCCATTGCCGACGCCAATCAGCGCAAGCGGCAGGAAGAACTCATAATGGGTGTTCAGGCCGAGAAAGGGCAGGGCGATGGCCCCCATGATGCCGATTGTGGAGATGACGTTTCCGGCCAGCATCATGACGGGAATGCCGATCTGCCGCGCATAACGCCCCGACAGGAAGTTTCCGAGCATGTAACCACCGGCCATGAAGAAGAACTGCATTCCAAGAATGGCAGGCGTCAGCTCATACAGGACCGAGCCGACAAAGGGCGCGCCACCGAGAAAGGAGAAGAACAGCCCTGACGTGAAGGTCGAGGTCATGGCATAGCCCCAGAAGCGGGCAGAGCGCAGCAATTGTGGCCATGCCTGAAACTGTTCCGAAAAGCTTGCGGATTTCTGGCGGTTGGTTTCCCCAAGGTCGAAGAAGACAAGAAAGAGGATGGCCAGCCCGCAACAGGCGACAAGCAGGAAACTGGATTGCCAGCCGGAGAAATCATTGAGAAAGCCGCCAATGGTAGGACCGATCATCGGCACGACGGACATGCCCATGGTGACATAGCCTATCATCGAGGCCGCACGATCCGCAGGCACCATATCGCGGACGATGGCGCGCGAAAGCACGAAGCCGGATGCAATGACCGCCTGGGAAACGCGGCCAATGATGAAGACGGTGACACTGGGAGCCAGCGCACAGACAATGGTGGCCGCAATCATGATGACCAGTGCGGCCAACAGCACCGGGCGACGACCAAACAGGTCCGAGAGCGGGCCGATGACGAGCTGCAGAATGGCCGTCGCTGCCAGATATCCGGAAACGGCAAATTGCATGACGGCGTAATCCGTCTCGAAATAGACGGCCATTGCTGCCAGCGAAGGCAGGAAGATGTTCACGCACAGGGCGGCGACGCCCGAGACGAGCACCAGCGTTGCGATGTGCGGCGGCGTGGTGCGATCGAGAAACTTGACGCCGGTCATTGAATTCTCGTCGCTGTCTTTGCCAGTGGTGGCTGCTTGCGGCGGCTCTCGCGATAGAAGGTGTAAAGGCCAGACGCAACAATGATGGCCGTGCCAAGCAGGATCCACGCCGTCATCTTTTCTCCAAACACGAAATAGCCGATGGAAAATGCCCATATCATGCTGGTGTAGCGGAAGGGCGCGACGAAAGCGATATCGCCGCTGCGCATGGAAAGAATGACGGCCTGATAGCCGATGACGACCAGAATGGCGGCCATGAAAAGATGAGACCACACATAGCTGTCCATCGGCTGCCATCCACCAAAGGGAAGAATGAGGGCTGCGCCGAACAAGGTGTTGACCACAGCTGTCGTCATTGTCACCGTCAGTGACGGCACATCGGTATACATGCGCCGCGTCAGGAGATCGCGCCCGGCGGTGACGAAGACGGCGCCCACGACCAGAAGGGCTGCCGTCGTAAAGCCATCCGGGCCAGGCCGCAGAATGATCAGTACGCCGATAAATCCGACGAGGATGGCCGTCCAGCGCCGCCAGCCGACCGGTTCCTTGAGGAAGATGGCGGCGCCCAGCGTAACCGCCAGCGGCAGCGATTGCATGATGGCCGACACATTGGCAAAGCCCATGGATGCAAGTGCACTGAGATAAAGGATGGATGCCACGACTTCACAGAGGCAGCGAAGCAGGATGATGGGGCGCAGGATCGTCTTTAGCGGACGCAGCGCGCCCATGTGGCGTGCGATGAAATAGACCAGAACACAGGTCATGACGCCACGCACAAAAAGGATCTGGCCGGTGTTGATGTAGGGCGTGACGGACTTGGTGAATGCGTCGTTGATCGTAAAGCAAGCCATCGCGAGCGCCATGAGCAAAGCGCCGCGCATATTCTCCGTCAATGCCATTATTCCAAATCCCAGATCCCAAACGGGGCTGCCAAGACGCGCTAAATGCACATATGACGACTCCGCCCACTCCTCTTACAGTGAATGGGTCGCACGTGGCTACCGGGATTTCAATCGAATAATTTCAGCAACATCGAATAAAGCAGGCTCACCCGCCCGTCACGCTCATGTGGCGTGCGACGGCCGGGCGCTTGTGGGTGCGGTCGATGATGAAGTCGTGCCCCTTCGGCTTTCGCAGGATCGCTTCATCGATCGCCTGTGACAGGAGCGCATTGTCCTCGGATGCCCGCAAGGCAGTGCGAAGGTCTGCAGCATCGTCCTGCCCCAGGCACATGTAGAGCGTTCCCGTGCAGGTCAGGCGCACGCGGTTGCAGCTCTCGCAGAAATTATGGGTCATCGGCGTGATGAAGCCCAGCCTTCCGCCGGTTTCCTTGACGTGGACATAGCGGGCAGGGCCGCCGGTCTGATAGCCGATATCATCGAGTGTGAATTGCTGCGCCAGCGAGGCCCGGACCTGCGACAGAGGCAGATATCTGTCGGTGCGATCTTCCTCGATCTCGCCCATGGGCATGGTTTCGATGACCGTCAGGTCCATGCCACGCGCATGGGCGAAACGCATGAGTTCAGGGATTTCGTGCTCGTTGAAATCCTTGAGCGCCACCGCGTTGAGCTTGATCTTGATGCCCGCAGCCAATGCGGCGTCGATGCCGGCCATGACCTTGGAAAAGTCGCCCCAGCGGGTGATCTGCTTGAACTTGTCCGGGTCCAGTGTGTCGAGCGAGACATTGATGCGGCGCACGCCGCAGTCATGCAGCTCGGCTGCGTAGTTTGCCAGTTGCGACCCGTTGGTCGTCAGCGTCAGTTCATCCAGCTTACCCGCTCGAACATGGCGACCGAGATCACGCACCAGATGCATGATGTTTTTGCGAACCAAGGGCTCACCGCCCGTCAGACGGATCTTGCGCACGCCCTTTTCAATGAAGGCGGAACAGAGCCGGTTGAGCTCTTCAAGGGTAAGCAAGTCCTTCTTTGGAAGGAACGTCATATGCTCGGACATGCAGTAGGTGCAGCGAAAATCGCAGCGATCCGTTACCGAGACGCGCAGGTAGGTGACAGCGCGACCGAAGGGGTCCACCATCGGCGCCTTGCTTTCCGTCAGGGTATCCGCCTTGGGAAGCGATCCGAGGAAGCTGTTCAAGCTGTAATCTCCAGTGCATTCTTGGGGTGCGTGCGCGCTGATGTCTTCATGTAGTGGCTTGCCCGGGGGCGGGCAAGGTCATAAGTGTGCAGTATATTATCATGTTGCGGAAATGAAAAATGAGTGAGCCCTGGCCAACGGAACTGCGCATATCGAAAGACAGGAAGAACATGGTGGTAACGTTCGACACCGGTGTTTCGTTCGATCTGCCCGCCGAAATGATGAGAGTTCTTTCACCGTCAGCCGAAGTGCAGGGGCACGGACCCGGCCAGAAGATCACGGTTCCTGGCAAACGGAATGTCTGCATCAAGGCCGTTGTTGCGACCGGAAACTACGCCGTCCGCATAGCCTTCGACGATGGCCACGACAGCGGCATCTTCACCTGGAGGTATTTGTTCGAGCTGGGCGAGCGTGGTGACGCACTGTTCACAGCTTACGAGCAGGAACTCGCCGAAAAAGGCTTGAGCCGAGAGCCTAAAATCCGTTAGCAGAAATGCATATTCAGGCAAAGACAGGGGTGGCACTTGGCGGTCGAGGGAAATGCGAATGATCTGGCGCAAGTTGTCGTGCTGTTGGCGGCGGGCGTCGTTGCGGCCCCATTGTTCAAAAGAATAGGCTTGGGGTCGGTTCTGGGCTATCTGGCTGCCGGTCTGGTGATTGGCCCATTCGGTCTTGGCGCATTCTCCGATCCGCAGGCCATCATCCACATTGCCGAACTGGGCGTGGTGATGTTTCTTTTCATCATCGGGCTTGAAATGCAGCCTTCGCGTCTGTGGTCGATGCGAAAGGATATCTTTGGCCTTGGCGCGCTTCAGGTCGTCACCTGCATGGCGGGGTTGACGTTGATCGGCCTTGCGCTGGGCTTTTCGCTGATACCGTCTTTTGTTGCTGGCACCGGTTTCGTGCTCACCTCAACGGCCATCGTCATGCAGATGCTGCAGGAGCGCAACAGCATGTCGACGCTGAAAGGTCAGCGTATCATTGCCATTCTCCTGTTCGAGGATCTGGCCATCGTGCCGCTTCTTGTGCTGGTCGCCTTCCTGGGCGCTGGTGGTGAAGCAGTCACGCTGAGTGAGCGACTTTTTTCGATTGGTATCGCACTGGCCGCAATCGTTGCGCTCATCGTTGCGGGCCGCTACCTGCTTAATCCATTCTTCCGACTTCTGGCTGCGTCCGGTGCGCGAGAAGTCATGACGGCGGCAGCGTTGCTGGTCGTTCTCGGATCGGCACTCTTGATGCAGGTCAGCGGGCTTTCCATGGCCATGGGCGCGTTTCTGGCGGGTGTGCTTTTGTCGGAATCGTCGTTCCGGCATCAGCTGGAAGCGGATATCGAGCCTTTTCGCGGCATCCTGCTTGGCCTGTTCTTCCTCGGCGTCGGCATGGCCATCGACCTGACGGTGATTGCCGCAAACTGGCAGCTGGTGATGATGAGCGTTGTTGCCTATATGCTGGTCAAGGCGCTGCTGATCTATTGTGTCGCGCGCGTTCTGGGCACCTGCCAGCGTGAAAGCATCGAACGCGCCGTGCTGATGGCGCAGGGCGGCGAATTCGCCTTCGTGCTCTATTCTGCGGCTGCTGCCGCCGGTATTCTCGATGCCGAAGCCAATGCCGTGCTGACGGCAACAATCATCATCTCGATGATTCTCACACCGTTGATGGTCATTGCGCATGACCGCATCATGCCGAAGAAGCTACCTGAGACGGGCGACCTGGACCTGCCGGAAAATGTCGAAGGCAGCATCTTGATGATCGGCTTTGGCCGCTTCGGCCAGATTGTCAGCCAGCCGCTTCTGGCGCGAGGCTACACGCTTTCACTGGTCGACAAGGATGCCGACTTCGTTCGCGATGCGTCGAGCTTCGGCTTCAAGGTCTACTACGGCGACGGGTCGCGCGCGGAAATCCTGCACGCTGCAGGCGCCGGATCAGCCCGCGCTGTGCTGATCTGCGTCGATGACAAGGAAGCGGCAATTCGCATCGCCGAGATCGTCAAGCACGAGTTTCCTCTGGTGCCCGTTCTTGCTCGTGCCTATGATCGCGGCCATGCGCTCGACCTTTTGAAGGCCGGCGTGGACTACCAGATCCGTGAGACATATGAGTCTGCCCTCAATTTCAGCGAAAAGGTGCTGACTGCGGTTGGCGAGGAAATCGAGCTGGCAGAACGGCTGGTGGAAGAATTCCGGGACGTGGACAAGGAGCGTTTTGCGCTTGAGGTTGTCGGCGGCGTCTATGCCGGTCGCTCTCTCATTCGCGGCAACGCCCAGCCCGCCGATATCGTCGCTGCCCGCACCGCGCGTGAACGTGCCGAACGGGAAGCTCGGGAAGAGGCGGCACAGGAAAGTTAGGCCGCCATGCCGGTCTGATATTGAACTGAAGAGCAAGGAGGCTCTGGTGACAATTATCCGTTCGGTTGATGATCTGAAGGCGATTTACGGCTCTGGCTCGGAGGCCTCCAACCTCAAGGTCACGCCTTTCCTGACGCACGAATATCGCAGGATGATCGAAGCAGCGCCTTTCGTGGCGCTGGCAACCGTTGGGCCGGAAGGTGCCGATTGTTCACCGCGCGGTGACAAGGGTGGCGTTGTGCGGGTTGAGGATGAAAAGACAATTTTGCTGCCGGACTGGCGCGGCAATAACCGGGTCGATTCCCTGATCAACATCGTGCGCGACCCGCGTGTTGCCCTGATGTTTCTGGTGCCCGGATCGAACACGACGATGAGGATCAATGGAAAGGCGGTCGTTTCCATCGCTCCCGAGCTTTTGCAAAGCTTCGAGATGGATGGAAAGCATCCGCGCACGGTCATCGTCATTACTGTTGACGAGGTATACTTCCAATGCGCGCGGGCATTGATGCGCTCAGAACTCTGGAACCCTGATAATTTCGTGGATCCGGCTTCGCTGCCCACCCCGGGGGCGATGCTCAAAGCCGCAAAGCAGGATTTCGACAAGGACACCTATGACCGCGAATGGCCCGCACGTGCGGTGAGTACCTTGTGGTGAGCAATCGCCCGGTACCCTGCCGACGTCATCACTGCTTGTAGATCAGCCAGCTTTTTCCGGTGTAGTTCTTTTGCATACCGTCTTCGAAGAATACGGTTCGGTTACGTCCCGTTTCCTTTGCGTGGTACATGGCCGTATCTGCAAGCGCGTACAGCTCTCCGGCGTTCTGTGCCTGTGATGCAAGCGCGTAGCCGATGGATATCGTCACCTGACCGTAATCAACGCCAGACTTGGAATTGCGGAAAGGCGTCCTTTCGAGCGATGTACGGATGCGCTCGCACATGACGTGAATCTCGTCCTGGGTATTGTTTTCGAGAACGATGGCGAATTCCTCGCCGCCGCTGCGGGCGACGAAGACATCCTTGCGCACGTTTGATTTGATGACCGACGCCACACTCGCAAGGATCTTGTCGCCGACAGGATGGCCGAACGTATCATTGATGCGCTTGAAGTTGTCGACGTCCAACAACACCAGAGACGTCATGTGAAGTCCTATGCTGACGTCATAGATGGAGGACAGCTTGTCGTCGAAGGCCCTGCGGTTGGAAAGTCTGGTGAGTGAATCGGTGTTGGCGATGCGCTTGTATTCGTCGAGTTCGAGGCGGACCTGTTGCATTTCTTCCGCGTGGCGGTCGAAGTCTTTGGAGGCGCTTTCGTTTTCGGCGATCTTGTTGGTCGTCGCCTCCACCAGCATCGAGATAGCGGTACGAAGCAAATGGGTGCTCGTGTGGTTCTTGTCGGCGATACCGGCCCGGGTCTCATCCAGAATACGGTTGTAGTTTTCCAGACATGTCTGCTCGTTCTGCAGAACCATGAGCACCGTGCTCAATTCCGAATGGAGCCGGTCCCGCGCAGCCTCGATCAACTGGATATGCGTGTAGTCGAAGTAGCGAGCGCTCAGCTCGTCCAGCTCCTCCTGCGTTGCTCTACCGCCAAGTGCGGCCAGATCACGCGTAAGCGCAGGATTGGAGCCGATATAGGCCTCGTAAAAGAGATTGTAGTTTCGGGGAATGGGCACGACCCCCATATTGCGCATCGCAAACAATATCTGCGCCGCAATATCCGTACCCGGCGCCTTGGGCATTGATGTCGGACTCATCAAGTCACTCCCGAAAAAACAGATTTGGTATCTTGCTACCTGATCCTACAAATTCAGTAAAAATCTTACCTGACGGAATAATTTTTTTATTTTGTAAAAGAGATAGCCCAGTACATTTCCCCCCGTGCTTTAGTGCTGTTTTTATTTAGAATCGACTAAAGCAGGAAACTGCGCTTCCATAGCACTTCGTGGGTAAGTTTGTAGAGGTAAATTCTTATATTTAAAAAAAATTCCGTAGTATTTCTTTCCCTTTTTACGAGAAAGATCATGCCGGCCGGTTCTGATTTCAAGCCGTGGCGGGAGATGGCACATTCATGCCATCTCCGCAACCATTAGTTATTTAGGGCCGATCATATTTTCCGGGCGGACATACTGATCGAACTCTTCATTGGTCAGGTATCCACCGCCAACAGCTTCGTCGCGCAGGGTCGTGCCGTTCTTGTGCGCCGTCTTTGCGATCTTTGCGCAGGCGTCGTAGCCCAGCTTGCTGTTGAGCGCGGTAACCAGCATGAGCGAGTTTTCGACGCCCTTCTTGATATTGTCTTCACGCGCTTCGATGCCGACCACGCAGTTGTCTGTGAAGGACACGGCTGCATCACCCAGAAGTTGCACGGACTGGAGGAAGTTATACGCCATCATCGGGTTGTAGACGTTCAGTTCGAAATGACCCTGGCTGCCGGCGAAAGTGATCGCTGCCTGGTTTCCGAAAATATGGGCGCAAACCTGCGTCAGTGCTTCCGACTGCGTGGGGTTGACCTTGCCCGGCATGATGGACGAACCGGGTTCATTTTCCGGCAGGGCAAGTTCACCGAGGCCAGCGCGCGGGCCAGAGCCCAGGAAGCGGATGTCGTTGGCGATCTTGAAGAGGGCTGCAGCCGCGGCGTTGATGGCGCCATGCGCAAACACCATGGAGTCATGTGCAGCCAGCGCTTCGAACTTGTTTGGCGCGGTGACGAAGGGCAGGCCGGTGATCTTGGCGATCTCTTCTGCCACCTGTTCTGCAAAGCCGATCGGCGCGTTGAGGCCGGTACCGACTGCGGTGCCGCCCTGCGCCAGTTCACACAGACCCGGCAACGTCATCTCGATGCGCTTGATGGAAGAGGCAACCTGAGCGGCGTAACCTGAGAATTCCTGGCCGAGCGTCAGCGGTGTTGCATCCTGCGTGTGGGTGCGGCCGATCTTGATGATATGCGCAAAGGACTTCGCCTTGGCATCCAGCGCCTGGTGCAGATGCTTGAGGCCGGGGAGAAGGTGGTGGACGATCTGTTCGGCGCAGGCGATGTGCATGGCCGTCGGGTAGGTGTCGTTGGACGACTGGCTCATATTGACGTGATCATTCGGGTGGACGGGCTTCTTGGAGCCCATCTCGCCGCCGAGCATTTCGATTGCGCGGTTGGAGATCACTTCGTTGGCGTTCATGTTGGACTGGGTGCCGGAACCCGTCTGCCAGACGACGAGGGGGAAGTGATCGTCGAGCTTGCCGTCGATGACTTCCTGTGCAGCCTTGATGATGGTTTCACCGATCTGGCTGTCGAGCCCGGCCAGCGCCATGTTGGTGCGGGCGGCTGCCTGCTTGACGATGCCCAACGCACGGACGACTGATGCGGGCTGTTTTTCCCAGCCGATCTTGAAGTTTCCGAGCGAGCGTTGTGCCTGAGCGCCCCAGTAACGGTCGCTTGCAACTTCAATCGGGCCAAATGTATCGGTTTCGGTGCGTGTGGCTGTCATCAGTCCTGCCTCTCCTGTGTGTCCTCCGGCAAGCCGGCGTCCCCGCCAGCCTTGCGCGCGCCGACATATAAAGCCATCCCGCAGCCATGGAAAGCCTGTCGAGCGGGCTATCGCCATATTTCGCAACAGTTTCGGAGCGTCGATGCCCGTTTTCGAAAAACGATCCTAGTGGCTTTTGCGCCACGCGCGAAAATGGCTGTGAAAAGCGGGCCTTTACGTGATCGTTGTCAAAAACTTGTTCTGTCAATATTAGGAATTTAAAGAGAAATTTAACTATTCTCGCCAAACGTGGAGCTCATGCCAAAACGATTTCTGTCGTGATGGAAACCCATGTCTGGCACCCTATTGGACTTCGTGCGTTTCTTCCCAAAAGAAGACCAATCAGCTAGACAGACACAGACACTTTATATGCGCCTCGATGAATGATGGCGCGGACGCGGCGAGGACCAAATTGCATATTACATCAGGAAAAACGTCGGCAGCATGGATACTGGCTCTCGGTCTTTCCGTCTCTGTTGGTGCGCCGGGCACGGCTGGCGCGGTGACGCTTATGGACCTTCTGCGTGGCGGACCAGGCAAGGTCGAGCGTGAGCGTCAGGACCGGGGCTTCCCGGGGGTAACCCAGCAGGGCAATGCCGCCGCCGCTGCGCGTGATGTCGATCCGGAGCCGCTGCCGCGCGTTTCCGGCCCTCGCTATTACACCTACAAGACGGACGCTACCCGCGCTGTCGATACCTCCAAATTCTCCTCCGGTCTTTCCGGCGTGAAGATGTCCGCCACGCCTGACGTCGCCAAGGCGCTGGAGGCTTATTACAATGCCGGTGGCCAGCCGATCTGGGTTTCGAATGGTGATCTGAACGAGCGCGCCAGCGCTGTTCTCGCCTTCTTCGAGACCGTTGGTGATAGCGGGCTAAATCCTGCCGATTACAGCATTTCGGCACCGTCTCAGGATGTGACTGCCAGCATTTCGTCCGAGCCGCAGGCCAAGGTGCAAAATGCAGCACTTGCGCAAGAGCAGAACATTCCGCCAGCCATGATGCAGTTCGAACTGGCTCTTTCGGCCAAGGTGCTTGCCTATGTGCAGGATACCGCCCGTGGCCGTGTCGACCCGAACAAGCTTTCCGGCTACCACGATTTCAAGCGCAAGACCGTCAATCTCGCGCCGGTGCTCAAACTCGCCAGCATGAGCCCGGATGTTGCCGCCTACCTGCGCAGCCGTGAGCCTTCCAACCCAGAATATCAGGCGCTCAAGGCCGAACTGGCGAAGCTGCGCAACGAGAACAAGGATACCGGCAACAAGCCTGTCGTTCCCGGCGATCTGGTACTGAAGCCGGGTGAGAACAATGTGGAGATGGCAACGGTCGTCAAGGCGATCGAGCACCGCTCTTCCACAGGATTGAAGACTGACCATGCGGCGACGCTTGCTGGATATCAGCAGACATCGGAATACACGCCTGAGCTGGTCGATCTTGTGAAAGCGTTCCAGAGCGAAAATGGCCTGAAGGCTGACGGCGTTATCGGCCGGGCAACCGTGCGGGCAATGACCGGCGACAGCAACGAAGCCAAGATTGCCAAGCTGGAAGTGGCAATGGAGCAGGTGCGGTGGCTGCCAGCCGATCTGGGCGACCGTTTCGTCTTCATCAATCAGCCCGCTTTCATGGCCTACTACCACAATGAGGGCAAAGAAGACTTCGGCATGAAGGTTGTCATCGGCTCCAAGGCCAACCAGACATACTTCTTCCAGGATGAAATCCAGACCGTTGAATTCAATCCTTACTGGGGCGTGCCGCAGTCCATCATCATCAACGAGATGCTGCCGAAGCTGCGCAACGATCCTTCCTATCTGGATCGTCTTGGATATGAGGTTTCGGTCAATGGCCGTCCGGTTTCATCGTCCAGCGTCAACTGGTACGGTTCCACGCAGTCGGTATCGGTACGTCAGCCACCAAGCAGTGACAATGCGCTCGGTGACCTGAAAATCCTGTTCCCGAATGCCCACGCGATCTACATGCACGATACGCCTGCCAAGAGCTTCTTCAACCGCGACATGCGCGCGTTGAGCCATGGCTGCATTCGTCTGGTCGATCCACGGCGCATGGCGGCCGCGGTGCTTGGCACAAGCCTTGATAACGTCAACAAGCAGATTGCCGCTGGCGAGAACCGCGCCGTGCAGGTGCCAGCCAAGATTCCGGTCTATGTGGCCTACTTCACCGCCTGGCCGGACAAGGACGGGAACGTCCAGTATTTCGATGACGTCTATGACCGCGACAGCTATGTCGTAAAGGCCTTCGACGCAACGACGAAGGCGCGGGCCTCCTCTATCTGAGGCACGTCAACACATCTCAAAAGCGCCTTCACGGGCGCTTTTTCTTTATCAGGGGCGGGCAATGCAGGACATTCAGGCGGTCATCGATTCCATCTATGAGGTGATGCAGCCCAGGCTGGGTGAGGGCAAGGTTGCCGACTATATTCCCGAGCTTGCCAAGGTCGATCCAAAACAGTTCGGCATTGCCGTTACCACCGTGGAGGGTGACACCTTCGTGGCTGGAAACGCGCAGACACCTTTTTCCATCCAGAGTATTTCCAAGGTTTTCATGCTGACGCTGGCGCTTGGCAAGACCGGCGAAAATGTCTGGAAGCGCGTTGGGCGCGAGCCTTCCGGTTCTGCCTTCAACTCCATCGTCCAGCTTGAGCGCGAATCCGGTATCCCGCGAAACCCTTTCGTTAATGCAGGCGCCATCGTGGTCACGGATATGGTTCTGGCGGGGCACCAGCCGCGCGAGGCGATTGGTGAGCTGCTCCGCTTCATCCGTTATCTTGCCGATGATGAAACCATTTCAATCGACGACACGGTGGCCAAGTCCGAGCAGGCGACGGGCTACAGAAATCTTGCGCTGGCAAACTTCATGCGCAGCTTCGGCAATCTGCACCATCCGGTGGAACACACGCTGGGTGTCTATTTCCACCAATGCGCCATATCCATGAACTGCGTCCAGCTGGCGCGGGCAGGGCTGTTTCTCGCCAGTCGCGGGCGCAATCCCATAACCGGACATTCGGTCGTTTCCGAACGGCGGGCACGACGCATCAACGCGCTGATGCTGACCTGCGGCCATTACGATGGCTCCGGCGATTTCGCCTATCACGTCGGTCTGCCGGGCAAGAGCGGCGTGGGCGGCGGCATTCTGGTGGTAGCGCCCGGCAAGGCTTCCATCGCCGTCTGGTCTCCGGGGTTGAACGAGGTGGGCAACTCGGCGCTGGGGTCCGAAGCGCTGGAAATGCTGGCCAACGAAATGGGCTGGTCGGTATTCGGGGCTTGATCTTGAGGGCATATGAGGGCATTCCCTCAGGCTGAAACGCCGATACGCGTTCTGGAACGAGCGAGATCACCCATGAACATTGCCGCAGATATCGATGACATGCCTGAGGGCGTCGAGCCCGAGGAGCAGGGTGGCGCGCATCCGCTGTTTGCCAACGCGCCGCGTTCCGTGTCGTTCAACAAGCTGCGCAAACGGCTGCTGCGCAATGTGCGTCAGGCATTCGACGATTTCGACATGTTGAAGGGCCAGAAGCGCTGGCTTGTGGGACTTTCGGGCGGCAAGGACAGCTACGGGCTTCTGGCGCTGCTGCTGGACCTCAAATGGCGCGGGCTGCTGCCTGTCGAACTCATTGCCTGCAATCTTGACCAGGGCCAGCCGAACTTTCCCAAGCATATCCTGCCGGATTATCTGACCAAGATCGGTGTGCCGCACCGGATCGAGTATCGCGATACCTATTCCATCGTGAAGGAAAAGGTGCCGCAGGGCGGGACCTATTGTTCGCTCTGTTCGCGGCTTAGGCGGGGCAATCTCTACCGCATCGCCCGCGAAGAGGGCTGCGATGCGCTGGTTCTCGGCCATCACCGCGAGGATATTCTCGAAACATTCTTCATGAACTTCTTCCACGGGGGCAGGCTCGCCGCAATGCCGCCAAAGCTGCTGAATGACGAGGGCGACTTGATGCTGCTGCGTCCGCTGGCCTATTGCGCAGAAGACGACATGGCGAAATTTGCTGCTTCCATGGAGTTCCCGATCATACCCTGCGATCTCTGCGGCTCGCAGGACGGGCTGCAGCGTAACGCGATGAAAGACATGCTGGCTGATATCGAGCGCCGGATGCCGGGTCGCAAGGACGTGATGTTGCGCGCCATGGCGCATGTCAATCCGTCGCATTTGCTCGACACCAAGCTTTTCGATTTCTCAGGCCTGACTGTCACCGATCCGTCACGCTAGGGGATTAGGTCGTGAAGCTCATGTCCCACCTTTTCAAAGAACCCCTTCATGACCCTTTCCGATACCGATCTTGATTTCCTCGTTGCAACGGTTGCCGAGGCTGGCGAAACCGAAATTCTTCCGCGTTTCAGAAACCTCAGCGCATCCGACATCGCCGAAAAGACCTCCGTCGTGGATCTTGTGACAGAGGCGGATATCCAGGCGGAAAAGCGGATCACGGCTGCTTTGCTCTCGCGTTTTCCAAAGGCACATATTGTTGGCGAAGAGAGCTATGACGCCGACAAGTCGGTCATTCCCGCTCTGGCCACCGCGGAACTGGCCTTTGTGATCGACCCCATCGATGGGACATTCAACTATGCCTCCGGTTTTCCTGCCTTCGGCACGCTGCTTGCGGTAACGGTTAAGGGTGAGACAGTCGCGGGCATCATTCATGATCCGGTCATGGGCGACACCATTCTTTCCGGCAAGGGCGCGGGCGCAGTGTTGAAGCGCAAGAGCGGAAGCGAAGCGAAGCTGCGTGTGGCAGATGCCGTTAATCTCTCGCAGATGGTGGGCGTCTTTTCCTGGGGGCACAGTTTCGAGGAGCGCCGCCCTGTCATTGCCGCAAATATGACCAAGGCCAAGATGGCGCTGTCGCTGAATTGCTCGGCACATGAATACTGGCTGGTCTCAGCGGGCAAGCTGCATTTCATCGGCCATGAGAAGCTCATGCCGTGGGATCATCTGGCTGGCGTGCTGACCCATCAGGAAGCGGGCGGATTTACGGCAAAATTCGATGGTACGCCCTACCGTCCCGGCGACCTGACCGGCGGAATTCTGTCCGCTCCCGACAAGGAGAGCTGGAAAATGCTCCGCCGCGAAATCGTCGGCCTTTGATTTTGACATACAGGAAGGAATACCCATGAGCGTGGAAATCGACATCGCATCTCTTGCCAATGCCCTGCAGGAGGCAGCAGCCGTGGAGATCCTTCCGAGATTTCGCAATCTCGGCGAGGGCGATGTGCGCGTGAAGACCGAGGCGATCGATCTCGTCACCGAGGCAGACGAAGCGGCGGAGCGGTTGATCCGCGCCCGCGTTGCAGAATTTATGCCGGACGCCCTGTTTGTGGGGGAGGAAGCGGTCGCCGCAGACCCTTCGCTTCTGGAAAAGATCGGTGATGCCGATCTCGCTGTCATCGTGGATCCCATCGACGGCACCTTCAATTTTGCCTCCGGCCTGCCGCTGTTCGGCGTGATGCTGAGCGTGGTCTCCAAGGGCCAGACCATTGCCGGGCTGATCTACGATCCCATGGGCAATGACTGGGTGATCGCTGAAAAGGGCTCCGGCGCATGGATGTGCAGCGCCGATGGCTCCCAGACGCAGATGAATGTCGTGCCAGCGCCAGAACTTTCACAGATGGTCGGCATCGCCAATACCGGCTATTTCGAGGGCGATATACGTCGCCGTCTGCTTAACAATCTGGCCGATGTGCGTCTGTTTACCAGCTATCGATGTGCTGCGCATGAATACCGCATCTTCTGCGGCGGCCACATGCACTTCCTGATGTACAACAAGCTGATGCCTTGGGATCACCTTGCGGGAACGCTGATTTCGCAGGAAGCGGGTGCCTATGCCGCCCGTTTCGACGGCTCGCCTTATCTTCCGCACCATACGAGCGGCGGTCTTCTGCTGACGCCGGATCAGGAAACCTGGGAACTGTTGCGCGAGAAGATTTTCACGGTCTGAGCGACCGCCTTGCAGGCATTAAAAAAGGGCGCGGATGCTATCATCCGCGCCCTTCCTGTTTGTGACGACGATCAATGAGTCGGCTTGTTCTGCGGCTGGAAAAGCACGCCCTTTTCACCGATCAGCACGAAGATAAGGCCAAGGACAGACACGACGCAGAAGCCTGCCACCATGGGCAGGGCCGTCCCGTTGAAAGCCTGGCCGATGACCGCGCCGATCAACGAGCCGCCAATAGTGCTCATGAAGCCGATGACGGAGGACGCCGTACCGGCAACGTGGCCAAGTGGCTCCATGGCCAGCGAGTTGAAGTTGGAGCCAATCAGGCCGAACTGGAACATCGACAGCGCAAACATGGCGATGAACAGCACGAATGGCATGGGCTGCGGGCCGAAGATTTGCGCCATGAGCCATATGAAGGTGATCGCGATGAACAGCAGGAGCGAGCCGTGGGACAGCTTTCTCATGCCGAAGCGACCGACAAGCCGGGAGTTGAGGAAGGACGATGCGGCCATGAAGATTGCCACGCCGGCGAAGGCCGCGGCAAACCATGCGCCGAGATCGTAGATGCCCTTATAGACCTGTTCGGCAGAATTGATGAAGCCGAACAGGGCGCCGAAGATGATGGTGCTGGCGATGGTATAGCACAGCGCCACCCGGTTGGTCAGAACGATCTTGAAGCCCTGGAGGACGGAGGCCAGCGTGAGCGGACGAACGTCTTTTTCGTGCAGGGTTTCCGGCAGGCGCACATACATCCAGACCGTAACGACAGCGGCGATTGCTGCCATGAAACCGAAAATCAGGTGCCAGTCCCCGAAGAAGAGCACAATCTGTCCTGTACCGGGCGCGATTACCGGGACGACCATGAAGACCATCATGATCAACGACATGACTTCGGCCATCTGCCTGCCGCCGTAAATGTCACGAACGATCGAAATCGTGATGACGCGCGTCGCAGCCGACCCGATGCCCTGAATGAAGCGCAGGACGAGCAGCCCCGCGAAGGACGGAACGAAAACCACGGCGATTGAAGAGAGAATGTAGATGGCGAGGCCGAACAGCATTGGCTTGCGGCGACCGAACCGGTCAGCGATGGGTCCGTAGAAGAGCTGCGCTACGCCAAAGCCGATAAGATAGGCCGAAACCACATATTGGCGGTGATTTTCATTATCAACGCCGAGCGCCGCCCCGATCTCCTGCAGGCCGGGAAGCATGATGTCGATTGCCAGAGCGTTCAACGCCATCAGCGCTGCCGCAAGGCCAATAAATTCCGTACGCCCCATGGCAACTTTTGGGGTCGACTCTGATTGTGAAGGATTTGTCACAGGCTTGGTCCTGAAAGAACGGCAAAGGCGTTGCTTGGGGCAACGCCTGTACAAGTTTTAGAAAAGTAGGGGGGCCGGTTTCCCGGCCGAAATCATGCCGCGCCGCGGACGCTGATACCCTGTTCCTGAAGTTGTTCCTGAAGTTCGCCGGACTGGAACATCTCTCTGATGATGTCGCAGCCGCCGAGAAATTCACCCTTGATGTAGAGCTGTGGAATAGTGGGCCAGTTGGAGTAGTCCTTGATACCCTGGCGCAGATCAGCATCCGCAAGAACGTTTACGCCCTTGTATTCGACGCCAAGATAATCAAGAATCTGGACGACCTGACCGGAGAAACCACATTGTGGGAATTGGGGGGTACCCTTCATGAAGAGAACGATATCGTTGCCCTTCACTTCGCCGTCGATCATATCGTGAATGCCGCTCATGGCCATTTCCTTTCACATGCGGTTCAAGGCCGCTGCTTCGTTTGTCCTTAGATAACATGGTGGCGCGTGATTTCCAGCCATGATTGGCAAAAAATCAAGGCAGTGGCGACATGTTGTTACCGAGGCATTGTGTGAAAGACGCATATGAGCGGGCGGAAAAGCCGCTTAGGCGAAGGCCATGTCACCACATGGTGTATCCGCCATAAAAAATGGCCCGAAACTTTCGTTTCGAGCCACATGAGGATTTTGTAAATCCTAGAATACAGCGAGATATTTCAGCAGCGAAATGATACCGATGATGATCACGATGACCTGTGCGATCTGCTTGGCGCTGCCGCCGACGGGCAGGCGGTTGATCAGCCACAGAATAAGTACGATGACCAGAAATGTAATCAGAATGCTAACGAGTGTCCCAGTAACCATATGTCCCAGCTCCTATTTCAAATCTATAACGGTTGATCACCGTTCCGTGAGTAAAACCGAAAGCCGGGAATTTGGTTCCATTGTGCAAAATGTAATTTTTGCAATTTCTAAATTTGGGAGTTGATGTGGTCGAGGCAAGGGTAAAAAAGCGCGCCACGGGCGCAACCGCGATACTGGGGCGCAATGGGCATCCGACCATCGAGACGCCAACCGGCGGGTCTCTTGCCGTCGTCACTGCTGCGTCCGAGCCGGGCTTCAACCCGCTCGATCTTCTCTACTCCTCACTGGCCGCCTGTCTCGTGCTCAGCGCCCGGATTGCCGCAAGCCAGATGGGTGTGCTCGACCGGTTTCACAGTGTCGAGGCGCGGGTGTCGGGCGACAAATCGGAAGGTGAGCCCGCACGTATCAGGCGCTTTGAGATGCAGCTGACGATATCGGGCGATTTCGATGATGGGGTCCGACAGGAGATCGCCGATAGGGCCGAGGAAATCTGCACGGTCAGCAACACATTGCGCGGCAATGCGGATTTCAATCTCACCGTCAAATAGTCAGGCCCGCGCCTTATCCCATTTGCGGATGAGACGGTCGCGCCTCAGTCTGGACAGACGCTTCAGCCAGAAGATGCCGTCCAACTGATCGACCTCGTGCTGGATGCATATGGCGTGGAAGCCGCTGGCGTCCTCCTCGTGCCACTGGCCGGTGACATCCTGAAAGCGCAGGCGCACCGAGGCGGGACGCTCCACCTCTTCGGTGAAGCCCGGCATGGATACGCTGCCTTCCACATGCCGCATGGTCTGCGCCGACACATCGAGAAGCTGCGGATTGACATAGGTTCTGACATCGCCCGGTGTCAGTTCCAGCACGAAAATGCGCTTGAGGATACCAATATGGGCGGCGGTGATGCCGACGCCGGGCGCGGCCCGCATCGTTTCCAGGATATCATCGGCAAGCTGCGCGAGGGCAGCGTCGAATTCCGTGACTGGCTCGCAGTGAGATGCAAGCGCCGGATGCGGATATGTCACGATATAACGAAGTGCCATGGGGCGTTCCATTTATTCCATTTGGCTACGGGCAGTATCTTCGAGCGACGGTTTGAGGAGAACGTCCGAGGCTGCGAGCGCCAGCGCCGACGCTTCATCGGTTAGTTTGACCCATGTGCGCTGCGTGCGGGCATCCCGTTTCTCTGTTGTCATCATCCGACCGTCAAGAGCATTGATTTCCCGCAGGACAAGGGCGTGGGCGATGCCGAGTTTGTTGGCGAGGCTGCGACTGTCGCTGCCGATGCCCAGATGCACGGCCGCAATCAATGCGGCCCCGGTTGCATCGAGAGCAACCGGGGCCGTCTGGCTGATCCGGTCCGCCACGGCCAGAAAGCGCGCGGCGGGATCGTCGTCACGCATTAGGCAGCCTCTGCGTCTTTGCGCAGGCGAACCGACACGAGAACGGACTTCGATGTCGGGGTGAAGCTGCCTTCGCCATAGCTGTGCAGCGGAACCAGAACGTTGAGTTCCGGATAGTAGCCGCCGACGCTTCCTTCCGGAATGTTATAGGGCACGAGACGGAAGTTCTCGGCAATGCGCTCTACGCCATCACCATATTCACCGATGACATCTACGCGCTGCTTGGCGTGGGCGCCCAGCGCTTCCATGTCCTTGGGGTTCATGAAGATGACCTGCCGCTCGCCATAGACACCGCGGTAGCGGTCATCCATGCCGTAAATGGTGGTGTTGTACTGGTCGTGGCTGCGGAAAGTTTGCAGAACGAAAACGCCTTCCTTGCCGAGTGCTTCCTGATGTTCCGTCTTCTCCGGCAGCGGGCCGGTGAAGAAGGTTGCCTTCTTGGCTGGCGTGTTCCACTCACGCTCGGCTGCGGCATTGCGCAGGTGGAAGCCGCGCGGCACGCGCACACGCTCGTTGAAGTCCTGGAAGCCGGGGAGAACACGCGAGATCATATCGCGGATGAGGTCGTAATCGTCGGCGAGCTTGGCCCACTGGACTCGCTCATTGCCAAGCGTCGCTTCGGCCATGCCGGCGATAATGGCGACTTCGGAGCGCAGTTCCGGCGAGGCGGGTTCGTTGATACCACCGGAGCCGTGAACCATGCTCATGGAGTCCTCGACCGTTACGATCTGCGACTTGCCCTGCGAGTTACGATCGATTTCCGTGCGGCCAAGGCAGGGCAGGATGAAGGAGACTTCACCCGGCACCAGATGCGAGTGGTTGAGCTTGGTGGCGATGTTAACCGTCAGCTTCTGCTTCTCAAACGCCTTGATGATGAGCGGGCTATCAGGCGTGGCGCGCAGGAAATTGCCGCCGAGCGCGATGAATGCCTGAGCCTTGCCATCCAGCATGGCGCTAATGGCTTCCACGGTGTTGTGGCCCCGGTTGCGGGGCATCGGCACGCCGAGTTCCTTCTCCAGCGCATCGAGCAGGGCAGGCGGGGCCTTTTCATCGATGCCGACCGTGCGGTCACCCTGCACGTTGGAATGTCCGCGCACGGGGCAGAGGCCAGCGCCGGGACGTCCGATATTGCCGCGCAGCAGCATGAAGTTGGTGATTTCACGGATCGTGATGACCGAGTGCTTGTGCTGCGTAACGCCCATCGCCCAGGTGGTGATGACGGCGTCAGATGCCATGTAGATGCCAGCGGCTTCCTCGATCTGCTCGCGGGTCAGACCGGACTGATCGAGAATGGTTTCCCAGCTGGTTGCCTCCACGGCGGCGCGATAGGCCTCGAACTCCACCGCATGTTCGGCCAGGAAGTCGTAATCGATAATGGCAGGCTTGCCAGCGGCACGCGCGGCATCGTCAGCCGCAAAGACTGCCTTGCTCATTCCGCGCACGGCGGCCATGTCGCCGCCCTGGCGCGGCTGGTAATAATTGGTGGCAATCTTGGTGTTGCCGCCGGTGATCATTTCCAGCTTGTCCTGCGGGTCGGTGAAACGCTCCAGGCCCTTTTCGCGGATCGGGTTGAAGACAGCGATGCGCGCACCGCGAATGGCGGCGCGGCGAAGATCGCCCAACATGCGCGGGTGGTTGGTGCCGGGGTTCTGGCCGATGACGAAAATCGCATCCGCCTTTTCGAAGTCTTCGAGCAGAACCGTGCCCTTGCCGACGCCGACGGAGGCTTTCAGGCCAACGCCGCTGGCTTCATGGCACATGTTGGAACAGTCGGGGAAATTGTTGGTGCCGTAGAGACGCACCATCAATTGATAGAGGAACGCAGCCTCATTGGAGGCGCGGCCGGACGTGTAGAACTCGGCACGATCAGGGCTGTCGAGGCTCCTCAAAACGCGACCGATTTCATTGAAGGCATCGTCCCAGGATACGGGCAGATATTTATCGGTCGCACGGTCGTAGCGCAGCGGATCGGTCAGGCGACCCTGCTTTTCGAGATCGTAATCCGACCATGTCCGCAGTTGCGAGACTTTATGGCTGGCGAAGAAATCCGGTGGCACGCGCGCTTCCGTCGCTTCCCAGGCAACTGCCTTCACGCCGTTTTCGCAGAATTCGAAGGACGAGCCGTGCTCCGGGTCACCCCAGGCGCAACCGGGGCAATCGAAACCATCGGGTTGATTTGCCTTAAGCAGGGTCCGTGCGCCGGAAATCGGCGCGCCCGATTCCAGAAGGCGCTTTCCCACGCTCTTGAGTGCGCCCCAACCGCCCGCTGCGGAGGAGGCCTTGCCGATGAAATCCATCTTGCCCATTTGACAGGTCTCTTTCTGATCTTGTTCTTGTCGTGCTGCTCGCTTGCGGTGCCATCCGCAGCGATTGTTGGCGCAGCTCTTTGCTTCAGATTCCTGTATAACTGCCATATGTCAACTTGTAACTTTACGATGGCATCCGCATCGCGTTCAATTCGCTGAGACTGTTTCATGACAGGTTAACGTCAGGCTCAGCCAGAAAGCGAAGCAGAGATAGGAATTTGCAACTTCTTTTGTCCTATCCTGTTGTTGACATTGTGCTTTTAAAAGCCATTCTCCTGCGCTTTCGCATAGCACCGCACTCAGCCGGAAAAGGGACGCAAGTTGACACAGACCGACGACCATCATTCCGTGCGCGAAGATGCCAAAAGGCCGGAAATCATGGCCGACATCTATGCCGAGGACGGTTCGATCAGGTCTGATTTCCTGGCGATGGTCGGTGCTGCAATCGCCGATCGGGATGTGCTTTTCCTGCGCCAGAACGTGGCAAGGCTGCACGAATCGGAGCTGGGCGATCTGCTTGAATCGATCCTGCCGGAACAGCGCCACTCCATGGTGCGGCTGCTGGGCTCAGACTTCGACATGACCGCGCTGACCGAGGTGGATGAAGCGATCCGCCTCGATATCGTCGAGCAGATGCCGAATGACCAGATTGCCGCCGGTATCGGCGAAATGGATTCGGATGACGCCGTCTACATTCTTGAAGATCTCGACCGGGAAGACCGCGAAGACATTCTCTCGCAAATGCCGTTTACGGAGCGGGTGCGGCTGTTGCGCGCGCTGGATTATCCGGAAAGCTCGGCAGGACGCCGTATGCAGACGGAGTTTGTCGCCGTCCCGCCGTTCTGGACGGTGGGCCAGACAATCGACTACATGCGCGAAGAGGAGGAACTGCCGGAATCATTTTCGCAGATTTTCGTCGTTGACCCCACCTTCAAGCTGGTGGGTGCCATGGATCTCGACCGGCTGCTGCGCTCCAAGCGGCAGGTGAAGGTCGAATCGATCATGCACGAAACCAACCATCCGATTGCCGCCGAGATGGACCAGGAAGAGGCGGCGCAGCTGTTCGAGCAGTACGACCTTCTGTCCGCTGCCGTGGTGGACGATAATGGCCGGCTTGTCGGCGTGCTGACCATCGACGACGTCGTTGACGTCATTCAGGAAGAGGCGGAGGAAGACCTTCTGCGCCTTGGCGGCGTGGGCGACGAAGAACTTTCTGACACCATCGCTGTAACGTCGCGTTCACGCGTGCCCTGGCTGGCGGTCAATCTGATCACTGCCTTCATGGCAGCCTCGGTCATCGGTCTCTTCGATGCGACGATCGAGCAGATCGTGGCGCTGGCCGTTCTCATGCCCATCGTCGCGGGCATGGGCGGCAATGCGGGGTCTCAGACCATGACCGTTTCGGTGCGGGCGCTTGCGACCAAAAATCTGGACATTCACAACGCGGCCAGAATCATTCGCCGTGAGGCGGGCGTCGGTTTGCTCAATGGTGCCCTGTTCGGCTGTGCCATCGGTATCATTGCGGGCCTGTGGTTCAAGGATGTCAATCTGGGCGGGATCATTGCCACCGCCATGCTGATCAACATGTTCGCCGCTGCCATCGCCGGTATCATCATTCCGCTGCTGCTGGACAAGTTTGGAGCGGACCCGGCGGTTTCCTCCGCCGTCTTCGTGACCGCCGTTACCGACATTGTCGGCTTCTTTTCCTTCCTTGGCCTTGCGACATGGTGGTTCGGCGTTCCCATCTGATCTCGGCAAAATTGACTTTTACGTGAAGGTCAATCATAGTGAGATCAATGAGGGAGAGTTTTGAGGCGGCCTTCGCTTCTCATTCTATCCTGTTGTTTGAGCTGCGAATGTTCCGGAACCTGTCTGTCGTTTCCGGTTCAATGCTCCAGAATCGGATGAAGCCTTGAATAAGTATTATAGCATAACGGAACTGACGCGTGAATTCGGGGTCTCCACTCGCACTCTTCGCTTTTACGAGGACGAGGGGTTGATCCACCCGGAGCGGCGCGGGCGGACCAGACTGTTCCGTATGGCTGACCGCAGGCTTATTCAGGAAATCCTGCGCGGACGCCGCATCGGCTTCACCATTGCTGAAATCCGCGAGATCATTCAGGTCTACAAGGAGCCGCCGGGCGAGTCCGGGCAGCTGGAGCTCCTGATGAAAAAGGTGGACGAAAAGCGCGCCGATCTGCGCCAGAAGCGCAAGGATATCGAGGAGACCCTTGCCGAACTCGACAATGTCGAGGAAGCCTGCCTGACGCGTCTGGCCGAAATCGGCGTCGGGACGTAAGCCTTACTGAAGCGAAGCCGAGCATTGGGCGGCGATCTCGCCGATCCGTGACTGCTGTTGCGCCGCAAGTGCGTTTGCCATCATGGGGTCGAACAGGTTTTCGGCCTGCAGCGTTTCCAGCGTGCAGCCACAGAATGCCTGGCATAACTCGACACCGTTCTGCTGTTGAATGCAGCTTGCCTCACAGCTCTTCTTGTAGGCTTCCACCTGATCTATCGGTGGAGGCGGCGCGATGAGCGTTGCCAGATAGACGATGCCGATCAGGATCGGCTGGTGCACCAGATAGAACAACAGGCTATGACGACCGAAAAGTGCGAGCACATTGCCCCTGCCGCTTGGCTTGCGGAACCGGTCGAGCCAGCCGCGAGGCGTGACGAATTGCGATGTTGCCAGTCCAAGCAGGAAGGGCGCTAGAAACGGCAGCACCGGAACATAATCATTGGAGCGCGGCGGCACCGTCGAGAGCCCGATCCACGACAGCCAGACGGGGTTGAAGGCGCCCGAACTAAGATATTGCGGGGCTATGAGGGCAAGGGCCGCGCAGCCCAGCGTGATGAAAAAGGGCAGACGCAGGAACAGAAGCCCGATCAGGCTTGCGGCGGCGATGTTGTGGAGAATCCCGAAGAAGATCCAGCCATCCGGCACGGCAAAATAGGTGGCGACCGATATCAGAAGCGCAGCGCCCGCGACCATTGCGAAACGCTTGCCGAAAGACGGCCAGTTGATGCCGCGGCGATGGGCGAGGTAGAGGCTGAAACCGGCAAGAAACAGGAATGAGCTGGCGATGGCACGGGCGTAGATGCGCCACCAGCCCTGCGTGGCCGTACCCGGTTCGAGATAGGCGAACATCTCCAGATCCCAGGTGAAATGATAGCTGGCCATGGCCAGAAGGGCGATGCCCCGCAGCGTGTCCAGTGCGCCGATCCGGCCTTTTGGCTGTGTCATCGTCGCGTTTGCAGACACGTCACTCATTAGTCCGTCCTTTGCAACGGTTACTTTTCGCTGCCAGCGCTTCGCCCTTCAACTGCGGCGATTTCATGGCCGTTACTGGTTGTCCATGATGGCACGGCGGGCTTCGGAGAAAAACTGCCTGCGCAGCAGGGCAACGGTTATGATGACCGTGGAGGCAATGAAGACATAGGGGCTTATGAACCAGCCGAGATAACCGATCGATAGAAATATGGTGCGCAGGCCATCATTGAAGTTTTTGGCGGCGATGATGTTCATGCGGATGACGTTTTCTGCCGCGCGTTCCGCTGCCTCCCTGTCTGCATTTGTCTCATGCAGCATCGGCATCGCACCGAAGAGGATGGTGCAATAGTTGAACAGCCGGTAGGACCAGCCGAACTTGAAAAAGGCATAACCGAACAGGCAGGTCAGGCCGATGACCTTCATCTCGAAGGCGGTGCGGCCAGCATAATGCACGAAGGGCATGTCGCGGAACACCGATTCGACCTGATCGGTGGCACCCAGCAAGGCAAAGCATCCGCCAATGGCGAAAATTGAGGTTGAGGCAAAGAATGCCGTGCCGTTCTGAAGTCCCGCCATGATCTGCGTGTCGATCATCTTCAGATCGCGCGTCAGCGAATTATAGATCCATTTGCGACGGCGTTCAGCCATGGCCTGATTGAGACTGGTGCGAGAGAAGGGCCGGCGCTTGGTGGTGATGTGCGTGTAGGATGACCAGAGCACCACGAACACGACAAGTGCTACATAATCGATGGTCGTCATGGTGTCAGATTACCTTTGGTCACATGCATTTCGAATCTCGGTGCCTGCCAATATTGATGCGATTTCGATCTATGGCAATCTTGGCGAAAAATTCCATCTCTCAGGCAAATTTATTATGTGTGCTAACGATCCGGTAACAATGTACCGCTATGACTATGCCTGCACGCCGGATTGGTTTTGCGTACCGGTGTTGCCATTGCCTTTTTCAAGTTGAAAAGGCTACCAAAGCCGCGTTTGTACCTAGTGCAGCGCGGTTTTTGCTTGTCGGAAATTGACAATCGGCCTGTCCGTATCTACCTTCAGTCATACGATCCGGCGCTTTTCTATCGAATGCGTTTGTCGACATGCCTGCATGGTGCGGGCGGGTAAACGAGGCCGATAGACAACCGAACCAGAACGGCATGATTGACCGGGAGAACGCCTCCATATCTACGAATCGTTCTCTTTTCATGCTGGGTTCTGCAAGGCTTGCGACGTATATCGCATTGGCGGCCGGATCGTTCTTACCTTACCTTTGTGATCATCCTCATGTCTGATGTTTCTCGCACCGTTCTTGTGCTGGGCGGAGCACGCTCCGGCAAGTCGGCCTTTGCCGAACGCCTTGTTCTTTCGGGCGAGGGGCTGGCGCATTACATCGCCACCGGTCGCGCCTGGGACGACGAAATGCGGGAGCGAATCTCGCAGCATCGCGAAAGGCGTGGCGAACTCTGGACGACGCATGAAGAGCCGCTGGCACTGACCGCGCTTCTGAGCCAGCTCGACTCGCCCGAAAACGTCATTCTTGTCGATTGCCTGACATTATGGGTCACCAACCTCATGATGGAAGAGGGTGCCGATATCGATGCGGCTTTCTCAGCGCTTGCGCAACACGCGGCCTCTGCCCGTGCGAAAATCGTGTTTGTTTCCAATGAGGTCGGTCTCGGCATCGTGCCGGACAACCGGATGGCGCGGCAGTTCCGCGATCTTGCCGGGAGGCTTCACCAGGACATCGCCGCCATGTCTGCGCAGGTATATTTTATCGCTGCAGGTCTACCCCTCAAAATGAAGGGGTAATCCGGGTCTTCCCGTCCCGGGATTCAGCTTCGGAAGCGCCTCCCGCCTGACTTGATATGGATCAAGGCTGCTTGCCCCTTGCGGTGGCAAAGCTGCAAACGACGCGAAAGCACGTTTGCCGCCTTCAGAGTGGTTCGTCCAGCCGCGTCGTATCTGCGATGACGTTGGGGGAAACCAACAATGAACTCTGTTTTAGGAATAGCGATGGTGGCCGTGGGGGCCTTCCTCGCCTTGCTCGGGGCGGCCTTCGCTCACGACAATCTTTTCGCCGCCCATATGTGGGTGCTGTTTTTCGTGCTTCTTGTGGGCACGGTCCTGATGCTGCGCCGCGTGTCCTTCGCTCCCGCCAAGGCCGTTTCGAAGGAGCAGCTGCAATCTGAATATTTCGACGAAGTGGTGCGTTACGGCGTCATCGCCACGGTGTTCTGGGGAGTCGTGGGCTTCCTGGTCGGCGTTGTCGTTGCGCTGCAGCTGGCCTTTCCCGACCTCAATATCGAGCCCTGGCTCAATTTCGGTCGTGTCCGCCCGCTCCATACCTCTGCCGTTATCTTCGCCTTCGGCGGAAATGCGCTCATCGCGACTTCCTTTTACGTCGTTCAGCGCACGTCCCGCGCACGTCTCTTCGGTGGCGATCTGGGCTGGTTTGTGTTCTGGGGATACAATCTTTTCATCGTGATGGCCGCAACCGGCTATCTGCTGGGCATCACCCAGGGCAAGGAATATGCCGAACCCGAGTGGTATGTCGATATCTGGCTCACCATCGTCTGGGTGGCGTATCTGCTGACCTTCCTCGGCACGATTTTGAAGCGCAAGGAACCCCATATCTACGTGGCGAACTGGTTCTATCTGGGCTTCATCGTTACCATCGCCATGCTGCATATCGTCAACAATCTGGCGGTTCCGGTCTCCTTCCTCGGCGTCAAGAGCTATTCGGCCTTCTCCGGCGTGCAGGATGCGTTGACGCAATGGTGGTACGGCCACAACGCCGTCGGCTTCTTCCTGACCGCTGGCTTCCTTGGAATGATGTACTACTTCATTCCCAAGCAGGTGAACCGTCCGGTCTTTTCCTACCGTCTGTCGATCATCCACTTCTGGGCCCTGATCTTCATGTATATCTGGGCAGGTCCTCACCACCTCCACTACACGGCTTTGCCTGACTGGGCGCAGACGCTGGGCATGGTGTTCTCGATCATGTTGTGGATGCCTTCCTGGGGCGGCATGATCAACGGTCTGATGACGCTTTCGGGCGCATGGGACAAGATCCGCACCGACCCGATCGTTCGCATGATGGTGATGGCTGTTGCCTTCTACGGCATGGCGACCTTCGAAGGTCCGATGATGTCGATCAAGGCGGTCAATTCGCTCAGCCACTATACCGACTGGACCATTGGACACGTTCATTCCGGCGCACTTGGCTGGAACGGCATGATCACATTCGGTGCCATCTACTATCTCACACCAAAGCTCTGGGGACGCGAGCGTCTCTACAGCATGGCGATGGTCAACTGGCACTTCTGGCTGGCGACACTCGGCATCGTCGTCTACGCCGCCGTCATGTGGGTTGCCGGCATCCAGCAGGGGCTGATGTGGCGCGAATATGATGCTCAGGGCTTCCTGGTCTACTCGTTCGCCGAAACCGTGGCTGCACTCTTCCCATACTACGTGTTGCGTGCGGTGGGCGGTGCCCTGTTCCTCTCTGGCGCACTGATCATGGCCTACAACGTCACGATGACAATTCTCGGCTACCAGCGCGACGAAGCGGGCTTCAAGGCGGCAACGCCCAAGCTGCAGCCTGCGGAATAAGGAGTTTCAACGATGTCTATTCTTGAAAAACACGGTGTCATCGAACGAAACGCGACCTTGCTGCTTGTTGGTTCACTGGCTGTGGTTGCCATCGGCGGTATCGTGGAAATCGCTCCACTCTTCTACCTCGAAAACACCATCGAGAAAGTGGAAGGGATGCGTCCTTACGCACCGCTGGAACTGGCCGGTCGCAACATTTACATCCGCGAAGGCTGTTATGTCTGCCATAGCCAGATGATCCGTCCCTTCCGTGACGAGGTCGAACGCTATGGTCACTACAGCCTTGCAGCGGAAAGCATGTACGACCACCCGTTCCAGTGGGGTTCCAAGCGCACGGGGCCAGACCTTGCGCGCGTTGGCGGTCGCTATTCGAACGAGTGGCATGTTCAGCATCTGGTGGAGCCTCGGGCCGTCGTGCCTGAGTCGGTCATGCCAAGCTATTCGTTCCTGAAGTCGACACCGCTGCAGATCACCGATGTTGCGATGGAGTTGAAATCCAACCGTGCCGTCGGCGTGCCCTACAGCGACGAGATGATTGAAAACGCATCTGCCGACCTTAAGGCGCAGGCTGATCCCAACGCCGATGCATCGGGACTTGAGGCGCGATACCCCAAGGCGAAAGTCGGTGACTTCGATGGCGACCCGTCAAAGGTCACGGAGATGGATGCGCTGGTGGCCTATCTGCAAATGCTCGGCACGCTGGTCGATTTCTCGACCTATGACGATGCCGCCGGTTATCGGTAAGGGGAAGCATCATGGAAACCTATACCGCCATGCGGCACTTCGCCGATAGCTGGGGCCTGCTCGTCATGACCCTGTTCTTTGCCGGTGTCGTGGTCTTCACGCTGCGACCCGGATCGAAAAAATTCGCTGACGATGCCGCCAGCATCCCGCTCAAGGAGGACTGATCATGTCCGAAAAACACATTGACGATATCAGCGGCGTCGAAACCACCGGTCACGAGTGGGATGGCATCCGCGAGCTCAACAATCCCATGCCACGCTGGTGGGTGTGGACCTTCTACGCCACGATCCTGTGGGGTATTGCCTATACCATCGCCTTTCCGGCATGGCCTTTGATCAGCGGCAGCACCCAAGGGCTTCTTGGCTGGCACAGCCGGGCGGAGTTCGTTGCGGAAAGCGCCGATGCGAAAGCTGCGCAGAATGTCTATCTGGACAAGATCGCGTCGTCTTCGCTCGAAGAAATCCAGGCCAACAGCGAACTCATGCAGTTTGCCGTTGCGGGCGGTGCCGCTGCCTTCAAGATCAACTGCATCCAGTGCCATGGCTCTGGTGCTGAAGGTGGCAACGGTTATCCCAACCTCAACGACGATGATTGGCTCTGGGGCGGAAAGGTTGGCGACATCCAGACCACCATCACCCACGGCATTCGTTTTACCGAGGATAGCGATACGCGGCTTTCTGAAATGCCGGCCTTTGGAGAAATGCTGAAAAATGACGAAATCCGTGAGGTTGCAGCCTATGTGGTGAGCCTGAACGGAACGCCGCACGATGCTTCTCTGGTTGCGCCTGGTGCCCAGATTTTCGCTGACAACTGTGCGTCCTGCCATGGTGAAGATGCCAAGGGTAACCGCGACATGGGTGCGCCCAATCTTGCGGACTCGATCTGGCTGAAATCTCATGGTGAAGATGGCGTTGCTGCACAGGTGCGCTTGCCAAAGCACGGCGTGATGCCCGCCTGGGGCGCAAGACTTGGCGATACGACAGTCAAGCAGTTGACATTGTTCGTACATTCTCTGGGTGGTGGAGAATAACGAGGACCACCCGGAACAGAAAGGGCCGCCACGTGCGGCCCTTTCCATATTTGCTCTTATGGGCGCTCAAGCATTGCCTTTAACGTGTTGAGGTCCGCCAGTACTGCCGCCGCATCCTGCTCGAAATCGGCCTGCGTCATCTGGGGTTGCCTCAGCAGCGTGAAGGCGATCTCCGCACCATCCCCATTCGGCATGACACGCAGTGCATTGAAGACCTTCGATCCATTCGGCAGCGTGACGATGTGGTCGATCACGCCGTAATCATTAAGTGGCGCAAAGGCGATGCGCGCCGCACCGAGCGGACCCGTCGCTATCCATTCCTCGCCGTCCTTTCTCAAGCCATTGGCAAGACCGCCTGCCCATTCCGGCATCCTGACAGGGTCGGATGCGAAGGCGTAAACCTCCTTCCACGGACGCTCTATCGAGAGGTGAATGATTTTCGATTCCATGACGGACATGCCTGTTCCTCCGGCGACCTGGCGGCCTGCGCTACTTTGTCTCGATTTGACCTAAGTCAAGGATGGTTGCCCGGCGAAGTGTCAGAACGCAAGGGTACAAAACCGGACCCCCGAGACAATGAATATATATAGCGCCGGACAGGACGAAATCACCGCAGGCACAGTCGAAAGATTGAATGCCCAGCCTGTGAACTCTGCAAAGATCAGGCAACCGCTTTACGAGGCGCGGCGAAAGATATTTCCGAAGCGGGCGGAAGGCCGGTTCCGGCGGTTCAAATGGATCGTGATGCTGATCACGCTCGGCATCTACTATCTGACGCCCTGGATCCGCTGGGATCGTGGACCTTACGCGCCGGACCAGGCAGTGCTTGTCGATATTGCCAACCGCCGGTTCTATTTCTTCTTCATCGAAATTTGGCCTCAGGAATTCTATTACGTCGCCGGATTGCTTGTGATGGCGGGGTTCGGGCTGTTTCTGCTGACATCGGCCGTCGGGCGCGCATGGTGCGGCTACACCTGTCCGCAGACGGTGTGGGTCGATCTGTTTCTGGTGGTCGAGCGCGCGGTGGAGGGTGACAGAAACGCCCGCATGAAGCTGGATGCCGGGCCGTGGACATTCGACAAGATCAAGAAGCGCGTGCTCAAGCATTCGATATGGCTCGTCATCGGCGTTTTGACTGGCGGCGCGTGGATTTTCTATTTTGCGGATGCACCGACGCTTGCCATGCAGTTCATGACGGGGCAGGCGGCTATGATCGCCTATTACACCGTCGCCACGCTGACCGCTTCGACCTATGTGCTCGGTGGGCTGATGCGGGAACAGGTATGCACCTATATGTGCCCCTGGCCGCGTATCCAGGCGGCGATGCTGGATGAGCATTCGCTTGTCGTGACCTACAATGACTGGCGTGGCGAAAATCGCTCGCGCCATGCGAAAAAGGCGATTGCCGCTGGCGAACCGGTGGGCGATTGCGTGGACTGTAACGCCTGTGTTGCGGTCTGTCCCATGGGCATCGACATCAGGGACGGGCAGCAGCTGGAATGCATCACCTGCGCCTTGTGTATCGATGCCTGTGACGGTGTGATGGACAAGCTTTCCAAGCCGCGCGGGCTTATCGCCTATGCGACGCTCAACGAATACGAATCGAACATGGCGCTGGCGACCGGTGGCGGCGCCCACGAAATCCGCCCTTCCAATGTGCGCAACGCCGATGGCAGCTTTGTCGATACCATCAGGCATTTCGACTGGCGCATCATCTTCCGCCCACGCACGGTATTTTACATGACCGTGTGGTGTCTGGTCGGCGTTGTCATGCTGGTGACATTGGCAACGCGCGAACGCCTGTCCGTCAACGTTCTGCATGATCGCAATCCGCAATATGTCATGGAATCCGATGGCTCTATCCGCAACGGCTATACCGTTCGGCTGCTGAACATGATTGCCCAGCCACGCACCATCACGTTTTCGCTGGATGGATTGCCGGAGGCTGTGATGAAGATCAACGGGCTTTCCAACACGCCTTCGCGGTCCTTCACGATCGACGTCAAGCCAGACGAAGTCACCAATCTGCGGGTTTTCGTGACGCTGCCGAGCGGTGCTTCCGTGAAGCCGACAGAGGATTTCAACTTCATAGCGGTTGACGGGGAATACTCCGAAACCGCCCATTACAAGGCCGTATTCAACGGTCCGGGAGCAAAGAAATGAGCGCTAAGCCAAGCGAAAAGCAACATTTCGTTTTCACCGGCTGGCACATGCTGATCATCATGCTGCTGTTCTTCGGCACCGTGATTTCTGTGAATGTAACCATGGCCTGGAATGCGGTGACAAGCTGGAGCGGCCTTGTGGTGCAGAACACCTATGTCGCCAGCCAGCAATTCAACGGCAAGGCAGAAGCCGCAAAAGCGCGTGCTGCAAGCGGCATCGTCGGAAAATTGCAGATAGACGGAACAACAATCCAATACATCGTTTCGCATCCGCAGCGCGGGGCAATCGATACGGACGCCGTGACATTGAACTTTCGGCGGCCTGTGGGTGAAAGGCAGGATTTTTCGCTCAACATGGAAAAGAAATCCTCCAACACTTTCATTGCGCAACATGAGCTTGCCGCCGGGGACTGGATTGTCGAGGCGACAGCCGTCAAGAACGGCGCCATCATCGTCCACGAAGGAACGCGCATCGACATTGCCGGAGGTGTGAGATGAGCTGCTGCGCGCCCGGCACAGAGATGGCTCTCGAACAGGCGGGACTGAAGCGGGCCCTGCCTTCCTCAGAAGAACTGATGCTGGCAAGCCGCGATCTGGGGCAGGGGTTGCGACAGACTGATCTTTCCGTCCCGGCGGTCTATTGCGGTGCCTGTATCACCACGCTTGAGAGCGCGCTTGTCCGCTTGCCGCAGGTGGAGCGCGCCAGGGTCAATCTTTCGTCAAAGCGGGTTTCCGTGGTCTGGAAGGAAAAGGTGGACGGTCTCAGTACCGACCCCGCCGATATTGCCCGCGCCGTTGCATCGACGGGATATGAGACGCATCTTTTCAGTTCCGCTGAGGAAGCCTCGGATGAATTGCGCAATCAGTTGATCCGCGCTGTCGGACTTACCGGCTTTGCTGCCGTCAACATCATGCTTCTGTCGATCTCTGTCTGGTCCGGCGCGGATGCGGCAACGCGGGACATGTTTCACTGGATATCGGCACTTATTGCTGCGCCCGCCCTGATTTACGGTGGCCGTTTCTTTTACAGCTCCGCCTATAATGCCTTGAAACACGGTCGCACCAACATGGATGTGCCGATTGCGCTGGCGATTACGCTGTCCTACAGCGTTTCGATCTGGGAAACGATGCACAGCGGTGCCCATGCCTGGTTTGATGCGACGGTATCCCTGTTGTTTTTCCTCCTGATCGGGCGCACGCTGGACCACGTCATGAGAGACAGGGCGCGCTCGGCCATTGCCGGGCTGGCGAGGTTGTCGCCGCGTGGTGCCACGGTGCTTCTGCCCGATGACAGCAGGGAATACCGCCCCGTCAGCGATATTATGCCGGGTGACCGGGTCGCAATCTCCGTCGGTGACCGGATACCGGTTGACGGGAAGATTGTCAGCGGCAGCAGCGATCTCGATGTGTCCATCGCCAATGGTGAGAGCGCACCGCGCATCGTGCGGCCGGGGGATATCGTTCAGGCTGGAACGATGAACCTGACCGGACCGCTCATCATGGAAGCGACGGCGCTTGCCCGCGATTCGTTTCTTTCCGAAATCATCGGCCTCATGGAAGCGGCAGAGGGTGGACGCGCGCGATATCGCCGTCTGGCGGACCGGGCCGCGCAATATTATTCACCGGTGGTGCATCTGCTGGCCATCGTTTCCTTCATCGCCTGGGGCGTTCTCGGTGGAGACTGGAAGCAGGCAATGCTGATTGCGATTTCGGTGCTGATCATTACCTGCCCCTGCGCGCTTGGTATTGCGGTGCCCGTGGTGCAGGTGGTTGCCGCCGGGCACCTGTTCAAGAATGGCATCATGGTGAAGGACGGTTCCGCCATGGAGCGACTGGCCGAGGCCGATACCGTTCTGTTTGACAAGACCGGCACGTTGACGCTTGGCCAACCACAACTGGTGAATGGTGGCCGGATTTCTCCGGAGACGATGCGGCTTGCTGCTGGCATTGCCATTCATTCGCGCCATCCGCTTTCGCAGAGCCTTTGCCGTGAAGTCACCGGCACCTATGCAGTGTTTGACGATGTCAGCGAAATTCCGGGGTCGGGCGTCGAAGTAAAGACGCCATCCGGCCTCTACCGCCTTGGCAATCGCCGCTTTGCATGTCCCGACGTTCCCGTGAAGGAAGATGACCGGGCTTCGACATCAGAGGTGGTGCTGTCACGCGACGGGCAGGAGATGGCGCAATTCCTGTTTGAAGACAGTATCAGGCCGGGTGCGGCAGCGGCCATCGCGCAACTCCATCAGGACGGGTTCGCAACGCAGATCGTATCTGGAGACAGGCCCGCAGCCGTCGCGGCACTTGCGTCGCGCGTCGGGGTCGATGCCGGGCAGGGCGCGCTGTCGCCCGCAGACAAGGCCAATCGCTGCGCCGAGCTAGCAAGAGCAGGGCGCAAGGTCTTGATGGTAGGAGATGGCATCAATGACGCTCCGGCCCTTGCCGCTGCGCATGTGTCGATGGCGCCCGCGACAGCCGCAGATATTGGCCGACAGGCGGCGGATTTCGTGTTCATGCGCGACGATTTGCGGGCTGTGGCGCTGGCGATCGATACGTCTAAGAAAGCGGGACAGCTCATCCGTCAGAACTTCGCGCTCGCCATCGGCTACAACGTGCTGGCCGTGCCGATCGCGCTTGCCGGCTTTGCCACGCCCATGATCGCGGCCATTGCCATGTCCACGTCTTCAATCATCGTGGTTGCCAACGCGCTGCGCCTCAACAGTGCAAGAAACCTGACGGCTCCGGAAGAGGCGGTGGCCACCAACGCCGCTGGAAGCCAAAATGCGGAGGCGCGTTACGCATGAACATGCTGGTCTATCTCATTCCCGTTGCGCTTTTCCTTGGCGGGCTGGGGTTGTTCGCGTTTCTGTGGTCACTCAAGAGCGGCCAGTATGACGACATGGATGGCTCTGCCTGGCGGGCACTGGATGATGGAGATGACAGGCCAGCACTGTGAGAGAACGTCTTATTGCAAAGCTGACCTGCGTCATCAAAATTTAATCGTTTGAGATCGCTGTAGCCTTGCCGTTTTCACATTAGAGTGCCACAACATCCGCCGTTATATGAAATATGGAGGCACATCCGTGGAACAGGCAGAAATCGGTTTGATCGGTCTTGGCGTAATGGGGTCGAACCTCGCGCTCAACATCGCGGAAAAAGGCAACAAAATTGCTGTTTTCAACCGAACCCCGGAAGTCACGAAAAAATTCTACGCCGATGCCGGCGCGTTGCAGGGGCAGATCATTCCTTGCGAAACCATCGAGGAATTCATTGCTGCCATTCGCCCTCCGCGCCCGATCATCATCATGATCAAGGCTGGCGATCCGGTCGATCAGCAGATGGAAATGCTCAAGCCGCATCTCGAAAACGGCGACATCATGATCGATGCGGGCAATGCCAATTTCCGTGACACGATTCGCCGCTTCGAAACCCTTGAAGATACCGACCTGACCTTCATCGGCATGGGCGTATCCGGCGGTGAAGAGGGTGCGCGCCACGGACCATCCATCATGGTCGGCGGTACCGAAGAGAGCTGGAAGCGCGTTGAAAAGGTGCTGACCTCCATTTCGGCCAAGTACGACAATGAGCCCTGCGTTGCATGGCTGGGCAATGACGGTGCCGGTCACTTCGTCAAGACCATCCACAACGGCATCGAATATGCCGACATGCAGATGATTGCCGAAATCTACGGCATCCTGCGCGACGGTCTGAAGCTTAGCGCCGCAGAAATTGCCGATGTCTTCGGTGAGTGGAACAAGGGTCGTCTGAACTCCTATCTCATCGAAATCACCGAGAAGGTTCTTCGCGCCGCAGACCCCATCACCGGCAAGCCGATGGTGGATCTCATTCTGGACAAGGCTGGCCAGAAGGGCACCGGTAAGTGGTCTGTCATCGAAGCACAGAACATGGGTGTCGCCGCAACGGCCATCGAAGCGGCTGTCGCTGCCCGCATTCTGTCCTCGCAGAAAGAAGAGCGTGTTTCCGCTGAGACCATTCTGGGTCTGCCTGCTACGCTGCCCGCGCCTGCCGACAAGAAGGCATTCATTGCCGATCTTGAAAACGCGCTTCTGGCCGCAAAGATCGGCGCCTATGCGCAGGGCTTTGCCGTTATGTCGGCTGCTTCCAAGGAGTTTGGCTGGGATCTTCCCATGCCGACCATTGCGCGCATCTGGCGCGCAGGCTGCATCATCCGTTCGCAGTTCCTGGATGAAATCACCTCCGCCTTTACCAAGGACCCGCATGTCGCAAACCTGATCGTCACGCCTGCCTTTGCGCAGATGGTAAAGGATACAGATGCGCCTCTGCGCCGCGTTGTTTCACACGCCGTGCTATCGGGTCTGCCGGTTCCGGCGCTGGCATCGGCTCTCGGCTATTTCGACGCCTATCGCCGTGCACGTGGCAGCGCAAACCTGATCCAGGCACAGCGTGACTTCTTTGGCGCGCATGGTTTCGAGCGGACCGACGGCGTAGACAAGCCGCACGGCCCATGGGGCAGTGGTCTGGATATCTTCCAGTCCTGAGTGAAAGTCACCTGAAAACAAGAAGCCCTCGATGCCGCAAGACATCGGGGGCTTTTTCTTTTCCGAAAGCTGCGCCTTTGGCGACAGGCGCGGTTAAGGTCAACGGATGGTTAAACAAATGCGGCTAATGTGATTCCCAGTAACGCGTTTGAAGGCTGTTTTAAGAGTATGTGGACCAAGCATCACAAGAAGAGACGTTTTGGCCGTCTTGTCGTACCGGCAATCACCGTCGCTTTTCTTTCCTATTTCGGTTATCATTGCATCCATGGCGATTTCGGGCTTCAGGCCACGGAGCGGCTGGAGCGCCAGCGCATTGCCAGAACTGCCGAGCTTGCGAAGCTTACAAAGGGCCGCGTCGCCTTGGAGCGGCAGGTCGAGTTGATGAGTGATGGATCGCTCGAGCGTGACATGATCGATGAGATATCCCGCTACCAGCTGAACATGTCTCGTGCCGATGAAATCGTCATCATGAACACCTATTTCTGATTAACCGGATTCTGGTTAATCGAGTTTTATAATTTATTCACAGCAACTTAGGCAGAATACGAGCCATGCGTTTATGGCATTGCTGCTTTCACTTTTCTTGCATATGGTGCCCCCCAATCCAACCATTCTAATGGCAACTCAGGGAGGGATGAATGGCGCCGCGAAAAACCGCGACCGTATCCGGCCGCAAGACCACGGCAAAGACTGCCGGCAAGGAATTTACCGGCAAGAATACGCCGGACTTCGGCCAGGATGAGGAGCTGCACGCATATCGCGAGATGCTGCTGATCCGTCGATTCGAAGAAAAGGCCGGCCAGCTTTACGGCATGGGCTTCATCGGCGGCTTCTGTCACCTCTACATCGGCCAGGAAGCTGTTGTTGTCGGCATGCAGATGTCGCAGAAGGAAGGCGATCAGGTCATCACCGCTTACCGTGACCACGGCCACATGCTGGCTGCTGGCATGAGCGCGCGTGGCGTCATGGCCGAGCTGACCGGACGCCAGGGCGGCTTGTCCAAGGGCAAGGGTGGCTCCATGCACATGTTCTCCAAGGAAAAGCATTTCTACGGCGGCCATGGCATCGTTGGCGCACAGGTTTCGCTCGGAACCGGTCTTGCCTTCGCCAACAAGTATCGCGGCAATGACAATGTGTCCGTCGCCTACTTCGGTGACGGTGCGGCCAACCAGGGCCAGGTTTATGAGAGCTTCAACATGGCTGCTCTCTGGAAGCTTCCGATCGTTTATATCGTCGAAAACAACCATTATGCGATGGGTACGTCGACAGCCCGCGCCACGGCGCAGTCCAACTACTCGCTGCGCGGTTCTGGCTTCGGCATTCCCGGTATGCAGGTGGATGGCATGGACGTTCGCGCCGTCAAGGCTGCGGCCGACGAGGCGCTGGAACATTGCCGTTCCGGCAAGGGTCCGATCATTCTGGAAATGCTGACCTATCGCTACCGCGGTCACTCCATGTCCGACCCGGCCAAGTACCGTTCCAAGGACGAAGTGCAGAAGATGCGCGCGGAACATGACCCAATCGAGCAGGTGAAGGCACGACTCCTTGAAAAGGGTTGGGCCACTGAGGATGAGCTGAAGGCAATCGACAAGGATGTTCGTGACATCGTGGCCGATAGCGCCGAGTTCGCCCAGAACGATCCGGAGCCGGATGTATCCGAGCTCTACACCGACATTCTGCTCTGATTTGGGAAGGGAGATATCATGCCTATAGAAATTCTCATGCCCGCCCTTTCCCCGACCATGGAGGAAGGCAAGCTTTCCAAATGGCTGAAGAAAGAGGGTGACAAGGTTACCTCCGGCGACGTGATCGCTGAAATCGAAACTGACAAGGCAACGATGGAAGTCGAAGCCGTCGATGAAGGCACGATTGGCAAGCTGCTGATCGAAGCCGGCACCGAAGGCGTCAAGGTCAACACTGCCATTGCCGTGCTGCTTCAGGAAGGCGAAAGCGCTGACGACATGTCGTCCTCTTCCGCAAGCAAGGAAGCGCCGAAGGCGGACGCTGCCAATTCCGGTTCTGACGCTGCTGGCGGCAAGACCCGCGAAGCCAGCGAAGAACCTTCCGCTTCCAAGGAAGCAGCCAAGGTTCCGGCTGCGCCGAAGATCGAAGTTGCTGCCGATCCTGATATTCCTGAGGGCACCGAGTTCGTGACGCAGACAGTGCGTGAAGCGCTGCGCGATGCGATGGCCGAAGAAATGCGCTCTGACGAAAACGTCTTCGTCATGGGTGAAGAAGTTGCTGAATACCAGGGCGCCTACAAGATCACTCAGGGCCTGCTGCAGGAATTCGGCGCCAAGCGCGTTATCGATACGCCTATCACCGAACATGGCTTTGCCGGTATCGGCGTCGGTGCGGCGATGACGGGTCTGCGCCCGATTGTTGAATTCATGACATTCAACTTCGCCATGCAGGCGATCGACCAGATCGTCAACTCTGCTGCCAAGACGCTCTACATGTCTGGTGGTCAGATGGGCGCGCCGATGGTGTTCCGTGGTCCTTCGGGCGCTGCTGCCCGCGTGGCCGCCCAGCACTCGCAGTGCTACGCCGCATGGTACAGCCACATTCCGGGCCTCAAGGTCATCATGCCGTACACGGCTGCTGATGCGAAGGGTCTCTTGAAGGCTGCCATCCGCGATCCGAACCCGATCATCTTCCTCGAAAACGAAATTCTGTATGGTCAGAGCTTCGAAGTTCCGAAGATGGACGATTTCGTTCTGCCGATCGGCAAGGCGCGCATTCACCGCAAGGGCAAGGATGCGACAATCGTTTCCTTCGGTATCGGCATGACCTACGCCGTCAAGGCTGTTGCAGAACTCGAAAAGCTCGGCATCGATGTCGAACTGATCGATCTGCGCACCATCCGTCCGATGGATCTTCCGACGGTTATCGAATCCGTCAAGAAGACCGGTCGTCTGGTGACCGTGGAAGAAGGCTTCCCGCAGTCATCGGTCGGTGACTTCATTTCCAACAGCGTTCAGCGCGCTGCATTCGATTATCTCGATGCGCCGATCCTGACGATTGCTGGCAAGGACGTTCCGATGCCCTATGCTGCGAACCTCGAAAAGCTGGCTTTGCCGAACGTCGACGAAGTCGTTCAGGCGGTCAAAACCGTCTGCTACAAATAAGGGGAGGGCGTTTCGATGCCTATCAACATTACCATGCCTGCCCTTTCGCCGACGATGGAAGAGGGCAATCTGGCCAAGTGGCTGGTCAAGGAAGGCGATAAGGTTGCTCCCGGCGATGTGATTGCCGAGATCGAGACCGACAAGGCGACCATGGAAGTGGAAGCCGTGGACGAAGGCACTGTCGCAAAGCTCGTCGTTCCAGCCGGTACGGAAGCGGTCAAGGTCAATGCCCTGATCGCCATTCTGGCCGCTGAAGGCGAAGACGTAGCTGACGCCGCCAAGGGCGGCGATGCTGCGCCTGCAAAGGCAGAAGCCAAGGCAGAGGCTCCGAAGCAGGAAGCTGCCAAGGCCGAAGCGCCGAAGGAAGACAAGGCGGAAGCTGCGCCGGCAAAGGCTGACAAGCCCATCGCCGACCAGGGTCCAGCACCTTCGACGCCAGCGCCTGTCTCTAAATCCGGCGAGCGCATCTTTGCGTCTCCGCTGGCGCGCCGTCTGGCAAAGGATGCCGGCCTTGATCTGTCCGCCGTGTCTGGCTCCGGCCCGCATGGCCGTATCGTCAAGACCGACGTCGAAAAGGCGGCTGCTTCCGGCGGTGCAAAGGCTGCTCCTGCAGCTGCGCAGTCCGCTGGTGCTGCCGCTCCGGCTCCTGCCAAGGGTGCATCCGACGAAAACATCCTCAAGCTGTTTGCAGAAGGTTCCTACGAGCTTCTGCCGCATGACGGTATGCGCAAGACGATCGCGTCGCGCCTGACGGAGTCCACCCAGACCGTTCCGTCCTACACGGTCTCGATGGAATGCGAACTCGATGCGATGCTGAAGCTGCGCGCCGAGATCAATGCGTCTGCGCCGGTGAAGAAGACCGAAAAGGGCGAGGTTCCAGCCTTCAAACTTTCCGTCAACGACTTCATCATCAAGGCAATGGCGCTTGCGCTGCGTGATGTTCCAATGGCGAACGCCTCCTGGACATCTACGGCCCGTGTTCTGCACAAGCACGCCGATGTCGGTGTTGCCGTGTCGATCCCGGACGGTCTGATCACGCCGATTGTCCGCAACGCCGAGACGAAGACGCTTTCCGCCATCTCCAACGAGGTCAAGGATCTTGCCAAGCGTGCGCGTGACAAGAAGCTGAAGCCGGAAGAATATCAGGGCGGCACGACATCGGTGTCCAACCTCGGCATGTTCGGCGTTTCTTCCTTCACCTCCATCGTCAACCTGCCACAGGCATCCATCGTCTCCATCGGCGCTGGCGTCGAGAAGCCGGTTGTCCGTGGCGGCAAGATTGAAGTGGGCACGGTCATGACAGCGACCTTCGCCTTCGACCACCGCGTCATCGACGGTGCGCTGGGTGCAGAACTTGCGTCTGCCTTCAAGCGCTACATCGAAAACCCGATGGGCATGTTGGTCTAAAAACCGGGGAGCCGAAAGCCGGATGACGGTTTTCGGCTCGCTCCAATCGAGGAGTTGGACGTGACGAAAACCGTTCTGTGCTATGGTGACAGTCTGACATGGGGTTTCGACGCCGAAAATCTTGGGCGTCATGCCTTTGAAGATCGCTGGCCCAGCGTTTTGCAAAAGGCGCTCGGTGCTGACGTCAATGTCATTGCCGAAGGGCTGAACGGTAGAACCACGGCTTACGACGACCATCTTTCCGATAGCGACCGCAATGGTGCGCGCATTCTGCCAACATTGCTGCACAGTCACGGCCCTCTTGATCTCGTCATCATCATGCTGGGCACGAATGATCTGAAACGCGGCATCGGCAGCGGCAATGCCATTGGTGCGGTGAAGGGTGTCGAGCGGCTCATCAATCTGGTGCGCAGCCACGTCTGGTCGTTCGACTGCGAACAGCCGGAAATTCTGATCGTCTCCGCACCGCATATTTGCGAAACCGGCAATGAGATGTTTGCGGCCATGTTCGCAGGCGCCATCGAGCAATCGCAGATGATGGGTTCGCTTTACCGCGATCTGGCGGATGAAAAGGGTTGCGGCTTTTTCGACGCCGCTTCCGTTGCGGTAACGACGCCCGTCGACGGCGTCCATCTGGATGCCGAAAATACACGTGCGATTGGTCGTGGGCTGGAGCCCGTCGTTCGCATGATGCTTGGAATTTAGTGCGTCGGCACGGAAACCGGAAGCGGTTTCTGGACAGCACGACGCGTCACGATATTAAGACAAATCGACTGAAGCGGCGGCATGGTTTCGCCCTCAAGAAGACAAAGGCAGGAAACAGACATGGCTCAGTCTTATGACGTCATCATCATCGGTTCGGGTCCTGGCGGTTACGTCACTGCCATCCGCGCCGCCCAACTGGGCCTCAAGACGGCAATCGTGGAGCGCGAGCATCTGGGCGGCATCTGCCTGAACTGGGGCTGCATTCCCACCAAGGCGCTGCTGCGTTCTGCCGAAGTGCTTGATAATGCTCATCATGCCAAGAATTACGGCTTGAAGCTGGAAGGCACCATCACGCCTGACGTGAAGGAAGTCGTTGCCCGTTCGCGTGGCGTTTCCGCGCGCCTCAATGGCGGCGTCGCCTTCCTGATGAAGAAGAACAAGATCGACGTCATCTGGGGCGAAGCCAAGCTGACAAAGCCGAACGAAATCGTCGTCGGCAAGATTTCCAAGCCAATCGTTCAGCCGCAGAACCCTGTTCCGAAGGGCGTTCTGGGCGAGGGCACCTATACGGCCAAGCACATCATCGTTGCGACCGGCGCACGTCCACGTGCTCTGCCCGGCATCGAGCCGGATGGCAAACTGATCTGGACCTACTTTGAAGCGATGAAGCCTGATTTCATGCCGAAGTCCATCGTCGTCATGGGCTCTGGCGCAATCGGCATCGAATTCGCGTCCTTCTACCGCTCCATGGGCGTGGATGTGACGGTCGTTGAACTCATGGCCAATGTCATGCCTGTCGAAGATGCCGAAATCTCGGCCTTCGCCCGCAAGCAGCTGGAAAAGCGTGGACTGAAGATCATCACCGAAGCCAAGGTTTCCAAGGTTGAGAAGGGTTCGGACTCGATCACGGCCCATGTCGAGACCAAGGACGGCAAGGTTCAAAAGATTACCGCAGATCGCCTGATCTCGGCTGTCGGCGTACAGGGCAACATCGAAAATCTCGGTCTGGAAGCGCTGGGCGTCAAAACGGACCGCGGCTGCGTGGTCATTGATGGCTACGGCAAGACCAATGTTCCCGGCCTCTACGCCATCGGCGATGTCGCCGGCCCACCGATGCTGGCGCACAAGGCTGAGCATGAAGGCGTGATCTGCATCGAAAAGATTGCCGGTCTGCCGAAGGTTCACCCCATGGACAAGCTGAAGATTCCCGGCTGCACCTACTGCAACCCGCAGGTCGCTTCGGTCGGCCTGACGGAAGCCAAGGCGAAGGAGCAGGGCCGCGAAATCCGCGTTGGCCGTTATTCCTTCGCGGCCAACGGCAAGGCGATCGCGCTCGGTGAAGATCAGGGCATGGTCAAGACCATCTTCGACAAGAAGACTGGCGAGCTGATCGGCGCGCATATGGTGGGTGCGGAAGTCACTGAACTCATTCAGGGATTCGTGGTTGCCATGAACCTTGAGACGACCGAAGAAGAGCTGATGCACACGATCTTCCCGCATCCGACGTTGTCTGAAATGATGAAGGAAAGCGTGCTGGACGCCTATGGACGCGTGCTGAACGCATAACAGCCTGGCCGTACCCGGCATTGCCTTGCGAGGCCGGGTACACCATATGTCGTCCAATGTCGGTTGACGGAGTTTGAAGATGGAAAGTGTAGGCTGGATAGCGGCAATATTCATCGGCGGTCTGGCCGGTTGGCTTGCAGGCAAGCTCATGGATATGCGCTTTGGCATTTTCATGAATATCGTACTGGGTATCGTCGGTTCGGTCGTTGCAGTTGCCGTGTTGCGGACGTTCGACGTGTTCGTTCAGGATAGCCGCCTCGGCTATTTCGTCACATCTTTCCTGGGCGCAAGCCTTCTGTTATTTCTGGCAAAGCTGGTAAGGCGTTAGACCGTATCGTTACGGTGGAAGCAGGTTTCTATGGTCACTATTCTCGACAGGACAGCACTGGACGAAAAGCGTATCCGTCACCCGGAGAAGGCGCATCGTCCAGACACGGAAGTCATGCGCAAGCCGGAATGGATTCGCGTGAAGGCGCCGACGTCCAAGGGCTACCATGAAACGCGCGAGCTCGTTCGTTCCCACAAGCTGGTCACGGTGTGCGAGGAAGCGGGCTGTCCAAATATCGGCGAATGCTGGGAAAAGAAGCACGCCACCTTCATGATCATGGGCGAAATCTGCACCCGTGCCTGCGCCTTCTGCAATGTCTCGACCGGCAAGCCGAATGCGCTCGATATGCTGGAGCCTGAAAACGTCGCCAAGGCCGTCAAGCAGATGGGCCTGAGCCATGTTGTTATTACCTCGGTTGACCGCGACGACCTGGAAGACGGCGGTGCGGAGCATTTCGAGAAGGTGATCTGGGCTATTCGTGCCGCTTCACCCAACACCACGATTGAAATTCTGACGCCTGATTTCCTGAAGAAGCCCGGCGCACTGGAGCGTGTCGTTGCTGCAAAGCCTGACGTGTTCAACCACAATATGGAAACCGTTCCAGGCAACTATCTGACCGTTCGCCCCGGCGCCCGCTACTTCCATTCCGTGCGTCTGCTGCAGCGCGTGAAGGAACTGGACCCGACAATGTTCACCAAGTCGGGCATCATGGTTGGCCTCGGTGAAGAGCGCAATGAAGTGTTGCAGTTGATGGATGACCTGCGCACAGCAGATGTCGACTTCCTGACCATCGGCCAGTATCTGCAGCCGACGCGCAAGCACCACAAGGTCGAAAAATTCGTCACGCCTGAGGAATTCAAATCCTACGAGACGATTGCCTATACCAAGGGCTTCCTGATGGTTTCGTCCAGCCCGCTGACGCGTTCTTCGCACCATGCCGGCGATGACTTCGAACGGCTGCGTGCCAACCGCGAGAGAAAGCTTCTGGCTGCGGCTGAGTAAGGTTTTTTCCTCCGTCATACCGGCCTTGAGCCGGTATCCAGTCGCGCCACGTCTGCGGCGCGAGTAAGTCTTTTGACCTGACAGGCGTCAGGTCACTGGACCCCGCATCAAGTGCGGGGTGACGTAGCCAAGCAAATCACCCATTTGCCTTCGCCGGCCGGTGCGCCCGCATACATAGCAACACACTCACCACAACAGATACAATCGCTGCACTCTCGATCAGTGTCGGCCCGCGCTGCTCCCAGATGAAACCGTAGAGCAGGGCGAACAGCGTTTCGAACAGGATCATCTGCCCGACCATGGTCAACGGCAGCAGACGGCTCATGCGGTTCCAGAGCGCATTGCCGAGGATGGATGCGGTGATGCCGAGGCCGATGGCGACAGAGGTGAATTGCAGCCAGTCCGCGCCGCTGTGAGTATCTGTGCTGAAGCCGAAGGCGGGGATGGCGAGCAGCAGGGCGAGGCCACCGGTCACGACGCCGGTCATCAGGTTCCATTCGTCGGCGCTTACATCATGCAGCCGCGTCAACCAGCGGGCATTGCCGACTGCAAAGGCTGTCCAGGAGGCGAGCGCTCCAAGCGCGCAGGCGAGGCCGACAATGCGCGTCAGATCGAACGCGCCTTGGCCCTGCGAGAGCGACTGCCAGGAAATGCCAAAAATGCCGATGGCTCCGAATAGAAGAGAGGGCCAAAGCCGTTTGAGCGAGACTGCGCCATGGTCGCGGCTGCCGATAATGGTAACGGCCACGGGCAGAAATCCGATGATGATGGAGGTGAAGGCGACGCCGCTCAGTTGCACCGCTGTCGAAATCAGGACGTAATAAACGAGATTGCCGATGAGACTAAGCCACCCCAGAGCGATCCATTCGGCTTTGCCAAAACGCGATGCGACACGCCGGATCTTCGGGCCGATCAGGATCAGCGCGAAGAGGCCGTAAGTCAGGTACCGCGCGGTTGAGAGCTGCAAGGGCGTAAAACCGTCTGGGATCAGCTTTGGAGCCAGAAAAATCCCGCCCCAGAGCGCGCCCGCCAGCATTCCGTAAAATACGCCCAGTCCTGTCTTGTTCATGTCATGTCCATTCGTTGCCCGGCGTTATCTGCCATGGCGGCGATGGGCTGTCTTGACATAAACTACTGCGGTCGTTGCGAAAACGCGCGACGATAGGCGGCGGGCGTGGTGCCAATGGCATTTTTCATGGCACGGGTCAGCGCGGTCTGATCGGAAAAGCCTGCCCTGTCTGCAATCTCTGCGATGGGCAAAGGCGAGTTGGACAGAAGTCGGCAGATATTTTCCATACGTAGATTGGCGAGCCAAAGATGCGGCGTTTCATCGAATTGCTCGCGGAAAACTGCCTGCAAGCGGCTAAGGCTGACGCCGACATGATCTGCCATGCGTTCGATGCTCCACGGCATGAAGGGATCGATTTCGATCATCGCCCTCAGCGAGCGAAGCCGCGTGAGCGTGTCGACTTTGCCGTCCGCCAGGCTTTCGATAAGGATTGGCGCCCAGGCGTTGCCGGATGTCTTGTCCTGCTCACCTTTTTGAAGGACATCAGCCATATGCCGTGAAAGCATGGCAGTGCGCTGCCCGATCTCGAAAAAAGGGCTTGAAGAGAATTTGTCCAGAAGCTGTGCTGAGATGGTCCGTTCATCGATATCGAGAATGAGCGAACGGTTGAAGCCGCTCGAACTCAGCTCATGTGATGTCTGCCTGTAAATGAGAGTGCCAATGGAGCGCGAAAGGGCGCTCTGGCGGCCGCCGACGTCTATTTCGAATGTGCCGGCAACGGGCAGGACGATCTGCACAAAGGGGTGGCTTTCATCCGGCGGATTGCCGCGATAGGAGCGCAGGTGGACGGACGCATCGTGCATTCGATATTCCTCCCAGGCCCGAATGAAAGATGGCCGCGATGCGGCCACGCTTTCCTTAATGATTTCATGCCGTCGCCAAAAGCGCCAGCCGAAATCTCAGGCTTCTGCTTCCTGCTTTACCGTCGACTCGCCGCGCTTGCGTTTGCGCAAAACTGGCTTGTTCTCACGCGCCTCGCATTTTGCTACGTCTATGAGGTATGCCAATACCGGCATACTGTTCATGGATGCGAGCTGCTTTGCGGATTCGAGAAGGTTGATGATATTGGAAAAGTCGTCCATCTTGTCACTCTGCATGGCGCTGTGGCCTGGTTGTTCGGTTGCATCGCGCGGCTGCAATCAATCTTGCGTCTAGATAGCAACCGCCCCAATAAGGTTGCAATAGTCAATTTCTAGAAACTGCTATGCAACGGAGGCGGGATGCTGGAAATCGACACCATCGAAGAAGCTGCGGCCCGTGTTGCAAGCGCATCGCGCATCATGGTTGTCGGCTCGTCCGGCGCGGGGAAATCGACACTTTCGCGTTACATCGCAGCACACCGAGATCTCGACTACTTCTCAATCGACCGTGATGTGCGCTGGATTTCAGGCTGGGCGCAAAGAGGTAGGGATGAACAGCGCCGCATTCTCCAAGATATTGTGTCTCGTGATCGCTGGGTGCTGGATGGATCCAACCCATCTACCTTCGAGATGCGGCTTCCACGCACGCAGCTGGTCATCTGGATGCGTCTTCCGCGCATTTCTTGCATGATGGGTGTCGCGAAGCGGGTTGCCAGACATTACGGAACGGTGCGACCTGAAATGGCCGATGGCTGCCGGGAAAAACTTCCCGATATGGAGTTCCTTGGCTACATCTGGCATTTCGAGAAGCGCCACGCCCCTGTCTTCATCCGCAATTTTGATCTTTACGGCCCCGAAGTGCCGATATTTCAGGTGAAATCCAGAGCGCAGGCCAGTGCGCTTCTTGATCTTATTGGCGCAGCACATTAACTGCGCGTCATGCCGCAATTTGAAACCCGCCGTCCCGTCAGACATTCTCCAGAACAGATGTTCAATCTCGTTGCCGATGTGGAGAAGTATCCCGAATTTTTGCCGCTCTGCGAAGGGCTGAGCATCCGTTCCCGCAAGGAGCGTGACACCAAGACGCTTCTGGTGGCAGACATGACAGTTGGCTACAAGGCTTTCCGCGAGACCTTCACCACCCAGGTTCTGCTGAAGCCGGAAGAGCACGCCATAGACGTCAAATATCTCGATGGGCCGTTCAAATATCTCGATAATCGCTGGCGCTTCGAGCCGACCGACAACGGCGGATGCTCGGTCTATTTCTTCATCGATTACGAATTCAAGAGCCGCATTCTCGGTGCGGTCATGGGCTCGATGTTTGACCGCGCATTCCGCATGTTTGCCGAAGCCTTCGAGGCGCGGGCAGACAAGATCTACACGGCCTGAGACAGTTCCAGCAGCATTTCCAGCGCCGTTCTGACAGTGGCAAGTCTGACATTGTCACGACCAATATCGCCATAAAGCATCTGACGATGGATGATACGACCGGAGCGCCGTTGTGCCGCGAGGTGCACGAGGCCGACCGGCTTTTCAGACGTGCCGCCGCCTGGCCCCGCAATGCCCGTGACAGCCACGGAAAACTCTGCCTTCGAGCGAAACAGCGCCCCATGCGCCATCTGCAACGCTGTCTGCCGTGACACCGCGCCATAAGCATCAAGCGTTGCAGCCGTGACGCCGAGCATCTCCATCTTCGCGTCATTCGTATAGGTCACGAAACCTCGGTCGACCACGGCGGACGAGCCGGAGATGTCGGTGAGTGCTCCGGCGATCAAGCCACCGGTGCAGCTTTCCGCCGTCGAGAGCATGTGCCCCCTTTGCGTGAAGTCCGTGACGATCTTTTGCGCCAGAAGGGCTGTCTCTGCGGGAAAGACGCTCACAGCGGTCTCTTTCGATAGACGACTGTTGCCGTTGCGATGGCGGCGATGCCTTCGCGACGCCCGACGAAGCCAATCGTTTCGTTTGTCGTTGCCTTCACCGAGCAACGGTCAAGCGTGATATCGAGGATGGCTGCAAGATTTTCGCGCATGGCCTGCCGATGCGGGCCCACACGTGGGGCTTCGGCTATCAGCGAGACATCGGCATTCATGATCGTGCCGCCATTGTCGCGCACGAGTTTGGCTGCGTGTTCCAGAAAGATGCGCGATGCGGCACCCTTCCACTGCGGGTCGGATGGCGGGAAATGGTCACCGATGTCGCCCGCTCCGCAGGTGGCCAGAAGAGCATCCGTCAAGGCATGAAGCGCCACATCCGCATCCGAATGGCCCATAAGCTTCTGGTCGTGGGGAATGAAGATGCCGCACAGTGTTACGCCGTCGCCTTCACCCAACTGGTGCACGTCATAACCATTGCCGGTGCGAACGTCCGGCAATGCGGAGGATAGTTTTTCGTCAGCCATGGCAATATCTCTCTTCAAGGTCAGCTTCATGTTGTCGGCCATGCCTTCCACAAGCTTTACGGCCAAGCCTGCCCACTCTGCAATCGAAGCATCGTCGGTGAAGTCACTGCGGCCCGTGGAGGCGGCCTGACGATGGGCCTTCAGAATGGACGGGTAGTGGAAGGATTGCGGTGTCTGTGCCGCATAGAGGTCACTGCGCGATACCGTTTCTGTCACGAAGCCCTGCGCGCCTCGTTTCAACGTATCGGCCACCGGCATCACCGGCAGAACAGCATTCTCACCCTCGCGCAGGCAATGGGCAATGCGGTCAAGCAGGCTTGAGTCGAAGAACGGGCGTACGGCATCATGGATCATGACATGGGTGACACCCTGATCTTCCAGATCTTCAAGGCCGGTAAGAACCGAAATCTGGCGCGTTGCGCCACCCTCGACCACCTGTATGCGGTCCTTTGCGCCCATGCGCTCGATGATAGGCTGGAACAGCGCCTTGTCATCCGCGTGGATGACGACCGTGATCAGGCCTGCATGTGGCCAATCGAGAAAGCGGGCAAGCGTGTGTTCAATGACGGCTCTGCCGCCAATCGACCGGTATTGTTTTGGCCCTTCTTCGGGTGCGCCAGCGCGTTCACCACGCCCGGCGGCAACAATGACAATACCGATCTTCATAGCCACTTCCTGCATTGGACCCATGCTATCTATGCATTTCTTCAAAGGTTTACAGCTTTGCTCTAGCGCTTTAAAAAACGAATAGCCAGCGTGAATGCGCTATTCCAAAGGCTCCCCACCGCTTTGATGCAGCCCTTTTTCACGCTCTGGACGCCGTAAAACGCAGTTGCGAAAAACACGGAAATTCTGTGCGAAAGTGCTTGGCAACGACGCAAACGCTGTCTAAAAATAATGCAATATTCAAAAATGCATGAAAGATCACCATTTGACTTTGCCCGCGCTCTCAGATCCCTTCGATATTGGTTCCGTTACCATTCGTAACCGGTCTGTGCTTGCGCCTATGTCCGGGGTGACGGATCTGCCGTTTCGCCGGCTGGCATGGCGGTTTGGGGCAGGGCTGGTGGTAACCGAAATGGTTGCCAGCCGCGAGCTGGTTGCCAACCGTGGTGAGTCCTGGGCGCGGCTGAAGAACGCGGGCATGGTTCCGCATATGGTCCAGCTTGCCGGGCGAGAAGCCTACTGGATGGCGGAAGCCGCCAAGATTTCGGCGGATAATGGCGCAGGCATCATCGATATCAATATGGGTTGTCCGGCAAAGAAGGTGACAGGCGGATATTCCGGATCGGCGCTGATGCGCGAGCCGGATCACGCGCTCAGCCTCATCGAGGCGACGGTAAAGGCCGTGGATGTGCCGGTTACGCTGAAAATGCGGCTTGGTTGGGATAGCGATTCTATCAACGCTCCGGAAATTGCAGCGCGCGCGCAGGCGGCTGGCGTAAAGCTCATCACCATCCACGGACGCACGCGAATGCAGTTTTACGAAGGGCGTGCGGACTGGGACGCCATCAAGGCCGTTCGTGACGTCATTTCCGTTCCGCTGATCGCCAATGGCGACGTCGAGACATCGGCGGATGCATCGGAAATATTGCGCCGCTCCGGTGCGGATGCCGTGATGGTGGGGCGAGGGGCGCAGGGTCAGCCCTGGTTGCCCGCCGTACTTGCCGGTCACGCGCCACCTGCTCCCGGAGAGATCGCTGACATCGCGGTGGAACACTACGAAATGATGCTGGAGTTTTACGGCATCGAAGCCGGGCTTCGTCACGCGCGCAAACACCTAGGCTGGTACCTGGATCGCTTTGCGCCGGACATGAAGACAGATGACAAGGTTGCTATCATGACATCGAAAAACACGGGGCAGGTTGTCGCGTTGCTGCGAAGCGCCCTGCAGCAGGGCGCGGAACGTCTGTCCGCAAGGAAGGCCGCATGAGCGCCGAACCCACAGCGCCCGGCGGCAACGCACTTGCCATGGCCGTTCTCAATGCGGTTCAGAACCCCGTCATCCTCGTGGATGGCGAAGGTTTTGTGGCCTTTGCCAACTGGGAAGCGGAAGCTTTTTTCGGTGCAAGCGCGACGCATCTGGCCCGCTACCGCATCTCCACCTTCATTCCCTTTGGCAGTCCTTTGCTGGCGCTGATCGATCAGGTACGGGAGCGTCGCGCGCCCGTCAACGAATACCGGGTCGATCTTTCATCGCCACGTCTGGGGCAGGACAAGCTGGTGGATCTTTATGTCGCGCCTGTCGTCAGCGAGCCGGGTTCGGTCGTGGTGGTGTTTCAGGAACGTTCCATGGCAGACAAGATCGACCGGCAGCTGACGCATCGCGCGGCAGCCCGTTCGGTGACCGGCCTTGCCTCGATGCTGGCGCATGAGATCAAGAACCCGCTCTCCGGCATACGCGGTGCTGCCCAGTTGCTGGAAACCTCGGTGCCGGACGAAGACCGTGCACTGACCCGGCTGATCTGCGACGAGACAGACCGCATCGTCTCTCTGGTTGACCGTATGGAGATATTCTCCGACGAGCGACCGGTCGACCGAATGCCCATCAACATCCACTCTGTTCTTGATCACGTGAAAGCCGTGGCGAAGGCCGGCTTTGCTCGCAACATCAAGATCAGCGAGAATTACGATCCGTCCCTGCCGCCGGTCTATGCCAACAGGGACCAGTTGGTGCAGGTCTTCCTCAACCTCGTGAAGAATGCTGCCGAAGCCGTGGGTAATCAGCCAGACGGCGAAGTCATGCTGACGACGGCCTACCGTCCGGGAATAAGGCTTTCCGTGGCGGGAACGCGGGAGCGCATTTCGCTGCCGCTGGAATTCTGCGTTCACGATAATGGCCCAGGTGTGCCTGCAGACCTGCTGCCACATCTGTTCGATCCGTTCATTACAACAAAGACCAACGGCTCCGGCCTTGGCCTGGCACTTGTCGCCAAACTCATCGGTGCCCATGGCGGCATCGTGGAATGCGACAGCCAGAACCACCGCACGACCTTCCGCGTATTGATGCCCGTCTCGACCGAGGTCGTGGCAGACGACAGCATTTTGCCGAACCCGACAGGACCAAATCGATGACAGCAACGATTCTTGTGGCCGATGATGATGCGGCAATCCGCACCGTCCTCAATCAGGCGCTCAGCCGTGCCGGGTACGACGTGCGCATCACCTCCAACGCCGCAACGCTGTGGCGCTGGGTGTCTGCCGGTGAGGGCGATCTGGTTGTTACCGATGTCGTCATGCCGGACGAAAACGCGTTCGATCTTCTGCCGCGCATCAAGAAAGCGCGCCCGGATCTGCCTGTTCTTGTCATGAGTGCGCAAAACACGTTCATGACGGCCATCAAGGCCTCTGAAAAGGGTGCCTATGACTATCTGCCAAAGCCCTTTGACCTGACCGAGCTCATCGCCATCATTGGTCGAGCCCTGTCCGAGCCGAAGCGCAAACCGGCCAAGCTTGACGATGACATGCAGGACGGAATGCCGCTTGTAGGCCGTTCCGCCGCAATGCAGGAAATCTACCGCGTGCTGGCGCGCTTGATGCAGACGGACCTGACGCTGATGATTACCGGCGAGTCCGGCACCGGTAAGGAACTGGTGGCTCGGGCGCTGCATGATTATGGCAAGCGTCGCAACGGTCCCTTCGTGGCGATCAACATGGCCGCTATCCCGCGTGACCTGATCGAGTCGGAACTTTTCGGCCATGAGAAAGGCGCGTTTACAGGCGCACAGAACCGTTCCACGGGCCGCTTCGAGCAGGCTGAGGGCGGAACGCTGTTTCTCGATGAAATCGGTGACATGCCAATGGATGCGCAGACGCGGCTCTTACGTGTTCTGCAGCAGGGCGAATATACGACGGTTGGCGGGCGCACGCCGATCCGCACCGATGTCCGCATTGTCGCCGCGACCAACAAGGACCTGAAGACATCCATCAATCAGGGTCTCTTCCGTGAAGATCTCTATTACCGCCTCAATGTGGTACCGCTTCGTCTGCCGCCCTTGCGGGATCGTGCGGAAGACATTCCGGACCTCGTTCGCCATTTCATCCAGACTGGCGAGAAGGAGGGGCTGGAGGGCAAGCGTTTCGAGACCGAAGCCCTGGAGCTGATGAAGGCCTATGCCTGGCCGGGCAACGTGCGCGAGCTGGAAAACCTCATCCGTCGTCTGATGGCGCTTTATCCACAGGAAGTCATCACCCGCGAAATCATCGAGCAGGAGTTGCAGTCGGACGTGCCTGACAGTCCGATTGACCGCACCGCCGTGCGCAATGGATCGATGACGATATCCCAGGCTGTCGAAGAAAATATGCGGGATTATTTCTCCGGTTTCGGGGAAAGCCTGCCGCCCCCGGGCCTCTATGATCGCGTCTTGCGCGAAATGGAGTATCCGCTCATTCTCGCTGCATTGACGGCCACACGCGGGAATCAGATCAAGGCAGCTGATCTGCTTGGCCTGAACCGCAACACGCTTCGCAAGAAGATCCGGGAGCTGGGCGTATCTGTGTATCGCAGTTCAAGAACTGCCTGAGCGTGTTGACAAGTTATAGGTGTCGTTGCATTTTCGCCACAAAGTGTTGCTTGAAAATCACGGGAGCGTAGATTCGTCAGGGTGCGGATCGCGTTCTCTCTCTTCAAGAAAATGATGCCGCACAAAGTGGCATGGGAAAATGATCGATGCGCAAACCTGTCACCGATAGGGTTTCGGACCGTGCGGCGGCCGATATAGTCATTGCTGACCGACGCATGTCGTTTGCTTTCCCAGGGCTCGTGCTTGCCGGTGTTGCGCTGGTTTGCGCCATGCTCACGCTTTTTGTGCTGCTTGGCCTGACCCCGATTGCGCCGACGACAAATGTCGTCATCGCCTCCGTTGTCATCAACTCTCTCTTCGTCATCGGCCTGATGTATCTGATCGGGCGTGAGATCAGCCGGTTGATGAAGGCAAGACGCCGGGGCAGGGCGGCGGCCAGACTGCACGTTCGCATCGTTGCTCTTTTCTCCATCGTCGCCATCACGCCAGCCGTTCTGGTGGCTATCTTTGCGAGTATCACGCTGAATGTGGGGCTGGATCGCTGGTTTGCGCTTCGCACACAGGCAATCGTGGATTCCTCCAGCAACATTGCGCAAGCCTACATGCTTGAGAATGCGGGCTATCTGCAGGGGCAGACGCTTTCCATGGCAACCGACCTCGACCGCAATCGGGCGCTTTTCTATCTGGATCGCACCGGCTTCGTTGAGTTGATGACCCGGCAGGCCAAGGGGCGCGGGCTTCTGGGTGCATTCCTCGTGCAGGAAGATGGCGATGCCGTGGTGCAGGCCGATATCAAGACCGAGCGGCCGCTTCCCGCTATCCCGCAGGATGCATTGGAAAAGGCGGGCGCAGGCCAGCCAACCCTTATTCCTCCCGGTGTGACCAATCTCGTGGGGGCCATCATCAAGCTTGAGGGCATTGGCGGCACGTTTCTGTATACCGTGCGCGCTGTTGACCCCAAGGTCATGTCTGCCATGCGGCTGATGGAGGAAAACCGCGCCGAATACAACGCCATGGAAGCCGGGCGCGCGCCGCTGCAGATTGCCTTCGCCATTCTCTACCTTGGCTTTGCACTGATCGTGCTTTTGGCCGCAATCTGGACGGCGATTGCCGTGGCCGACCGCATCGTGCGCCCGATCCGGCTGCTGATCAGCGCCGCAGACAGTGTTGCCATGGGCAATATGCACGTGCTGGTTCCCGTGCGCGCCGTGGACGGTGACGTTGGTCGTCTGGCCCGGACATTCAACAAGATGATCTCCGAAATCCGCAGTCAGCAGGACGAAATCATCGAGGCAAAGGATGACATCGACAATCGCCGCCGCTTCATCGAAGCGGTGCTGTCGGGTGTCACGGCTGCCGTCATCGGCGTTGACGAGCATCGAAACATCACCATTGCCAACCCGTCTGCCGAGGAGTTCCTGGCCGTGTCTTCAGAGAGGCTGGTAGGGTCTCCGCTGGTGGAGGTCGCGCCGGAAATCGAACATGTCGTGACCGAAGCGGCTGCGTCTGCGCGCATGGATTTCCGCCACCAGATCAATATCATCAGGCGTGGCAAGGAGCGTACGCTCAATGTGCAGGTAACGCGCGAAGATGCGCGTGATGGCCACGAATCCTACGTCATCACGCTTGACGATATCACCGACCTCGTGATCGCCCAGCGCTCGACTGCATGGTCTGAGGTTGCGCGACGCATCGCGCATGAAATCAAGAATCCGCTAACGCCTATCCAGCTGTCCGCAGAGCGCATCAAGCGCCGCTTCGGCAAGCAGATTACTGACGAAGCGGATCGTACCGTCTTTGATCAATGTACGGATACCATCGTGCGGCAGGTGGGCGATATCGGACGTATGGTCGACGAGTTCTCGGCTTTCGCACGAATGCCGAAGCCGACGAAGGAAATGTCCGATCTGCGCGTCATTCTCAAGGACGCCACATTCCTGCGGGAAATGGGTGCAGCGCATGTCAGCTTCAGCACCGAGCTTGGGGATGAGCCGCTGGAAGGCATGTTCGATGCGCGTATGCTGGGGCAGGCCTTCGGCAACCTCATCAAGAATGCGACCGAGGCCATCGATTCCGTCGAAACGGGCGACGACCCGCGCGCGGGCAAGATCCTTGTGAAGGCGTTCTTTGACGAAGAGAACAACCGCTTCGTGGCCGAGGTGATCGATAATGGTCGCGGCCTGCCCGTCGAGAACCGTCACCGCATTCTGGAACCATACATGACGATGCGGGAAAAGGGCACGGGTCTCGGTCTCGCCATCGTCAAGAAGATTATTGAAGAACACGGCGGTCATCTGGAGCTGCATGATGCACCCGCCGATTTCGATCATGGCCACGGCGCCATGATCAGAGTGCTGTTGCCGCGCATTGAAGTGGCGAGCAGCGAACTAGACAAGGAAGTTGCATATGGCGTCTGATATTCTGGTCGTGGATGACGAAGCGGATATTCGCGAGATCGTCGCAGGCATCTTGTCCGACGAGGGCCATGAGACACGCATGGCGTTCGATAGCGACAGTGCGCTTGCGGCCATTTCGGAGCGCGTTCCGCGCCTGATATTTCTCGACATCTGGATGCAGGGCAGCAAGCTGGACGGTCTGGCTCTGCTCGACGAGATCAAGAGCCGTCACCCTGAACTGCCTGTGGTGATGATTTCCGGTCACGGCAATATCGAAACTGCGGTCAATGCCATCAAAAGAGGCGCTTTCGACTTCATCGAAAAGCCGTTCAAGGCTGACCGCCTCATTCTGATTGCAGAGCGTGCACTCGAAAATTCCAAGCTGAAACGCGAGGTTTCCGAGTTGAAGAAACGCACCGGCGACGCCGTTGAGCTGATCGGTGCATCGCTGGCTGTATCTCAGCTGCGCCAGACCATCGACCGCGTTTCGCCCACCAACAGCCGCATCATGATTTTGGGTCCATCCGGTTCTGGCAAGGAACTTGTGGCGCGGATGATCCACAAGAAGTCTTCGCGCGCGACGGGACCATTCGTTGCACTCAACGCCGCAACCATCACGCCTGATCGCATGGAGATTGCCCTTTTCGGCACCGAAGGCTTGCCGGGACAGCCGCGTAAGGTTGGTGCACTCGAGGAGGCGCATCGGGGTGTTCTTTACCTCGATGAGGTCGGTGAAATGCCGCGCGAGACGCAAAACAAGATCCTGCGGGTGCTCGTTGACCAGCAATTCGAGCGTGTCGGCGGCGGCAAGCGCGTGAAGGTCGATGTGCGCATCATCTCATCGACCGCGCATAACCTTGAAGGGCTGATCGCTGACGGCCTGTTTCGCGAAGATCTGTATCACCGGCTGGCCGTCGTTCCAGTCAAGGTGCCGGCCCTGTCCGAGCGCCGTGAGGACATTCCCTTTCTCGTGGATATGTTCATGCGGCAGATCTCGGAGCAGGCGGGCATCCGTCCGCGCAAGATTGGCGATGATGCCATGGCCGTGCTGCAGACCCATGACTGGCCGGGCAACATCAGACAGCTGCGCAACAACATCGAGCGCCTGATGATTCTGGCACGTCCGGAAGGCGGCGATGCGCCGATTTCCGCCGATATGTTGCCCGCCGATATCGGCGACATGTTGCCCAAGATTGCCGCGCAGGGTGACCAGCACATCATGACTCTTCCTCTGCGCGAAGCGCGGGAAATGTTCGAGCGGGACTATCTCGTTGCGCAGATCAACCGGTTTGGCGGCAATATCTCGCGAACGGCGGAATTTGTCGGCATGGAACGCTCGGCCCTGCATCGCAAATTGAAATCGCTCGGCGTATAACGATCCGCAGTTGCGATTCACGGTCTAGAGAGAGCGTATGAAAGTCATCATTTGCGGCGCAGGCCAGGTGGGTTACGGCATTGCGGAGCAATTGTCGCGCGAAGACAATGACGTGTCGGTCATCGATACTTCGGCGGCGTTGATTTCGGCGATCACCGAAACCCTCGATGTGCGCGGCTATGTCGGCCATGGCGCGCATCCCGACATGCTGGCCAAGGCCGGGGCCGATCAGGCCGACATGATCATCGCCGTCACGCTCTATGACGAGATCAACATCGTTGCCTGCGAGGTGGCTCACGCCTTGTTCAGCGTGCCGACGAAGGTCGCGCGTATCAGGGACCAGAGTTATCTGGCGCCTGAATATGGCGACCTGTTCAGCCGTGAAAACATGTCCATCGACGTGACGATTTCGCCAGAAATCGAGGTCGGCAAGATGGTCTTGCGGCGCATCGCCTTTCCTGGCGCAACGGATGTCGTTCGTTTTGCCGATGACAACGTCTATATGCTGGCAATCGAATGCATGGAGGATTGCCCGGTCGTCAACACGCCGCTGCAGCAGCTCAGCCATCTGTTTCCAGACCTCGTGGCGACAGTCGTCGGCGTCTATCGCAACGGCCATCTGAAGGCGATCGACTCATCGGAGCAGTTGCGGACCGGCGATCTCGCCTATGTCATCTGCCAGCAGCAACATGCGCGCAGAACGCTTGGCCTCTTCGGTCATGAGGAAAAGGAAGCGAGCCGCATCGTTATCGCCGGCGGTGGCAACATCGGACAATATGTCGCCCGTTCCATTGAAAGCCTCCAGCCAAAGACGCGCGTCAAGATCATTGAGTCGGACCGCGAGCGGGCAATCGCCGCATCCGAGAAGTTGAACACGACCATCGTGCTGAACGGCTCTGTGCTCGACCAGAAAATCCTTCATCAGGCCGATATCCAGGATGCCGATCTGATCGTGACGTTGACGAACAATGATCAGACCAACATTCTGGGTGCCGTCATGGCAAAACAGATGGGCTGCAAATCCAACCTTGCGCTGCTCAACGGACCATCATTTCATGATGTGGCAAAATCGCTTTCGCTCGATGCCTATATCAATCCCAGGGCCGTGACGATCTCGCGGGTGCTACAACACGTCAGAAAAGGGCGCATCCGGTCCGTCTATGCGGTGCAGCGGGGCAATGGCGAGATCATAGAGGCAGAAGCCTTAGAAACGTCACCACTCGTGGGCCAGGCCCTGCGTGATCTGGATCTGCCAGAGGGAATCCGCATCGGCGTCATCTACCGCGACAAGAAAGTCATTCGTCCGGATGGAAACACGAAAATCAAGGCGAAAGACCGTGTCATCCTTTTTGCCTCGGCCCATGTCGTGCGGGAAGTGGAACAGCTATTCCGTGTATCTATTCAATATTTCTAATACATTGGGTTTGAAAGGGAAAAAGCCTATCCCACTAAATCCGGGTAAGTTTTTCGACATTGCGGAACAGATCGTGATTTGATACCAGAGTTTCAGATCGGCTGACGGGGGGCAAGGTTCAACCGGTCCTATTATTGATTGTTTATTTCCCGGTCTCCCATCCGGGCAAAAAAGAAAGAATCGGCGCCATGGCGGAACGTTCTCAAAACCTGCAAGATCTTTTTCTCAACACTGTACGCAAGCAGAAGATTTCGTTGACTATTTTCTTGATCAACGGCGTCAAGCTCACCGGTGTTGTTACATCTTTCGACAACTTCTGTGTTCTGCTGCGCCGGGACGGGCACTCGCAGCTTGTTTACAAGCACGCGATTTCCACGATCATGCCGGGCCAGCCAATGCAGATGTTCGAATCGGAAGAGGGCGCGGCGTAACAGCGCGTTCAACCACAGGTCGTTCAGCACAGTATTGAACTTGCGAGCAACGGAACCTTAGCGAGGGTCCGTTGTTTTGCGTAATAGGCTTTCATCGTAGCGGCATCCGTTCGGCCTATGAATTTCTCAAATATCGGAAAGGTGCGGGCACATTTCTACGCGCGACACATCGAATGAATCCATTATTCCTGAGCTCGAAAAGCGCCGGGACGATATGCGCGCGGTGGTCATCATCCCGGTTTTGAAACAGGGACGTAACCCGAAAGATGCCTCCGCCACCACGCCGCCGCGCTCCATGGAGGCAAAGCTCGAGGAAGCCAAGGGTCTGGCGCTTGCCATCGATCTGCATATTTCCGAAGGCTTGATCGTGCCTGTCAATCAGCCGCGGCCAGCAACGCTTTTCGGTACGGGCAAGATCGAGGAAATCGGCCATCTTCTTGAAGAGACCAATTCCGGCCTTGTCATCATCGATCACCCGCTGACCCCGGTCCAGCAGCGCAATCTCGAAAAGCAGTGGAACTCGAAGGTTATCGACCGCACCGGTCTCATCCTTGAGATATTCGGTCGCCGTGCTTCCACCAAGGAAGGCACGCTGCAGGTGGACCTCGCCCACCTCAATTACCAGAAGGGCCGCCTCGTCAGAAGCTGGACCCACCTTGAGCGTCAGCGCGGTGGCGCGGGCTTCATGGGTGGTCCTGGTGAAACCCAGATCGAGGCCGACCGTCGGCTGTTGCAGGAGCGTATCGTTCGGCTTGAACGAGAGCTGGAGCAGGTCGTGCGGACACGCCAGCTTCACCGTGCCAAGCGCCGTAAGGTTCCGCACCCCATCGTGGCACTGGTAGGATATACGAACGCTGGCAAATCCACGCTGTTCAACCGCATCACCGGTGCAGGCGTATTGGCAGAAGACATGCTGTTTGCCACGCTGGACCCGACCTTGCGACGCATGAAGCTGCCACATGGCCGCACAGTCATCCTGTCGGATACGGTGGGCTTCATTTCTGATTTGCCGACCCATCTTGTTGCCGCGTTCCGTGCCACGCTGGAAGAGGTGCTGGAAGCCGATCTCATTCTCCATGTCCGCGATATGGCCGACCCTGACAACGGCGCACAGTCTGCCGATGTCATGCGGATTCTCAGCGATCTCGGCATTGACGAGAAAGTGGCAGATGAGCGCATCGTCGAAGTGTGGAACAAGGTCGACAGGCTGGATGCTGAAACCCATGACGCCATCATGCACAAGGCAGAGGGCCGCGCCAACGTGCGCGCCGTCTCCGCCATCACGGGCGAGGGCGTCGATGCGTTGATGGAGGAGATTTCGCGCAGGCTTTCAGGTGTGCTGACGGAAACGACAGTGGTCCTGACCGCCGATCAGCTGCAATTCCTGCCATGGGTCTACAACAACGCCGTTGTCGACGCCCGCGAAGACAATGAGGATGGGTCCGTCACGCTTGATGTGCGGCTTTCCGAAGCGCAGACGCTTGAGCTCGAGCAGCGACTTGGCAAGAATCAGAAGCCGGATGTTGAGGACTGGGAACGGTAGCGCCCTTGAGGGCCGTTGATATGCACGGTTATAGACCCGCGCTATAGGTGAGGCCACTCCTCGTGTCATTTTATTGCATATCAGTTATGCGTTAGATGCAATCAATTGTCCCTTTCTTGTTAGGGTTCCGTAATCGTCGGCGTGTGATAATGTGATCGAATTCTCATGAGCCGACGTACATGCTGCACCCCCTTGATTTGCCGACAGTTTTGCTCCTGCACAAGCTTTCCTTTTTCGTGGCTGCGCTGTGCTTTCTCTATGTTCGGTCTCAATCGCGAGAAAGCGTCGGCCTCGGTTTTCTGGCCATCGGCTTCTTTCTCGTTGCGATGTCATCGACCTTGGTCAGCGTGGGCAAGGCATTCCAGGGATTCGAATATGTGTTAGCGCTTGCCGGCAATTTCGCCGGGCTTGTGGGCTATTCACTATTCTGGATCGGCATGTGCAGGATCAGCACACAGGCGCGCAAACGCAGGGAGTGGCTGGTGCTGCTGCTACCGGTCTCGGTGTGTGCGGGATTGTTCTTCTCGGGTCTCTATGTATCCATGCAGGTGAGAACCTGCGTCTTCCAGATTACCGCTGCATCCCTGCTTTTTGCCGCTGCCTACACGGTTTATACCGACAGGCTGATCGAGCCGCTTCCCGTCAGAAAGGCGTTGGCAGGCACGATTGCGTTTGCTGCATTTTTGAGTGCGCTCGTGTTCGTGGGTATCCTCTTTCCGGATATCACCTTCGTTTCCGCCAGAAACGCATTCTTCGTTTCCATCGTCTGCCATTTCGCAATCGCCGTGTTTGTTCTGGCTCTGGTAAAGGAGCGGGCGGAAGAGGGGCTGAGGCGGCTTGCCGATCTCGATGTTCTGACCGGTGTACCCAACCGGCGCTCGTTCTCTCTGCGCCTTCCGGAGCAGATGCGGCAGGGCGATGCGATCGTGATGATCGACATCGATCATTTCAAACGCATCAATGATGGCTTTGGTCATCTGGCTGGCGATGAGGTGCTTGTGCGTGTTGCAAGGGAATTATCGCAGCGGATACGGCCAAATGACAGTTTTGCGCGGTTTGGCGGCGAAGAATTCATCCTCTTCATGCCCGCAACGGGGCTGGAAGACGCGGTGTCACTGGCTGACAGGGCTCGACAGTCCGTAAGCGCCATACGACATCCCATAGAAGACCAGAAGGTCGTGGCCACCTTGAGCATGGGCCTGGCGGTTTGCGAAGAAAAGCACTGCACGCCACATGCTTTGATGAAGCTGGCGGATATGGCGCTGTATGCTTCCAAGGCCTCCGGGCGAGACAGGCTTACCTTGTACCGTCCCGAAGATTTTTCGGCAGATTCCTCGGCAACGACCAGGGTTCGCCACGCAGGTTAAGGCGCAAGTAACCTCAATCGCCTAGCTGCCCTTCAATGGCCTTTGCGGCCTGCCAAAGATCTTCCATTCTCTCAAGCGTCGCGCCTTCCAGTGTTTCGTCTGATTGCGCGAGCGATGTTTCGATGTGACGAAAGCGGCGGCGGAACTTCGTGTTGGTTCCGCGAAGGGCATTTTCCGGATCAGCCTTCACGTGGCGGCCGATATTGACGAGTGCGAAGATCAGGTCACCCAACTCGTCTTTCACCTTTGCAGGGTTGCCGCCCGCCATGGCCTCGCGCAATTCCCTGATTTCCTCCTCGATCTTGTCGAGGATCGGTTCAGGTTCGGACCAATCGAAGCCAACACGCGCCGCCTGTTCCTGCAGTTTCAACGCTTCCGTCAGCGCCGGTTGCGTGCGGTGGACCGAGCCCAGAAACCCGGCCTTGAAATCCTCGCTGATGCCGCCTGCGGCACGCCGCATTGCACGGTCGCGCTTTTCCTGAGCCTTGATCTCATCCCATTGCACCTTCACGGTTTCGGGCGTGTCGGCATCAGAAGCGGCAAAGACATGGGGGTGGCGACGGATCATCTTCGCGGTCACGGCATGAACGACGTCTCCGAACGAAAATTTTCCCTCTTCCTCGGCAATGCGCGAATGAAACACGACCTGCAGCAACAGGTCGCCAAGTTCCTCGCACAGATCATCCATATCCTTGCGCTCTATCGCATCCGCCACCTCATAGGCTTCCTCGATGGTGTAAAGCTTGATGGTTTCAAACGTCTGGACAATGTCCCACGGGCAGCCTGTTTCCGGCTGCCGCAACGCTTCCATGATCTCGATGAGGCGAGAGATATCCTTCGAGGCTTCCATATTGTCGTGCTTTCTGTTGCCGGTCAGTTCAAGGGAATGGCGTTATCGTCTTTGGATGACTGATAGGTGCTGGAAAGCGCATTATAGGCGGCCTTTATTCGGGCAGTCTGTGCCAGAAGTCCGGATTTGAGCGGCTCATTCTCGGTTTCCACCAAATCGGCGATAAAGAAGGAATTCCAGAACGCGTTGTTGCGGCGATAGCCGCCCGGCTCAAGTCGGAAAACCTCCTTGAGGATCTTCAGGTCGTGCGGAATGGCGAAAGCATCACGGGAATCTTCATGGCTGAAGAAGGAATAGAAATTGTCGAAGCCTGCCCAGGTTATCGCCGACATGCACATGGTGCAGGGTTCATGGGTGGACAGGAAAATGAGGTCGCGCGTGGCGGGCTTCTCTCCCAGTTCGTAGAAACGCTTCAGCGCATGGACCTCTCCATGCCAGAGCGGGTTTTCCAGCTCGTTGTTGGTTTCAGCCAGCACCAGCGACAGATCGGATTTGCGCAGGATCGCCGCTCCGAAAACCTTGTTGCCCTGTGCAACGCCCTGCGTGGTGAGGGGCAGAATATCGTTCTCGATGACGTCAAGCAATCGCGATGCTATTGTGTTCTCAGCCAAATTTTCTTTCCACTTCGGTGATGCCTGTTTGTTGGACGGTTTATTGCCGAAACTGCTGATAAAATAAACAATATTTGAAGAATATGTGTGGAATTACAACAGCGTGACGAATACGTCACCGCGGTTTGTTTTCCTCCAAATCAGCGCTTGCCGAGAAATAAAAATCTACTGCAATATGGCAAGCGAATTTCTGTACCTTCATTCCTCATGCTTGATCGGACATATTATGGGAATGCTGCAAGACCACTCAGATAAAGCTGACCATCGGCTTGCGACTTTTCCTGCCTTTTTCAAGGTAGAGGGAAAGCCTGTGGCCGTTTTTGGCAATGGCGATGAGGCCTTTGCGAAGGTGCGCCTGCTGCTCAATACGAGCGCCGATATTCTTGCTTTCTCGGATGCACCGCAAGACGATTATGCCGCGCTGCTGGGGCAGGGCAAGGTAAAGCATCACGCCATACCGTTCTCTGCCGATCTGCTGGACGGGATGGTGCTGGTATTTGCGGCGACGGGCGACGAAGCTCTTGATCGCGAGATCGTGGACGCCGCAAGGGCACGGTCTATCCCGGCAAACGCCGTTGACCAGCCCGGTTATTGTGATTTTTATACGCCCGGCCTTGTGGCGCGTGCGCCGCTTTCCGTTGCCATTTGCACGGAAGGGGCGGGGCCCGTGCTTGGCCAGATTGTTCGCGCGCGTATCGACCAGATGCTGGCGCCGTCGCTTGGGCGGCTTGCGCGTCTGGCTGTCGAGTATCGGGATGCAGCGGAACAGAATATTACCAAAGGGGCCTTGCGCCGCAATTTCTGGCGTCGTTTCTTTTCTGGCAGCGTTGCCGATGCTGTTGCTCTGAATGATATCGAAGCGGCCCATAAGGCGGCAGCGCAACTTCTTGCCACGCCTGAACGGCCGGAAGGCTATGTCTGGCTTGTCGGTGCAGGTCCTGGTGCCGAGGATCTGCTAACGTTGCGGGCGCAGCGCGTCCTGATGCAGGCGGATGTCATCGTCTATGACGCGCTGGTGCCGCTGGAGATCGTCAATATGGGCCGCCGCGACGCGGAGCGGCTGTCAGTCGGCAAGCGCAAGGGCTGTCATTCCAAGTCCCAGTCCGACATCAACAAGCTTCTGGTGTCGCTGGGACAAGAGGGCAAACGCGTCGTGCGTCTGAAGTCTGGCGACCCATTGGTCTACGGACGTGCGGCAGAAGAGATGGCGGCACTTCGGGAAGCGGGTATCGGTTATGAAATCGTGCCGGGTATCACCTCCGCCTTTGCTGCGGCAGCAGATTTCGAGCTTCCGCTGACATTGCGCGGCGTTGCATCCTCGCTGATTTTCACGACCGGACACGATCTGGCGGGTGACATCCTGCCCGACTGGGCGCGCCTTGCCGTGTCTGGCGCAACGATCGCCGTCTATATGGGGCGGTCCGTGGCTGCCTCGGTTGCGACCCGATTGATGAGTGCCGGATTGAACGCCGACACGACGGTTGCGGTTATTGAGAATGCCAGCCGCTCATATCGCCGTCTCATGCACGGCACCTTGAGGGACTTGCCTGCCCTTGAGCATCGCGATGAATTGACCGGCCCGGTCATGGTCATCATCGGAGATGCCGTCGCAGGCGCGAATTTAGGCCGGTCGGAAGCGCTGTCCCTCGCAGGGGCGCCATCTGACCTGAAACAGGAGTATGCAAATGGTTGACAAGGTTTTGACGGCCAATCGTCTGAGCGATGGCATCGCCGTCTGGCTCGACGCAAGCGGCCAGTGGTCGGAAGATCTTCAGTCGGCCCTGGTTGCACGCCATGCCGAGGCAGAAGCTTCGCTGGAAGAAATCGGCAAGCGCGATTTCTCTGCCAACAAGGTGGTGGATGTGAACATCGTCGATGTGTCCGAAGAAAACGGCCAGCTCTGGCCAATCAGGCTGCGCGAACGCATTCGCGCGGCGGGCCCAACCATGCATTATGCCGATGGCTTCAAGCCAGCGGACGCAGCTTTTATCGCAGTCTGAGGAATATCATGTATCGCTACGATGAGTTCGACCACGCTTTCGTTCAGGGCCGCGTTGAGCAGTTCCGTGATCAGGTGGAACGGCGCCTGTCCGGTGAACTCGCCGAGGACGCGTTCAAGCCGCTGCGCCTGATGAACGGTGTCTATCTTCAGCTTCACGCCTACATGCTGCGTGTCGCCATTCCCTATGGCACGCTCAATTCGAAGCAGATGCGGATGCTTGCCCATATCGCGCGCAAATATGACCGTGGATACGGCCATTTCACCACGCGGCAGAACATCCAGTACAACTGGCCGCGGCTTTCCGATACGCCGGACATTCTGGCCGAGCTTGCTAGCGTCGAGATGCACGCACTTCAGACATCGGGCAACTGTATCCGCAACGTGACGGCAGACCATTTTGCCGGTGCGGCAGCTGACGAGGTTGCCGATCCGCGTCCTTACGCCGAGATATTGCGCCAGTGGTCTTCCGTCCATCCGGAATTCTCCTTCCTGCCGCGCAAGTTCAAGATTGCCGTGACGGGTGCCGAGCGCGACCGCGCCGCCATTCAGGTCCACGACATCGGGCTGCATCTGAAGAAGAATGACAATGGCGAGATCGGCTTTGCCGTTTACGTCGGGGGCGGGCAGGGCAGAACGCCAATGATCGCCAAAAAGATCAAGGACTTCCTGCCGGAAGAAGACCTCTTGTCCTACACGACTGCCATCATGCGCGTTTACAATCTGCATGGTCGCCGCGACAACAAGTACAAGGCGCGCATCAAGATTCTCGTGCACGAAACCGGTGCTGAAGAACTGGCGCGGCAGGTGGAAGCCGAATTCGCCCAGTTGAAAAACGGCGAGTTGAAGCTGCCGGATGCCGACATCGCCGCAATCACATCCTATTTCGCGATGCCTTCGCTGAAAGAGCGTCCGGAAGGTTGGGAGAGCGTTGCGCGCTGGAAAAAGGCGGATGCCGAGTTCGCGCGCTGGGTGGACCAGAACGTGCAGCCGCACAAGCACCCCGATTACGGCATGGTCACGGTTTCGCTGAAACCCATCGGTGGCATTCCGGGTGATGCGACCGACGAGCAGATGGAGATCGTTGCCGATATTGCCGAGGAGTATGCGATGGATGAGCTGCGCATCAGCCATGAGCAGAATATCATCCTGCCGCATGTTGCGCTGGCTGATCTGGAGCCGGTCTACCGTGCGCTGCAGGGCGCTGGCCTCGCTACCGCCAACGCAGGACTGATAACCGATATCATTGCCTGTCCCGGGCTGGATTACTGCGCGCTTGCCAATGCGCGCTCCATTCCGGTTTCGCAGGAAATCTCCAACCGCTTTGGATCGCCTGAACGGCAGGCGGAAATCGGCGAGTTGAAGATAAAGATATCCGGCTGCATCAACGCCTGCGGTCACCACCATGTCGGCCATATCGGGCTTCTGGGTGTGGAGAAGAAGGGCGCGGAACTCTACCAGATCACGCTTGGCGGATCAGGCGATGAGAACTCGTCCATCGGCGAAATCATCGGGCGTGGGTTTGAGCCGGAGAAGGTGACGGACGCGGTGGAAACCATTGTCGATACCTATCTCGGCTTGCGTCTTTCCAAAGAAGAGACCTTCCTTCAAGCCTATCGCCGCGTTGGCGCGCAGCCCTTCAAGGAAGCGCTCTATCCGGCAACTGCCGCAGCCGCGTAAGGACCTGTATCATGACCAAGATTTGGAACGAGAGCGGCTTCGTGGGCGATGATCCATGGATCGTTGAAACCGAGGAAGTCAAGGCGCAGGACGGGCAAAAGGCCATTCTTGACCTGGATGCGTTTGTTGCCCGCGCAGAAGAAAGCAATGATGTCGGCCTTGGTGTTCTCATCAAGCCAGCCGATGATGTCGAGCGGCTGCGTCCTTTCATCGACCGCGTTGGTCTGGTTGCGGTCAGCTTCCCGGCATTCAACGATGGCCGTGGGTTCAGCCATGCGTCGCTGCTGCGCACGCGGCTGAATTATGCGGGCGAATTGCGCGCCGTGGGAGATGTCCTGATTGACCAGGTGCCGCTGATGTTGCGGACGGGCTTCGACAGCTTTGCCGTGACCAATGAGACAGCGATCCGTCGGCTCTCACAGAACCGGCTTCCCGGGATTGACGAGCATTATCAGCCTGCTGCCAAGGCAGCGCCTGCGGGCGAGGGATATAGCTGGCGTCGCCGCGCTGCGGTGTGAGCTGATCGCCATGCGGCGATATGCGACATTGTGCGGAAATATGAGTTTTGAGTACATATTTCCGCGCGCATGGCTACAATGATTTTCCTGTGCCTTCAAAACCCGGTTCGGATGGTATATCTCCCATCTGCTCAATATGGCACAGAATGTGAAAATGGACGGATAGAGAATGAACGCTCCAGCCAAGACGGAAGAATTTGCGGTGAAAATCCCTGACGGCGTCTATGCCGAAACAGTGCTTTCCGTGGAGCACTACACCGATCACCTGTTCCGTTTTCGTATGACACGCCCCGCGGGTTTCCGCTTCCGTTCGGGTGAATTTGCGATGATTGGCCTGATGGTTGGCGACAAGCCGATCTATCGCGCCTATTCCATTGCCAGCCCTTCCTGGGACGAAGAGCTTGAGTTCTTCTCCATCAAGGTGCCCGATGGCCCGCTGACGTCGCATCTGCAGCAGATAAAGCCCGGTGACACGGTGCTCATGCGCAAGAAGCCGACAGGAACTCTCGTGCTTGACGCGCTGACCCCCGGCAAGCGTCTCTACATGTTCTCGACCGGCACAGGGATCGCGCCTTTCGCAAGCCTGATCCGCGACCCGGAAACCTATGAGAAGTTCGAGGAAGTCATCCTGACGCATACATGCCGGGATGTTGCCGAACTGAAATATGGCTTCGATCTTGTTGACGAAATCAAGAACCATGAGTTCCTGAGCGAGCTTGTGGGCGACAAGCTGAAGCATTACGCGACTGTTACCCGGCAGGATTACGCGTTTACGGGCCGCATCACCGATCTTATCGAAAACGGCAAGATGTTTGCGGACCTTGGCGTTCCAGCTTTTGATCCTGCTGTCGATCGCGGCATGATTTGCGGTTCATCGGCCATGCTCAAGGATACGAAAGCGCTGCTTGAAAAAGCCGGACTAACCGAAGGTGCAAACAACAAGCCAGCCGAATTCGTCATCGAGCGCGCATTCGTCGGTTGATCGTTCACCGCAGACAGAAATTGGGAGGCCGCAAGGCCTCCTTTTTGTTTCAGCCGTCTGTGGCCTGCTTTGGCGCAATCTCGTGCCGGTAGATCAGGAACATAACGATGGCAATGGCAGCAATGCCGCCTCCCACGAGATGCGATAGCGCATAGCCGCCCTTGGTGGTCAGCCAGCCGGCCACGCCATTGCTGAGAGATGCGCCAATGCCCTGAACGGTCATGACGCTTGCTAGCCCGACATTGAATCGGCCGGTGCCTTTCAATATGCGTTCCACCGCAACCGGCGTGGCAATTCCCAGAAGACCAGCGCCGATGCCATCCAGGAGCTGGACGGGGTAGATGACCCAGAAGCTGTCGAAGGAGGCGGCGAGGACACCACGTATGGGCAGTGCCATCAAGGCCAGAATGAAAACGGAAGATAGCCCGAAGCGACGAATGAGCCATGGCGCGAGAGCCGCGACGAAGATCATGGCGAACTGGGCAACGCCGGTGATGATGGCTGTCGTGCGAAACGGCGTATTGAGTTCTATGGCAAAGTCCTGCGCGAGCAGTCGTCCCATCGGTGCGTTGCCGAAATGAAAGATCAGCAGGATGATCGAGAGGAAGATCAGTCCGCGCTCTTTCACCAATACCTTGAAGCCGGAAGGGCCAGGCTCGCCCTTGTCCTGGGCAAGACCGCGGGCCACCTTGTGATCGATCCGGTCGGGATCGATTGCGGAGATGGCTGCGAGGGCACCAAGCGCGGTGACGATCATCAGTCCGATGACGCCATTGATACCGAATGCAGTCACCGCAAAATAGGTCGCAAACAGCGACACGAAGTTGCCGCCATGATTCCAGAACTCGTTGCGGGATATCTGCCCGGAAAACATCTTTTCGCCAACAAGGCCGAGCGTAAGGCCTGCCAGTGCAGGTCCGATGACCGCGCCGACAACGGCGGTCATGATCTGCCCCGTCCAGACCACCACCTCATTGGTGAAGATGAGAGTGATCAGTGCGCCGATCGTCACCAGCACCACCGGCAGCGCGATCAATGCCCGCTTCCAGCTTGAGCCATCCACCAGCGCACCGCATAGAGGCGTCGCAACCAGACCGACCAACCCGCCGACGGTGGCGATGAGGCCAAGCTGCATGGCTGACCAGCCATTGGTCGCGAGGAAGGCGTCGAGGAATGGTCCAAGGCCGTCTCGCGCGTCTGCGAGGAAGAAATTGAGCAGTGCCAGAGCAAAAAGCGAGCGGTCCGAAATCCCTCGCTGAGGTGATCCCTCAGCGGGGCGACCGGCCGCATGGACAGGTTTGGTGATTGTTGTCACTGAGGATCTCCGGGAGACAGGTGGGGCGGGCTGCCGAAAAACGCGCCTGCCCGATTTAGGTTGCTAGCCCCTATAACTTTCACCGTTGCGGAACATTCGAGACTGCAGGGCGTTCGGACCTCACAACAAGGAACACGCGCATGAATCGCAGACTGATATCCATCATTGCACTCGCGACGGCGCTTGTAGCGCCTCCTGCCATGGCCGACGAGGCCCAGTTTCTGTCTACATTGAAAGGCAGCTGGAAAGGCACGGGTACCGTTACAACCCGCATCGGTGCGCGCCCCATCAAGGTGAACTGTACGTTCGATTCCGCCGCTTCTGGTCCATCCTTGCGCATGAACGGAACATGCCGGGGACTGGTCGTGGTGCGGCGGGCGATTTCGGCTGACCTCAGTGCCAATGGCGCGCGCTACCGCGGAAACTATGTCGGACCGTCCGGCCGTCCATCGGCTCTGTCGGGCAGCCGCAACGGCAACTCCATCAACCTCGCCATTCGCTGGACGCGGGACATCAACGGAGACCGTGAGGCTGCCATGACGATTACGAAGGTTGGTAACAGCGGACTGCGATTGCGCACGACCGACAAGGACGGGGCAGGTGGTCCGACGGTGGTGACCGCAGACATCAATCTGACCCGCTAACCGCACCGGTAATAGCAACTGGCCCGCCAATGGCGGGCCAGTTTTATTTTGGCTTTACTCTGCGGCTTCCGCGTATTCGCTCATCGGCGGGCAGGTGCAGACGAGGTTGCGGTCACCATAGACGTTATCGATGCGGTTGACGGGCGACCAGTATTTGTCGATGCGGAAAGCGCCCGGTGGGAAGCAGCCCTTTTCCCGAGAATACGGACGGTCCCATTCACCGACGAGATCTTCGACAGTGTGTGGGGCGTTCTTCAAGGGATTGTTGAGCTTGTCCGAGCGGCCTTCCTCGATGTCGCGTGCTTCCTCGCGAATGGCGAGAAGCGCATCGCAGAAGCGGTCGAGTTCGGCCTTGGTTTCGGATTCCGTTGGCTCAACCATCAGCGTTCCCGCAACCGGCCAGCTCATGGTGGGTGCGTGGAAACCGCAGTCGATCAGACGCTTGGCTACGTCATCCACCGTTACGCCACAGCTTTCGTTCAGCGGCCGTGTGTCGATGATGCATTCATGCGCCACGCGTCCGGCCTGAGACTTGTAGAGAACGTCATAGGCGCCCTTCAGGCGGGCGGCGATGTAATTCGCATTCAGGATCGCGACCTTGGTTGCCTGCGTCAGTCCTTCGCCACCCATCATCAGGCAGTAGCTCCAGGAGATCGGCAGGATCGAGGGCGACCCGAAGGGTGCGGCGGAAACCGCGCCTGTGCGTCCGTCGCTGGCCGGATGGCCGGGCAGGTATGGGGCAAGATGTGCCTTGACGCCAATCGGGCCCATGCCGGGACCACCGCCGCCATGCGGAATGCAGAAGGTCTTGTGCAGGTTGAGGTGGGAAACGTCCGAGCCGATGTCGCCGGGACGGGAAAGACCGACCATGGCGTTCATGTTGGCGCCATCAAGATAGACCTGTCCGCCATGCGTGTGCGTGATATCGCAGATCTCGCGCACGGTTTCTTCAAACACGCCGTGAGTGGACGGATAGGTGATCATGCAGCACGAGAGGTTTTCCGCGTACTGCTTTGCTTTTGCACGGAAATCCTCGATATCGATATCGCCGTTTTCCATGGCGCGAACAGGAACGACACGCATACCCACCATCTGCGCCGAGGCAGGGTTGGTGCCATGCGCCGAGGTTGGGATGAGGCACACGTCGCGATGGGCATCGCCACGGGCAAGGTGGTAGTTGCGGATGGTCAGAAGCCCCGCATACTCGCCCTGTGCGCCTGAATTGGGCTGCATGGAGAAGGCGTCATAACCGGTGACCTGGCAAAGCTTGGCCGAGAGGTCATCGATCATTTCCTTGTAGCCCAGCGCCTGATCGGCTGGCACGAAGGGGTGGATGTCGGAAAACTCCGGCCAGGTAATGGGCAGCATTTCAGCCGTCGCATTCAGCTTCATGGTGCATGAACCTAGCGGGATCATGGAGCGGTCAAGCGCCAGATCGCGGTCCGAAAGACGACGGATATAGCGGGTCATCTCGCTTTCGGCGCGGTTCATGTGGAAGATCGGGTGCGTCATGTAAGCACTTGTACGCAATAGATTTTTCGGCAGTCTATATTCCGGCTCGAAATCTGAAATCGAGAAGTTTCCGCCGAATGCACGCCACACTGCTTCCAGTGTGGCAGGCCGTGTACGCTCGTCAAGGCTCATGCCGATCTTGGTGGAGCCAACCTTGCGAAGGTTTACACCTTCAGCCACGGCTGCCCGCAAGATGAGAGCCTGCATGTGGCCGACATCGACCGTGATGGTGTCGAAGAAGGTTTCAGGTTCGATTTTGTAGCCGAGCTTTTCAAGACCCTTGGCCATGAGGACGGCCTTCTGGTGGGTCTGCTGGGCAATGGCCTTGATGCCCTGCGGTCCGTGGAAAACGCCGTACATGGACGCCATGACCGCCAGCAGCACCTGCGCGGTGCAGATGTTGGATGTGGCCTTTTCGCGGCGGATATGCTGTTCGCGAGTCTGCAGCGACAGGCGGTAAGCACGGTTGCCACGTGCATCGACCGACACGCCGACGAGACGGCCGGGCATGTTGCGCTTATGGGTGTCCTTGACCGACATATAGGCGGCGTGCGGACCGCCGTAGCCGACCGGAACGCCGAAGCGCTGGGACGAGCCGATGGCGATATCTGCACCCATTTCACCAGGAGACTTCAAGAGCGTCAAAGCCAGAAGATCTGCGGCCACGGCAGCAATGGCACCTGTCTGGTGCAGACGGGCAATCAGGCCCGAGAAATCGCTGACATGGCCATGGGTGCCCGGATACTGGAAGATGGCGCCGAAGACGTCGACAGGATCGAGATCGGTGAAGGGATTGCCGACAATGACCTTCCAGCCGAGCGGCTCAGCACGCGTCTCGATAAGAGCAATCGTCTGAGGATGACAATTTTCATCCACGAAGAAGGCGGTTGCCTTGGACTTGGCGACGCGTTGGCACATCGCCATGGCTTCCGCAGCGGCGGTCGCCTCATCCAGAAGCGATGCATTGGCGACATCCAGGCCCGTCAGATCGGTAATCATGGTCTGGAAGTTCAGGAGCGCTTCGAGGCGACCCTGCGAGATTTCCGGCTGATAGGGCGTATAGGCCGTGTACCAGGCAGGATTTTCCAAAATGTTGCGCTGGATGACTGGTGGCGTGATAGTGCCGTAATAGCCCTGACCGATGAGCGAGGTCAAAACCTTGTTCTTGTTTGCTGTTTCGCGAAGGCGATCAAGGGCCTCACGCTCTGTCAGCGCCGCGCCCCAGGCAAGCGGCGTCTTCTGGCGAATGGAGGACGGCACGGTTGCGTCAATAAGGCCATCGAGGCTGTTATAGCCGATGACCTTGAGCATATCCGTCATTTCCGACGGAGAAGGCCCGATGTGACGACGGTTTGCGAAGTCGTAGGGCTGGTAGTCGGTGAAATGGAACTCTGTGGGAGTCGTCATTACGCGATAAGCTCCTTATAGGCGGCTTCGTCCAGAAGCGCGTCGGCATCGGCTGCATTGGACAGCTTCAGCTTGAAAAACCAGCCGGCTCCCTGCGGATCGGAGTTGACCAGCGACGGATCGTCAACGATGGCCTGGTTGATCTCGACAACTTCGCCATCCAGAGGACAATACACGTCGGAGGCAGCCTTCACGCTTTCCACCGTTGCAGCATCGCCATCCTTGGAGAAGGTCGAGCCGACTTCCGGCAGTTCAACGAAGACGAGGTCGCCAAGCTGTTCTGCTGCGTGGCTGGTAATGCCGACAGTGGCGACGTCGCCTTCAATCTTCAGCCACTCATGTTCTTGAGTAAATTTCAGCATGGGAATCTCCGCGGATTAGCGTTTGTATGTGGGGGTGATGAAGGGCAGGGCGGCGACGGTCACCGGCAGGTACTTGCCGCGCACTTCTGCGAAAATCTCTGTGCCGGGTGCGGCAAAGTCCTGTGGAACGTAGCCCATGGCAACCGGGCCTTCGACGGTTGGACCGAAGCCACCCGAGGTGACTTCACCCAGTTCCGTTTTGCCTTCGGCATCCGCAAACAGCTTTGCGTGCCCGCGCACCGGGGCCTTGCCTTCCGGCTTCAGACCCACGCGACGACGGGAGGTTCCGTTGGTCAGTTCACCCAAGATACGTTCGGCACCGGGAAAGCCGCCTGCGCGATCGCCACCCGTCCGGCGGGCTTTCTGGATTGCCCATTGCAGCGATGCCTCGATGGGGGACGTCGTCGTGTCGATATCGTTGCCGTAGAGGCAGAGGCCAGCTTCGAGGCGCAGGCTGTCGCGGGCACCAAGGCCGATCGGCTCACAGTCAGGGTGCTCCAGCAAGGCGCGGGCGATGACTTCGGCCTTGTCGGATGGAATGGAAATTTCAAAACCGTCTTCGCCGGAATATCCAGACCGGGAGACGATGCAGGGCACGTCCAGCAACGGCACTTCGCGTACATCCATGAACTTCATGCCTGAGACGCCCGCCCACAATTCGGCAAGAACAGCTTCCGCACGCGGGCCCTGAAGAGCGATGAGGGCGCGGTCATCAAGCAGCGTTACGTCGCACGTGTCCGACAGGTGCGCTTTCATATGGCTGAGATCAGCGTCCTTGCAGGCCGCATTGACCACGACGAACAAATGGTCGCCGCGGTTGGTAATCATGAGGTCGTCGAGGATGCCGCCGGTTTCATCGGTGAAGAAGCCGTAACGCTGGCGGCCTTCCTTCAGGCCCAGAATATCGACCGGCACCAACTTTTCCAAGGCGAGCGCAGCATCTTCCAACTTGCCGGACTTTGCCTTCAGGATCACTTGCCCCATGTGGGAAACGTCGAACAGGCCAGCGGACGCGCGGGTGTGCAAGTGCTCTTTCATCACGCCTGCAGGATACTGCACGGGCATATCGTAGCCCGCAAAGGGGACCATGCGGGCGCCAAGCGACATATGAAGGGAATGAAGCGGGGTGACTTGTAGCGCGGCGGTATCGGCCAAGAACGCCTCCAGGGTAGCGCGATTTCGCGCGGGCTCATGTCATGACACAGTTAAGAGTGCCGGGTTCAAGAGCCCCCTCTGTCCTTTTCGCCTGAGATTGTTATCCCTTCGGCGAGCCGTCCTTATGCAGGTGGCTTCTCTCCAGAGTTCCGTCCCATCCGTTGGTCCTTTTGCCTGAGAGTTTCCGGGGCGGTTGCTCCTTCGGCACCGCATTCAAGCGGTTTCTCCCAACGGGATGGAAGCTCATTATCTGCTAAGCCACTTTCTTGGCAAGGACCAAATGACGCAGCCAAACAGTTTTTTGTTCAGCTTGCGCCATCAGGTAATTGAGCCGCAGCGCGCACGACATTGGTTAGGCAATGTGGGCTTTAACTGTCTTTCTTTTCCGGCAGCTTCTTGCGCTTTGTTGATGCCATGTCTTCAAGTTCTTTTTTTGTCATGGACTTAGCCATGCTTTTTGAAGCACCTTGTAAACGTGATTTTGGCATGTCGCCACGCTTGGCGGCAAGTGCGGCACCGGCGGCTTTCTGTTGGGACTTGGATTTTGCGGGCATGGAAACGGCCTCCTTGCTGTCTTTGACCAGGCAAACAACGTGTCTTTTGACGGACCGGTTCCGCACTCTCGCAATTGCACTTTGATTTACAGCAAAAAGCGCGATATCGCTTCGTGGCATGAGAGGTTTCATGAGCAAAAAACCGGCACCATCGATAAAGCTGCTGCGCATATTATGCGCCACGCTGATGCTGTCGCTTGGTTTTGCTCATAAGCCCGCCGTCGCAATTGCCGCCACAACGGTAGTCCTGGACGAATCCTACCGCCTTCCGGATGGAAGTTTTGCGGAGATTTGCGAGGGGCATGCAGGTGTGCAGACGGCACATGAACTGGGCAGGGCAAACCATTCCGACATGCCCTCGCTGTTTTGTGAGGCCTGCCTTCTGGCATCCTCGATCCTGCTGCCAGCCCCTGATGCAAATTCATGGGTGAGGACGCAATTCGCCTGGCTCCTGAACCGGCCCAATCTTGTGGTCGCCGCCGCGCGTCATGTCGATGATCCAAGACCGCGTGCGCGTGCGCCTCCCTCTTTCGCTTGATCCCAGACACTAGCCCGACAGGGTTTTCTAAAAAAATGCACGATTGGCGCTGCCTTTGAGAGCCGCCATCTAAAGGATCAAGACATGACCATTCGCAAAGTCACCGCCCTTGGCGCGCTTGCCGCAGTAACCTTCTCCATTCCAGCACTTGCACATACCAGCTTCGTCAATCCCACAGCCGAGCAGGACAGCACCATTGTTGCAGCGCTTCAGGTGCCGCATGGCTGCGAAGGCGGGCTGGCAACCACCGAGGTGCGCGTCGAGCTGCCTGAGGGGTTCATCGCGGCCAAGCCGCAGCCGAAGCCGGGCTGGGAGCTGGAAATCATTTCCGCCGACTACAAGAAGACCTACAGCAACCACGGAAAGGACGTGAAAAGCGGTCCGGTGGAAATACGCTGGAAGGATGGCGATTTGCCCGACGCCTTTTACGACACCTTCAATATCCAGGGGAAGGTTGCCGGAGTGGATGCCGGAACTGCGTTGCCATTCAAGGTAACGCAGCTATGCGGCGCCAAGGGGAGCGTCAGATGGGATCAGATTGCCGAGGCAGGTCAGGATCCGCACTCTCTGGACAACCCCGCACCGACCATCAAGGTTGTCGCTAAAAAGGCGGGAGCTGCCGGGCACGATCATGGTGCTGCTGATCATACGGCTGACGTCGTGAAGGTCGGAGCACTGGAAGTTTCAGGTGCTGCATCCAAGGCCATGCTGCCGGGACAGCCTGTTGGCGGCGGCTTTGTCACGATCAAGAATGATGGAACGTCTGATGACCGGCTGGTGGCCGTGGCCTCGCCACTCGCTGGCCGCGCTGAAATTCACGAAATGGCCATGGTCAACGATGTCATGAAGATGCGCAAGCTGGATGCAGGCATCGCCATTCCCGCAGGCAAGACGGTGGAACTGACGCCGGGCGGTCTGCACTTCATGTTCTTCAATGTCAGCAAGCCGTTCGCCGAAGGAGACAAGGTGCCGGTCACGTTGACGTTCGAGAAGGCCGGTAAGGTCGATGTGATGATGGATGTCGGGTCTGCTAAGGGTGAGCAGGAGCATCATCACCACAATTGATGAAAGAGCGACCGGGGCTGACATTCAGGCCCGGTCACTTTTCAATCCGGATCTTGTTGCGGGATTTCCTGGCGTTCCTTGTTGTCCTCATAGGCCTCGATGACCTCTTCAAGGGTCGCTTGCGGGTTCTGCTGTTGGCCCGCTGTGAGGAAATGAAGCGAGAGCGCGTTTTGCTGGACGACGATCGGCGGCTGTCCGACGTCGGAATCATCCACGTTGCCCGTTTTGACGGCCAGTTCGCGGGCGGCCTGCTCGACTTCTGTCTTTCTGGACGGGCGCTGGATCGCCTTGATGGAGTCGGCGACATAGCCGGCGGTGGTCGCCGAAACTGTCAAGACTTGCACCATGCGATCACCCTCCTGGTCTTCAATTGATCAAGCGTATCACCCCCGGCTTTTGCCCCGATTAAATCCTGCGAGTGCATTTTATGAGAAATTTAATGAGTTATTGGGGCCGCTTTTCCGCGTGAGTGGGCTGCGGGAATTTCTCTTTTTCACCGTTTGTCGTAGAAACAACAAACATACCGCTTCTGGAGATTCTTCATGCTCAACATCGCGCTTGTTGCCCTGGGCGGCGCAATCGGTTCCGTCGCCCGCTATCTCGTGGGTATCTGGGGTTTGCGCCTTGGCGGCCCCAATTTTCCCTGGGGTACCTTGACCGTCAATGTCGCAGGCGCTTTTCTGATAGGGTTGATGGTGGAGATGATCGCGCGCCGTTTCGACGCTTCCGCGGAAATGAGGGTCTTTATCGTCACCGGTATCCTCGGTGGTTTCACCACATGGTCTTCATTCACGCTGGATGCTGTCGTTCTGTTCGAGCGCGGAGATCTGGGGCTAGCGGCGGTTTATCTTGCGGCAAGTCTGTTCGTTTCTTTTGCGGCAATCTTCGCCGGGCTGGCCTTAGGCCGCGCTTTGTTCTAAAGGCAACGGAAAATACCGCACGCTGACGATGCGGGCACGAGAAAAGAAAGACTGGAATTGCCATGGCAGGTATCGAGCACATCAAGGTCGAAGCCGAAGAAGCCGGGATGCGCCTCGATCGCTGGTTCAAGATCCACTACCCTGGTCTTGGCTTTGGTCCGCTTCAGAAGCTGTTGCGTTCCGGTCAGGTTCGCGTCGATGGTGGCCGGGTGAAAACCGATGCGCGCGTTGAAGCGGGACAGACTGTACGTGTGCCGCCGCTCGATGTTGACGCCAAGGTCAAGGGCGGCCCCATCAGCTCCAGCGACCTCAAGAATTCCGACGATGTCGAGCTCTTGAAGCGTATGTTGCTGCACGAAGATGAAAAAGTCTTTGTCTTCAACAAGCCTGCGGGCATTGCGGTTCAGGGTGGTTCCGGCGTCAACCGTCATATCGATGGGCTCCTTGAGGCATGGACCAGTTCCAAGGGTGAGAAGCCGCGGCTGGTTCACCGTATCGACCGTGATACGTCCGGCGTGCTTGTCGTCGCCCGCACCAGAGGTGCCGCACAGAAGCTGACAGCAGCCTTCCGTGAACGCGATACAAAGAAGACCTACTGGTCGCTGGTCAAGGGCGTGCCGCGCAAGCACAGCGACAAGATCTCATCCTGGTTGGTCAAGGAACAGACGCCGGATGGCGACCGGATGCGCATTGCCAAACATGGCGAAGAGGGCGCGGACCACGCTGTTTCGTACTACCGCGTGATCGATACTGCCGCGCAGAACCTCGCGTGGCTGGAGATGGAGCCCTATACGGGCCGAACCCACCAGCTGCGCGTTCATGCGTTGCACATGGGTCACCCCATTATCGGCGACCCCAAATATTATATTGAAGATCCGAACTGGGACTTCCCGGGCGGCATCCAGAAGCGGCTGCACCTGCACGCTCGTCGTATCGACATTCCGCATCCCTCCGGTGGACGCCTGCGGGTGACGGCACCCTTGCCGCCGCACATGGTGCAAAGCTGGAACCTGCTGGGTCTTGACGTGGCCGATGGCGACAGGGACGACGAATGAAGCTGGTTCTTTTCGATTGCGATGGCACGCTGGTCGACAGCGTGGGCCTCATTCATGAGGTCATGGCGCGGACCTTCGTGCATTTCGGTTTCGACCGCCCTGATGTGGCGCTGACGAAATCGATCATAGGCCTGACGCTCGATATCGCCATTGCGCGTATGCAGGGCAAGCCTCATGTCGATGACGAGGCGACCGCGATGACCGCGCATTACAAGGCTATCTTCGCCGAGACGAGGGCAGAGCCAGGTTTCGAAGAGCCTCTGTTCGATGGCATCAGTGCGATGATTTCGAAACTCGCCCAGCGCCAGGAAATATTGATGGGCGCGGTTACGGGCAAGTCCCGGCGTGGTCTCAACCTCATCATGGATACGCACGGCTTTCGCAAGCATTTCATCATATCTCGGACTGCAGATGATTGCCCTTCCAAGCCGCATCCGGGCATGGTGACGGAATGCTGTGACGAAACCGGAATGTTGCCCGCCGACACCATTGTTATCGGCGATGCGATTTACGATATGCAGATGGCAAAGGCAGCCGGTGCCACGGCAATTGGCGTGGCCTGGGGCTATGCCTCGGTGGATGATCTCTGGAAGGCCGGAGCCGATGCCATTGTCCATCATCCAAGCGAAATTCCCGGACATATTCCGGGCTGAGAAGGACGTATCATGCGCGACCTGTTGAATGATCTGACGGAAGGTCTGAGCCACCCGGATCCCATCCGCCGTTCCCAAATCCAGATGCAGAAACCTTTGCCGAAGCGTTTCTACAAGGAGGTCACGGTAGGCGAGACGGAAGAGGGTGCATTCAATGTTCTTCTCGACGGTAAAGCCATGCGTACGCCCGCAAAGAGCGCCATGGTCGTGCCGACGCGAGCACTTGCCCAGTTGCTGCGCGATGAATGGGACGCGCAGGTCGACGTCATAGATCCGAACCTGATGCCGGTCTCGCGCCACATCAACACAGCTATCGACGGCATTGCCGCCGATACGCAGGCGGTGTTCGAGGACATACTGCGCTTCTCGTCCAGCGATCTTCTCTGTTATCGCGCTGGCGAGCCCGAGGCGCTGGTCGCGCGTCAGGCGGAGCATTGGGACCCTGTCATCGATTGGGCATCGCATAAGCTTGGAGCGCGCTTCATTCTGGTCGAAGGCGTGATGCATCAGGAACAGCCCCGCGAAGCAATTGCGGCCTTTGCGGTGACCCTGCGCAAATACGACACGCCGATCGAGCTTGCGGCTCTCCACACGATGACGACGCTGACGGGATCAGCCATTCTGGCGCTTGCGCTTGCAGAAGGCGAACGCAGCCTTGAAGAAGGATGGGCGCTGGCGCATCTGGACGAGGACTGGACTGCCGAACAATGGGGCGAGGACGAAGAAGCGCAGGTCAGGCGCGCAAAGCGGCTGGTTGAAATGCGCGCTGCGGTTGATGTCCTCAAGGCTTCCAGAGACGCAGGCGTGTAGCCTCTTAACGCTTTTCTAACCGTAATCGTGGATGGTGGACGCTGAACCTGACGTTAGGGGAGCGTCTATCCATGCATCACTCGCTCAAGCGCCTTGGCATTGTTTTGCTGGCGTCTTTTGCGCTCATGTCTTTCAGGCTGGAGCCTGAAGTGAGCGACAGCGACAAGCTGCTGTTTGACGTGCGTGGTGCTTTCGTCGCCGCGCGGCCAGACGTTTCCGGCGAGCTGATGCAATCCATCCAATACCAGATTTCGAACGCCATTCGCTCCACAACCCGGGACCGAGGGCGTCCGCGCGTGGTGCTGACCATTCGTGTCATGAACGTATCCAGGGGATCCTTCATTCTTGGGGAGCGCGCATCTGCCCGCGTCGTTGTTCGTGCGGCTGCGGTGCAGACGGGTGAAGTCATTGCGCAGGCAGCCTTTACCGCATCCATTCTGGGTATCGATAAATCCCTCATCGATCACGAACTGGCCACCGGCATCGCAGAGCGCGTCATCACGGAGTTTCGCCTCAACCGTCCGGCCCCGCTTGCAACAGCCTTGTTTCCGGGGCGATTTTAATAGACCGTCATATACTTGAGTTAGGGAGCGCGTTCGTGACCTTGGGAGCATATGATGAAATACACCGGCGTCGTTGGTTTGGCACTTCTGCTTGTCATGCCTTTTAGTGTGCAGGCTACCGAAAACCGTGTCGATCGTATCAGGCCAGATGCACCCGCTCTGGCGGCCTACGGCAATTATCCGGTTGGCGTACGCACGATTACCGCCGTGAATGCGGATCAGGTCGATGTCGTTAACATTGAGCCCGGCAAACCATTTCCGCGATATGATCGCAAGCTCGCTTTGGAAGTCTGGTATCCGGCCAGCAAGGCCGGGCAGGGAGATGACTATCATGTCTTCTTGCGGGATGGAAAAACCGAGGTTTCCATTGAGGGGCGGGCGCAACGAGATGCCGAACCCCTGAAACAGGACGGCAAGACATTTCCGCTCATCATCGTTTCACATGGTTATCCCGGCAATCGTTATCTGTTGACGCCGCTTGCGGAGAACCTTGCCAGCAAAGGCTATGTCGTAGCGTCCATCGATCATACCGATAGCACATACAACGATCAGGGCGCATTCGGCAGCACATTGGTCAACCGGCCGCTCGACCAGCGCTTCGTGTTGCAGGAAATGGCGCGGCTGGGCGATGACAAGGCCAGCTTCCTTTCCGGTCTTGTCGATGTGTCGCATACGGGACTGATAGGATATTCCATGGGTGGCTACGGCGCTGTCGTCACCGCTGGCGCTGGCGTTTCCGAAAAGGCAATCGCGGCGGACTGGAGTGCAAAGCAGCGCGCCCTTGCCATTCACGCGGCGGGAAGCAAGGATCATGCGGATCTGTTCGATCCCCGTTTCAAGGCCATCATCTCAATCGCGCCCTGGGGAATGCAGCGCGACATGTGGGACGATAAAGGCCTCTCGGAAGTTAAGGTGCCGATCTTCTTCATGGCGGGCAGCGCCGACGATGTTTCTGACTACTCCAGGGGCATAAGACGCATCTTCGAAGGTAACATGCCCGTCGACCGCTATCTTTTGACATTTGCCGATGCCAACCACAACGCGGCAGCGCCCATGCCCGCACCTGTCGAAAGCTGGCAGATGAGCGAGAAGCTCGGTTTTGCCCCCTTTGAACATTACGCCGACCCGGTGTGGGACACAGTGCGGATGAACAATATCGCGCAGCATTTCGCAACCGCGTGGTTCGATCTCAAGCTCAAGAATGACCAGAGCAAGGCTCCGTTTCTTGACCTGGTTGAGAATTCCGACAAGGGTGTATGGGCGGCAAATAAGGATGGCAGCTTCAAGCCGGAGCACAGCTATTGGACCGGCTTTGCCAACCGCACAGCCAAGGGCCTGCGGCTGGAATACCGCAAGCCCGATTGACGTCTGAAAGCGTGTCTCAGCCCAGACGCTCCGCGTGCCATTTCAGGTGGTCGTCCATGAATGTGGAAATGAAATAGTAGGAGTGGTCATAGCGTTCGTGCATCCGCAAGGTCAGCGAGATGTCCGTTTCCTTGACCGCTTCCTCAAACAACCAGGGGCGAAGCCCATTTTCCAGGAAGTTGTCGGCCTTGCCCTGATCTATGAGGAATTCAGGGAAGCGCGCGCCATCCTCTACCAGCGCGCAAGCATCATATTGCCGCCACGTCGTCTTGTCGGCTCCCAGATATTTCTCGAAAGCGGGCTCCGACCAGTCGGCGGAGGAGGGCGCGACGATGGGGGCGAAGGCTGAGCAGCTTTTGAAGCGATCAGGATTTTTCAGCGCAATCGTCATGGCGCCGTGGCCGCCCATGGAATGGCCGAAAATACCCTGCCGGCTCATATCGACGCGGAACTGTTCTCCAATCAGAGTTGGCAGTTCCTCGGTGATGTAGTCGTACATCTGGTAATGTCTGGACCAGGGTGTTTCGGTTGCGTTGAGGTAGAAGCCCGCGCCCTTGCCCATCTGCCAGTTGGTCAGCTCATCCGGCACGTCATTGCCACGCGGGCTCGTATCCGGGCAAACCACGATCAAGCCAAGCTCCGACGCCATGCGGCGATACTCACCCTTGTCCATCACGTTGGCGTGGGTGCATGTCAGGCCCGAAAGATACCAGAGCACGGGGCAGGGCTCCTGAATGGCCTTTGGCGGAACATAAACCGCAAACGTCATCTCGCAATTCGTGGTCTCGGATTCATGTGAAAACACGCCCTGCATGCCGCCGAACGCAGAGTTTTGGGAGATGATTTTCATGGCGTATTCCTTATGTAGAGAATGAGTTCAGCCCGCCAGCGAAACGGCAGCGTTGACCGCCGCAGCCACAAGCACGGTGTTGAAGAAGAAAGAAACGATGGAATGCAGGAGAACGACCTTGCGCATCGATGTTCTGGTAACGGCGACATCCGATGTCTGGGCCGTCATGCCGATGACAACGGAGAAATAAAGGAACTCGTGGATGCCGGGATTGTCTGTCTCGGGAAAGTCCATGCCGCCGCGAGGTTCGGTTTTTCCGGCACTTGCCGAAGGGCGCCAGAACAGGTGGGCGTAGTGGACGGCCGTCATGGTGTGAATGGTCAGCCAGCCCAGAAAGACTGAGAGAAACGCAAGTGTCAGGGACCACACGGTTTCTCCCGCCGTGTGGTTGAGGGCAACGAACAGCGACGCGACGGAGACGGCGACCGCAAAAAATGTAATGGCGATGATGGCAACTGCTGGCAGATCGTCACTGTCCGCATGTGCTTTCAAATGCGCGGCTGTTAGGCGAGGCACGTGAGAAGAGAAAATCGCGAGATAGGTCACGAAGAAGACAATGGCTGCACCCTCGATGGCGATTGAGGGGCTGAGAACGAGGAGAGCCGCCAGCGTGGCAAGGCTCAGCCCGGCCGCAATCAGGAAAGGTCTGTGCCTGGCGTAATTTCTGGCTTTGGACTGCGGCTTTGTCATCGACGTGGTCTCCGTACGCGCTACTTCTTGATGCGGCGGCACATGCGGTCAAGCGTTTCGAGAAATTGCGAGCGGTCCTTCGGTGAAAAAGCGGCGTTATAGCCCTTGCTTTCCCCGGTTTCGCGCAAATGGGCACCCAGATCGCGCATCGCCGTTGCCATACCGATATTGCTCTTGTCGAAGACACGACCCGTTGGCCCGGTGACCTGAGCGCCGTTGGCAACGCAACGACCCGCCAGCGGTACATCCGCCGTAATGACGATGTCTTCCGGTCCGGCACGCTCTGCGATCCAGTCATCGGCAGCGTCAAAAGAGCTGGAAACGATAACGTTCTTGACCATGGGGTCGCGGGACGGTCGAAGCCCGGAATTGGCGACGAATGTCACCTCCAGCCCGTGGCGTTCGGCAACTTTCAATATTTCCGGCTTTACCGGACATGCATCGGCATCGACATAGATTTGCGGCATCAGTGTTTCTTCTGAAGATCAGGCGTTGAATGTCTTTTAGAAGGGCTGCCGGAAATTCCCAAGCGCTAATTATGAGCAGGCTGTGCGGCACGTACAGGCGAGGGGTCGCTTCGCAGGCCGATCTCCGCAAGAACCAGCGAGCAAATGCTGGCGACGACGAAGCCCGCCGCAAGATAGAGTGAAGTTCCATCATAGAAACGGCCGAATACGAGAGCAAAGACTGTCGAAACGAGGCTTGATCCTGATGCGATGATGGACGCGCCAAAGCCTGCAATTTCGCCCAGAGACTGCATGGCCAGCGCATTGAGATTGCCAAAAAGCAGTCCGGTCGCAAAGAAAGTGACGAAGAGCGTTGCAAGAAAGGCCGGGAAGGGCAGTTCGTTATCGAGCAAAAGGCAGGCCGACATCATCGACACGGCTGAACCAGCAAAGCCGATGAAGGCCGCGCGTGCCATGGCCTCCATGCCGAAGCGTTGGACCAGTCTTGAATTGAGAAAGAATGCCAGTGCCATGGAGATGGCAAGGCCAGCAAAATACAGGGGCAGGCTCTCTGTGACGCCATAGGCATCGTGGAAAATATCCGCAGCTGTGCTGAGATAGAGCAGCTGAGCGCCGAAAACGAGGCCGGTCGCCACGGTCAGCAACATCACGCGGGCATTGGCAACTATTCTAAAGCCGTTGGTCAGGAGAAGGCGAGGGCGTACAGGAATGCGCCGGTTCGCGGGAAGAGTTTCCGGATGGCGGATGGCCAGCCAAAGACCGAGGATCAGCGCAATCAACAGATAAGCGACGAAGATGCTGCGCCAGCCAGCGACGGAAATCAGCCCCATGGCAAGAGCAGGGGCAATCATAGGCACCAGAATAAAGAGCGTAAACATGAGTGACATGACGCGCGCCATCGCGCTGCCGTCGAACTGATCGCGGATCATGGCGCGTGTCGCGATCTTCGGACCTGAGACACCGGCACCCTGTAAGAACCGCCCCAGAACAACCATTTCCAGAGATTGGGATGAGAGTGCTATGATCGGGCCGATTGCGTAGAGCCCGAGCCCAAGCAGGAGGGCGCGCTTTCTTCCGATCGCGTCTGACAAAGGCCCGAGTACCAGTTCACCAAATGCCATGCCGAAGATGAAAAGCGAAATGACATGCTGCGTCGAAAGAAGCGGCGTGGCGCCGAACTCCTCTCCGATTGCGCGCAGACCCGGCAAAAGAGCGTCGATACTGAGCGCTGTCAGCGAGGTCAAAGATGCATAGAGAATAAGGCTTTCTCGAAATTTCATGTGGCAGGCCGCTTGCGTCATCCAAATACGACCGTGCCTATATCAAATGAAAGTTGTGGCAAAGCCTCTTCATCCCAACGTGCTTTTATCCTGCCGCTGGCAGTCACCATCGTGCTGTCCGTGCTCGGGAAATGCCTCGGCAATGTCAGACAGCGTGACGCTTGCAAATCTTCGGCGCAAAAGCTCTTCTGCCTCATTGAAGACGCCCTTCAACGTCCCGTTGACTGCCTGCTCGATAGGGCATCCGGGCATGTCATAGGCGGGTCCGACGGCAAAGATCGATGGCTCGCCAACGGCTTGGTAGACATCGAGAAGAGTGAGCTCGCTAAGGGGGCGTGCCAGTGTCCAGCCTCCGCCGTGACCCTTAACGGAGCTGACATAACCTCTGTCCCGCAAACCCGCCATCGTCCGCCTGATCACCACGGGATTGGCATCCAGCATATGAGCGATCATCTCGGAGGTCATCGCCCCGTCATGACGGCCCATATGAATAAGGACGTGAAGCATCCGTGAAAGCCGACTGTCCTGCCGCATGTTGTTTTCCTCATCGCACCTGGTGGAGGCACTCTAGCACAATCAATTTTCAAGTTACAATCGAAGTGTCGTGAAGCGTTGACATCAAAAATCACGACACTTATGATGTTGCGAGAAAAAGGAGTGTGTCATGAGCGAGAATATTTACGACGTCATCATAATAGGCGGCAGCTACGGGGGGCTCTCTGCGGCGATGCAGTTGGGGCGTGCCCGTCGAAAGGTGCTGATCATTGACGAAGGCAAAAGGCGCAATCGCTTTGCTTCACACTCACATGGGTTCATTACGCAAGATGGCGCGGATCCCGCAGCGATTGCCGCGAAAGCTCGCGAACAGGTCACGCGGTACAGCACGGTGGAATGGTTGGCGGGGCGCGCAGAGACCGCACAGCGCCGCGAAAATTCCGATGCAGAATCGTTTTCTTTCGAAGTAACTGTTGGGACAGATAAATTCATCTCCCGTCGTCTGGTGCTCGCTCTCGGGGTGAGGGACATTCTTCCCGGCATTTCCGGCTTGAGCGAGCGATGGGGAAAGAGCGTGTTTCATTGCCCCTATTGCCACGGCTATGAATTGAACCAGGGCGAGATCGGTGTTGTCGCCGGCTCGGAGCTTTCCCTGCACCACGCCTTGATGCTTCCTGATTGGGGGCCGACAACCTTGCTCGTCAACGGGGCATTTGAACCGAATTCGGATCAGGTCGCAGCCCTTGCAGCTCGTGGTGTTACCATTGATACAACGCCAGTGGAGGCGATTAGGGGCCACGCCGATGTGCAACTCGGCGACGGTCGCATTTTACCCTTTGCCGGTCTGTTTGCGCTTGCACCGTTCGAAATTGCAACATCGATCCCACAACAGCTCGGCCTCGATATGGAGCACGGACCTTTGGGCTCGACGATCAAGACCGATGCAATGAAGGCAACAAGCGCGCCCGGCATCTTCGCCTGCGGCGACGCCGCCCGTCCCATGGCATCGGTTGCTCTGGCTGTAGGCGACGGAAGCCTGGCGGGCGTCAATGCCCACAGATCATTGATGTTCGGACCAGGCTTGTTACGATGAGGCGGGGTGTGACTTCAGAGCGGATGGGGCAATTTTCTCAGGCCTTTGCACTGAAGTGACAGGAAACGGGTGGTCACGAAGAAAAAAATAGACGCCTGAAAAACGGCGGCAATCTGCTGCAAGCGATTCTAGGATTTCCACATGCTGTTTGATCTTCCTGACCCTGATACACTTTACGCCGCCCTGCTTGCCAGAAACGAAAGTTTCGACGGCCAAGCCTTTGTTTGCGTCTCGACAACCGGCGTTTTTTGCCGGTTGACGTGCCCTGCACGTAAGCCGAAGCGCGAGAACTGCACGTTCTATCCCACGATCGGCCAGTGCATCGAGGCTGGTTTCCGCCCTTGCAAGCGCTGCCATCCGCTTCAGGCCGCCGCGCTTGCAGATCCTGCAATTGCCGCCCTGCTGCAGGAACTGGACAAGCGTCCTTATCTGCGGTGGTCCGAGGACCACGTGGCAAAGCTCGGTTATGACCTCTCAACGGTGCGACGAAGCTTCAAGCGGCAATTCGGGATGACGTTTCTCGAAATGGCTCGCCAACGCCGCATACGAGAGGGCTTTGAGACGCTGGCTCTGGGCGGAAAGGTGATTACCGCGCAGCATGAGGCCAGCTTTGACTCTGCCAGCGCGTTTCGTGCCGCATTTGCTCGTCTGCTTGGGAAATCGCCAGCGGAGCTGCAATCCGATAAGCTGCTGCGGGCAACATGGATTCCAACGCCGCTTGGCGACATGATCGCCGTCAGTAGCCGAAACCACCTTCATCTTCTGGAATTCGTGGATCGAAAGGGGCTGCCCGCCGAGCTGAGAAAGCTTGAGCGAAACTCTAAAGAGGGCATCGGTATTGGCACCATGCCTCCTTCGGAGCAGGCTGCGGCAGAGCTTGCCGAGTACTTCGCTGCCCGCTCTGCCAGGTTTCTAACGCCACTCGCGGCACCGGCAAGCGCTTTTACCCAGCACGTTTGGGATGCCCTGCGGCAGATACCTGCAGGCGAAACCCGAAGCTACTCAGACATTGCCCGCCAGATCGGGCATCCTGCTGCCACACGCGCCGTGGCCCGTGCCAACGGCGCAAATCAAATAGCCATCATGATCCCTTGTCATCGCGTCATCGGGGCCGACGGTTCTCTGACCGGCTACGGTGGCGGGCTTTGGCGCAAGCAGCGACTGATTGAAATCGAGCGAGATCTCAAGAAGACGACCTGTTCGGCATCAACGGTCATCGATTAGCGTCAGGTGGCTGTCGACAGGGCAGGGCGGCGCTTGACGTCGCTGCCGCGCTCTCACTCACACCGAATGTCACGGCAAGAAACGGGTGGTCGCCGCCTTGCCCAGTCGGCTATGGCTAAGCTCCACGCAAGGAGCAAATCATGGGAATGTTGCAAGACAAGGTAGCCATCATCACAGGCGCATCATCCGGGATAGGTCGCGCGGCAGCGTTGCTGTTTGCTGGCGAAGGTGCTGCCGTCGTTCTCAACGCCAGAGGCGGTCCGGGTTTGGAAAAAGTCGCTGATACGATACGCGGTCAAGGCGGCAGAGCTCATATCCTGGCTGGTGACGTCAGTCGTGCGGAGACGCATGACGAACTCACCTCTGAAGCGCTGCAAATGTTCGGCGGTCTGGATATCGCTTTCAACAATGCTGGAATGGTTGGACCATTGAAACCACTTGCGGACGTTTCCGTGTCAGAATGGCAGGAGACGCTTGCCACAAACCTGACGTCAGCTTTCATGGCGAGCCGAAGCCAGATCCCCGCGATGCTCGAAAGGGGCGGCGGCTCCATCATATTCACATCCAGTTTTGTGGGAACCAGTGTCGGTCTTCCGGCAATGGGTGCCTATGCGGCTTCGAAGGCGGGATTGATGGGGCTGGTAAAGGGCATCACTGCGGACTATGCGAGCAGTGGGATCAGGGCCAATGCCCTGCTGCCCGGCGGATCGGATACTGCGATGGCTGGCGATCACGCGCAGAAGGAGTGGGCCGCCGGCCTTCATGCCATGAAACGCATTGCGCAACCGGAAGAAATCGCGAAAGCCGCGCTGTTTCTTGCCAGCCCAATGGCAAGCTTTGTCGCCGGTTCTGCATTATTCGCAGATGGTGGAAACTCGGCCGTCAAATAGGCATGAGCTCTCACGAGAAGGCGCGACCGGTGTTAAAACACACCGGTCGCGGGCAGTGGCGTTAGCCCTTGATGAAGGCGAGCAGATCAGCATTCAGCACATCGGCATTGACCGTCAGCATACCATGCGAGAAACCAGGGTAGGTCTTCAGCGTGCCGTTCTTCAACAGCTTGACCGACTTGTGGGCCGAGTCAGCGATCGGGACGATCTGGTCGTCTTCGCCGTGCAGAACCAGTGTCGGAACGCTGATGTTTTTCAGGTCTTCCGTCTGGTCCGTTTCGGAGAAAGCCTTGATGCCGTCATAATGGGCCTTCGCGCCACCCATCATGCCCTGACGCCACCAGTTCTGGATCACGCCTTCATGCACTGTCGCGCCATCGCGATTGAAGCCATAGAAAGGACCAGCCGGAACATCGCGGAAGAACTGTGCGCGGTTGGCAGCAAGTGCGGAGCGGAAGCCATCGAAGACTTCCATGGGCAGGCCTTCCGGATTGGAGGCGGTCTTGACCATGATTGGCGGAACGGCAGAAACGAGAACCGCCTTGGCAACGCGACCGGCAGGCTCGCCATGCTTGGCCACGTAGCGCGCAACTTCACCGCCGCCGGTGGAGTGACCGATGTGAACGGCGTTCTTCAGGTCCAGCGCTTCAACGACCGCGAAGGCGTCGGAAGCGTAGTGGTCCATGTCGTGACCTTCCGAAACCTGGGCAGAACGGCCATGACCGCGTCGGTCATGCGCTACCACACGGTAGCCCTTGGAAAGGAAGAACAGCATCTGCGCATCCCAATCGTCCGAAGACAGCGGCCAGCCATGATGGAAGACGATCGGCTGTGCGTCCTTTGGACCCCAGTCTTTGTAGAAGATTTCAGTGCCGTCCTTGGTCGTTACGAATGCGCTGCTCATGGTATGATCTCCTATTGAAGTTGATTGGATTTGTGGTTGCGCGAAGGCGAGCGAGGTGAGGTTCAGGCTCGCAATGGCCGCGCTTCCAATTAACAGGTTGCGTCTCGACACCGAGAAGTCGTCTTGAAAAGATGCCATCTTCGTCTGTTCCTTGCGCCTTGGGAGTTGCTTTTGACTTGAGCAAACTAACGCGGTGACCTAATGCTGCCACGTGGCAGAAATGACTTTATCGGTGGCAAAAGCGACAATGCGTAAGAACGAACAAAAACTGATCGAGATTGGCCTTCTGATCTACCCCGGATGCCAACTCGCTGCGATCTACGGGCTTACAGACCTGTTTCGTATTGCTTGCGAGTGGTACCCGGATATGCTTACCGCCGCCAATCGACCTTCGTTGAGAGTCAGTCACTGGACGCTGGAGGAGGGTGGTGTTCACTGTACATGGGATTCTCATTCAGACAAACCTCATGTACTCGACTACATCATTTCTCCACCCAGCATCATCATGCCCGAGAAAATGGAGAGAATGGCGCCAGCATCCGAGTGGATATCAACGCATCACGCAAAGGGTGCCATCGTCTGCTCCGTCTGCGCGGGCGCTTTTGTTCTGGCGGAAACCGGATTGATCGACGGCAGGCGGGCAACGACCCATTGGGCCTTTGCAGACAGGCTGGCAGAGCAGTTTCCGAACATCAGTGTTGCTTCTGAACATATGATCATTGACGATGGCGATGTGATCACCGCGGGCGGAATCCTTGCTTGGGCTGATCTGGGTCTTCTCATCGTCGAAAAACTTTTAGGGCAGGCGGTAATGCTCGAGACTGCCCGCTTCCTCATCGTCGATCCGCCTCGTCGCAGCCAGAGCCGTTACAAGACTTTCATACCTCGCTTCGACCATGGGGACGCTGATGTGGTTCATCTTCAGCACCAGTTCCATGCGGCACCCGAGCTACAAAAGTCCATCGCCGCCTTGGCAGACAGCGTCAATCTTTCCGAGCGAACACTCCAGCGGCGCTTCTTTCGCGCAACGGGATTGAAGGTGACAGAGTACCTTCAAAATGTCCGTATCATGAAAGCGCGGCAACTGCTTGAGACGACGAACAATTCCGTGGAGAGCATTGCCTGGACGGTTGGCTACGCGGATCCGGCAGCATTCCGCAAAATATTCGCCCGACTTACCGGCGCGACGCCCAATACCTATAGAGGAAGTGCGAAATCTAATTGAAGAGCGGATGAGCGAGCGGGCCGCAGATCTGCAATGATTCAACGGTCTACCAGTTTGACGTCGACATTTGGCTGCTCACTGTCGATTTGATCAGTACGGCAAGAGGCGACACTGTGATGTGGACGAAACGCACCCAAAGCCAATTATCGCATAAGATAGATTATGGAACTTTTTGATCGATGTGGTTGTCAGGATTGCTATATCTTTGGCAATCGATAGAAACATTAAATCAATGCCTTATAGCGAATTTCTCATGTTCTATATTTCTCCCGAGGTTTCCCTACGACGGATTTCTAGTTCTTCGCTGTAGCGCCTGAGCGTGTGGCTTTCTGTGAGTTGGCCCACTGGTCTGTTTTCGATTTTGTCGTTGACGACGGCCAGTGCTTCGCTTTCCGTGGCGTCGAAGGCTGCTGCGGCCTGGCGGGCGTTCATTGTTGGCAGAAGAACATCGCTCTTGTATCGCAGATAGCTCTCAAGGCTGATTGTCTTGGAGTCTCGCTCCATCGGGTCGGCGTAGATTTCCGGTACCAGGATGATCCCGGCGTAACGTCCGTCGTCGTGTGTCATGATCACGCGTTGGGTTGAGCCAAGCGGGTATTTCTCCTTGAAGGCCGCAAGGCCGATGCTGACGCGCTCTTTGCGAATGTCGGCGCGCATCATCTTGCCAACTGTCAGATCACGGATCCAGCCAATGTCGTGCGCGCTGCGGATGCTTTCGCCCCGAAGATGAAAACGCCAGGTCGCGAAGGAATAGCCGAAGGTGGTGCGTACCACCAGCGAAGTGGTCATCACGGCAGCGAGGACGAGAACAGTGATCTGGAAGTCGCCGGTCAATTCCAGCGCCAGGAATGTCATGGTCAAAGGCCCGCCAATGATGGCAGCGGCAAAGGCGCTCATGCCGATGACGGCATAGACGACGGGCTGCGTGTCGCCGTAACCGATATAAGGTGCGCAAATCGCGAAAATCTTGCCCAGCAGAGAGCCCATGAACAGCGACGCGAAGAACAGGCCTCCGCGGAAACTGGAGCCGATGGAAATCGCGCTGGCGGAAGCTTTGAGAAGGAAAAGTCCCGCGAGGCCCGCAATCGTCATATCTGCATTGAGGTTGATGTGGAGCGCGCCGTGCCCGCTGGAAAGAACCTGCGGCGAAATCAGCGCCAATGCTCCAACAACAATCCCACCCATGGCCGGTCTTAGCCAGATGGGTATGCGGCTTTTCCTGGCTGTCTCTTCAATAAATGAAACCGCCTGCATGAGAATGATGCCGATGCCGGCGCAGACAGCACCGAGGAAAATTGCCGGAACGTAATCGGGCGGCGTAACGGTGTTTGAGCCAGCAATATCGATGCTGAGCCCATGCTGCGATAAAAGTCCGGTGACGATCGTTGCGACCAAGGCGGATACGACCAGCGGCGCCAGCGTGACGATCGTGTAAGTGCCTATAATCAGTTCAATGGCGTAGAACGCACCCGTCAACGGAGCATTGAAGGCTGCTGCAATAGCTCCGGCGGCACCACAACCGACGAGTATGCGCATGTCCCCTCGCCTCAGCTTCAGGTTCAGGCCGAGCTTGGATGCGATGCCGCTGGCCACCTGCGTATAGCCGGCTTCCAGGCCAACCGATGCCCCGAAGCCGTTCGAGATGATGTTCTGTACGCAGACGATGACACTATCCGTGAGTGATAAGCGACCACCGTGCAAAGCGTTGGCTTCGATCGGGTCGATCATCGGTTTTTTGCGTGTCTTTGAGATCACGAAGATCATGACGCCCAGAATGATGCCGCCAGCGAGCGGGCCTACCAGGACAATGTAGCCGGAAAGATCACTGCTGCTCAACCGCTCGACGCCAAAGACAAGGACATGGAGCGCCGTCGTTATAGCGCCAATCAGAGCAACGAAAAGACCGGCTGCGGCGCCGACGAAGATGGCGAGAACGACAAGTGCAACTTCGCCGCGCCGGAACACGGCGCGCAGTCTGCTGGAGCGAAGATTGTCGAAGAAGCTTGCCATACTGGGAGCACGGAAAGGCTTGGACGACATGTTGATTCCTCCGGCGAATTGCTGTGCCTCTGGTCGCCACTCCAGCAAATATAGGCCGTTGGTGCGCTGCTGTTTTCAGTTCAAACCGTCAGGTCGCCCGAGACTTCAAGTTCAAACTGCATCTGGTCGTAGCCCGGTTCCACGTGCTCAGGTGTTTCGCGCATGACTATGTCATAATCGAGAGGCGTATGCATGTGGGTTAGGATGGCGCGGCGGGGGCGAAGTTTTCCAATCCACTCCAGCGCTTGCTCCATGGAGAGATGGCTTGGATGATAGCGATATTGCAGCGTATCGATGACCATCACGTCAAGCCCGCTCAACTTTAAAACGGAGTCCGCCGGAAAGTCGCTGACATCGGTGCAATAAGCGACGGAGCCGATGCGAAATCCGAGTGAGTGCGTGTCGCCATGCTGCTGCATGTGCGGCGCGAAAGAGATCGCCCCGCCTTCACCCGTAATGGTGATTGGCGTGTCCAGGTCCTCGATCAGATGAGGCTCGACGATTGGCGGATAATTGCTGCCCGGCGGCGTTTCGAGGCAGTAGGGAAAGCCATCGCGAATGCGCTGCATCGTCGCTACGTCGGCATAGATGGGGATTCGCTTGCGTGTCGAGATGAAGAAGCCGCGCAGATCGTCTATGCCATGTAGGTGATCGGCGTGAGCGTGGGTGTAGAGCACAGCGTCGATATGCGTGACCCTTGCGGCAATCAGCTGCGTGCGTAGATCAGGCCCTGTGTCGATGACGACGGTGGTGGTACCGCCATCCGGCGCAATCTGCTCAACCATGAATGCGGCACGGGTGCGCTGGTTCTTGGGATTGTCGGGATTGCAATCGCCCCAGTCCCCGTTGATGCGCGGCACTCCGGGAGAAGAACCACAACCGAGTATCGTGAACCTCCGCCGAAAGCCTGCCACAGCTACACCTTCGTCATCTTGGAGAAGCAGCGAAATGCATTCTGGGTGGTCAGTTCAGCCATTTGCTCGTAGGAGATGCCATGGACTTCTGCCAGGACTTCTGCCGTGTTGACGACATAGGAGGGTTCATTGCGTTTGCCGCGCCAGCGCTTCGGTGCGAGATAGGGCGCGTCCGTTTCCACCAGCAACCGGTCCACGGGGATGGTGGCTGCGATGTCGCGAATGTCCTGAGACTTCGGGAATGTGAGAATGCCGGAAAACGACACGTAACCGCCGAGTTCTACCCCGGCTTGCGCCAACGCCGGGCCCGCTGAAAAGCAATGCAGGATGAAGGGGAAAGCACCCTTCCCGCTTTCTTCCCGCAAAATCGCAATCATGTCGTCATCAGCGCTGCGGCTGTGGATGACGAGCGGAAGTTGGGTGATGCGCGCTGCCTCGATGTGGCGTCGCAGGCCGGTTTTCTGGTCTTCCGGCTTCTGCGTGTCGTAGAAATAGTCCAGCCCCGCCTCGCCGATCGCCACGATCTTTTCATGGCTGTTGGCAAGCCGGACCAGATATTCAGCGGTAATGTCGAGTTCTTCGTCGGCATTGTTGGGATGCGTGCCAACGGAACAAAAGACCGACGGGTATTTCTCCGCGATCTTCAGCAATTCCGGCAGCCGGGCGACGCGGGTGGAGATCGTCACCATCTGGCTGACGCCGGATGCGTGAGCGCGTGCGATGATATCGTCGCGCTCCGCATCGAAATCGGCGAAGTCCAGATGGCAATGGGTATCGATCAGCATCTGCGTTAAGCCTCTGGCGCCACATAGCGCGGAAACACCGGCTTTGGTGCCTCAAGCGGAGTGCCCGGAACGAGACGCCCACCCTCACCCAAGGCTGCGAAGTCGCGCTTGTCGGCAGGTGCGGCAACGAGGTCCAGCAGCTTTTCACAGGAGCCGGGCATGAAGGGCTGCAGCAGAATGCCGATCTGGCGAACCACCTCTGCCGTCACGTACAGGACTGTGCCCATGCGCTCCGGGTCGGTCTTTTTCAGAGCCCAGGGTTCCTGGCCCGCGAAATAGCGGTCCGTTTCGGAAACAACGGCGATAATGGCGGCCAGCGCCTTGTGGATCATCTGCCGGTTCATTTCTTCGCGGCATGTTGCCTGCAGGGCGTCAGCCGCGGCCAGCATCGCCTTGTCTTCATCGGTAAAGGCGCCGGGTGTCGGCACCTGTCCGTCGCAGTTCTTGACGATCATCGACAAGGAGCGGCTGGCGAGATTGCCGATACCATTTGCCAGATCTGCATTGATGCGCGTGGCGATGCCCTCTTCGCTGTAGCTGCCATCCTGTCCGAAAGACACTTCGCGCAGGAAGAAGTAGCGCACCTGATCCAGACCAAAATGGTTGACCAGATTGACGGGATCGACAACGTTGCCAACCGACTTCGACATCTTCTCGCCCTTGTTGAGCAAAAAGCCATGGGCATAGACGCGCTTTGGCAGCGGCAGGCCGGCGCTCATGAGGAATGCAGGCCAGTATACGGCGTGGAAGCGGATGATATCCTTGCCGATGATATGAACGTCGGCAGGCCAGTACTTCGCGCGAGCGCCGTTCTTGTCTTCGATATAGCCGGTCGCGGTGATGTAGTTGGTCAGTGCGTCGACCCAGACATACATCACGTGCTTTGGATCATCCGGTACCTTGATGCCCCAATCAAACGTGGTGCGCGATACCGAGAGGTCCTTGAGCCCGGATTTGACGAAGGAGATGATCTCGTTGCGTCGCTCTGCGGGACCGATGAAATCCGGCTGATCCTCATAGAGCTTCAACAGCTTGTCCTGATACTCGGAGAGTTTGAAGAAGTAGCTTTCTTCCTCGACCCATTCGACCGGCGACCCCTGGGGTCCATAGCGAACGCCATCGGCGCGGACTTCCGTCTCGTCCTCGGCGCAATAGGCTTCGTCGCGCACGGAATACCAGCCAGCATAGCTGTCCTTATAGATGTCGCCCTTCTGCGCCATCAATTTCCAGATGTTGCGCGACGTCTCATGGTGACGCTCTTCCGTTGTACGGATGAAATCGTCATTGGAGGCATTGAGCAGCTTGCCCATTTCGCGGAACTGATCGGAGTTGCGCTGTGCCAGTTCTTCAGGCGTGATGCCCTCGGCGCGCGCCGTTTGCTGCATCTTCTGGCCATGCTCGTCCGTGCCGGTCAGAAAGAAGACGTCCTTTCCGTCCAGACGCTGAAACCGCGCCATGGCATCCGTCGCGATCAGTTCATAGGCATGGCCGATATGCGGCTTGCCATTTGGGTAGGAAATCGCTGTTGTGATGTAGAAAGGTGTCTTGTCTGTCATGACGCTCGATCGATTTTTACGGACTGTTTTTGAGATAGACCGCTCTTAGCCTATTGTTCGCACAAGCGAAAGCGAAAGCCGTAAAATTGTCCGGCTTCAGGCCGAGCGCATGTCTTCAAGGATGGAAAGCACCATCTGCTTCTTGTCGAGATTATAGGCCTGAGCAATTGTGATGCGCTCCGTCAAGGATGACGACAGGCGGGCGTGGCGCTCTGCGGTGCTGAGGTCTCCAGCCATGGCCGCCGCCCTCGCCCGCTCCATCAGCGCTTCGGTCGCATGTTCCATGAAGAAGCCGAGCACGATATCACCGTCTTTTTGCGCCAGAACATCGGCCAGCTTGTGCATCTGCTTGCGGGCTGAAGGCCCGGTCGCCGTCATGACCTCGCCGAAGACATCGATAATATCCGAGCCGCCGTAATTGAGCAGTTTCAGCGCCTGGGAAACGCTGCCCTTGGATGCTTCCAGAAGCGTATCGCGCTTTTCCGCAGACATGGAAAGGCCCAGATGCTGAAGTGCCTTTTCCATGTCGTCATTGCCCAAGGGAGCAAGACGCAGGGGCATACAGCGTGAGCGAATTGTGGGCAGCAGCTTTCCCGGCGCATGGGAAAGCACGAGGAACAGCGCCCGCTTCGGCGGCTCTTCCAGAATCTTAAGGATCGCGTTTGCCGCATTGCGGTTAAGGTCGTCGGCCGGGTCGATGATAACGATGCGCCAGTTGCCGGTGCCAGATGTTTGCGAAAAGAAATGCCCTGCCCTGCGTACTTCGTCCACCGTAATAGCCGACTTGACCTTGCCGGTTTTCTCATCGACTGGTCGCGTCAAATGCAGCAGATTGTGCGAGGCACCGGACGAAATCTGGCGGCTGACGACAGAGTCCATATCGGGGTCCGCCAGCCGCTCCGGCGCTTCCGATGGCTCCGGGTGAGACAGGACATGGTTGGCAAAGCGAAAGGCCAGCGTTGCCTTGCCGATGCCTTCCGGCCCCTCGATCAAAATGGCATGGTGGCCTTTACCCGAGCGATAAGACTGCGCGAGAAAAAGCTCGGCCTCTTCGTGGCCGAACAATCTGGTGTTTTCCTGCGGCGCTATTGCGCCATCCAGCACGCCCGGTGTCTCGCTCATTCCGCTACGTCCGAAATGGCGGACAATTTGGAAACCATTGGCTCAACGAAGGACAGCACGTCTTCCGCCACCTTTTCCTGCGGCTGTTCGGCATTGACGATACGACAGCGGCGCGGCTCGTTGAGTGCTATGTCGAGATAGGCTTCGCGGCGCTTTTCATGCGTTTCCAGCTCTTCCTTTTCGAAGCGATCGGGTGTCGCGCCAATATCGGCACGTTTGCGCGCTCTCGCCAGTCCTGCCGTGGCGGCAATGTCGAAGATCAGGGTCAGGTCCGGCATCGTCCCGTCAATTGCGATGCGTTGAAGTGTCTCGATGAATTCCGGCTCAAGATTGCCCGTTGTGCCCTGATAGACGCGAGAAGAATCAAGGAAGCGGTCACACAGGACAACCGCGCCTCTCTGCAACGCCGGACGTATGACCTCTTCGACATGGTCATTGCGCGCGGCGGCAAACAGCATTGCTTCCATTCGCACGCCGAAGGGTTCGGCAGCGCCCGAGAGAAGAACATGCCGAACTGCCTCCGCGCCGGGAGATCCGCCCGGCTCCCGCGTCACGACGACTTCAAGCCCACGCGCACGCAAGGTCTCGGCAAGAACACGAATCTGGGTGGATTTGCCTGCGCCCTCTCCACCTTCGAAGCTAATGAACAATCCGGTATTTTCGGGCAATGTTTCTTCCTGACTAAAGCACTCTGTGCCGATTTGTATTTAACGCATATCGCCCGGTTGCGAAACCATGAAGACTACAGCCAGAAAAACAGCAGTTCTTTCAATGCGCCAGTCGCGTTCTGAGTGAGTGTGCCCTTGGCGACGGCCTGCTGCGTGTAAAGCGGTACCTCACGCAGAAGCTTCTCTCCAGAAAATATTCTCAGCGTTGCGGCCTTGTGATCAGCTTCAAGCGGGGCGTTGAGCGGCCAGTTATAGACGATGCGACCCGAAAGTCTTTCGGGATTGTTGATCGGCACCAGCACGCTGACGTCCTCATGCACGGCAAGATCGATGGATGACACCGCCCCGCCATACACGGCAATTGTCCCGACGGCCTCTCGATCCTTGAAGAGATTGCGCTTTTCAAAAGCCGTCAGACCCCATTCAACGACGCGTCGCGCCTCTTCCTGTCTGGTCTTGTCATCCGGCAGGCCTGCGAGCGCGAGATAGATGCGCCTGCTGTCACGTTCTGCCGAAACCACCGTGGAGAAGCCTTGGCCCTCGGCAAAGCCAAGGCCCATCCCGTCTATACCATTGCCAAGAAGCGAGTTCTTGTTTCGCTGGAAAATCCGGTTCCATTCGAAGTCTGGCTTGCTGAACAGGCCGTAGCGATCGCCGAAGCTGCGATGAATGTGGCTGGCGAGAACCACCATGTCTTTTGCGGTGGTCTGGCTGACCTGATCGGGCAATCCGGTTGAGTTTGCGAAGGAACTGTTGGCCATGCCGAGCTCTTTCGCCCGAGCCGTCATCCTCTTGGCAAATGCGCCGTCGGATCCCGCCATCCCCTCAGCCACAATCAGGCAGCCGTCATTGGCGTTCTGTACGATGATGCCCGTCAGCAGGTCATTGATGCTGACCGAGGATTTCAGCGCTGCAAACATGGTGGAAGTGCGTGACGGCGCGCCGCCGGTACGCCAGGCATATTCGGAAACCGGATAGCTGGTTTCAGGGCTTACCTCACCCTTCGAAAGCGCGCTGACAACGAGCTCCACCGTCATGAGTTTGGCAAGGGATGCGGGCGGAAACGGGGTGTTCTCATTGACCGAAAGAAGGACCGTGCCCGTCTCTGCATCGATCATGTAGGCCTGCTGCGCCTTGGTAACGACCGGGGCCGTCTGCGCATTCGCAGCCACTGCACCAATGTTCAGACAAACGGCAGCAAGAACAGCAGATCTAAGATATCGTTTGATTGTTTCGCGCATCAGGACGTTGCCCGCCGTCATAAGTTGTTAAGCCTGCGTGACCTGGTTTGATCGACGTTGCCGCCCCGGCGACACGCCTCTCCAGAATCATGACGCAGGCTGGCATAGTATGCGCAACACTTCGAAAAAGGGCAAAGCTCAGCGAGCCTTGCCCTGCTTGTTTTTCACGAATGACAGGATCGACTGTTCCGTCAGTTCACCACGTTTGACGAGAACGGCGTCAAATGCGCTTGCCGACTTTGAAACAGGTGCATCCTCAGAATAGGCAGAGGCAAATCGTGCCGAGGGTGCTGGCGCGCGAAGATAGTTGCCCTCCGGCCGTTCGGTGATGAATGGACCGATTTCCGGCAGGATAACGAACTGCTCAGCACCCTGTCCCATGACTGGGGCTGGTCCATTGACCAACGGCATGGCCTGCAGTGCCTGGCTCTTCTTGGAGCCGACCAGTGCCATCTGCGCGGAGCCGCCATAGGCGGGGCTCTGCGGAATAGGAATATTGTTAGGCGAAGCGGAAGCAACCATGACGCCTGTTGCGATCTGCCCCTCGGGGTTGATGCCCGGTCCACGCGCGCCCTTCGGCACGTAGGATGCCATCAGATAAGGCATGTCATGCCCATCGAGCGGAGCACGCCCGACATATTGAACGCGCACACTGGCAGTGCCCGTTCGCTTCATGTCCAAAAGATCGGCCGTCTTGCTGGACACGTCGATAAGGCGACCCTCGTGGAAAGGCCCGCGGTCGTTGACGCGAACGATGACGGAAGAGCCGTTCTCGACATTGGTGACGCGAGCGTAGCTGGGAAGCGGAAATGTAGGATGGGCAGCTGACAGGTGTTCCTTGTCATAGGCCTCACCATTGGCCGTCAAACGCCCATGGAATGCGGAACCGTACCAGGATGCCAGACCGGATTTGTCGTAGTTCTGTTCTTCCTTGGGGAAGTAACGGCGGCCTTTGACGGTGTAGGCATTCCCGACGAGGAAACGACCGCCGCCCTTAGGAATGTTTGCACCATCAGCCACACGCGGGCTTGCCTTTACGCCATACTCGGACTCGGAAAAATATTCCTTGCTGCGCTTCGGCTTGGTCTCAGTTTTCGACGTCGTCGAACAGGATGCTGTCGCTGCACAGAGAACGGCAAGGCCGAGCCATCTGGCGCTCACACCAACTTTCATAAACGTGGAATTCAAATCCTATGCCCCGTGCTGCTGCTGGATCGTCTTTCGACAATCCCTCTCTCGCCTCGATGGATATGCCCCTGACACCGAAGCACCTAACAGGCCCTTAATCTTGCCCGCAACATGGCGAAATTGCGAATGGCACATGCGATTTCGATAAAATTGTACGCAACGTGGTTAACCATTGGTTGACGCCCAGCCTGTGGAGACCTTGCGCATTGCGCCTTCAGATGGATTGACGGAACGACGCAAACAGTTGTAAAGCCTCGCTGGAAACGGATGGGTGTCCGAGTGGTTTAAGGAACCGGTCTTGAAAACCGGCGTGCGGGAGACCGTACCGTGGGTTCGAATCCCACCCCATCCGCCAGCATGTTCAGACTGCTGAAATTATGGCGTCCCGTTGGCGCGTTGCCACCACAATCATTGATAGTAAACGGCTGCTTTCGTTGTGGCAAAGCGGGTCACGTGCGTTTTACGGTCGGATCGATAGGTAAGTTGGGATCTCGTCAAAAGCAGTTGTGAGTCCAGTGCCGCCCTTTATAAGGTGCGCTTAAAATCGTGATTCTTGAAAGGCGTTTGCAGTATGTGGATTGAAGTGACGGCGGTGAGTAACAATCAGAAGCTGGCTATCAATTTTGATCATGTCACGCAGATTTCTCCGCTTTCCCAGGGCACGCTGGTGCTGCGGGCTGGAAATGAGCGGGTTCATGTCATGGAGAGCTATGACTATATCGTCGCCCGTCTTCATGCGGCGGCGCCGAAGTAAGGTTATATGCCGGCAAAAACGGCGGCGAGAGCAAGGGCCGCTGGCACGGATTGAACGAACAGGATCTTTCTGCTGGCCGTCGCGGCACCAAACAGCCCCGCGACAAGGATGCAGGTCAGGAAGAACACTGAAAACAGGTATCCCTCCTCGCCTTGCATCACGCCGAATAAGAGACCTGCGGCGAGAAATCCATTATAGAGCCCCTGATTGGCGGCCAAGACCTTGCTGGACTTTGCAAATTCTTCCGTAAGACCGAAAGCCCTGCGCCCTGCGGGTTTTGTCCAGAGAGCCGTCTGCAGGACCAATATATAAATATGCAAGACGGCAATCAGCACGATCAATAGACTGGCAATCAATATACGCCCTCCTCGACGCTTTCGCGCGCCGAGGATGCGCCTTGGGCATTTAACCCGAAGCAAGCTTCGACTGCGACATTTATGGCTTCAGCAATACCTTGCCGGACTTACCTGAAGCTAGCGATGCCTTGACCGCCTGGGAAATGTCGGCAAGGCCATATACGCCCTCCACCGGAAGAATGATGGTGCCGCTGGCGACATGCTGGATCAATTCGCCGATCAGGCGGCGGCGTGTGTCCGGCTCCATGGTGCCGATGACTGTGCTGCCCCAGAACCCCTTGATGGTGAGCTGCTTGAATATGACCGGTCCGGAGGGGATCTGCATGGGTTCGCCCGTCATGCTGCCAAAGGATACCAGCAAGCCGTCCTCTCCCAATAGCTCGACAATGTCCTTGCTGGCAGAGCCACCGATGGAATCAACACCCGCTTTGATGGGCTGTTCCCCGGTGAGCGTCCGCACGGTCTCCCGCCAATTGTTCTGAGCGGTGGAAACGGCGTTCTTGATACCGAGCTCTTCGAGCTCCTTTACACCTTCATCGCGCCGGACCAGGTTGATAACATGAATGCCCCGCGCCTGTGCAAGCATGGCGACAGCTTTTCCAACTGCACCATTGGCCGTGTTCTGGATGATCCATTGATTCGGTTTGACGCCGAGAAATTCGAGTAGCGCCATGGCGCTGAATGGCATGGCGATAAGTTGGGCTGCGGCTTCATCGGATATTGCGTCTGGCACGGGCACGAGGCCTGCAGCAGGAGCGAGGAAGAACTCGGCCCAGGCACCGTGCACGCCGGCGGCTGTAACGCGCTTCCCAATCAGCGCGCTGTCTACGCCCTCGCCCACTGACTCAACCGTGCCCACCGCTTCGCTGCCGCCGACTGCACCCGGCAATGGCGGCTTGTAGCCATAGCTTCCGCGCACGGTCCAGATGTCATGATTATGTATCGGCGAAAGTATCATGCGGATAAGGACCTGGCCTTTGCCCGGTTCTGGCGTCGGGGTCTCTGCAAGGTGCAATACGTCTTGAGGCTCTCCAAAAACGTCATGAGATGCAGTGCGCATGTCTTTATTCCTTTTGTTGAAATGAATTGTTGCTGAGTTTTCACTGAATAATGCGGCATTGCTGTGAATGTTGAAAATGGCGGATTTTCAAAAGAAAAAGCCGACCTGATGGCCGGCTTTCGAATTCTATATTGGCTTGCTGCCGACAGCCTTAGCGGCAGACGCGGATGCTTTCCATGTGCCAACCGCCGTCATAGGCGTTGCGGACCTGGCGGTCCTCAAACCAGCAGCGCGGTGGCGGTGGTGGTGGCTCGACATAGCGTGGGCCGCTGTCCCTGGCCAAGGCGCCGCCTATGATGCCGCCAAGAACGCCTGCAGCAATGCCGCCAGCGATAACCCGGCCATCATGGTCACGATGTCGGCGAGGCGGATCGCGATAGGGTGGCGGCGGTGGACCGCGGCGATCATAACGATAGGGACCATCGTAATATTGTGCCGATGCGGTCTGAACGCTGGCTAGAACTGCGCCGCTCGCGATGACACCGGCAAGCGCTGTGAGAAGAATCTTTTTCATTGCGGGCTTCTCCATGTGAGCCGAACCATTGTGCGGTAACGCCTCAATATGCCAGTAAAATGGCACGCAATTGATGAACAAGTGCTGAACGCAAAAGGCCTGCGTTACCACCGTCTCCCCCCGGTTTTGGTCTTTTGTCGATGAGCGTACCGTTAGCCGGGACACTGACCTTTCGCGTCAAGGTTATAGTAGCTATGCGTCAATTGCTTCCTCCACGGGAGGAGCTCCCAAGTCCTGAAAGCCAATCAGGCAACATCTTAGCCCCGCCTCTGTGGTGGGGCCTTTTTTTCTTAGCTAATGCGCAGAAATTTTTTCTTAGTCGACACGCAACCGATTTGCATTTCACCAGTTATGCGACCGAGACTAAGTCTCGGTTCCCCTCTCGACTATGACCCGCCATGAGCGGGTTTCTTTTTGCAAATTACGTCAAAGCTACTGACGCGATTATTTCGACAAGCGTACCGCACTGGCGTGAAGTGCACTACTGGCTTGGCAAAGCTCGTATTAGTATCGCCGCATCGCTCAAGGGCCTTGCCCGTTTTTCCCCGAGCGACCAACCTGCCCCGCTTCGACATGCGGGGCTTTTTTGTTTCCGGAGCCTTCGAAGGCTAGGAGCGCAGATAGATATAGGTGTGAACGTCTAGTCCGGGCTGTGCATTGCGCCGCTCGTTCATCAGGTCGCGAAAAAGCTCGACAATCGCGGGCGGCAGGTTTCTGGAGAATTCGTCGAATATCTCGTTGGCTCTATTCCACGAATAGATGGCGACCAGCGTGAAGATAAGAAGCAAAAGCCAGGGCCACAGCGGTTTGCGTCGTCTTTGAACTTCTGTATGACGCTCGTCGGTCATTGTACAAACACCTTCGATTGCAGCGTTACCTGTTTTGGTATCGAGGTTCTCCGCCAGGGGCATAGGCGGCTTTCTGCTGAAAACGAAAGATGTTTCCACACTGCGCACAGCGTATCATGTATTCGGCGGGATTGCCCGATGGCCGTTCCGCCCGAAAGCCAGCTGGCATTTCATCTATACGAAAATCGACATCCGAATGGCTCTTCTCATCGATCTCGGATGCCTCGGCAAAGCCACTGTGGCCGCATTTGGAGCATTCTAGTTTCCGGGAATATCGATCGCGAGAAGCCATGGTCCGTCCTTTGGTTTCGGGACAGGTAGCAACAGCACGTCGGCAGTTCAATAGATATTGCCTTTCTGTTGCCCGGTTCACACCGTCTTGTTTTCAGACACGCCCAGCATTTTATCGGCTTCAGATACCATTCATAAACCACTTGGTAACGCCATCGCTCTAAAGTTGGCAGTTGAAAAGTCTGGCGGGGCGTGTCGGACGGAACAGTGGCATGCGATTAATGAGTTCAACCGTGTTGAAAAAACTATCTGAGGTACTAGGGCGTGCGGTAAGCGCCAAGTCTTTCGTGAAGGTTTTCATGTTTGCGATGGCTATGGCGACGGCAACGACCGCCACCACGCAGATTGCGAAGGCTGACCCCAAATATGCGGGCATCGTCGTGGATGCGAAAACCGGCAAGGTTCTTTATAGTGAAGATCCCGATGGTTTGCGCTATCCAGCCTCGCTGACCAAGATGATGACGCTGTATCTGACGTTTGAGGCCTTGAATGCTGGTCGCTTCGCGCTCGATTCGCGTGTTCCGATTTCCGCGAATGCTGCCAAGGAGCCTCCTTCGAAGCTTGGAGTTCGGCCGGGCAACAGTATTACTGTCGAGCAGGCGATTCTCGCTCTGGTGACTCGCTCCGCAAACGATGTCGCTACGGCACTCGGTGAGTATATTGGTGGGTCGGAAGAGCGTTTCGGTCGCATCATGACTGCCAAGGCTCGCGCTCTGGGAATGACGCGCACCACCTATCGCAATGCGCATGGTCTGCCCAATACGGCACAGATGACCACCGCTCGCGACCAGGCTCGCCTCAGTGTCGCTCTGCGCCAGCATTTCCCGCAATATTATGGGTACTTCAATACCCGCACGTTTACATTCGGCAAGCAGGTCATCGGCAACCACAACAGGCTTGTCGGAACTGTTCGCGGTGTTGATGGTATCAAGACCGGTTATACCCGTGCAGCCGGAAGCAATCTGGCGACATCCGCGCAGCTCGATGGCCGCTCGATCGTTGCCGTCGTGCTTGGTGGACGTTCCAGTGCCGCTCGGGATGCAACGATGCGCAAGCTCGTGGCGGAATATCTTCCGAAGGCGTCGCGTGGTGGCGAAAGCAACCTTATCGCAGCAACGCCTTCCGCGCCGATCGAAGAGCCAGTCGCGGTTGTTGCAGCGGCTCCTGCTGCCAGCGGCCTTCCAAATGCCGGTCCGGTTCCGCAGGCCCGTTACGCAGATGAGACTCCAGTTTCCGCCTTTGCGCCAGCCCCTGCAAATGCTGCTGTTGCGGCAATGGACATGGCTACCCGCAACAAGCAAGCCGTTCGTCCTACGCCAGCCGCACCGGTCAACATGAAGCCGGACCGCTCTCTCGTGACGAATTCGACGAAGGTCGATAACATCGTGACGGCGTCGACGGCTCCTGCCCCATCTACCTCCGCAAATGCTGGATGGGTCATTCAGATTGGCGCCTCTCCTGACGAAGGGTCTGCCCGCAATCTGCTCCAGTCCGCACAGGACAAGGGCGGCAGTCTGCTCCGCACGGCAAAACCTTTCACGGTCGCTTTCAACAAGGATGGCGCCCAGATGTATCGTGCCCGTTTCGGCGGCTTCGGTGACCAGAACCAGGCGGTGAACGCTTGTAATGTTCTCAAAAAGAAAGGCATCAGCTGCTGGGCATCGCTCCAGTAAGCGGAAGACGTTTCGGGAGCCGGTGATGCTGATTCAAATTCATGGCCGGTTCCTTTCCTCGAATTGTATTGTGTAACGAGGCTTTCCAGATGGCGATCAACGAAAACTATTCGGACATTGCAGCAGGCAAAGGCAGACAACAGAGTCTTTCCGTGCTGCATCCGATCCATGAAGCAGCAATGAGAATTGCGGACTTGGGGCTGAACAGATCACGCCACAAGACGCGCGACTTGGTCAATCTCCTGCTTTGCCATGGCGCCCGCGCCTGGCGCAGCAACCAACCCGTTGCGAAGATTCATCTTCATATCGCATCCCGCTCAGGGCAAAGCGCTATCCATATGCGTCTGCGCTAAGCGAGTACATCCCATAAAAAAGCCCTGCGAAACATGTGTTTTGCAGGGCTTTTTCTTGTCATTTTTCCCGGTCTAACCGGCGGCATCAGTCCCCAAAAAAAGCGGCGGATGATCTTTCCGCCGCCTTCTCTTGCTATCAGCTATCACCCTCAGGTGCAGCGTCGTCATTCGCTTCAGCGATCAGGCCGTCGGCTTCCGCTTCGCCAATCGCTTCGACTTCTTCCTCACCTTCCGGCTCGTTGATGCGCTCGACCGACACGACCTTTTCGTCCTTGGCGGTGGAGAAGATCGTCACACCCTTCGTGGCGCGGCTGGCGATGCGAATGCCGTTCACGGGCACACGGATCAGCTGGCCACCATCGGAAACGAGCATGATCTGATCGTTATCCTCAACCGGGAAGGCTGCAACCAGCTCTCCGATTTCTGCCGTCTTGGACGTATCGGTGGCGCGAATGCCCTTGCCGCCGCGTCCAGATGTACGGAAGTCGTAAGAGGAAGACCGCTTGCCGAAGCCCTTCTGGGAAACGGTAAGGACGAACTGTTCGCGGGCCTTGAGCTCCTTGTAGCGCTCGTCGCTGAGTTCACCCTCTTCCGCAACCTCTTCGCCAACCAGCGTGATATCTTCTTCGTCAACGCCGGCGGCGCGGCGTTCTGCTGCCGAACGCTTGAGGTAGGCTGCACGCTCCCATGGCTGGGCATCGCTGCTGCCAACAATGGTCATGGAGATGATGCGGTCGCCCTCGCCCATGTTGATACCGCGCACGCCAACCGAATTACGGCCAGCAAAGACGCGAACATCATCGACGGAGAAGCGGATGCACTGCCCAAGCGCAGTCGTCAGCAGTACATCATCGCGATCGGTGCAGGTTTCGACGGAGAGGATTTCATCGCCCTCCTCGTCCAGCTTCATCGCGATCTTGCCGTTCCGGTTGACCTGTACGAAATCGGAAAGCTTGTTACGACGCACGGTCCCACGTGTTGTGGAGAACATCACGTCCAGCGTTTCCCACGTTGTCTCGTCTTCTGGCAGCGGCATGATGGTGGTGATGCGTTCACCCGCCTCCAGAGGAAGCATGTTGATCAGTGCCTTGCCCTTGGACTGAGGTGTGCCGATTGGCAGACGCCAGACCTTTTCCTTGTAGACAATGCCGCGCGAGGAGAAGAAGAGGACCGGTGTGTGCGTATTGGCCACGAAAAGCCGGTTCACAAAATCCTCGTCGCGGGTTGCCATGCCGGAGCGGCCCTTGCCGCCACGACGCTGCGCCTTATAGGTCGTCAGCGGAACGCGCTTGATATAGCCAAGGTGCGAAACGGTAACGACCATGTCTTCGCGGGCGATGAGATCCTCATCGTCCATGTCAGGGCCGCCTTCCATGATCTCGCTTCGACGTGGCGTGCCGAATTCGTCCTTGATCGCAGCAAGCTCGTCCTTGACGATCTGCTGGATGCGGATGCGCGACGACAGAATGTCGAGATATTCGCTGATCTCGGCGCCGATCTTGTTCAGTTCGTCACTGATTTCATCGCGGCCAAGCGCTGTCAGGCGGGCCAGACGCAATTCGAGAATGGCGCGCGCCTGCTCTTCCGAGAGGTTATAGGTGCCGTCTTCGTTGATGCGGTGACGCGGATCGTCGATCAGCAGGATCAGGCTTTCCACATCTTCAGCCGGCCAACGGCGAGTCATCAGCTGCTCACGCGCGGTTGCCGGGTCCGGTGCCTGACGAATGACGCGAATGACTTCGTCGATATTGGCAACGGCGATTGCGAGACCAACCAACACATGCGCGCGATCACGCGCCTTGCGCAGCAGGTACTTGGTGCGGCGGCTGACGACTTCTTCGCGGAAGGAAACGAAGGCGCGCAGCATGTCCAGCAGCGTCATCTGTTCCGGCTTGCCGCCATTCAGCGCCACCATGTTGCAGCCGAACGAGGTCTGCAATGGCGTGTAGCGATAAAGCTGGTTCAGAATGACTTCGGCATTGGCATCACGCTTCAACTCAACGACGACGCGGTATCCCTGGCGATCGGACTCGTCGCGAAGGTCGGAAATGCCTTCGATACGCTTGTCCTTGACCAGTTCGGCCATCTTCTCGATCATCGAGGACTTGTTCACCTGGAAGGGAACTTCCGTGATGATGATCTGTTCGCGGTCGCCGCGCATCGGTTCGATGGTGGCACGGCCGCGCATGATGACGGAGCCACGGCCCGTTTCGTATGCGGAGCGAATGCCGGAGCGACCCAGAATGAAGGCACCCGTCGGGAAATCCGGTCCGGGAATGATCTGCATGATTTCCGGCAGCTCGATTTCCGGATTGTCGATCAGCGCAATGCAGCCCTCGACGACTTCGGAAAGATTGTGCGGCGGAATATTCGTGGCCATGCCGACGGCAATACCGCCCGCGCCGTTGACCAACAGGTTCGGGAACTTGGCGGGAACAACGACCGGCTCGGACAGAGTGCCGTCGTAGTTGTCGCGGAAGTCGACGGTTTCCTTGTCGAGGTCATCGAGCAGCGAATGCGCGGCCTTTTCCAGACGGCACTCTGTGTAACGTTCAGCCGCCGGTGGGTCGCCATCGATGGAGCCGAAGTTGCCCTGCCCGTCGATCAATGGCAGCCGCAAGGACCAGTCCTGCGCCATACGAGCCAGCGCGTCGTAAATCGCGGAGTTGCCGTGCGGGTGATATTTACCCATCACGTCCCCGGTGACACGGGCGCACTTTACGTATTTCTTGTTCCAGTCGATGCCAAGCTCGGACATGCCATAGAGAATACGGCGATGAACTGGTTTCAGTCCGTCACGAACGTCTGGAAGCGCGCGGCTGACGATAACGCTCATGGCGTAATCGAGATACGACCGCTGCATTTCCTCCATGATGGAAATCGGCTCTATGCCTGGCGGAAGCTTTCCGCCGCCTGGGGGGCTCTGGTCAGTCAAATCGGATCACATTCTATGTTAAGAATCGGATGGATTTTTATAGCGGAAACAGCACGAAAGCGCCAATTTCCAGAGCAGTTTTGAACAGTCTTTTGCGTCATTTGCAAGACGATACACAGTTTTCTCCCTCCCTGCGGCAAAATCCGCCAAATCGGGGTTTCAAACGCGTCACGACTTACCTACCATCGAACGAAAACAGGCTGCGGACCCGACCTAGGTTTCATCGGCGCGCTGCCCATAAATGGGAAAAACATGGCAAGCACAGAACTCCTGGTCAATGCACTGACCACCATGCTGGTAACGCTCGACCCGCCGGGCCTTGCGCCGGTCTTCCTGGCCCTCACGGCTGGCATGACGCGGGCCCAGCGCGGTCAGGTCGCGCTTCGCGGCTCGATCATCGCCTTTGGCATCCTGGCGCTGTTTGCGCTATTCGGTGCTTCCATCCTCAATGTGCTTGGTATTTCCCTCGGCGCATTCCGGATTTCGGGTGGTCTGTTGCTGTTCTGGATTTCCTTTGAAATGATTTTCGAGAAACGCCAGGAGCGGAAGGAAAAGACCTCCGAGATGGCGATCACGCTTGATCATATCCAGAATATCGCCGTCTTTCCGCTGGCCCTGCCGTTGATTGCCGGGCCGGGCGCGATATCGGCGACCGTTCTGATCTCAGGCTCGATGCAGAACACATTCGAGAAGATCATTTTCATTCTGCTTCTGGCTTTCAGTATGCTGCTGGTTTTTGCAGCGCTACTGGCCGCAGATCGGCTTGATCGTTTTCTCGGCAATACGGGACGCGCCATCCTCACCCGCCTTCTTGGCGTTCTTCTCGCAGCGCTATCGGTTCAGTTCGTGGTTGATGGTGTGAAATCCGCCATGGCATCCTGACGGAATAGGGACAGCAGACGCTTTTCTGCTAGAAGGCAAATTCCCGCCGAGAATCGAGAGTTTGCCCCATGCGAAATCTGTTGCGCCTGATTGTGCCCGAAGCGATGCCGGTCAGTTACAGAGAACGGATTCGCTCCGCCTCAGGCGCGTTGATCGGCATTTTCATTACGGGGTTTATCGGGCATGTGACTGTTGGCAACAGCGCTGCTCTGCCGGCTCTCATCGCCCCTATGGGCGCATCCGCCGTGCTGCTGTTTGCCGTGCCCTCCAGCCCGCTTGCGCAGCCCTGGTCGATACTCTGCGGCAATATTCTCTCGGCTGTCGTGGGTGTGACGGTTGCGATGCTGGTGACCGATCCCTTCGTTGCTGCAGCGCTTGCCATCAGCATCGCTATCGCGGCCATGATGGCGCTTCGTTGCCTGCATCCGCCAAGCGGTGCGGTGGCGCTGACGGCGGTTCTGGGCGGGCCCGCCATCCATCAACTCGGCTATGGTTTCGTGCTCTGGCCCGTGGCGGGAAATTCGCTGGCACTTCTGGCCGTGGCCGTCATTTTCAACAATCTCTCTGGCCGGCGCTATCCTCATGCCATGCGAGCTCAAGCCGCAGGCCACGGTACAAAAGACCCGGCGCCCATAGAGCGCATTGGATTTTCGTCCGCTGACCTGGATGATGTCTTGAAGGATTTCGATCAGGTTCTGGATATCGACCGTGACGATCTGGAGACCATTCTACGTCGAACGGAACTACGCTCCTACCGCCGCCGCGCCACGCATCTCCATTGCGCCAGCATCATGTCCCGCGATGTAGTGGGTGTTGCCCCTGATGATGCGCTGAAAACCGCCCATGAGTTGATGCGAAGCCACCATTTCAAGGCCTTGCCGGTAACAAACGACAGCGCAGAAGTCGTCGGCATAGTCACCCAGACGGATCTGCTCGACAAGGCAAGCTGGAACAGCGGCCGCCCTACCATCGGTCTTCTTCAGCGCGTAAAGCTGATCTCATCTGGACGCAGCGCCCCGAATGGTACCGTCAAGGACATCATGACATCGCCGGTAAAAACCGTGTCACCGACGACGCCGATAGAAGAGGCCATCATCATTCTCGCCGAACAGGGCCTGCATTACCTGCCGGTCGTTGATGACAACAACAAGCTCGCAGGCATCATCTCACAGTCGGATGTGATGGTGGGAATGCTGGCCGATAAGGCGGAAAGCCAAGACTAAGGACAGATCGGGCGATGGAGCTACGCCGGAACGTCAGGCAATCGATGATCGCCAATTCTCTTTCGCCGGGCTGAAAGCCGGTAAACCGCTGAATGGAGCTGCGAAGCGCATCACATGCCCTTCGCAATCCTTCTGATCAGGCCGTGCCTATCGCTTAGCTTTCAAAATCCGCTTCCAGATGGTGCCACCGAGAAATTTGTTGAAGACCAGGAAGTAGGCAACCATTAGGACGAAGGCTAGCAAAGCGGGCATCCCGTTAAGCTCGAAGCCATTTTCCGTCCGCCCTCCAAACAAGGTGGCCACCAGGAAGCCGAAGACCCAGAAGGCGGTGAAGAAATCCAAAATGAAGGCAAGCACGATGCGCCAGGTAGCGGGTTGACTGCTAGATGTCGCCGGTTCTGTCATGCTTGCCTCTCAAATTGATGTTCTGAAAAATCAGAACGGGATATCGTCATCCATATCGTTGGAGAAGTTGCCTGCTGGCTGGCCGCCACGCGATGAGCCGCCGCGGGAGGACGATGGCTGGTCGTTGCCGCCGCCGTAATTCCCACCGCCATAGGAGCCGCCACCGAAGTCGTCGCCGCCACGGCTTGCACCGCCACCGCCACCTTCGCCGCGACCATCAAGCATTGTCAGTGTGGAGTTGAAGCCCTGCAGCACGATTTCCGTCGAGTAACGGTCAGCACCGGTCTGGTCCTGCCATTTGCGGGTCTGAAGTGCACCTTCGATGTAAAGCTTGGCGCCCTTCTTTACGTATTGCTCGATGACCTTGCAAAGACCTTCGTTGAAAACGACGACAGAATGCCATTCCGTCTTTTCTTTGCGCTCGCCGGAGTTGCGGTCGCGCCAGCTTTCGGACGTGGCGATGCGCAGGTTGGCAATCGGCCGACCGTCCTGCGTGCGGCGAATTTCCGGATCTGCACCGACGTTCCCGATCAGAATTACCTTGTTTACGCTGCCAGCCATCTTCTTATCCTGTCCACTGGCCTTTCCAGCCAGCATTCTCCGGTTCAAAATTTTGAGCACCATAGACCATGGTGTGCCGCCATGGGCAGAAAATGGAACGACAATCCACAAGGAATGTTCTTCACAACATGCCCACTTGCTAATCGTTCCTATTTTGTTCTATTAAACAGCAACTGATGAGTCAAGCGCAGCGAAATGCAGACAAGAAAAGCGCGATATACCTCGACACGCCGTTCACCGTCATTACATAAGAGCCCAACGCCTCCCAACGAGTAATTCCGAGCCTCCTCATGAGTGAATTAAAGACGATTTCGATCCGCGGCGCCCGCGAGCACAATCTCAAGGGTATCGATCTGGATTTGCCACGCAACAAGCTTATCGTCATGACGGGGCTGTCCGGCTCGGGAAAGTCGTCGCTTGCGTTCGATACGATCTATGCTGAGGGCCAGCGGCGATATGTGGAAAGTCTCTCTGCCTATGCGCGGCAGTTTCTGGAGATGATGCAGAAGCCGGACGTTGACCAGATCGAAGGTCTTTCCCCGGCGATTTCCATCGAGCAGAAGACGACGTCGCGCAATCCACGCTCGACGGTGGGCACGGTTACCGAAATATACGATTATATGCGCCTGCTCTTTGCGCGCGTCGGCGTTCCCTATTCGCCCGCGACGGGGTTGCCCATCGAAAGCCAGACCATCAGCCAGATGGTGGATCGCATCCTCGCCTTTGAGGAAGGGACACGTCTTTACATTCTCGCGCCCATGGTGCGTGGCCGAAAGGGTGAGTACAAGAAAGAGCTGGCGGAGCTGATGAAGAAAGGCTTCCAGCGCGTCAAGGTAGACGGGCAGTTCTACGAAATTGCTGATGTTCCCGCTCTCGACAAGAAATACAAGCACGATATCGATGTCGTCGTCGACCGCGCAGTCGTGCGACCGGATATGGCAGCGCGTCTGGCCGACAGCCTCGAGACCTGTTTGAAACTGGCAGATGGCCTTGCAGTCGCGGAATTTGCCGACAAGCCCCTACCTGCCGGGGAAACATCGGCCGGCGGCTCCGCTAACAAATCGCTGAACGAGACACACGAGCGGGTGCTGTTTTCCGAAAAATTCGCCTGCCCCGTTTCCGGTTTCACCATTCCGGAAATCGAGCCGCGGCTGTTTTCCTTCAACAATCCATTCGGTGCCTGCCCGACCTGTGACGGGCTTGGTTCCCAGCAGAAGGTCGATGTGGCGCTCATCGTGCCGGAGCCCGCACGCACGCTCAAAGATGGCGCAGTCGCGCCTTGGGCAAAATCATCGTCGCCCTATTATAACCAGACGCTGGAAGCGCTTGGCAAAGCCTTCGGCTTCAAGCTTTCGAGCCGCTGGAATGACCTCTCGGACGCCGCAAAGAAGGCTATCCTGCACGGCACAGATGACAAGATAGAATTCGAGTATCAGGATGGTGCGCGGTCATACAAGACGGTGAAGAACTTCGAGGGCATCGTTCCCAATCTGGAACGCCGCTGGAAGGAAACCGACAGTGCCTGGGCACGTGAGGAGATCGAGCGTTACATGTCGGCGGCACCCTGCCCCGCATGTGCCGGTTATCGCCTCAAGCCTGAGGCTCTTGCAGTCAAGATCAACACGCTGCATATCGGTCAGGTTACGGAAATGTCGATACGGATCGCCCGTGACTGGTTCGAGGCGTTGCCTGAATTCCTTAACGCAAAACAGAATGAAATCGCTGTTCGTATCCTCAAGGAGATCCGTGAACGCCTCCGCTTTCTCAATGATGTCGGGCTGGATTATCTCAGCCTATCGCGAAATTCCGGGACGTTGTCTGGCGGCGAAAGCCAGCGTATTCGCCTGGCGTCTCAGATCGGCTCGGGCCTGACTGGCGTTCTCTATGTCCTGGACGAACCGTCCATTGGCCTCCACCAGCGTGACAATGCCCGGCTGCTTGATACGCTGAAGCACCTGCGAGACATCGGCAATACGGTTATCGTGGTGGAACATGATGAAGACGCCATTCTTACGGCTGATTACGTTGTCGATATTGGTCCGGCTGCCGGCATTCACGGCGGTGAGGTTATTGCTGAGGGGACGCCGCAGGAGGTGATGGCGAATCCCAAGTCGCTCACAGGCAAATACCTTTCCGGTGAGCTGGGTGTTGCCGTACCAAGCGAGCGCCGCAAGGCGAAGAAGGGCAAGGAAATCAAGGTCGTCGGTGCTCGGGGTAACAACCTCAAGAATGTGACCGCGTCAGTCCCGCTTGGTGTTTTCACAGCCGTTACCGGCGTATCGGGCGGAGGCAAATCCACTTTCCTCATCGAAACGCTTTACAAATCTGCAGCGCGCCGCGTCATGGGTGCCCGCGAGATACCGGCAGACCATGATCGGATCGACGGCTTCGAATTCATCGATAAGGTCATCGATATCGACCAGTCACCGATCGGTCGTACTCCCCGTTCCAACCCTGCGACGTACACTGGCGCATTCACGCCTATTCGCGACTGGTTTGCGGGCCTGCCGGAAGCCAAGGCAAGAGGCTACGCGCCCGGTCGCTTCTCTTTCAACGTCAAGGGTGGACGCTGCGAGGCGTGCCAGGGCGATGGCGTCATCAAGATCGAGATGCACTTCCTGCCGGATGTCTATGTGACCTGCGACGTTTGCCATGGGAAGCGCTATAACCGCGAGACACTGGATGTGACATTCAAGAGCAAGTCGATCGCCGACGTGCTGGATATGACGGTTGAGGAAGGGGTCGAGTTCTTCTCTGCCGTTCCGGCCGTTCGCGACAAGTTGCAGTCGCTGTTCGACGTTGGTCTCGGCTACATTAAGGTCGGGCAGCAGGCGAATACGCTTTCGGGCGGCGAGGCCCAGCGCGTCAAGCTTGCCAAGGAATTGTCGAAGCGCTCAACCGGTCGCACACTTTATATTCTCGACGAGCCGACGACAGGCCTTCACTTCCACGACGTGAACAAGCTGCTTGAAATGCTGCATGAGCTGGTAAATCAGGGAAATTCGGTCGTCGTCATCGAGCATAATCTCGAAGTCATCAAGACGGCAGACTGGGTGATCGATATCGGTCCCGAAGGCGGAACGGGTGGTGGCGAAATCGTCGCGACGGGTACGCCGGAGCAGATCGTCAAGGAAAAGCGTTCCTATACCGGCCAATTCCTCAAGGAGTTGCTGGAGCGTCGTCCGGACAAGAAGGTTCAGGCGGCTGAGTGAGGCTGGACGCAAGTCATTGCTAAGGGATGGGGAATGAGATGAGTAAAGCAGGCACGATCCGGACCGGCATCGGCGGTTGGACCTTTGAGCCCTGGGAGGGCACGTTCTATCCCGACAAGCTTCCCAAGAGGCGGCAGTTAGAACATGCCAGCAGTCATCTTGCGGCGATTGAAGTGAACGGCACCTATTACGGAAGCCAGAAGCCTGCGACATTCGCGAAATGGGCATCCGAAGTCCCTGACGGATTCATATTCTCGCTTAAAGCCAGCCGCTTTGTTACGAACCGCAAAGTGCTTGCAGAAGCGGGAGAATCCGTCGCCAAATTTCTAACGCAAGGGCTGACCGAGCTTGGTGACCACCTCGGGCCTATCTTGTGGCAGTTTGCTCCAACTAAGAAGTTCGAGCCGGATGATTTCTCGGCCTTTCTCGAACTCTTGCCGGAAAAACAGGATGGGATAACGCTTCAGCACGTCGTGGAGGTTCGGAACCCGAGTTTCCAAGTACCTGAATTTATAGAGCTTCTTGCGCGCCACAAGGTCGCTGTCGTCTGCGCGGATCACCACGACTATCCAATGCTGCCGGATGTGACGGCGGATTTCGTCTATTGCCGTCTGCAAAAAGGCGAGGATGACATCGAGACTTGCTACCCCCAAAAGGATGTTGAAGCGTGGAGCAAGCGTCTCGAAACCTATGCGAAAGGTGGTGTCCCCCACGATCTGTCTTTGATTGCACCGGAGAGGAAGATTGAGAAGAAGGCCCGCGATGTTTTCGCCTTCTTCATCAGCGGTGGCAAGGTCAATGCACCGCGGGGCGCCCAACTGTTGCAGAGCATGGTCTGAGTGAACCGGTTCAACGGAGAACCGATATGACGTCGCTTGCGACGTAATCAGCCAATCCAAACCAACGCGCGCGGTGGTGCTGCGAAACAGCGCAGTTGGTCTCATGCGAGACAGTCTGGTCACTTTGTGTCTGTGCCGTGCGGTCTCAGCAGCAGGAAGCAGATATCGGTTGTTTGAAACAAGCCGCAGTCAAGATCGGCCAGTTTTCGGCCCTGAAAAGACGTTCAGACTGCGACAGTCTCTGGTGAGTTTTCGAAATTGATGGCGGCAAAAGCTGCCGCGATGACTTCCGGCCCTGCGCCCGGGCGCGTAGCGTCGCTCGAGAGAATTTGACGGAACCGGCGGGCGCCAGGCAGTCCCTGGAACAACCCAACCATATGGCGGGTAACGTGGTTCAGGCGGCCGCCCTTAGCGACATAATTTTCGGCATAGGCCATCATCTTGTCCCGTACGCCGAGCCAGTCCGGTTCAACCGCCGTTTCGCCGTATATCCGGCTGTCGACATCGGCGAGAATGGATGTGTTGTGGTAAGCCGCACGGCCAATCATCACGCCATCCATATGTTTCAGATGGTCATCGGCCTGATCGAGATCGGTAATTCCTCCATTGATTCCAATGAAGACATCGGGATGATCCTGCTTTATTCGGTAGGCAAGGCTGTAGTCTAATGGTGGGATATCGCGGTTTTCTTTGGGGGATAGTCCCTGCAGCCAGGCCTTGCGGGCATGGATCCAGATCGCCTGCGCGCCTGCCGAAACAACCTGGTCAATGAAATCCGGCAACACGGTCTTTGGGTCCTGATCATCTACGCCGATGCGGCATTTTACCGTCACAGGCACTGCCGCCACCGCGTTCATGGCCTCCACGCATCGCGCAACAGTTTGGGGCTCCCGCATGAGGCACGCGCCGAACGTCCCGGATTGCACCCGGTCAGAAGGGCAGCCGACATTGAGGTTGATTTCGTCATAGCCATAATCAGCCGCAATCCTTACGGCCTCGGCAAGCTTGGCCGGATCCGATCCGCCGAGCTGCAACGCCAAGGGATGTTCTTCAGCGTGGTAACCAAGCAGCCTGTCTCTCTGACCATGAATGATCGCATCCGCCACGATCATCTCCGTATAGAGAAGCGCGTGGGCGGAAAGCTGCCGATGCAGAAAACGGCAATGCGTATCCGTCCAGTCGATCATCGGGGCGACTGCGAAGATCTTGCTGCCGTTGGCGAGTGCTTTTTCATACATGGATCGAGAAACCTTTTCTTGCGTGGGCTTCTAACCCAATGTTGCTCATAAAGCCAGTTTTCTAAGGGGCGGGATTTTAAACTGGAAATCGGGGCAGAATCGCGGGACAAACAGGGCCTGAAAATGAGGAGCCACGCCTATGACTGCGACCGTTATTCCCGTTCCGCCGACAACTTTGCTGCCGGTGGAGGGTACTGCCGAAACATTTCCTGTTCGGCGCGTCTATTGCGTTGGCCGCAATTATGCCGATCATGCAATTGAGATGGGCCACGATCCATCCCGCGAGCCGCCGTTCTTTTTCCAGAAAAACCCCGACAACCTTCTGCCTGCGGGTAAGGATTTTCCCTATCCGGCCTTGTCGTCAAATGTGCATTATGAGGTTGAATGCGTGGTCGCGCTGAAAAGCGGCGGCTCCGATATCTCCATTGACGATGCCCTCGATCACGTCTGGGGTTACGCGGTCGGGATCGATATGACGCGGCGCGATATGCAGGATGCGCTCAAGAAGATGGGTCGATCCTGGGAAAGCGCAAAGGCATTCGAATTTTCCGCTCCTGTTTCACCAATCGTCCCGGCATCGAAAATCGGTCACCCGGCGAAAGGCGATGTCTGGCTTGATGTGAATGGCGAGCGCAAACAAACCGGCGATCTGGCCCAGATGATCTGGAAGACGGCTGAAATCATCGCCGAACTTTCCAAGATGTTCACGCTTGCCGCTGGTGATGTCATCATGACAGGTACACCTGCGGGCGTCGGACCAATCGTGCGCGGCGATCGCATCGATTGCGGGGTCGAAGGTGTTGGCACCCTGTCCGTAAGGGTTGCGTGAGAGGAGGTGCGAGATGCCGATTTACCGCCTTGCTGACAGGGTGCCGCAGACCCCTGCCCCGGATCGTTTCTGGGTGGCGCCCGATGCCAATGTCATCGGTTCTGTTATCCTTGGTGAGGATGTCGGCGTCTGGTTTGGTGCCACCTTGCGCGGTGATAACGAGCCCATCACGGTGGGCGGTGGTAGCAACATTCAGGATGGTGTGATGATCCATTCCGATCTCGGCTTTCCAGCGACGATCGGAGAAGGCTGCACGATCGGTCACCATGCGATTATCCATGGCTGTACCATTGGCGACAATTCCTTGATCGGCATGGGTGCCACGGTGCTGAACGGCGCAAAAATCGGTAATAACTGTCTAGTGGGTGCCAATGCGCTGATCACCGAAGGAAAGGAATTTCCTGATAATTCGCTGATCGTCGGGTCGCCCGCGCGGGCCATACGCACGCTGGATGATAAAGCGGTAGAGGCGTTGAAGGCGTCGGCGCAGAGCTATATCCGCAACTGGCAACGCTTTGCGAAAGACCTGCAGCAAGTCTGACTATGGTCAGGCGGCGCAGGCCTCGCAGAGACCTCTGATCTCGATTGTCGTCTTTTCTGCCTTGAATTTCTGGTTCTTGACCCAATCTCCCAGGCGGTGGTCGATCTGGTGATCGTGAAACTCCGTTACCTGACCACAGGCATTGCAGATTGCGAAGGCAACCGTGCCGTGGTGATGCGTGCAGCAATCCGTCTGCGTGTGTGAGCAGGCGACAAATGCATTTAGGCTTTCCAGCCGGTGGACGAGGCCGAACTCGATCAGCTTTTCCAGCGCCCTGTAGACCTGCAGCGGCGCACGAAAACCGGCATCCCGCAGCTTGTCGAGTATGACATAGGCACTAAGCGGCGCCTGCGATCTCGTGAGGGCATCGTAAACGAGAGACTGGTTCTTGGTGAGATTTTGAGTTGTCATGGACGACCTCCTTGCTCTGCGCTGCGTCCAAGCTTGGGCGAAGGCAAAAGACTCACGATGAAAAGCATAACTGCGGCAACGACGATGGATGGGCCGGACGGCGTATCGTAATGCAACGAGCCCATAAGCCCGCCTGCCACGGCGACCGCGCCAATAAGCGACGCTAGCACAGCCATGATTTCCGGCGTTGCCGAAAAGCGGCGCGCCGTGGCCGCCGGAATGATGAGCAGCGACGTGATGAGCATGATGCCGACAATCTTCATGGCAATGGCAATCACAAGTGCCATCAGCAGCATGAACAACAATTTGGAACGCTCGGGACGCATTCCCTCTGCTTCCGCCAGTTCCGCATTGACGGTTGACGCGAGCAAGGGCTTCCAAAGCAAGGCAATCGCAACCAGCACCACCACGCCGCCGCCCCAGATGAGGTAAATGTCCGACGGCGTAACGGCGAGAATATCGCCAAAGAGAAATGCCACGAGGTCGATGCGGACCCAGGTCATGAAAGCCACGATCACAAGGCCGAAGGCCAGCGCAGAATGCGAGAGAATGCCAAGCAGGGCGTCTGCCGACAGAGCCTGACGACGCTGCAGGAAGAGCAGAAGCAAGGACACGACCGTTGCGACCAGAAAAACGCTGATGATCAGGTTCAATTGAAACAGCAGTGATAGCGCGACACCCAGCAGCGCCGAATGGGCCATCGTATCGCCGAAATAAGCCATGCGCCGCCAGACGACGAAACAGCCCAGCGGGCCAGCCATGAGCGCCACGCCTATTCCGGCCACCATCGCTCTTACGAAGAAATCGTCAAACATGTTTGGCTCCGTGGGCATGGTGGCCGTGATCATGGGTGTGATCGTGATCGTGCTGACCACAGCCGCAACCATCCATCTCATCGTCATCGTGCCCATGTGCGTCGTGATGGTGGCCGTCGTCTGGATGACAATGATCTGTGACCGAGCCATCCGCGTGCTGCACGCGACCGTCCGGCAAATGGGTGTGGTCATGGTGATGGCTGTAAACCGCAAGGCCCCGCGCGCCCGCTCCACCGAAGAGCTTCATATATTCCGGGCTCTGGCTGACAGCCTGCGGTGTTCCGCGGCAACAAATATGCCCGTTCAGGCAGATGACCGTGTCGGTCTCGGCCATCACCACATGCAGATCGTGCGAGATCAGCAGAATGCCGCAGCCCGTTGAATTGCGGATCGTCTTGATCAGATCATAGAGGGCAATTTCACCTGAGAAATCGACGCCTTGGACCGGTTCATCGAGAACGAGAAGGTCCGGCTTGCGGGCGATGGCGCGGGCCAGTAGCGCGCGCTGAAACTCGCCGCCGGACAGATGCTGTACTTCTGCCTTGGCAAGGTGAGTGATGCCGGTGGCATCAAGTGCGGCGTCGATTTCGTGCGGCGGCAGCGCACCGGTCAGCGTCATCAATCTTCGGACAGTCAAAGGCATCGTCCAGTCGACAGAGAGCTTCTGCGGCACGTAACCCACCTTGAGGCCGGGAATTTGCGAAACTCGGCCCTCGTCCGGTTTCAGCACGCCCGTTGCCATTTTCGCACTGGTGGATTTGCCGGAACCGTTTGGTCCGATCAGCGTCACGATTTCGCCGCGGCTGACGGAGAATTCCACACCACGCACCAGCCAACGGCCATTGCGGCGAATGCCCGCATTGGAAAGAGAGACGAGATGCCCATCACGTGCGGGCGCTGAATAAAGCATTTGTTTTTCCAATTGTCGGTGTTGCCTATGGCTATCGCATACGTTATAGCGTTACGCAACATATGTAATAACATAACATACTTTCTCAAGTGGAGCATACCGCATGAAAACTATCGCTACGCTTCTTCTGGCTTCTGCCGCAGCAATCGCATCATCGAATGCCATGGCAGCCCCGAACGTGGTTGTGTCGATCAAGCCGATCCATTCGCTTGTGGCCGCAATCATGCAGGGCGTGGCCGATCCGCAATTGATTGTCGATGGCGGCGCATCTCCCCACACCTATAGCCTCAAGCCTTCCAATGCCCGGGCAATTGAAAATGCAGATGTCGTTTTCTGGGTTGGTGATGGCCTTGAAAAATTCCTGGAAAAGCCCCTGCACTCGCTGGCTGGCAAGGCGACCGTCGTGGAACTGGACAATGCGAGCGGCATCGAAAAGCTGCCCTTCCGTGAAGGCGGACCTTTCGAGGCTCATGACCACGGCGAACATGGAGACCATGATCACGGGGAAGAAGCCAAGGACGGCGAAGGCCACAAGGGCGAACACAAGCATGAACATGAGCATGAGCACGCTGGAGGTCACGACCATGACGAAGGCGAATTCGATATGCATCTGTGGCTCGATCCCACCAATGCAAAGGCTATGGCTATCGAAATCGAAAAGACCTTGATGACGGCAGATCCGGCCAACGCGAAGTCCTATCAGGACAACACCAAGAAGCTGGTCGAAAATCTGGATTCCTTGGATAAGGAGATCAAGGAAACGGTTGCCCCCATCAAGGACAAGCCGTTCATTGTTTTCCATGACGCTTATCAGTATTTCGAGCACCGCTATGGCGTTAAGACGGCCGGTTCGATCACCGTCAGCCCTGAAAACCCACCCGGCGCAGACCGCATCAAGAAGATCCATGCCAAGGTTCAGGAACTGAATGCGACCTGCGTATTTGCAGAACCCCAGTTCGAGCCCAAGCTCGTCAATGTTGTCATTGAGGGCACGAAGGCGAAATCCGGTACGCTCGATCCGGAAGCTGCGACGCTTGAGGCGGGCCCAGATCTCTATTTCAAGCTGATGCGCGGTGTCGCAAACTCACTAAAGAACTGCCTGTCTTAAGGTTCGGAGAAGGATGAAGGGTGGCCCGTGCCGCCTTTCATTTTCTACATATATGTAATGGTATAACATATTTGGAGCGCGATGTGATGCGGAAACTCCCAGTCACAGTTTTGTCGGGTTTTTTGGGCGCCGGAAAGACGACTGTCCTCAACCATATTCTGAGCAATCGGGATGGCCTGAGGGTGGCGGTTATCGTCAACGACATGAGTGAAGTGAATATTGATGCGGCGTTGGTCAGGGATGGCGGTGCCAATCTATCCAGAACGCAGGAACAGCTTGTCGAAATGACCAACGGCTGCATCTGTTGCACGTTGCGGGATGATCTTCTCAACGAAGTTCGCCAGCTGGCAGAGCAGGACAGGTTCGACTATCTCCTGATCGAGTCCACCGGAATTGCAGAACCCCTCCCCGTCGCCGCAACATTCGACTTTCGGGATGAGAACGGCCATAGCCTTTCCGATGTCGCGCGGCTGGATACGATGGTGACGGTTGTCGATTGCGCCAATCTGCTCAAAGACTACGGATCCACGGATTTTCTTTCGGATCGCGGTGAAACGGCAGGCGAAGGTGATGAGAGGACGCTGGTCGATCTTCTCGTTGAGCAGATCGAGTTTGCCGATATCGTCATTCTGAACAAGGTCTCCGCCGCGACGGATGAACAGCAGGATGCGGCACGCAAGATCATTGCTGCGCTTAATCCAGATGCGCGGCTTATCGAAGCGGATTTTGGAAAGGTCGAGACCAAGGCTGTTCTCGGCACCGGGCTTTTCGACTTCGCCAAGGCGGAAACCCATCCTCTCTGGTTCAAGGAGTTGCACGGTTTCAAGGACCATGTGCCCGAAACCGAGGAATATGGCATCAGCTCCTTCGTCTACCGCGCGAAACGTCCGTTCGATCCCGCCCGCTTCAACGCCTTCATCAATCGCGATTGGCCCGGCGTCATACGTGCCAAGGGGTTTTTCTGGATTGCAACGCGGCCGGACCATGTGGGTGAGATCAGCCAGGCCGGAGCCTTGGTCAAGACGGGCAAGATGGGGCTTTGGTGGTCATCCGTCCCGAAGCAGCACTGGCCGGAGGACCCTGGGTTCGAGCGCATGTTGGCGCCTTACATGGATGAGGTCTGGGGAGATCGCCGGCAGGAGATTGTCTTTATCGGCGCTGATCCAATGCGCGAGGCGGATATTCGCGCCGCACTGGACGCTTGTCTGATTGAGGCATCCGCCTTTACTCCGAAGGCCTGGCGCTCACTGGAAGATCCCTTCCCGGACTGGGGGCGTCGGGCGGCATGAGGAACCAGAGAACGCAATCTAAGTTCCGGTGTGAAGCCATTACCGACGAAATCGCCCGTGAAAACGATTGTGGCCATGGAGTTGATCCACGGCCACAGGAGAAGTCGACAGCTCGTTTAACGCGCGGTGGAGAGACCGATAATGAGACCGCTTACGGCATTGATCAGAAGATACTGATTATCAACGCGGACCCAACGCTCGCCGCGACGCGGTTCTCTCAGGTTATGGCGACGGTAATCACGCCGATCTATAAAGTGGCGACGATCTTTCGCAGATAGGCGCTGGCCGCGATCCCAACGATGTTTATTCACGATCACCTTTTTCTTGGTGATTGTTTTCTCAACCGTAACATGACGGCCCGGGCGGTCGTCATGGCGGCCCTGTGCCTGTGCCATGGGAGCGGCCAGCACTGTGGCAGCGAGAAGAACGGATAGAAACTTTTTCATCGGTATGTCCTTTCCTGAAGTGATGACTAGAACCTATCGTCACGACAATGAATGGAAAGTGAACCGCATATTAAAAATCAGTAATGTTCGCTTGCGCTTAGGCGCATCACTTAAAGTTTATGATCAGATTTCAGCCGGCAAAATAGCCGCCCCGAAAGTCGAGGCGGCCAGGTTTTGATCACTTGAGCTCGGCAGATTTTGCCCAAAGATTGATGTCGGCGTCCTTGGCAAAGCGGTCGATTTCCACCAGTTCCTCTGCCGTGAAATCAGGCTTCTCCAGCGCTTTCACGCAATCTTCCACCTGCTCTGGGCGGCTCGCGCCTATCAGTGCGGTGGTGATGCGTCCGCCACGCAGAACCCATGCAATTGCCATCTGCGCAAGCGTTTGCCCGCGCCGTTCCGCGATCGCATTCAGGCCCCTGATGTTTTCGATGTTGCGTTCATTGAGAAACGCGGGGTTCAGCGACTTGCCCTGGCTGGCGCGGCTGGCTTCCGGCACACCGCCCAGATATTTCGTGGTCAACATGCCCTGCGCCAGGGGTGAGAAAACGATTGAGCCAATACCAAGCTCTTCCAGCGTATCGACCAGCCCGTCTTCTTCGATCCAGCGATTGATCATTGAATAGCTTGGCTGGTGAATGATGCAGGGGGTGCCGAGTGCCTTGAGAATGGCGGCAGCCTCGCGTGTGCGCTGTGAATTGTAGGAGGAGATGCCAACATAGAGCGCTCGGCCCGAGCGGACGATGTGGTCAAGCGCACCGCAGGTTTCTTCCAGCGGCGTGTCGGGATCAAACCGGTGGGAATAGAAGATGTCAACGTAGTCCAGGCCCATGCGCTTGAGGCTCTGGTCGCAGGATGAGATCAGGTATTTGCGGCTACCCCATTCGCCATACGGGCCGGGCCACATGTTGTAACCGGCCTTTGAGGAAATCACGAGTTCATCGCGATAGCCTGCAAAATCCGTCCGCAATATCTCGCCGAAAGCGGTCTCTGCGCTGCCCGGAGGTGGTCCGTAGTTGTTGGCGAGATCGAAATGAGTGATACCCAGATCAAATGCTTTGCGGCAGATGTCCTGCTTCGTCTTGTGTGAGAAGTCGTTGCCGAAATTGTGCCAGAGGCCCAGCGATATTGCCGGAAGCTTCAGGCCCGATGTTCCGCAGTGATTGTACTTCATGGACGCGTAACGGTTTTCAGCCGGTTGCCAGGCCATCTTGTTCCTCCCAGTGTGGATTGTGCCGTCGGCGAATGCGACGGCGGTCGATGTGTTGTTGGTAGACCCTATTGAGATATCCCGCCTTGTTCAACCTTGCGACTGAGACGAGAAGAGATCGAAGATTTTGAATGTGGGGTGCAAGGGGAAATCCTTGTCTCGCGCCGAAAATACGATGCGTCGTGTTTCGCCGGCCGCCAGATCGAAAAGGTTATCCGAGTAACGCCCGGGAATATCCGCCTCGATCATGACAAACAGAGCGAGCCCTCTTGCCGATATCTCGATCTCGAACTGCCCGTCTGACAATGCCTTGACGTGTTGTTCCAGGCCGGATGGCTGCAGCTCAAGCGCCTTGTACGTTTCCGGCACGTGATGCCCCTCGCCGGTCATGCCGTTCGAGGCTATGAAATTCCACGATAGCAGGGTGCCCTCCGCAAGCTGGGAAAGGTCGATTTCCGTCATGTCGGTTGCCGCGTCCGGGCCGCAGGTGCCACTGGCGGACTTCAACGGTGTGCGTGTACCATCGGTGGACAGTGCGAAGATGTTCATGTCGATATCCACCTCCTCTGCCATATCGTTGACCATCGCGAACCGCATGGTGCTGCCCTCCTCGCTGGGAATGGCTGAAACCGTGACCGGCTGGAAAAAGCGGCGCGCGGCATAGTGAAGTGCCTTCCAGCTGCCGCCATAGTCGAGGCTTGACCAAGAGGCCACAGGCCATGTGTCGTTCAGCTGCCAGTAAAGCGTTCCCATGCAGTGCGGCTTGAGCGAGCGCCAATACTCGACGGCAGTCTTTATGGCCAGCGCCTGCTGCACCTGGCTGATATAGACGAAACTCTCGAAGTCTTTGGGAAAGCGGAAATAGCGGAACATGGTGCCCGCAATCCGCTCGTTACCACCGGCATTCTTCTGGTGCAGCTCGATGACTGGCGAAGAAATGTTCATGTCCTTCTCGTCCGCATATGTCTTGATGACAGGCATGGAGGTGTAGGACTGAAAACCGAATTCGGAGCAAAAGCGTGGTTTGACGCTGCGATAGTTGTCGAATGATTTGTTCTCGTGCCAGACCGACCAATAGTGCATGTCGCCGGAGCCATCTGCGTGCCACGCATCTCCATAATCCAGATATCCGGAGGCCGGGCTGGAGGGCCACCAGAGGGCCCCTGGAGCAGCAGCCTTTAGGGCATTTTCGATAGTCCTGTTCAACCGATCATAGGCGACGAGGTAGCGGTCTCGGTTGTTTCTGGATTCCTCGAACCAGTTCAATGCACCGACAAGCTCATTGTCTCCACACCACAGGGCGATAGATGGATGCGAAGACAGGCGTTTGACCTGATAGGCAACCTCATGCTCGACATTGTCCAGAAAGTCGTCCGTGCAAGGGTATAGATTGCAGGCAAACATGAAATCCTGCCAGACCATCAAACCGAGCCGGTCGCAGAGATCGTAGAACCAGTCCGCTTCGTAAAAACCGCCTCCCCAAACCCTGATCATGTTCATGTGGGCTTCAACAGCCGAAGACAGAAGATCCTCAGTCTTTTCCCGGCTGGAAAGCGAATGCAGCGCATCGGCAGGTATCCAGTTTGCGCCGCGGCAGAAGATTTCCCGCCCATTGACGCGAAATGCAAATCGACTGCCCGCTTCATCATTGTCGGTCAGAAGCTCAATGGTTCGAAAGCCGATCTGCTTGGTGACGATCTCGTCAGGAAGCTCGACCGTCAGCGTAGAGAGCGATTGTTCACCGCTTCCGGCTGGCCACCACAAGTTCGGTTTCTCAACGAAGAACACATGCCGCAACACCGTCTCGCCGGCGTTGAGCCCGCAATCAAGTCTCAGCCTTTCTCCATCCAGGGAAAGATGGACGGGAACGCTTGCAGCATAGGCGGCATGAAGCGTGACCTCGACATGCAGTTCCACGCCGCCGTCCAGATGGTGCTGCGAGGTGGAGACATGTTCAATCCGTGCCGTGTCGAGCCGCCTCAGCGCGATGGTTCCGTATAGGCCAAGCGGAGCAATGGCGATGTTCCAGTCCCAGCCGAAATGGCATTGCGGCTTGCGCAGCATATTACCATGCGGGATGGGAGAGTTTCCGGGATGATAGGGAACGTAGAACGGCTGGGCTGTCTGCCTGTCCGCGCCGGCCTTGATGCTGGAATGGAAGTGGATGCGGATGGAGTTGTCTCCCGGCTGAAGCGCCTTGGAAACATCAGGCCGATAACGACGAAAGCAATTGTCCGCAGACAGCACAGGCACGTCGTTTATGAAAATAACGGCAACGGTGTCGAGATATTCGACGTCGAGATACCACTCGGCGTCAGCATCATCGATATGGAAATGGCGTTCGATAACCCAATCCCGATGCGCCACCCACTGAACGTCGATCTCATTGCGCCCGAAATAAGGGTCTGGGATGATGCCCGCCTGACGGAGCGCCGTGTGGACGTCTCCCGGAATTTCGATGGTCGTGCTGTGGTCCCCTTCGACGGAAGTGAGCGTCCACTCGCCGCGAAGGTCTGTGAACGTTTCGTTCGCAAATGATGCTGTCATGTCCTGCCCTACAGTTCCGTTTCCTCAGGTGGTTGTTCGATCATTAAACTGCGGCAAATCTTCCACCGTTTCCCGATCTTTCCAGTCACCTTCCCAACGGCAACGTTACCGGAAATGGCGGCGCGGGTCACGTGCCAGTGTCAGCACACTGAGCGCCTAACACCGGAAAGCGGTGTTTGTTGCGGCAGATGAGGGCAATTGAGCCAAGTTTTTCGCGGCGCAGATACGACATCGAGTCCACCGACCAAATCTGTATCGTTGCGGTAAAACGTAGCGAGCGGGCCGCAGGATGGCTGCTCGGCACTTTGCATCGACGAAAAAGCGATCTACCATAAGAAATGATATTTTTGTGAGTGTCGAAATGAACGATGGCATGAATTCCGGAACGAGCGGCCAGCCACTGGCAGGCTATGAGCGCCCTACCCTAAAAACCATCGCCTATATGACAGGGCTCGGAATCACCACCGTGTCTCGTGCCTTGAAGGACGCTCCGGATATCGGCGCCGACACCAAAGAGCGTGTGCGACAGGTTGCGCAGCAGATAGGGTATCAGCCCAACCGCGCCGGTGTTCGTCTGCGAACAGGCAAGACCAATGTCATCGCGCTCGTTCTCAGTGTCGATGAAGAGCTGATGGGTTTTACCACGCAGATGGTGTTCGGAATCACGGAAGTGCTGTCCGCTACGCAATATCACCTCGTGGTGACGCCACACACACATGCCAAAGATCCAATGATTCCGATCCGCTATATCCTCGATACCGGATCGGCGGATGGTGTCATCATTTCAAAAATGCAGCCGGACGATCCGCGCGTTCGTTTCATGACGGAGCGGAATATGCCATTTGCCGCCCACGGGCGCACCGACATGGGCATCGAGCATCCCTATCATGACTTCGACAACGAAGCCTACACCTACGAAGCGGTGAAGCGTCTGGCACAGTGCGGACGCAAGCGCATCGCGGTGCTTTTGCCGGCAAGGCAGTTTTCTTATCACGACTTTGCACGTCGAGGCTTCGACCGTGGTCTGCGGGAATTTGGCCTCACGGAATTTCCACTGAACGGTATCATCAGCAATGATACGCCGCTGGACCAGATCAAGGAAACCAGCCGGGCGCTGATGAGCGGCAGCGATTTTCCGGATGGTTTGGTGTCGATCAGCGGCACATCGACCATTGCCTTTGTTGCCGGTGTGGAAGAGGCGGGCAAAAGCATCGGCAAGGATATCGACGTGGTATCCAAACAATCGGCCGACTTCCTGAACTGGTTGCGCCCGGAAATCCACACGATGAATGAAGACATAAAGCTTGCCGGGCGTGAACTCGCCAAGGCGCTACTGGGCCGAATCGAAGGAAAGTCACCGACGGTTCTGCAAAGCCTCAGCCAACCGGTATGGTCCTTCCGCGCGCCGAAGTTCGGCAAATAAAAAAGGCCAGCGTCACCGCTGGCCTTTCCAAATTCGTGATCAGCTATCAGCCGCGCAGGATCGAACGTCCGGCATAGGCAGCCTGCGGACCCAGCATTTCTTCGATGCGGATCAACTGGTTGTACTTGGCGAGGCGGTCAGAGCGGGAAAGCGAACCCGTCTTGATCTGTCCGCAGTTTGTCGCAACCGAGAGATCTGCAATCGTGGAATCTTCTGTTTCGCCGGAGCGGTGAGACATGACCGCCGTGTAGCCTGCCTTGTGAGCAGTTTCGACGGCATCCAGCGTTTCCGTCAGCGAGCCGATCTGGTTGACCTTGACGAGGATGGAGTTTGCAACGCCCATCTTGATGCCATCGCGCAGACGTGCGGAGTTCGTTACGAAAAGGTCGTCGCCGACGAGCTGAACCTTGGAGCCGATCTTGTCGGTGAGGTACTTCCAGCCGTCCCAGTCGTCTTCGGCCATGCCGTCTTCGATGGAGATGATCGGATATTTGCCAGCGAGTTCAGCGAGGTAGTCCGCCATGGCTTCCGGTTCGAGCGTGCGGCCCTCGCCTTCCATCTCGTACTTGCCGTTCTTGAAGAACTCGGTGGATGCGCAGTCCAGCGCAAGCGCTACATCGTCGCCTGGCTTGTAACCGGCTTTTTCGACAGACTTCATGATGAAGTCGAGGGCTTCCGGTGCGCTCTTGAGGCCAGGAGCGAAACCACCTTCGTCACCCACATTGGTGTTGTGGCCCTGTGCTGCCAGTTCCTTTTTGAGAACGTGGAAGATTTCAGCACCGATGCGAACGGCGTCACGGATGCTTTCCGCGCCAACCGGCATGATCATGAATTCCTGGAAGTCGATCGGGTTATCAGCGTGTGCGCCCCCGTTGATGATGTTCATCATCGGCACTGGCAGGAGGTGGGCGTTCGGGCCACCGACATAACGATAAAGCGGCAGGCCGGTTGTTTCGGCAGCAGCTTTGGCAACGGCCAGCGAAACGCCGAGAATGGCGTTGGCGCCGAGGCGAGACTTGTTCGGTGTGCCATCGAGCGCAATCAGCGTCTGGTCGATGTGGATCTGGCTTTCTGCGTCGAAACCGCCCAGCGCGTCGAAGATTTCCGTATTGACGGCTTCGACGGCCTTTTCAACGCCCTTACCGAGATAGCGCTTTCCGCCATCACGCAGTTCTACGGCTTCGTGCGCGCCTGTCGATGCGCCCGATGGAACTGCCGCACGACCGAAAGAGCCGTCTTCCAGATAGACATCGACTTCAACGGTAGGATTGCCGCGGCTGTCGAGAATCTCGCGTGCGATGATATCGGTAATGGCTGTCATGATCTCTCCCTTGGGACTGGAACAGGATTTTCCGCTGCCTGTCTTAGAGCGCATCCCGAAGACTGTGAAGCGCTTTTCCGACAGGTGAGCGATAAACAGAGCGACTGGTTAGCGACTCAATTTGAATTCTTCTGCCGCTGTTAGACGACGCAGAAGAATTTACAATGACGGCCCCCGTCTCCAGAGGCCGACTTTTCATAAAAATCGATTAAGGCCAAAAGCCGTCAGGCTGCCTTGGCAAGGTCATCGAAAGCCAGCAGCTTTTCCAAAAGCTTTGGCATGTCTTTCAGGTGCACCATGTTTGGCCCGTCAGACGGTGCGTTGTCTGGATCTTCGTGCGTTTCAACGAAAAGACCGGCAACGCCGACAGCGATAGCCGCCCGCGCCAGGGTTTCCACAAACTCCCGCTGGCCGCCGCTCGAGCCACCCTGCCCGCCCGGCTGCTGCACGGAATGAGTCGCATCGAAGACGACCGGCGCGCCAAGCGATGCCATGATTGGAAGCGAACGCATGTCCGACACAAGCGTGTTGTAGCCAAAGGATGCTCCGCGTTCGCACAGAAGGACGTTCGGATTGCCGCTGTCATTGAGCTTCGCCAGAACGTTTTTCATGTCCCACGGCGCCAGGAACTGACCCTTCTTCACGTTGATGACCCGGCCAGTCTTTGCTGCCGCAACGAGAAGATCCGTCTGGCGGCTGAGAAATGCCGGGATTTGCAGGATGTCGACAACCGGTGACACGATGCCGCATTGCTCTTCGGTGTGAATATCCGTCAGCACCGGGAAACCGAACTGTGCCTTGAGTTCTGCAAAAACTTCGAGCGCCTTGTCGATGCCGATGCCGCGCTGGCCGGAAAGTGATGTGCGGTTTGCCTTGTCGAAAGATGATTTGTACACCAACCCGATGCCGAGCCGTCCGCACAGCTCCGCCATCGTTTCCGCAATCATGAAGGCATGGTCGCGGCTTTCCATCTGGCATGGCCCGGCAATGAGCGAGAATCGCTTCGTGTTGCTGAACGTAACCTGACCGGCACCTTCACCGACGACCACATTAAGATTGTTCTGGACGCTCATCTTCACTCCTCGAAGGCAAATATCGCGCCTTGACCGGGCGCTCGCTGAACCAGCAGTCGAGAGCCTTTGCGCGTGTATTCCACGCCATTAGCAGCAAGAAACGACTCTGTCACGGCGAGATCAGCGACGGAAAAGACGACTGCGGCACCGAAAAGGCCAGTGATGCTCTCCTGCTCGGCCCCATCAAACTCTTCTGCAACCGTCTGCGCATGCGCGATGCGGATGACCGCGCCGGGCGTAAGAAAGCTGAGGTTTCCCGTTGAGTCGGCTGCTGCCGACACACCAAAAGCTGCGTCCACCAATGGCGCAAAGGCGTCCGGTCGGTCTGAGCGCAGGGTTATTTCGCGCAGGCCAGTCGCTCCATTTTTGTGAGCTGTGAGGTAGGACCGTTTTGCGGAAAAAGCGTTGACACGCTCACAGGTGAAAAGGAACAGATTTCCGTCATCCTTTTCCGCCGCAAAAGCCAGGCGAAAGCTCGCTTCAGATCGGCTTCCGTCCGGCAATGTTACCGGTCGACTGAACGAAAATGCGTCGCCGCCGGAAAGTCCAGCCTCAACGAAGCTATGATGATCAGCATCTGCGTCGTGCGTTTTTCCGGCGACTGCGGAAAACCCCTGCTGCCCGTATCGCTTTCGAAAGACTTCATCGCGTCGAACAAAGGCGTTGCCTTCTGCGCAAGCCCTGGAATATTGCGCGGCGTCTCCGATTGCCAGGGGTTCGAGATACTGCCCCTCTTTGAGAAAGACACAGGCATTTTTGGTGCCGAAGGGGTGCCTTGCATCTGCAGCAACCGTAAAGCCCAGCGCCAAGAGACGCGCCCGTGCTTGGCCGAGGTCTGCAACGGGCATTACGATATGATCGATTTCACGCGCCATGAGGGGTCCTTCCGCTTCGTCGGCATGGGCATTCCACTGTTGCAAGCCGCATGTTTTATGGCCGGGCAAGATAATGGATGTAAATTGTCACAAGCACACTGATTTTTAAGGGATTGCAGAACACATATGGAACATATAGTGTTCGTTCTGTATTTGTTTCGCGAATCTTCGCCTCGAATCTCTAAGGGTGTTACTCCATGCTCACGCGCAAACAGCAGGAATTGCTACTGTTCATTCATGAGAGAATGAAAGAGTCTGGCGTGCCGCCTTCCTTCGATGAGATGAAGGACGCACTTGATCTGGCATCGAAATCAGGAATCCACCGCCTGATCACCGCGCTCGAAGAGCGAGGCTTTATTCGTCGGCTACCGAATCGGGCGCGTGCGCTTGAAGTCATCAAGCTGCCTGAGTCCTACACGCCTGCCAGCAAGCCTCAACGTGGCTTCTCGCCGAGCGTCATCGAAGGTAGCCTTGGCAAAACCAAACCGGCTGAGCCAGCACCCCTGCCGGTCGCGTCGAATGATTCGAACTCGGTCAGCGTCCCTGTCATGGGCCGCATCGCCGCGGGTGTTCCCATTTCGGCCATTCAGAACAACACGCATGACGTCGTTGTGCCAATCGACATGATTGGTGCGGGCGAACATTACGCGCTTGAAGTCAAAGGCGATTCGATGATCGAAGCCGGGATTTTTGATGGCGACACGGTCATTATCCGCGATGTCAGCACGGCAAATCCGGGAGATATCATTGTTGCATTGGTGGATGATGAAGAAGCCACATTGAAGCGCTTTCGTCGCAAGGGCGCGTCGATCGCGCTTGAGGCTGCGAACCCTGCCTATGAGACCCGGATTTTTGGACCGGACCGCGTCAAAATTCAGGGCAAGCTCGTCGGCCTTATTCGCCGCTATCACTGACCGGTGACTTTTCTTATGCGTGGAGGTAGCGGTCGCCTTGGCCGCTGCCCTTTGCAGTGCCTGTCTAGAGAAAAGATACGCGGACATCGAACTCCTGTCCGATATCAACAGGTCTTGGACACCAGAAGCGCCGGTTTTTGCGTCCTTATATGTAGCTGGCTCACTAGTTTCAGGTTGCGCTTGGAAGTTCGTCACCTTGCGAGCCTGAAGCTGGGCATTGCTCTTACCGGTTTAGCCATTCTAGCAGTCGACTGGCAGGCAATCATGCTGTCCAGCGTCGCGCTCCCTCCTGCATGACACATCAAATATTTTGAAGAGGCCTATCTTCGAAACGGTCTGTATCAAATGGCTCGTCTCAGCTAGCACGGGAGTTCGTAACGGAGGGCAGCGATATGTACGATCTTTATATAGCCAACAAGAATTACTCCTCCTGGTCGTTGCGTCCATGGGTGTTGATGCGGACGCTGGACATCGGTTTCAAAGAAAGCCTATTTCCTTTCGGCAATTCAGCGAAGGACTTCTCAGCGTTTTCGCCCACTGCCAAAGTTCCCTGCCTTGTTGACGGTGATCTCACCGTATGGGATTCGCTCGCCATTGCAGAATATCTGGCTGAACGACATAGCGGTGGGTGGGCAGACAATGCTGCCGCTCGCGCCTGGTCTCGATCAGCTGCTGCGGAAATGCACTCGGGTTTCCAGGCGCTGCGCAACGAGCATCCCATGAGTGTCGGCCTTCGCATTCGCCCAGCTTCCATGAGCGCATCGCTGCAAAAGGACATCGCGCGTATCGACGCTCTCTGGCAGCAGGGTCTGAAGTCCTTTGGTGGCCCATTCCTGGCGGGTAGCACGTTCACGGCCGTGGATGCATTTTTCTGCCCGGTCGCTTTCCGCTTTCAGACGTACGGAACAGTGCTTTCTGCGGAGTCCACGGAGTACAAGGACCGTCTTCTCTCACTGCCTGCAATGCAGGAGTGGCAAGAGGCGGCGCTTCTGGAGACATGGCGCGACGGCGATCATGAGGAAGAGGCGAAAGCAGTCGGAGAGATATTGGCTGATCTTCGTCTGTCAGGGAATTCGTAAGCGGCAGGTGTCGTTCACAGCTTTCATCGCTCAGCTGAAAGCAATGCAGCGATATGCTCTGGCAAGGTGGCGTCATAGGTTTTGCTGCGCCACTGGTAGCTGCGGTGAGCGGTCCATGGTCGCTCGATGCCGTCCAACGCCGCTTTGGCGCTGTAGCGGGGGGCTCCCTCCCCGCCAAACCAGATTTCCATCGAGCCGGTGCGCCGCAACGTATCGCCTGTAATGAGCAGCGCACCTGATCGGCAGGCTGGAAACGGCACTCCCCGGCTTGTTACCACGATGTCAGCGAGATCACAGGCGGCTCCCGTCAACAATGTGTTGGATAGGACCGCAATGCGAACGCCTTTTTGGGATTTCAATGCGCACCATAGGTCCTTGCGGCATGTAAAGCGTTGCGTGCCGGCAAGCGCTGTCTTCATTTCAGCCAGCGCCTGCGTTTTGTCCGCTTCGCTCAAGCCAGCGCGAGACGCTTGCTGGTTTTCAAGCTCCTGGGTGTCTCCATCCGCCTGCCTCTCCGTGTCTAGCAGATGCGGAGCAACATGTTCCATCGTCAGTGGAACCGCCCTCTCCCATTGATCATAGATGAAGCCCGACGCGCGGGCCTTTGTCGTCGCAACCGCGTCATTGGATAAAAGCGCAATGAGCGAACCGTCCTCGAAAATCAACAGGTCGGGCTTAGCGCTCCAGCGTTCGGTTCCAAGCATGATGAGCCCCGCCGCGATGAATGGCAGGCCGATCAGTGCCAGTCGTGTTCGAAGGAGCGAAAGAAGCAGAAATCCAATTGTTGAAATGGTGAGAAACCAGGGATGTTGCCGGCCGATGGTTGCGTCCCCACCCCAGCTCGAAACCGTCTTGGCAATCTCGATGACAATCTCCATGCCATAGCCCATTATCTTCAGGAATGGGCCATCCAGGCCGAAAGGCATGAGCAGCATTCCAGCGAGCCCGAAAGGCATGACAATAAGCGACATGACCGGCATTGCAGCAAGGTTCGCGGCAAGGCCATAGGTTGTGATGCGGTGGAAATGTTCAATCGAGTAGACCGCAGTCGAAAGGCCGCCGATAAAGGATGTCAAAGCGACGCCTCCGACAACCGCCGCCGATTTCGTTGTCAGCGTCAGCCACCATGGGGGATTGGTTATCGAGAGGCCGTCCTCCTTGTTTCGCCACCGGCTCCAGAACGAGTAGGCGGACACGAGCGCGAGCGTCGCGGCGAAGGACATCTGGAAACTTGGCCCCATCACCTCTTGCGGGGAAAGCACCACGATTATCAATGCGGAGAGCGCCACATTTCGAAGGCTGATGGACGGCCGGTCGACCAGAACCGCAATCAGCATGATCGACATCATCAACCATGCTCTTTCCGCTGAAACGGCAAAGCCGGATATAAGGTAATAGGCAAACGTCATGAGAAGTGCCGCAAAGGCGGATATCTTCTTGACCGGCCAACGTTGGGAAAATCCCGGAAAGAGGCTGAACACCGTGCGCATTCCGACAAAGAATATGCCGGCAGCCAGCGCCATGTTCAGTCCGGAGATTGCGACGATATGAGCGAGGCCGGAAACCCGCAGTGCCTCCATGGTCTCGCTTGAGATGGCCCGCCGCTCATCGGTCACGATGGACGCAGCAAACGCTCCCGCATCACCCGGTATGAGGTACCGAATGCGCTGGGCGATATCACTGCGTAATTCATAAAGCCATTCTCCCGCAATCTTGGCTGGGCCCGATGCAGGCACAGCATATGGATCTGCGCTGACGCGTTGCGGCGGCCCGTAGAAAAAGCCAGTTGCGCCGATTCCCTCGAAGAATGAGGCGAAGGCAAAATCATTCAGCCCTGGCAAGGCAGGGCCGGATGGTGGCGAGAGGCGCGCCTTGCCCGTAATCGTTTCGCCGATTTCAGCCGCCTGATGGCGGCTGCGGGCCACGACTGACACTCGATCGGGCGGACGAGACACTGTTGGGTTTGACGTCGATGTCAGTGCCAAGACGTAGCGCCAGTTTCCGCGCGCATCCAGTTCACGCCGCTCCACCGTGCCTTTGACCAGTGTCGTGACGGGCGTATCGAGAATGATTGTGGCGCTGCGCTGGGTGTCCCAATCGGCAAGGACCATGCCCAGCAGAAGCAGTGCAACGGTTTTCAGAAAAATGGAGGTGGCACCCGGCCTGTGGTATAGGGCGGCAGCTGATATCATGACGCAAAGAGTTGCGATCAAGAGCGGCAGAGAAGGTGGGGTGGCTGGCAGGCAGAACCAGAATGCGGCGCCAGCGGCAATAAGAACGGGGACGAAAAGAAATCCCCCGCGATATGCGCGCTCCTCTTCGATGCACCGCAAACACCAGTGTCTAAACCTGGTCTGCAAACTGTCCTTTTGGGGAGTGACCGGCCCCTGCCCCACCAGTGCGCCTCGCGAGACATGCAGCGGCAACAGCAAGGCATCGAGCTCCGTTTGCGCAACGAAGTCCGTTTCCCGGTTACGGAAAAGCTTGTTCTCTTCTCTCTGGTTCAACCCCCGGCGCCCCTTGCCGCAAGGGTTCTAGTTTGCAACCCTGGAAGGCATATTGCAACATCTTGCGCGATTAAGGAAGCATTGACCTAGAATGAAACACTTTGCCGTAGAAATGCTTCATTTTGGGATATTGCCGTGTCGCAATGCACAATTTGCTCGTTCGATAGCTTGGCTTTGTCGCAAGGATCATATAGCTAAATCGCTGACGCTTAACTGGCTGATGCGTCACCCCGCATCGCCTGCATATTTCGGAGGTATGGTATGACGGAAAATAGCGCGACAGTGACCCTCGGCGACACCAAAGTCGATCTTCCTGTACGAGAAGGCACGATCGGTCCCAAGGTCGTTGATATCGGAACGCTTTACAAGCACACCGGCACCTTTACCTACGATCCCGGCTTTACATCAACTGCATCGTGCGAATCCAAGATCACCTACATCGACGGCGACGAAGGCGTTTTGCTGCACCGCGGCTACCCTATCGAACAGCTGGCCGAACAGGGCGATTTCCTTGAAACCTGCTATCTGCTGCTCTACGGCGAACTGCCAACAACCGCACAGAAGAAGGATTTCGACACACGCGTTACGCGCCACACCATGGTGCATGAGCAGATGAGCCGCTTCTTCACCGGCTATCGCCGCGACGCTCACCCGATGGCCGTCATGTGCGGTACGGTCGGCGCGCTGTCTGCTTTCTATCACGACTCCACCGACATTACCGATCCGCATCAGCGCATGGTCGCTTCGCTGCGCATGATCGCCAAGATGCCGACGATTGCCGCCATGGCCTATAAGTACCACATCGGCCAGCCATTCGTTTACCCGAAGAACGATCTGGATTACGCATCCAACTTCCTCAACATGTGCTTTGCCGTACCCTGCGAAGACTACAAGGTCGATCCGGTACTGGCCCGCGCAATGGACCGCATCTTCATCCTCCATGCCGACCATGAGCAGAACGCGTCGACCTCGACTGTTCGTCTTGCTGGCTCTTCGGGTGCTAACCCGTTCGCATGTATCGCAGCTGGCATTGCCTGCCTCTGGGGCCCTGCTCACGGCGGTGCTAACGAAGCTGCGCTCAACATGCTCAATGAAATCGGCTCCGTTGACCGCATTCCTGAGTACATTGCCCGCGCCAAGGACAAGAACGATCCGTTCCGTCTGATGGGCTTTGGCCACCGCGTCTATAAGAACTACGATCCGCGCGCCAAGATCATGCAGAAGACCATGTACGAAGTGCTGGAAGCCACCGGCAACCAGGACGATCCGATCATGCAGGTTGCCCTGGAGCTGGAAAAGATCGCGCTTTCCGACCCTTATTTCGTCGAAAAGAAGCTCTACCCGAATGTCGACTTCTATTCCGGCATTACGCTGAAGGCGCTCGGCTTCCCCACAACCATGTTCACCGTTCTCTTCGCTCTCGCCCGCACCGTCGGCTGGATCGCGCAGTGGAACGAAATGATCGAAGACCCGCAGCAGCGCATCGGCCGCCCACGCCAGCTCTACACCGGTGCTGCAAAGCGCGACTATACACCGGTGTCCAAGCGTTAAGCTTGTCGCCATCGCACAATAGGAAAAGCCGGGTCGATGCCCGGCTTTTTTTATGCCCCTCATTGAGATCATGGTGCCGGGCAGTCCGAAGCATCTATCCACGTTTGATGTTGCGGTTGGTTGACTCCGCGAGGCATTCCTGGATCACGTTAGCCAGACCTCAATGCGCCGCAACGCCTAAGAATTGCTTTAGCTCCGGCGTCTTCGGCGATGAAAACACCTCTTCCGGCGGGCCGATTTCGTGGACTTTACCTTCGTGCATGAAGACCACGCGTGAGCAGACGTCGCGGGCGAATTTCATTTCATGCGTTACCATGACCAATGTCATGCCTTCTGCCGCGAGTTCCCGCACCACCGCCAACACTTCGGCCACCAGTTCCGGGTCGAGCGCTGAGGTGATTTCGTCGCAGAGAAGCGCCGTTGGCTGCATGGCGAGTGCGCGGGCAATCGCCACACGTTGCTGCTGCCCGCCGGAGAGTTCGTCAGGGTAAGCATCGAATTTATGAGCAAGGCCGACGCGTTCGAGCATCTTGCGCGCCAGCATTTCTGCCTCGGCCTTCGGCGTTTTCTTGACGACTGTTTGCGAGAGCATGACGTTGCCGCCGACCGTCAGGTGCGGGAAGAGATTGAATTGCTGGAAGATCATCCCGACTTTCAGCCGGAGCGCTTTCAGGTGAAGTTCGTCGTCTAGAAACTGCGCGCCAGCCACGGAGATGGCACCGGCTGAAATGGTCTCCAAGCCGTTGATGCAACGCAGCAGGGTCGATTTTCCCGAGCCGCTCTTGCCGATGATCGCAATGACCTCACCCGGCTCGATATCGAGGTTGATGCCTTTCAGCACCTCGTTCGTGCCATAGCTCTTACGGACTTCAGTGATTTCGATGAGCGACATTAAGCTTCCTTTCGAGAATCTGGCTGCTTTTCGACAACGGCCAGCAGAGCGCGAAATAAATGAGGGCAACGAGGCCATAGACAGTGAAGGGTTGGAAGGTTGCGTTGGTAACGACGGTCCCCGCCTTGGAAAGCTCCACGAAGCCGATGATCGAAGTTACGGCAGTGCCCTTTATGATCTGCACGGCAAAGCCGACGGTGGGCGGAATTGCAACGCGCATGGCCTGTGGCAGAATGACATATCGCATCTGCTGCAACCGCCCCATGCCGAGGCTTGCAGATGCCTCCCACTGCCCCTTGGAAACCGCCTCGACACAGCCGCGCCATATCTCCGTCAGGAAGGCTGCTGCCCACAAGATGAGCGTCAAACCTGCGGCGAGCCACGAAGGCACGTCGATCCCAAGAAGCCCCAGACCAAAAAAGGCGATGAACAGCTGCATCAAAAGCGGCGTGCCTTGAAACAGCTCGACATAATATTTGGAAAAAGTCCGTAGCGATTTCTTTTTTGAAATGCGCATGAACAGCAGAAGAAGACCAACAGCGGCGCCGCCAATGAAGGAGACGAGTGACAGCAGCACCGTCCAGCGGGTTGCCAGCAGCAGGTTGCGCAGAATATCCCAGGTCGAAAACTCGATCATCTAGCGCTCCTTCTTGGAAAAACGAAGCCGCCGATGACGAGCAAAATCTGACGCAGCAGAATGGCCAGCCCCAGATAGATCACGGTTGAGACCATATAGGCTTCAAAGGCGCGGAATGTCCTTGACTGGATGTAGTTGGCAGCAAAGGTCAAATCCTCCGCCGCAATCTGGGACACCACCGACGAGCCAAGCATGACAATGACCACCTGTGACGACAGTGCGGGCCAGATGCGTTGCAGTGAGGGCACGAGCACCACGTGGCGGAAGGTTTCGAACCGGCTCATGGCGAGGCTCGCCCCCGCCTCGAACTGTCCCTTTGGCGTTGCCTGAATGCCAGCGCGGATAATCTCACAACTATAAGCGCCGAGGTTGACGACCATTGCAATATTGGCCGCGGTGAGTTCCGTCAGCTGCAGACCCAGTGATGGCAGGCCAAAAAAGATGAAAAAAAGCTGGATCAGAAAGGGCGTGTTGCGGATCAGTTCCACATAAAGCGCAACGGGCGGCCGCAGCCATGTCGGCCCTAGGGCGCGCACCCAAGCGCAGAAAATGCCGAGCGCAATGCCAAGAACGCCGCCGACTGCAATCAGTTGAAGCGTGATGAGCACGCCCTTCACGATGGCCGGATAATATTCGAGAAGCCAGCCGAACTCGAAAGTGTAATTCACAATGGTTCCCTTCCCTGAAAAACCAAGGGACCGCGTCCCGCCACATCGCGGGACGCGAATTCAAAATGCGTTTAAATATCCTTTGGCAGGTCGGTTTTCAGCCATTTCTGGGCAATCGCATTGAGGCTTCCATCAGCCTTGGCGGCAGCAATGATTGCATTGACCTTTTCCAGAAGAGCTGGCTGCTCCTTGTTCAGGCCAATGAAGCACGGTGAGTTCTTGATGAGGAACTTGAGTTCCGGCCGCTTTGGCGGGTTCTTTTCCAGGATAGCCGCTGCAACCACGTTGCCTGTCGCCACTGTTTCGACCTGGCCGGAAAGGAAGGCCGAGATGGTGCCGTTATTGTCTTCGTACCGCTTGATGGTCGTATCTGAAGGCGCGATCTTGGTCAGCTCAAGATCTTCCACCGCTCCGCGCGTGACGCCGATTGTCTTTCCTGCGAGGTCTTCTGCCTTTTCGATCTTGACGCTATCAGGTGCAAAAACACCGTTGAAGAATGGGGCATAGGCAGAAGAGAAGTCGATGACCTTTTCACGATCAGGGTTTTTGCCCAGGCTGGAAATGACAAGGTCAACCTTGTTGGTCTGCAGATAGGGAATGCGGTTGGCACTGGTCACCGGCACCAATTCTACCTTCACCCCCATTTTCTCTGCGATCAGAGTGGCAACATCAATATCGTAACCACGCGGTGCCATGTCCACGCCAACGCTACCGAAGGGCGGGAAGTCCTGCGGAACGGCAACACGGATGGCGCCGCGTGAAGTGATATCGGTCATGGCATCTGCCAGAACCGGTGCGGAAAAACCTCCGCCGAGGACGAGAGTGATGGCAGCGAAAAATGCACGTCTATTGAACATCTTAAATCTCCTATGAAGTTGCATGAAGTGGCGGAAGTGAAAGGGAGTTACGAAGGTCCGAGTGGCGATCTTGCTGCCGTGTCAGGTCGAGGCCGGTCTCGACCTCATCCAGATGCGTCACGGCAAGCTCCGATGCTCTGAGAAAATTACCCGCATCCATGGCTTCAAAAATGCGGCAGTGGCCTTCGTGGGATTGGGCAGCGTGAAAATCTGACTGATAGAGCATGCAAATCAGGATTGTGCGTGCGGTCAGATCACGCAAGAGATCAATGATGATGTCGTTTCCGGCGATTTCGGCAATGCGAATGTGGAAATCGCCCATGAGGCATGTCAGCCTCTGGCGGTCAGCCACCGCCATTGCCTCCTTTTCTTCGTTCAGATGATCAATGAGGATCTGTCGCCCTTCTGGCGGAAGCACGGTCATGTTGCGCAAAAGGCCGCATTCAATGACACGGCGGGCTTTGTAGACCCGCAAGGCCTCCTCAGCCGAAGGTTCTACCACAAACCAGCCTCGTCGCGGGCTTGACCGAACCACGCCGCGGGTCACAAGCCGCATCATCGCTTCGCGAATCTTGGTGCGCGAAACTCCGTAGATTTCAGCAAGCTGATTTTCACCAAGGCGCGTGCCCGGGCGAATGCGCGCAGACAGGATGCCGGACACTATGGCTGATTCTATCGCGCTTTGATCGGTTTCGAATGTATGTCTATCTTGCATACAAGAGTGATACGCAACTTGCGTGCCACTTTACCGACTGGCTGCAATGCCAATCAAATCATGCATAGAAATAGGTCGCACAAAGCGGGCTGATTAATTTTTAGCCAGCGGCGAATTTCGTCAGCGATTAGATTTTATGCTGTGCCGTTTATCGGGTGGCCGCCGCGCACTGACTTCTGCTGGTAAACCGCAAGCAGAATTTCCGCGCCAGTTTCGCCCGGGGGGCGCGGCGTGCGCAGGCGATCCTGAACGCAGGCGAAGCCTTCAAGCATAGCGCGCCGTTGCAGCGTATCGGACGACAGGCGCTCGATCCACCGCAGCATGGACCCTGCCCTGACCACTTCATTGAAATATTCAGGCACAATCACGTAATCGGCAATGAGATTGGGTAATGCACCTGTCCAGGTTTTCACACGCTTGCTCAGCATGGTGAAAATCCAGTCGGTTTTGTAGACGGACACGACCGGTACGTTGGCGAGCGCGAGTTCGAGAATGACGGTACCGGAAGCTGCGATTGCCGCGTCCGCTTCAGCAAAAGATCGCCACTTGAATGCCGCATCCGTACCGATCTGCGGACGGATATGCTCGGGCCATGACGCCGCGAGTTCACGAATGCGCGCCTCCTGCCGAGGAACAGTTGGAAGTACGAAGCGTGTAGGGCCATTTCGCTCGACAAATGCCGCAGCGGTGTCCCTGAAGGGCTCCATCAAACGCGTTGTTTCCGTTGAGCGAGAACCGGGAAGCAGAAGAATGGTGCGTTGTTCGCCCGTCTGCGGGAGCGCGCGCGCGGCACGCTGTTCCCTTGCCGCCAAAACGTTTGCGTCCACGCTCAGGCGGTGTCCGACAAAGGTTGTGGGAGGTCCGCCAAGACGCTGCATGGCATCCGGTTCGAAGGGCAAGAGGGCAAGCACATGGTCGACATAGGAAAGCATTGCAGGCGCACGCTTTTCCTTCCATGCCCATACGCTGGGGCAGACGTAGTTTATGACTGTCAGATCCGGCAACGCCTTGCGGACGCGTTTGGCAACACGGTGCGTGAAATCCGGACTGTCGATAATCAAGAGTACATCCGGCCTGCCCGCGATGATGGCATCCGCAGTTTCCCGGATCCTCGCCAAAAGCTGCGGCAGCTTCTTGATGACCTGGGTAAAACCCATGATCGAAAGCTCGGAATAATCGAAAAGTGAGTTCAGGCCCTCGGCTGTCAGAGCTTCACCTCCAACACCCATCAACTCTATCCGCCCGAGATATTGCAGTTTGAGGGCTTTAACGAGGTCGGCACCCAGAAGGTCTCCAGAGACCTCTCCGGCAATTACGGCCAGTTTCAGAACGCCTTCCGCCACATCAACCTCCCGTTACGCCAAGATCGATGCCGCAGACGAAAAGCCCGGCTTCATCTGCAGCCCTCAGCATGGCTTCTCGATCCAGGACAAACGCCCTGCCCGCCTCTACCGCTATACCAGCCAACCCTGCCTTTGACGCATTTTCTATGGTCGAAGGGCCAATGGTTGGCAAATCAGCACGAATGTCCTGTTGCGGCTTGCATAATTTAACGAGAACGCCTTTTCGGCGGCTGGAAATTCTGCCTTCGGCACGCAATGCAGCCACGCGGGCGAGCATCCCATCGGTCCCCTCCACGCCTTCCAGAGCAACAATGCGTCCACCGACGCTGACAGCGCCCTGCCCCACATCCAGAGCGCCGAGCGCCAGCGCCGCCTTGGAGGCCCTGTCGATGTCCCTCCGATCATCCTCGCCGGGCGCAAGCGTGCCGAAAGCGCCGGTCGATGCCAGAAGCCCAGGTGCTATCTCGTGGGCGCCAATGACCCGCGCTCCCTGTGCTTCAATCAAGCCGATGACCATTTGCAGAACCGTATCATCGCCCCCCGACAGCAGGGTGCGAATAATCGACGGCATTTTGGCAATCATCTTGAGGTTGGGGCGGATCTCGCGCCATTCTGGCCGCCGCGATACGCCGCCGGACAGCACGACGCGGTCAATCCGTTGCGCCGCAAGCGCTTTTCCCAAAGATGCGACGTCGCCGACACTGATGGTAATGCTCTCAAATCCCGACCAGTCGAGATTTGTGTCATCCTTCAGGCGAATGATGAAGGGCGTTTCACCGGCCTGCCGGGCAGCCTCCGCTACATAGTAAGGGAGAAATCCGCTGCCCGCGATGATGGCCAGTCGCCCCGCACCCCGTGACACGGATTACTTGCCTCGATTAGGCGATGAAATCGCCCGTTCATTTGCGGCGGCGATAAAATCGATGATTTCGAGTGCCTGTGGGCAATCCAGATAGCTCTCACGAATGGAGGCAGCGTTTGCACGCACATTGCCTTCGCTTTCGAAGATCTGCTTGTAAGCGCGGCGAACCTTGTGCATCTCAGCGCGCTCTATGCCAGCGCGGGTCATGCCAACAATATTCAACCCGCTCAGGATTCCCGGATTTCCATTCAACATGCCATAGGGAATGACATCGTAGCTGACAGCGGAAAGGCCGCCGATAAAGGCCTGTCGGCCGACGCGTGTGAACTGGTGAACAGCCGAGCCGCCTCCAAGAATGGCGCGGTCCTCAATCGTCACATGGCCCGCCAGCATGACATTGTTGGAGAGGATGATGTTGTTGCCCAGGCGGCAGTCATGCGCCACATGTGCGTAAGCCAGAAACAGGTTGTTGTTTCCGACGATCGTCGTGCCGCCATGTTCCACCGTGCCGGTGTTCATGGTGACGCCTTCACGAATGGTGCAATTCTCGCCTATCACAAGCGTCGTATCGACCGCACTGTGATGCGCGCTCTGCGAGTCACCACCGATGACCGCAGATGGCCAGATCTGCGTTCCCTTGCCCACGGTGGTGCATCCCAGAACAACCACATGGCTGACCAGCTTTACACCATCATGCAAAGTGACTTTTGGCCCGACGTGGCAAAACGGACCGACGACGACATTCTCACCGATAACGGCGCCGTCCTCGATGAATGACATCGGATGTATCTGGGCCGAGGCCGCGATTGTGCTCATTGCTGATCCTCAGGGATCATCATGGCACCGATGTCTGCTTCGGCAACCAGAACACCGTCCACCTTGGCATCGCAGTGGAATTTCCAGACATTGCCGCGCTGACGCTGCTTGACGACGTAGATTTCCAGCCTGTCGCCCGGAATGACCGGCTTGCGGAAACGGGCATTGTCAATGGTCATGAAATAGACGAGATGACCGCCATCACCCTGCTTGCGCGCACAGATCGCACCGGCTGTCTGCGCCATCGCTTCCACGATGAGAACGCCCGGCATGATGGGGCGATCAGGGAAATGACCTGTGAAATGCGGTTCGTTGACGGTGACGTTCTTGATACCGGTTGCGGAATTGTCGGCGTCGATATCGATGATCTTGTCGATCAGCAAAAACGGATAACGATGCGGCAGCAGCTTCATCACCTCTAGGATGTCAGCCGCGCCAAGCGTCGTCTTTGTCTCTTCAGACATTCTTCTCTCCTGTCTTCTTGTCTCGCTCTTCTGCGCGCGCAAGCAACTCAGCCATGTCACGCAGGAAATGTTTCAACGGTCTCGCGGGAACGCCACCGTATTTCGCGCCCGCAGGCACATCCGCGACAACGCCGCTCATAGCGGCGATCTGTGCGCCGTCCCCAATGGTGATGTGGCCATTGATCCCGCAGGCACCGCCAATCATCACGCCATCGCCAATGCGCGTGCTACCTGCAATCCCGACCTTGCTGACAATGCCGCAGTGACGCCCGATGCGGACGTTGTGTCCGATCTGCACCTGATTGTCGATCTTCGTGCCTTCACCGATAACGGTGTCATCCATTGTGCCACGGTCGACTGTGGTGTTTGCACCAATTTCAACATGGTCCTGAATGATGACCCGGCCGATCTGAACAATCTTGATCATGCCGCGTGGGCCGGGCGCGTAACCGAAACCATCCTGCCCGATACGCGCACCGTTGTGGATGATAACGCCATTGCCGACCAATGCTGACAGAATGCTGGCGCCACCAGCAATCGTGCAATCGCGCCCTATCTGCACATTCGCACCAATGATAGCGCCCGGGCCGATGCGTGAACCCGCACCGATATGAGCGTTTGCGCCGATGACCGCAAGCGGTTCCACCACAACGCCCGCTTCAAGCTTCGCAGATGGGTCGATATGGGCAGCCGACGAAATCTCTGACGCGCCATCGAGAATGGCAGATGGCTTCATCGCAGATTCGTGAAGAAGCGCTCCGGCTTGCGCGAACACCGTGTGAGGATTTTTTGAAATGAGGGCAGGAATATGCGTAGGCACCAAGCCCTTGAGCGCCTCATCGCAAATGATCGCCGCCGCCTCGCAGGTCAGCAATTCCTCACGGTTCTTCCGCGAAAGAATGTAGCAGAGCTGATCTGACTTTGCGCGATAAACGGGGGCAATTGATCGCACAAGGCGATCACCAGCGGTCTCATCAGACAGTTCCGCCCCAAGGCGGTCCGCGATATCTTTCAATCGCATACCATCATGGGGCGGAAAAAAGGCGTTATACTCCATCAAACGGATACTCCAGAACGTTCAAACTTGCAGTTCTGGACTGCCGATATCAGAAAGTGTTGGACATGCCAAACCGGAAATTCTGCACTTCGTCGTAGTCTTCCTTCATGAAGGGCACTGCGTAGTCTACGCGCAGAGGACCAAATGGCGATGCCCACATGATGCCGATACCGGCCGATGCACGGATCGAGCTGTCATCCTGCACTCCACTGCTGTTGGCAACCTTATTACCATACAGCGTGCCAGCATCCACGAAGCCGGCAAGGCGAAGACCAAAGTCTTCAGGAACGCCTGGCATAGGAGCAGTCACTTCAGCAGAAGCAGCGAAGTAGGTCGTGCCACCGATCGAATCGTCACCGATACGTGGACCAATGCCATCATTCTCGAAACCACGGATCACGCGGCCACCGATCTTGAACTGATCAAACACAAGCAGGTTGTCGCCAGTAGGAACCACATAACCAGCCTGCCCCGTCAACGAACCGATGATATCGTATTCGTCAGAAAGCGTATGATAGTAGCGAGCCTTCGCATAGATCTTGTAGTATTCAGAGTCGCCGCCAAGCCCTGCAAACTCGTTTGTCAATGCAGCCTGCCAGCCATCACGCGGCATGTTGCGGTCGTCAAGCGTGTTGTAAGCCAACGTATTCGAAATGCTCGACTGAACCCACTTACCATTATTCTGATCGATAAGATCGACATATGGCTGAGCCAGGTTTGCCTGATAATCGCCTTCGCCATCGTATTTAATCTGCTTGTACGTGTACTTGAACGTCGTCGCGAGATTTTCGGTGATTGGCGCAGTTACGCGAAGCGCAAAGCCCTGCTCGTCGTAGTCATAGTAGTCTTCGCTCGAGCTCTGGCTCTTGAACAGGTCGAAACCAGCAGCAAGGCGATAGCCGAGGAAGTAAGGCTCGGTGAAGGACAGGTTGTAGCTGCGTGCATCGTCCTGGCCTGCGCCAGCAGCGATACGGATGTACTGGCCGCGACCGAGGAAGTTCTTTTCTTCGATGGAGGCTTCAAGCAGCGCACCGTCGTTCTGAGAGTAGCCGGCGCCGATACCGAACGAACCGGTTGCCTGATCTTCCACGTCAACAACGATCACGACGCGGTCAGGCGCGCTGCCTTGCGATGTGCCGATGTTTACCTTGGAGAAGTAGCCGAGTGCCTCAAGGCGACGCTTGGCGGCTGTAATGATCGTCTGGTTGAATGCATCGCCTTCGCTGATGTCGAATTCGCGACGGATGACATAGTCACGCGTACGGGTGTTACCGCGAATTTCGATGCGCTCGACATATGCGCGCTCGCCCTGATCAACGATGTAGGTGACGCCAATCGTGTTGCCGTTCATGTCACGGTCGCCACGTGGCGTTACGCGAGCAAATGGATAGCCCTCGGCAGCTACGCGCTTGGAAATCGCTTCCATGCTCTGCTGAACTTCCTTGGCGCTGTAGTTGGAGCCAGGACGCGTATCGACCAGAGTCTGCAGCTCGTTGCCATCGACGCCAGGCACTGTGGACTCAACACCCACGTTGCCAAATGCGTAACGCTGACCTTCGTCAACATTGATCGTGATCGTGTATTCGTTGGTTGCCTCGTCGAGAACGGCATTCGAGCCGGTCACGCGGAAGTCGGCATAACCGCGATTATAGTAGAACTGGCGCAGCGCTTCTTCATCAGCGCGCAGCTTGTCCTCATTGTAGACATCCTTGCGTGTCAGGAACGACAGCATGTTGGATTTCTTCGTGTTGATGACAGCGGCAAGGCGGCCATCGCTGTAGGCATTGTTGCCGACGAAATCGATACGCGCAATCTTCGTGCGCTCACCTTCGTTGATGACGAAAGCGAGGTTCACACGTCCCTGACCAACAGGAACGACCTGAGTTGTTACCTGAATGTCGCTACGGCCGATGGCTGCGTATGCTTCCTTGATGCGGGCGATATCGGACGTAACGATTGTCTGATCGTATGGGCCGAGAGACTGTGTCTGGACGATGCCCTGGAGCTTGTCGTCCTTGATCTTGCGGTTGCCGTTGAACACGACCTGATTGACGAGGTTGTTTTCACTAACCGTCACGACCAGGGTGCTGCCGGAAACATTCATGCTGACATTGGAAAAGTAACCGGTCGCATAAAGGCGCTTTACCGATTCATCGATATCAGCGTTGGAAAAGTTACGACCTGGAGCAATGGTGATATTGGAACGTACAGCATCCGCGCCGGAGCGCTCAGCGCCACGAACATCGATCCTGCTGATCACCGCCGCATATGCCACGCTGGAAGAAGCAACCACTCCCAGAGCCGCAACCGAAGAAACACCAGCAGACAGCGCAACCGCCGACACCGCGTTCAAAAATCTTGAACCAGCCTTCATTTTCTAATCTTACCTTTTCCCGTTGTCCCTCAGCGGGCAAAACCCGACTCCGGCCATCTGCGTCGTTTTACCTGCTTTTCCTCTACAAGCAAGCCCGACCGTTAATTTCTGTTTACTTCGCGAAGCACCGTGGCTCAATCGCCACTTTGGCTTCAAAACAAGGTAAACGCCCTCTTAAAAAAACAGCTTAAAACCCCTCTTTAGCCGATCAAGCTGCTGATATCATTCCACGTCGCAAAAACCATCAAACTGAAAATCATCGCCAATCCGATCCGGAAAGCAACTTCCTGTGCCCCTGCGCCCAACGGCCTGCCCCTCACCGCTTCAATAGCGTAGAACACAAGATGTCCCCCGTCCAGAATCGGGACCGGCATGAGATTGAGAAGGCCAATCGAGACAGAAAGCAAGGCCGCAAGTTGTATAACCGCACCAAATCCGAGGCTAGCCATCTGTCCTGACGCCTGTGCTACCCTCACCGGCCCGCCTAGCTGGTCCGCATTCATGCGTCCAGTGACGAGATTGCCGATATAGGCAAACGTCCCTGTCACGACATGGCCGGTCTCGCGGACGCCCTCAACCAGCGCCTCGGTAGGAGAATAGGTCACATGGCGGAAGTTGCCGCGTGTCTGGTCGGTGACAATACCGATGATCCCCAGCTCCATCTTGTTACCGAACTGGTCCGTCGTCTCGGTGCGGGTCGGCACCATCGGCAAGGAGAGCTCCTGCCCGTTCCGCTCCACCGTGACTGTAATCGGCGTTCCTGGGCGAACTGCCACGTAACGTCGAACATCGTCGAATGTCTTGACGGCTTCGCCATCGATGGAAACGAGACGGTCGCCCGGCACGATACCAGCTGTCTGCGCCGCACTGTTTTCACGCACCTCAGCAACGATCGGGTCTGAGATCATGCGGCCATAGGTGCCGAACAAGGCCGCAAAGATCAGGATCGCAAGGAGAAAATTGGCAATCGGGCCGGCTGCGACGGTCGCTGCTCTTTTCCACAGCTTTGCACCGGCAAGCGTCTGGGCCCGCTCCTCCAGCGACAGGCCAGCAAGGCCATCGCTATCAGGCTTGCTGGATACATCCTCATCCCCGAAGAACTTGACGTAGCCACCGAGCGGGATCGCGGAAATCTTCCAGCGAGTGCCGTGCTTGTCGGTAAAGCCGATGAGTTCCGGACCAAAGCCGATCGAAAAAGCTGTAGATCGAATGCCGCACCAGCGACCTACAAGATAATGGCCCATCTCGTGGACGAAAACGAGCAGAGAAAGTACGAGAACGAACGGCACGATGTAACCGGTCAAGAACCCAACCGTTGCCGTTACCATATCCATAATTTCCCAGCCTTTCGCTTGTGTCAGAACCCCGGCACGATACCGCCGCCAGACCCTGGCACATCACCCGTTATCGCCGCGTGAACGACAGCAATGAGGAATACGGTAAAGCAGGCAAAAACAAGACCGTCAACCCGGTCCATAACGCCGCCATGGCCCGGGATGAGATTGCTCGAATCCTTCACCTTGAAACGCCGTTTGATGAAGGACTCAAAAAGGTCGCCGATCTGGCTGAAAACGGACAGCACGAGAGCGAGGACGATGATGACGATGCTGATGCGCCCATGATAGATCACAGCCACCGTTGAACCCGCAATCACGCCGAAAAACGTGCCTCCGGCAGCACCCGACCAGGTTTTACCTGGCGAAATGGATGGAGCAAGCTTGGGACCGCCGACAGCACGACCGACAAAATAGGCGAGAATGTCCGTTGCCCAGACAATCGCGAAGATAAACACCGTGGCAACAAAGCCGGTCAATTCTTCGCTGCGGATTGCCGCAAGAGAAATGCCACTCAGCCCTGCATAGATGATGCCGCCGACGAGCCACCAGTTCTTTCCACGAAGGACCGGGAAAAGTGCTGCGGTGATTGCAAAACCGGACAGAAGCGGCAGATCAAGCGAAGATTCCCCGAAGATGGTGTTTCCACTCATGACAGCGACGGCAAACCAACCCCACGCGTAACCTGTCGGGTTGCTGTCCGCCAGCTTGGTGATGGTGCTCCATTCGTAATAGATGAGCAGCGCAAGCAGGCCTGCAACGACGCGGAACATCATGCCACCATACCAGGTAGCCGCCAGTATAACTGCCGCAAGCACAATGGCGGAAATGATCCGCAGCTTTAATTCGCGGCTCATCAGACGCCTGCCAGAGCGACTTGGCCGGAAAGACCGCCAAATCTGCGATCGCGAGCCATGTACTGATCAATCGCTGCAAAAAATGTATCGCGCGAAAAGTCAGGCCAGTAGTCGGGGATAAAAATAAACTCGGAATAGGCGGCTTGCCAAAGAAGGAAATTCGAGAGGCGTTCTTCACCGCTTGTACGGATGATCAGGTCAGGATCTGGAATACCGTTCGTATCCAGTCTGACTGTGATCGCGTCCGGCGTGATCGCGCTAGCGTCCAGCTTCCCCTCGGCCACATCCCTGGCCAAAGAAGCGGCTGCGCGCGCAATTTCATCACGAGATCCGTAATTGAAAGCGATGATCAGGGTAAGCGCGGTGTTGTCGCGTGTCATCTGCTCGGCTTCGAGCAGCAGGTTCCTGATGTCCTCTTTCAGACCTTCCCGGTCACCGATGATACGTACCCGCACGTTTTCCTTGTGCAGATCCGCCAGATCGCGACGGATGAAGGCCTTGAGAAGGCCCAGCAGATCACTCACCTCTGATTCCGGCCTGCGCCAGTTCTCGGAGGAAAAAGCAAAGAGGGTAAGATATTTCAGGCCGCACTCACCCGCAGCCCTGACGGTCGTGCGCACGGCTTCGACGCCACGTCTGTGGCCCATGATGCGGGGAAGACCGCGCTGCTTGGCCCAACGCCCGTTGCCATCCATGATGATGGCAACATGCTCGGGTAATGAGGAACGTGTAATGTCGGACATCTCGATCCAGTTTTAAGCAGCGCGTGACAATGATGAAAACCTTACAGCAGAGCGACCGCCAGTTATACCTGCATGATTTCCTTTTCCTTCTCTGCAAGCAAGCGATCAATATCTGAAATCGTGTCGTCCGTCATTTTCTGAACCTTGTCGGACTGTGCTCGGCTCTCATCCTGGCCGATGTCGCCATCCTTTTCGGCTTTTTTCAGGCCGTCCATACCATCGCGGCGAACGTGACGGATGGCAACCTTAGCCTTCTCCGCATAATCGTGAGCGACCTTCACCAGCGACTTGCGGCGCTCTTCGTTAAGCTCAGGCAGAGGGATGCGAAGGTTCTGGCCATCGACGATGGGGTTCAGGCCGAGGTTGGACTCGCGGATCGCACGATCGACCGCGCCTACCATCGATTTGTCCCAGATGTTCACGCCCAGCATACGCGCTTCAGGCACGGTAATGTTGGCGACCTGCGAAAGCGGCACGCGCGAACCATAGGCGTCGACTGTAACCGGGTCCAGAATGTTGGCGGACGCGCGGCCCGTGCGCAGCGAGGCGATGTCGCTCTTGAACGCATTGATAGCACCATCCATGCGGCGCTTGATATCGTTGAGGTCAATACCACTCATTTTCATACTCCATCAATTTGGCCGTTACGGCCACTGTCACAGCGCGGGATGAACGCCCCGTCAATTACTTGTCGTGCACGATGGTCTTGCGACCGCCACCGGTCAATATTGCCGCAAAGCCGCCCTTTTCGTGGATCGAGAAAACGATGATCGGAATGTGGTTCTCACGTGCCAGGGCAACAGCGGCCACGTCCATCACGGCAAGGCCCTTGCCCAGAACTTCGGAATGCGTCAGCTCATCAAAGCGGGTGGCGTGAGGATCTTTCTTGGGATCGGCGGAATAGATGCCGTCCACCTGGGTGCCCTTGAAGATTGCTTCAGCGCCCATTTCGGCCGCGCGCAGTGCCGCCGCAGAGTCGGTTGTAAAGAATGGATTTCCTGTGCCGCCAGCAAAAATCACCACCCGCCCCTGCGCCAGATGCGACAGGGTTGCGCGCTGCGAGAAGCTCTCACAGATTTCCGGCATGGCAATGGCCGAGAGGACGACGGTGTCGATGTCCAGCTTGCGCAGCGATGTCGCCAGCGCCAGAGCATTGATGACGGTCGCCAGCATGCCCATGTGGTCGCCGGTAACGCGGTCACCGCCCTTTGAGGCTACCGCAACGCCACGGAAAATGTTGCCGCCACCGACAACGACGCCAACCTCGACGCCCATTGCCCGTGCTTCGGCAATGTCGGAGGCGATGCGGTCAGCGACGGCGACGTCGATCCCGAAACCCTGATCGCCCATGAGGGCTTCGCCCGACGCCTTGAGCAAAACACGTTTATAAAGCGGCTTGGAAGACATCATGACTCCTTAAAGCATGTCACGCAAAGGCACGTGGCCGTTCGCAATGACGACACGCGAAAACTAGAGAGAAATCGCAAGCCTGCCAAATCCGCAGGATTGGCACGCATTGCGAGATATACCGGAACGCGGATACACGAAGGGCACCGCGTTGTCACGCGATGCCCCGTAGTTTTCCCAAACGGGATGAAGAGATCAGCCCTTGGCGACCGCAGCAACTTCGGCAGCGAAGTCGCTTTCTTCCTTTTCGATGCCTTCGCCGAGCAGCAGGCGAGCCATGCCGACGACTTCGATCTTGGCGCCAGCTTCCTTTTCGGCTTCCTTGACAGCGTCGCCAACCGTGATGTCAGGGTTGATGACGAAAGCCTGCGACAGAAGAGCAACTTCTTCAAAGAACTTGCGCATACGGCCATCAACCATCTTTTCGATGATGGCTTCTGGCTTGCCGGATTCGCGGGCCTGCTCGATGAATACGTTGCGCTCGCGTTCTGCAACGGCAGCGTCAACTTCTTCAGCGCGGATAGCAAGTGGGTTGGTCGCAGCAATGTGCATGGCAACCTGACGGCCGATGGATGTCAGAACAGCCTTGTCGCCTTCGGACTTCAGCGCAACGAGAACGCCGAGCTTGCCGATGCCGTCGCCAGCAGCGTTGTGAACGTAGGTCGCAACAACGCCGTGCTCGACTTCGAGCAGAGCAGAGCGACGCAGCGTCATGTTTTCACCGATGGTCGCGATTGCGTCCTTGATGGTGTCTGCAACGGTCTTGCCGGTTGCCGGATAGGTTGCCGCTGCAACAGCGTCAACCGAGCCATCCGTGGTCAGGGCAACGGAAGCAACGCCGCGAACGATATCCTGGAAGGCATCGTTACGAGCGACGAAGTCGGTTTCGGAGTTGATTTCAACAACAACAGCCTTGTGGCCGGCAGAAGCGATACCAACGAGACCTTCGGCAGCCGTACGGCCGGACTTCTTGTCAGCCTTTGCGATACCCTTGGCGCGCAGCCAGTCGATTGCAGCTTCCATGTCGCCGCCGGTTTCAGCCAGCGCCTTTTTGCAATCCATCATGCCTGCGCCGGACTTCTCGCGCAGTTCCTTTACCATTGCGGCTGTGATTTCGCTCATTGTGTGCCTCTTGTCGGTTCGTCGGTCACGGCGCGATTGCTGCCCGACCGAAATCGGAATTTGGGAACGAATGTACCCGGAACTGTGACAGGCTGATGAAACAGCCACCACGAAGTTTCAAAATCGCGCCCATGCCATGCGGCTGGCGCGATTTAAACAAACAAGGCCGTCGAACTTGTTTGAGTCCAGAACGGCCTTGTCAGATCCTGATAGAGAAGGCGGCATCTTCAATGCCGCCCGGTGGCCAACGATCAGGCGCCAGCCTCGTCCTGCAGTGCAGGCTCGATCGGAGCTTCTTCGGAAGCGCCGATGTCGCGGCCCGAAGCGCCCTGCTGACGAGCGATACCGTCGATGGCTGCACGAGCAATCAGATCGCAATAGAGCGAGATTGCGCGCGATGCGTCGTCGTTACCTGGGATCGGGTAGTCGATCTGGTCCGGGTCGCAGTTGCTGTCGATGATTGCAACGACTGGAATGCCAAGACGCTTGGCTTCTTCAATCGCAATCTTTTCCTTGTTGGTGTCGATGATGAACATCAGGTCCGGAACGCCGCCCATATCGCGGATACCGCCGAGAGCCTTTTCAAGCTTTTCGCGTTCGCGCTCAAGGTTCAGGCGCTCCTTCTTGGAGTAGCCGGAAGCGTCGGAGTTGAGGATTTCGTCGACCTTGCGCAGGCGCTGGATCGAGTTCGAAATCGTCTTCCAGTTGGTCATCATGCCGCCGAGCCAACGCGAGTTGACGTAATACTGAGCGGAGCGCTTCGCGCTGTCTGCGATGATTTCAGAAGCCTGACGCTTCGTGCCGACGAACAGAACGCGACCGCCACGGGCAACCGTGTCAGACACGACCTGAAGGGCGCGCGACAGCAAAGGCACTGTCTGTGCCAGGTCGATGATGTGGATGTTGCTGCGGTCGCCGAAGATGTACGGCTTCATCTTTGGGTTCCAGCGGTGTGTCTGGTGACCAAAGTGAACGCCAGCTTCCAGAAGCTGACGCATAGAGAAATCGGGCAATGCCATGCCTAGTTATCCTTTTCCGGTTGAACCCCCGCGAAGCAAACAGCACCGTTTTAAGGCGGCACCACCGGGCGGAACGATCCGGATTTCTCCCGGAACATCCCAAGCTTCGCGTGTGGAATGGTGAGCCGCATACAGCCTGCGCCAAGGAAAAGCAAGCAATTATGCGAAAAATTACGAAATGCCGCGAGGTCCCTTTTAGCGCATCGGCTTGTTTTCACAGCTTTCCGGCTGAAGAATATCGAGTTTGGCGAGTTTGCCGGTCAGGACGAAGTCGCCATAATCCATGGTCAGATCGCGCGTGATTCCGTTTTCGTAAAGCTTGAACGACATGCGGTAGATTGGCAGCGAATCGGTACCGCTCTTGTCATTGTAATAGGCAATCGTCACAGGCCAGAACGGTGTCTTGGCGAAGTCACCCGCCTTGCCTGCATCCACGTCGCCATCGGCGGGCGCCTGCTGCTTGCCGACAAGCGTTGAGGTGATCAGGCTTTCGTCGCCATCATCGGAGCCATCGAAAACGCGGGATTCGAAGATGCGCTTTCCAAGCTTTGCGTTCTCAATGACCTGATACATATGCTCGGTGGGAAACTCGCCTGCGGCGAGATCGATTTTCCTTGGGTCCGGCTTTTTCAGATCGATCGTCATGGCACCGTTTGCGTCTTCCGCAGAACCGGTGACTTCCTTGTCCAGCTTGTCGTCGGTGAAAGACTTGGTTTCGAACGTAAACTTCTTGGAGTCGACATCTTCGAAGGTCGTCGTCTGCTGGTCGGTCAGCCTTACGGTGTCGCCGGTGGTGATCTGGGTTACGAACCGAAAGTCGGTTTTGTAGCCCTTGCAGGAGGAACCGGTGAACTCGTAGACCATGCGGCCCGTCATTCCCTCGATGCCGGAACGGTCGGAGGCATCCTTCAATTCCAGATCGTAGACAGCCCTGTGGGAAATGAGATTGGGAACTGAGGCAGGCACGGCACTTGCGGCACCCGGCAAGACGAAAACGACGCCGGAAGCAAAAGCAGCAGCAAGGTTCCTGACAAACATTCAATATCTCCTGTTGGACTCACCGCTCATATTGTACAAGCAACAGCCCGGCTTTTGGACATCATGATCTGTCTGCCGGATTTTTGAAAGATTTACAACAAAAGCGGAGACGAAAATGTCGGATGCCATCGAAGCTCGCCTGAAAGACCTGGGCTACACCCTGCCCGCTGCTGCAGCACCCGCTGCAAACTATGTTCCCTTCACCATCAGCGGCAATCTGCTCTACATTTCGGGTCAATTGCCGATGGAATCCGGCAAGATTGCGGTGACAGGCCATGTCGGGCGCGATGTGGATGTGGCAACGGCACAGCGCGCTGCTGAACTCTGTGCCGTCAACATCCTCGCTCAGGTCAAAGCCGCCCTCGGCGGTGACCTCTCAAAGGTGCGCCGTGTGCTGAAGCTGAACGGCTTCGTCGCCTCCGTACCTGAGTTCACAGAGCAGCATCTCGTCATCAATGGCGCATCGAACCTGATCGCCAATGTGCTCGGCGATGCAGGCAAGCACGCGCGTGCAGCGGTTGGCATGGCATCCCTGCCCTTTAATGCCGCCGTTGAAATCGATGCCATCGTGGAAATCGAGCTATGACACTGAAGCTGTCCTGGCTGACCGCGAACCCCGTCGCCCATCGCGGTTATCACGATCAGAACAAGGCCGTTTGGGAAAACACCCTGACGGCTTTCTCCCGCGCTATCGAAGCGGGCTTTGCCATTGAATGCGACCTGCAGCTGGCTGCGGATAGCGTGCCTGTCGTGTTCCACGACCACGAGATGTCCCGGCTGACAGGCATCAAGGGGGATGTGCGGGAAAAGACGGCGGGCGAGCTGGGCCTTTTGTCGGTCGGCCAGACGAAGGATCGTATTCCGACGCTCAAGCAGCTGCTTACCCTTTGCGGCGGCAAGGTGCCGCTTGTGCTTGAGCTGAAGGGTCGGGATGGCGAAGGTGTCGATGACGGTTTTGCAGAGGCCGTGCTGGAAACGCTTGAGGGTTATGAAGGCGACGTTGCCCTGATGAGTTTCGATCATCACCTTTTGCGAGACCTGAAGGCGGCAGGTTCGCCCTGGCCCATCGGATTGACGGCGGAAGGCGCACAGCCCGAGGACTTTTTCAAGCACGACGAGGCCATGCAGATCGGCCTCGATTTCATCTCCTATGCCTGGGCACATTTGCCGAACAGCTTTATCGAGGCACAAAGAAAACTCGGTATTCCTGTCATTACATGGACGGTAAGGGATGAAATCGGCCGTGCGACCACCTATAAATATGCAGACCAGATGACGTTCGAAGGTTTCGACCCAAGAGAAAGCGTACCAGCCGGCGCATGAGCGATGAATATTCCATTCGCGTAGAAAAGTCCTTCAAGGACATTGATCCGGAAAGCTGGAACATGCTTTCCGGAACTTCAAAAAACACGCGAAAAGAAATCTATAATCCGTTCATTTCTCATGCTTTTCTCTCATCACTTGAAGAGTCTGGATCTGCTACATCCAAGACCGGCTGGCGTGGTCATCACCTGCTTCTCGAAAATGGTGATGGACGGCTGACCGGTGCCATTCCGGCCTATCTCAAAAGCCATAGCCAGGGCGAATACGTCTTTGACCACGGCTGGGCCGATGCGCTTGAGCGTGCAGGCGGCAATTATTATCCAAAGCTGCAATGTGCCGTGCCCTTTACGCCCGCAACCGGTCCGCGGCTGTTGACCAATGGCATCGATGATGCAGCTTTCCGTCAGGTTCTGGCCTCCGGGCTTAGGCAGGTTACGGAAAAGATCGGCGTATCCTCGTCGCATGTTACCTTTGCCACCGACGACGATATGGAGGCGTTGGCGGATGAGGGATTTCTCGCCCGTGCCGACCAGCAGTTCCATTTCATAAATAACGGATATCGGGATCACGCGGATTTTCTGGATGCGCTCTCGTCGCGCAAGCGCAAGGGCCTGAAAAAAGAACGCCGCGCGGCGCTGGAAAACGGGATCGAGATCGACTGGCTGACCGGTCGCGATCTGACCGAGGATATCTGGGACCAGTTCTACCGATTCTATATGGATACAGGCAGCCGCAAATGGGGCCGTCCTTATCTCACCCGCGCCTTTTATTCCTTGATTGGCGAGCGCATGGCCGAGGATATTCTCCTCGTCATGGCGCGGCGCGAGGGGCGGTATATTGCCGGGGCCATCAACTTTATCGGTGGAGAGGCCATCTACGGCAGGCACTGGGGCTGCATCGAGGATCACCCCTTTCTTCATTTCGAGGTCTGCTATCATCAGGCCATCGATTTCGCTCTTTCAAAGGGCCTGAAGCGCGTTGAAGCTGGCGCACAGGGGGAGCACAAGCTTGCCCGTGGATACACACCTGTGACGACCCATTCGGCGCATTTCATCACACATCCGGGCTTGCGCCGCGCCATCGCCGACTACTTGGAGCGGGAACGCGATGAAGTAGAGCAGATCGGCGATTATCTTGATGAGCACAGCCCGTTTCGAAAGGGCGAGCGCCCTGAGGCGGACGATTAAGCGAGTTTTCAGACGAGGAGGCATTTCATGACCTACGACACAAACAACATCTTCGCTAAAATCCTGCGCGGCGAGATCCCATCGGTGAAGGTGTACGAGGACGACGACACTCTGGCATTCATGGATGTCATGCCGCAGGCGCCGGGCCATCTGCTGGTCGTTCCTAAGGCCGGTTCGCGCAATCTGCTGGATGCTGATCCTGCTGTGTTGGCCAAAACGATTGCTGTCGTTCAAAAACTGGCTGTCGCCGCCAAGGAAGCTTTTGATGCGGATGGTGTCTACATCGCGCAGTTCAACGAGGCAGCCGCAGGCCAGACCGTATTTCACCTTCACTTCCACATCGTTCCACGCAAGGATGGTGAACCGCTGAAGCCGCACAGCGGTGCAATGGCGGATACTGACCTTTTGAAGTCACAGGCGGAAAAGATCAAAGCCGCACTCTAAGGTGCTCTCAAGGGCGGCCCGCCCCAAGGCTCAATCGGCGGCGAGCTCTGCGCCGTTCGATTTCAGATTGGCGGGCATTTTCTTGTCGTCCAGCCTCTCAACAACATACCGCGATATCGGGAGCGTGATTGCAAAGCAGATCGTGCCCCCGAAAATATCCACGAGGTGGTGGCCACCCTGTATCAAGACTGCCGGTAACATCAGCGCATTCAGTGTGCCGAAAACAGCGATGAAGAACGTGTTCCTTGGAACGAAGAAGACTGACATCAGCGCCATGAAGATATGAAATGACGGGAAGCCGATTAGCCCAAGAATATTCCTCGGTGAAAGATAGGCGACACCCTCCCGCCCCAGGCGCATAAGCTCTTGCCCGTAGGCCGGATCCACGGCCAGAGGAATGGCGGCGATGACTTCGGGCGTTAAATCGTGGTACGCTTTTGCGCCGAAGGTTGGAAAGAAAATCCAGAAGCAGATGCTCAGCAAGGCGCCAATGCTTCCCGTGAGAAGAAACCAATGCAGTGCTCGCCGTTTGCCTGTAAATCCCAGAACGATGATCGTGACAAGCAGTTGCGGCAGTGACGTTAGATAGACGTAATGCAGAGCCGTACCCACCAGCGGGTATTGAGAAATCCACGTCACAATGTCTGGCCAGCTGTAGCCCAAGGCGTTATCGGCACGCATGAGCATTTCGTCGATTGGTTCGAAGCTGATTGGTAGAAACATGTAGTTGAAGACAGAGGCCGCGATGGTGAAGAGGATGTAGAGACCTGATGCGGTCAGTACATCTCCAAGACCAGCTTCCCTCCCCCTCAGCCGATAGAACTGCCCGAGGGCCAACGGTATCAACCCCATCACGGCGCTGAAAAAATATCCGCCTACATCAAGGTAAATTGACTTTTGATAAATCCAGAAAACATCGAAAACGAGTAGTGCGGTTATTATCGTAAATATCAGTTTCTCTATCGGCAATAATATCATCGACGTTATCGATTCGGACCGGGTGACGCTCAAAAAGCATCTCTACGGTCTCAGGAAATACTCAATAATACATTAAGTATCCCATGCCCATTGCGAGTATTAGCAAGGGCGCAGCTACGCCTATGAAGACTTTCTGTCCACTTGCAAGAAATACAACGAAGCCAATCAGCGCGGCGCCTATCCGCAACCACATCGGTGTATCCGCCAGTGTACCGGTGGGAAAGACGATCAGCTTGGCTGTGACAGCCATGACCAGAGCCGTGGCAACTGCCCTGACCCAGTTGAGAGTTTCCGACCCTTCCTTCAAACGGTTGCCGGCGAGTACGCCGAGCCAGCGCCAGATATCGGTCGCGATCCAGCCGGCCATGGCGATGAAGAGATAGGGTGCCCACCAGTTGTCGGCCATCATGCCTCGCCCTCGCCTGCAGACGCCTTCTCACGGCGAAGCCAGAAACGATCGAAGAGATAGGCCAAGGTGCCTCCGCCAAGGCCCGCATAGAGGATGTCGAATTCCGGTTCTATGACTGCGAAAAGCGGGCCTGCGATAATGCCGACCACGAAAGCGATCTTGACTACGCTCTGCTTGGCCGAGGCCCATATTGACGAAACGAAATAGACGGGCGTCAGAAAAAACAGAATGCCAGCGATGATGGGTGGAAAAGCGGCCACGACGCCGTAACAGACTGCAACAATCGTCGCGCTGACCGCAGTCAGGGTCATTCCAAAGCCCGCAAACCAGGCGACGCGTGCCTCGCGTGGCACTTTGCTCAAGTTCTGGGTGGCGAACACCCATGCGGTAATGGCCACGAAGTGTGACAGGAACAGAAGAAGCCATGTGGGGGTCTTCGCCGTGCGCATTTCCGGCACAATAGAAGCGACCATGGGCATCATCCGGATTGATGACAGGGTGACCACCAGAAAACAGGTCGCGAGCCCCGCACCGCTCGTCATCGCGCCAATCAAAATCATCTTGGCGGGCAAGGCCCAGATGGAGAGCGTCATGAACACGGCTTCGCTGCGAGTGATACCCGATTCCAGCGCAAACGCACTGAAACCGATGAATGACGTCATGAGAATGAGTGCAGGCAAAGAAAAGATGCCCCTCATGCCCCTGACGAACCAAAGGTAATGGGGCTCCACTGCGTGTTCTGGGGGCATATCTCAATCCGGTATCGACATAACAATGTGCCGGGCACTTGGCCCGGCACATACTGACTGCGCGGCAGAAGACTTACTTCTTTTTAGGCACCTTTGGCACCGTGTTTGTCTTGCGACGGGGCTTGGCATCCTCTTCGGTCTTCGTGGCTTCCACCACAACGACTTCGGCCTCTTCAACCTTTGCCGTCTTCGTCTTTCCCTTGGACTTGCCGGGCGACTTGGCGGCCTTGAGTTCAGCCTCCGGCTTGGGCTTTACGGGCGCCGTTTCCGGCATAACGTCAAGCTTGAGACTTTCGGTGCCATCGTCCTTCTTGCCTATGGTGACGCTGACGACGCCGCCCTTCTTGAGTTTGCCAAACAGGATCTCATTGGCCAGCGGCTTCTTGATGTGCTCCTGAATGACGCGACCAAGCGGACGCGCTCCCATTTTCTCGTCGTAGCCCTTCTCTGCGAGCCACGCGATTGCGTCCTCGTGCAGATCGAAGGTGACATTGCGCTCGGACAGCTGGGTTTCAAGCTGCATGACGAACTTCTGGACCACCTTGTGAATGACGGCGGTTGGAAGCGGCGAGAATGGAATGATCGCATCCAGACGGTTGCGGAATTCCGGTGTGAACAGGCGGTTGAGTGCCTCTTCGTCTTCGCCGGTGCGCTTGGAAGAGCCGAAACCGATTGCCGATTTTGCCATTTCCGACGCGCCCGCATTGGTCGTCATGATGAGAATGACGTTGCGGAAGTCGATCTTCTTGCCATTGTGGTCCGTCAGCGAGCCGTGATCCATGACCTGCAACAGAATGTTGTAGATGTCAGGATGCGCCTTCTCGATCTCGTCCAGCAGCACCACGCAATGCGGATGCTGATCGACGCCATCGGTCAGAAGACCGCCTTGGTCGAAGCCGACATAGCCGGGAGGTGCACCGAGCAGACGCGAGACGGTGTGGCGTTCCATGTATTCCGACATGTCGAAACGCAGCATTTCCACGCCGAGCGAGGCAGCAAGCTGCTTGGCAACCTCTGTCTTGCCGACGCCCGTGGGGCCGGAAAAGACATAGGAACCAATCGGCTTGTTCGGCTCACGAAGGCCGGCACGTGCCAGCTTGATCGCGGTAGACAGGGCCTCGATGGCAATGTCCTGACCATAAACGACCGAGCGCAGTTCCTTTTCAAGATTGGCGAGAACCATCTCGTCATCCTTGGAAACCGTCTTGGCAGGAATACGTGCCATCGTCGCAATCGTCACTTCGATTTCTTTTTCCGTGATCAGCTTGCGGCGCTTCGAAGCGGGCAGCAACATCTGGGCTGCACCGGTCTCATCGATGACGTCGATAGCCTTGTCCGGCAGCTTGCGGTCAGAGATATAACGCGCAGAAAGCTCAACCGCCGCTTTGATCGCTTCGTTCGAGTAACGCAGGTGGTGGTAGTTTTCATAATAGGGCTTGAGGCCCTTCATGATTTCGATTGCGTCTTCGATCGAAGGCTCGTTGACGTCGATCTTCTGGAAACGGCGGACGAGTGCCCGGTCCTTTTCGAAGAACTGGCGATATTCCTTGTAGGTGGTCGAGCCGATGCAACGGATCGCGCCTGACGACAAGGCAGGCTTCAAGAGGTTCGAAGCATCCATGGCGCCGCCGGACGTCGCACCAGCGCCGATCACCGTATGAATTTCATCGATGAACAGAACAGCGCCCGGAAAATCTTCCAGCTCCTTGACGACCTGCTTGAGGCGCTCTTCGAAATCGCCGCGATAGCGCGTACCAGCCAGAAGCGTGCCCATATCAAGCGAGAAGATCGTGTCGTTCTTCAACGCTTCCGGAACCTTGCCCTCAACGATCCGCTTTGCGAGACCTTCAGCGATAGCGGTTTTGCCAACACCCGGATCACCCACGTAAAGCGGGTTGTTCTTGGAGCGACGGCAAAGAACCTGAATGGTACGGTTGACCTCGGCATGACGACCGATCAATGGATCGATCTTGCCGCCCTTGGCCTTCTCATTCAGATTGACGCAATAGGCCTTCAGCGCCTCCTGCTGCTTCTTGGGCGCGGAACTGTCTTCTTCCGAGCCATTACGAGCGGGCTTGGCCTCATTCTCCGGCTCATCTGCGCCACGCGGTGTGCGTGTCTGGGATGTACCGGGACGCTTGCCAATGCCGTGGGAGATATAGTTGACGGCGTCGTACCGTGTCATCTCCTGCTCCTGCAGGAAATAGGCGGCATGGCTCTCCCGTTCGGCGAAGATGGCAACGAGGACGTTGGCGCCCGTTACTTCTTCACGACCGGAAGACTGAACATGAATGACCGCTCTCTGGATGACGCGCTGGAAACCCGAGGTTGGTTTAGAATCCTCGTCGTAGCCTGTGACAAGGTTTGACAGTTCGTTGTCGACGTAATCGACAACAGTCTTGCGCAAGGCGTCGAGATCGACGTTGCACGCGCCCATGACTGCGGCCGCATCTGCATCTTCGATCAGGGCCAGCAACAGATGCTCAAGCGTCGCATATTCGTGGTGACGCTCATTTGCAAAGGTCAATGCCTGATGCAGCGCCTTCTCTAGACTGGGGGAAAAAGTTGGCACGTTGCGATCCTCATTTCTTTTCCATGACGCATTGCAGCGGATGCTGGTGCTGTCGGGCGAAATCCATGACCTGACTTACTTTTGTCTCTGCGACCTCATATGTAAACACCCCGCATTCGCCGACACCGTGCTGGTGTACATGCAACATGATGCGGGTTGCCCCTTCCCTGTCCTTCTGGAAAAAACGCTCCAGAATGTGAATGACGAATTCCATGGGAGTATAGTCGTCGTTCAGCAAAAGAACACGGTAGAGATTGGGCTTTTTTGTCTTTGGTTTGGTGCGGGTAATAACAGACGTTCCGCGGTTCGCACCGCCGTCTTCCCCTTCACCCTCGCCCTGCATGTAGATCGACTTAGCGATCATCTTTCATCATTCTCCAGATCGCACTCGCACCGGTCTTTCAGGGTTGCGAGCAGGAATTTCGCTCACCTTTATTTAGGTCGTTCGTCAGTGATTTTAAGCCCCCTGCAACGCACTGCAATCACTAATCCGTTCGCGAGCACCAAAAGTGTGGGAGAAAACCTTCCCCCGGCATTGGCGGTAAGCCTAGAGGTCCAGTCGTCTCCGCAGCGATACCGCAACAGCATGTTCGATATTGGCGACCTCCATTTTTCTGCAGATCGAGTCCATGATGTATTTGATCGTTCTGCTGGAAAGCGCGACCTTTGCGCCAATAGCCTCCAGACTTTCACCCTCGGCGGCCATCAGGAGAATCTGCCGCTCCAGATCCGTCAGGGGCTGCAGCGCCTCGGTGCGGGCGTGCCCAATGAGAGCAAGCTGCTCATGCGCATGAACCATGAAGACATTGAGTCGCTCGACCTCGTCCACATCCAGATGCGGCCTGTCACCCGCAAAACCGATAAGGCGCGGCGCACCGGAAATGCCCAAAGCCGGAAAGCTGACGCCTCTGATGTGCGAATGCGCGCGGAACGCGGCCACAACCGCGGTTGCCAATACACATTGCTCCTCCAGTTCTTCCATATCCCAGCGCAGCGGGCCAAGAGTTCCTGGCTTCTGCATCAAGAGCCGCGTGGCAAAGCCGGAAAGACCCTCTTCCAGCATGAAGATGAGCGATGCGTCTATATTGAATGGGAACAGCGCCGACACCGGCTCTGCCTCCTCAAGACGCGACATGTCGAGGACATAATAGCAGCGAAAGCCAAAGGACGCCTGAATGTCGGATAGGACCACGCCGACTTCATCCAGCGTTTTCGCAACTCTAATCCTGCTGATCAGGTCCCTGGAAATTTTGCGCCTCTACCGAAAAGGAGAATTCACCATTCCGCCGATGATACGCCCGGGAGGTTACCAGAACATTCTGAACAGTGAAATTCAGTCGTTCAAGAAGAGCCTATCAATTTTCATCATCCAGCATTTCCCGCACGGCGACGGCAAGCTGCTTCAGTGAAAAAGGCTTCGGCAAGAAGCCGAACTTGGCATCGGCGGGAAGATTTTTGGCAAAGGCATCTTCCGCATAGCCGGACACGAAAATGAACTTCATGTCTGGATAGGTCTTGCGAAGCTCCCGCAGCAGAGAAGGTCCATCCATCTCAGGCATGACGACATCGGATACGACGATGTCGACCTTACCTTCGAGTTCCTCCAGCACCTCCAGCGCCTCCGTACCGGAACCAGCCTCGTGGACGGTGTATCCACGGGTCTCCAGCATACGCTTTCCACCGCGACGAACGGCTTCCTCATCTTCGACGAGAAGAACGACGGCGGATTTTCCGGTCAGGTCTAGCGGTTCTTCTTTCGCCACTTCTTTTGCAGCGGCAGCATCGGAGGCAGCCTGCGCGGCCTCGCCTTCCAGCGGCGGTGCGACTTCGATGATGTGGCGCGGCAGGAATATGCGAAAAGCCGTCCCCCGGCCAACTTCAGAGTCCGGGTAGATATAGCCGCCCGACTGCTTGACGATGCCGTAGACCATCGAAAGGCCAAGACCGGTTCCCTTGCCGACTTCCTTTGTCGTGAAGAAGGGCTCGAAAATCTTGTCCATGATTTCGGGCGGAATACCTGTGCCCGTATCGGCAACCTCAATCATGACCAGATCTTCGGAAGGAAGATCGGAACGGCCGAGCGCAACAACCTCATCGGCGGGCATGTTGCGCGTGATAATCTTGATCTTGCCGCCCTGCGGCATCGCATCACGCGCATTGACGCACAGATTGATGAGAACCTGTTCGAACTGCGAAAGATCTGTTTTGACCGGCCATAGATCGCGGCCATAATCGACCTCGAGTTTCACATTCGTTCCGGAGATAAGGCGATCGACCAGCATTCGCAGATCGCCGATGACGTCCGTCAGGTTCAACACGGCCGGCCGCATCGTCTGCTTGCGCGAGAAGGCCAGAAGCTGGCGCACGAGCACCGCCGCGCGGTTGGCGTTGCGCTTGATTTCCATCAGATCGGCAAAGCTGGCATCCGCCGGACGTGCCTGCAGCAGAAGGTGATCGGAAGATAGAAGGATGGCCGTAAGCACGTTGTTGAAGTCGTGCGCAATACCGCCTGCGAGCGTTCCCACGGCATTCATCTTCTGCGTCTGCGCCATCTGGGTCTCGAGCGCCTTCTGCTCGGTCACCTCGATTGCGTAGACAATTGCGACTTCCTCCGGTGCCTCGTCATCCTGATCGATGACGGCATGGACATAGAAACGGAAGTGTCGCGTCTCGTCCGTCGGGTGGCGGCTGTCGAAGGGGGCAATGTCGCCCTGCCGGTCCTTGGCAGCATCGATGGCCTCAAGAAGCTTCGGCTTGTCGCTATCCAGAAGCACGGCATCAAGTACCACGCCGCCGTCGATATCGTCCCTGCCGACGACGCCTGAAAACAGCTTGAGGAACGGCGCATTGGTCCGCAAAATACGACGTTCGCCGTCCAGCGACGCAATCGCCATCGGCGTATTGTTGAAGAAGCGGGTGAAGCGCATGGCAGATGCGGATTCGGCGTTCGCCTTACCCTTTGAGCGCATGAGAACGATTGTGCGGCTTTCCCCCGGCGCGCCATCGCGTGTTGCCGTTACCTGATGCACGAGCCTTGCAGGCATGCTCTGGCCATTGACCCGGCGCATGTCGAGATCGAGCATTTCCGTTCGATTAGTCCCCGCATGGGGCTGTACCGATTCGATGAGAGCCATGCCCTCACCTGCAACGAGATCCGACACGGTAAGCGAACCGGGTGAGAACTGTGCGAGATCGATTCCCAGCCATTCCGAAAGCGTAGCGTTCAGGTAGACAACCTCGCCTCGCTTGCCTGCCGAGAAGAAGCCCGCAGGGGCGTGATCGAGATAGTCGATTGCGTTCTGCAATTCGCGGAAAAACCGCTCCTGATCTTCGCGCTCGGTCGTTATGTCGGCAATCTGGAAGACGTGAAGATCGTTATTATTGGCGTCCTTGAGAAGGCGAGCCTTCAGGCGGTACCAGTGCGGTCCGGATTGAGACGTATTGGCACTCAAAGGCTTCAAGAGACGAAATTCTTCGTAGCCGTCCTTGCCTTCGCGCAATCCGTTGATGAGCCGGTAGAGAGCTTCCGTCGACTCCCGGTCACGCGACAGAAGCGTTTCGAGGCTCTGTATATCCGTTGCCTTCTTGGCGCCGGTCATCTGGCAATAGGTTGCGTTTGCGTAGACCAGGCGTCCCTTTGGATCCGTAATCAGCGTACCGTCCGGATGGGACGACAGGAAGCGGCGGGCCATGCCATCGGACTGCGATTGCGGCATGACCTCGATGAAGCCGATGGCGGACGAGACGAGAAAGAAAATCCCCAGCATTGCGAGAACGCCGAGTATGCCAAGGACGACTTCATTTTCGAGCGAATTCTTGAAGAAGACGAATCCGACGGCTGCGGCAACGAGAACGAGGGCTAGCAAAAGTATGCGCAAGAGCGTGCCGGATCGGGCGCGCCTGTCCACCAAGGGGAAATCATTTTCGCTGGCTTGGCTGACCTTGGTCATCGAGGCTCTAACCCTTGCAGTTTTGGCAATTCTTCTAAACCCGAAGACAAATGCTCCGGACGGAATCGCTTTTGTCTATCTCTTGTAGCAATTCGGTGAAATATCAAAAAGCTCCGCCCCTCATAAACCTTTGCCAATACACAGCGAATGCACTGCATTTCGCACGATATGAGGCCTTGCGTGGCACCTTTGCCACGTGGATACGGGCGGGAATGTGAAAGCTGGGGTCAAATTGGTGGCCTGGTGTCGATAAAACTTGTGCTTGGCGCAAAAAAATCGTCTTTTCGCCGCAAACTCTTTCAAAAATTCTGATGCGGCAATCATTTGCCCGGGAAATACCAAAGGGACTGGATAAATGATGGACGATTTTATCGGCACTTACGGCAACAACCTGGTTGTTGCTGTCGTAGGTGTCGGCGTGGCACTTCTGGCTCTAGCGATTGTTCTGTGGCTCGTTCGCAGACGTGGCGGCTCTTCGCCCTTCATTCGCGGTGGAAAAAATCGTCAGCCCCGCTTGCAGGTTCTCGATGCGACCGCTGTCGATGCGCGGCGGAGGCTTGTTCTCGTGCGTCGTGACAATGTCGAACACCTCGTCATGATTGGTGGCCCGACGGATGTGGTCATCGAAAGTGGCATCGGCGCCATTCCCATTTTGAGAGATGTGCGCGATCCCCAAGAAGCGATGCTGCAATCCCTGTCGTCCGAGCGGGCACTTGCATCGGGCCGCGTGAAGGCTCTTTCCCCGGATCGTGATCAGGAGGTGCGACCAGCGCCCACCATGACCGCATCCGCCCCTGCGCCCCAGCCAGAGCCAAGACCCGTAGCAGCTCCGGCCCCAGCTTCGGCTCCATCACCAGCTCCCGCTCCTGCTCCCGCTCCAGCATCTTCACCTCCTGTACCTGCACCGGCCATGGCGCCAAGGCAAGCCGCACCCGTTGCGCCACCACAAAGACCTCGGACGGAACCCGTCGCTCCTCCTGCTCCCGCGCAAGCCTCCGTGCGTCCTGCTCCGGGAGCACCCCAGGCATCCGCCTCCCTTGTGCCGCCCGCTAGGTCTTTCTCCAAGGAAGCCAGCACGCTTGATATTTCTCCAGTCGTGCCAGCGGTCACAGCCGCGTCGCTTCAGGCAGAAACGGCCAGACCAGTCCAGACAGTCTCCGTAGAACAGAGTGAACCTGCGGCAGTGGCCCCTCCAAGCCCGTCGGCGGCACCTGAACCTGTTGCAATCAAGGAGCCGGTGATTGACGAGAGCAGCGCTGCGGACTTTCTTGCCGCAGCAAGAGAGCGGGTTCTGCCGACGTTTCGGACAGAAACGCCCGTCACCGCCACAGCGAGTGCTGCCAAGCCGGAGCCTCTCGCGCCCGATGAAAATGGTGCCGTGTTTGGCGACCAGCTGACGAGCGATTTCGAGAGTTTCCTTCAGGCGGAAATCGAGAAGAACAATACGGCCAGCGCACCATCCGTGAGCCTTGAGCCCGCGCGCCAGCAAATCGTGCCCGAGCCTGTCGCACCGGCGGTCGCAACAGCACCGTCCGATGCCGATGTCCAAAAGGAAATGGCGCGCATCTTCGGTGAAATGGCCGTCACAAGAGACAAATGACGTCAAGGTAAGATCGTTCACCTGTCGACCGCGAGGAGCGGATTTGCCGCTCCTTGTAAAACGCCAACGCCTATAGTCCTCCCGGCATCGGTTTAGCTGCCGCTGACGCCAGCGCTCGGTTACGACCTCGTTATCGGCGAGAGCAGCCTAGCCTCATGTTGCCAGTGGTCAACGAATCTGATTGATTGGCCATCAAGAACAAAAGGTGATCGTTTGAGCTCTACAATCACGAATGCAAGTGCATTGAAGGGCATGTTGATCATGGCCGGATGCATGATCGTACTGCCGGTCATGGACGCGATCGCGAAATACATGGCGGTGTCGGAAGGGATGTCACCGGGTCAGGTCACCTTCTACCGGTTTTTCTTTCAGCTTGTGTGCACCCTGCCCTTGCTGATGATCATGTCTCCACGGGCTTTGCTTTCAGCCAAGCGTCCATGGCTCAACCTGCTGCGTGGCGTCCTGCATGCGGCGGCAAGTCTCGCCTTCTTTGCTGCGGTCAAATACATGCCGCTCGCGGATGTTTTTGCGATCTATTTCGTTGAGCCTTTCCTGCTCACCATGATGTCGGCATTCTTTCTGGGCGAGAAAGTCGGCTGGATGCGCTGGACGGCGATTGCCGTGGGCTTTGTCGGCGCAATGATTGTCATTCAACCCAGCTTTAAGGTGTTTGGCTGGACATCGCTTCTGCCGGTTGCCTGTGCATTCCTATTTACGCTTTACCTGTTCCTCAACCGTGCGCTTGGCGATGGCGACAGTCCGCTGGTCATGCAGACCATGGCCGGCATCGCGGGTGCCGTGTTCATGGGCGTGACACTCTTGATCGGCCACGCCGCAGGTGATGAGAACTTCGAGATGGCGTTGCCCGGCTGGGGGCATGGGCTTGTCCTTCTTATCCTGCTCGGCTCTATCTCCGGCTATATGCACCTTCTCGTCGTCAAGGCGTTTCGTCTTGCGCCCGTTTCCCTTCTGGCGCCTTTCCAGTATTTCGAGATCATATCGGCCACCATATTGGGCTACATGCTGTTTTCAGATTTCCCCACAGCATCCAAGTGGATCGGTATCGTGATTATCGTGGCATCCGGCCTCTTCATTATCTGGCGGGAGCGCAGGGCCGCACGAAGGATCACCGAGGTGCCGGAAGTTTGACGATTACGGGGAACTGCCCTTGTCCCTGCCGCCGAGGTGGGGCAAAAGTCTTTCGACATTACTGATATAGAGATGGAGACGAAAAATGGACGTTCGCGCCGCAGTCGCTGTGCAGGCAGGCAAGCCTCTGGAAATCATGACAGTCCAGCTCGAAGGTCCGCGTGCGGGCGAAGTGCTGATCGAAATCAAGGCGACCGGTCTTTGCCACACGGATGATTTCACCCTCTCGGGTGCGGACCCGGAAGGCCTGTTCCCCGCCATTCTCGGCCACGAAGGCGCAGGCATCGTGGTTGATGTCGGTCCCGGCGTCACCTCTGTGAAAAAGGGTGACCATGTCATTCCGCTCTACACGCCGGAGTGCCGTGAGTGCCCGTCCTGCCTGTCGCGCAAGACCAATCTGTGCACCGCCATCCGCTCCACGCAGGGACAGGGCGTGATGCCAGATGGCACCAGCCGCTTCTCCATCGGCAAGGACAAGATCCATCACTACATGGGCTGCTCGACCTTCGCGAATTACACCGTTTTGCCTGAGATTGCTGTCGCCAAGATCAACCCGGATGCACCTTTCGATAAGGTTTGCTACATCGGTTGCGGCGTAACCACCGGCATTGGTGCGGTCATCAACACCGCCAAGGTCGAGATCGGTTCCACTGCCATTGTCTTTGGTCTGGGTGGAATCGGCCTCAACGTCATTCAGGGTCTTCGTCTTGCGGGCGCCGACATGATTATCGGTGTCGATCTCAACAACGACAAGAAGGCATGGGGCGAAAAATTCGGCATGACCCACTTCGTCAACCCGAAGGATGCGGGCGACGATATCGTGCCCTACCTCGTTAATCTGACGAAGCGCGGCGCTGACCAGATTGGTGGGGCGGACTACACATTCGATTGCACGGGCAATACGAAGGTCATGCGTCAGGCGCTTGAATCCTCGCATCGCGGTTGGGGCAAGTCTGTCGTCATCGGTGTAGCAGGTGCCGGGCAGGAAATATCGACCCGCCCGTTCCAGCTCGTTACCGGACGCACCTGGATGGGCACGGCATTCGGCGGCGCGCGTGGACGGACCGATGTCCCCAAGATCGTTGACTGGTACATGGACGGCAAGATCGAGATCGACCCGATGATCACCCACACGATGCCGCTTGAAGACATCAACAAGGGCTTTGAGATGATGCATTCCGGTGAGAGCATCCGCGGCGTCGTCGTTTATTGATTGATCGATCAATCAAACTTCCCTCGGCGTTATCCGCCGGGGGACAGCGGTTCCTGACCGCATGTTGAGGGCGCAGGCAGGTGTGGCGGAACTTGTTTATCCACTCAATCAAAGCTGATTGCTGTACCTTGAGCCGCCATTAAATGACGCGGCAGCCTCGCCTTCCGATACAGATGTCGTTTTCTTTACCCCAGACGCACATCGCCTGTCGCGAACTTCGCCTTTAACAGGCACTCGTCATATTCCGCGTCAGCCGTCGAGTCGAAGACAATACCTCCGCCAACGTTGAATGTTGCCTTGCCGCCTTCAAATAGCGTGATCGTGCGGATAGCCACGGAAAAGCGCATGTCACCATCAGGTGAAATCATACCGATGGCACCGCAATAGACGTTGCGTGGTCCGGTTTCGAGATCGTGAAGAATTTCCATCGCTCGCATTTTCGGTGCGCCGGTCACCGATCCGCAGGGGAACAGTGCAGAGAAAATATCCGCGATTGTCAAATCCGGCAGCAGCCGTGCACGCACGTGGCTGACCATCTGGTGGACGGTCGGGTAGGTTTCGATTTCGAATAGCTTCGGCACATCAAGCGTGCCGACTTCTGCGATGCGGGAAACATCGTTGCGCAACAGGTCGACAATCATCCGGTTTTCAGCGAGCGTCTTTTCGTCACTCAACATTCCCGCGACGAGATCGGCATCCTGGGCCGGAGACGCCCCTCGCCGGATCGTACCCTTCATAGGGTGTGTTTCGATCCAGCCATCGCTAAGCGCGAAGAACAGTTCCGGCGAGCGGGAAAGGATTGCAGGTCCGCCAAGATTGACGAGCGCACCATATTTCACAGGTTGCCGCTCAATCATCGACCAGAACGCTGTAAGGATATCGCCGGTCCAACGCGCCTCGATGGGCATCGTCAGATTGGCCTGGTAGCAATCGCCCTGCCGCAGATGCTGATGTAGCCTCGCAAAGCGCGTTCGGTATTCCTCCAGCGTCCAGCCGGGCTTGAAGTCGCTCAGGAAATTTCCTGCCCCTTTCGGTGCAACAGAAGGCGTTGCTCGTCCAGTCTCCTGAGCGGGCGCTGCAAACACGCCGAAATTCAGCAAGGGCACATCACGCACAGGACCAACGCGCGGCGTGAGCTTTTTCTCGAACAGATACCCAGCCTCGTAGGACATATATCCGGCAAGATATTTCCCCTCCGAACGCGCTTTTTCCATTCGGGCAAGGGCCGGGAAAAACTGCTCGGGCTCCTTCGCGACGATAATGTCTTCCGGCTCGGCAAACAACGTCACCGAACCGGTCGTGTCATCACGAAAAAGCACATAAGGCGCGTTCAGCAAATCCATTCAGTCCCCGGGGTGTCAGATGGGATCGATATCGCCCTTTGCCCACATCTCAATGGTTTCGGCGTAGAAATCCGCAAACCGACCTTCCTCGATGGATTTGCGGATACCCTGCATCAATTCCTGATAATAAGCCAGATTATGCCAGGAAAGCAGCATACCACCCAGCGCCTCGTTTGAACGGGCAAGATGATGCAGATAGGCGCGTGAATAATCGCGCGATGCCGGGCAATTGGACTGCTCGTCCAGTGGCCGCATGTCTTCGGCGTGCCGGGCGTTGCGGATGTTCACGCGTCCGCGGCGGGTAAAGGCAAGGCCGTGGCGTCCAGAGCGGGTGGGCATGACGCAGTCGAACATATCGATGCCGCGCGCGACAGACTTCAGAATGTCGTCAGGCGTTCCCACGCCCATGAGATAGCGTGGTTTTTCCGTCGGCAGCACCGGCAGAGTGATGTCGAGCATGCCGAGCATCACCTCCTGCGGCTCTCCCACAGCCAGACCACCCACGGCATAACCCTTGAGGTCCATCTGCTTCAGGCCTTCTGCCGAACGTATGCGAAGATCCGGCTGGTCGCCGCCCTGCACGATGCCGAACATGGCCTTGCCGGGCTGCTCGCCAAAGGCCACACGGCAACGCTCTGCCCAACGCAGCGACATTTCCATGGCGCGCTCGATTTCCGTGCGCTCGGCCGGCAGCGCTATGCACTCATCCAGCTGCATCTGGATATCCGAATCGAGCATTCCCTGGATCTCGATCGAACGTTCCGGCGACATGTGGTGCAGCGAGCCATCCACGTGGCTTTTGAAGGTCACACCTTTTTCGTCCAGCTTGCGCAGTCCAGAAAGCGACATGACCTGAAAGCCGCCGCTGTCGGTGAGGATTGGGTGTGGCCAGCGGATCAATTCATGCAGTCCGCCGAGGCGTTGAACGCGCTCCGGGCCGGGCCGCAGCATCAGGTGATAGGTATTGCCGAGAATAATATCAGCGCCCAGCTCCCGCACCTGATCCAGATACATGGCCTTGACGGTTCCGACCGTACCGACCGGCATGAAGGCCGGTGTGCGGATAACGCCGCGCGGCATTGCGACTTCGCCAAGGCGCGCGCCGCCACTGGTTGCTTTCAAGGTAAAGGTGAAGTTCTCGTGCATCAGTTTTTCCGGAAAAGGAGGCTGGAGTCGCCATAGGAATAGAAGCGGTAGCCTGTTGCGATGGCGTGAGCATAGGCCGCGCGCATTGTTTCCAGTCCGCAGAACGCCGAAACCAGCATGAACAGCGTGGATTTCGGCAGGTGAAAATTCGTCATCAGCACATCCACCGCCTTGAAGCGGTAGCCGGGCGTGATGAAAATACCGGTTGGACCGGACCAGGGCATGATCTGCCCGTCATCGCCAGCTGCACTTTCAATCAGGCGCAGCGATGTCGTGCCCACGCAGACAATGCGTCCGCCCCGGGCTTTGACGGCATTCAGTCGGGCCGCTGTCTCCTCCGAAACATAGCCGATTTCGAGGTGCATCTTGTGCTCCTCCGTGTCATCGGCCTTGACGGGAAGGAACGTGCCAGCACCGACATGCAAGGTCACGAAGTGTCGCTCGATACCGGCCTTGTCCAGTGCCGCGAAAAGATCGGGCGTGAAATGCAGGCCTGCGGTCGGCGCAGCCACGGCACCTTTTTCGCGGGCATAGATGGTCTGATAGTCGGTCTGGTCCTGTTCGTCTTCGGGGCGCTTGGCGGCGATATAAGGCGGTAGCGGAATGTGCCCGACAGATGCGATGGCCTCATCCAGAACCGGGCCGCTCACGTCGAACAGAAGCGTGATCTCGCCCTCCTCGCCTTTTTCCTCGACGGTCGCTTCCAGATATGCAAGGCCGCAGGCGTTATCGCGCTCATATCCGAAGCGGATGCGGTCACCCTGCTTTATTCGCTTGCCGGGCCGCGCAAAAGCCTTCCACCGGCTGGCGTCGGCACGCATATGCAAAGTCGCAGACACCGCTGTTTCAGGCGCCCCTTCGCGAAGCCGAACGCCTTCCAGCTGCGCGGGAATCACGCGCGTATCATTGAAGACAAGCGCATCGCCCGACTTCAGGAATGAGGGCAGTTCAAAAACACGGTGATCGGCCATCAGGTCTGCATTCGGATCGACCACGAGAAAGCGTGCACTGTCGCGCGGACTGGCCGGGCGAAGCGCAATATTTTCTTCAGGAAGGTCGAAATCGAACAGGTCTACACGCATTTCTGGGGCTCTCGAAAATATCAAAACCCGCCCCGCAGTTGCCTGCGAGACGGGCCCGACGTCCTTATCCTATGCTCAGGCTGCGGAAGCAAGCCGGATGGATACGATGGAATCAGGATCCTTCACAGGCTCACCGCGCTTGACCTTGTCGATGGCTTCCATGCCTTCGATGACCTGGCCCCAGACAGTGTACTGCTTGTTCAGCCATGGGCTGTCCGTAAAGCAGATGAAGAACTGCGAATTGGCCGAGTTCGGGCTCTGCGAACGGGCCATGGAGCAGGTGCCACGCACGTGCGGAATGGCAGAAAACTCAGCCTGCAGGTCCGGCTTTTCAGAGCCACCCATGCCAGCACGGGCAGGATTGAAGCTCTCGGAGCCCTTCTTGCCGAATTTCACGTCGCCCGTCTGCGCCATGAAATCGGAGATGACGCGGTGGAACACGACGCCATCGTAGGCCTGTTCAGAAACCAGTTCCTTGATGCGCGCAACGTGGCCGGGAGCCACTTCGGGCAGAAGCTGGATGACGACCTTGCCGGTCGTTGTTTCCATGATGAGGGTGTTTTCCGGATCTTTGATCTCGGCCATGATATCTCTCCTTTGTGGGGCTCGTCCGCCCGGTTTACTTCTTGCCGACAGTGACTTTGACCATGCGGTCAGGATCGGAAACTTCGCCGTTACCGCCCTGGCCCTTCTTGATCTTGTCAACAAATTCCATGCCGGAAACGACCTTGCCGACAACGGTGTACTGGCCGTTCAGGAATGCGCCCTGATCGAACATGATAAAGAATTGCGAATTGGCGGAATTCGGGTTCTGCGAACGCGCCATGCCCACAGTTCCACGTTCGAACGGAACCTTGGAGAATTCTGCAGGCAGGTCAGGCAGGTCGGATCCACCGGTACCTGCGCGCTGGGCGGTATAGCCCTTGTTCATATTGCCGTACTGCACATCGCCGGTCTGCGCCATGAAGCCGGGAATGACGCGGTGGAAGGCCACGTTGTCATAGGCACCCTTCTGCGCCAGCGTCTTGATCTGTGCAACATGCTTCGGCGCGACATCAGGCATCAGCTCGATGACAACCGGACCGTCTTTCAACTGAATGGTCAGGAATTCGGCAGCAGATGCGAATGTGCTGGCGGCAATGGCGCTGACGAACATGGCGCCAGCGAAGGCAAATCGAAGCAGTTTCATTGGATTGGCTCCAGAATAATTGCTGAGACTATTGTTTCAGCTTGCTGTTGAGGGCTTCAAGAACGGCTTTCGGCACGAACGCCTCCACATTTCCACCCATTGCGGCGATCTGCCGAACCAATGTGGCGGTAATGGGCCGGGAAGCCGTGCCGGCGGGTAGAAAAACCGTCTGGATATCGGCCGCCATTTGTCTGTTCATGCCGGCCATCTGCATTTCGTAGTCAAGATCGGTGCCATCCCGCAGCCCGCGAACCAGAAGCGAAGCGCCGTGCTCGCGTGCCGCATCTACCACCAGATTGGCGAAGGAAACGACTCGCAGGCGACCAGTTGCACCCGGCAAAACATCCTGCAGCGAGCGGCGAATGAGTTCTGCCCGCTCATCGAATGTAAACATCGGAGCCTTGCCCGGGTGGATGCCGATCGCAACGATAACCTCTGACGCCACGTTCAAAGACTGAATCAAGACATCCAGATGTCCGTTCGTCATCGGATCGAAAGACCCGGGATAAAAGGCAATCGTCATATCGCTCTCGATACTTAACGTTGGTTGTGCCGCCTTTTGTCATGGAAGGCCGGTCTTCGCAAGACCTGAGGCTGCAAGGCAAGCCAGCACGCATGAACACGAGGTGAATGCACCATTCAGCACAGCTTCAACGCAGACCCTCTATTCATACATCATCGCATCGCAGACCTCGACATGCCGAACGGAGACGGAAATGCTGGTATTCATGATGGTCCTGACAATCGCGACATCCTTCGTCGTCGAATATGTTTTAATGGATTGACGTGAACTGCCGATTTCCTGAACGCCAGATGAACGAAGCATTCAACAACGCTTCAGAGGCGCGATGCTAATCGATTTTTAACATTAACGCGGAACCGGATCACCAGTCACGCGTTCAAATCGCAGTAAAGGAACGGACACATGTTTATCAAAGAAAAACAGTCTACTTCGGCGAAAATCGGCGTTATCAGCACAGCCTGGACAATGTTGGTTATCGCAATGGTAGCAATGACGTTCAGCCTTTACGGTCAAAAGCCTGAACAGAACGGCCCAGAATTTCCTCAGCTTACGTCCCGCACCCAGTATATGAATTACTATTGATCTGGCGGGAGTGAAATACTCATCGCATTCGGAGTTACGCCATGCTTACTTTCTTGACACTTCTTGCAGCACTCATAAGCGTCATGTTCGTGGCATCGGTTGTTTCGGTCATCACCGAATCCCGGAAAGAAGATGAGGATTTCAGAGTCGCTATGGAGCGCAACAAGGCGTTCTGACAGCGCGCTGCGCAGATCTCAGTGTCGATGGTTTCAGAAGCCGCCTCCAGCAAGGCGGCTTTATTGTTTTTGGCTAAGGGAAACATCCCATTTAGCCGAAGGTGAGGAAACTCACGCCATCGTTTGAGCAGCCGCGTTATTTAACCTGAATTTAGCCTTCAATTTCAAAGTGGATTGATTTAAGGAAGCCCCACAGACCCGGCGTAACGGGCGAATATTGTGAGGTTTGCATAACGATGCTCGATTCCCTGAGAAGTGCTTCTCGAACTCTGGCGGCAAAGATCCTTCTTTTGCTTCTTGTCGTTTCCTTCGGCGTGTGGGGCGTTTCCGCATCTCTGGTCTCGACGAATTCGCACGCCGTAATGACAGTGGGCGACCAGACGGTTACGCCGAATGAATTTCGCTTTGCCTATCAAAGGCAGCTGGCGGATGTCGGCCGCCAGTTCGGCACGCGTCTGACCACGGAACAGGCGAAGGCATTCGGAATCGATCGTCAGGTGTTCAGCCAGTTGGCAGCAGGAGCAGCGCTGGATGAGCTTGCATCGGAAATGAATCTCGGGCTTTCAGAAGATCGTCTGGCGACGCTGATTGCGGAAGACCCCGCCTTCAAGTCTCCGAACGGCCAGTTCGACCGCGCTCTCTTCAGCCAGAGGCTTCGCGGCGCTGGCTTCAATGAAGACGACTATGTGAAGGAGCGCAGCAAGGTTGCCGTCCGTGGCCAGATCGTTGACGCGATTTCCGATGGCTTCAAGCCGCCTCAGGTGTTGGTCAACGCTCTCAAGCAGTACCGGGACGAACAGCGTTCAATCGAATATGTGCTTCTGTCCAACGCTAATATCGACCCTGTGAAGGCCCCGGGCGATGACGTGTTGGCAGCATGGTTCGAAAAGAACAAGGCCAATTACCGCGCTCCGGAATATCGCAAGTTCACCTATGTGAAGCTTGAGCCTTCCGATATTGCCGACCAGGCCGCGATAACCGATCAGCAGATTTCCGATTACTATGAAGGTCACAAGGACAGCTTCCGCACGGCAGGCCGCCGCACGATCGAGCAGCTGACATTTGCGGACAAGGAAATGGCTGAGGCAGCAGCAGCCCAGATACGTGCGGGCACGACCACCTATGATCAGGTCGTCAAGGATCAGGGCAAGCGCCCCGAAGATGTGACACTGGGTGAGTTCACCAAGGATACGGTCCCTGACCCGTCGGTCGCCGAGGCAGCCTTCGCCATTCAGAAAGATGGTGGCGTGTCGCAGGTTCTCGATGGTGCCTTTGGGCCGGTCATCCTGCGTGTCACCGGCATCAAGAACGAGAGCATGAAGACCCTCGATGAAGCGCGCGAGGAAATTCGCACCAATCTTGCCACCACAGCTGCTGCCGAAGAGCTGAACAATGTTCACGACCGCTATGAGGATCTTCGCGGCGGTGGATCTTCGCTCTCCGACGCGGCAACACAGCTCAAGCTGAAGCCTGTCACCGTCAACGCCATCGACGCCAATGGCGAAGACGACAAGGGCAATGCGGTGGAAGGCCTGCCGACCCCCGCTCTGCTGACCGAAGTCTTCAAGGCTGAGCAAGGCGTCGACGCCCCTGCGGTCAACATCGGCCGCGATGGTTATGTCTGGTTCGATCTTCAGCAGGTGACAGCCCCGCGCGATCGCACTCTGAGCGAAGTCAAGGACCAGGTCGTTGCAGACTGGACGGCCGAGCAGCAGCGCACGGCCCTGGCCGCCAAGGCCGACGAACTCAAGGCACGCGCTGAAAAAGGCGAGACATTGGCTGCGATCGCCGGTGAAATGGGTCTTGCCGTTGAAACCAAGATGGGCCTTCGCCGCACCAGCGAAGACGCATTGCTGGGCCAGCAGGCGGTTGCCGCCGTGTTTGCAGGCGCAAACGGTCTGGTCGGCACGGCTCCTGATACGGAAGGTTCCAGCCGCGTTCTGTTCAAGGTCACAGAGGTCAACACCACGGGTTCGACTGACGCACTGGACAACAACGACCAGCAGTTGACCGCTATGGCGACGGCTGCCGGTGACGATATGCTTGATCAGATGGTCAGCCGTCTTCAGAATGATTATGGTGTGACCATCAATCAGGCTCTGGCAGACCAGGCCATGACTGCATTCTAAGCCGCATTCCGGGGGACGAGACGAGATGGCCGAGCTAAAGCCGCTGATTGCGAAAGTTGCCAATGGAGAAAGTCTTGATCGGGACGAAGCCCGGCAGGCATTCGACATTCTGATGTCCGGTGAGGCAACACCATCGCAGGTCGGCGGCTTTCTCATGGCGCTTCGCGTTCGCGGAGAAACGGTCAACGAAATCGCAGGCGCCGTTTCTTCCATGCGCTCGCGCATGTTGCCGGTCACCGCTCCCGCCGATGCCATGGACATTGTCGGCACAGGCGGCGATGGGCTGGGCACCTACAACATCTCGACCCTCGCCTCCATTATTGTGGCAGGTGCAGGCGTTCCCGTCGCCAAACATGGTAACCGCGCCTTGAGTTCAAAGTCGGGTACGGCGGATGCGCTTTCTGTGCTCGGCGTTAAACTCGACATCGAGCCGGAACTGATCAGCCGCTGCGTTGCTGAAGCCGGTCTCGGCTTTATGTTCGCGCAGCGTCATCACTCTTCCATGCGCCATGTGAACCCGAGCCGGGTCGAGCTTGGCACACGAACGATCTTCAATCTTCTCGGCCCGCTTTCCAACCCCGCTGGCGTGAAGAAGCAGTTGCTCGGCGTCTTCGCCCCGCACTGGCTCTTGCCTCTGGCTGAAGTGCTGCGTGATCTCGGATCCGAAAGCGTTTGGGTTGTCCATGGTGACGGGCTTGACGAAATAACCACCACGGGCACGACGCAGGTTGCGGCGCTGGAGGGTGGCAAGATCAGAAGCTTCGAGTTAACGCCTGCCGATTTTGGCGTCGAAGCGGTGAAAATCGATGACCTCAAGGGAGGCGACGGCGTTGCCAATGCCGCGGCCTTGCGCGAGGTCCTTGGCGGACGCCGGAATCCCTATCGCGATGTTTCACTCTGCAACGCGGCAGCCTCTCTGGTCGTCGCTGGCAAAGCCGAAACGCTTGCCGATGGTATGAAGATCGCAAGCGCCTCGCTGGACGAAGGCAGAGCGGCAGCAGCCCTGGACCGGCTGATTGCCGTTTCGAACGAAGAGTAAGGCAAGGCCATGAGCGACATTCTGAAAAAGATCGAAGCCTACAAGCTTGAAGAAATTGCGGCTGCGAAAGCCAGGGTCTCGCTTGACGATCTAAAAGCCATGGCAGCGGACCAGACGGCGCCGCGCGGCTTTTACAACGCCTTGAAACGCCGCCAATCTGAAGGCAGCTTCGGGCTCATAGCCGAAATCAAGAAGGCGAGCCCTTCCAAGGGTCTCATCCGTCCTGATTTCGACCCGCCTTCACTTGCAAAAGCCTATGAAGAAGGTGGGGCCGCCTGCCTTTCCGTTCTGACGGATACGCCTAGCTTTCAGGGTGCGCCCGAGTTCCTGACGGCTGCCCGCGATGCCTGCGCCCTGCCCGCTTTGCGCAAGGATTTCATGTTCGATATTTATCAGGTGCATGAAGCCCGCGCCTGGGGAGCTGATTGCATCCTGCTCATCATGGCATCGCTTTCCGACGATGAGGCCAAGCGGCTGGAAGACGAAGCCTTTGCGCTCGGTATGGATGTGCTGGTGGAAGTGCATGACGAGGAAGAGACCGAACGGGCGCTGAAACTCGCCTCCCCGCTGCTGGGCATCAACAATCGCAATCTGCGTACATTCGAGGTCAGTCTCGATGTCAGCGAACGACTGGCTGCGATGGTACCCGCTGATAAGCTGCTGGTGGGTGAAAGCGGCATATTTACCTATGATGATTGCATCCGCCTTCAAAAATCAGCCATCACGACCTTCCTTGTCGGCGAAAGCCTGATGCGCAAGGATGATGTCACCGCAGCCACGCGCGCACTGCTTACAGGTCGCACCGATAGTCTGGCTGCCGAATGAGCTCCGATCAGAAGCTCACCCATATCGGCGCGTCCGGCGAGGCGCATATGGTCGATGTTGGCGACAAGGCAGAAACGACCCGTGTGGCGGTGGCCGAAGGTTTCGTCAGGATGAAGCCGGAGACGCTGGCGCTGATCCTCGAAGGCAATGCCAAGAAGGGTGATGTCATTGGCACCGCCCGTCTTGCTGGGATCATGGCTGCAAAGCAGACCGCAAATCTCATTCCGCTCTGCCACCCCCTGATGCTGACGAAGGTTACGGTGGATATTACCGAAGATGACGCCCTGCCCGGCCTGCGCGTGCAAGCAACCGTCAAATTGACGGGCAAGACCGGCGTCGAAATGGAGGCACTGACAGCCGTATCCGTTGCGTGTCTAACCATCTACGATATGGCGAAGGCCGCCGACAAGGGTATGGAAATCAGCTCCATCCGCCTTCTTGAAAAGACCGGTGGCAAATCCGGGCACTTCAAGGCGTAAGGCAACCGACCAATGTGTAAGGGTCCGGCGCTGGTGGCGGATAAAGCTCACCCCGTGGCCCGGGAAGAGGAAACGCCATGAAACCCCTCCTGCCTGTCGCGGACGCGCAAGCGCGTTTACTGGACGCCGCAACACCGGTTGCAGACGTCGACATGGTCTCTCTGGACCTTGCGGATCAGCGTGTACTCGCGCAGGATCTCCACGCCCGCCTCACCCAACCTCCCTTTCATTCCTCGGCAATGGATGGCTACGCGTTAAGGGCAGCCGACGCGCCGCAGATCGGCTCCGTACTGACAGTCATTGGAGAATCAGCGGCTGGCCACGCCTTTGAGGGGCGTGTGGCTGAAGGTCAGGCCGTGCGTATCTTTACGGGCGCGCCGGTGCCTGAAGGGGCGGACGCGGTTATCATACAGGAAGATACCGAGGTGCTGGAGGCGGGGCAAATCCGCACCACATTCCAAGTCACCAAGGGGAGACATATTCGCCCACGCGGACAGGACTTTGTCGAAGGCGAAACGGTCCTCAAGGCCGGAACGGAACTTACCTTTACCGATATTACGCTCGCCGCCGCCATGAACCATGCAGCACTGCCCGTCTACCGCAAACCTCTCGTCGCCATTCTCGCCACCGGTGATGAACTCGTGCCCCCCGGTGGCGCGCCTAACCCGGCTCAGATCATTGCCTCCAACACATTTGGCGTGGCAGCGCTGGCGCGCAAGACGGGCGCGACAGTGCTCGATCTCGGGATCGTGGTCGATGATGAAGCCCTCATCCGCGCAGCCATCGACAAGGCCATCGTCGCGAAAGCCGACGTCCTCGTCACGCTCGGCGGCGCATCGGTCGGCGATCATGATCTGGTCCAGGCAGCCCTCAAAGCACAGGGAATGGAACTGGATTTCTGGCGGATCGCCATGCGCCCCGGCAAGCCGCTGATGGTCGGCTCAATTGGTAACATGCAGGTCCTCGGGCTACCCGGAAACCCGGTCGCCAGCCTCGTCTGCAGTCTGCTGTTTCTGGAACCCCTCCTCCACAAACTCAGCCACCGCAAACCCACGTCACGCGAAACCACCGCCCTAACCGCTACCACGCTGAAGGCCAACGACCAGCGCCAGGATTACCTTCGCGCCCGCATCACTGGCGAGGAAGACGGCAAACCCACCGTCGAAGCCTTCACCAAGCAGGATTCCTCCATGATGAATATCATGGCACAGTCAGATTGCCTGATCGTGCGCGCACCGTTTGCGCATCAGTTGGAGGTTGGTGGCGAGTGCGTGGTGGTGAGGTTGAGGTAAGCGGACTTGCCAAAGAGGCCATGGAAGATACGGCTTCATTCGCCATCTTGAGAGCCGTTGGTGGGCCGTTTGGCGCGTTCCTCCTTGATGAAGGCTAGATAGGCCCGTTGCTCACCTTCGAAGCCTTGTGGACCATACAATTCTTCAATGCGGGAGAACACGTAAAAGGCCCTTTCCAAGTCCCCGAGTTTGTACATAGCTTCGCCCTCTTGCATTAGGACATAATGATCTTCGTGGTTGGGGTCATCGTACATATGCGCCATGATTTCGACCCACTTCTGGCAACTCTTTTTGTCACCGAGGTCCGCATAGTCCACGACAAAACCTGCTGACAGGCTCTGCCCGTAAAAATCCCAGGCCTCCTTAGGCTCCGGTATCAGGTCCCAAGCTTCCAGCGCAACGGAGAGAGACGACTGTAGCGCTCCTGAGGCAAATAGCTTGGCGGAGCGCTCCAGCAGATTGTCGATCTCTGTACGGATCGTAACGTCGATCTGTGGCTTTCGCATGGGCGTCTTCCCGCGTGACGAGGCGATAGATGAGCAAGGCGCGGCCACCGCCGCAATAGACCGACTGCAGTCCTAGATGGATCCGCAGTTAAACAACCACAAGTTCTTCACAGATGATACGTTGTGCCGTCGATATATCAATGAAGTTGATATGGTCGGGGTCGACCTTCGTGCGGAAATTTTCGCAGAAATAGAGCGTGTCGATATCTTCGAGTTTTTCGAACCACGCCTCTACCAGCGCGTCAAAGCTTGGTTCCGGCCAGTTGGGTGCATGTGTGGGAAAAGAGACGACGAACCGTTTGATGAGCTTTGCTTCGGGAATGGCGAAGAGGATTGGCGCGTGAACGTCACGGCGATATGCCCGAAACTCCTCAACGCTCATTCCCTGTTTCCGCTTGAACGTGATTGCTATCTTTATCATTACAAACCTCAGCTTCCTAAATGACAGGAAGATTGGTAGCAGCTAGACAAAGGGACGATCTATAATCGTTTGTCCCTAGTTTGTTTGAGATTGTCCCCAAATGCTGAGCGATCCCCTCTCTGAAATCCTGTCTTTTCTCAAGGCACGGACGTACGTCGCCGGCGGCTACGATTTCGGCGGCGACTGGTCCATCCAGTACGACATGCACGATGGCATCAAATGTTTTGCCGTGGTCGCCGGTCGATGCTGGCTTGAGGTCGAGGGCCACCCCGAGCCGATCCAGCTGAAGAGCGGGCGCCGTTTCAGCTTGGCAAAGGACCTGGCGTTCAAGTCGATCGACATAGCCGAGCTTTCGGAAATGGACTGGCGCGGCGGCATTGCTACCGTAAAAGGCGGCGGAGATACTTTGGTTCTTGGCGGTCACTTCGCCTTCTCAGGCGACCACACCACAATGCTGCTCGGCGCAATGCCGCCGATTTTCCGATTGCGGGAGGAAGGGGACAAGGAAGGACTTCGATGGGTGCTGGACCGCATGCGGCGCGAACTGACGGCCAAACGGCCCGGCGGGACGCTGATACTGCAGAATCTTGCTCAGCTTCTTCTCGTAGAGGCTCTCAGGCTTTATCTGGCTCATGGCAGCGGGAGAGTGTCGGGCTGGTTGTTCGCGCTGGGAGATGCTCGTCTCGCGCCTGCCGTCATTGCCATGCACGAAAACCCCGGCGCTCAATGGACCTTGCCATTGCTTGCCGAACGGGCAGGAATGTCGCGATCCAAGTTCGCTCACCGTTTCAAGACCGTAACGGGGGTATCGCCGATCGACTACCTTCTTCGATGGCGGATGCTATTGGCTTCCGATCGTCTGATTGCGAGACGCGAGCCGCTATCGGAGATCGCGCTGTCGCTGGGATATAGTTCTGATGCAGCGTTTAGAACCGCGTTCAAGCGGGTAACCGGCCAATCTCCGGGAAGATTTGTCGGTTGATATAAGGAAGCGCGCCGCAAGGGTGCGTGAAAATAACCTTGGCCAGACCGCCGATGCCGGATGTTTGCGCAAAGCACGCTTCAATGAGAAAAGGGCCGCATGGCTGCGGCCCTCTGCACTTCAGTTTATGTTTTGCCAAATGAGTGGCCGGGCGCCCTCAAGCGCCTGACCTGTCGCTCCGATGCAGGGATAAGCTTAGAACTCTTCCCACGTATCCTGAGCGACTGCCGCAGACGATGAGCCGCCGCCGAAGGCGCTGGCGATCTTGCGGCCGAGCGCACGGGCCGGTGACGCTGCTGGCGCGGAGTGGTTGCTTGCAGCCTTTGGCGCTGAGGCGGCAGGCATGGAGCGGCTCATGCTCTCACCGTTTCCGAGATTGAAACGCTGCAGCAACTGGTTCAACGATGCCGCTTCCTTGGCAAGGCTGTGGCTGGCCGCTGTCGACTGCTCGACCATGGCGGCGTTCTGCTGCGTGCCCTGATCCATGGTGTTGACGGCGGTGTTGATTTCCTGAAGGCCGACTGACTGTTCGCGCGACGATTCGACGATCGCATGAATGTGGCGGTTGATTTCCTGCACCTCGGAAACGATGACCTCAAGCGCACGACCGGTTTCACCGACAAGCTCCACGCCGGAGCGAACATGTTCGCCGGAAGTGGTGATCAACGCCTTGATTTCCTTGGCGGCCTTTGCGGAACGCTGTGCCAGTTCGCGCACTTCCTGGGCAACGACGGCAAAGCCCTTGCCAGCTTCACCGGCACGTGCAGCTTCAACACCGGCGTTCAAGGCAAGCAGGTTGGTCTGGAAGGCAATTTCATCGATGACGCTGATGATGTTGGTAATCTCGCCCGAGGAGCGCTCGATTTCATTCATGGCAGTCACGGCCTGACGCACGACGTCGCCGGATTTTTCCGCACCCTGGCGGGCCTTGGAGACCAAATGTCCGACTTCTTCGGCGCGGGTGCTGGAATCCTTCACCGTGGTGGTGATTTCTTCCAAAGCAGCTGCGGTTTCTTCGACGGAGGCTGCCTGCTGTTCGGTGCGCTTGGAAAGATCATCGGCGGCGGAGCGGATCTCGTTTGCACCGGCATCGATGCCACGAGCATTCTGGCCAACGGCGCGGAGTGCGTCGTTAAGATTGCCTACGGAGCTGTTGAAGTTGGCGCGGAGCGTATCGAGATGCGCAGCGAATGGCGTTTCAATGCGATAGGCGACATCGCCGTCTGCCAGACGGTTAAGCGCCTTTGCGAGATGATCGACAGCAAACTGGGTATCTGCGGCATCCCTCGCCTTCTGGGCTTCGTTGTCTGCACGTTCTTTTTCAGACATGCTGCGGTTTGCTGCGGCTTCCTTTTCGAGGCGAATGGTCTCCAGCGCGTTGGTACGAAAGACCGCCACGGCCTGCGCCATTTGTCCCACTTCGTCTTTACGATCCTGCCCATCAACCGGCGCATCGGTCTGGCCGTTGGCCAGCGTTATCATGCGCTTGGACAAATTCGCGATCGGCGTGGTAATACCCTTGGCAGCAACCACGAGCGAAGCAACGATGCCAAGCGCGAATGTGAGACCGACGAAGATCAGCGACCAAAGAATCGTCGAGTCCGCCTGTTCGCTCAACGCGTGACTTCTTTCTGCGACATCAGTCATAACCTTATCCAGGAATTTGGATGCATCGGCTGCCAGCGGCACAATCATCGCGTCTGCTTTTGCCAGTGCCGCCTTCGCAGCATCATCCTGATCCATCGAGCCCAGCCGGACTGCGTCATCCGTCAACGCAGTTACCTCTTTCGCTCTGGAAATAAAGGTGTCGAGAGTTGGCTTTTCGGCAGGCAGAAGTTTAGCAGTTGTCTCCAATCGATCAAACAGCTTTGCTTTGGCGTCCGCATACAGCGTCACTGCTGCCTTCATGCCGGGAGTGTCGCGGCCGTAGGCGAGAGTTTGATATGCACCATAGGCGGTCGCGGCGAGATTTCTGTTCGCCCGAGCCATTGCTGTCACGCCGGCCGTGTCGTTGGAAATAAAATTCGTGTAACTGTTATCAGCGCTCTTGAAGCTGCTCGACATAAAGGCCGTCGCACCCAACCCCACGACGCAGAGCGGCAGGACGAGAGCGAGTATTTTCGTGCGTATGCTCGCGTTTTTAAGAAATGACATGATTTCTGGGGAACCCTGTTGATCGCCAAGGGCGCAGCAATACACCAGAAGACGCTCACTGAGCGAAGCCAGTGCCACTACGGAAGAATCGGCAGTTGATGATTGATGACAACCATCGCTCGCGATCATCGCGGCTCGGTGAAACTGTCTAGTAAATAACTAAAACAGCCAGTATTTAAATACTGTTAAAATGTTAGGGATACTTGGGAAAACCATTCTCGTCCCCATCGAGCCGGTCGTCGTTGTTGGTCAGGCCGGGTCTTCGATGTCCAGTCTGGCGCGGATGCAATTAACGAAAAAGGCCGCATCGCTGCGGCCTTTTCCAATTCTCACTCAACAACCTCAACTCAAACCAATCGGCTGCGCTCCAGCGCGGCTTCTATGAAGCTGGCAAAGAGCGGGTGCGGATCGAGCGGACGGCTCTTGAGTTCGGGGTGGTATTGTACGCCGATAAACCATGGGTGATCGGGATACTCGACGGTCTCAGGAAGAACGCCATCAGGAGACATGCCCGAGAAGACAAGGCCGCAGCTTTCGAGGCGGTCCTTGTAATCCACGTTCACCTCGTAACGGTGGCGGTGGCGTTCGGAAATGTCGGTGGAGCCGTAGATTTCCGCGATCTTGGTGTCCTTTTTGAGCGATGCCTTGTAAGCACCAAGACGCATCGTGCCACCGAGGTCGCCGGCTGCGTTGCGCTTTTCAAGCTCGTTGCCCTTTACCCATTCGGTCATCAGGCCAACAACCGGCTGTGACGTCGTACCGAATTCGGTCGAGGATGCGTCTTCGATACCAGCGAGATTGCGTGCCGCTTCCACGACTGCCATCTGCATTCCAAAGCAGATGCCGAAATACGGTACCTGACGCTCGCGCGCGAACTGCGCCGCACGGATCTTGCCTTCAGATCCACGCTCACCAAAGCCACCGGGAACGAGGATGGCGTCGACCTTTTCCAGATACGGCGAAGGATCTTCTTTTTCGAAGACCTCCGACTCGATCCATTCCAGCTTCACCTTCACACGGTTGGCAATGCCGCCGTGATGCAGGGCTTCGATCAGAGACTTATAGGCATCCTTCAGGCCGGTATATTTGCCAACGATGGCAATCGTGACTTCGCCTTCCGGCGTGTGAATTCGGTTACAAACCTCTTCCCACAGCTCAAGGCGTGGCTTGGGAGCAGGCTCAATGCCGAACGCTGCCAGAACCTCATTGTCGAGACCTTCCTTGTGGTAGGCCATCGGCACGTCGTAAATATTGGCAACATCCAGTGCCTGGATGACGGCGGAAGGACGCACGTTGCAGAACAGCGAAAGCTTGCGACGTTCGGCTTCGGGGATTTCGCGGTCGGCACGCACCAGCAGAATATCCGGGTGAATACCCAGCGCCTGCAATTCCTTGACGGAGTGCTGAGTAGGCTTTGTCTTCAACTCGCCGGCTGCTGGAATGTAAGGCATCAGCGTCAGATGAACGAAGATGGCCGTGCCGCGTGGCAGGTCGTTCTTGGCCTGACGGATGGCTTCCATGAACGGCATGGCTTCGATATCGCCCACCGTGCCGCCGATTTCGCAGATGACAAAGTCGTATTCTTCATTTCCCTCGGTCACGAAATTCTTGATTTCGTTTGTGACGTGGGGAATGACCTGCACCGTCGCGCCGAGATAATCGCCGCGGCGTTCCTTGTCGATGATGTTCTTGTAGATGCGACCCGTGGTGATGTTGTCGGTCTTGGTGGCCGAACGCCCGGTAAAGCGCTCATAGTGACCGAGATCGAGGTCAGTCTCCGCTCCGTCATCCGTCACGAAAACCTCACCGTGCTGGGTGGGGCTCATCGTACCTGGATCGACGTTGAGATAGGGGTCTAGTTTGCGAAGCCGAACCCGATAACCACGGGACTGCAACAACGCTCCGAGTGCTGCGGCCGCAATGCCCTTACCAAGTGAGGAGACCACGCCGCCTGTGATGAATACATATCGCGCCATGGGATTTACCGCTTACCTTTAAATGAGTGATTCCGCCAGCACAAATTTTGGAACATCCACATTCCATTTCTGGAACGCGTCCGCTTGGCCGGAATGTGAACAAAAGAAAACCGGCAGGCTTTTGGCCTGCCGGAGTGATATGCTTGAACCGGTTTTATTGGCCGGTTGGAACTGCGTTGGAATTGGCCGGAGCCGGAGTGGCTGGCGCTGCTGGCGTCGTTCCAGTTGCCGGTGCGGCTGCACCGTTGTTGGTGGACGGAACGCCATTCTGCGCCGGAGCCTGATTGGCAGGCGGCGTAGCGGACGAAGGACCAAGCGTATCCAGAATGCCATTGCCCTGCCCCTGCGTGGCGGGAATGCGATCCAGAATATCGGTTGGACGTGCTTCATACCGGGTCAACAGACCGAGACCGAGCGATGTTGCGAAAAACAGTGCCGCAAGAATGGCTGTGGTGCGTGTCAGGGCATTTGCCGTACCGCGGGCGGACATGAAGCCCGAACCACCGCCGATACCAAGACCACCGCCTTCGGACCGCTGGATCAGGACCACGCCGACCAGGGCCAGCACGATCATGAGGTGAATAACAATCAGTACGTTCTGCATGACAATCCATTCCATGCCCCAACTGGAGCACAATGAAGAAGTTTGCGGCTCTTTACATGAGGCGAAAGCGTATTCCAAGCCCCTCAAGGACGAAAGACGTGATCAAGCTGTCAATTGCTCATATGCGGCATAGATGGACAGGAAATCGGTCGCTTTCAAGCTGGCGCCGCCAATCAGCGCGCCATCGACATTCTCTACGCCCATCAGTTCCAGCGCATTGGTCGGCTTGACCGAGCCGCCATAGAGAATGCGCATGACCTTGCCCTCGGCGCCGAAGCGCTTGACCAGCTCTTCACGCATGAAGGCATGAGCTTCGCGCACATCGTCCGTGGTGGGCGTAAGCCCAGTGCCGATTGCCCAGACGGGTTCATATGCAATCACGGTATCGGCGGCCGTCGCCTCATCCGGCAGGGAGCCTGCAAGCTGGCGCTTGAGAACATCGAGCGTCTGGCCGGACTTGCGCTCGTCAGCCGTCTCACCGATGCAGACGATTGCCACCAATTCCGCCGCATGGGCGGCAGATGCCTTGGCCCGTACCAGATGGTCGGTCTCGGCATGGTCGGTGCGCCGCTCCGAATGGCCGACGATGACGTGGGTGCCGAAGCAATCGGCGATCATTTCAGCAGAGATATCACCCGTATGGGCGCCCGACGGGTTCTGGTGGCAATCCTGCGCGCCAATCAGGAGCGGGCTGTCATCGCACAACGCAGTCGCCACATAGAGCAGCGTTGAAGGGGGGCAGATCAGCGCATCAATCTTGTCGGCGAGCGATCCTTTGACACCTTCGGCCATCGCCTTGATCTGATCGAGCGACTGGCGGGTTCCGTTCATCTTCCAGTTTCCAGCGACGAGCGGGCGGACATCAGGTGTCATAAGCGATCCATTCCTTTTGCTTCATAGGGTGCCCAAACGCATCGGGCACCTGTCATGGAGGGTTTAGGTGAGTCTTAAAGGCTACAAATTCGATTTGGTACTAAAAAGAACGATTTTCGCTCAAAACATTGATTAAAATCGTGCCATTAAGTCGCTTTTTTCGCCTGGTGGCGTCTTCCCCGCTCAGTGCACGAGCAGGAAGTTCAATACTGCCTTCCAATCCGTCATGCGTACCGGAGTACCGTGCGTCCCGGTTTTATAAAGCGTGAAGCGAGTTGACAGGCCAGCTTTCAAAAGGCTGCGAAAAATGGTCGCCTGCTGCTCGGCCGAATAGACCTTGTCTTCACTGCCATGGGTAAACCAGACCGGTTTTTTAGCCTTCACATAGGCGCTTTTTGGAAAGTCGGGATCGACCGCGCCACCCAGTATGGCCATGCCCTTGAGATCGGAGACGGCTTTCTGATCGCGGCTGATGCCGTAGCAGATGAAGCTGCCCATTGAGGCGCAAGCAAGAATAACAGGACGACCGCCGGATTTTGCACGCGCATCGGCGATCAGCGCAGCAATATCCGCCACGCCTTTCTCATCGAAATTGCGGACGGTTGGCGCGTAGTAGGTGCCACCATTGGCGACCGCCAGATTCTTCAGGCGATTGAAATTGCCCCCGAATGTGTAGTCGTTCATTCCAAGCCTGCGATCCCCGGCGCGGCCGTGGATGAAAATGACCGTAAATGCCTGCCCGGATGCAGCCCCGACCCGTCCGACTTCGAGTGCCCTGCCCCCGGCGTCGATCGTTTCCATGGCCTGATATTTCTTTGGCGAGAGATCGACATAGTCCCGTTTCACGCGGCGTTCCGGGGTCTCGTCCCGGCCGTTGATATCGCGCATCTCATTATAGTCAATGACACTGGAGGCACCGCCATCGTCAGTAGAGAGCACGGTCTGGTTAGAAAACAGCTCATCCTTGAAAGGCCGAAGCGGACCGCCACTGTTTTGGGCATGGGCGGGCGTTATCGCAACAGACAGGCAAAAAAGAGTACAAAAGGTGAAGATAGCTGTGGACATGCCTTGAGTAACCGTTTCATTTGAGCCAGAACACTTGTCATCCGGGCGGGGGCAGCGCAATCCTTGTCGATGACGCAAACCCGATTATTCCGTGCTTGAGTAACAGCATGTTCTGCCGTTTCTGGCAAAACACACTGATTCGCATGGCCAAATTCTGATCGAACTGGGTACAATGGACGATAGCAACGACCTATTTTCAAGCCAAGCCGCACCGCAACGTCAGGAGATCGACAAACGGGAGGCCGCGCCTGTGGCAGCCGTGAAGGCCGTTTCCGCCGCGCCAAAGCCCGCGCTTGTCAGCACATCGTCCGGCGATGATTACGGTGCGTCCTCCATCCGCGTGCTGGAAGGCCTTGAGCCCGTGCGTATGCGGCCGGGCATGTATATTGGCGGCACGGACGAGAAAGCACTTCACCACCTGTTTGCCGAAGTCATCGATAACTCGATGGACGAAGCCGTTGCCGGACACGCGAACTTCATCGAAGTCCATCTGGATGCCGAGGGCTTCCTGACCGTGAGCGATAATGGCCGCGGTATCCCTGTGGAAAACCATCCCCAGGTTCCCGGCAAATCGACGCTTGAAGTCATCATGACCAAGCTTCACGCCGGCGGTAAATTCGATGGCAAGGCTTATGAAACGTCTGGCGGTCTGCATGGCGTGGGCGTGTCTGTCGTCAATGCGCTTTCGGATGTTCTGGAAGTTGAAGTTGCGCGCAACCGCAAGCTCTATCGTCAGCGTTTCTCGCGCGGTGTTCCGCAGGGCGGACTTGAAGAGCTGGGAGATGTGCACAACCGCCGGGGAACGCGTGTGCGCTTCCATCCCGATCCGCAGATTTTTGGCGATCACGCCCGCTTCGATCCAGCCCGCATTTTCCGCATGGCGCGCTCCAAGGCCTACCTCTTTGGTGGCGTGGAAATTCGCTGGAGCTGCGATCCCGGCATGGTGCCCCCGGATGGAGACATTCCGGAAAAGGCCGTTTTCCACTTCCCCGGTGGTTTGAAAGACTATTTGGCGGCAACGCTTGGCAAGGACTTCACCGTTACCCGCGAGATATTCTCCGGACGGACGGAAAAGACCGGTGGACACGGCGCCATGGAGTGGGCCGTGACCTGGTATGGTGGCGATGCGCAGCTGCATTCCTATTGCAACACCATTCCGACGCCTGAAGGCGGCACCCACGAAGCCGGCCTTCGCATCGCGCTGACCAAGGGTCTCAAGAACTATGCGGAGCTGACGCAGAACAAGCGCGCCCGTGAAATCACCACCGATGACGTGATGATCTCTGCCGTCGGAATGCTCTCGGTTTTCATCCGCGAGCCGGAATTTGTGGGCCAGACCAAGGACAAGCTGGCGACGGTAGAAGCCCAGCGCATCGTCGAGAATGCGCTTCGCGACCCCTTCGACCACTATCTTGCCGGTAACCCGAACGAAGCGGCGAAGCTGCTGGATTGGGTTATCGAGCGGTGTGAAGAGCGCCTGCGCCGCCGCAAGGAAAAGGAAGTCAACCGCAAGACCGCTGTGCGCAAGCTTCGGCTTCCCGGCAAGCTGGCAGACTGCTCGCAGAACACGGCAGAAGGTGCGGAACTCTTCATCGTCGAAGGTGACTCGGCGGGCGGTTCTGCCAAACAGGCGCGCAACCGCGCCAATCAGGCAATTTTGCCTTTGCGTGGCAAAATCCTGAACGTTGGCAGTGCCAGCCGTGAAAAGCTTTCGGCCAACCAGCAGATCGCCGATCTCATTCAGGCGCTTGGTTGTGGAACGCGCACCAAATACCGCGAGGAAGACCTGCGCTACGAACGCATCGTCATCATGACCGATGCCGACGTGGACGGCGCGCATATCGCGTCGCTGCTCATCACCTTTTTCTATCAGGAAATGCCGGAACTGATCCGTGGCAATCACCTATACCTCGCGGTGCCGCCACTTTACGTCATCCGTCAGGGTGCCAAGACGGTTTATGCTCGAGATGACGCGCACCGCGCCGAACTCATGGAGACGGTTTTCAAGGGCAAGAAGGTGGAAATTGGCCGCTTCAAAGGCCTCGGCGAAATGATGCCGGCGCAGTTGAAGGAAACCACCATGGATCCCTCCAAGCGCACCCTACTGCGCGTGGAAATAGACGATGTGGATTTTGAAGGTACGCGCGAGGCGGTGGATAATCTCATGGGCACCAAGCCCGATGCCCGTTTCCGCTTCATTCAGGACCGCTCGGCCTTCGCAGAAAACCTCGATATCTAAAGATCGGGCGCCGCGAAAATCAGGGAAAGCTCGTCAGGAGCTTTCCTTTTCTCCGGATGACCCACGTGACAGTAAATGGCCGTTTCAGACGGCGAAATACCTGACATAGGCAAACTCGTCACCATCAGGTAACCAGTTGGGCGAGTTCATCGTGCCCTGCCCGCCAAACAGCTCAAACAGTGTTTCTACATTTGCCCCGTCTGGGTCCATCATGCGAACACGGACGTTGAGGTCGCGCGGATGATCAAAGACATCGGCATCGTAGGAAACGAAGACGACCTTGTCACCGCTGGGTGACGGATGCGGAAACCAGTCTCCGTACTGACTGTCCGTGATGCGCTCGACAACCGATCCGTCCACCTTCACGCGCCATATCTGCATCAGGCCGGTGCGGCTGGAGTTGAAGTAAATCCACTGCCCATCCGCCGAGTAATCCGGCCCGTCATTGCGGCCTTCTCCATGGGTCAGACGGGTTTCAACGCCATGCTCGACATCCATCGAGTAGATATCGAATACCTGATCTCGGATGCCGCAATAGGCGAAGTTCCGGCCATCTGGTGACCAGCCATGCCAGTAGGACGGCAGATTGTGGGTCATCAATCGAGGCGTACCGCCCTGTGATGGCACGAGATAAATCGCGCTCTTGCCAAACTCGACCTTGTCGGAGATGGCATAGAGCGAACCGTCCGGAGAAATGCCGTGGTCGTTGTTACACTCTCTGGCGAAGCCCGTGTCGACAGGCGTCAGCACTGCTTCACCACCGAGTGACAACCGATAAAGCAAACCATTGCTGTTGAGCAGCAGGTAAGACCCGTCCGGCGACCAGTTCGGTGCCTCGAACAGTTCCGACGTCTGCCAGATGACCCGGTTCTGCCGGGTGCGGATGTTGAAGATTTCGACGGAACTGCGCATCGTGACTCCCACTAGATTACGGATCCTGGACGGGCAAAAGTCGATAACCTGTTTGCATCAGCCAGGATGATGGATATGACTCTATTGCCGCAGGCACCGTCCTGTAAATTTAAAAACGGAAGACGGCAGCGTTGCGGCACCGCCCGCATTCTCTGAGCCGGTTTTTCCCAATATTGAGGTTCCGCGATGACGACCATCGCTGATCAACCCATCCGCTTTGGCCGAGTGGCGCCAATGCTTCCTGTCAAGGATATCCAGAAAGCTCACGATTTCTACGCCAACATACTCGGCTTCCAAAAGACGTTCGAGAACGGAAATCCCGTCGGCTTCATGATCTTGAAGCGAGATGACGCCGAGTTGCATCTGACATTGCAGCCAGCTCACAAATCTGCGCCGTTCAACGTCGCGCACATGCTGGTAGGCGACGTAGATGCAATCCACCGCCTTTGCAGTGACTACGGATTACGGATCATCAAAAGACTGGAAACAAAGGACTACGGCTTGCGGGCATTCGTTTTCGAGGATCCGGACGGAAACCGGATCGATGTGGCGCAAGTCATCTAGGCAGAGGAGCGGCGCGGTTCATGACGCGCCGCTCAATTCGCTACCGGTCCCGGAAGCGATTGGTAATCGGATAGCGGCGGTCGCGACCGAAATTCTTCTTGGTGATCTTCACACCCGGCGCAGACTGGCGGCGTTTGTATTCGGCCAGATATAGCAGGTGCTCGATGCGATGCACGGTCGCGACATCATGTCCGCGCGCCACAATCTCCTCCACCGACATTTCCAGTTCAACAAGGCACTCGAGAATATCGTCGAGAACGGGATAAGGCGGCAGGGAATCCTGGTCGGTCTGGTTGGGTCTAAGCTCTGCAGAGGGGGCCTTCGAGATGATGTTGGCGGGAATGACCTCACCGGAAGGACCGAGCGCGCCCGGCGGCACATGGCTGTTACGCCATTTGGAGATGCCGTAGACCTGCATCTTGTAAAGGTCCTTGATGGGGTTGAAGCCACCATTCATATCGCCGTACAGCGTGGCATACCCCACTGACATCTCGGACTTGTTGCCGGTTGTGACCACCATGGAGCCAAACTTGTTGGAGATAGCCATGAGAATGGTGCCACGGGCGCGGCTTTGCAGGTTTTCTTCGGTAATGCCCTCTTCGGTACCTTCGAAAAGCTCCGTCAACGCCGTCATGAAGCCATCGACCGGCTCGGCGATCGGCACGATGTCATAACGGCAACCGAGTGCCTTGGCGCATTCCGCCGCATCTTTCAGCGATTCGTCTGATGTGTAGCGGTACGGCAGCATGATGCAGCGCACCCGCTCCTCACCCAGCGCATCGACCGCAATGGCGGCGCAGATGGCCGAATCGATGCCGCCGGAAAGGCCCAGCACGACGCTCTTGAAGCCATTCTTGTTTACATAATCGCGGAAGCCCAGCATACAGGCGCGGTAATCCGCCTCCTCACCTTCGGGTATCTGGGAGAAGGGTCCTTCGCTGCAATGCCAGCCTTTTTCCGTGCGTTTCCAGTCCATCACCGCAAGGGTGCTTTCGAACTGGCTCATCTGGAAGGCCAGCGTCTTGTCGGCGTTGAAAGCAAAGCTTGCGCCATCGAAAACAAGCTCATCCTGTCCGCCAACCTGATTGGCGAAGACGAGCGGCAGGCCGCTCTCAATGACCTGTCGCAGCGCCACCTGATGCCGCACATCCACCTTGCCGCGGTAATAGGGCGAGCCATTCGGCACCAGCAGAATTTCCGCACCGCTTTCGGCCAGTGTTTCGCAGACGCCGAAATCGTTCCAGATTTCCTCACAGATGGGAATGCCGATACGCACGCCCCGGAAATTATAGGGGCCGGAAATCGAGCCTTCGGCAAAGACGCGCTTCTCATCAAACTCGCCGTAATTCGGCAAATCTACCTTGTCACGCAGCGCAACGATCTTGCCGCCATCCAGCAGCGCGACGGAATTGTGCCGTCCCGTTTCGCCCTGACGCGGGAAGCCAATGATGACACCCGGACCGCCATCTGCCGTTTCAGCCGCCAGTTCCTCCACCGCCTTCAGGCAGGCCTTGAGGAAGGATGGCTTCAAGACAAGATCTTCCGGCGGATAGCCGGAGATGAAAAGCTCGGTGAGGAGCAGCAGGTCCGCGCCCTGGGCAGCCGCATCGGCACGCGCTTCACGTGCCTTGGCAAGGTTACCCGCGACATCGCCGACGGTTGGGTTGAACTGCCCGACGGCAATTCGCAGAACATTGGGATTGGTGTGTACTTGGCTCATGACTCTCATTTACCGCGCTCCCGTCCGGTGCGCAACGCAAGCTGTTCAACTGGCTTAAAAAACGGCGACCAGACATTGGCAATGCGCCTCACGCAAAGGTTATTCCGGGCACCTGTGGATTCCGCATAGTTCATGTCGCATTCACCCCGCTTATGTGACAGTTACATGACACTTTCATGACGCCTGATTCACGGGCGCAGACATACTGCCGGAGTTGAAAATTGAGGAATTCGGTGCCCAGAGCGGTTGCCGAAAGGATGAAGCTCGTCCTTTCAAAACCTTTGACCCGCAACCCGGACAGAGTTGTTGGCGATCTCTATCCGGTTCTGAATCTCGCGCTTGCTGCCCTGCTGCTGATTGTCTGCATGGAGTGGATTGCGCGAGGCTCGCTGCATGACATCGGCACGTTCCTGTTTTCACCAGCGCGCCCCGGTTTCACAACTCTGGTCGCGGTCATGCTTTGCCTCACGGCACTCGATGCGCTGTTCGGCAGACACTATCAATCGCTACTGGTGGCCGCGCCGGTTCTGCTGGTCACGGCCTTCATGTCGCATCAAAAGCAGCTTTATCTTTCAGATCCGCTCTACCCCTCCGATCTGTTGTTCGGGCGGCAAATCCTACAGCTTTTGCCAGCCATGCTGAAAGCCCAGCCCGTTACCGCGGTCGCACTCGCGGCAGGCCTTGTTCTGGCCGTTGCATCCGGTGTGATGATCTGGCGCTTTATTCGCATGTATACCCCGGCGATGGCGGTAAAAGCACGCTTCCTTCGGCTGGTGCTCGCGCTTCCCCTGCTGGCGGGGCTTGGTTCGCTGATGGAATATTCGCACTATTCCTGGGTGCGTGACCGGCTCAACATCCTTCCCATGATGTGGGATCAGAAGGAGAATTACCGGCATAACGGCTTCCTGCTTGCCTTCACATTCAACATTCCCATGGCGAATGTCTCCGCACCCGCAGGCTATGGTGAAAACACAATCGCAGACATCCCCTCAGATGGCTCTGCCTTTGCCGTGAACCACAGCACGCGGCCGGATGTCATCATGATCATGAGTGAGTCGCTCTGGGACCCTACCCGGGTTCCTGATGTGGCTCTGTCCAGAGATCCGATGCCTTCGATACGCTCCAGACAATCCGGCCATGTTTTCTCGCCCGAATTCGGCGGCATGACTGCCAATGTCGAGTTTGAGGCGCTGACCGGTTTCTCGAATGCCTTCCTGCCCTATGGCAGCATTCCCTACCAGCAATATATTCGCCGAAACGTGCCTTCCCTCGCGACCTTCTTTCGCAGCGAGGGCTATTCCTCGATTGCGCTACACCCGTTCCAATCCTGGTTCTGGAACCGCGCCGAAGTCTACAAATCGCTTGGCTTCGAGGAATTCCGTTCGGAAGAAACGCTGCCAGCAATGGAAAAGCGCGGGATTTTTGCTTCAGACGCGGCCCTCACAACGGAAATCATTCAGACGGTGGAGGCAGCGGACAATCCTCTGTTTCTATTCGCTGTCACCCTTCAGGGACACGGCCCCTACGAGGCTGACCGATATGCTGATAGATCCGTTGGCGTGACGGGAGCTCTCTCTAATGGTGCAGCCGTATCGCTTGCGACCTATGCTCAGGGCGTGGCAGAGGCGGACGCCAGTTTCGCAAGGCTGATCGACTGGGCAAAGAACCGTGAACGCGACACCATTGTCGTTCTGTTTGGAGACCACCTCCCGCCGCTCGGACACGTCTATGTGGAAAGCGGCTATATGCCGGAGATGGTGGCGACCCGCCGCGCGCCGCTGGACACGATGAAAAAGGAGCACGAGACACCACTCGTGGTCTGGTCATCCAGAACAGGACTTCATAACCGCATTGGTACCGTCAGCCCGGCCTTGCTGCCCTACCACATCTTGAAGACGGCGGGCCTTGGCGATCCCTTTTACACGGGCGTTCTCGGCAAGGTGCAGGCATCATACTCCGTGATTGATCGGCATATGCTGATGGAAAGAGACGGCTCTGCGTTGCCCGACTGGTTGACAGGGCCAAGCGAGATACCCGCTCCGATATCTGAATATCGCCAATTGCAGTTCGACATGATGTTTGGCAAGCAGTTTGCGAAGGAGCGGTTTTTCCCGGGCTTCAACTGGTTGAACAGTGGCAATCCCTCTGGCTGACGGCATCCTGAACACCGCCGAATTCATTTGAATTCGACACTCGTGCCAGCTTATCTCTTGATCCGCGCCGGACTTTGGCTCCCGGCGGTTCATGTAAGGCTGGAGACCAGAATGGCAGCTATTCCGGATTATATCACCTCGCATTTCAAGCGTTCCTCCCGGGACATTGGCGAGGTGGAGAAGCGCATTGTTGATATAGCTCACCAGAAGAAGCTTATCTCAACGGATACGAATGCTGAGTTTTCGAAGGAATCGACTTTTGGAGAAAGACTGGCCGACAGTATTGCGCGGATTGGCGGCTCATGGGGCTTCATCATAAGCTTCCTCGTCTTTCTGGCGGTATGGGCCGTGGTCAACACCATCGTCCTCACAACCCGCGCGTTCGATCCCTACCCCTTCATTTTCCTCAATCTCATTCTCTCCATGCTGGCAGCGGTTCAGGCACCTATCATCATGATGTCGCAAAACCGGCAGGCTGTGCGAGACCGTTTTGAGGCGGCCAAGGACTACGAAGTGAATTTGAAAGCAGAACTGGAAGTCCTTTCCCTTCATGAAAAGATCGATGTGAAAGTTCTGGCCGAGCTCGCAGCCCTGCGGCAGGAGATTGCCAAACTTCACCACCGCCGCGAAAACGAAGGCGAACGCCCCTGATTTCGATGAAGAAACGGGTGTCCCGTTTAGTCATGTCAGGTCAATTTGCGTCTTTTTTTGCGCTGGTTACGAATCCGTCAGATTCTTCCGCTACACATTGACGCGGGCATTTGTTGCATTGCACTCTTGGTGCAGCGACACGGGAATCACTTCCGTATCAGAATGGCATCACGCTTTTCCGAGCAGCGACGCCTCCGCACTGGAACATCCGTGTCCAGTAACCGCAAATTCTGTTCCGAGGCTTCTTCATGAACCAGTACGATCTCATTGTTGTCGGTAGCGGTCCTGCTGGCAGGCGCGCCGCCATTCAGGCCGCGAAGCTGGACAAGACTGTTCTGGTTATCGAAAAGGGTCGCCGCGTTGGCGGCGTGTCCGTTCATACCGGAACGATCCCATCCAAGACGATGCGCGAAACCGCACTCAATCTTTCCGGCTGGCGCGAGCGCGGTTTTTACGGCCGGTCCTACCGCGTCAAACAGGAAATCAGCGCGGAAGACCTTCGTCGCCGCCTGCTGATTACGCTGGATCACGAAGTCGATGTTCTGGAACATCAGTTCGCCCGTAACCGCGTAACCCATTTGCGCGGCAAGGCGACGTTTCTGACATCCGACACCATGGAGATCACCAAGGACGATGGCGAAGTCGTTGCAGTCAAAGGCAAAAGCATTCTGCTGGCCGTCGGCACCCGCCCCTTCCGGCCAGACTACATGCCCTTCGATGGAAAGACGGTCATCGACAGCGATGAACTGCTGGAGATGGAAAAGCTGCCACGCTCAATGGTGGTCATCGGCGCAGGCGTTATCGGCATTGAATATGCGACCATCTTCAGCGCGCTGGACACAGCTGTTACGCTGATCGATCCCAAGCCGACCATGCTGGATTTCATCGACAAGGAAATCGTCGAGGACTTCACCTACCAGCTGCGCGACAGAAACATGAAGCTGCTTCTTGGGCAAAAGGCCGACAAGGTGGAGCGCACCCCGGAAGGCAAGGTTGCCGTAACGCTGGATAGCGGGCGCACGCTGACAACAGAAATGGTGCTGTTTGCAGCTGGCCGCATGGGAGCGACCGACAGTTTGAACCTCGCCGCTGCGGGCCTTGAGGCAGACAGCCGTGGCCGCCTTTCCGTGAACCCGGAAACCTTTGAGACATCCGTACCTGGCATCTATGCCGCGGGCGATGTCATCGGCTTTCCAAGCCTCGCCTCCACCTCCATGGAACAGGGGCGAATCGCCGCTCGTGTCGCTGTAGGCGCCATTGCCATGGAACCCCAGAAGTATTTTCCTTACGGCATATATGCAGTGCCGGAAATTTCCACTTGCGGTCTTACCGAAGAGGAAATGAAGGAACGAGGCATTGCCTATGAATGCGGGATTGCCCGTTTCCGCGAAACATCTCGCGGTCACATCATGGGTCTGGATACCGGCCTGCTGAAGCTGATCTTCTCGCTGAAAACGCGCCGCCTGCTCGGTGTCCACATCGTGGGTGAAGGGGCGACCGAACTTGTCCATATCGGTCAGGCTGTGCTCAACCTCAAAGGCACTGTCGAATATTTCGTTGAAAACACCTTCAACTATCCGACGCTTGCCGAGGCATACAAGATTGCCGGTCTGGACGCCTGGAACCGGATGGGCGACATCAAGAACGAAAACGCGACGGTCTGACGTGACGGCGCGCGCTACCAACGAATGCTGTAGCGCGCGTTCACCGAGGGGCGAAAGCGATCCTCATCATTCTGGTTAATCTGCCCCGTGACGGTGAAGTTCTTGCCGAACTTCTGCTCTACCGCCACACTCGACTCGAACTCATCAAAGGTATCACGGGTGGCACCCGTTAGAACGAAGGCAGTTCCTGTCTGCGAACGCGTCAACCGGAGTGATTGCGACACATCCAGCCCGCTCCATTGCTGTGCGGTGCCATCGTAGCGAATCGTCATATTCCTGTTTGCCTCGAGATCGAGATCCGCAGTGGCGATGCGCTTCTGCGACGTCGTCACTGTCCAGGCACTTGAGCCCGTCAATGCATTCATCAAGACGGCAACATCGCTGGCGATCTTCGCTCCCGGCAGGTTGGAAGATAACAGCGTGATGTTGCCCCAGAATTTGACCGGCGTGTCTACCAGTGCCCCGCCCTCTGAGCCGACCATGCCCATTTCAAGACCGGCACGGATCGGGGTTTCAACGGGTAGTTTCGCACCGATTCGGGCGGAATAGGACTGATCGGAGTTCTTTGCAGGAGACCAGATAAGGCCGCGTTCCTGGGCATGAACGCCACCCGCTGACAAGAATAAAACTATGGCGCTGACGACAGCAGCGTGCAGGCCACGACGCATTTTACACATCATCTCTGTTCCTCAGGCCTGTCGCTGCACCGCCCCTGGGAGGCAAAACGGTGCTTGACGAAGGCTTGTGGCAATCGGTCTTTCCGGCTCGATTGCTTTGAGTTGGCAGATCACGCCCAATGGCTGTTTGAGAGCCATTTCCAAGTGAGCACATCTTCGATGGCTGCACCGGCGCGATGAAAATCATCCGGCGCAACGATGCTGTCGATAGCGCCAAATGGAGAGTTGAAACTGGGGCTTGATGCCGGGCCGCGATGTTTCGCGACGGATTTGCGACGAGCGTCTCGTGCAAATCAATGAGAAGAGTCTGCCAGATGAACGGGAGATGAACAAGAGCAGATGCAGCAAAAAGTCATTGTGCGCTGCATTGTGATCGTGGTGCTACGATGCAGACCCGAAATGGCATAGCTTCACCACCTCAGCCGGTTCTTGCAATGGCGGTGGCCCCGCTCCCTGCGGCCAAGCTTTCCAGCAACGGTGAAATGGCTTGGCCCGAGCCACACGGTCGCTGAAAAGCAAAAGGCCGCAGCTTTCGCCACGGCCCTTCAAAATCTTTTGCAGAAGAAGCTTATTCAGCGTCGCCTTCGGCGGCCTTCTTCTTTGCAGGAGCCTTCTTCTTAGGAGCGGCTTCTTCGCCTTCAGCGGCGTCGGCCTTGGCGGCTGCCTTCTTCTTGGCAGGCTTCTTCTCAGCCTTTTCACCTTCTTCAGAGTCGTCGGCCAGAAGCTCTTCCTTGGTAACGGTCTTGTCCGTTACCGAGATTTCGGTGAGCAGCTTGTCGATAACCTTCTCTTCGAAGATCGGAGCGCGAAGCGAGGCAGATGCGCCTGGGGTGTTGCGGAAGAAATCAAGAATTTCCTTCTGCTGGCCCGGGAACTGCTGCAGCTGCTGGAACAGCGCGCGCTGCATTTCTTCTTCGGTGACTTCTACGCCAGCCTTCTCGCCGATTTCGGAAAGAACGAGGCCGAGACGAACGCGACGCTCTGCAAGCTTGCGATATTCTTCGCGAGCTTCTTCTTCGGTCGTGTCTTCGTCAGCAAAGGTCTTGCCGGACTGTGCAAGGTCCGTGTTGATCTGACGCCAGATGTTTTCGAACTCTGCATCAACGAGACCAACCGGGGTTTCGAACTGGTAGACTTCGTCCAGCTGGTCGAGGATCTGGCGCTTGACCTTCTGGCGTGTGACGTTGCTGTACTGGCTTTCGATCTGGCCGCGAACGATTTCCTTCAACTTCTCAGCGGACTCAAGGCCCAGCTTGGAAGCAAGTTCATCGTTGATTTCAACGGCGGCAGCAGAAGCAACTTCCTTGACCGTGATGTCGAAGACGGCTTCCTTGCCAGCAAGGTTTGCAGCCGGATATTCCGTTGGGAAGGTAACGGTGATCGCCTTCTCATCGCCAGCCTTTACGCCAACCAGCTGGTCTTCGAAGCCAGGAATGAAGCGACCGGAACCGATGACCAGTTCTGCGTCGTCAGCAGCGCCACCTTCAAAAGCAACGCCATCGACCTTGCCGAGGTAGTTCATGGTGACGCGGTCGCCTTCAGCGGCCTTGCCATCCTTGGTCTCGTATGTGCGGGCGCTTTCAGCAATCTTCAGGATCTGCTCGTTGATTTCGTCTTCTGTGACTTCAACGACTTCACGCGTAACCTTGATGCCTTCATTCGACTTCAGCTCGATGGCCGGAATGACTTCGTAGGCGAGCGTGAATTCCAGGTCGCTTTCTGCGGCCAGGATCTTTTCAGCTTCAGCCTGATCTTCGGTCATGGAGATTGCCGGCTGCGTTGCAGACTTTTCGCCGCGACCGGAAATGATTTCGGAAGGCTTGTCGCGAACGAGTTCGTTGACGAGATCGGCCATGATCGACTTGCCGTACATCTTCTTGAGATGAGCAACCGGTACCTTGCCGGGACGGAAGCCGTTGATGCGAACCTTGTCCTTCGCGTCGATCAGGCGCTCATCGAGGCGAGCCTTCATATCGGCGGCCGGAATAACGACCTTGATTTCGCGCTTCAGCCCTTCAGCGAGCGTTTCGATAACCTGCATTTTCATACCTTCACATCATGGCGGCGGTGCTCAGACAGCCGTTGGTTTACTTTCGAGCACAGCGCCGGAACCTAAATTCACCGGCCGTGGCTATATAAAATCCATGCACAAGCATTTTGCCGGGCAAAAACTGCACTTGAGCCAGAGAAGCGGCGAAGCAAACTTCACACATTCTTCCCGGCGATTCATGTGGTGCGGGTAGAGGGACTCGAACCCCCACAACTCTCGTCGCCAGAACCTAAATCTGGTGCGTCTACCAATTCCGCCATACCCGCGCTCTTGAATCCTGCATAAACAACATCTGGCACATGAGGCCTTCCGGAGCGCGCGTCTCTATATCACCCGTTTCCGGGAGCGCAAAGGAAAAATGACGGTTTTACGTCGCTATTTGCTCTGTCTCATCGCGGAAATGGCAATATGTATAAGCCACGATGGAAAGTTTGGTGACGGCGCATTCCGATTAGGCCGTCCGACCCATGCGAGTCGCCCATCTGTATGCACCCCTCCGCTGCTATCAGCTTGCCAGCCACTACTCTCCCACTGGGCCTCATGAGAGTGCGTCGCATTCGCGCAGTTTACGTCTCGAATGACGACAAATTATGCAATTGTTAACAAAACCGCATCGTTCCGGGCATATGCAATGCGTCTGGTGCATAGGTGGCATACTTCATTGTCTGTTTTTGTTTCTTCTAAACCGATTATATTCCGGTTCAGCAAATTGAGTTCGGGCCGACCCAAGCGGCGCCGACACACGAACGAAGGAAACGATCATGAACATCACCCGCTCGCTGAACAACTGGCGCAAGTATCGTCAGACCGTAAACGAACTTGGTCGCATGAGCGACCGCGAACTGAGCGACCTCGGCATCGGCCGCAGCGACATCCGTCGCGTTGCACGTACAGCTGTAGGCATCTAATACCGCTTCGCAGCACTCGCTGCGGCGCATATAGAACAGCTAAAAAAGGTCTTGAGCTTCGGCTCCGGGCCTTTTTCTTTTTTGGCAAAAATCTGCCTCCGACCGCTCAATCTTACCCGCCTAAAAATAACGCACCATCGTCTAATAGATGCAAAAATATGCGACACATTGCACAAACGCATGGCAGTCGCCTAAAATCTGCACTCCACATCACTGCGTTGCATATGTATATACACATCAACAGCAGAGAGCGCAGCGAACTGAGCCTCCGCAACAAAGTTTGAAAATTAACCGAACCTAGATTGAGGCAAATATCATGAACCCTATCCGTATCGCTAAGAACTGGATGAGCTACCGCCGCACGATGAACGAACTTGGCAACCTTTCCAGCCAGGCTCTGAACGACATCGGTCTGACACGCTACGACATTCGCAACGTTGCATCCCGTTCGTTCCGCTAATCAGCGTATCCCGTCTGCCTGCCGACCGACCTCCCACGGAAGCAGACAGACCGAGCGACAGGTAATCGAAATCGGCGCCATTGGCGCCGTTTTTGATTCCGGGTGGTTATTCACCGGTACCCGCTCCCTTTTTCAAAAGCCTGCTCGCCGCACTTCTCTCCAAAGCCGCCATTTTTGACCACGCAAGCTGCTCGCGCTTGCCACGCTTGACAATCTGCAAGATGCACCTACATATTAGAACATAAAGTGAACATATGGAGTTGCAGCCATGAACGCAGCAGATAGAACCATTGAGCACGCAATGTCGCTGGTAGCGCAGTCGCGCAGCCTTCGTGAAAGAGCTTTGGAGCGCCGACGCGAGTTACAGCGACAGGCCGAAATGGTGACAGCAAAGCCAGTCTATATCTTGAAGAAGAAGGGTGGGAGACAATTGTCTCTGCGGCTTGATAGCTGACACATCGTTGGCGACTGGATCATCGGGTCGCTTCAGGTCGGTTGATGTCGGCGCTTCGACATCGCATTGGCAGCAAACAAAAATCCCGCGCAGGCTTGTGACCGCACGGGATTTCTCAAAACTGTATCGTGCATCGGATTATTGCATACGCTGAAGGGCTGACTGCGGGGAAGCAACTGCTGTTTCTGTCGCGCCGGGCAATCTGTCCGTCTTGCGCAGAACCATGATTGGCTTCTGTGCTGGTTCCGTCGGAGGCGTGATGCTTGCGGTCTTAAATTCACGATCCACAGGTATGGATGCGTTGATCTTTTCATGAGCGATGCAATCGGCAAATGCCGCCGGGGCAGAAAAGCCGATCATGGCTGCGATTACGAGAATTGTCTTCATGTCATTCTCCCATCTTTTGTATTGGTGAAATATTGCGACTTTGCTGCGGTATTTTAAATAACGCGGTCGGGTTAGGCATTGCCCAAAGCTGCTAGCTATTTTGGGCGACAAGTCTATTTTTCAGAGAACGCCGAAAAATCATTGCGACGTAAGTACCTCTAAGAGGAACAATCAACGGCTTATATGTAGAGGTCACGGCGCTATTAGCTGCCTGTAACGTACGCCTGTTATCTGAACTGTTTTGCGACTTCATGTCACCTCTCCTTCATGCTGAACAAACGGAAGGAAAGGTCTTTGGTTCCTGTGGCGCGTTAGTAAAGGTTAACAATTATAGCTGAAAAGCTTCAACACGCATTCACGGATGCGTGTAAAGGGCATATGGGCTGAGATTTTAGCCGGGAAGTATCAGAGATCGAGCGTGCCGGTAGCAATGCGCACAGCGTGACCACCAATTCTGGCGCGGGAAATTTCGTTTTCTTTCACGTCCATGATCAGGTGAATATGCGAAGGCCGCCCCATCTCGACGCCCTGCTCTATCATGAGCGGATAATGACCATCCGACAGTCCATCGAAATGGTGGATGGCGCCCGAAAGAGCGGCAACTGCAGCGCCTGTAGCAGGGTCTTCGGCGATTCCCATATCCGGCGAAAACATGCGGGCATGAAATTTTGCAGCATGGTGAACACCGCCGCGACAATAGAGATAGGCAGATGTCAGGCGGCCCTCGACCAAAGGAGCTGACTTGACCCAAAGCCCGGCATCGAAATCAACCTCTTCCATGGCAGCGAGGTTATGCACGGGTATGGTCAGAAACGGTACACCGGCTGTCCAGATTGAAGACACGTGGTTCTCGAAGCCGATTTGCGATGTGGCGAGACCAATGGCATCGGCCAACTGTGCTTGGTCCAGTGGGAGATGAACGCGAGAGGATTTTCGTGGCAGATCGAACTCGGCGAAGCCAGGCTCCCCCTGACGGATGCGAATTGCGCAACGAACCGGTCCGACCTTCTCCTCAAGCACAGCAACCATATCGACATCATCGTCAGGATGATTCGCCTCTGCTATGGCAATCGCGGTTCCGACTGTCGGATGTCCGGCGAAGGGCAGTTCAGACGCGGGCGTGAAAATTCTCAGCGATGCAGCATAGGCAGGATTGTCCGATTTCCCCACGAAGACGGTTTCCGACAGGTTCATTTCCCGTGCGATGGCCTGCATCGCCGCGTCATCGAGGTTTTCTGCTCCAAACATGACAGCGAGTGGATTTCCGGCCAGTTTCTGCCGCGTGAAAACGTCGTAGATGCTGTAACTGATGGCCACATCCCGCTCCTGCAGTTCCGCTTGTCGCGCAAACTGCCCGACCTCTTCGCCGTCCGCAACCCCGTTTGGGAACCGTTGGCGAAGAAGCTGTGGACTTTCTCGGCGTTGGGCGGCCATTCATCGGGTCATTCCCGATGAGTGCCTTAAAGAGCTTGTCCTGACCGTGGGTCATCATGTACCAAAGACCGTCAACAGGGGTGACGGCATGTCGCGTTCAACACAGCCATTATGTTTTGTAGCCTCGACCACGGACGACGCCCAGGCCGCAAGACAAGAGCTGATCGAGCTTTATGGAAATGCCGCGTTTGACGAAGCCGAGGTCATTGTCGTGCTCGGTGGCGATGGCTTCATGCTGCAGGTTCTCAACGAGACGATGAATTCCGGCAAGCGGGTCTACGGCATGAATCGCGGCTCCGTCGGTTTTCTGATGAATGATTACCGGGTCAAGGATTTGCCCAGACGGATTTCCGTTGCCACCGGAAACGACTTCCACCCGTTGCGCATGACCACAACAGACGGAAATGGCGATGAGTTCTCTGCGCTGGCCATGAATGAAGTCAGCCTGTTTCGCCAATCCCATCAGGCCGCGAAGTTGCGGGTGGATGTGGACGGCAAAACGCGCCTCGAAGAACTCATCTGCGATGGCATGATGGTGGCGACGCCAGCCGGATCAACAGCCTATAACTTCTCCGCCCATGGCCCGATCTTACCCCTGGAATCGCCTCTGCTCGCGCTGACCCCTGTCAGTGCCTTTCGCCCTCGCCGCTGGCGTGGAGCCTTGCTGCCTAATAATGTCACGGTGGACATTCACGTTCTGGAAAGCGAAAAGCGGCCCGTCAATGCCGTGGCAGACCACACCGAGGTAAAGTCGGTGCAGACGGTTCGCATCGCGCAGTCTGAGGACAGAACTGCAAAAATCCTTTCGGACCCGGACAGGTCGTGGTCTGACAGAGTCCTTGCCGAACAGTTTACGAATTGAAATAGTAGAATGATGAAAACACTCCTTACCATCGCCTTCCTTGCCGCCAGCAGCTATTGCGTCCAGGCGCAGACGACAGGCATCGAAGCCCTGCCGACCTCAACCATTTTTGTGGCGAGCAGCGGCATGTGGGAACAGGACGCCTTGCCCCAGAAGGAAGGCCAGCAGAATGCGGCGGGTACGCGCGGCTATTACAAGATTGCCGCCATGCGTCAGGCAGACGGAACAGCCAAGATCTATCTTCAACGCATTGCCTATACCGCAGGCGGCCCACAGCTTGTGGAAACCGTGGAGCTTGAAGAATTTGCACAGATGAAGGCTTACGTGACCGATGTAAGACCGGAAAGCTCCAACGGCGCTTCCGACGTACCGGGCCTTTTCGTGACCGTCCACCTGAAGACCGATCCGAAGCAGAAAGAGGCGGATGCCTGGACCGTCCTTATTGACGAACTGGGCGACATGAAAATCGAGAAAGCGTCGAACTAAGCCGTCGCTCGGTACCTTCGTCCGTGTTAGAGCCCTAGATCATCCGGCCCTTCCAAAACCGCACCGAAGTGATGTTTCCAAAGTCGCGCACCCAGGGCCCCCGAGCGATCAAGGCTTGAGCCGACAGTCAGCCAGGGGATGAGCGTGGGATGCAGCCCCGCATCGAACAGCGCAAAGCCAGCCGCAAGAACGCAGGTATCGGCCTGAATGCCGCATACGAGAACCCGATCGGGCGTTAAGGACAGGAGATAGTCCACAGCCTCGCGCGTTGGCGCATAGCCGTGTTTTATAAAAACGCGATCGGCAGGCACCAGCGATGTATCAGAGGGTCCCGGTTTCCAGCCAAGCTGGCGCTCGAAGGGTGTAATGCTTTCATCGTGCTGCTCGACGCTGGCAACACTGGGCATGTGTCTTGCAAGGCTGGCAATGTCTTCGACGAGCTTGCCGGGCGGATTGAAGCTTGGTTGGACATCGACGATATACAGCACCTGCTTCACATTCATCTCCGCACTGGATCGAGATTGCCGTCTGGACGGTCAACCATTTCACAACGTGGCCGACGTTTCATTCAAAAATGCCTCCCGCAAGGGCTTGCGGGAGGCATCATTCTGGACTTCTTTTTCAGCGATCAGTCGATATCGCTGACTTCGACATTGGCACCACCGCTGATGCGGTGAGCAAGTGCCGCTTCCATGAACTCGTTGAGATCGCCATCAAGGACGTTGCTGGGTGCTGTGCTTTCCACACCGGTGCGCAAGTCCTTGACCAGCTGGTAAGGCTGCAACACGTAAGAGCGGATCTGGTGACCCCAACCGATATCGGTCTTGGAAGCCGCCTGCGCATTGGCCGCGTCTTCACGCTTTTGAAGTTCGACTTCGTAAAGGCGCGAACGCAGCATTTCCCAGGCCTTCGCACGGTTTTTGTGCTGCGAGCGTTCCTGCTGGCAGGCAACCGCGATACCGGTTGGAATATGGGTGATACGCACCGCAGAGTCCGTGGTGTTGACGTGTTGGCCGCCAGCGCCTGACGAACGATAGGTATCGATGCGGCAGTCGCTTTCATTGATGTCGATCTGGATCGAGTCATCAACGACCGGGTAAACCCAGATGGACGAGAAGGATGTATGGCGACGCGCATTGCTGTCATAGGGAGAGATACGAACGAGGCGGTGAACGCCGGATTCGGTCTTCATCCAGCCAAAAGCATTGTGGCCCTTGACGAGAATCGTTGCGGACTTGATGCCTGCTTCTTCGCCTTCATGAACTTCCAGAACCTCGACCTTAAAGCCCTGACGTTCCGCCCAGCGCGTGTACATGCGCAGCAGGATGTTTGCCCAATCCTGGCTTTCCGTGCCGCCGGCTCCCGAGTGCACTTCGACATAGGTGTCGTTGGCATCCGCTTCGCCCGAGAGCATGGCTTCAACCTGACGGCGGTTGGCCTCGTTCTTCAGCGCCTTGAGAGCATCTTCGGCTTCCTTGACGATGTCAGCATCGCCTTCGGCCTCGCCCATTTCGATCAGCTCGACATTGTCGTTGACCTGCTGTTCGAGTGCCTTCACGCCATTGATCGATTCATCCAGCTGTTGACGCTCGCGCATCAGCTTCTGGGCTTCGGTGGCATCATTCCAGAGGTTTGGATCCTCTGCCTTGTTGTTCAACCAGTCCAGTCGTCTTATCGCCTGGTCCCAGTCAAAGATGCCTCCTCAGCAGGCTTATGGCCTGCCTGATTTCGTCGACTACATTCACGATCTCATTGCGCATGTCGCAGATACTTCGCTTTCATGGAATTGCTATTAAACTCGATGGGCTGAATAAATGCGAGGGGCGCGGATGTAAAGCCCGCGCCCCTCGCCTTTCCATCAATTGAAATTAATAGAGGCCGCCGCCACCGCCGGTGATGGCCTGCTGGGCCTGCGGTGAAGCGCGCAGAATATCTTCCTGAGACATGGCGCCATCCATACCAATCACGTTGAAGCTGCTGGCCGGGCCTGTTCCTGGTTTAAAGGCTTCCATGATCGTATCTGGCTCACCTTCCATTGCGGCCATGCCGGTCTTGCGATTGACAGCTATGAACTGCATTCCGTTCGGCACGATGAACTTGCTTGGCTGCAAATGCTTGGACGCCTGCGCAATAAATTCTCCGAAGATTGGCGCAGCGAGAGACCCACCGGTGCCCCCACGGCCCAAGGGCGCAGGGCTGTCGAAACCGATATAAAGACCGGCAACGAGGTCCGGCGTATAGCCTACGAACCACGCATCCTTTTCGTCGTTGGTGGTACCGGTCTTGCCGGCGACCGGAAGGTCGACCTTGATCTTGCCTGCTGCCGTACCGCGCTGCACGACGCCCTGAAGCATCGACGTCGTCTGATAGGCCGTCATGGGATCGAGAACCTGCTCGCGATTATCGACGATCGTCGGCTCATCCTGGTTCTGCCAGTTGGTCGCATTGCAACCCTCGCAGCCACGCTCCTCGTGACGGAAGATCGTCTTGCCGTACCGGTCCTGAATGCGGTCGATAACTGTCGGATTGATCTGCTTGCCACCGTTGGCGATAACGGAATAGGCCGAGACCATCCGCATGACAGTCGTTTCACCGGAACCAAGCGACATGGCGAGCAATGGCGGCATCTTGTCGTAAATGCCGAAGCGTTCGGCATATTCAGCAACCAGATTCATGCCCATGTCTTGAGCCAGACGAACGGTCATGAGGTTGCGCGACTTTTCGATACCGAGGCGCAGCGTGGACGGGCCAGCCGATTCTCCACCATAGTTCTGCGGACGCCAGACTTGACCGCCGGATACGACTTCCAGGGGCGCATCCATCACCACCGAGGCAGGCGTATAGCCATTATCCAAAGCTGCTGCGTAGATGAACGGCTTGAAGGATGAGCCTGGCTGACGCATGGCCTGCGTTGCCCGGTTGAATTCGGACTGCGCATAGGAGAAGCCGCCAACCATTGCCAGAACACGACCCGTGTGCGGGTCCATGACCACCATGCCGCCCTGCACCTTGGGTGGCTGGCGCAAACGGTAGTCGTCACCCTTGTCGGAAAGCGGTTCCGCATAAATGACATCGCCGGTTTTCAGGACACCTGTCGGTGATTTTGCGGTTGCCCGCTGGCCCTTGGAATCGCGATAGGCCCATTTCATGTTTTCCGGCTTGATGCGTCCGCGGGTGCGAAGATCAGGATTGTCGCTGTCGTTATCGGGCCGCAGGCCGATATCCACGCCCTCTGCAGAGACAGCCAGAACAACTGCCATTCTCCACTCGGGTACGTCTCGCAACGGCTTCAGCTTGGACAGAGCCTCGCTCCAGTTGCCGCTGGTTTCGATCTGATCAACGGCTCCATGGAAGCCGCGGCGCTCGTCATAATCCAGCAAACCATCCTGAAGTGCCTTGCGGGCTTCCATCTGGATATCGGGATCGAACGAGGTACGGACGGAAAGGCCGCCTTCCAGCAACGCCTTCTCACCGTATTTCTCAACGATCTGGCGACGCGCCTCTTCGGAGAAATAATCGGAGGCTGCAATATGGCTACCGCCACGGCGAATGTTCACGCCAAGCGGCTGTGTCTTGGCGTCCGCAGCATCAGCCTGCGTGATGTAGCCGTTTTCAGCCATACGGTCGATAACCCAGTTACGACGCTCGACAGCTGCCTTTTCGCGGCGGATGGGGTGATAGTTGGCGGGACCCTTGGGAAGTGCTGCCAGATATGCCGTCTCGGCAATCGTCAGTTCCGTCACGGACTTGTTGAAATAGGTCAGCGCTGCGCTGGCGATACCATAGGAGTTTTGCCCGAAGAAAATCTCGTTGAGATAAAGCTCGAGAATCTTGTCCTTGCTGTAGGCCTGTTCGATGCGGAAGGACAGGATCGCCTCTTTCGCCTTGCGCTCCATCGTCTGTTCATTGGTCAACAGAAAGTTTTTGGCGACCTGCTGCGTAATGGTCGAGCCGCCCTGCGTCGGACCGCCCGTGACATAAGCAACGGCGGCGCGGGCAAAGCCGGTCACGTCGATACCGGGGTGCTGGTAGAAATTCTTGTCTTCGGCGGAGAGAAACGCTGCCTTGACACGATCCGGCACGGCCTGAATGGGCAGGAAGAGACGTCGCTGCTTGGCATACTCGGCCATCAACGCACCGTTGCCCGCATGAACGCGGGTTGTCACCGGCGGCTCATAACTGTTCAGCACAGCATAGTCAGGAAGATCCTTCGTTATCGTCACCAAATAAATGGCGATACCAGCAGCCACCACAAGGAACAGCATACTGGCCAAGCCGAAGAAATATCCAATAAGTCTGATCATATTAAGCTACCGATACTTCGAATCGTAACTGGTGCGCCCGCGTCACGCGCGCATTCTTGCATATAGCGTGCCGTTTTGCACACCGCTTCCTCGATGACAAGCTGCCAATAGGGGCATTCTCTTATATGTTACCGTATGCCGCGTTTTTCCTTCACGGAATGCGCGGACATCACCATCGATTCCTGATGCCGAGTAACGTCTTGAATGTGAGTAAAATAGGGCCCGAAGCCGATATTCTCTCAGGAGCGTGAGGAGTTGACCCGTTTTCAACAGATGGGTCGCGCAGATGTCACACCCGCGTCGGTGCCAAGATCAGCGCCGGTTAATCGCCCTACCCGCCGTTAGCCAGAGCCTGTGCACGATACTTCGTTACCGCGACGGCAAGCGTATCGGCCACTTTTGCGCGCCAGTTGTCGTCAAGCAGCAGTTTCTCGTCTTCCGGATTGGAAAGGAAACCAAGTTCCAGCAGAACAGATGGAACGTCATGGGCACGCAACACCTGAAACCCGGCATAGCGATGCGGATTATTGATGAGGCCGACCTGTCCTTCAAAGGACTTCACGATGTTTTCCGCAAGCGTAACCGAGAACGCCTGCGTTTCGCGACGGGTGAAGTCGAGCAGAATATCGGCGACTTCAGGCTGGGCATTCGGGACCGCGACGCCCGCAATCTGATCCGAGAGGTTTTCACGCTCGGCAAGGTTTTGCGCCATGCGGTCTGAAGCGCGGTCGGAGATCGTATAAACGGTCGCGCCGCGAATATCCTTCTGCTTCAACGTATCGGCATGAACGGAAATAAAGAGATTTGCATTCTGCTGGCGGGCCAGTGTGACGCGCTCGGAAAGCGCAAGGAACACATCGTCGTCTCTGGTCAGGAAAGCCTTGATGCCGGGAATCTTGTTCAGTCGTTCGGTCAGCTGTTTGGCAAAGGTCAGCGTAATGACTTTTTCATCCGTTCCAGTAACGCCGCCCTTCGCGCCCGCATCAATACCACCATGGCCTGCGTCTACGGCGATCATGAAGTCGGACTGGCGACTGGTTTTCGGCATGATATCAGGCGTGACAGAAGCCGTCGTTGCTGGCGCGAGAGCCTGCCAGTTCTGGTTCTTGAGAAGATCGGCAAATTTCTGCTTTGTCGCGATTTCCGTATCCAGCACGAAACGAAACAGTTTCCCGTCTTCCTCCGATTTCGTTTCTGCAATCGCGACCTGAACGGGCTTCTTTGCGGTCAGGACAAGGCGGGCGCTCCCCTCACCCATGCTGCCAAAGCGTATGTCGCTAAAAAGGCCGGTCGGAGCGAGGTCTTTGGTTGGAAAGGAAAAGCCCACCGCCGGGAAGTCGACAACGATACGGGCGGGCGAATCGAGATAGTGAACCTCGAATTCCGGCTCCTGATTGAAATCCAGCACGATGCGCGTGCGTGCCTCGTCACCGATGATGCGTGCCGCGTTTGCTATAAGAGATGGCGGCGAGTCGGTGGCGGCTGCAACCAGCGGCATGGATGAGGCAGATAACGAAGCCAGCGTCAGAATGCAGACGATTCGGCGTCGTCGGACAGCATTCAGCACTCCAATCGCACCATCGATCATGTTTTTTAAGGTCGCCAACATCGTGTCCGTAATTCAGTCAAGGCAACCCGAAAAGCCGCCATGAAATGCCCTATCGTCGCATTTATATCAGCCAGAATGGCCTGATTTGCGATGCCGCGCAACAATCGCAGCCCTTAGTGAAGCAATTCTTAACCACCAAATTCCACCAATGATATGGCATATTTAGCCACCCTATTGCTATTATGACAGATAAAACATACAACATGATTGAGGGTTAAAAGTGTTGACGGGATAGACGCCCGCCGGCTGCCAATCGACCAAAGACGCTGGCGCTGTAAAATCGGGCAATCATCTGCCGTCGCTGCATTTTTCTCCTGAAACTGGATCAATTCTGGCCGTGGCCAGAACAATACCCGGTGGCACGCCACCGCACGCTCGAGGAGAGCATTTTCATCGGATCCTTCGGGGTCTATTTATTATAGTCGTTCTCGCTTGGCCAATGATGTCGTTGCAGCAGCTTTCATATGAACCGGATACCAGGAGCAGGCATCATGCTTTGCCAGTTGTCCGGATGCTGCCAGTTTACAGACGCCGGGCAAGAAACTTCATATCCGGCACACCCTTGAACATAGATGAAAGGCCTGTCCTTGTGGCGGGCCTGTTCTCGTATAAGACAGGGCTGCGCCGAGGAGCACAGCTTACATGGCAGACAAAATGCTTATCGACGCCTCCCATGAAGAGGAGACGCGCGTTGTAGTTGTTCGTGGAAACAGAATTGAGGAATTCGATTTTGAATCCGAACACAAGAAGCAGATCCGCGGCAATATCTATCTTGCCAAGGTCACACGCGTAGAACCATCCCTTCAGGCAGCTTTCGTCGATTACGGCGGCAATCGTCACGGATTTCTGGCCTTCGCCGAAATTCATCCCGACTACTATCAGATCCCGCTGGCCGACAGACAGGCGCTGCTGAGAGCGGAAGCAGAAGACCATCGTCGTGGCGATGACTTCGAGCCAGCCGATGCGCCAAATGACGCCCACTCCCCCGCCATCGATCTTTCGCAGGTTGATCAGCCCGATATCGGCATCGTACCCGTAACTGAGCCCGCCGCTGAAGACGGAGTAACGGCACAGGCTTCCACGGTTGAAGCTGCCGAAGCGGAAGTCGACGCTGCGCCGGATGTTGCGGCCGCGGACATCGTTGCTGAAGAAACACCGGCAGAAGAAGAAAAGCCAAAGAAGCGCGTTCGCCGCCCCCGTACCAAGAAGAAGACGGAGACGGACGAAATTTCCGCCGACGCAGCTTCCTCTGAGGACGGTTCGGACGACGACGGCAGCAAGGGCGGCGAAATGGCCGCTATGGTTGACACCGACTCGATTTCCGAAGAAGTCGAAGGGCTTGGCCGTCGCAACGACGATGATGACGACGACGATGATGACGATCATCACGAAAAGGAAGTCATCGAGTCCGTCGGTGCGGAAGATGCAATGGAAGAAGTTCCGGATCGCATTTCCCGCAAGCCACGCAAGCAGTACCGTATTCAGGAAGTCATCAAGCGCCGCCAGATTCTTCTGGTCCAGGTCGCAAAAGAAGAGCGCGGCAATAAGGGCGCAGCTCTGACAACCTATCTTTCGCTTGCAGGTCGTTACTCGGTTCTGATGCCAAACACGGCACGTGGCGGCGGCATTTCGCGCAAGATCACGCAGCCAACAGACCGCAAGCGCCTGAAGGAAATCGCGCGCGATCTGGAAGTGCCGCAGGGCATGGGCGTCATTCTGCGTACCGCAGGTGCCAACCGCACCCGCGTCGAAATCAAGCGCGACTTCGAATATCTGATGCGCCTGTGGGAAAACGTCCGCACGCTGACGCTGAATTCCACCGCACCTTGCCTCGTTTATGAGGAAGGTTCGCTGATCAAGCGTTCGATCCGCGATCTCTACAACAAGGATATCAGCGAGATCATCGTGTCTGGCGAAGAAGGCTATCGTGAAGCGAAAGACTTCATGAAGATGCTGATGCCGAGCCACGCCAAGGTGGTTCAGCCCTATCGCGATATTCACCCGATCTTCTCGCGCTCCGGCATCGAAGCGCAGCTCGACCGTATGCTGCAGCCTCAGGTGACGTTGAAGTCCGGTGGCTACCTCATCATCAACCAGACGGAAGCGCTGGTTTCCATCGACGTGAACTCTGGTCGTTCGACCCGTGAGCATTCCATCGAAGAAACCGCTGTTCAGACGAACCTGGAAGCAGCGGAAGAAGTGGCCCGCCAGCTGCGCCTTCGCGACCTTGCCGGTCTCGTCGTCATCGACTTCATCGATATGGAAGAGAAGCGCAACAATCGCGCCGTCGAAAAGAAGCTCAAGGATTGCCTGAAAAACGACCGCGCCCGCATTCAGGTTGGCCGGATCTCGCATTTCGGCCTTCTGGAAATGTCGCGCCAGCGTATCCGCGCCTCGGTACTGGAGTCGACTACACAGGTTTGCTCGCATTGCGGCGGCACAGGCCATGTCCGCTCCGAATCCTCCATCGCCCTGCATGTTCTGCGCGGCGTGGAAGAATATCTGCTGCGAAACACGACCCACAACATCACGGTTCGCTGCACACCAGAGACTGCCCTTTACCTGCTCAACCACAAGCGTGGTACCATCGTTGATTATGAAGGCCGCTTCGGTGTCGCCATCATCATCGCAGCCGATGCCAGCGTCGGTGCACAGCACTTCGCCATCGATCGTGGTGAAGCTGTCGAAAACCCGGTCAAGATCGAAAGCCTCATCCAGATGCTTCCCGAAATAGAGGAAGACGAGGACGACATCATCATCGAAGCCGATGAGGATGACGAAGAGGAAGAGATCGTAAAGGCAGAGGCAAGCGAACCGCGGCAGCCACAGGCCGACAATGGCGAAGATGGCAAGCGCAAGCGCAAGCGTCGCCGTCGCCGTCGCGGCAAGGGCGCTGGCCAGAACGGTCAGGAATCGCAGTCTGAGGCCGGTGACGACACATCATCCGACGATCAGGACGAGGATGGCGATAGCGATCAGGACGAGGACGCAACCGTCTCCGCTGAAAATGGCGCAGAAGCTGCTGGCTCTGAAGAAAACAGACGCAAGCGTCGCCGTCGTGGCAAGCGCGGCGGTCGTCGCAATCGCGATGAGAACGGCGAGATGATCGAAGAAAACGGCGCTGAGGCGGAAGCCGAGCCCGAGACCTCCGATATGGTCGAAGACGGTGCAGCTGCCGCTGCCATTGAAGGCGTAGACCAGCCCGCAGTTGCGGCGGCTGTCGAAGCCGAAGCGGCAACGCCGACTGTTGAAGAGACCGAAAAGCCAAAGAAGCCGCGCCGGACCCGCAAGGCAAAGGAAAAGGTTGGCGATGTTGCAGAGGTTGAAGCAGCGCCTGCTGTCGCTTCCGAAGCTCCTGTTGCTGCACCTGCCGTTGAAACGGTCGAGCCGGTTGTAGTGGATACCACTGTTGCGGAAGTTGCCATCGAGGAAGCCGGTCAAGCATCGGCCGATCTCGGCAACGAGGCTCCTGCTGCGGAACCAGCCAAGGCGGTCCGCGCTAACCGTGGCGACAACGTCTCTTCCTCAGAGCCGGTCGTCACCTCCGCGACGAACGAAGGCGGAGAAGGCGATCAGTCCAAGCCCCGCAAGGGCGGCTGGTGGCAAAGACGCGGCTTTTTCTAAGGCGTAGTTTATCACTAAAAAAGATTGGGGCTCCGCATTGCGGGGCCTCTTCTGTTTTCGGGCTAGAGCACGTTCATTTCACTCAAGTTCATATCCCATGATCTGAACTCGCTGGTGCATTTCTGCCCCTCGAACAGCGCGACGGTCTGTCCGACCGTATTCCGTACGCCCTAAAACGTCGCTCAGCTTTGGCGCGCGAGGCTGCCTTAAGCCTGCCAATCGCCTTCTTGATGGGATGAAGTCAGGGCAGTAAATGGAATCTAGAGCAATCGGCATCCTGAACTTCAACTGCTTGACCCATGCGCACTGCCTTGTGCGCGAGCAGATTTCGATGATGCCGATGCAGCCCGGCGCCAAGGTGGGAATGAGAACCTGTCGCCGATAGGCTTGAAATGCGGCCCTCTTAATCGCCGTCCGGGCCATGGACGCGTTTACGCCGGTAGCACGCGTGATAGAGGTCGAGCTGGCCATCGTATCAGCCCCGGCGACACTGGAGGAGGTCGTGCGATCCTTCTGCAATGCCTGGGCCGTCTTGTTTCAGTTTCCGACTGCTCTTCAAGGCCGGATATCGAGCACCCTACGGCCAATGGAAACGGCTCTTTCATCGTGCAATCGCAGGACCGTTTCGTCGAAGGAACGTCCTTTACCTCTCCGATCATGCCGGTGAAGAAGTCCCGGCGGGCATCGAACGCGTTTCCGCGTTCAATGGACCCGCATCAGAGGAACGGGATTGCACCGCCGTTCGGCAAATCAGGCGCTCCAGTCACCCACCAACTCTATGAGGGTGTAGCCGGTGACGGGTTTTCCGCCATAGGTGCCTGTGATATTCGCAACTCCCTCATATTTGGGTTGAACAGGCGACGCGACTTCCTGATCGAGCATGACGGCGGCGACTTCGAGCACGCAATCGAGAGCCGGAACATTGACTTTGAAGCGGGTAGGATAGCGCTGACCGGAGGCTGTGCTTGTCCAGAATTCGCTGGCATTATCGGCCAGCGGCTCCAGCGCAGCAATGATATGCGTACCATCTTGACGAAGTGCGGTAACCCAACCGTGGCGCTCGCCCGATAGCTCTATATCCCAAAGGCCGAGTGCAATGCCGTTGCTGAGGTTGAGGTCCATCCACACCCATTTGTAGGAGGATCCGACGAGTGCCCGGTGCCCTTCTTCCATGATGCCGCGCGAAATAAGCCATTGGCGATCAAACCAGAACTCTCCCGTCAGATCGTGGCGGACACCATCGAGCGTGATCCAGCCAGATCCCTTGCCCCAGGGAATGGAATATTGGACGGTGGGCAAGCTATCCACGCAATTGAAAACACCGGAGCCGCCATTCATCATGATGTGCCCAGGAAATTCCGCCGTGAAATCAAGTGCGCCCCAACCGAATTCCGCCTGGGCGTGCACCGAGCGGTGATCTCCTTCGATGGTGGAAGTCGGGGTAACGATCTGCATGCGGTCCGTTGCCAACGTTACCTCGCCTGCCGAATGAACCCGCTCTTCGCTTCGGTATTCGAGACGCGACAGATCCGTGATGTTGAGGATGCTGGCGATCTCCACCGGCTGCCCGGGGGCAGAACGCACCAGCTGGTGAACAAGGCAATTGAATTTGTGGCCAGTTGCGGTTTCAAGGTAGCCACTCAGGAACCACGAGTTGCTGTGTTGATCCGGGCGAAAGGCAAGGCTTCCAACGGGATCAAAAAGCGGTGGGCACAATTCATTGACTGCTTTCACCCGCTGCGCGGCCATTTTCTGCGGAGCGTTTGTCTCCGATGCAGATATAGGCTTCGATATATTAGAATTACTCATGATGTCACCTCAAAGGTTAGAAATATAGATAAATTCTAAATGCCAATGGGGTGAACACAGGAAGCGAAGACCCCGTGATTTCAATCTGAAACATAGTATAATGTAGTTCGATTTGACGTAAATCAAACGGATTTTCGTTTTTATCAAAATTTAATTACATAGATTACTTGTACTTAAACTTCAAATAGAGGCCTGGAACAATATTAGACATTGATACTCGATCAGCCAGCACGGTTAGCCGCCAAGTCTGAAATGCGGGATTGCCTGAGCGCTCCGGTAAATCTTGTCGCCGCCTAAAGCCCGTGCGGAATCGGAGTCGTTCCACAAATGGTGCGATCATGGCTGAATGCTGGCTCAATCCGCGTGAGTTGGACATGGATGGAAGAACTTCATCCAACGTCGCCTAAATCTCCACTCACTGGCAGATGACTGCAGCTGGCACGAATTGCTTTTCGCAGCCCCTGAAAGCAAAAAAGCCGCCTCGTACCCGAAGCGGCTTCTTGATGTTGTGACAGCTGATGTCACGGAAGATGAATGCTCACTCGTCGCGATAAACTTTTTCGCGGCGCTCGTGGCGTTCCTGGGCTTCGATGGAGAGTGTGGCAATGGGGCGGGCATCAAGTCTCTTGATACCGATTGGCTCCCCTGTCTCTTCGCAGTAACCGTAGGTGCCGTCTTCGATCCGCTGAAGTGCAGCATCGATCTTGGAGATCAGCTTTCGCTGTCTGTCGCGCGCCCGAAGCTCGATGGCGCGGTCTGTTTCGGAAGATGCTCTATCCGCGAGATCCGGATGATTGGCGCTTTCCTCAGCGAGGTGCCCCAGGGTCTCTCTTGCTTCTCGCAAAATGTCATTTTTCCAACCAATGAGCTTCGACCTGAAGTAGGCTCGCTGGTTGGCATTCATGAACTCGTCGGCTTCCGAGAGCACATAGTTGCTAAGATCGATCTTCTCACTCACGCGATTCTCCTCGAAGAACATCTCATATTGCGCGGGTATACTCCAATGGCGTATCGCCGTTCAAGTGCGCAAAACGCTTTTCAAGCATTTTTAAATCTGTCACAAAATTCAGCTAAACGATTATTTTTTATGCTTTATTCGCAGAACACGAATTATTTCTTCGATCACGTTATCAGGACTTGTCTATACCGCTCGCCACTTGCGGCTCGCCACTTTAATCCTGTAAAGCTATCTTGAGATGTTTGCCGCTAGACAGGAAAGCCGGAAATGCCAGTGCTCCAACCGCCACCTTTCCGGGTATATCTGATGCGCCACGCGCGCGCTGCCTGGCCTGCACCAGGTGGTCGCGACTTCGACAGACCGCTCGATAACGCGGGCTACGCCGAGGCCGAACTTATCGCCGACAAGGCTGCCGACAAAGGCTTTACGCCGGACGTTGTGCTAAGCTCAACCGCACTGAGATGCCGTGAGACCGCGCAGGCCGTGCGCAGAGCCTTCAATGATACATTCGAAGTCTCCTATGTGGACGAAATGTACAATGCCGAGGCGGCTCTTTATCTGGCCCTGATTTCCGCCCAAACAATGAGTCAGTCCGTCATGCTGGTAGGCCATAACCCTGCCATGGAAGCCGCACTGGAAACATTTATCGGCCAGCAGAAAATGGCGGCGCTCTTGCCAATGGGCTTTCCGACGGCTGGCCTTGCAGTCCTCGACGCCAAGTCCGAGCAATACGCTAGCGGCGTCACCTGGACGCTCAGCGAATTTCTAGCTCCCTGAAGGCTTGGCATTTTCGAAACTTTCCTTGCGCTTCTTTTTTGAGCAGCGGCCGACACTATATGTTTTCACACTGTCGAGATTTTTAGGAAACCTTCATTGCCGCCATCTTTTACGTCCGTCACCGATAGCGCACTAATTGCGATAGATAACCTCGCGGACCGTGCTAGCGCACTGACGAACCCAACCCTGCGACTTGGCGTGACGGGCCTTTCAAGAGCTGGAAAGACCGTGTTCATATCGTCTCTGGTCCACAATCTTCTGAACGGAGGCCGTCTTCCGGTTTTTGAAGCCATGCGCTCCGGTCGGGTATCGAACGTGAGGCTGGAACCGCAGCCTGACGACGCAATCCCCCGCTTCCAGTATGAGGACCATATTCAGGCTCTGGTTCGGGATCGGATCTGGCCGGAATCGACACGCGCTATCTCTGAATTGCGCATTACGCTCGATTATCAAAGCGCAAGCGGATGGGGCCGCTTTTTCTCACGCGGGCGCCTTGCCATCGACATCGTCGACTATCCCGGCGAATGGCTTCTCGACCTTCCGCTTCTGTCGCAGGACTACAAGACATTCAGCGATAATACCCTGTCGTTGGCTGGAAGCGGTGTGCGCGCGGAATTGGCGCGTGAATGGCTGGAGATCGCTCATTCTCTCGATATTGACGCTCCCGCAGACGAGATGACGGCTAGACGGCTGGCCGAGAGCTTTGCAACATATTTGCGCGCCTGCAAATCGGATGAACGTTCGCTTTCCACCCTGCCGCCAGGACGGTTCTTGATGCCGGGGGATCTGGAAGGCTCGCCTGCCCTCACCTTCTCTCCGCTTCCCGGCCTCATCGAGGGCAAGGCACCTAAGGGCTCCCTCCGCGCCATGATGGAACGGCGGTATGAGGCTTACAAGACGATTGTCGTGAAGCCGTTCTTTCGGGAACATTTCGCGCGTCTCGACAGGCAGATCGTCCTGATCGACGCACTCCAGGCGGTCAACCGCGGGCCAGAGGCTGTGCAGGATCTGGAGCGCGCCCTGGGCGACGTGCTTGCATGTTTCCGGCCCGGAAAGAACAGCTTGCTCTCGTCGCTCGTCGGCCGCCGTATTGACAAGGTTCTGGTGGCAGCGACAAAGGCTGATCACCTTCACCATGAAAGCCACGACAGGCTGGAGAGCCTCACCCGTCGCCTCGTTGATCGCGCCGTCACCACAATTGGCATGAGCGGTGCGGGCATCGACGTGATGGCGCTCGCCTCCGTAAGAGCGACCAAAGAGGCGAGCGTTCGCCAGGATGGCCAGTCGCTTGCCGTCATCGTGGGAACACCGATTGCGGGTGAAAAAATCAACGGCGAAACCTTCGACGGCAATCGCACCACGGCCATCTTCCCTGGCGATTTGCCCGAAGACCCGGAACCTCTGTTTCGGGCTCTGGATGTCGGTGGTGCCGGAACTGATCTGCCGGACGTCAATGTTGTCAGATTTCGCCCACCAAAGCTGGAAGAAACCAGCAGCGGCATGAAACTGTCCGTGCCGCACATCCGGCTGGACCGGGCCATGCAGTTTCTGTTTGGAGACAAGCTCGCATGAATGATGACGACAAGAACTCCAGCCGCCGACCGGCGGCCTTTCCCCTTGAAGGCGACGTGTCTCAACCTCGCACAATTGAGGCGAGACGTGCGCCGCGCAGTTTCGATACAGACTTTTCCCTGACACCGGAAGCGGAAGACCCGTTTCTTGCCCCGGAAGAAGTGGACGCCGCCGCGCTGCCAGTCGCGGCGCCACGCAGGCGTCGTTTTTCCTTCGCGAAGCTGGCGATGGGCGCGATAGGCGTTCTCCTTTCACTGGCTTTCGGCCTCTGGGCAGATCAGCTCATCCGCGATCTCTTTTCGCGATCGGACTGGTTGGGCTACACCGCAAGCGCCGCTTTGGGCATTGCTGTCTTTGCCGTACTGGCGCTGGTTGCCCGCGAGACCATCGGCATCATGAGGTTGAACGCTGTCCAGTCGTTGAAAGAGGACGCAGCGGTTGCGGCACTGGAGAAGAAACCTGGCGCCGCTCGCGCGATCATCACCCGCTTGAATGCCGTTCTGTCGCACAGGGCGGAGACCGCAAAGGGCCGGGCAGCGCTTAAAGAAACGGAAAACGATGTCATCGACGGGCCGCATCTGATTGAGCTTGCTGAACGCGAGCTTTTGACACCGCTTGATCGTGAAGCACGCGCGCTGATCCTCAATTCGTCCAAGCGTGTTTCGGTCGTCACCGCAGTCAGCCCCCGGGCGGTTGTTGATCTCGCCTATGTCCTGTTTGAAGTGACCCGGCTCGTTCGAACGATGGCGGAGCTCTATGGCGGTCGTCCGGGAACGCTTGGCATGTTGCGGCTGCTGCGCGACGTGATCGCGCATCTGGCGGTAACCGGATCGATTGCCGTCGGCGATGGTCTTGCGCAGCAGGTGCTTGGTCATGGCCTTGCATCGAGGCTTTCGGCGCGGTTGGGTGAAGGTGTCATAAACGGACTGATGACCGCACGAATCGGAATCGCAGCCATGGATCTCTGTAGACCCCTGCCATTCAAAGCGCTGCGTCGCCCCGGCATAGGCGATTTTGTGTCCGATCTGGCACCGGATCTGATGTCAGGAAAAAATAGCCAGAAGCCCTGAGCTGAAGGGTTACACCGCCCGAAAGGTTACGGCGGGACACGTCTTCATCGACCAAATAAACCAAGCATTAACCATTCCCGGCATAAATTGACCCAACACAAAACGGCCAATTCGCCAGGGAAAGTATCATGTATTCGCGCTTCTTTTCGCTACTTGGCGGACTTGCCGCCGCCATGTCCTTTAGCAGTGGACTGGCAGTCTCCGATGTTCAAGCTGCTTCGCGCGATGACCAGTTCTTTGGCTCTGTTGCGGGCGTATGGTCGGGCCCAGGCGAGATTGTTGCTGGCAAATACAAAGGCACGAAATTCACCTGCGACCTGACGGGCGAGCCGCTGTCTGACAAAGATACCGGCATCAAGCTGGGTGGCACGTGCCGCGTGGGCGTCTTCAAGCAGCCGATGTCTGCTGTCATCTCCAAGAATGGCAACAGCTATGAAGGCAAGTTTCTTGATGGCGCGGAAGGCAAGGGCCTGGACATCGTTTCCGGACAGGTCAGCGGCGACAAGGTCGTTGTCGGCATCAACCGGGCAAAGCTGAACGGCGCCATGGTTGCGCGCGTGACCAACAACACATCCATGAATATTACGATCTCCGTCAAAGTGGCAGATCAGATGGTGCCGGTTATCGGTCTCACTCTCGCGCGCAACGTCGATCAGATCGCCGTCGGGTCTATCAAGGAATAGACCAAAACGCGCTGATCAAACCTCTGGAAACGGGAGTGTCCACCACTCCCGTTTTTCGTTTGCGCGTTTGATGCCGGTCGTGTCTGCATCACTGAGCCAGGACGCTATGTCCCTGCCCTTCACCCTGATGTCTGGCGCGATATCTGCCAGCGGCAAAAGCACGAAACCACGCTCTGTCATTCTTGGATGCGGTATCTCGACACGTTCCGTGACAATCGACTCATCGCCGAAGGTCAATACATCGATATCGATTGTCCGCGGTCCCCATCGCTCAAGACGCACACGCTTCATGTCACGTTCGATATCGAGGCAAAGATCGAGCAGGGCTTCGGCGGCCAGCGTCGTCTCGATCATGGCGCAGCAATTGAAAAAATCCGCCTGATCTGTTTTTCCCCAGGGCGGCGTGCTGTAGAGATGCGAGACGGCCAAGAGGTTGCAATCTTCGTGCATGGCCAATGTTGAAAGAGCCTGCGCCATTGCAGCAGGTGGATTGCCAATATTTCCGCCGAGACCGAGCGTCGCGATCGTCATGCTCTCAGCCACGCTGCTCGACGCTGACCTGGGCATAGTCGAGAATTCCGGGAACAGGTGCCGATGGCTTTCGAACGGTGATCTTGACGCGGACGATCTGCGGGTAGCGATGCCGCAATGCGGTGGCAATATCATTTGCCAAAGCCTCGATCAGGTACCGGCGCTGACCGGCCACGATTTTCTCGATGACATCGAAGGCAACGCCGTAGTCGACCGTGTTGGAAATATCGTCCGTTTCTAGCGCGTTTCCGGCCTCAACTTCCATCTCCGCATCCACGAAGAAACGCTGACCCAGCGTCTCCTCCTGCGCGAGAAGTCCGTGGCGGGCGAAAAACGAACAGTTCTTCAGCAGTATCGTGTAAAGGCTCATTGTTGGCCCTCCCCTTTTATGTTTCGTTTCTGCCTGAGAACGGCATCTGCAATTGCCAGAGCATCGCGCGTCATGGCGACATTATGTACTCGAAAAACAACCGCTCCGGCCATCCTGAGAATTGCGGTCGTTGCGGCTGTGCCCACGTCTCGCTCCTCCGCCGTTTCCCTGCGCGTCAGGGCGCCGACAAATCGCTTCCGGGACGTTCCCGCAAGAATAGGAAATCCGAAGGCGGAAAGCTCATCGAACCGCGACATCAGAGCAATATTTTCAGCCTCGTCCTTTGCAAAACCGAAACCAGGGTCCAGGACTATTGCGCCTCTTTCGATACCGGCCTTCTGGGCGATATCGAGGGAAGAATTAAGGAAAGCGTATTGATCTTCGATGACATCATCGAGCTTCTGCCGCTCGCGGCCCGTATGCATGATGCAGACGCCGGCGCGGGCAGCCGCAACCACGGCGGCCATGTCATCATCCTTCTGGAGACCGAAAACATCGTTGACGATATGAGCCCCGGCCTTGAGCGCAAGCTCCGCCGTTGATGCGCGATAAGTGTCTACCGAGATCACCGCATCGCTTTCTTTCCTGAGTTTTTCAATGACAGGCAGGACGCGGTCCTGCTCCTGCGCGTCACTCACGGCCAGCGCGCCAGGCCTCGTTGATTCGCCGCCGATATCGATGATGTGGGCACCTTCCTCGACGCAGGAGAGCGCGCGCGAGACCGCCTCTTCAGCCGCCAGATACAGTCCACCATCCGAAAATGAATCCGGTGTTGCATTGACGATAGCCATAATAAGGCCATCCCCATCAAGTTTCAGGGAGCGCCCATGCGCGACTTGCCACACATTGTCACTGGCTGTTATCACGTAACATCACGCCTTTCCGGAATAACGGAGTCCCCGCCATTCGTAATCTGTTCACTGCGCCTATGCAGCAATTGCAGGGCAAGTTCAACCGGAAGACCCCGCCGATGAAGCATAAGTCGCTAGTGCTTAGCACAGTCATTGCCGGTGCGTTTCTATTCTGTGGTCCACAGGCGGCTATGGCGGAGGCGCTTATCAGCAAATCCTTCTCCTATTTTACCATTGGCGGGAAGACGGCTGAGGATCTGGACCAAGAGCTTTCCCGCCGTGGTCCGATGACGAAATCCACCGGCGCGCGCCATCCGGGCGCCACGGAAATCAAGTTTGGCGGGGAGTTGACCTATGTCGAGCAGAATGGCCGATGCGGCGTAGGAAGCGTGCGGGTAAAACTTCACACGAAGATTCTCCTGCCTCGCTGGACGAACCGGAAGCGGACCTCCGCAGAACTTGCGCTGATATGGGACACGCTGGCTGCGGACATCAAGAGGCATGAAGAACGCCACGCCGAAATTGCGCGCAACTACGCGCGCATTCTGGAAAAGCGCCTGTCTTCGCTGCGTCCGCAAAAAAGCTGCGACGAGATACAGTCGCTGGTGGGCAAGACGACGCAAGAGGTCATGAATGCACATGACAAGGATCAGCTTCGCTTCGATGTTGTGGAGTCGAAGAATTTCGACGCGCGCATGACGCGCCTGCTCAAAAACCGTCTGATGCAACAACGGTAGACGCCGCTTGGATGAGAGAATTCGATTGCAGAACAGTCAGCTGTCCGCTTTTTCTCACATGCAGCATGAACGACAAACCCCACGCACATGTCGATATTGATCAATGAATTCTTGCCGTGGCGGTGAAACGCCGACTCGCCTATCGATTGACCTAAGGGTTTTTATTCAATTGCGTTCATTCGACCATCATCGTTGTCTCCCGGCACGTATGACACCTCGGGTGTCTCCTCCTTCGCCCGAAGGTGATGTGCCCACCTCGCCTCGCTTGTCCCGCGAAACGGAAAGCGAGGCTTTTTGTGTGTGGAAACCGGAGTGAAAAGGTTGAGGGGCGTATCAACCCTGCCGTTCGGGCACGTGCACGACCAGACCATCCAGAGCGTCGGTCATTTTGATCTGACAGGAAAGCCGTGAGGTAGGACGGACGTCGAAGGCAAAGTCCAGCATATCCTCTTCCATCGGCTCTGGCGGGCCAACCCGCTCACTCCATGCCTGATCGACATAGACGTGACAGGTCGCGCAGGCGCAGGCGCCCCCACATTCAGCATCAATGCCGGGAACGGAATTGCGCATGGCATTTTCCATGACGGTAGAGCCGTTGCTCACGTCCAGTTCATGCGGCGTACCGTCGAAGGCGACGATGGTCAGTTTGGTCATGTCGGGATTCCAGAGAAGTGTTTGAGAATGTTTCTAAACAAATAGAAAGGCCGGGTCCGCTTGGCAACCCGTCAATGCGGATGCCAGGCGAAACCGGCTTTAAAAATTTTGGTCGGCCCTGTTAGCGGCAGAGCTTCAAGATGAAGTTTTCGGCCTCAATGACGGTGGTTGCTACCTTGGCCAGAGCGGCGCTGTCGCGACTGCCGTTCTCCACCGCTTCGGCGGCCGCAGAGACATTGAATGCTCCAACTGCGTCCGCAGAACCCTTCAGACGATGCGCGATGCCCTTCATTCCGGCGTCATCTGCCGCAGCGAGGTCATGGAGCAAAGTGCGGGCATTACGGGTAAAGAGCTTGAGTATTTCGATCTCCAGCTCCTTGTCACCCATTGTCTGACGGGCCAGGTGCGTGAAATCGATTGGCTTGCTGCTGGCGGGTGCCGCGCTGCCATAATTGTCCGGAGCTTCGAATGCGATACTCAACGCTGCCATTTTGCATATTCCTCGTTTGGGCCAGTTTCTTGTTTTGAGGCACATCTGTCCTGCTATTACGCAGACTAGGATTTCGATGAGCTTAAATTGGGGCACCAGACGCCGGCAAATCTTTCGCTATGGTTAATTTATGCTAAACTTAGGAGAAACAAGGCTTTCCGCGCGCGACCTCGGTTTAAAAACTGTTAACAAGCCATCCGTGATCCATCGCAGTCTCGCGGCATTAATTGTTTCAAAGGCGCAAATGTGTCACTACGATACTTCCGTATTGCACGACCTCGACACCGGTTGTGCAAATTCGGCGAGCACATGAATATCGCCTGAAAGCCCGACAACGAGCTCTCAGGAAATGGTAAGACAAGACACTATATACCGGCTGGTACCGTGTCTTGAGGCAATGTGGCGTCCATCCGCGCACAAGCGGCGAATGGATGGATGGCATGAGGCCGGGCGTAGAGTAACGAGGCGTAAGCGTATGGCGAATAACAAGATAAGCGACTCGATTGATGAGACTGCGTTTCAGGCATTGGAAGATGCCCTGCAGCTCGGCGCATACGAAACCAAGCCTGAGCCTCAGAAGAAATCGTCTCCAAAGCCTGCGGAGGCCCGCGTGCCAGAACAGCCAAGAGTGCAGGAACAGAGAAAATCCCGCCCAGCCGAACCGGCAACGCCGCCACGCGCTGCACCAGAACCCGCGCCCAGATCGCCGTCTCTGGAAGCCGCGAATGATGGCACGAAGCGCAGCCCTGCCATGATTTTGAAATCCCTTGACGCCGGCTCGATGGCCGGCGCGCTGCGTAATGCAGGGATTTTTTCCGTTCTATGGGCCATTGCCGGCGTTGGCCTTGCCAATGTCATCTATGGCGACCTCATCTGGAACGTCAGTTCCCTCGCGGCACTCTTCGCCATCCCCGGCGTCATGGCCATCATCGTCGGCGTCATCGTGCCGATCATGCTGTTCTTCGCCTTTGCGATCATGATGGCGCGCGCCCGCGATCTGCGCAACGCCGCCCGCTCCATGGCGGAAGTCGCACTTCGCCTTGCTGAACCAGAAACCATCGCATCCGAACGGATCATGTCTGTGGGTCAGGCCGTTCGCCGCGAAGTTTCGGCCATGAACGATGGCATCGAACGGACGATTGCGCGCGCAACGGAACTCGAAACGCTCGTTCATTCCGAAGTCAATGCGCTGGAGCGTAGCTACGCCGATAACGAACTTCGCGTGCGCAGCCTCGTGCAGGAACTGAGCGCAGAACGCGACGCAATCATCAATCACGCCGAGCGTATTCGCTCGTCCATCGTCGGCGCACAGGATCAGATCAAGGAAGAGCTCTCCATCGTCGGTGAAGAGCTTTCCATGCGTCTCGCCACGAGTGGTGAGGCATTTGCGACGATGATCGACACCCGCTCTGCGGCGCTGCTTGAGAAGTCGCGTATCTCCACCGAAGCAATGGGCACCCTGATTTCGGCTAAAACCGACAATCTTCTCAAGGCCCTCAATACGTCCGGCGCGACGCTATCGAACGAATTCGACCTGCGTCTGCATGATCTCAGCACCACGCTCGATGAACGCGGTAAACTGCTTCTGGAGCAGTTTGCGACGCAGGCATCGAACCTCAGCACCGGCACGGACAACCTCAACCAGTCTCTCGAGGAGCGGACACGGCTTCTCAACGACATACTTTCGAAGCGTACGCTGGAAATCGGCCAGAATATCGAGCGCGGGCAACAGGTCATCGGCGGCTCTCTTGACAATGTTCTCGATAAGCTGACGACAACGCTTGAAGAAAAAGGCCTGTCTTTCCGCCAGAGCCTGCAAAATTCTGCAGACGATGCGATCATGGATATGGATCTGCGCTCGGGGCTCTTCGAGGAAAAGCTTCAGACAACGGTCGGCCTTGTCAATTCAGCCTTTGATGAGCGTGTCGCAGAGTTCGCGACCGCCTTCGACCAGCGCGCTGGCACTCTCGACAGCAAATTGATGGAAAGCCTCGCGCGGATCAATGAGACGGTTGCCGGCGGTACCGACTCCATCGATGGCATGCTCAATTCTGGCATCGAACGCCTCAGCACCACCCTCACCGACCAGTCCTTTGCGCTTGCAACGGCCCTTGGAACGGGTCAGGAAATGCTGGAAAGCACGCTGGAAAGCCACAGCCTTGAACTCAGCAAGGCCATCGGCGCTCGTACGGCGGAAATTACAGGCGCCTTCAGCGATACACATCAGAAAATCGACGCGGTTCTGGCGGAGCGCAGCACGGCCCTGTTTGGCGCTCTCGCTGCTACGCAGGATCGTTTCGATCTGGCCCTGGCCGACCGAGCCGAAGCCATTACCGGCTCCGTGTCTGGCACCGCCCAACACCTTGCAGCACTTCTCGAAGAGCGCGCTGCTGCCATCAACAATATTGTAGCAGATGTCGAACGGCGACTGGCAGAGACACTGGACAGCCGCGCTGCTGCCATCACCGGCGCGGTATCCGGCGTCGAGGAGCGCCTTGCGGACACTCTCGACGTTCGCACGGCAGCAATCCACCATGCCGTTGCCGGCGTTGAAGACCGTATCGCCGATACGCTGGAAAGCAGAACCGCCGCACTGGCCAATGTTGTCTCGGGTGCGGAAAGCCGGATTGCGGAAACGCTCGACAGCAGAACCGCAGCCCTCAGTGGCGTCGTATCTGGCGTGGAAGAGCGCATCGCGGACACGCTCGATAGCCGCACGATGGCCATCGACATGGCGTTTTCGACTGCTGAAGAACGTCTTTCCGAGACGTTGGACAACCGCACATCGGCTCTGAACACGGTCGTTTCCGGTGTCGAAGAGCGCATAGCAGACACGCTTGACAGCCGTACCATGGCACTCGACATGGCGTTCTCGGGCGCGGAAGAGCGCATCGCGGAAACTCTCGATTCTCGGACAGCCGCTCTCAACACTATCGTATCCGGTGTGGAAAGCCGCATTTCCGATACGATCGAGAATGGCACGAACGCACTCACAAATGTCGTAAGTGGCGTTGAAGACCGGATTGCTGAAACACTGGATAGCCGGACGGCCGCTCTCAACAGCGTGGTCTCAGGTGTAGAAGAGCGCATCGCTGATACGCTCGACAGCCGCACCATGGCTATCGACATGGCGTTCTCCGGTGCGGAAGAGCGTATTGCGGAAACTCTCGACTCCCGGACAGCCGCTCTCAGCAGCGTCGTATCAGGCGTTGAGGAGCGTATCGCCGATACACTCGACAGCCGCACCATGGCCATCGACATGGCATTCTCCGGTGCGGAAGAACGGATCGCGGGAACGCTCGATACACGGACGGCTGCCTTGAGCAACGTTGTTTCAGGCGTCGAAGACCGCATTGCCGAAACCCTGGACAGCAGAACCGCAGCGCTCAACTCCGTTGTCTCTGGCGTGGAGGAACGCCTCGCAGATACGCTCGACAGCCGTACCATGGCCATCGACATGGCTTTCTCCGGTGCGGAAGAACGCATCGCAGAAACGCTGGATAGCCGTACAGCGGCCCTGAGAAGCACCGTTTCTGGTGTTGAAGAACGTATCGCCGACACGCTTGATAGCCGCACACTTGCCATTGACATGGCATTCGCCGGTGCCGAGGAACGCCTTTCCGAAACTCTGGAAAATCGTGCGCAGGCGCTGACCAACACCGTATACGGTGTGGAAGGGCGCCTCGCCGAGACCCTGGAAAGCCGTACATCTGCCCTGCAGAACGCTGTATCCGGCGTTGAAGACCGCATCGCTGATGTCATGGACAGCCGCGCGCTTGCAATCGACATGGCAATTTCGGGCGCTGAAGAGCGGATTACCGAAACGCTGGACAACCGCGCCCATGCACTGACCCAGTCTGTAACCGATGCAGAGCAGCGTCTTGCCTCCACCGCTTCAACTCTTGAAGAAGCGTTGTCCGTTGGCCATCTTCGCCTCGATACGATGCTTGGCGTTCAGGCAGATGCGATAACGAGAACGGTTGAGCGCAACAGCGGGCTTATCGAACAAACGGTCGGCACTGCTGCGACACGCATCGAAACCGCCATCGAAGGCGGCGCAGGCCGCTTCTCCGAGACCATGGAAAATGGCGTTTCACGCCTGGAGAACAATCTGGTCTCCTCGCATGAGCAGCTTCGCACCACGCTCGATCAGCACCACGGAGCCTTCGCAGAAACCTTGGGTTCCGCTCAGGAGCGCATCAACGATCTCCTCTCCGAACAGGCCATGTCCATCGGCACGACGATCGCATCGAGCGCAAGTATGCTGGAAATGTCTCTGGAGACACAGCAGGAAGCCATTCAGCGCACGATCGACACCAGCGTTGCGACACTTGAGGAGCGCCTGCGCAACAGCGCAAGTGCCGTTTCCGCCCGCATGGATGACGCCGCACAGCAAATCGGTGGCGCGGCAGAGGCACTCTCGCAGCGTGTCGAGCAGTCTGTTACCGCTGTTTCCACCCGCCTTGATGAAACAGGCGCACGTCTTGAAACCAACATCGACGGTCTGCAGACGCGTCTCCAGGCCGATCTGAGCACGGTCAATTCTTCCATCGAAGATGCCAGCCGCAAGATTTCCGAAACACTCGATGGCAAGACCGCGGATTTCGTACGTACCAGCGACGATGCCACGCAGCGTATCGCAGGTGTTCTCGACAGTGGCACGGCCCGCATCGACGAACGTCTCGGCACCATGGATCGCGCGCTCAATATCGGCCTTGAGAACGTCAACCGTACCATCGAAGGCAAGGCGACCAATCTCGCTGTCACCCTGCGGGATGCGGTGGTCAACGCCACTCAGACCATGGATGGTGAAGCCCTGCGGTCGACGGAAATCCTCGCCAAGACGGGTTCCGATTTCGCCGAGCAGATGAAGACCCGCAACGACGAGTTTGCCCGCGCCATCGAGCAGCGGTCGGAAGATATCGTCGGTCGTATATCCGAAGCTCAGGGTCGCCTCTCGGGCCAGGCCGCAGCGGTCGCCCAGACATTCTCGGAAGCTGGCAATGCCATCGTCAACAAGGTGGCGGAGGCCGAGGCTGTCGTCCGTTCGCAGGTTGGCGCAATTTCCGAAACGCTTTCTGGCGTAGAGAGCTCGCTGGACGCCCGCGGCGAATCCATCCGCTCGACACTGGACAGCCGCACACGCGAACTCAACTCCATGCTCGCAAGCCGGTCTGCCGAGTTGTCCCGCCTCATCGAAGAAAAAGCCAAGCCTATCGTCAATGAATATGCGACGATTGGTCAGAATGCTGCCGAAAAGATTGTGACTGCAGCACAGCAGAGCGCAAGCCTGCTGGCGGAAAGCAACAGCGGCATGGCGCAACTGGTCGAGCAGGCCATCGGCGATTACGCCAAGGCTGGCGCAGACGCCGCAGACAAGCTGGTATCGGCTACCCGTCAGAGCACGACGATGCTGTCCGAAACGCATTCCGGCATGGCAAATGTCGTCACGGACGCGGTAGACAGCCTCAATGTCGCGGTCGCGCGCGCCTCGCAGGAGTTCAAGGCAGCCGATCACTCGCTCAATACTGCTGCGACGAGCTTCTCGGACTCCGCATCTCGCGCCGCTGACATGGTTTCGAGCTCGAGCCGCCTGCTGGAAGGCAAAATTGATCGCCTGTCCAATATCTCCGGCCAGACATTGTCGCAGGTTGCAGGGATCGTTGGCCGCTTCGAGGAACATTCCTCCGTGCTTTCGCAGGCCTCCGAGCTGCTGAGTGCAGCCCAGACAAGCCTTGTCGGAACGCTGGAAGAACGCCAGGAGGCACTTCGCACACTTTCCGTTGGCCTGCTGACCCGTTCCGAAGAAATCGAGAACTCCATGAAGGGTGTCATGGGCGTTGTTGAACAGACCCTTGCACAGGCCGAACAGCGTGCGGCCAATGTTGCGGGTAATCTGCGCGATAACCTGAGTTCTTCCTTTGACCACATCGGTCGCTCGCTGGACGAGACAGAAAATCGCGCGCAGCTCGCGGCACAGAATATGCGCGGTGCGCTGCTCTCTGCCGGTGAGGATGCAAGCCGTTCTATCGAAGGCACGATGGCGGACGCACAGAAATACTCCGACGAACTGGTCAACCGCCTGCGCGGCGGTGTCGCCTCCTCGCTTTCGGATGTGGACAAGCTGCTTGGCAACGCCACCGACAAGTCTGCCGCCGCAGCCGCCGTTCTTCGCGATACACTGCGTGAAGCCGTGGAAGAAGCGGTCGCGCGGTTTGCGGGTGCAACGGATGAAATCCGTCGCTCCAGCGTTGATATCCGCAAGGAGCTCGACCAGACGCGTGCTGAGCTGAAACGAGGTGCCTTCGATCTGCCGGAAGAGGCGAAGGAAAGTGCTGCGGCCATGCGTCGTGCGGTTTCCGAACAAATCAAGGCGCTTCAGGATATTTCTCAGCTCGTCGGACGCTCGACACAGCAACTGGAAATCTCCGAACCTGCTGCACGTGCCATCGCTGCAACCAGACAGGCGCCAGCACCGCAGAGCCAGCCGCAGCCGCAGCCACGCGTAGAACAGCCGCGTCCTCAGCCAGCGGCGTCCACCGTGGTTCCGCCTTCGCCTGCTCTGGCCCGCCCTGCACAGCAACCGGTTGCGCAGCCACAGCCATCAGCACCGCAGTTCCGCACCACGCAGCCAACTGAAACCCGTGCCGTGCCGCCACAGGCAGGCCTTGCAGCTCCGGCACAGCGTCGTGAAGATGGCGGTGGCTGGATCAGCGATCTCCTGCGCGGAGCGTCGCGTGATGCTCAGGAGGCAAGCGCTGCTGCTCCGAGACAATCGGCCGAGCCTCAGACCCGTGCAGCGGATCCGCGCAATCCACGTCACGTGGTGGAATCGCTTAACTCCCTTTCGGTCGATATCGCACGCGCGATTGACCATGATGCGTCGGTGGAGCTTTGGGGTCGCTACCAGAGAGGCGAACGCGACGTCTTTACCCGCCGCCTCTACACGCTGAAGGGTCAACAGACCTTCGACGAGATCAAGCGGAAGTATGAGCGCGAAGCGGAATTCCGCACTGCGGTCGATCGCTACATCTCCGATTTCGAAAAGCTGCTTGCAGATGTTGCAAGGACCGATCGCGATCGGACGGTTACGCAGTCTTACCTGACATCCGATACCGGCAAGGTCTATACGATGCTTGCCCACGCCGCTGGCCGTTTCAACTAAGTCGCTGTCGGGAACAGTCACAGCCCTTCCGGTTCTGCCGGGAGGGCTTTTTTTTGCTGTTCCACCATGCCTTGAAGAAAAACATCACAGGATTTATATGGAGGTTGCGAGGACGACCTCGGCCATTTTGGTGACAGCATACGGGACGGCCCGGAACTTTCGGGAGTATCCATGCGAACCATCGCAGATCGTATCCGCCACGCACTCAGCTTCGAAATTATTGGCCTTATCCTTGTCATACCTTTGGGCGCCTGGGTTTTTGGAGTGCCCGCTGAGGATATTGGCGTCGTTGGCGTTGTCAGCGCCACGATCGCAACGGCCTGGAACTACCTCTATAATCTGGCTTTCGACCACGCCATGAAGCGGTTCAGGGGTACGACGCAGAAGACGACGGTCATTCGCGTTGCCCATGCAGTCTTGTTCGAACTCGGCCTGCTGGTCGTGCTCATGCCATTCATCGCCTGGTACCTGAACATCACCCTCATGCATGCACTGGTCATGGACGTGTCATTCGCCCTTTTCTACGTCCTCTACGCCTTCGTCTTCAACTGGTGCTACGATCGGCTGTTTCCGCTACCCGAGTGGAAAACGGAAATGCAGACGAAGTGACGAAAACAGAAACGCCGCGCATCTTTCGATACGCGGCGTTTAAAATTCGGAAATTCACAGGCTTAAAGCGAGCGGAGCGTCCAATTGACGATCTCTCGCGACGATGAGGCAAACGCGTTGTCCAACGCCTTTACGAGGTTTGCATTGCCGGAGCCGCTAACCCTCGCGCTTGAGCGGAAAACTTCCTGCGCCCTGACCGTGCCGTTCTTGTCGTTGAGCAATTTCACCGAAATCTCGATATAGGCAATGTTCTTCGTCGTATCGACTTCGAAGGCGCGGATGTCGGTCACGACCTGATAGTCGATTGCGAGGCCCTGCCCCGGACGTCCGACGCCGCCGAGCTTTCCTGTATCTTCAAAAGCTTCCACAAGCTTCGACTGCACCATACGCGGCAGCTTGTCGCTCCACTGTGAGTTGGCGAGGTATTGCACCTCGGAGCCCGACAGGCGTACGACGATATTCTCGCTGTCCAGCGCTTTCAAAGCGGTTGGATCCGCAATCAGCAACTGGCGCGACTTCAGGGATGGTGCCTGCGAGACCTGCGGCGATGACACGGAAAGATCGAACGTATCATTCTTGGCACTCCCACCGCAGCCGGTGAGCAAGCCAGCCATGACCGGCAGCACGACAAGAAGACCGGTTTTGGCCGCGCGAACACCCGGCCTGCGCATCAACAAAACTCTCAAATTCCTAACCCCCGTCAACGCCTTGTCCGGCCATCATACTGTTTCACGTTCTCGCCGCCGAAGATCAGGCGTTGCGGATCGCGATCGAAATTCGTGATCGTATTGTTGAGATTGTCCACTGTCTGACGGGTGCTGCCGATCAGCGCCTGGAAATCCTTCAGGCCTGAGCTGGAGAACCGCGCCAGATTGTCGGCAATCGGACCGATACGTGTGTTGAGATTATCCGCAACGGCCTTGAAGGACGCCAGCGTTTCCCGCGCCTTTGCAAAAAGCGAATTGGCATCATCGGTTCCAAGCAGACCGTCAACTTTCGCAAGAATTCCATCGACACGGCTCGACGCGGAATTCAGTTTGCGTGACATATCGGTGAAATCGGCAATTGCCTGATCGATATCCGGGCGACGCGTACCGACATCGTCAGCAATTTGACGGAAGGTCGAGATGGCCTGTCTCGCATCGGCGGTAGCAGCAGACACATCCTCCACCGCATTGCTGACCTTGGCTGCATCCACAGACGCCAGCAGCTCATCCGCACGTTTGACGACGACCTGAACCTCGGCACTTGCCTGTTCGAAATTGCGTGACGTCCGCTGCACCGTTTCCATGACATCCTGAATTCCGCCGGAAGACGCGGCAACATCGGCAGTCACCTTGTCGACATTGGTCAGAATGGAGTCAATCTTCTGGGAGTCGACAGCTTTGACGAGATCCTCAACCGCCGTCAGTGTGCTATCCAGGCGGACAGAGACGGACTGAACGGTGGTGGAAAGCGAGCTCAGGCTTTCAAGAAAGTTCTCGATACCATCGGAGTTGGAAGCAAGCGCGTTGGAAAACTTCTCGGCATTGCGAACCGTCTGTGTGAGTGGGCCGCGCGCGTCCTGCACAAAGCCCTGCAACTCGCCGATTGCGCCATCCGCCCTCCGAAGAATCTTGTCGGCGGTTGCCAGAAGGTTCGTTACGCTGGAAAGGTCGGCTGTCAGCTCTGCGGGAACGCCCGTATCGAACGACTTCTGCAGGATCCGCTCTTCATTGTTGCGTCCACCGGAAAGCTCGATATAGGCAGCGCCCGTCAGGCCCTGAATTTCAAGCACGGCACGTGTCGAAGGAAACACAGGCGCGTCTGCCTGCACTTCGGTAAAGGCAATCGAATATGCGGGGTCATCGCGGTCGATGGAAAGGCCGCGCACCGTACCAACGGGAATGCCGTTGAACCGCACGGGTGAGCCAACCGACAGGCCATTGGCTGAGCCTGGAATGCGGATGGTCAGCTGTGCGGTTGGGCCGCCTCGTCCAAATTCCGCCATCCAGTAAACGAAGCCAAAGGCGGCTGCGATCACGATCAGCGTGAAAATCCCGACGATGGTGTAATTTGCCTTGGTTTCCATGGCTATCCGTTACTCCCCGGAATTTGTTGCGTGCCATCCGGCAGGACGACGGCGCGAGCCCGCTTTCCGCGGAAATATGATTGAACCCAAGGATCGTCGCTATCGAACATTTCCTCGAGTGTGCCTTCAACGGCGACTTTCTTGTTGCCCAGTACGGCTATCCGGTCGCAAACCGAGAACAGGCTGTCCAGGTCATGCGTCACCATATAGACCGTCAGTCCAAGCTGGTCACGCAAGCGCGCGATCAACATATCGAATTCTGCAGCGCCGATAGGGTCCAGACCGGAGGTGGGCTCGTCCAGAAAGACGAGGTCCGGATCGAGCGCCAGCGCGCGCGCCAGTGCGGCACGCTTGATCATGCCGCCGGACAGTTCCGATGGATATTTGTCCGCCGCATCGGCTGCCAGACCGACCATCTCGATTTTCAGAGCTGCTAGCTCGTCCATCAACTGCTGCGGCAGATCGAGGTACTCCCGCATCGGAAGCTGGATGTTTTCCTTGACCGTCAAGCCGGAAAACAGAGCGCCCTGCTGAAACAATACGCCGAGGCGGGTGTCGAGCGCCATGCGCTCCTCTTCCGTCGCCTTGTCGTAATCGGTACCCAGAATCTTGATCGTGCCATCCTGACGCGGCAACAGCCGCAGAACGGCGCGCATCAACACGGACTTGCCGGCGCCGGAAGGCCCGATAAAGCCAAGAATTTCGCCGCGGTAGACATTCAGATCGAGATTATCGAGCACAACCTTGTCGCCGAAGGCAACGGTCACGCCTTCGACCGAAAGGATCACTTCCCGATCTTCCTGATTGCTGTCTTTCTTTACTTCCGAATCCTGCACAGCCTCTCCTTAAAAATCGATGGCTGCATAGAAGATGGCAAAGACGCCATCGACCAGAATGACAACAAAGATGGATTTAACCACTGACGACGTAACGTGCTGCCCCAGGGACTCTGCACTTCCGCCCACCTTCATGCCCTCGACAGCCGCGACGATGCCGATGATCAGCGCCATGAACGGCGCCTTGATCATGCCGGAAGCGATGGTTGAAGCCTCGACCGCGGAGTGAAGACGGGACACGAAGACTTCGAAGGTGATCCCTGAATATAGAAGCGAAACCACAGCCGCGCCGAACAGAGCCGCGAAGTTTGCGATGATGGTCAGCAGCGGCAGCGCGATGGTCAGCGCCACCAGCCGTGGGAAGACGAGCACACCGACCGGGTTCAACCCGATGACCTTCAATGCGTCGATTTCCTCACGCATTTTCATGGAGCCGATTTCAGCGGTGATCGCGCTGCCGGACCGGCCAGCAATCATGATCGCCGTCAGGAGAACACCAATTTCACGCAGCTGAAGAATGCCCACGAGGTCCACGACGAAGACTTCCGCGCCGAAATAGCGGAGCTGGAACGCGCCCTGCTGGGCAATGATCGCGCCAATCAGGAAGGACATGAGCAGGATGATGGGCACCGCACGCACGCCCATATGATCGATCTGGTTGACGATGGCTGCCGGCGAAACGCCTCGGCCACGGCCAAGCTTCATCTGCGCGCCACGCACGGCGGAGCCGAGGATGTACATGCCAGCCAGAAAATCCGCGCCAGCCTGAATGACATTCTTGCCGATCGGATCGAATATTCGCTCAACCAAGCCCTTTTTGTTTGATTCCTTTGGTGCAAGCGGTGCCTCGTCAGGCAGGGCACTGATAATGCCCTCTATTCGCTCGTTGCCCTCAAAAGAGACCTGGGTGCCGGCCTGCTCCATTCTGTGGCGCATACGGCGCAAGATCCACGCGCCCGTCGTATCGATGTTATCGACATCGGATAGATCAACGGTGATGGAGCCAGAGGGGTTGGATTTTTCGATCTTTTCGATGTCGGAAAGAACTGAGGCTATATTGGCGTTGCGCCATGAACCGCTCAGGGCATAGCGCACAGCCCCGCCGCTCGCGTCCTCATCGGATGAGATCGCTGCCGGTTGCGCCTGTTGCCGTGTTTCGAGTTCTTGCATCTTGCTCCGAGCGCATGCAGCCTATTAAAGATTCTTAACGATTCATATCGAGTGACGGATCACCAAGCCACAGCACTGGAGGCGAAATCCGGAGTTTTTTCGCTCGTTTACCAGTTTATGCACAGACCCGAGGCTAATTTTGATGCGTCGTTACATTCAAGCAACAGCTGAAACATTTCCGGTTGCAGGCAGCTTCACCATTTCACGCGGAAGCCGAACGGAGGTTCATGTCGTGCGCTGCACAATCGAACAGGATGGTGTTCGAGGAACCGGCGAGTGCGTGCCCTATCAACGCTATGGCGAAACGATAAAGGGGGTCCTTGCGGATATTATGAGCGTGGAACAGGCGATCGCGGCAGGCCTGACGCGGGAGGACCTGCAACAGGCAATGAAGCCCGGCGCCGCGCGCAATGCCGTGGATTGCGCCCTGTGGGACCTGGAAGCCAAACTTACGGGCAAGAGCGTGTCTTCGACCTTGATGTCAACGAAGCCGGTGCCAATCGTGACGGCGTTCACGATTTCTCTTGGCGATGCGCAGACCATGGCCACCCAGGCGGCGGACAATGCGCAACGGCCCCTATTGAAGATAAAGACCGGGACACCGGATGACGAGGCACGCCTGCGCGCCGTTCGCGCGGCAGCTCCGAAGGCGCGCATCATCATCGACGCGAATGAAGGCTGGACGGACAACAATATCGAGCATCACTTGAAAATTGCCAGAGAACTGGACATCGCGCTGATCGAGCAACCACTGCCAGCCGGAAGAGATGATATTCTCTCGCGCATCGAGCGGACTGTTCCAATCTGCGCCGACGAAAGTGTGCATCTAACAAAAGATCTGGCTTCGCTGCGTGATCGCTATGACGCCATCAACATCAAGCTCGACAAGACAGGCGGCTTGACCGAGGCGCTGATCATGAAAAAGGAGGCGCAGCGCCTGGGCTACACCATCATGGTTGGCTGTATGCTCGGCACATCCTTAGGCATGGCCCCCGCCCTTATGCTGGCGCAAGACACCGAGTTTGCCGATCTGGACGGCCCACTCCTGCTCGCTAGGGACAGGGAACCGGGTCTTCGCTACGAAGGATCGATGGTTCACCCGCCGCAGCCGGAGCTGTGGGGATGAACTGACGCTACCGCTCAAGCCGCATAGGTATCGATGAGCTTGGGGAAGACCACGGGCTCAAGTGTCCCGACGGTGTTATCCTCGGTCTTGTCATCGGACTTCATCCATGTGATCAATTCGAAGGAGCCGTCGGTATTCTCTGCGATGGCCGTGCAGCTTTCCACCCAATCGCCGGTGTTGATGTAACGGATGCCATCGATATCCTCCATCACAGCATGATGGATGTGGCCACAGATGACACCATCGACCTTGTTGCGACGGGCTTCGTCGGCGACCACCCGCTGAAATTCTCCGATGAAGTTGACAGCGTGCTTGACCTGCAGCTTCGCCCAGGCGGAGAAGGACCAGTAAGGAAGGCCGATGCGGCGGCGTACAGCGGCAATTGCCACGTTCAGCGCAATGGCTGCGTCATAGGCCCAATCGCCGAGATAGGCCAGAAGCCTTGCGTTGCGCACCACGACATCGAATTCGTCGCCGTGGATGACAAGATACTTCTTGCCGTCGGCGGCTTCATGGATCATCCGCTCTGCCACTTCGATCCCACCGAAATGGGTACCGGGAAACTCGCGAAGAAATTCGTCGTGATTTCCGGGAATATAGACGATGCGTGTTCCCTTGCGGGCCTTGCGAAGAAGTTTCTGCACCACATCATTGCAGCCTTGTGGCCAGTACCAGCTGCGGCGCAGACGCCAGCCATCGATGATATCGCCAACGAGGATGATGGTATCGGCCTCATGATGGCGCAGGAAATCCAGAAGGAAATCCGTTTTGGCCGCTTTAGAGCCAAGATGCACATCGGAAATGAAAAGCGTTCTGAACTGTCTGGCTTCGGTTTGCGCGGCCATGGAATTCTTCCCCCGTCTCGGCAACTTTCCTCTCTGCAAAACCAGACTCGTGTTTCAGCAAGATGACAGACCGAGATTTACAACCATCACGCTGCATTTTTCCGAGATACCTAAACTACCGTTTTTGCGCCTCCCGAATGAAATAAACGGCTGTACGGCTGGGCCGATTGTTGTATGCAAAGGCCTCCAAGAAACTTGAAATAAGCGGTGGATAGAATGAGTTCTCAGGATACGGGCAAGACGCAAAACACAAACGCCAATGCGGATCTGGAAGAACAGGCGCTTTTCTATCATCGTTACCCGCGCCCGGGAAAACTTGAAATTCAGGCGTCCAAGCCCCTTGGAAACCAGCGCGATCTGGCGCTTGCCTATTCACCCGGTGTTGCAGCACCCTGCCTTGCCATTCACGAAAATCCTGAAACGGCGGCTCAATACACGGCGCGTGCCAATCTGGTTGCGGTGATTTCGAACGGCACGGCGGTCCTCGGCCTCGGCAACATCGGACCTTTGGCCTCCAAGCCCGTCATGGAAGGCAAGGCGGTCCTCTTCAAGAAATTCGCCGGCATCGATGTTTTCGACATCGAAATCGATGCGCCCGGCATCAACGACATGGTTTCCACCATTTCTGCACTGGAGCCGACCTTCGGCGGCATCAATCTGGAAGACATCAAGGCGCCCGAGTGCTTCGAAGTGGAACGTCAGCTCCGCGAGAAGATGAACATCCCCGTGTTCCACGATGACCAGCACGGCACGGCCATCATTGTGGCTGCGGCGGTTACGAACGCGCTCGAACTCGCCGGAAAATCGATCGGCGACGTCAAGATCGTGGCATCCGGTGCGGGCGCTGCCGCGCTCGCCTGCCTCAATCTTCTGGTCGTTCTCGGCGCCAAGCGCGAGAACATCTGGGTTCACGATATTGAGGGCCTTGTCTATGATGGCCGTAACACGCTCATGGACGAGTGGAAGGAAGTCTACGCCCAGACGACCGACAAGCGCTCGCTCAACGAGACCATCGATGGCGCTGACGTCTTCCTCGGCCTTTCAGCTGCTGGCGTGCTGAAACCGGAACTTCTGGCGCGCATGGCTGAAAAGCCGCTTATTCTGGCGCTCGCCAATCCTACACCCGAAATCATGCCGGAACTTGCCCGCCAGGCCCGCCCGGATGCCATGATTTGCACCGGTCGTTCGGATTTTCCCAATCAGGTCAACAACGTGCTCTGCTTCCCCTATATTTTCAGGGGCGCGCTGGATTGTGGTGCGACAAGCATCAACGAAGAAATGAAGATGGCTGCCGTTCACGCAATCGCTGAACTGGCGCGTGAGGAAGTTTCTGAAGTTGCGGCGAAAGCTTACAGCGATGAGACACCAATCTTTGGTCCGAACTACCTCATCCCCTCGCCGTTCGATCCGCGGCTGATCCTGCGTATTGCTCCGGCTGTCGCACGGGCAGCGGCTGCAAGCGGTGTCGCCTCCCGTCCGATTACCGATTTTGACGCCTATCTCGATCAGCTGAACCGCTTTGTCTGGCGCTCCGGCTTCATCATGAAGCCGATCTTCAACCTGGCGAAGACAGCCGAGAAAAAGCGGATCATCTTTGCGGAAGGCGAAGACGAACGTGTGCTGCGTGCTGCCCAAGTGTTGCTCGAAGAAGGTACTGGCATCCCGATCCTCATCGGTCGTCCGCAGATCATCGAAACCCGTCTGAAGCGGTTCGGTCTTCGCATTCGGCCAAACACCGATTTTGCCGTCGTGAACCCGGAAGACGATCCACGTTACCGCGACTATGTCGATGACTATTTTGCGCTTGTCGGTCGCGCCGGTATCAACCCGGAAGCTGCCCGCACAATCGTTCGTACCAACAGCACGGTCATCGGTGCTCTCTCCGTCAAGCGCGGTGAGGCAGACGCATTGATCTGCGGTCTGGAAGGCCGTTTCGACAGACATCTGCGCGACGTCAACCAGATCATCGGCAAACAGGAAGGCGCACATACGTTTGGAGGCCTCAGCCTGCTGATCACACAACAGGGTGCGCTGTTCCTTACGGATACCTTCGTAAATTACGAACCGACGTCGGAAGACATCGCTGAACTGGCGATCCTCTCCTCCAAGGAAATCAAGCGCTTCGGCATTACGCCGAAGATTGCACTGGCAAGCCATTCGAACTTCGGTTCGCGTGACTCAGAAAGTGCACGCAAGATGCGCCGCGCCCTTCAGCTGGTACGTCAGGCCGCGCCGGAACTGGAAATCGATGGTGAAATGCAGGGTGGCTCTGCCCTGTCGGAGACCCTTCGCAAGCGCGCCATGCCAAACAGCTCCCTGTCGGGCGAGGCCAATTTGCTGGTGTTCCCGAACCTCGACTCGGCAAACATCACGCTCGGCGTTGTGCGCACCATGACAGAAGGCTTGCATGTCGGCCCGATTCTTCTTGGTTCCGCCCTGCCCGTCCACATCCTGTCACCAACAGTGACATCACGCGGCGTGGTCAACATGGCTGCCCTTGCGGTGGTGCAAGCCTCCAATCCGTCGGAGTAAGCCAGAGTTAACATAATTTTGAGGTGCGGCTTGCCGCACTGCGATGCAGCATTATGTTACCATCAGCTAAACAGCGTCGTCCGTATTGCGCGGGCGACCCACGACAGAAGATGGCTCGCATAAGGCGGGCCAGGAAGACGGACGTATCATTGACCCCGCGCCGCCGCCGAGCGATTGGTACCTTGCTTACGCTGATGTTCGCCGTGCCGTTTTCGGCTCAGGCAGATCCCGTCTGCGATTCCCTGCGCGCGCAGCTGGAGCAGCCAAGGCAGGCCATCGGCAACACTGCTGAGGTGCGCAGATATGCGAACGCGCTGGCGCAGCAGAATATCCTCATTCGCCGGATCAGGAATGATATGCGCGGCTACGGCTGCTCGTCAGGCAGTGTCATTGTCTACGGAAATCCAAATGCCGAACTCTGCGCAGAGATCGGCGATGCGCTCGTTCAGGCGCAGGAAGACCGGGAAATGATCACGCAGGAGCGTGACAGAATGCTTGCCGAACGGCGGCAGAACAGCGGCAGCAACAACCGACAGCAAATTATGGCGGCTCTGGATGCGCAAGGCTGTCTTGACGAGCAGGCACCATCGATCACCACCATCGACCCGCCACAGGACCCTGACATGCGCGGCCCGGGTGATCCGTTTGAGCAACCCGGCTATTCCGATTATGGGCCGAACCCCGATATGCCCATGCAAGGTAGGCTTAGAACGTTATGCGTGAGAACCTGCGACGGCGCATTTTTCCCCATCGCATCCAACGCAACGCCGCTGGATTTCCGCTCGCAGGCAGCGCAATGCGAGCGAATGTGTCCAGGCACCCAGACGGAACTTTTTTATCACGCGCTTGAGGGCCAGGAAAGTTCCGACATGGTCTCTGCCAAGACTGGCCAACCCTACTCTTCGATGCCGACAGCTTTCGCCTATCGAGACAAGCCCACTTCCGAAAGGTCACCGTCCTGCAGCTGCAACATGGCGGCCTATCAGAATGATGAGAAGAAGCAGGATCAGGCGCCCCAGTCCACAGCGCTGCAAAATCAGTCCAGCATCACAACGATCAAGCCGAAGGGCAACGAAGAGTCGGCAAAACCTGCGCAAGAGCCGCAAAAACAGACGGCTTCGCCCATTCCCGAGCGAGATTATGATCCGGCGAAGAACAAGGTCCGCATGGTTGGACCACAGTTTCTGCCGGAGGAGCAAAGCCGAATCGATCTGAAAAATCCAGCTTTGAAGGGTGCGCAGCCACAACAGCAGTGATGGCCAGCTAAGACCTTCCCCACCTGTCGCGGAACACCAGCTCTTCAATAGGCAGCCGCTGACGCCAGCCTTTGACCGCAAGTTCCGGCTCCTGATAGAGCATGTCGACCCGGCCCAGACAGAGCCACGCGACGATTTCAATATGGTCGGGAATGCCGAGGATGTCCCGGATGTCCGCATCGTGGAAGATGCTGACCCAGCCAACCCCGATACCTTCCGCCCTTGCTGCCAGCCACAGGTTTTGTACGGCACAGACTGTGGAATAGACATCCATGCGGGGATTGTGTGTGCGCCCAAGAACGACGTCGCCGCCCCGTGTCGGATCACAGGTCACGCAGATCGAGAGCGGTGCCTTGCGAATGCCTTCGAGCTTCAGACTTCGGTAAAGCGCCTGCTTCTCACCCTTGAACATATCGGCCGCTTCTGCATTGGCGCGAGAAAACGCCTCCCAGGTACGCTCTTTCGTCGCCGCGTCGGTTACCAGTGTGAAGTTCCACGGCTGCATGAACCCGACCGAGGGGGCAGCGTGCGCGGCGCCAAGCAGTCTCTCAATAAGATCAGCCGGCAACGGGTCTGGCAGGAACTGATCGCGGACGTCCCGGCGCTCATGTATGGCGCGATAGACGGCGTCGACCTCGTCCTGCGAAAATTTACAGACAGGCCTGAGTGCCTGCTTCTGTTCGTCCGTCGGCATCGTCATTCCCCAACAATGCATGGCATAGCGCTTAACGCTTGCCAAGTAACAACGTGGCGCTGTCCTTGCGCTTCGGTCCATGGTATCAGGCCGGTCTTCTGACTTGGCTTCATCAACACATTTCCGCCTTCCCGAAACTTCAGTGGCATGTGGAAATATGCCTCGGCCTTACAGCGTTGGGCACGTCACGGATTTTCACCGTGTTCCCGATTCTCTCGCCTCGGGCGGGCACCTGATGCGAGCGCTTATGCAAGCCATGAGATCGAGATGCAAGCCGCTGGTGGCCGATTTCGTACGTGGCGGAACCGTGCTGCCCACCTGTGCATTCTATAGGCAAATGGAGTAAGACAATGGACGATTATAACGAACTTAGGCAGCAGATTGGTTCGGACCTCGACACGTTGAGCCGCATGGAACGCCCAAAGTCGATCTTCGAGCTTGCAGACGACTATTTGCTGGGCGACCCTTCATTGAAACGCCAGCTGGTTGAGGACATTATCAAGCAGGAAGCTGACAAGCGGAACATTGAGATCCACTGAGACCTTTAAATCTTTAAGATAGGGCGGATAATACGATCGCTGTGAGTGCCGTAACATTGTTTGCAGTGTTGATCGTCCTGGCGATTTTCGCTGGCCTTGCGATGGCATCCCGCCACCGTGACAAAATCATCACGAAGATTGCTTCGACGGCCCTGCCGAAATCACACGATGCCACGCCGCTCGACCGTCACTGGATTAACCTGAGTTCGGTCCATTCCGAACCTAGCGCCATCTCCCTGATACAATCCAATCTTGGCGCCTTTGCTGTACGCGTTGGCAGCGCGCGCGCCGCAGGTCGTAGCCTTGATCTCATGTACTACATGTGGAACGCCGACCTCACCGGACAGCTGGTGATGCGCGAGGTTATCGCTGCTGCGGACCGCGGTGTTCGCGTTCGCCTGCTTCTGGATGACTTGGGTGTCTCCATATCGGACAGGGCCTTCCATGCCATAGACAGCCATCCCAACATTGAACTGCGCCTCTTCAACCCGACAAAGGCACGTGAGAACGTCATTCGTCGAGGGCTGGAGCTCCTCATGCGCTTCCGCTCGGTCAACCGACGTATGCACAACAAGGCCTGGATTGCAGATGGCCGGGTTTTGATCGTTGGAGGGCGTAACATTGGAGATGCCTATTTCGACGCCGCCGAGAACGCGAATTTCCGCGATTTCGATGTTATCGCGCACGGAGAATGCGTTGCGCAGGCAGAGGAAATCTTCGACGACTACTGGAACAGTGCCGTTGCCGTGCCTGTTCGGTCCCTTCTTGCAAGGAGGCCAAACAAACTTGCAAAACTTCGGCGCCGCATGGATGTACTCGCCTCAGGCGACGCCGCTTCGCCCTATCTTGCACAGGTGGAAAGGCAGCATCATTCGGGAAACTTCCTGACGGCCGATAATCTTCATTGGGTGGACAATGCGCAAGTGGTTGCCGACCCGCCTGAGAAAGCAGCCGGAAAGCGACGCACCGGTCGCAACTTTCTGATGGAAACGCTTCTGCCCCTGATGGAAGAGACGAAGCATAAGCTTAAGATAACATCGCCCTATTTCATACCGGGGCAGAAGGGAGTGGAAACGCTTTCGCGCCTGTCTGCAAGCGGGGTTTCTGTCAGCGTTCTCACCAACTCGCTTGCCGCGACCGATGTCGCGGCAGTACATGCAGGCTATTCACGATACAGGCGCCCGCTCTTGGTCAATGGCATCAAGCTGCATGAGCTTCGCTTGCTCGCAGATGACCATAAGTCCTTCTCCCTGCGAGGCTCGGGTCAGGCAAGCCTTCATACGAAAGCCTTTACCCGTGATGGCGAAACCGGGTTTATCGGGTCTCTCAATTTCGATCCCCGTTCGATGTCTCTCAACACTGAAATGGGTGTTCTCTTTTCGTCCGAAGAACTGGTTCGGGAAATGGACGAAATCTTCAAGGAAGAAACAAGCCGCGAAATGAGTTTCGAGCTTGCTTTGGACGAACGCAAGAACCTCACATGGACCGGCCTTGTTAGAGGCAAGCCGCAACATTACCGATACGAGCCATATGCCAGCGTGAGCCGTCGTGTGCTTGCTGGCATCATGGGCTTTCTCCCGCTTGAATCACAGCTTTGAAAAAAGCTTGCGAACAACTGATCGAATTTCGCGCTCACGCATTTTAGAAATATGGAAATGCAGGAGAGTCACATGTTCATCACGCCGCCAGAGCCAAAAACCAGCCGCAAAACGGCTGAAATGTACAGGAACGCGGAAGAAACCTACGGCTACTTGCCCAATATGTACCGTGCTTTCGGCCATCGACCGGAGGTGATGGAAAGCTGGAGTGCGCTTCTTGTCAGCCTTCGAGGCAATATCGAGCCGCGCCGCTATGAGCTGATCACGCTGGCAGCAGCGCGGGAACTGCGCTCCTCTTACTGCATGTTGGCACACGCCACTGTTCTGGCTCGGGAAGGCGCTACAGAAGACGAACTGGTTGGCATCATTTCAAATGCAGAAAACGCGCCACTGGATGAACAGGAGCGCGCAATCATGATATTTGCGTCAAAGGTCGTCCATGATGCAACATCGATCACCCAGGCGGATATCGATGCGCTCAAGACGCACGCGCTGACAGACGCCGAAATCTTTGACATTGTCGCAGCGGCGGCAGCCCGTTGTTTCTTTTCAAAAACACTGGACGCGCTGGGCACCCAACCGGATCCGGCCTACGTCGAAAAGCTTGGGCCCCAACTTGCCAAGAAACTGGCACTAGGTCGTCCGGTAGAGCAGCCCACAGAAGCTGCCCTACCCTGATGGCGATCAGGCAGCTTTTTTGCCGAGCAACTTCGCAGCCTGGATTTGTACCAGCGTGTCCAGGTTCTGGTTGACGCGGCAATAGAACTCTTCTTCGATGAAGGGCCGCAGCATGAAGTCGTTACCACCAGCTTTCAGGAAGCGCGCAGACAACAGGCGGTTCGTAGACGAAGAAACGCCGATAATGCGCAGCTCATGAGAACCGCGCATGGTGCGAATACGGCGTGTGAGCTCAAATCCATCGATATCGGGCATGTTATAGTCGGTAACGACCAGACCGATATCCTTGTTGTTCTTGAGAATGTCCAGAGCCTTGGCACCGCTCTCAGCAAGGCTGACGCGGAAGTTATACCGCTTCAGGCGGCTGGAAAGAAGCGCGCGCGCAGTCGGGCTATCATCGACGATAAGGACGTGGTGGCGGTGGTTTGTCAGAAAGCGGCAAACCGATTCCGTCAGCATGTCGACGGCAAAGACGTTGTCTTTCAGGATGTAGTCGACAACTTCCTTGGTGATCAGCTTCTCGCGCGTATCTTCATGGAAGGTACTCGTAAAGACGATTGTCGGGATCGAGAGATCAATGAGATATTCGAGCGCTTCGCCGTTTTCTGCACCAGGCAGATTGATATTAGAGATAGCGAGAGTAACAGGTTCGGTGGAATGTTCGTAACACTCCTGCAGCTCTTCAAAGTTCCTGCAGATTTCGACTGAGAGTCCAAGCAACTCTTTCAGGCGGGCACCAATCATCTGGGTAAAGACATTCGAGTCTTCAGCCAGCAGTATTCTCGTTTCGTCAAACGGTACGCCTGAATACTGCATACCTGTGATACCCAAAAAATTCATAGTGCCCCCAAAACACCTCAATTGTTTGGACACACTATATGGGACAGTATTTTCGGAATAATTAATTGCGACACCTGTGTCGCAACTATGGTTACTGATTTTCAAAGCTCTTTTTAGCTTAAGTGCACATTAGAGCGTCATGCGCTTTAGCGTATCGACCACTTTCTGAAAATCATAAGGCTTGGAAAAGAAGACGCTCCGCGGCGGAAGCGCGTCGTCGTCTGGACGATGGTGGCCGGAGGTGAGGACTATGCCAAGTGGCATGTCTGTCGCCCTTGCCCAGTTGGCAAGCGCTACGCCATTCATGCTGCCGGGCATATCCACGTCGGTAAACAGGACGTCGACATCCGAGCGATGCTCCAGAATCTCGACGGCCTCGTCTGCACCGCAGGCTTCGATGGCGTTGAAACCGGCATCCTCGACCATGTCGACGGCCATCATCCGTAAGAGCGGGTCGTCTTCAACGACCAGCACCACCTGTTTGGCGAATGGATTACTCTGTCCCATATCAAGTCACCTGCTTCCACATCCAAGCGTCGAGTTCTTCGAACCCTTAACCCTTGGATTGAACAACGTGCCGATGGGGTGCTTGTTCCTTCAATAGCTGTGGAAACAGGCTTCCCGGCCCATCAAAAGCCAGCAGAGATGGACGTAAAAAATTCAACATTTACGGGAATTTCATTTAGACAGAACGGGTTAGCCCACCGTCTACGCGCAGGTTCTGGCCAGTAATATAACCTGCGCCGCCAGAGGCGAGGAATGCGACCGTTGCCGCTATCTCTTCACTTCTGCCATAACGCTGCATAGGCACCATCTCGCGCCGCTGCTCGGTTGCGGGCAAACTGTCGATCCAGCCGGGCAGCACGTTGTTCATCCGCACATTGTCAGGCGCATATTTGTCGGAGAAGATTTTCGTGTAGGCCGCAAGGCCAGCGCGAAAAACGGCGGACGTGGGAAACATCTCGCTTGGCTCAAATGCCCATGCCGTAGAAATGTTGATGATGGCGCCAGATTTCTGCTCGATCATCACTGGTGTGACGACGCGCGTCGGGCGGATAACGTTCATCAGATAAACGTCCAAGCCGGTATGCCACTGCTCGTCGCTAATTTCGAGAATGGGCGCGCGCGGACCATGACCCGCGCTGTTTACGAGAACATCGATGCGGCCGAAGCTTTGCAGCGTCATATCAACCAGCTTCTGCAGGTCGTCGGTGGACTGGTTGGAGCCGGTCACGCCGATGCCGCCAAGCTCCTTTGCCAGGGCCTCGCCCTTGCCGGACGATGAGAGAATGGCGACCTTGTAACCATCTGCGGCCATGCGTTTCGCCACCGCAGCACCCATGCCGCTTCCGCCTGCCGTAATGACTGCAACTTTTTCCGTCGACATGGTGCTTCCTCCAAGCTTCCTTAGTTTTCTGCTGATCTATTTGAGCCAGCCCGCAATCCGGCCAATCGCTTCGGCGATGTCTGACACCGAACCCGCGTAGGAGAACCGCAGAGCGCGGTGACCCTCCAGCGGATCGAAATCAAGACCGGGCGTTGCCGCGACATCGATCTCCGCCAACATGCGTTTGGCAAAATCCATGCTGTCGTTGGAATAGCGGCTGGTATCGACATAGGCGTAGAATGCACCATCCATGGGCGAAGCCAACGGCAAACCCAGCTCCGGCAGGCGGCTGGTCAGAAAATCGCGATTGGTGCGATAGCTTTCCTTGTAGACGTCAAGTTCTTCCTCTGCGGAAAAAGCAGCCGCTGCTGCAAGCTGCGACAGTTCGGGCGCTGAAATATACATGCTCTGCGCAAGGCACTCTATGGGCCTGATCAGCTTTTCCGGCAGGACCATCCAGCCAATGCGCCAGCCAGTCATGCAGTAATATTTGGAGAAAGAGTTGATGACGATGGCGTTGTCGCTGAGTTCAACGGCACTCGTCTCGTCACCAACAAATGTCAGCCCGTGATAAATCTCGTCGGAAATGAAGGCGATGTCACGGCTGTCGCAGTAGCCTATCAGACGTTTGAGCGCCTCACGGCCCGTGACTGTGCCCGTAGGATTGGCTGGGCTGGCGAGCAGCACGCCCTTGAGCTTGCAACCGGCTTTGGTTTCCGCCCGCTCAAGGCTGGCCGGGGTCAATGTGTAACCGGTCTCTGCGGTTACGGGAACTTCGACAACGTTCAGCCCAAGCGCCTTGAGGATATTACGATATGCGGGATAGCCCGGTCGAGCGATCGCAACCGCATCGCCGACATCAAACAGCGCCAGAAACGCAAGATTGAATGCCGCGGACGAACCAGTCGTAACAGCAATACGTGCCGGGTCCACAATCGCGCCGTGGCGCAGGCGATAACTGGAGGCAATCGCCTCGCGCAACTCCCGAAGCCCCAGTGCATCCGTATAGCCAATGCGGCCATGTTTCAGCGCAGCTTCTGCAGCCTTGAGCGCAACCTTCGGAGCGGAGTGCGAGGGTTGACCTACCGCCATGGAAATAACGGGTCGACCCGCCTGTCTGCGACGATTGGCTTCTGCCAGAATATCCATGGCATGAAATGGCTCAACCGCGCTTCGCTTGGACAAGGTTATCAAAGGCATGTTCTTTCTTGGAAAACTGTCGGAGATTTGCCGTATTATTGCTGTCATCACAATGGCGACATCGCAACGGACAGATTACTTTGCGATATGGCAATTAAATTAAATTACGGTAATTGCGTGGGATAACGGAATCATCACGCAAACCGCATCTATGAGGACAGACATGGCGCTTTCGATCAAATCCACGGCTCTGGCCTGCATGACGGCTCTTTCCACGCTATTCGTCTCGCTACCGGCACATGCGCTGGATGATCAGCAGAAGAAGGAATTCGGCGCGTTCATCAAGGAATACCTGATCGAAAACCCGGAAATCATGCTGGAGGTTCAGGAGGCGCTTGAGCGCAAGCAGTATGAAAGCCGCAATGCCAAGGCTGCGGAAGCTGTCGCCGACAACCAGAAAACCATTTTCCAGTCGAAGTATGACCTTTCGCTCGGCAATCCCAATGGCGATGTCACGCTTGTCGAATTTTTCGATTACAATTGCGGCTATTGCAAACGGGCCATGGCGGATGTCGACACGATCCTGAAGACCGACAAGAATGTGCGCTTCGTCCTCAAGGAATTCCCCATCCTTGGGCCGGAATCACTGGAGGCCCACAAGGTTTCCAATGCCGTGAAGCTGATCGCACCTGAGAAGTATCCACAATTCCAGAGAACGCTTCTTGGCAGCTCTGGCCGCGCCAATGAAGAAAGCGCGATGGAAGTCGCTCAATCGCTTGGCATCAAGGAAGCGGATATCCGCAAATCCATGGCTGCAAATCCCAATGATGAGCAGGTCAAGGAAGCCTATCAGCTGGCCACAAATCTCGGCATCACCGGCACGCCCTCCTACATCATTGGCAACGAGGCTGTCTTCGGTGCGGTCGGTGCGGTGCCGCTGAAGGAAAAGATTGCCAACATGCGCAGCTGTGGAAAGGCGACCTGCTCTTAAAAAAGCAGGCCAGAAACACCGCCAAAGCCCAGAAGATTTAGGACAACCCGTGCTTTACGTGCTTCGGGGCTTTTCCTTCGCGGTCGCGCGGTCTATAGGTGGCGCTGATTTTTTGACGGAACGGCAAATGAGCAACACGATCTTCGTCCTCAACGGACCCAATCTCAACATGTTGGGAAAACGGGAACCGGGCATTTACGGTGGCAAGACGCTGAAAGATATCGAGAACGAATGTGAAGAGGCTGGCAAGGCCCTTGGCTTCGTCGTCGAGTGTCACCAGTCCAATCACGAGGGCGTGCTTGTAGACCTCATGCACCAGGCCGGTGAGCGCGCCGCGGGCGTCATCATCAATCCAGGCGCATATGGACACACCTCCATTGCACTGCATGATGCAATTCGCGCCATCTCCGTTCCCGTGCTGGAAGTTCACATCTCCAACATCCATGCGCGCGAGGAATTCCGCCATAAATCGATGATAGCGCCTGCCGCAAAGGGAATGATTTGCGGCTTTGGACCTTACGGCTACATCATGGCGCTCAACGCTTTGAAAAACATCACGGCATAAAAAGAAACAATCAGAATAGGGTTTGTCATGTCTGAAAAGAAAAACGGTATCGATAAGGAACTGATCCGCGACCTCGCGAACATTCTCAACGACACCGACCTTTCCGAGATCGAAGTCGAGCAGGACGATCTGCGTATTCGCGTTTCGCGCTCCGCCCCTCCTGCCACGGTCTATGCTGCTGCACCGCCGCAGTACCAGCAGGCCCCTGCCGCCCCGCAGCCTGCACCAATGGCCGCACCGGCTGCTGCCGCCGCGCCCGCAGCACCTGCGCGCAACCCGGCCAACACCGTGTCGTCACCAATGGTTGGTACGGCCTATCTTTCCCCGGCACCAGGCGCACGGCCATTCATCGAGGTTGGCGCCTCGGTCAAGGAAGGCCAGACCCTGCTGATCGTCGAAGCCATGAAGACCATGAACCAGATCCCTGCACCGAAGTCCGGCAAGGTAACGGAAATCATTGTCAACGACTCCCAGCCTGTAGAGTATGGTGAAGCCCTCGTGGTCATCGAATAAGGGCGCACAGTCATGGTATCCAAGATCCTCATTGCCAATCGCGGCGAAATTGCCCTCCGTGTGCTGCGCGCTGCAAAGGAGCTCGGCATCCCCACTGTTGCTGTCCATTCCACGGCAGACGCAGACGCAATGCATGTGCGCCTTGCAGATGAAAGCGTCTGCATCGGTCCTCCGCCATCGCGCGACAGCTATCTGAACATTCATCAGATTGTTGCTGCCTGCGAAATTACCGGCGCGGATGCCGTTCACCCGGGCTACGGCTTCCTGTCTGAGAACGCCAAGTTTGCCGATATTCTCGACGCCCACGGCATCACCTTCATCGGACCGACCGCCGACCATATCCGCATCATGGGCGACAAGATCACTGCCAAGCAGACCGCAGCCGATCTCGGAATTCCCGTGGTTCCCGGTTCGGATGGCGAAGTGAAGCCAGAAAACGCGTTGGAAATCGCCCGCAAGATCGGCTTCCCTGTGCTTATCAAGGCAACCGCTGGCGGTGGTGGCCGCGGCATGAAGGTTGCCAAGGACGAGACAGAAGTCGAAGAAGCCGTGTCCACGGCCCGCTCCGAAGCCCTGGCGGCATTCGGCAACGACGCCGTCTACATGGAAAAATACCTCGGCAAGCCTCGCCACATCGAAGTGCAGGTTTTTGGCGATGGTGCAGGCAATGCCATTCATCTGGGTGAACGCGATTGCTCCTTGCAGCGTCGTCACCAGAAGGTACTGGAAGAAGCCAATTCGCCCGCATTGACCGTCGAGCAGCGCATGAAGATCGGTGAAATTTGCGCCGATGCCATGCGCAAGCTGAAGTATCGTGGCGCCGGCACCATCGAGTTCCTCTATGAAAACGGCGAGTTCTATTTCATCGAAATGAACACCCGCCTGCAGGTGGAGCATCCGGTAACCGAAGCCATCACCGGCATGGATCTTGTGCAGGAGCAAATTCGCGTTGCATCCGGCCAGGGACTTTCGGTGACGCAGGACGAGGTGAAGTTCAATGGCCACGCCATCGAATGCCGAATCAATGCTGAAGATCCGCGCACCTTCGTTCCCTCTCCGGGAACGCTGACCTATTTCCACACGCCCGGCGGTCTTGGCGTTCGCGTGGATTCAGGCGCTTATCAGGGCTACAAGATCCCGCCTTACTACGACAGCATGATCGGCAAGCTGATCGTGCACGGCCGCAATCGCGACGAATGCATCCGTCGTCTGATCCGCGCGCTGGACGAGTTCGTGGTTGACGGTATTAAGACCACCCTGCCCCTGTTTCAGGATCTTCTTCAGAACGAAGACATCCTGAAAGGCGATTACGACATTCACTGGCTGGAGAAGTATCTGGCCGGCGACAAAAGCTGATTGATGGCGAGGCGCAGCAGAAATAACGACATAACCGTCGATATTCTGCTGCGCGCCTATTCCATCGGCCTTTTTCCCATGGCCGATGCAGCCGACGACCCGGAGCTGTTCTGGGTTGAGCCGGAGGTGCGCGGCATCATCCCGCTCGACAATTTCCATGTTTCCAAAAGCCTGGCCAAAGTCATCAGAAAAAAGCCGTTCGACATCCGCTTCAACACGGACTTCGAAGGGGTGATGGCGGGTTGTGCAGCCGAAGTCGATAACCGGCCCAGCACCTGGATCAACGAAACCATTCGTCGCCTTTACACTGAACTTCACGAAATCGGTCACGCCCACAGCGTCGAAGCCTGGGAGGGCGAGGAACTGGTGGGCGGGCTCTATGGTGTCTCACTTGGCTCGGCATTTTTTGGAGAAAGCATGTTCTCCAGACGCACCAACGCATCGAAGATCTGCCTCGTCTATCTTGTAGAGCGATTGAGGAAAAAAGGCTTTACCCTTCTCGACACGCAGTTCACGACCGAACACCTGAAAACGTTTGGCGCAATCGACGTGCCCAAAGCGGATTATGCGAAGCTGTTGGAGCCCGCTGTCAACTCGGCAGACATATTGTTCTGAGTTTGAGTTGGCGCGAATTATCGCCCGAAAACAAGCAGGCTCAACCTGCGGCTTGGAGAATCAATTCGTCTTTGAGGCCGCGGTTGGCGCAGGAACATCCGATTCCTGTTTGCAGCCGGTCAGCCAGACGTCATAAATCGGGTGTTCGACAGCATTCAAGCCGGGGCTATCGGCAAACATCCAGCCCGTGAAGATGCGTTTGATCTTGCGATCCAACGTAATTTCGTCGACCTCGATGAAGGCGTCGATCTTCTGCGCTTCTGTGTCGTCTCGTGAATAGCAGACCTTCGGCGTCACCTGAAGGGCGCCAAATTGCACTGTCTCGTTCAGATAGACGTCAAATGAGGTGATACGACCAGTAATCTTGTCGATGCCGGAAAAGACGGCGACGCGATTTTCAATACGGGCGGCGGATGCGGGAGCGACAGCACCGGCAAGTGGCAGGACCGCCAGCAGCGAAACAGCCATAACACGCAAAAAACGATCTCGCGTGATTTTTCCCATATCGAAGCGTCTCCAGAAAGATTTCCCGCACCATCAAGTGCGGGCTCAACGCCTACAGGCGGATTGTGGCGAAAACGGGTGGCAGGGGTGCCGATGAGCTGCACATTGGACCGCAATCGAACGCAGCAGCCACCCTCGCAGTTTTACTCAGCTACCGGGCGTCCATGCGTCGTAATCGCCAGTAACGCGTGGGCGCTCACCTGTTGCAGCCAGCGAGCCCTGTGGGCGATAGGCCTGCGATGTGCCGGTAAGATTAGGCTTATGAGCCTTCTGCCATTCACGAGCCGTGTAGCTCTCCTGGCTCGGCGGCGTGTCGGTGCGGTAATGCATCCAGCCGTGCCAACCTGGCGGAATCGCCGAGGCTTCGGCATAACCATTATAGATGACCCAACGACGCGGCATTCCCCAGGATGTAGTGCCACCTTCATAATAGGTGTTTCCCAACTCATCCTGCCCAACCTTCTTGCCGAAACGCCATGTATGAAAGCGTGTTCCAATGGTCTGGCCGTTCCACCAGGTGAAGATTTGCGTCAGGAGAGTCTTCATAATCCGTTCCTCGGGCTTGAGTGTGCTGCGATGATATGACGTCCGCAACACAGCAGAAGCTTATGCCGCCCCATGGGCCGATTGTCCAGTATTTCCCGCAATCTCGGCACTATTTCAATTTCATGCTGAAGCCGTAATGCCGCTTTTCAAAACCAAGCCGGTCATAGAAGCGGTGAGCGTCTTGCCGCGCCATGTTGGATCCCAATTCTATCGTTTTGACACCGCGCTTGCGGGCTTCATCAATGCAGTGCTTGATCATGATGGCGCCAATTCCCCGGCCTCGCATATCAAGCCGCGTCTGCACGGCCTGTATTTTCAGAGATGACGCACCCCGACCCACAAGCTTTGTGAGAATCGCCGTCTGGAACGTGCCGATGATCTCTCCATCGAGACACGCCACGTAGAGAGCCTCATTGGCGGAAGCGCGGATGGCGCGAAAGGCAGCAAGATAGTCAGGATATGCCGCGTCGTCCGTCGTGTCGCCGTGACCGCCGATTTCATCGGCAGCAAAAATGGCGATGAGCGCCGCTAGATCGCTTTCCTCAGCCAAGCGAATGACGAGGTCGTGGATACCGGCACTCATCGGGCAAGCGTCTTTTCCATGACGATCCCGGGCAAACCAGCCACCCCGGCCATTTTTTCCACTCGATCAACTTCCACAAAGCCGACACCTTTGTAGAAAGCAATTGCCGCCGCATTTTTCGGCTCGACTTCCAGGCGCATGATTTCGGCATCCGGAAAACAGGTTTCGAGCTCCGCGAATATATCGCGACCGACGCCCTGCCGCTGGAATTGCGGATCGACATAGAGCTGATGCAGCAACGCGGTCTTTGCCATTTTGCTGGACATGGCGGCAAAGCCCATGCCGCCGATGCGCTTGCCATCGTCCGCGATCAGAAACTCGCCACCCTTCTTTTCAACGCGCTCTTTCATAGCCTTGGGAGAATGCCATTCCGCAATCAGTTGAGCGACCTTGTCGGCGCCATAGATGCCGTCATAGGTGGCGTGCCATGTCCGCGCCAAGAGTGCCCTCACCGGCTCGATATCGCGCTCACTGGCCGTGCGAATGAAAAACACCATGTTCACTCCGTCTGAAAATGAAAATGCCGGGAATAATCCCGGCTCGGTTGGCTGCGCTTCTCCTCAACGTCATCCTCGGGCTTGTCCCGAGAATGACGGAAGAGATGTTTTCCTTCTCTGATTGCTCAGCGGAGTAACCCCGCCGAACAATCCTTACTCTTCGATGCCAAGCTGGGCCTTCACGAGCTCCTGGACGGCCTGCGGATTGGCCTTGCCGCCCGTTGCCTTCATGACCTGACCCACGAACCAGCCGGCCAGTGTCGGCTTTGCCTTGACCTTCTCGACCTGATCCGGGTTGGCAGCAATGATTTCGTCTACGGCCTTTTCAATGGCGCCCGTATCCGTCACCTGCTTCATACCGCGGCTTTCCACGATTTCTGCCGGATTGCCGCCCTCGTTCCAGACGATTTCGAAGAGATCCTTGGCAATCTTGCCGGAGATGGTGTTGGCCTTGATGAGATCGATGATACCGCCGAGCTGATCGGCTGATACCGGAGTTTCCTCGATGCCCTTGCTGGACTTGTTGAGCGCGCCAAGCAGATCGTTGATCACCCAGTTCGCGGCAATCTTGCCATCACGACCTGCAGCAACCAGCTCGTAATAATCCGCGATCGCCTTTTCCGAAACAAGGATGGAGGCGTCGTAGACAGACAAGCCAAGCTCGCTCACGAAGCGCGCCTTCTTGTCATCTGGCAACTCCGGCAAATCCTTGCCCAGTGCCTCGACATAGGCATCGTCAAATTCCAGCGGCAACAGATCCGGGTCGGGGAAGTAGCGATAGTCGTGCGCGTCTTCCTTGGAGCGCATGGAGCGCGTTTCGCCCTTGCCCGGATCGAACAGGCGCGTTTCCTGATCGATGGTGCCGCCATCTTCCAGAATCGCAATCTGGCGGCGTGCCTCGTATTCGATCGCCTGACCGATGAAGCGGATGGAGTTCACGTTCTTGATTTCGCAACGCGTGCCAAAGGCTTCTCCGGGCTTGCGCACGGACACGTTGACGTCGGCGCGCATTGAGCCTTCGTCCATGTTGCCATCGCACGTGCCGAGATAACGAACGATGGACCGCAGCTTCGTCATATAGGCCTTCGCCTCGTCGGACGAACGCATGTCCGGCTTGGAGACAATTTCCATCAAAGCCACGCCGGAGCGGTTGAGGTCGACATAGGACATCGTCGGGTGCTGGTCATGCATCAGCTTGCCCGCATCCTGCTCCAGGTGCAGACGCTCGATGCCGATTTCGATATCTTCGAAATTGCCCTGGCGGTCGGGGCCGAGCGAGATGATGATCTTGCCTTCGCCGACGATCGGATCCTTGAACTGCGAAATCTGGTAGCCCTGCGGCAGGTCGGGGTAGAAATAGTTCTTCCGGTCGAAGATGGAGCGATTATTGATCTTGGCCTTCAGCCCGAGGCCTGTGCGAACGGCCTGCGCCACGCACTCCTCGTTGATCACGGGCAGCATGCCCGGCATTGCTGCATCCACCAGCGACACGTTCGAGTTTGGCGCATTGCCAAACGTGGTGGAGGCGCCGGAAAACAGCTTGGAATTGGAGAGAACCTGCGCGTGAACCTCCATGCCGATGACGATTTCCCAATCGCCGGTGGCACCGGGAATGAAGCGTTTCGGGTCTGGTGTGCGCACGTCTACAAGGGTCATATCAAGCTCTTAATATACGGATTTCTGTCCTCTGTGAGGTAGAACAATTGGCCACTTGGCGCAAGGCTTGTCACACTCTAGGAGATATCGCATCGTTTCTGCCATCGACTGAAAGATCTGATGTTCACATTCCAGAATTCGCTTACCGGGACGATAGTGGCATATTTCTCAGCCATCGCATTCTTCCTGGCCTTCAACGTCGTGGTCTTTGCCATCTACTGGCTCGACAAATCTGCGGCAAGAAACGGCGGACGCCGCATCAGAGAGAGCACGTTATTGTGGCTTGCGGCTATTGGAGGGAGCGCCGGTGCCGTTCTTGCGCAACGTCTTCTACGGCACAAAACGCAGAAAGAACCCTTCCGGACGATTCTCCTAGCCATTGTAATCGTTCAGATGGCGGCCATCTTAAGCTTCGTTCTGGTGCCCGAATGGTGGAAGGACCTGCTGACAAGTTTCGGCATGGGCCTTTAAAAGTCGAAGCCATAGGATTCGTTTTCGAATTCAACGATTTGCTTTTCCAGACCGATGGACTGAACTTCTCGGTCCAGCTTCTGCAGATATTTCACCGACAGCCAGCTCACGCGATATCCATGCTTGCAGAAAAATGAGACCGCTGCTTCGTTCTGCGAGTGACTTTCAAGCTTCGCAGAAGCGAATCCCCGCTCGGTGATCTGCCGCTCGACCTCGATCAGGAGTTGGCTACCGATTCCACGGCGCTGAAAAGACGGCGCAATCCAGAAATCCGTGATCGTCTCATCGAAATTTTCACGGGCCGCCCAACCAGCAATGGCCCCATCAAGCTCCGCAAGTGTAATCGCACCCCAAGCAGACTGCGTGAAACTCTCAAACGCAACGCGGGCATTGCCTCGCAGTTCTTCCGTCACGCCAATCGCAGCGCTCGCTTCCGCCCAGGCCAGAAGACCTATCGCTGACAGGATGGGGGCGTCTGCCTGCCTAGCGGACCGAATCGTGATCACATTCCTCTCCAACGCGGAGTGTGGCGCCGCATAACGGGCCGCCATTGCGTGTTAAAGCTGCATCCGCAGCCAAAGGCTCATTTCCCGATTCTCAAGCCAGCCTGTCAAGATTGTTCAGCCGCCAGACAGCGTTCACTGAACGAAAAAACCACCGGCTTTCGCCGATGGTTTTAAAGCTTGCGACACGTGCCAGAAGTCAGGTGCGTTCGATCCTGATGACCTGCGGCTCACTGACAAGATACTTCTTGTCCTTGATCGCGGCCACAGCCTTGCGAATTGCATCTTCCATTGTCGCATGGGTCACGAGAATGATGGTCTGCGGGGCGCCCTCGACTTGGACACGCTGACGCTGCACGATCGATTCAAGCGAAATATTGTTGTCTGCCATCGCAGTCGCGATGGAAGCAAACACGCCAGCCTTGTCCTTGACCGTAAGGCGAATGAAGTAGCCGCCTTCGTGGCTCTTCATCTTGGCGCGGCGATATTCCGTCAGCGACTTCGCTGGGCGACCCAGAACCGGCACCTGCTGGACGCCGGGGCGGCTCTTGGCGATATCAGCGATATCCCCCAGTACCGCGGAAGCTGTGGCATTGCCGCCTGCCCCGGGGCCAACCATCAGCAATTCGCCAAGAATGTCAGATTCGATCGCGACAGCATTGGTAACGCCATCCACCTGCGCGATGACAGAGTCCAGCGGCACCATCGTTGGATGAACGCGTTGTTCTATGCCGGATTCCGTCATCTGCGCAACGCCCAGAAGCTTGATGCGATAACCAAGATCCGCAGCCGCCTGGATATCCTCAATCGAAATATTGGTGATGCCTTCGAGGTAGATATTGTCGGCGGAAATCTTGCTGCCGAATGCGAGCGTGGTCAGAATGGCAAGCTTGTGGGCAGTATCATTGCCCTCGATGTCAAAAGCCGGGTCCGCTTCGGCATAGCCAAGGCGCTGTGCTTCCTTCAGGCAGACCTCAAAGGACAGGCCTTCCTTTTCCATCTTTGTAAGGATGTAATTGCAGGTGCCATTCATGATGCCGTAGATGCGCGACACGTGGTTGCCGGTGAGCGATTCACGCAGGGCCTTGATAACGGGAATGCCACCTGCAACCGCCGCTTCGAAGTTGAGCAAGGCCCCCTTCTCTTCTGCCAGCACGGCAAGCTCGACGCCGTGTTTCGCAAGCAGTGCCTTGTTGGCTGTCACCACATGGAGACCACGTGACAAAGCAGCGCGGACGGCGTTTTCGGCAGCGCCGGAAGCTCCGCCCATCAGTTCTACAAACACGTCGATATCGGCTTTTTCAGCCAGTTCCTCAGGCGTATCGAACCAGGTAATACCTTTGAGATCGATGCCGCGATCGCGCGATCGGTCGCGCGCGCTGACGGCAATAATCTCAATTGCGCGTCCGCAGGTAATCGCAAGTTCGTTGCTTCTCTGCTGGAGGATGCGCACAAGCGAAGAGCCGACAGTGCCGAGTCCCGCTATGCCGATTCTCAATGAATCTGCCATTGGTATATTCCTGATTTACTGAGTGAAGAGGTGGCCGGAACCGGCCACCCTGGTGGATTGCCCTTATCTGTGGGCGTTAAGCGAAACCACATTGTGCAATGTTTCGTCCGCAGTCGACAGGAAGCGCTTGAGATTGCGCGCAGCCTGACGAATTCGATGTTCGTTTTCAACGAGGGCCAGACGCACATAGTCGTCACCCATTTCGCCAAAGCCGATGCCCGGAGCGACCGCGATGTCGGCCTTTTCAACCAGCAGCTTGGAGAATTCAAGCGAGCCGAGATGACGGAATTTTTCTGGAATCTTCGCCCAGGCAAACATCGTGGCTGCTGGCGGCGGCACTTCAAAGCCGGCCTTGCCAAATGTGTCGACCATGACATCGCGGCGGCGGCGGTAGACATTGCGAACCTCTGCAATATCGGTGCCATCGCCGTTAAGCGCGTGGGTGGCGGCAACCTGGATCGGGGTGAACGCACCGTAATCCAGATAGGATTTGACGCGCGTCAGGGCGCTGATCAGGCGCTCGTTTCCAACCGCAAAGCCCATACGCCAGCCCGGCATGGAGAAGGTCTTGGACATGGAGGTGAACTCCACGGCCACGTCCATGGCGCCCGGTACTTCAAGCACCGATGGTGGCGGATTGTTCTCGTCGAAATAGATTTCCGAATAGGCCAGATCAGACAGGACGATGAGATCGTGCTTCTTCGCAAAAGCAATCACGTCCTTGTAGAAATCCAGCGATGCCACATGTGCCGTCGGGTTCGAAGGATAGTTGATGATCAGCGCCAGCGGCTTTGGAATGGAGTGCCGCACGGCACGCTCCAGCGGGCCAAAAAACGTCTCATCCGGCTCGACATTCATAGAACGGATGACACCGCCCGCCATCAGGAAGCCGAAGGCGTGAATGGGATAGGTCGGGTTGGGACAAAGAATGACATCGCCCGGAGCCGTGATGGCCTGCGCCATATTGGCGAAGCCTTCCTTGGAGCCAAGTGTGGCCACGACCTGTGTGTCGGGGTTCAGCTTGACGCCAAAGCGACGAGCGTAATAGGCCGCCTGCGCGCGGCGCAGACCCGGAATTCCCTTTGATGAGGAATAGCGGTGCGTGCGTGGATCCTGCACGACTTCGCACAGCTTATCGACAATGGCCTTGGGGGTAGGAAGGTCGGGGTTACCCATTCCAAGGTCGATGATATCGGCGCCACCCGCTCGCGCGCTCGCTTTCAAACGGTTGACCTGTTCGAACACGTATTGCGGCAGACGCTTGACCTTGTGAAACTCTTCCATCTCTTTCCTCATGGAAATGAGCCGAACAACCGGCTCACATAGCGTTCGTTTTTGATGTGAAACACAGCCGACACGAACAAATCGGACCTGTATCGTTCATTGTACCGCATGGCCCGCAAAACACGAATTGGTTTTCGGCAGGGGTCAAGTTTACCCACTCCCCCCTAAGGAAGCGGGCAGCCGCGAACCAAAAGACTCGCGGCACCTTTCGGTGACAATGGTTGTTGCATAACGCGACTTTTTTCAAAAATGCAAGGCGACCGGCAGCGTTTGCCGACGCCTTGGCTCAATCAACCTCGCTCACCGCGTACAATTGCGCTTTTGATGACTGAAAGCACACGTTCGGGCTGGATATCCGTGCACACCAGCTGGCTGGGATGCCCATCCCACTTGCCGGGCGGAAATCCAACGCCATCAGGCTTCTGGATCGTCTGCCCATCGGCAAGCCCTCCGCACACGACCCGTATTGCGCCACTGCGGGTTTCGAACAGTTCGGGATTGGTGAGGTAAACGCAGGCGCAGCTGTCATGGACCACCATGCCATCGCCCGTTCTTTGACTGTAGAACTCGATGTAGAACTGCGACAGATCGGACAGGAGCTGGACATCCGGCCCTCCTTCCAGTGCCATATCCGCCATGAACTTCGATGTCATGACGGTGCGGGTCGTGACATCGAGACCGACCACGATCACCCGCCACGGCGCGGTGAACACGAGGTCTGCTGCTTCTGGATCGCCGTGAATGTTCGCCTCTGCGGCGGGGCTCACATTGCCATTGATGTCAAACGCGCCGCCCATGACGATGACCTGCTTCACAAGGGCAGCAATATCGGGATCTTCCCTCAGGGCCAGCGCGAGGTTCGTCATGCGACCCACCGCGATCAGCGTCACCTCGCCGGGGTTCGCCTTGACCGTATCGATGATGAAATGATGCGCGGGGCGCGCGTCAAGCGGAAGCGGAATGACATCAGGAACACCAATATTGCCCAGACCGTCTTCACCGTGAATAAACGTCGGCCAATGCCCTTCGGGACGAGACGGATCGAACGTCACGCCCGCGCCCTTGGCAACCGGTGCCGACATGTTCCATTGCTGCTTGAGAAACAGCGCATTGCGCGTGGTGATATCCAGCGGCGCATTGCCGAACACTGTCGTTACGCCTACAAGGTCGATATCGGGGTGGCGATGTAGGAAAAGCAGTGCCATGGCGTCATCGATGCCGGGATCCGTGTCAAAAATTACCTTAAGCATTACTGTCCTCAAAATCTCATCGCAGCGGAATCGGCCTGTAAGACGCCGCACCTGCCCTCAGCATAAACGGACAGAGATTGTGCGCAATGCTTTAGAGCACGTCCTTTTGTGTCGTAAAGCATCAGGATAACCCGCCAGAAAAATCATTGCGCAGGCAGCGGATCGGTGACAGAAGCGACCGTCCCTCTCCTTCCCGGAATTCCTGCCTTGCAAGACGTCGCGCTCAATCTGTTTTTCCTGCTGTTTCTTGTCGCCATATTCGCTGGTTTCGTCGATTCGATTGCAGGAGGCGGCGGTCTTATCGTGCTGCCAGCCATGCTGATCCTGGGCATCCCTCCGCTTGAAGCCTTGGGGACAAACAAGTTGCAGGCACAGTTCGGTTCTGCATCGGCCACCATTGCCTATGCCAGGCGCGGCCATGTTGACTTGAAGAAACAGTTCCCGATGGCGCTGATGGCCTTTCTGGGTGGCATTGTTGGCGCGATCATAGCGGCATTCGTGCCACCGGACATCTTGCGTATGATCATGCCGTTTCTTTTGATCGCCATTGCGATCTATTTCGCCTTCAAACCCAACCTCAGCGATCTCGACAGCCATCGCCGCATCACACCGATTCTGTTCGGGCTGACCATCGTCCCACTTGTCGGTTTCTATGACGGTATATTTGGGCCCGGCGCAGGCTCATTCTACATGCTGGCCTTCGTGGGTCTTGCCGGCTTTGGCATGTTGAAGGCCACAGCCCACACCAAGCTTCTGAACTTCGGCTCCAACTTTGGAAGTTTTCTTGTCTTTACAGTCAGCGGCGCCATCATGTGGAAGCTGGGTCTGATCATGGGTCTAGGCCAATTCCTGGGTGCTCAGATCGGCTCTCGTCTCGCTATGAAGAACGGGGCGAAGATCATCCGTCCACTTCTGGTCATTTCCTGCATCGCCATGGCAACAAAGTTGCTGATCGATTCCGGCACCTTGGCTGAGGTCGCCCGGTACATCTTTGGCGGGTGAACTTACCCGGTCAGGGCGGGCACCGCCGTTGGTTCCTGCAGGACAATGACGGCACCAATGATCTCATTTTTGGTGCCGCGTAGCGGCGTCATACGGCAACGCGTGGTGAAAGTGCTGCAACCACGTCGCCCCTTGTGAATGTAATCCACAACATTGCCTTCAAAGCATCTGTTGAAGGCGGGACGCGCCATTTTCTCGAAACTCTCCTCCCCGATGAATTCGGCGACGTGGCATCCGATCATCGAAAGAGGCGACTTGCCGATAAACTGGGCGTTGGCCTGGTTCGCATACAAATACCGGTGGTCACGCGTGATGACACCGACTCGATCCGGCAAGCAGTCGAGAACAGCCTCATTGAAAAGAGGCTGCTCCACATTTTCGAACGGGAGAGCGCTTTGAGGGCCGCCGACTGGCGGCTGTTGAAAACCATCTCTTCCGTTGCTGCTGTTGCGGAAGTACCGATCGATCAACATGGACATGGCTGCGCTGCGGCGCACGACGGTGGACTTGTCATCCGCCTCATCTCGGATCAAGCCGTTGAGGAATTGCAACTGCATGTGAGCTTCTTCTCGCGTTTCTGCCCGGTAGGCCAGAATTTCCGCGATCATTGGCTCCAGTTCCTTGTCCAGCAGGCGAACAAGATCATCATATCCGCAAGCCACAGCCTGTCTCAATTGCGTGCATTTGAGCGAGAAAGCGTCGAACAGTCCTAGCAATGGCACCTCCCTGTCACCACACACACGTTCTTCGTGCCCAAGACGAATTCTTGTCTTCGACACGATCGCAAAATCCTATTTAATTTCGACTCACCAGAGGCTCAGTCATTCTTGCCTGCTGTTGGACCCGTCGAAATTCACCTTCCGCTATGGCGTGAGGTGCGACTTGGAGCAAAGCGCGTGCGCTGCATCGAGTACGCTGGAACGACATTCCTCGCGACTATGAACACGACGATTGGCTGGTCCGTCAATACACTAGTTTTCACCTATAGCGCGCAAAATATCGAATTAATATTTGTTATAACAAGTTTAAACGAAGCGCCGGGATTATTGTGTAACATTGTTACACATCCCGCCAAAACAATACTTAGATTGACCGCCAAATATACTGTTTTCTTGGTCTGAAGCGGCTAAAAATCGCCTATTTGCGACATGGCCACCAACATGCCTCTGCACGCACGGCCTCAAATTGACAATCGTAAATTATCAAACGCACGCGTGCTGAACGTGCGCTGTCGTCAGAATGTCAAATGACATAGTGATCAGGCCACGGCTCTGTTGCGCCGGTCAGCCAGTTCCTTGACGATGATGATGGCACCGACAAGCTTGTAGGAGGGAGAATAGCAAGGAGACATCTCGTAGGAACGCACTACGGTGCGTCCATCGATATCTTCGGCATAGGTGTATTTCGCAGCTTCGCCTTTGAAGCACGCATCCAGCTTTTCGCGCAGTGCCTGCTGGAAATGGTGGATGCCTATGAATTCGGCAATGTGACGACCGATAATGTCGTTGGTCTTGGCCTCGTAGCACAGAGCATTCAAAGCGTTGGTGTAGTTGATGCGGTACCCTGGCGAGACGACGAAGACCCGCTCGTCGAGGTCATCGAGCCTGTCTTCGTCGAGAATGACGTATGGGCTCCAGGATGCGGGTTCACCGTCTGGTGTTGCTCCATCGTAGGGAAGTCCGGCGCCGATGTAACGATCAACAAGCTTGCCCAGCAATTCTGAATTCCGCTGGACGCAGCCTGTGTCCTCCGCCTCTTCGTTCAGAAGATCGATTGCAAAGCGGAACTGCTCAAGCACCTCAGACGAGCTTTTGGTTTTGAAGCTTGTGATACTCTCCAGCAAAGGATCAAGCTCGCGATCCAGTATAGTAATCTTCTGGGCGTCGTTGCGATCAACGGCTCCCTTCAGCTCCGAATATCTTTGCCAGAACAAGTCAATCAAAGCTTTCAACTCGACTCTCCCCCGGGGGTGATTGTGCGCCACTCGCACTTTCAAACTTACACCGGTTCAGCGGCCCCGAGACCCGTTACATACGATCACCATGAAGAATGGCGTAACGAGAGACAGCACTGCCATCACAACATTGGACAAATTAACACACGCGGAACGTCTTTAACAAATCCCAGAAATTGTGAAGAAAAATATACATACACAATCCTGAGATGTTTTCATGATTCCAAGACCAGACATTAAATCTTCTAGTCCTATAATGCTGCCTTGATTTTCCAGCGATCATGATACCAAAGCCATTGCCCGGGATATTCCCGGACCCAGCTTTCCACCTTATCGTTGAGCATTTGTGCGGTTTTCTGCACATCGACGTTTCCGAGTGCATCGCGAGGAATATCCACTTTCGGTTCAATTTCCAGCCGATAGCGGTTATCTGGCAGACGGATGCAACGCGCAGGAAAAACATCGCACCCAAATTGCCTTACAAGCTTTGCCAGCAATGGATTGGTAAGGACGTCGTTACCGAAAAACTTGGTGGGCAGGCCTTTGCGAAATTTCTGGTCTACAAGCACGCCAACACCGCCACCTTTTTCCAATTGACGGGCAAGCGCAAAAGCAGAGCCAGCATGCGACGGTACGAGATTGCCCATGCGTTCCTTGCGGAAATTGAAGACCTTCTCCGCCACATAGGGATTGTTCGGCGGGCGGAACAGCACCGTCGTATCCAGGCCGAAAGCGGAGCCAGCGACGGGCAACAGCTCGAAGTTGCCGGTATGGGCGGTAAAAACGATGAATGGACGCGGATTGTCGCGCAACTCCAGAAAGGTATCGGTTCCAACAACCTCGATGCGTCCCGGCTCGGTCTTGGTCGGATCAAAATCGAAGAGGCGGTCCAGAAAAACATATTCCGCAGCCAGGCGTCCCATATTGCCCCAGCTGTCGAGCGCAATCTCCTCCTGCTCGTGCTCCGTCTTTTCCGGATAGGCGCGCTTGAGATTGTACAGCATCAGCTTGTGACGCGGCGTTCTGGGACCGATTTTCCGCGCGACTCGGTCCGCAAAACGGATTGCGGGGTCCGCAGGTGCAAGCTTCAGCAGATTAAGAACGCTGAAGGCGAGCGTCGCGTTAAACCACTGGCGGAAATTTTCGAGCGCCAGAACGACGCGCGTAATGAACATCTTCAATGGCGTCAGTCCATCCGAAGAACGATTTTGCCGAAGACCTGACGGGTTTCCATCCGCTCCAGCGCCTTCTCGATCGTGTCGAATGTCACTTCCGTATCGATAACCGGGTGGACGAGGCCCCGTGCCATTTTCTGCATGGCATCGGCCATGTTTTCCATCCGGCATCCGAAGGATCCGAGCAGTTTGAGCTGTTGTTGGAAAAGCATCATCAGATTGATGTCCGTCGACACGCCTGAGGTGGAGCCGCAAGTCACCAGACGGCCGCCGCGCTTCAGCGAGAACATGGAGCCTGCCCAGGTGTCCTTGCCCACATGTTCGAAGACAACGTCCACGCCCTTCTTCTTCGTCAGCTTGCGGACAACGCCCTCGAACCGGTCTGTGCGGTAATTGATGACATGGTCAGCACCCAGCGCCTTGGCGCGCTCGATCTTGTCATCAGAGCCAACGGTGGTGATGACGGTGCAGCCCATTTTCTTGGCGAGCTGGATTGCCGCAGTGCCGATACCGGAACCGCCTGCGTGAATGAGAATGGTCTCGCCTGGCTGCAGCTTGGCATTGTCGAACAACATGTGCTCGACGGTACCGAATGTTACCGGGGCAAGAGCCGCGCCAATTGCGTCAACGCCAGGCGGTGCCGGAACGAGCTGACGGGCTGGAATATTCATCTTTTCCTGAGCGAAGCCGTCCAAGTGGAAGCCATGAACACCGGCAACGTTTTCGCAGAGGTTGTCGCGACCCTCGACGCAGTGGCGGCAGAGCCCACAGGTGCGTGCGCCATAGATGGAAACCAGCTGACCCGGCAGAACATTGGAAACGCCCGGACCGATTGCCTCAACCACGCCCGAGGCTTCCGCGCCGATTGTCAGCGGCATCTTGCGCTTGGCAAAGGCCATACCACGCCAGCCCCAGACATCGATATGGTTCAAAGCCACCGCCTTGACGCGCAGCGTCACCTCACCGGGCGCCGGCGCCTCGGGTTCGGGCAGTTCAACTTTTTCAAGCTTACGATCATCTACGAGTTGCAAGGCGCGCATAATGAAGTCCTTCGCCCGAAGGCGTTGTTTTTGTTTTTAAACTGGAACACCGATTAAGCGGGTTCCCGCGTCATGACAAGGCTTGCGTTCTGTCCACCGAAACCGAAGGAGTTCGAAAGGACAGCGCTGACCTGCGCATCCCGCTTCACGTTCGGCACAACATCCAGCGCAATTGTCGGATCCGGATTGTTGTAATTGATGGTTGGCGGCAATGTCCCGGTCAACATGGTTTGCAGCGAGAATACGGCTTCAACCGCACCCGCCGCAGTCAATGTGTGGCCAATCATCGATTTGTTGGACGATACGGGAATGGATTTAAGCCCTTCGCCGAAGACGGCGAGCATCGAGCTGTACTCCATCTTGTCGTTTTCCGGAGTCGAGGTGCCATGCGCATTGATGTAGCCAATATCGGCTGCAGCAACACCCGCATCAGCGAGAGCAGCATGGATGGTAGCAATCGCAGGGCCGCCGTCCGGTGAGGAGCGCGTGCGATGGAAGCTGTCGGCCTTCTCACCGGCTCCCTTGATGACGCCGAGGATTTTCGCACCGCGAGCCACGGCAGCTTCAAGCGATTCCAGAACAAGCGTGGCTGCGCCTTCTGCAATCACAAATCCATCACGATCCTTGCTGAATGGCTTAGAAGCCTTTTCTGGCGGATCGTTCTGGGTCGACAACGCCGACAGTAGCGAGAACCTGATCAATGCTTCCGCACTGACTGAACCGTCTGTAGCCACCGTTAGCGCCCGGTCTGTGCGACCCTGCCGAATGGCCTCCACACCAAGCTGAATGGCCGTTGCGCCGGAAGCGCAGGCAGTGGACAGCGTAACGGGCAGACCACGCGTGCCGAAACGATCGGCCAAACGCTCGGAAATAGCGCCAAACAGCGCCGCTTCCTGGAATTGCGGGTCTGGACGTTCGCGAAGAGCGGCCATGAAGCGATCATAGGCATCGCCCGGCCTTGCAGCCGGTGGCGAACGGTCAGCCAACTCAAAGCGCGCGCTCCATTCGGGCTCGATGGGAGGAGCTGCCAGAAAGAGTGGTCCGTTGAAGTCACCGGAAAGGCCAGCCTGCGCCAGAGCTTCGATCGTGGTTTCCCGCGCGAAGGCGAAGGAACGCTCGACCGAGTTCGGCTTGGGAATGTCGATGAAATCGACCGTGCCGCAGATTTTCGTCGAAAGGTTTTCCGTCGGGAAACGGGTGATCTTGTGAATGCCGGATTTGCCCGAGGTCAAGGCTGCCCAGTTGTCCTGAAGCCCTTGGCCAAGCGATGTGATGATGCCCATGCCGGTAACGGCAACGATGGGGCGACCGAGGTGGTCCTTGAAATTGCTGGACGCCATGGTGTCTACTCCTCACACATCTCTGGAAAGAACGGCAACGCCTTCGCCGCGAACATGGCCGACTGCCGTCACCACGGCCTGTGCCGGTGCGGAGGTTGCAGCCTTTTCAAATGCCGGGTCAAACGCTGGAACCGCAGCGCCGCTTTCCAGCGCAAGTGCCGCCAAGGCGAGCCCCAGCGGAAATTGCGCCTCAAGTCCATGCCCGGTGACACCACCGAAGCCACGGATGGCCGATGCAGGCAAAGCCTTTGAGAGAACGTCGCGCTCCCGCGTGGTTACCGCGTCATAGCCACTTGCACCGGAGAAAATCACCGTTTCAGCGCCATCCCTTGCAGGGGCCAGCAAACGCTCGAGCCGGGTCTCGAACTTTCCGTCTTCACGGCTGCCACGATCGCCCTCGATGGCGTCAATGCGCGCATAGACCTTGGCACCGCGCGCGCTGGCACGCTTGCGGGATTCCAGCACCAGGAAAGCGCCGACGGAGCCGGTGATCATGCCGCCGCCCTCGCCTTCGGAGCGAGACCACAGAGGCTGCCATTGGCCTTGTGCATGTGCACCGATTGCCTCGAACAGCAACGTCATGTCAGGGCGTTCTGCGGCGAAAGCGCCGCCAACCAGCGCATGGCTGGATTCGCCCGAGCGAATGCGATGAAACGCCGTTTCTACTGCAGAAATGCCCGCAGCCTCTTCGCCCATAAATGTGCGCGATGATCCGGTAACCTTGTGAACGATGGAGATATTTCCGGCCATGAGATTGGAGAGCTGGGCAAGAAACAGCGTTGGACGCAGTTCGGTGGTCAGCTTCTCATTCAACATGACCTCACGGTCGTTGCGTTTAAGGCCCTCATCCACAATCAACGTATCGACATTGATATCGCGCTCGCCACCGCCGGCAGCCACGATCATGTCCATCGTGCCGCAGGCTTCAGCATCTTCCTTCAACCCGGCGTCATCGAGCGCGAGACCGGCTGCAAAAACGCCGAGCCGCTGCCAGTTTTCCATCTGCCGCTGATCCTTGCGGCCAATCTGGCTCGACCAGTCAATCTCTGGCAATGGGTGAATGGGATAGGGCGCGAATTTCTCAGTCTCGACGATTGGATCAGGGGCTGCCTTTGCAGAAAGAAGCGCAACATGGGCATCCACACCGACGCCATGGCACGTTACGATACCGACCCCGGTGATCACCACATCATTGTCAGATTTCATCATCTGTCATCCTTCGTCGCCTGCCGATCAGATTTGGTCCGGCGAGCTTTCCAAAACGGTATGTTACCGCGTGTGCCATGCGGAATAATGCCCACGATGCGGCTTTGCAATGGCGAAGGCCCAAAGACCGCGCCCAACGCATGAGTTTTCGTCAATTATAAGCAGTTGGGACGCAGGAGAGCGAGATTGGTCAGGACCAGTACCACCCTGCCCGCGTCACATAAAACCGGGTCAGACGGACTGGTCGGCCGCAATCGCGGCCATCAGGCCCACCTCTTCCGCACGCTTGCGCACGATGGGGCCAAGGGGAATATCGCTGAAGGGCATGGTTCTGAGCTTCAATTGTGCGTCACAAACCTTCTTGCCATCGGATGTGATTTTCGCCTTCGTCACGGCAAATCCAGAACCGTCGTGCTCCAGATAGGCCTCAATGTCGAGAACGGCATTTGGCTCTACAAAGGTGCGCATCTTGGCGCCATCAACGCTCATGAGAAAAGGCATGGCTGCAAAATCGGTCATTGCCAGAACGAGCATTCCCGAGACCTGCGCCATCGTTTCTATGAGCAACACACCAGGCACAAGCGGCATCCCGGGAAAGTGCCCTTCAAACACCGGGCTTTGAGCAGGAACAACCGACCGCGCCTTGAGAATCCGGGCAGACTTGTCCAGTGACTCGATGCGGTCCACCATCTGAAAATATTCTAGAAGCATGTTCCGTCCGTGACATAGGTGTGTGGAGGGTTCGGCTGCGCCGGAGAGGTGCCGCACGACACGTCCATCATCCCGGATGTGATCCGGGAGCGAGCCGCCGCGCCTCTGCGCGGCAAAAAATCGCATGCGATCATCAACTTGGCCGCAATCGATTCAGTGCGGCGCCGCGATGACGGATACAGTGTGCCCGTCATCGCGTCTTCCGAAATCAGGCCTTGGCAGCCTTCAGCTCGTCGATCTTGGCGCAGAGGTTTTTCAGAACGAAGTATTCCTCGGTCGAAACCTTGCCTTCGTTGACTTCCTGCGTCCACTGCTCGAGCGGAATCTTGATGCCGAATTCCTTGTCGATTGCAAATACGATGTCCAGAAAGTCGAGGCTGTCGATGCCCAGATCGTCGATCGTGTGGCTTTCCGGCGTAATGGTCTCGCGGTCGATTTCGCTGGTGTCAGCGATAATGTCTGCAACCTTGTCGAATGTAGCTGTCACGCCCATAATCCTTCGTGTGTCTTATCCATTAGATCTATTCAGACGCACCACATAGGCAACTTGCTCTAAAAAGCCAATGGTTTCGTGGTGGATCATTGAATTTTCAGCGCAAAGTGTTGCTCAAACAGCAACCGAATGGCGTCCCCGGCCATTCGAGAGATAGGTATCGAAGGATGCGGCGATGCTTCTTGCGAAAGGTTTTCCCGTATCGGTCAGGCTGAAAACATCGCCCTGCATCGTCACAAGGCCGTCTCGTTCGCTCTCGGCAAATTGCCTTGCTTCCGCAATCGCCACCGAAGCGGCCGGACCGTAGAGGCTCGCCAGCGAATCGAGATCCAGCGAAAAATCACACATCAGGCGCTCGATGACGAAAGCGCGCACCCGGTCGTCGAGCGACAGTTCGATGCCGCGCACGACACAGAGATCGTCACCATCCGCCATCCGTTCATATTCGCCGGTGGCAGGCATGTTCTGGACGTAACCTTGAGGCAGCTTGCCGATTGCCGAAGCCCCCAGCCCTATCAGCACATCCGCGCAGTCATCCGTATAGCCCTGGAAATTCCGCTTCAGTGCGCCGTCTTTCAAGGCTATCGCCAGCGTGTCGGTGGCCTTGGCAAAATGGTCGATGCCGATGCTGACATATCCGGCAGCGATCAGCATTTCGGTAGCTGTCGTCATTTGACGGTAACGCTCCGCTACATCAGGTAGCGCCTTTTCCGGTATCAAGGTCTGATGCTTCTTCATCCAGGGCACGTGCGCGTATCCAAAAAGCGCAACGCGGTCCGGATCAAGCGAGACAATCTGCCGGACGGTATCGCGCAGGGTCTCCGTCGTCTGGTGCGGCAATCCATAGAGAATGTCGCAGTTGACGGAATGCACGCCCCTCGCCCGGACTGCATCGACCACGCTTTTGGTTTGCTCGAAGCTCTGGAGACGGTTGATCGTCCGCTGAACCTTGGGATCGAAGTCCTGAACCCCCAGACTTGCTCGCGTCATGCCGATGGCAGCAAGAGCATCATAACGCTCTTCATCCAGATCGTTCGGGTCCATCTCGACACTGATTTCAACATCCGAGCCAAAGGAGAAGGACGAGCGAAGACAGTCCATCAGCGCAATCATGTCCTCCGGCTTAAGCATCGTGGGTGAACCACCACCGAAATGCACGGCGGTGACCCTTGCATCCTTGGAGACGATGCCGCCGACCTTCTTGATCTCGCGGTGCAACGACTTCAGGTACGCCGCTATGGGTTCATACTTTAGCGTATGCTTGGTGTGACAGGCACAAAACCAGCAAAGACGGTCGCAATAGGGAATGTGCAGATAAAGCGAAATCCGGTTTTCAGCGTCGATGGCGTGGAGCCATGTCTCATAGACCTGCGAATCAACCCCCTCGTGAAAATGCGGAGCTGTCGGATAGCTCGTGTAACGCGGTACGGGATTGGCATATTTCCGAATGAGGTGCTCTGTCACGGTGTGTTTCCCCCCTTGGCATGTATCAATTCTGCGACCAGCGATACAACCTGCGACAGTTTGCAACTTTGACTTCGATCAAGTCCCGGTGTAAACATCGAGCAATAAAAGCCGAGGGGGATATCGGCTTATCGGGGCGAGCGAGAGCACATCGTGAGAGTTGCATTTCATTGCCTTGATCTTTTGATCGGAACTTGAACGATGGATACGCTGCAACGAAACGTACATAATTCAGAAATTCCTGTCGTGTGCCGTGCGTGCGAAGCACGGCATGGTGGATTGTGTGGGGTATTGGTTCCCGAGCAACTGGCGGAACTCAATCGACACTCGGCACGAAAGAAGATTGATCAGGGTACGGAACTGCTTGGACAGGGTGAGCAGGTTCCCTATTACGCCAATATATTGAGGGGCGTCGTAAAGCTTTCAAAAATGATGTCGGACGGTCGTCAACAGATCGTCGGTTTGCAGTTCGCTCCTGATTTTCTTGGGCGGCCCTTCATAGCCGAAAGCAGCATGAGTGCCGAAGCGGCTACGGATCTTGAAATCTGCAGCTTTCCTCGTCGTGTCATAGACAGGATGGTCAGCAGTGTGCCCGGGATGGAGCGCAAGCTTCACAGCCAGTCGCTTAAGGAACTGGATGAAGCACGCGATTGGATGCTCACGCTCGGTCGTAAATCCGCTCAGGAGAAAGTTGCAAGCTTCCTCTATTTGATCGCAACTCATATCGACCCCGAAAAAACGGACAAATCCTGCTTCGACTTGCCGCTGTCACGCGCCGACATTGCAGACTTTCTGGGTCTGACCATTGAAACGGTCAGCCGCCAGATGACAAAGCTGCGCAAGGACAACATTATCCAGATCGAGAATAACCGCCACATCACGGTGCCAGACATGGCTGCGCTGAACTTTGCAGCGGGCAACGACTGAGTCTAAAAAGGCGCTCAAGTTGGATGGCCGAGATGAACGGCCATCACATAGGGCGCCTTAGCTTGCGCTGCATTGAACAGCGTAGCGGCAAACACCAGACAGACAAAGAAGCATTTCATTTTTCACGCCCCCCAGCGCCACCGACACTCTGTGCCATTAGGGGGCATTATACGTCCAACTTTACTATGCTGGCTTAAGGAACGCGGTAATCCGGCGCTTACCCGAACGGTTAGGATTCAATCAGGCGCTTTTACGCGCCGTTAACCGAAGCCTCACTGGGACGCCGCAGGCGTGGCCGTGGGGTTTTGCTGGGCCGAAAGTGCGCGCAGTTCCGCGACACGGCGCTTATATTCCGCTTCGGAAATCTGCCCCTTGCTGCGCGCATTGCCGAGCCGGGTCATCGACGTCTCCATCGTGTTGGCTTCGTCATTTTCCATTTGCGGCAAGGCAGCCGTCATCGGCGTTGCAAATGTTGGATAGGTTCCCGTGTCGCGCTTCTGTGCAACTGGCGACGAATCGACAGTTCTCGGACCGACGACCTGGGCTGCCGGGCGCTTCATATTCGCAGGCGCAACCACCGGATCGAGATTCCTGCATCCGCCTATCAGTGGCAAAAGAATGCCGCAGATCGACAGGGCGGTTACCGCTCTTACGCGTTCGAGATGCTTGCCCATGTCTATGCCCCGCCTGTAACGTAGTCTTCGAATGCCGGACGCCGGAATCCGGAGCGTCGCTTTGCTGGAACTTGTATTCGTTTTCATGCAGAATGTGCAAACACAAAAATGCGCCGGAGGGCAATGTATGGCGGGCACGAATGGCGAAGTGAACGACAAGGGGGAGAAGCCCGAGGGCTCTACCGCCGAATCGGCCGAAGCCTATATCGTGCGGGATCCTCAGGCTTTTGCCATGAACGTCGCGCGGGCTCTGGAAAATCTTGGCAAGGCGGCGTCGGAATGGCTGGCACCGCGTGAGCGTGGCGAGATTCCACCGACCTCTGCCAGCCCGATGAGCGATCTCGTCCGGACCATGTCGGATGTCGCCGAATACTGGATGGCCGAGCCGAAACGGTCCATCGAGGCGCAAACGCATCTTCTTTCGAGCTATTTCGACATCTGGCAAAAATCGCTTTCACAATATTCCTCCGGGCAGGACGATACCAAGGCGCAGGAGCGCGCCCAAACCACCCACAAACGATTTGCCGATGAGGCCTGGCAGACGAACCCGTTCTTCGATCTCTTGCAGAAGATTTACTTCGCAACGGCCGCCTGGGCGGAAAAAATGGTCAGCGAGGCAGAAGGTCTGGATGAGAAGACGCGGCAGAAGGCCCGTTTTTACATGCGGCAAGTCACGGAGGCGATTTCACCCGCCAATTTCGCCTTTACCAACCCGCAGGTCTTTCGTGAGACGGTGGCAACCAGCGGTGCCAATCTCGTCAAGGGCATGGCGCAACTGGCCGAAGACATGGCCGCTGGCAATGGCAACATCAAACTGCGCCAGACGGATTACAGCAAGTTCGTCATCGGCCAGAATCTCGCGGTGACGCCCGGCAAGGTCATAGCCCGCAGCCAACTGTGCGAAATCATCCAATACACGCCATCAACGGAAACGGTGTGGAAAGAGCCGCTGCTGATCATTCCGCCCTGGATCAACAAATTCTACATTCTCGATCTCAACGCGCGAAAATCCTTCGTGAAATGGTGCGTCGATCAGGGCCACAGCGTTTTCATGATCTCATGGGTCAATCCGGACAGCCGTCATGCGGACAAAAGCTGGGATGACTATATTGAAGAGGGAATCCAATTCGCCCTTGATAGCATCAAACAGGCGACAGGCGAAAATGACGTCAACGCGGTGGGATATTGCATTGGCGGAACCCTGCTCGCCTCCACTCTTGCCCTGCACGCCCAGACGAGCGACCACCGCATCAAGACCGCGACGTTTCTTGCCGCCCAGACGGATTTTACCCATGCCGGCGATCTGAAGGTCTTTATCGATGAGCAGCAACTGGCGGCTCTCGATGTTCATATGAAGGCGGTCGGATATCTGGATGGCGCCATCATGGCCAGTGTCTTCAATATGCTCCGAGCATCCGATCTCGTCTGGCCTTACGTGGTGGATAACTATCTGCGGGGGGCACAGCCGCCGCCTTTTGATCTTCTCTACTGGAATTCTGATTCCACCCGCGTGGCAGCGGCCAACCATTCCTTCTATCTGCGAAACTGCTATCTGGAGAACAATCTCGCTGAAGGCCGGATGAAGGTTGCTGGAAAGGTCATCAAGCTGAGCGATGTCACAATCCCGGTTTATGATCTCGCTGCCCGGGAAGACCACATCGCACCGGCAAAATCGGTCTTTACTGGTGCTGGCCTGTTTGGCGGACCGGTAGAGTTCGTGCTCAGCGCTTCGGGCCACATCGCCGGTGTGGTCAATCCACCGGACGCGGAAAAGTACCAGTACTGGACACGCAACTTGTCACCCGAAGGTGACTTCGATGACTGGCAGCAGTCCGCAGATGCTCACAAGGGCTCGTGGTGGCCGCACTGGCAGGAATGGCTTGCGTCTCACAACACACAACAGGTTGCCGCCCGCATACCCGGCGAAGGAGCCCTGACACCGCTTTGCGACGCGCCCGGAACCTATGTTCTTGAATAAGAAACCCGCGAACACGACACTGCGGCATGTTGTTTGATTCGCCACTTGTCCCCGCGACACTTGTTTCCCGTTATAAACGCTTTCTTTTCGATGCGGTGCTGGAAGATGGCACGGCCATCACAGGTTCCTGCCCCAACACCGGGTCGATGCGCGGTCTGACGACGCCAGGCTCACGCATATGGTTGTCACAGCACGAAAGCGCCACACGCAAGCATCGATACATGCTTGAACTCGTGGAGGCGGACGGGACGATTGTTGGCATCAACACCTCCATGCCCAACAAACTTGTGCAGGAGGCGCTGGGCGCGGCGGCCATTCCATCTCTTGCCGGGTATTCGACAATAAAACGCGAACAAAGATACGGCAAAAATTCGCGAATCGACTTTCTCCTGTCTGCAAATGGCAGGCCTGATGCCTATGTCGAGGTGAAGAATGTACATTTCACTCGGCAGAAAGGGCTCGCAGAGTTTCCCGACACGGCCACCAAACGGGGCGTCAAGCATCTGGAAGAGTTGGGCGACGCAGCGCAGGCAGGGTATCGCGCGGTCATGCTCTACGTCATCCAGCGGTCAGACTGCGACCTTTTCCGGATCTGCGATGACCTGGACCCCGCCTACTCCGTCGCATTCCACCATGCCAGGAAGCGTGGCGTAGAGGCCTACGCCATGAAATGTAGCGTTTCGGCACAGGAAATCGTAGCAAACGAGATGGTTGCAATAGACGACCGGCACCCTGCTGCTTTATGAAACAAAGCATTGAAGGACAAGAAAGCTTTATAATGGTCACCTACATCGACGCAGCATCGGCACCCATGAAAAATACCGGCGTTATTCGCTTGTATAACGCAGAGGATTTTGCAGGAATGCGCAAGGCCAGTCAGTTGACGGCGCGCTGCCTTGATGAACTGGCCAGCCTTGTCAAACCCGGCGTCACGACCAATACGATCGACCGGTTCGTCTTCGAATTCGGGATGGATCACGACGCCCTTCCCGCCACGTTGAATTATCGCGGCTATACCAAGTCCGTCTGCACCTCCATCAACCATGTTGTTTGCCACGGCATTCCGGATGATAAACCCCTGCGCGAAGGCGACATCGTCAATATTGACGTGACCTATATTCTGGACGGCTGGTACGGCGACTCCAGCCGCATGTACCCCGTCGGCCAGATCAAGCGTGCGTCGGAGCGTCTTCTGGAAGTGACCTATGAGTGCCTGATGCGTGGCATTGCGGCGGTAAGGCCGGGCGTTCGCACCGGGGCAATCGGCGCGGCAATCCAGGCCTATGCGGAAGCCGAGCGTTGCTCAGTCGTTACTGATTTCTGCGGGCACGGCGTGGGGCGTCTGTTTCACGATACGCCGAACATTCTCCACTATGGCAAGGAGAGCGACGGTCCCGAAATCCGCGAGGGCATGATCTTTACGATCGAGCCGATGATCAATCTCGGCAAGCCAAATGTGAAAGTCCTTTCCGATGGATGGACCGCAGTCACGCGGGACCGCTCACTCTCCGCCCAGTACGAACATGCTGTGGGCGTGACAGCAACAGGCTGCGAGATTTTCACACTTTCGCCAGGTGGTCTCCACCGCCCTGGACTACCGCCGCTCTAATTTTTGAGAGACGATGCCAATGGCCAAAAGCCCCGCTGATCAGACGACGTTGTTCAATTCGGAAACAGGCGTGGAAGGCGACAGCAACGATCTTGCGGAAGTCATGGATGAGCGCGGCTTTTTTGCTGAGCCCAGGCAGGTCGCAAAGAAGATGAAGGGCGAGTTGACGCCTGCCCCTGACGCCGATGGGGCCCACTATCTCGGTCATCGTGAGCGTCTCCGTGCCAAATATCGCGACAATGGCGACGCAGCCCTGGCTGACTATGAGTTGCTGGAGCTTCTTCTGTTCCGCCTCATTCCCCGGCGTGACACAAAACCAATTGCGAAGGCACTGATTGCTCGCTTCGGCACGTTCGGTGGCGTCATGGGAGCGCCTGTTGCCTTGTTACAAGAGGTAAAAGGAGTCGGGGAAGCGGTTGCGCTCGATCTCAAGCTCATCGCCTCTGCATCACAACGGATGCTGAAAAGCGAAATCAGAAACAAGCAGGTGTTGGGATCATGGTCTTCTGTGATTGACTATTGCCATGCGGCAATGGCGCATGAATCACGAGAGCAGTTTCGTATTCTATTTCTCGACAAGAGAAATGTGCTGATCGCAGATGAAGTCCAGGGGCAAGGAACTGTTGATCACACGCCGGTCTATCCCCGGGAAGTCGTGAGACGGGCGCTCGAGCTTTCCTCCACCGCGATCATCCTCGTCCACAATCATCCCAGTGGAGATCCGACCCCGTCCCGAGCCGATATCGACATGACCAAGACAATTGTCGACACGGCAAAACCACTGGGAATTGCCGTGCATGATCACATCATAATCGGGAAGGATGGGCACGTTAGCTTCAAGGGCCTACGGCTGATCTGACGGCTACGCCGCCCGAAAACGACCCAGCCCAAAAAAAGTTCCGCCATTTGCATTTTTTTTGCGCATGTGCCCCTGGGTTGAAATCTTTTCCTTAACAGAAAATCAATTTCCGTGTTTTAGCCTTTTCGAAAATAACATATTTTCAGGGGGCGCCATCATGGGAATGGCAAACATCTTCCGTAATCGATCTGGATCAGCAGCGGTCGAATTTGCCATCGTCGCTCCGGTCTTCATACTCGTGATTTTGACCATGATTGCCTACGGCATCTATCTGACAGCGGCCTATGCGGTGCAACAGGTCGCCGCAGATGCTGCTCGCACAGCAATTGCTGGCATGAGCACCCCTGAGCGGCAAGCCCTTGCCAAAGACTTCATCGACAAAAGCGCGCTGAATTACGTCTTCCTCGACAAGAACCACCTGAATGTTTCCGTAGACAGCGATCCTTTCAACGTAACGCAGTTCACGGTGACCGTCGAATATGACGCCACGGAACTGCCGATCTGGAGCCTCTATACCTACGCCCTTCCTGACAAGACAATCCGCCGCTTTTCGACAATCCGTATCGGGGGAGTATGACATGCCGAAATGGACGACCTTGTTCAGGCATCTCGCCTCGGATCGCTCCGGAAATATAGCTGTCATGGCGGCCATCACCTCCCCGCTCATCATGGGGGTTCTGGCCCTGGGTGTGGATTATGGTTCGCTCACCCTGCAAAAGCGGCAGTTGCAAAACACCGCTGATCTTGCGGCGGTATCGGCGGCGTCAGCAATCAACCCCGAACGGGCCGTGCTGCAGTTTTTTCAGATCAACAATGAGAATTTGGGCGTCAAGTTGAACTCCACCCTCTTGACGACAAGCGGAACCGTCACATTCGATCCAGACACCGTTTTCTCAACGACCGATGGCTATGCCGAAATAGTCAAAGGCCGATATTATCCCGACGCCAGCATAGCTGTGGGGCAACGCTTCGTTCCCAATGCGACACCCTACAATGCTGTGAAGGTCAACATCGTTGAAAAGGGCCGCATCTATTTTGCCAGCAGTTTCGCACAATCACCAACGATCAGCGCGACAGGCACGGCTGCAGCCCAGAAGCTGGCAGCCTTTTCGATAGGCACGCGCCTGGCAAGCTTGAACAACGGTCTCCTGAACGGCCTGCTCGGCGGGCTCTTGGGAACAGACATATCGTTAAATCTGATGGACTATCAGGCACTGGTTTCCGCTGACGTGAACGCACTGGCCGTTGTCGACGCGCTGGCTAGCGATATCAACCTGACGGCGGGCACCTACCGAGATGTTCTTCAAACCGAGATTACCTACAGCAAATTTCTGGCTGCACTGAACAAGGCGTCTGGGGGAAAACCTGCTGTCAACACTGCGCTAAAGTCTCTCGAAAAGCTGGTCAACAAGACAACGGTCAAGCTTCGGCTTGAACGGTTGATGGCGTTGGAACCCATTCTCGATAAGAAGATAGGGACTGCAGAAAATCTCAACCTGCAAGCCGGCGTTTTCGATCTCATTTCCGCCGCGGCCACGGCTGCCAATGGCGGTAAGCAGCTTTCACTCGACACTGGCATCACTGTACCGGGACTTGCCTCAACCCAGCTGACGCTGGCAATCGGTGAGCCCCCGGTTGGCACGCCCCCGCTTGCCGTGGGCGCAACAGGCACCATCGTCAGAACGGCTCAAACGCGCCTGTCCATCAACACCAAGGTCGATGGCTTGAAGGCGCTGCTGGGGCTTACCGTCAATATTCCCCTTTATGTGGAAGTTGCGACAGGCGAAGCGAAATTGTCTGACGTTCGCTGCAGTGCCAATGGCACAGGCTCAGTGGATGTGGAGGTGGTGCCGGGCATCGCAGAACTCTCCCTCGGTCAGGTGGATATGGCAGCCTTCAACAATTTTGGCAAAGATCCAAGGGTAACCAGAACGGCCATCGTCGACTCTCTCGTTCTCAAGGTGAGCGGATTGTCCCATGTGGACAGCGCCAACCTGACAAAGACGAAACTTACCTTCCGGCAAAGTGAGATTGACCAAGCCTTGTCGAAGACAATATCGACAAAAGACGCTTCGACTTCACTGATTAAGACGCTTCTCAAAAATGCTGATCTTGATATCAACCTTCTCTTTATCTCGCTCGGCTCCAACGCGACCGTCCAGGCGGCACTCTCGGAAACACTCTCAGCCGCGACGACGCCGATCGATACCCTGCTTTACAACACTTTGCTTGTTCTGGGCGTAAAGCTCGGCGCGGCAGATGTTCGCGTCACTGATCTTCGCTGTATGCATCCTGCCCTTGTCCAATAAACATTTGCGTTTCTGCCAAAACGTAAAAAAGCCGCCGGATCGCTCCGACGGCTTTTCGCTTTCATTGATCTCGATCAGCCGTTGACGACAGCCATACGCTTTTCGTCACGGCCGCTTTTCATGCGCTCGGACAGCAGGAAGGCCAGTTCCAGCGCCTGGTCGGCGTTGAGACGCGGGTCACAATGCGTGTGGTAGCGGTCAGATAGCGAATCGGCAGTAACGGTACGCGCACCACCGGTGCATTCGGTCACGTCCTTGCCGGTCATCTCGATGTGGATGCCACCTGGATGGGTGCCTTCGGCGCGGTGGATCTGGAAGAAGCTTTCGACTTCCGACAGAATGCGCTCGAATGGACGCGTCTTGTAGTGATTGAGCGTGATCGTGTTGCCATGCATAGGATCACAGGACCAGACGACCTTGCGCCCTTCCTTTTCCACGGCACGGATCAACTTCGGTAGGCTCTCGGCAACCTTGTCATGACCAAAGCGGCAGATAAGCGTCAGACGGCCGGCTTCGTTGGATGGGTTCAGCGCATCGATGAGCTCGATCAGATTGTCCGGCTGCAAGGACGGGCCGCACTTCAGACCGATCGGGTTCTTGATGCCACGGAAATATTCCACATGGGCGTGGTCAAGCTGGCGCGTACGATCACCAATCCACAGCATGTGGCCCGATGTCGCGTACCAGTCGCCCGATGTCGAGTCGATACGGGTCAAGGCTTCTTCATAGCCGAGCAGCAACGCTTCGTGGCTGGTGAAGAAATCGGTTTCGCGCAGGCTGGGCTGGTTTTCCGCAGTGATGCCGATGGCCTTCATGAAGTCCATGGTTTCGGAAATGCGGCTGGCAAGCTTGCGATAACGGTCCGCCTGCGGGCTATCCTTGACGAAACCGAGCATCCACTGGTGCACGTTTTCGAGATTGGCATAACCACCCATAGCGAAGGCGCGCAGAAGGTTCAGTGTAGCAGCCGACTGGCGGTATGCGTCCAGCTGGCGCTCAGGGCTTGGAATGCGCGATGCTTCGTTGAACTCGATACCGTTGATGATGTCACCACGGTAAGACGGAAGGCTGACGCCATCCAGTGTTTCGATGTTCGACGAGCGTGGCTTGGCAAACTGGCCAGCGATACGGCCAACCTTCACCACGGGAAGCTGCGCGCCATAGGTCAGAACGACCGCCATCTGCAAAAACGCGCGGAAGAAGTCACGAATATTGTCAGCGCCGTGCTCAAGGAAGCTCTCTGCGCAATCCCCACCCTGAAGCAGGAAGGCTTCGCCTTCGGCAACACTGGCAAGCTGCTTTTTCAGGCGCCGCGCTTCACCCGCAAAAACCAGCGGCGGATAGGTTGCAAGCGTCGCTTCCGTTGCCGAAAGTGCTGCCGCATCCGGATATTCGGGAACCTGCTGGATCGGTTTGTGTCTCCAGCTACCGGGCGTCCAATTCTGTGCCATGTCTTCCACCTGGTTAAGGCCAACTCTGTCGTTATTGGCGATCTCTAAAGTTGCGCGGCTTATAGCTTCAAGGGCGACCTTTGCAAAGCCGATCCTTGAAGCGCCGCGCCGTTTAGCCGGATTTTCCGCCAATTCGAGTGAGAAAAACGAATCTAACCGATTTAATTTTCGCACTCAAATCCCGTCAGAAGTTGCGAACCTAGATTCTTTCCCCGTTCTTGATCCGGTAGCTCGGCGAATACATCGTTACCAGTTCTTCGGATGCGGTCGGGTGGACGGCCATGGTGGCGTCGAAGTCGTCCTTGGTGCAGCCGGCCTTGAGGATGATGCCAAGAAGCTGGGCCATTTCGCCTGCCTCATGACCAAGGATATGGGCGCCGACGACCTTGCGATCCGCTGCATTGACGATGAGCTTCATGATCGTCTTTTCCGAGCGACCGGAAAGCGTTGCCTTCATTGGCCGGAACTGTGCGCGGTAGACTTCGATTTCCTCGAATTTGGCAGCGGCTTCCTCCTCGGAAATGCCGACGGTGCCAATTTCAGGCTGCGAGAACACCGCGGTCGCGATGAGGTGGTGATCAGGCTTGGTGGGGTTGTTCTTGAACTCGGTCTCAATAAAGCACATCGCTTCATGAATGGCGACCGGCGTCAGCTGTACCCGATCGGTGACATCACCGAGTGCGAAGATGCTGGGTACGTTGGTGCGGGAGTATTCGTCAACGATGATCGCGCCCCGATCATTGATGGCAACGCCCGCATTCTCCAAGCCAAGCCCTTGCGTGTTGGGATCGCGGCCAAGCGCCAGCATCACCTGCCCCACATTCAGGGAATGTCCCTGCTTGGTGTGCGCCACAAGTCCACCGGCTTCGTCTTCCTTCACCTCGTGGATCACATCTTCCAGGATGATGCGGATACCCTTTTCGACCATTGCCGCATGCAGACCCTGCCGCATGTCGTTGTCGAAGCGGGAAAGTATCTCCTTGCCGCGATAAATCAGCGTCGTCTCGACGCCGAGACCGTGGAAGATATTGGCGAATTCGACAGCGATATAACCACCGCCGGCAATCAAGATCGAACTTGGCAATTCCTGAAGGTCGAAGGCCTCATTGGAAGAAATTGTAAGCTCATGCCCAGGCAGTGACACGTGCGGATTCGGTGTGCCGCCCACGGCGATGACGATGCGTTCCGCCGTCACGGTTTTCCCCGTTTGCACGAGTTTGACGGTATGCGCATCGACAAGTTCGGCACGGCTGTTGAATATCTCTGCCTTGGCATTCTCCAGGCCCTTGCGATAAAGCCCCTCTAAACGCTCGATTTCCTTGTCCTTTGCAGCGACCAGCTTTTTCCAGTCGAAGCTGCTCTCGCCCACAGTCCAGCCGAAGCCGGCGGAGTCTTCGAAATGCTCGGGAAATTGCGAGGCACAGACGAACAGCTTCTTCGGCACACAGCCTCTGATGACGCAGGTTCCGCCATAGCGATATTCTTCCGCGATACCAACGCGCTTGCCGAGCGACGCGGCTACGCGGGCACTCCGGACGCCGCCGGAACCGCCGCCAATAACGAAGAGATCATAGTCATAGGATGTCATGGAAAAGCCTCTGAAAGAGATGGTGGCGCAGGCCATATCGTTGGGCATTCATATAGGTGTTGCCGCACACAAATGAAAAGCCCGGACTGTCATCCGGGCTTTGAAAAATTCTGACCTTGGGAAAAGTCTTACTGCTTTGGCTTGGCTGCAGGTGCAGCGCCTGCAGCAGCAGGTGCGCCGGGCGCGCCACCGACATTGGCGCTGTTGGCTGGCAGAGGCTGAAGATCAGCACCGGCAACCTTCTGAAGCTCGCTCATGCTCGATGTGTTCAGATCGCGGTTGATGCCCGCAGCCCAGATATCAGCAGCCTTCATCAGTTCGCGCGTTGCAATCGGACCATCCTTCAAGAGCTTCTTGCCGGTTTCACTACCGTAGAATGTCGAGATAGCCTTGAGTTCTTCCAGCGAGAAAGCTCGCGCATAGGTCAGGGCAGCTTCGCGCTCAAGGTCGGCACGGCGAGGCGCAAGCTCCAAAGCCTTCGCATCGACAGTCTCGGTGATTGCGTCCTGGACGTTTGGCGAGGCCTGGATGAGTTCAGCCTTCAGTCGCTCGGCAAGGCCCGGCAGGATGTTGTCAAAACGATCCGTGACGCCTAGAGCGGCGATAGCCTGCTTGGCAGCGGCAACATGCTCTTCGGAAATTTCCTGCGCCCGAACTGTGGTACCGAAGACGATACCGGAAATGAGGATCGAAGCAGCGGCAGCTTTGCCGAGTCCCGCAAGGTTGATCATGAAATCTCTCGCTCCTGTTATATTTTCGCCTGCATCACGCGCGCGCCATCCGGCCCGGCGATAATGGCAAGCGATGCCAGATTAATGAAAAGTCCGTGCTCGACAACACCCGGTATGGCGTTCAGCTCGCGTGCCAGTGCTTCTGCATCAGGAATACGGCCAAAAGATGCGTCGAGAATAAGGTGTCCGCCGTCGGTTTTAAAGGGTCCATCCTCCAGCGAACGCAATGTCATAACGCCGGAAAGGCCAAGCCTCGACGCCACTTTTTCAATTGCAATGCGGGTTGCGACCTGACCGAATATGTTGATCTCTATTGGTAGCGGAAACGCGCCCAGTGTGTCGACGACCTTGCTCTGATCTGCAATCACGATGACGCGTGTCGATGCTGCGGCAACGATCTTTTCGCGAAGCAGCGCGCCGCCGCCACCCTTCACCAGCCGCAAGGCGTGGTCGACCTCATCGGCACCGTCGATCGTGAGATCCAGTTCCGGAAGGTCATCGAGGGACTGGAGGGGCACGCCAAGTTCCACACAAAGACGAGCCGTCCGCTCGGATGTTGGAACGCCCTGAACCCGCAGCCCTGCCGATACTTTTTCCGCCAGAAGCCGGACGAATTCTTCTGCCGTAGACCCGGTACCAATTCCAAGACGCATTCCGTCTTCGACATGGGACAACGCCGCTTCTGCGGCCTTGATCTTCATTTGGCGGGCATCCATGCGGCTGCAAACTCCGGGTGTAACAACAACTCAATCCGCGTCGGGTCCACTCTCGGAGCCGGACGCTGGCGTGCTGTTTACACGGGTCGACTGCCAAACAAAAGCCCCCTCGGAATGCATGAGGTGACGATCCAAAGGTTTCATTGCAAATCTTCGTGTCAATGCTTAGCCTTGGAGAGACCTACCCTTCTCATTGTGAGGCATTCCTTGACTTCTCCCCTTGTTATATTCGACCTCGACGGAACATTGGTCGACACGGCACCCGATCTCATCGACAGTTTGAACTACGCCATTGCCGCTGCCGGGCTGGCACCCACAACCTATGATGACCTCAAGCATCTGGTTGGCCACGGCGCACGCGTCATGATCAAACGGGCATTCGCCCTGCGAAATACGCCGCTTTCGGATGACGATCTGGAGCCGCTCTATGAGCGCTTCATTGCCTATTACCTCGAGACCATGCCCGGTAACAGCAAGCCCTACCCCGGCATCGTTGCGGCGCTGGAGAGATTGACGGCTTCGGGCTACACACTCGCGGTCTGCACCAACAAGACAACGGTACTGGCACTGCCTCTTCTCGAAAAGCTTGGTCTTGCCCATCACTTTGCTGCTGTCACCTGTGGTGACACCTTCGAATGGCGCAAGCCTGATGCGCGTCACATCACCGGCACAATCGAGAAGGCTGGCGGCGATGCGGCAAAGAGCGTGATGGTAGGTGACAGTTTCAACGATATCGCATCCGCCAAAAATGCAGGCATCCCATCAGTCGGGGTCACCTTCGGTTATACGGATGTGCCGATGGCGGAGCTTGAACCATCTGTGGTGATCGATAGTTACGACGAACTGGACGCCGCGATGATCGAGCGGCTGATTTCGAAGCGGGTTGCTGCGGCTTGATACGGCGCAAACCTCTATTCCGTCATCCTAGGGCCTGTCCCTAGGATCTAACGAACCCCGACATTCAACGTGATTAGATTCTAGGGACAAGCCCTAGAATGACGTCGCGTAAAACCCAAAAAATACGCATAAAAAAGCCGCCTCGAAGGGCGGCTTTTTCAATTGCTGACACGCGTTTATTAACGCGAGTAGAATTCGACCACGAGGTGTGGTTCCATGACGACCGGGTATGGAACGTCAGACAGAGCTGGTACGCGAGCGAAGGTCGCAACCATCTTGTTGTGATCAACTTCGATGTAGTCAGGAACGTCACGCTCTGCGAGAGCAACAGCTTCCAGAACGGTTACGAGCTGCTTGGACTTCTGACGAACTTCGATAACGTCGCCAACCTTGCAGCGGTAAGAACCGATGTTGACGCGAACGCCGTTAACCGTGACGTGGCCATGGTTTACGAACTGGCGAGCAGCAAAAACGGTCGGTACGAACTTTGCGCGGTATACGATCGCGTCCAGACGGGACTCGAGCAGACCGATCAGGTTCTCGGACGTATCACCCTTGCGACGGTTTGCTTCGTCGTAGGTTGCGCGGAACTGCTTTTCGCGCAGTTCGCCATAGTAACCCTTGAGCTTCTGCTTGGCGCGCAGCTGCGTGCCAAAGTCGCTCATCTTGCCCTTGCGGCGCTGGCCGTGCTGGCCTGGGCCGTATTCGCGACGGTTTACCGGGGACTTAGGACGACCCCAGATGTTTTCGCCCATACGGCGGTCAATTTTATACTTGGACGATTCGCGCTTGCTCATCGTATTTCCTTTCAGAATGTTACACCGGTTTGTTGCCAAACCGGATCAAGGAAACACGCCCTCCTCTGAGGTCCGTTTAAGAACCTCTGACAGGTTTCTCACATTTGCGAATGGAGAAGCCACGGGACATGTCGGTGATGTTGACTACCGAACGTCAGTTTATAAACTGCAAGGCAGTCAACGAAACACACCGAGCATTGCTGCCCGGTGTTGATGCGGCTTCTAGGTCTGTGTCATCGAATTGTCAATGAGAAAAAAGTTTCCGACACCTCTTGAATCCGGCTTTCGCCACGTTATTTTTCAAGTGTGATCAGGACTCGGGCCCCTCTGGCGTATTCCGGACAATACGCGATGTCGAGTCTCTTAAGGTTGGGGCCACGTCTATGTCTGTCACACGTTCCCCATCCGTAAAGCCAACCTCGTCCGGAAAAAGGTTGACTGATGGACTATTTGCTCATCGATTTTTTAGGCACTCCCGCTTGGATGTGGGGCGTCTTCATTGCACTGGTTTTGGGACTTCTTGCCCTCGACCTTGGCGTCCTGCATAAAAACTCCAAGGAGATCGGCATCCGCGAAAGCATGTTGATGTCCGGTTTCTACATTGCCATCGGATTGGCCTTCGGTGGCTGGATCTGGTACCAGTCCGGCCAGCAGTCGGCGATGGAATACGTGACGGGCTTTGTCGTGGAAAAAAGCCTCGCGATGGACAACATTTTCATCATCGCGATGATTTTCTCCTACTTTGCCATTCCCCGCCAATACCAGCACCGTGTGCTGCTGTGGGGTATCCTCGGCGTTATCGTCCTGCGCGGCATCATGATTGCTGCTGGCGCTGCCATCGTTGAGAACTTCCACTGGGTTCTTTATATCTTCGCCGCGTTCCTTGTCTTTACCGGTCTCAAGATGCTGTTTTCGTCCGACCATGACGAAAACGATATCGGCAACAACAAGATTCTGAAGTTTCTGCGCAGTCACCTGCCGGTGACGAACACGCTGCACGGCGAGAAATTCCTCGTCAAGGAAGTCGATGCGAAAACCGGCAAGCTGAAGACCTTCGTAACGCCGCTGTTCCTTGCGCTGGTGATGGTCGAAATCGCCGACCTGATCTTCGCCGTCGACTCGATCCCTGCGATCTTCGCGATCACGACAGACCCGTTCATCGTCTATACGTCGAACATCTTCGCGATCCTTGGTCTGCGTGCGCTCTACTTTGCGCTGGCAGCTCTGATGCACCGCTTCGCTTACCTGAAATATGCTCTGGCTGCGGTTCTGGTTTTCGTCGGCTCCAAGATCTTCGTGGCTGATATGCTGGGCATCGCAAAGATCCCGCCTGCCCTCTCGCTGGGCATCACGGTTGCCATTCTGGTAACGGGTGTAGTCGGTTCGCTTCTGGCTACGCGTAAGGAAGCGAAAACGATCGAGTAATCCTACTCGGCCGCGAGCTTTGCATCATCCTCAGCCGCGTCCGCATCGCCGGGCGCGGTTTTTGCGTCGAGGTCCGGGAATGCAACAATGCGTTTGCCGGAAAAATCGGCATGGACAACGACGAGTTCTTTTTCCTCGAAATAGCTGAGAAGCCTGCGGGCGCGACGGGCGGAATGGGTGCCATAGGCGCGGGCGATGCGGGCGTCTGAAGGACACGGTTCTTCACCAAGTGCGGCCTTGACCAGAAGCAGAAAGACACCTTGGAGATCATCAGAAACGTTGGATGAAAGCTCAAGGGCCTTTTCCCAAGCCTCGGTCGATGCCATTTCGAGATCGACGCCGGATCGGGTGATGGCCACCTGACGACGGAACTCAGACAGTGCCATGGGCGTGCCGGGAATTCGGCGCATTCGGGCACGCACGAGAAATTCCTGATAGAGAACGGCATCCGTACGATAGGCCGACTGCGGATCGTCCATGATCTCGGCAAGCACGGCGGAAATCTTCTCGGCACGCTCCTCGGGCGACATATCCGCCTGGCTGCTGCGCTGAACCTGTTGCTGCGGCTCTGATCCGCCGATGGCCGGTGTGGAGCGCGAAAGCTCCGCCAGAATATCTGTCGTCGGACGGGGTGCGGGTGGCGTGCGGCGCACAGGCGCGCGTGTAAACTCTTCCGGGTCGGGCGTGAAAATAAGGTCCTCAACGTCCTGCGGCGAGTCGGGAAGCGGCATCAGTTTTGGTGAAGACGAACGGGCCGATGTTTCGACCGCACCAATGATGATCGGTAGCGGGCGGCGCGACAGCGCAGGTCCAAGCGCCACGAAATTGCCGCGCTGCAAATCGCGGAACATTTCCGCCTGGCGGCGATCCATCCCCAAGAGGTCCGCTGCGCGGGCCATGTCGATATCCAGAAAGGTACGGCCCATCAAAAAGTTGGAAGCTTCGGCAGCGACGTTCTTAGCAAGCTTAGCCAGACGCTGCGTGGCAATGACGCCTGCCAGGCCACGCTTTCGGCCACGGCACATGAGGTTGGTCATGGCGCCCAGAGACATCTTGCGTGCGTCTTCCGTCACCTCACCGGCCACCGATGGCGCGAACATCTGCGCCTCGTCCACCACGACCAGAACCGGATACCAGAACTCGCGGTCCGCATCGAACAGGCCGTTGAGGAAGGCGGCAGCTGCCCGCATCTGCTGCTCGATATCGAGACCTTCGAGCGTCAGGACGCAGGAAACGCGGTGCTGCCTGATGCGATTGGCAATCCCCGCCAACTCACCCTCGGTGCGTTCGCCATCAACGACCACGTGACCGAACTTGTCGGCCAATGTCACGAAATCGCCTTCCGGATCGATAATGACCTGCTGCACCCAAGGCGCGGATTGCTCCAGCAGCCTGCGGAGCAAATGCGATTTGCCAGACCCGGAATTGCCCTGCACCAACAAACGTGTGGCAAGCAATTCCTCAATATCGAGCTTGGCAGCTTGCCCGCCCGATAGGGTCCCCATGTCGATGCCGACCTGCAATTTAAAAATTCCCTGCAATGCGAATGGATGAGCTGCGATTCGTGGAAACCACCGCGAGCGCGCTCCTTACCAAAAAAATCAGCAAATGCCCCGCCGCGTCAACACAATGCACAAGGAATATGTGCAGCTTCACGATGGAACACGAAGCAGACTCAAGCGTCGGCCAAAAACGTTGAGCGCGAGCCCGGCCACCACCATCGCGCTTCCAATGACTTCCAGAAGCGTGATTTCTTCCGCAAAAGCGAAATATGCACCAAGGAAGCCAACGATCGGCACCAGCAATGAAAACGGTGCGACCGTTCCCGCAGGATAGCGCAGCAGAAGATAGCTCCAGATGCCAGCGCCAACAATGGTTGCGCCATATGCCATGTAGACCACGACCAGAACCGTCAAGCCATTCGCGTTCGCTATACCCGTGGCGATCGCTTGCGGACCTTCCAGCACCAGCGAAAGAACCAAAAGCGGCAAAACAGGCACGAGGCTGGTCCAAGCCACGAAGGATACCGCATTTACCCGGCCGACCTTGCGATTGACGATATTGCCGATTGCCCAGCTGAACGCTGCACCGACGCACATCAAAAGTGGCACCATGGCGGAAATGTTCAAGCGTTCCAGGCCGATTACAGCAAGGCCTCCGAAAGCGACGGAGGCTCCGGCAATATGTGATTTGAGAGGGATTTCACCCAGCAGCGTTACCGCCAGTGCCATGGTGAAAAATGCCTGGGACTGCATGACGAGCGAAGCCAGCCCTGCCGGCAGCCCCCATTTGATAGCCGTATAGAGCAGTCCAAACTGGGCGCAGCCCATGACCATTCCGTAAACCACCATGTGTTTCCATGGCACCTTTGGTCTGGGCAGAAAGAAGATGAGCGGCACGGCAGCGAAGAAATAGCGCAGAGCGGTCAAAAACAAAGGCGGCATATCCATGACGCCGACCTTGATGACCACGAAGTTGAAGCCCCACAAAAAGACCGTGATGAGGGCAAGGAATATGTGCGGCACTGCCATGTGTTTTTCCAATCGCGACCGCAAGGGGATTGCGGCATTCTTGACCGGCGGCGCGCTTGCGACCCGCAGTCAGCAAGACAACAGTCCATAAAGCGCAGCGTTGCGGGTGGCAAGCGCAAGAAAGCAAGTTCGAAAATAACGAATAAGCCGTCGGTGTTTTCGTCCGCGACTTCGACCGGATCAAAGAATGCAAGTTTTGGGGATCAGACTCATGGCGGATCTATGGCTCCAGCCTTACGTCCATGAGAATGAGGTCATGATAGATAGCCCCGACTTTCATGGCGCGCCGCTCAAGACCATATTGTTTGAACCCCGCTTTCCCATAGAGCCTTTGCGCCGAAACGTTCGATGCTGCGACCGCAAGGTATAGCTGTTCAACGCGATGGCGAGCTTCGTCCATCACGTGCCTGAGAAGTGCCGCACCAATACCCGTACCCTGCGCGTCCGGTACCACATACATGCCCCAGATCAAGCCTCGATGCCTGGTCTTTATGTCTTTGGAAACTCGCAGCCCAACAGTGCCCAAAAGCACATCTCGATCGCAAGCACGTGCACCAAAAACAAGACCGCCTTCCAGCCGCTCGGCAAACTCTGCAATCGATAAGCCGTCCTCTTCTTCAAAGGATGCGCCAAATGCTTCCGGGTGACGGGCAAGTCCGTCGAGCCGCAATGCGCGATAATCTTCGGCATCTGCGGATCCTAATTTCTGAATAGAAAACTGCATTTGGGACCCTTTTTTCGAACCTTGTCTTGGCGGCAAACTTCAAAGTACGACCACCATTCCCGCCGAGATGACCGGCGGGAATGGCGCTTTTTCAAAAGCGCGGCAACCAGAGTGGCAGCGGCGGCATTTTTGAAACGGGTTCCTTCACAGGAAGACCGATATCCTTCCGCATCCGATCGGACAGGTGCAACACATCCATCTGCACACGTTTCTTGCGCAAAGCCGCAAAAAATACAGCGCGCAGCGTACTTCGCAAACCAAACTGCTTGAGCAATTCGTCCACCGCCGCGGAAAGACTATTTACACGCACTAATTGATCATTGGACATAGGAATACCGTCCCGGCGCAACCAAGCGACAGGTCCTTTTGAAATTGGAAAAGATGTGCAGGACAGGATGGGGCACAGATGGCCCAAAACATCACACTACTGCGATACGATATGGTTAGATTTGCCTAAGGGCGGAAGAAAGGTCTTACTTAAGAGACCTTTATCGATGGGTAAGCGCCATAATTCCAGCGAGTGCCGGTAGCGTCCATCGAGCTGCGCCGCGGAGGCAAAGATGCATAAATGTGTTCATTCTAACGCCTCCTATGGTTTGAGTTGCAAGCACAAGATCTTTGCCACAGCCACCTGGAGATTTCAAGATGCGCAATCTCGAATTGCATTCACTTCATGATAATAGATGCAAATTTACAACATTCCGGGCGAGGCTTGACCGATCTTGAGCCCAAACCCCTGCATCAGCCGCCGCGTTGTGAAATCTGGCTGCCCTGAGGTGAAAACCGCGAAATCGAAACCTTCCGGGTGATCGACGCTCTCCATGGAGCCGATCTTGCGCTTTGCCTGTCGCGCTATGGCTTCCGCTGGATCGAGCCAGTCCACCGGCCATGGCGCGAGACGACGGAAGACATTGGCCATGAAGGGATAATGTGTGCAGGCCAGCACCACGATATCGGTGCGTCTGCCCTCTTCCTCGATGAAACAAGGCGAGATTTCCGCCAGAACCGCCTCGTCGGAAATCGTTTCGCCGCGAATCCATGCCTCGGCCATACGTGCAAGGTTCTCCGAACCCACAAGGCGCACATGACACTGCGAAGCAAAGGATTGAATGAGATCACGCGTATAAGCGCGCTTGACCGTGCCGGGCGTAGCGAGAACAGAAACGAGGCCGGAACGCGTCCGCTCTGCCGCCGGCTTGATCGCAGGCACCGTGCCGACAAATGTCATTTCGGGAAACCGGGCACGCAGAGCCGCGCCCGCAAGCGTAAATGCCGTATTGCAGGCGATAATGCAGACTTCCGGATTATAAGTTTCGAGCAGTCGGTCAAAAAGCGAGAGGATGCGGTCTTTCAGACCCGCCTCTTCCCATCCGCCATAGGGAAAGCCGGCGTCATCAGCGATATAGATAAAGCCGCGCTCTGGCATCAATACCCGCGCTTCCCGCAAAACAGTCAGCCCTCCAATGCCACTGTCAAACACCAGCACCGGCTTTTGGGTCAGGCTTGGGGAATCACCCGTTGTTTCCGTCATCGTCCGCATTGCTCCCCTCAGCATAAGGACCGTTGCTGCCACGCGGTGTCTGGCGGCCATATTTATCGAAGGTTCCGAAGACGCCGCGAAGAACACTGATTTCCTGCGAACTAAGCGCCCGACGAGACAGGACCGCCCGCAGATTTTCGATCATACGCTGCTTCTTGCCTTCCGGACGGAAATAACCGCGTGCGTCCAGCGCCTCTTCCAGCTGCTCGAACAGACCGTAAAGCTGCTCCTTCGTCGCCTGCTTCTGCTCGAGCGGCTCAAACAATGTCTGGCTCAAATCTTCCATGCCGGATTTCATCCACTCATAGGACATCAAAAGCACGGCCTGGGCGATGTTTAGCGAGGCAAAGGCTGGGTTGACCGGGAAAGTGACGATTTCGTCAGCCAGCGCCACTTCCTCATTGGTCAGGCCCCATCTTTCGCGACCAAAGAGAATGCCAGTCTTTTCACCGGACTTGAATTTGACGCGAAGGGTCTCTGCGGCGACGACGGGCGCGCGGACGGGTTTGAAACCGTACCGCTCTCGGGCTGTCGTCGCATAGGTAAATTGCAGGTCGGCGGTGGCTTCCTCGATCGTATCGAACACCCGCGTATTATCGATGACGTGATCGGCCTTGGATGCGGCGGAACGGGCCTTTTCATTCGGCCAGCCATCACGCGGATTGACCAGCCGAAGCTCGGCCAGACCGAAATTGGCCATGGCACGTGCCACCATACCGATGTTTTCACCCAGTTGCGGTTCGACCAGAATGATTGCCGGACCTTCTGCCAGAAGCTCCAGCTCGCTGTTTGTACCTGCCATCTTCGCCTTCCAATATTTCGGCGTCTCACTGGCACAGTTTTCGGGACAAATCAAAGGCAGCGATCCGCGAAAAGCGGCTTATTCGCCCTTGATGATGTTGGTCATCTCCTGGAGAAGGGAATCACGCCCCTCATCACCCACGCGGTGAATGTCGTTGATGACAGGCCGGCCATCTTCCTCGATCACATCGAAATTGACCTGATCAACCGTTGCCTTCATTTCGGCTTCGTCCATGCAGGCCCAAAGCTTGAACTTCACCGTCACATCCGTCACGCCATCCTTGGGTGCTGCGGGCGTTATTGTAACGTCCTGCAGTGGGCAGCCATCCTGCGAATTGGTAACGACGTCATAGCCAAAGGGGTCGCCCTTGTCGCCACTCTCTACGTCCGACGCCGGCTTCTTCGAAGCTTCGCGGTACTGCGCCACGAACCCCTTGCTAAACAGCGTCGTAAGCAGGTCCTCGTCAAAGATGTATTTCCAGTCATCCGCTTCGCCAGACCAGTTCTTGACGGTGATATCCATCACCTTTTTGACGGGCTCCGCCGGGTCTGCGGCAAATGCGGTGGTGGCAATGAGGATGGCGGCGGTGGCGAGCAGAAATTTCCGCATGATGGTGTCCTGGTAGAAGGCTTACCCAACGTAAGCGATTCGCCAGACTGTAATTCTCCAATGGCTTTTGGCAACGTGTTTCAGCGTGCATCGGAACCAAAAAAGCACGTGCATGGCTTTGCCTTCTACGCACACGATGCTATAGCGCCACGGGATATTTTTTGCATATCGCGCCCTCCCGGCGCAATCGTTCTCGAAGGTGAGGAATTCATGACAAAGATTAAGGTAGCCAATCCGGTCGTCGATCTCGACGGCGACGAAATGACCCGTATCATCTGGCAGCTCATCAAGGACAAGCTGATCCTGCCTTACCTCGATCTCGATATCGAATATTACGATCTTTCCGTTGAAAACCGCGATGCTACCAACGACCAGGTAACGGTCGATGCGGCAAACGCCATCAAGAAGCACGGCGTTGGCATCAAGTGCGCAACGATCACGCCTGATGAAGACCGCGTCAAGGAATTCAACCTCAAGCAGATGTGGAAGAGCCCGAACGGCACGATCCGCAATATTCTTGGCGGCGTTATTTTCCGCGAGCCCATCATCTGCAAAAACGTACCACGTCTCGTTCCCGGCTGGACCAAGCCCATTGTTGTCGGCCGTCACGCATTTGGCGACCAGTACAAGGCAACCGATTTCAAGTTCCCAGGCAAGGGCAAGCTGACGATCAAGTTCGTTGGTGAAGACGGCCAGGTGATCGAGAAGGACGTCTACGACGCTCCCGGCGCTGGCGTGGCATTGGCCATGTACAACTTGGATGAGTCGATCCGCGAATTCGCACGCGCCTCCATGAACTACGGTCTGATGCGCAAGTGGCCTGTCTACCTGTCCACGAAGAACACGATCCTCAAGGCTTATGACGGTCGCTTCAAGGACATCTTCGAAGAAGTCTATCAGACCGAATTCAAGGCGAAGTTCGACGAACTCGGCATCACCTATGAGCACCGCCTGATCGATGACATGGTCGCCTCCGCTCTGAAGTGGTCTGGCGGTTACATCTGGGCCTGCAAAAACTATGACGGCGACGTTCAGTCTGACACCGTCGCCCAGGGCTTCGGTTCGCTCGGCCTGATGACCTCCGTTCTGCTGTCGCCAGACGGTCGCACGGTTGAGGCTGAAGCTGCTCACGGTACGGTTACACGTCACTACCGTCAGCACCAGAAGGGCCAGGAAACCTCGACCAACTCCATCGCGTCGATCTTCGCCTGGACCCGTGGTCTCGCACACCGCGCCAAGCTGGACGACAATGCCGAGCTCGCAAAGTTTGCGGAAACGCTTGAGAAGGTTTGCGTCGACACGGTCGAAGCTGGCTTCATGACCAAGGATCTCGCACTGCTCATCGGCCCTGATCAGCCATGGCTTTCCACCACGGCATTCCTCGACAAGATCGACGAAAACCTGAAGAAGGCAATGGCCGCCTGATTGGCGCGCCATATGGAAAGAAACAGAAACCCGGCCACTGCGCCGGGTTTTTCTTTGCCAAAAGCGATGTCTTGAATACGTCGCAGGTCGGGCGCAATATTCGTGCATGGACGCACGCAGTGGCGTTTGACGTTCCGGATGGAGCAAGGAGCAGCATCATGAGCGAATTGACTTTCTACACCAACCCGATGTCACGAGGTCGCATCATTCGATGGATGCTGGAGGAAGTTGGTGTGCCCTACACCACCGAAATCCTCGGCTTCGGCGAGCAGATGAAAACAAGCGCTTACCGGGCGATCAACCCCATGGGCAAGGTCCCGGCCATCAAACACGGCGACACCGTCGTCACCGAATGCGCAGCCATTTGCGCCTATCTGGCTGATGCCTTTCCAGGAGCAGATCTTGCGCCACCACTGAAACACCGTGGCCTGTATTACCGCTGGCTATTTTTCGCGGCTGGCCCGCTGGAAATGGCTGTAACCATGAAGGCCATGGGATTTGAAATTTCGCTGGAGAAGTCGCGGATGGCCGGTTGCGGCGCATATGCTGACGTAATGAAAACGCTGGAACATGCCTTCAGCGAGAACCCATACGTTGCTGGCGAACACTTCACCGCTGCCGACGTCTATGTTGCCTCACATATCAGTTGGGGCCTGCAATTCGGCACGATAGAGAAACGCCAGCATTTTGTGGATTATCTCGGAAAGATGAGCGAGCGCCCGGCCTACAAGCGCGCACATCAGATTGACGAAGAGGCGACGAAAAAATTGCAGGCGGCTAGCTGATCAGATGCGGCCGACAGGCCCGAATGCTCGCTAACGCGCCTCGGCCGTCTGCCAACTTGATTTCTCGCCCCAGAGGTGCGTGACCGCCGACCTCGAACTGTGACGCTTCCGGAGTAAGCCGGCGTAACGCTATCTAGCGCCATATATGACAAGGGCGGGTCTTGACCCGCCCTTTCTTCAAATACTCAAGCAGCGAGTGAAGCGGCCACGGCCTCGATGGCCTCATCCGCCTTTGCGCCGTCGGGGCCACCGGCCTGCGCCATATCCGGACGGCCACCACCGCCCTTGCCGCCGAGAGCAGCGGAAGCCGTGCGCACCAGATCAACCGCGCTGAAACGTGAGGTCAGGTCCTCGGTAACGGCGGCAACTGCGCTTGCCTTACCATCTTCAGAAACCGCAATCAGCAGAACAACGCCTGAACCAAGCCCGCTTTTAGCTTCATCGGCAAGGCTTTTCAGGTCCTTGGCGTCAATGCCGGAGAGCGACTTGGCGAGGAACTTCACGCCGCCAATCTCTTTGACATCGCCGGCAGATCCTTCGGAAGAACCACCGCCCATGGCAAGCTTGCGGCGGGCATCGGCGAGTTCGCGTTCGAGCTTCTTGCGCTCATCCAGCAGGCCCTCGACCCGGCCAAGCACTTCCGATGGCTGAACCCTGAGCGACGACGCAAGTGCCTTGACCCGCTCATCCTGCTCGGCCAGATAGGCGAGAGCACCTGCCCCCGTCACAGCCTCAACACGACGAACGCCAGCGCCAACAGCGCTTTCGCCGAGAACGCGAACAAGGCCGATCTGGCCCGTTGCAGAGACATGAGTGCCGCCGCAAAGCTCTACCGAGTACGGCCGATTGGCCTTTGCACCGTGAATGCCGGTGCCCATGGACACAACGCGAACCTCATCGCCGTATTTCTCGCCGAACAGCGCCATCGCACCTTCGGCAATCGCATCGTCGACGCTCATCAGGCGGGTGACAACGGGCGAATTCTGGAGAATGATTTCATTCGCCATATCCTCAACGATCTTCAACTCCTCAGCCGACATGGGTTTGGGATGAGACACGTCAAAGCGCAGGCGTTCTGGCGCTACCAGCGAGCCCTTCTGGGCGACATGGGTGCCCAGGACTTCGCGCAGCGCCTCATGGAGAAGGTGCGTTGCGGAGTGATTGGCGCGCAGACGCGAGCGGCGATCGTGATCTACGGTCAGTTCCACTTCATCGCCCACCTTGATGCCGCCCTTTGCGACGGTGCCAATGTGGACAAAAATACCTTCGCCCTTTTTGTGCGTATCGCTGACGGTGAAAGCGCCTCCGTCCGACGAGATGACACCGGTGTCGCCCATTTGGCCACCGGATTCACCATAGAATGGCGTCTGATTGACGACGATCTGAACGCTCTCGCCCTCGGACGCTGCATCGACAGACTTGCCGTCCTTGACGATTGCCTGCACGACGCCTTCTGCCGTTTCCGTGTCGTAGCCCAGAAACTCGGTTGCGCCGTGCTTTTCCTTGAGTTCAAACCACACGGTTTCGGTTGCCTTGTCGCCGGAACCGGCCCAATGGGACCGGGCTTCGGCCTTCTGGCGCTGCATTGCGTCGGTAAAGCCCGACACATCGACACCGATCTCGCGAGCGCGCAAGGCATCCTGCGTCAGATCGAGCGGGAAGCCGTAAGTGTCGTAGAGCTTGAATGCCGTTTCTCCGTCGAGCATATCACCCTTGTGCAGCGACGACGTTGCGTCCGACAACAGGGACAGGCCACGCTCAAGCGTCTTGCGGAAGCGGGTTTCTTCCAACTTGAGCGTCTCGGAGATCAACGGCTCTGCGCGGACAAGTTCCGGATAGGCGCGGCCCATCTGCTGGACAAGCGTCGGCAAGAGTTTCCAGATCAGCGGCTCACGCGAGCCGAGCAATTCGGCATGGCGCATGGCGCGGCGCATGATGCGGCGCAGGACGTAACCGCGCCCTTCATTCGATGGCAGCACACCGTCGGCAATCAGAAACGCCGAAGAGCGAAGGTGATCTGCGATCACGCGGTGGCTCGCGCGCTTGTCACCTTCGGCCGGAACGCCAGTCGCTTCCACCGAGGCAGAAATCAGCGCGCGGAAAAGGTCCGTATCGTAGTTATCGTGCTTGCCCTGCAACAGCGCTGAAATACGCTCAAGTCCCATGCCGGTATCGATGGATGGACGCGGAAGATTGATCCGCTCCTCCTTCGTCACTTGCTCATACTGCATGAAGACGAGGTTCCAGATTTCGATGAAGCGGTCGCCATCCTCATCTGCGGAACCCGGAGGCCCGCCCCAGATATGATCGCCATGGTCATAGAAGATTTCAGAACAGGGACCGCATGGACCTGTATCGCCCATGGCCCAGAAATTGTCGCTCGTGGGGATGCGGATGATGCGATCATCAGAGAAGCCAGCAATCTTCTTCCAGAGATCGAAAGCCTCATCGTCGGTATGATACACCGTGACCAGCAGCCGGTTCTTGTCGATCCCGAATTCCTTGGTGATCAGGTTCCAGGCATGGGTGATGGCTTCTTCCTTGAAGTAATCCCCAAAAGAGAAGTTGCCCAGCATTTCAAAGAATGTGTGGTGGCGGGCGGTGTAGCCGACATTATCAAGGTCATTGTGCTTGCCACCGGCGCGGACACACTTCTGCGATGACGCAGCCGTGGAATATGGGCGGCTTTCCAATCCGGTAAAGACGTTCTTGAACTGCACCATACCCGCATTGGTGAACATCAATGTCGGGTCGTTACGCGGCACCAGAGGGCTGGATGGCACGATTTCGTGGCCGTTCTTCTTGAAGTAGTCGAGGAAGGTCGACCGGATTTCATTTACACCGCTCATACGAAGTCCTTCATTGCCGCGCATTCACCCGGCCATAGCATGAAAATCAATGGCTTTTATCGCTCGCGTCATTGCCTGTCCAGCCAAAGAGGATGACGTTCCGTCACAAATAAAGGCCGCGCGAAACAATCGCACGGCCTTGAACGTCCTAAACCTGAAATACAAAGACGTGTCGCCAGGCTGCGCCCGCGATCAAGCGTCTGGATCGACCGCATCACCGTCGGCTTCGGGTCCGCCATTCTCCAGAAAACGCTCGGCGATAAGACCGGCATTCTGGCGCAGCGCCAGTTCGATCTCGTTGGCAACGGCAGGGTTTTCCTTGAGGAAGGTCTTGGCGTTCTCACGCCCCTGCCCCAGTCGCTGGCTGTTATAGGAGAACCAAGCACCCGACTTTTCGACCAGGCCGGCTTTCACGCCGAGATCCACGAGTTCACCGGTCTTGGAGACACCTTCGCCATACATGATGTCGAATTCGACCTGCTTGAAGGGAGGCGCCATCTTGTTTTTGACGACCTTCACGCGCGTCTGGTTACCAACAACCTCTTCACGGTCCTTAACGGCGCCAATGCGGCGGATATCGAGGCGGACAGAAGCATAGAACTTCAACGCGTTACCACCGGTCGTCACTTCGGGCGAACCGTAGGAAATGCCGATCTTCATACGAATCTGGTTGATGAAGATCACCATCGTTTTCGATTTTGAAATCGAAGCCGTAAGCTTTCTCAGCGCCTGGCTCATCAGACGAGCCTGAAGGCCCGGCAGGCTATCGCCCATCTCGCCTTCGATTTCGGCACGCGGAGTGAGCGCTGCAACCGAGTCGACAACCAGAACGTCAACCGCGCCGGAACGCACGAGCGTATCGGTGATTTCAAGGGCCTGCTCACCCGTATCTGGCTGGGAAATAAGCAGATTGTGCAGATCGACTCCCAGCTTGCGGGCGTAGACTGGATCAAGCGCGTGCTCCGCGTCAACGAAGGCGCAAATGCCACCCTTTTTCTGCGCTTCGGCAATGGTCTGCAAGGCGAGCGTCGTCTTACCGGAGCTTTCCGGTCCATAGATCTCGATGATACGGCCCTTCGGCAGACCACCAATACCAAGTGCGACATCAAGGCTGAGCGAGCCGGTCGAAACGGTCTCTACCTCGACAATACTTTCATTGGAACCGAGCTTCATGATCGATCCCTTGCCGAACGAACGTTCGATCTGGGAAAGCGCCGCTTCCAGTGCCTTGCTTTTATCCACTGCTTTGTCCTCTACAAGACGCAAAGAATTTTGTGCCATCTGTAAACCACCTTTAGGTTATTGAAGCCGCACAGGCAATGAAGCTCTCTGTGTCGATTTTGTACTTTATTTGTTCTCATGCCACAAGCGCCGATCATCATATTGAAAACAAATATGGATAAGTCCTTTGTTCTACTTTTGTTTTTCTTTTTGCGCTGTGGAAAAAGCGCTCCATGAACTAGCGTGCCGTACCGGCGTCCGTGACGAATCGCGCCGCCCCTGAACGGTCAAAAAGAGGAAACTGCAGTGAAGAAGATACTCGTTCTAGGCGGCGCACATCTGGACCGCCGTGGCATGATCGAGAGTGAAACCATCGCCGGTGCCAGCAATCCCGGTTCCTGGATGGAAGAAGCCGGAGGCGGTGGCTTCAATGCGGCACGCAATCTTTCAAGGCTGGGCTTCAGCGTCAGGATCATTGCCCCGCGCGGCGGAGATGCCAATGGCGAAACCGTCGCCGCAGCGGCGAGAGAGGCCGGCGTGGCGGACACGCCTTTTACCTTCCTTGATCGTCGGACGCCGAGCTACACGGCAATTCTGGAGCGGGACGGCAATCTGGTCATCGCCATCGCGGATATGGACCTTTACAAGCTGTTCACGCCGCGTCGACTGCGGGTACGCGCCGTTCGCGAAGCCGTTATGGAAAGCGACATCCTGCTTTGTGACGCAAACCTGCCGCAGGAGACATTGCAGGCAATAGCAACTGCCGCCGTGGCGAACCAAAAGCCTTTGGCGGCGATTGCAATCTCGCCTGCAAAAGTCATTCGTCTGAGGGAAGCTTTGCCTCAAATCGATATTCTTTTCATGAACGAGGCCGAAGCAGGCGCCTTGACCGGCAAAAGAGTGACAGACATTCGCGAATGGCCCGACCACCTGCAAGCACTTGGACTGCGCGGTGGCGTTGTCACCCGTGGTGCCCAACATGTCATTGCATTTTCGCAGCATGAGACGGCTGTGCTCAGACCTCCCATCATTGATAATGTCTGCGACGTAACCGGTGCTGGAGACGCAATGGCGTCCGGCTATCTGGCCGCGATTGCCCAGAGCCGCTTGCCATCTGAGGCATTACGCTGGGGAGCGGCAGCTGCCGCCATAACTGTTCAGTCTTTTAGCGCGACGGCGGCGGAACTGGACATGGATTTGCTCGCAAACATGCTGGCCCTTGTTCCAGACGCCGAAATGTTGTGAAGAGAGCACAAACCTCGAACTGGATGATACGATGACAAAACCGCTGCCCCCGCTTTTACCAATCACCTACTCGGATGAGGTTGCCGCCGCCAAGCAGCGCGGTGCACCAATCGTGGCGCTCGAATCGACAATCATTACTCATGGAATGCCTTACCCCGGCAATATCCATATGGCTGAAAGCGTCGAGCAGATCATCCGGGATCAGGGTGCCGTCCCCGCAACCATCGCCGTCCTTCACGGAAACCTGCACATCGGGCTAGAGAAGAGCCAGCTTGAGGCTTTGGCGCAAACCAAGGATGCGATGAAGGTGTCGCGCGCTGATATCGCTTTTGCGATTGCTGAGAGGCGCACCGGCGCCACAACGGTCGCCGCCACGATGATTGCTGCAGAACATGCAGGCATCAAAGTGTTCGCTACCGGCGGTATCGGCGGCGTGCATCGCGGGGCAGAAGAGAGCTTCGATATCTCCGCAGATTTGACGGAGCTTGCGCGGACTGGCGTCATCGTTGTCTGTGCTGGCGCCAAAGCCATACTCGATATCCCAAAGACGCTTGAGGTTTTGGAAACCAACGGCGTTCCCGTAGTGACGTTCGGCTCGACTGAATTTCCCGCCTTCTGGTCCAGAGCATCTGGCCTCAAGAGCCCTCTCTCACTGAACAGCCCTGCCGCGATTGCGAATTTCCAGTCGACGCGCGAGCAGCTTGGCATCGATGGCGGAATGCTGGTGGCCAATCCTGTTCCCGAGGCCGATGAGATCTCGCGCGAGGAGATGGAGATTTACATCACGCGCGCGCTCTCTTACGCGGAAGAAGACGACATCGCGGGAAAAGCTGTAACGCCCTATCTGCTGGCCAAGATTTTCGAGATCACAGAAGGCCGCAGCCTGGAAACCAACATAGCTCTTGTGCGTAACAATGCACGCCTGGCAGCCGAGATTGCCGTCGCCCTCGGTTGAGCACACAGCGATTAAACGCCCGTTGCTTTTGCATGAAACCACCCCCGAAAATGATCGGCTTTACGGGGGTGGTTCAATTGCTCCGGAAAGTGCGACTCGCCCCCTAAGCGCCAAGCGTCGGTAGAGTCGCGCGACTTCTAGCATGACCGCGACGTATTTTTATTCACAACAAGCAGATATTGCCGCCTAAAAGTGCCCGTCACAAGCAAACGCCCCCGAAAGACAGATCATCTTTCGGGGGCGTTTTGTTGACTTGGATAAATCGGTCTATCAGAACGTTTTCAAGTTACTTCTGAGCCACCGGCTTCACCAACGAGGTGATGCGGCGGATTGTGACGCGCCGGTTTTCCTGCGACGCGCCGAGTGTCTGGACCTTCAGGAAACGTTCGCCGTAGCCCTGCGTCGTCAGGTTTTCAGGCGGAATGCCATAGACGTCGGTCAAGACGTTGGCGACGGATGCGGCGCGCTCATCCGAAAGGACAAGGTTGCTTTCATCATTGCCAACCGCATCGGTGTGGCCTTCGATCAGGAAGGTTTCCGCCGGATTGTTCTCGAGCACCTTATTGATCGCGTCCGCCACCTTGCGCAGCGACTGAGCCTGACTCATCGGAATTTCTGCGCTACCCGTCGTGAAGGTGATGGTATCGAGGTCGATACGACGCACCTTGTCACGGATACGCGCGGAGTAGCGCACTTCATCCATTGTGTAGACACGTTCGACCGGCTCGACTGGCGGCTGTTCCAGGAAGCGATAGTAATCGCGATCCGGATCGGTCGAGGTGTCGATGATGTAGTCCTCAACCGGAATACGCAGGCGCATCGGCGGCAGGTCGAGGCCGGGGTCGCGGTAGACATATTCGCGGTCCGGCTCGTCTACGAGTTCAGGTGCGTAGAACAGGACATACTCGCGGCCGCGTCTGTCGATACGGGACCGCTGGATAACGTCGCCGTAGCGGTTACGAACTGTCACGACCTGCGTACCGTCAGACCGTTCGATTGTTTCGCGGTAACGGTCATCAGGCAGTCGCTCGTAATAGGGCTTTGCACCGTCACGAATAAAGCGGTCGTTATCGTTGCCACGCACGACAACACGATCGCCGAACTGAAGGAACACCCGGTCGCCCATGTCACGGTCGCGCGGACCACCACGTGGCATGTCTCGAGGCTGCCATTCACGCACGCCCTCTGGACGGTCGTAATCCGGACGACGGTCGATGCGCTCACCCTGGATATTGGTGATTGCCTGGATGTTGATCTGCGGTGCTGGCTTGTCACCACGTGCCGCTGCCTGCGCTTCGGCATCTGAAGTCGGAACCTTGAAGTCGCGAACGGCTTCACGTTCCTGACGACGCTGGTCGCGGGACTGCTGGTTACCGCTGCGTTCCGCTTCCTTGTCGCTGTCGAGAACAGCGGCGCCCTTGTCTACCGGCAAGATAACTGTATCGGCGGACTTCGAAGGATCCTTTGCAACGGCCCTTGCCTTGTTCAACTGCTCAGGTGTGGACGCTGGCGCTTCCTGCTGCGGTGTCGCTACCTGGCTTGGAACCGGTTCGCCTGCTGGTGCCTGTCCGGTCGTGGCGCCATCCTGAGGTGCAGGTGTAGGCGATGTTGGAAGAGGCGCTGCTGGCTCACCGTTCTCGGCGCGCGGTGGACGCGGCTGTTCGGAAGGCTGCTGACCCGGTGCAGGGTTAGGCTGTTCCGAGGGACGCGGAGAGCGGCCCGGAGTTGTTGGTTCGGTTGGAACTGGCGCGGTCTTTGCGTCGGGCTCCGGCGCGGCTGGCTTCTTGCCAGGAACGGCTGGCTTTTCAGCGTTGTTCTCACCGGCAGCTGGGGCGGTCTCGGATGCAGGACGGCGCGTTTCACCGTTTCGACGAGGCTGCTCCTGATCGGCTCCCGGCTGCTGCTCGCCCTGTGCACGACGTGGGCGTTCCTGCGCTGGCTCGGACTGCGATTCTGCCGGGGCTGCGCCGGGCTTGGCTGCATCTGGCTGCGCATCGCGACGCGGACGTTCCGGGCGCTGTTCGCTCTCGGCTGCAGGCTGCTGTTCGCGCTGGCGCTTGGGGCGCTCCTGCTGCTGTTCTGGTTGTGCCTCTGCCGGAGCGGCATCTGGTTGTGCTTCGCGACGCGGACGGGCCGGTGCCTCGGGCGCGGCTTCCGGCGCTGCTTCACGGCGTGGACGCTGTTGCTGTTCAGGCTCAGCTTCCGGCTGTGCTTCACGGCGCGGGCGCTGCTGTTCAGGCGCAGCCTCCGGAGCGGCCTCACGACGGGGACGCGGCGCTTCTTCCTGTGGCTTTTCGGCCTTTGGCTCTTCCTTCTGCTGCTCCTGCTGTTGCTTCTTCAAAAGCTCTTCGGCGGAAGGATCAGCCTGCGCAAGCAGCAGCGGTGCGTTCACAGGATCGGCGGCGTTCTGCTGTGACGAGTAGTGCGCCGAGCCCATATTGGACGCAGCCAAAGCGGGCTCAGCCACCATCGCAATCGACATGAGCGGAAAAACCACCCCTGTCAGCAGCTTGTTCTTTTTGAGCATTGTATTTCCTCACCTATCAACGAATTATACTGCTGTACCGCTGTCTCACGGCCATTTTAAACCTTCTGCACATGCGGGCGGTGAACAACGCCTGAGGTGCGGTCTTGTTCCAATCATGACCAAGGCGTTCTGTACCGGAAATGAACAGATCAAGGTCTTTTCGTGAAGCGATTGTGGCGATCATCGCAATGCGAAACGATTAGGGTTGCATTTTCACGACAAGGATAAGACTATCCGCCAAGCGCTGCCGCCAGCGTTACCCAGATAGCGGCGTCGCGAAACATTTACCGCCCGGAAAAAAGAAACAAACCGTGCGGAAGACTCGCCGAAAGAGAGGATCGAAATGCGTATTTCCACCCGTCTGCTTGCTGCTGCATCGATTGCCGCGATGTCGCTTTTCTCCGGTGCCGCCATGGCGCAGGACAAGCTGGTCATTGGCACGGAAGGCGCCTACCCACCCTTCAACGTTCTTGAAGCAGACGGCACCTTGACCGGTTTCGACATCGATATCGCCAAGGCGCTTTGCACTGAGATGAAGGCAGAGTGCACATTCGTCACCAACGACTGGGACGGCATCATACCTGCATTGCAGGCCAAGAAGTTCGACGCCATCGTTGCTTCGATGTCGATCACGCCTGAGCGCCTTGAGAAAGTTGATTTCTCCAAGAAATACTACAACACCCCGCCCGCCATTGCCGTACCGAAAGACTCGCCGATCAAGTCCGTCGAAGAGCTGAAGGGCAAGACCATCGGCGCACAGGGTTCCACCACCCACGCCAACTATGCCGAAAAGCATCTTGCCGATTCCGAGCTCAAGCTTTACCCAACGGCTGACGAGTACAAGCTCGACATCACCAACGGCCGTATCGATGGCGTTATCGACGATATCGTTGTGCTCTCGGAATGGGTCAAATCCGATGCTGGCAGCTGCTGCAAGATCCTGACGCCGATGCCGGTTGACGAGGCCATCAATGGCCAGGGTGCAGGGATTGCCGTTCGTAAGGGCGACAAGGCGCTGGCTGACAAATTGACCGCCGCCATCGCCGCGATTCGCGCAAACGGCGAATACAAGAAGATCAACGACAAGTATTTCGACTTCGACGTTTACGGCAAGTAAGCGATTTGTTTGTTGAATATTGTGGCGGAAGGCTTGCCCTTCCGCCATTTTTGTTTGAGAACAGGGTAATAAAACAATACGAGAAGCGCGGCAAAGTCCGCAGGGGAAATTGGCATGAGCGGAGCACTTTCCGCCATAGGTTCGTTCTGGACCTATCTCACTCATCTCTTGGATCCATTCTGCGGACCGGTCGGCATCTTCTCTCTTTTCGGCAACGGAACACTCGTTGCCTGTGGCGATGCGGGCTGGGGCGATGAAATTGCCTTCGGCGTCAAGATCACAATATCTGTGGCACTTGCGACGCTACCGGTCGGGCTCATCATCGGGTTTCTGATTGCCCTTGCGGCTCAATCCGAAGAAAAATCGCTTCGCCTGGCTGCCGGCATTTACACCACGATTTTCCGGGGTCTTCCGGAACTGCTCACACTCTTCATCGTCTATTACGGCATCCAGATGCTGTTGCAGTCGGCTGGAGGCTATATCGGCATCACCGGCCCCATCGAAATCAATGCCTTCGTGGCCGGGATGATTGCCCTCTCGGTGGTTTTTTCGTCCTATGCGGCGGAAGTTCTGCTTTCAGCATTCCGCGCCATTCCCAAGGGGCAATATGAGGCTGGCGACGCGCTGGGAATGCCACGCAATCGCACGATGGTGCTCATCATCATCCCGCAACTCGTTCGGATTGCCCTGCCGGGAATGACGAACCTCTGGATGATCCTGCTCAAGGATACATCCTATGTGTCCATCATCGGGCTATCAGACATTCTGCGCCAGACCGGCATTGCCGCACGGGTGAGCAAAGAGGCATTCTTTTTCTACGGCATTGCCTGCCTGCTCTATCTGATCCTTGCGCTTATCTCTTCCTTCGGCCTGGGCTTCATCGACCGTTGGTCCCGGCGCTCGGAGGTGCCGCGATGAGCCACGCCGAACACCTCATCCCGCCCCGCCCGGCCCCGCCAGCCCCGGTCAAGTCGCTGTCCCTTTCGAAGGTTATCGGCGTTTCTGTTGCTGGCCTTTGGCTGCTTCTCGCGCTCGGACTTGCCTACAGCATGTTTGCCGGCTGGGACATGGACAAGTTCACGCGCTATGGCCCGCGTTACATCGATGGCCTTATCACCACGATTACGCTGGTAGGAGCGTCCATCTTCATCGGCGCGCTTCTGTCCGCACCTATCGCCTTTGCGCGGATGTCCAGAAATCGTGTCTTGAACACATTGTCCTATGCCTACGTCTATGTATTCCGCAGCACTCCGTTGCTGGCGCAGCTCTTCCTCATCTACTACGGGCTAGGCAGTTTCCGGCCAGAGATGGAAGCCGTCGGTCTCTGGTGGTTCTTCCGGGAGGCATGGTATTGCGGGCTCCTCTCGCTGACGCTCAACACCGCTGCCTATCAAGCGGAGATACTTAGAGGCGCTATCCAGAGTGTGCCGAAAGGCCAGTTGGAGGGTGCGGCGTCGCTCGGTATCTCCAAGCCTGTGACCTTCTTCAAGATCATCCTGCCGCAGGCGCTCATCGTCGCATTGCGTCCCTACGGAAACGAGATCATCCTGATGATCAAAGGGTCGGCTGTCGTATCCATCGTGACTGTCTATGACCTGATGGGTCAGACACGCTACGCGTTCTCGCGCACCTTCGATTATCAGGCTTATCTTTGGGCGGCCATCTTCTACCTTTCGATGGTCGAGATTTTACGCCACACCTGGGCGTATCTCGAAGCCCGCCTCACCCGCCATCTCATTCGCTAAACCGTTGGCAGCACTCACCCAAAAACGCTGCTAACACACTGATTTTATTTTACAAAATTGTGACAACCCGTGTTCTTGTCAAGCTTGGGTTAATCATCTCATGTTCCCATTGCAAGTGATACCTCTCGGTATCGGCGACCACCAACGACGGGAGCAGATGCAATGAACAAAGATATGGAAATGATGATGAAGGGCTACGGCGTGACCACGGCCGAAATTCTGTATCACATGCCCGATCATCCGACGGTCTTGCAGACCTACCTGTGGCAACATTACGATATCGCGCCGGACTTCCCCGAGATGAAGGGCTTTCTCAAGTTCTGGAAGGAAAAGCTGGACGGCCCACTCCACTCCGTTCGATATGTCCACCGCCAGCTGATATCCGCGCAGGAATGGCGTTCGCTCAAAGGAGAGTTCATTCTTCATTGAGTCAAATCAAGCATTGCACCTGAAGGAATTGGCGACTAAGCAGGCGTCAAAACCCTGACGAAGCCCGGAAGCGTGCAATGATGAAGAACCAGAAGGTCGATGAAGAGGCTCTGGCCGAAGCCTATAACCGCGCTCTAGCCTTAGAAAAGGCTGGCGATATCGACGCTGCGGTAAAGGCTTACGAAGAGGTTCTGGCCATTGATCCCGAGGATCATGGCGGCGCTGCGGTTCGCATTGCCGCCATGGGTCGCGGGGAAACGCCACCAAAGGCACCGGACGCCTATGTTGAGACGCTGTTCGACCAGCAGGCGGAAGCCTTCGAGGATATTCTTGTAGAACAGTTGGGCTATGCGGTACCGATGATCGTGCGGCAGCGCCTCCAGGCTCTGGAGTTGGGCTCGTTCAAACGGATGCTCGATCTGGGCTGTGGCACGGGGCTTACAGGCGAGGCCTTGCGCGATATGGCGGCCGACATTACCGGTATCGATCTCTCAGAAAACATGGTCGAAATCGCCCATGAAAAGGATCTCTATGAGACGCTTTACGTAGCAGAGGTCGAGGATTTTCTGGAAGACAATGACGACGAGCCCTTCGATCTGATCACGGCCACGGACGTTCTTCCATATCTCGGCGCCCTGGAGCCGCTCTTCTTCGGAGCAGCTGAAAACATGGTAGAGGGCGGCATCTTTGTGTTTTCATCAGAAACGCTACCGGATGAGGTTCTGGCAGGCCGCGCCTATATGGTCGGCCCCCATCAGCGCTTTGCGCATTCAGAGGCCTATATCCGCGAACGCCTGGCATCCACGGGTTTTGACGTTGTCGAAGTTACCGACATCAATGTCAGAATGCAGGAAGGCCACCCGACGCCTGGTCATCTCGTGATCGCGAAGCTGAACGGCTGATGAAGGCTGTTTGCGCCGCCACCGCGGCGCAGCTGGATTAGGGCTCAAGGCCGGAATGCCGGTGACAAAGTTCTCAATCCTTGAAAGAGCTTCGTCAGCAGTGCTAAGGCGCGCCACCAGCGCGCCTTTTCTGTTTCACTCTTCGCCGGACTTCGGATTATCCAGCAGCATGTAATCAAGCGGCAGTTCGGTCGTGTATTTGATCTGCTCCATCGCGAACACGGAAGACACATCGCGAATTTCGATCTTGGCGATGAGCCGCTTGTAGAAAGCGTCGTAGGCAGCGATATCAGGCACGACGACCCGCAGCAGATAATCCACATCGCCGCTCATGCGGTAGAACTCGACCACTTCAGGAAATTCCGAGACCACTTCGGAGAAGCGCTTCAGCCATTCGATGGAGTGCGACGCGGTTCTGATCGAAACGAAGACGGTGACCTTGGTGTTGACCTTGGCAGCATCCAGAATGGCAACACGGCGACGGATAACGCCGTCCTCTTCCATCTTCTGAATACGCCGCCAGCATGGCGTGGTGGAGAGACCCACCTTCTTTGCCAGATCGGCGACAGCCAAAGTGGAGTCTTCTTGCAGAATACGAAGTATTTTTCGATCGAGGCGGTCCAATCCATTCTCCTCCGGAATTATTTTCCTCTATTTACACTAAAAAAAACTGAAAAAAAGAATTTTGTTTCAGCGCGTCAATCTGTCCACACATCGTCTCAGCACCGGCAACATTTCCTCGCCGAACCATGGATTTTTCTTGAGCCAAGCGCTGTTTCGCCAGCTTGGATGCGGAAGCGGCAGGACCGGAATCCCTTGATTGACAAGGAAATAGTTTCGCCAGTTATGGACGGTTTCGGTCATTGTCTTCATTCTGCCCGCGCCCAGATGCCACGCCTGCGCATATTGCCCAACGGCAAGGACGAGCTCTATCTGCGGCATGGCGTCGAGCACGGTCTCACGCCATTGAGGCGCACATTCGAGCCGCGGCGGCAGGTCAGATCCCTTCGCGTCATAGCCCGGAAAACAGAACCCCATGGGGACAATTGCAAAGCGGTCTGAATCGTAAAATTCGTCACGGCTTACGTCCATCCACTCGCGCAGCCGCTTGCCGGACGCATCATTGAATGGCAACCCGCTTTCATGAACCCTTAAGCCCGGCGCCTGACCGGCAATCAGTATCCGTGCCTTGGTCGAGATAACGGCGACGGGACGCGGTTCATGCGGCAGACGGTCACCCTCGCCCTTCAATGGCACGTCGCGGCAAATTCGACAGCCGCTGATATCGCGACGCAGTGCGGCTATTAATTCGTCATCCTGCTGTGAAGTCCCCGTCATTTCCTGTCTTACCATCCCAGCAAATGACGGACCAGGGAAAGAAACCCTGCAAACGGCGCATCCATCTCCGCAGCCTTGTGCTCACGCCGCCAGTCTCTGGGCTGCATGAAAGGTCCAGACCAGATGCCCGCCCTTTCCGATTGCGCCAGCGCCTGTTCTTCCGAAAACAGGAAATATTCGGTCGTGACGGCAAAACCCGCAGCGACGAGGTCCGCGGCCACATCCCTGCCCTCGACCGAACACCGCACGAGAAGACGTTTATAACGATCGCGCTTGTTGCCGGAGCATTCTACAACATCGCGCTTCAGGAGCGTTGCGAGATAAGCCTTCGCCTCTGCGCCGCAGGGCCATTGCCGCTCGCCACGTCCACAGGTCTGCTGCAATTCCGGAGCATCGACGCCGACCAGACGAAAACGGTCGTCACTGCGGGAAAGCGTATCACCATCCACGGCGTAAAAACGACCTGAAAAACGCTCCTGACCGAGACCATCCAGCTTCGCGGCGATCAATGTGCCCATCATAAGGATAAGCGCGGCGATGATGCCGTCCTTCAATCGGAAGGCTCTGCCTGACTTTCGTCGCATGTAACAACAAATCCTTGTTATAGATGGCAAACAAATCCTTTCACATCAGCATCTTCTTAAGATTTTGCCACTAGGCTGCAAGTCTTTAGATGAAATGCGTTGTGTCATGAGTAAGAACGCCAGCACCACTGCCGACAAGAATATCGTCGACCGGTCCCGGACGCGACGCAACAAGGCTGTGTTCGATACGGTCAAATCGACCCGTGAGCGACTTCAGTATGGCCCGATCAGCGTCAATGCATTCGAGCGCGACATGCTCCAGATGCACATTGCAGAAACACTGCAAAGCGCCACGATCATGCCGCTGTTCATCGTGCTCGCCACTGGCGTTGGCATTTACATCAGCCGAGATCCGCAAATCCTGGGCTGGTCGCTTCTGGCGCTGACGATCCACGCAATTTCTTTGCTGTTTGCCCGTCGTGCATCGCGACAGGAACTCACGCCCGCAAATCTAGCAGGCTGGAACAACATCTTCCTGGGCACGCAGATCGTCATAGGGCTGGTCTGGGTTCTGTTTGCCATTCAGAAGATAGAGCCGGGCGACGCATCGCTCATCATGTTCTACAAGGGCGCTACGCTGCTGATTGCGCTTTCCATCACCGCATCGTCTAACGTTTTGTTGCGGCGTGCGACGCTGATGACCTTTCTGCCTGTTCTGGTCGCGCTCGGCGTAACGGCGGTGTTTTCTCGCAATCCGTTGGATATCGGTCTGGCCTTGATGTTCTCGTTGGCCATGCTGTTCTGCAACCATGTGACCAAACGCCTCTATCAATCCAGCATCAAGCTTCTCTCCTTCCAATCGGAAAAGGACGACCTGATTGCCGAACTGGAAGTCGCCAAGTCCATGTCAGACGAGGCGCGTAGACGGGCGGAAGAAGCCAATATGGCCAAATCCCGCTTTCTGGCCTCCATGTCGCACGAACTTCGGACACCACTAAACGCTATCCTGGGCTTTTCCGAAGTCATGGCGTCTGAGGTTCTGGGGCCGCTCAACAATCCGCTCTACAAGGAATATTCCGGCGACATTCATCGCTCCGGCCAGCATCTTCTCGATCTCATCAACGAGATTCTGGATCTTTCGCGCATTGAAGCAGGCCGCTACGACCTCCATGAAGAAGCAATAGCGCTTCTTGAAATCGCAGAAGATTGCGTGGGCATGATCCAGTTGCGCGCGCGCGCCAAGAATATCCGCATTTCGCAGCAATTCGAGACCAGCCTTCCGCAGGTCTGGGCAGATGAAAAATCCATCCGCCAGGTCGTCCTTAACCTGCTGTCCAACGCAGTGAAGTTCACCCCCCAGGGCGGCGAAATCACCATCAAGGCGGGCTGGACCGCAGGTGGTGGACAATATGTGTCCATCAAGGACAATGGCCCCGGCATTCCCGAGGAAGAAATCCCGATCGTTCTATCCGCCTTCGGTCAGGGCTCAATTGCGATAAAGAGTGCGGAACAGGGCACCGGCCTGGGTCTGCCAATCGTTCAGGCAATTCTGGCCAAGCATGATGGTCAGTTCGTTTTGAAGTCGAGACTGCGTGAAGGCACGGAAGTCATCGCCATTCTGCCCGCAAAGCGCGTTCTGCAAAGCATTCCCGCAGTCGAGGATGTTACACTCGTACAGCCGCGCAAACGCTCATTTGCTTAAAGCGTTACGGGCGCTTACAGCGTTACGGGTGAAAAGAACAACGTGCTGACAAGCGAGAACAGCACGAAGCCGCCATTGGCGAGCAGCAGACAGAAAACCGCGAACGAGCCGAGATCCTTTGCGTTGCGTGCGGCGGAAGAAAACTCCGGCGAAACGCGATCTACAATTTCTTCGATCGCGGTGTTCAGCGCCTCGACGGAAAACAGCAGAAGCATCAGCACCGAAAAGATCAGATAATGCGCCAGTGGCGCTCCGATCACGCCCAGCAGTACCAGCCCGGCGCCGAATGCCAGCACCTCGTGACGAAATGCGGCTTCCTTCCACAAACGCGCCAGCCCCTGCGCGGAGTAGCGCGCAGCAGCAAAGAGATGCCGAAAACCGGTTTCCTTGCGGAAAGCCGGCTCTGGTGAAGGCGTGAATGGAGCGTTATCCATGGCCGGGTCAGTTATCTCGGCGAGTATCGACACCCGCCATTTCAAATGTCGCCATGCCAGAATGGCACGCGGCGGCAGATTTGACGATAGCTGCGGCAAGCGCGGCACCTGTGCCTTCGCCAAGTCGCATGCCCAAGGCCAGCAACGGGGTCTTGCCCAGCTTTTCGACTGCGGCCAGATGGCCAGGCTCGCCGGAAACATGGCCGATGAGGCAGTGGTCGAGCGCAGCCGGGTTCGCAGCCTTGAGCAAGGCCGCCGCAGCGGTAGCGACATAACCATCGATCAGGACCGGAATCTTTTCAACGCGTGCAGCAAGAATGGCCCCTGCCATAGCCGCGATCTCACGACCACCAAGACGCCGCATGATTTCCAGCGGGTCGGAAAGGTGGTCCTTGTGGAATTCCACAGCCGCCTTCACCGCTGCAATCTTGCGGGCCATAACCTCGCCTTCAGAGCCCGTGCCCGGGCCGGTCCACTGCTCGGCGCTGCCGCCATACAGAGCAAGATTGATCGCAGCCGCAATCGTGGTGTTGCCGATGCCCATTTCGCCGATGCAAAGAAGGTCTGTGCCACCCGCAATCGCTTCCATGCCGAACGCCATGGTGGCTGCACAATCGCGCTCGGAAAGGGCCGGCTCGCACGTGATGTCGCCGGTTGGATAGTCCAGTGCGAGATCGAATATCTTGAGCCCAAGGTCATTTGCCACGCAGATCTGGTTGATCGCGGCACCGCCAGCGGCAAAATTTTCCACCATCTGCTGCGTCACGGAAGACGGATAGGGCGTGACACCATGACGGGTCACGCCATGATTGCCAGCAAAGATCGCCACGAGCGGACGGTTGACTGCGGGTGCACGCCCCGTCCAGGCCGCCAGCCACATGGCGATTTCCTCAAGACGTCCGAGCGATCCAGCAGGCTTTGTCAGTTGCGCATTGCGCTCCTTGGCAGCCACGAGAGCGTGCGTATCCGGTCCCGGCAGGTCTCGAAGCAGCGTACGAAAATCATCAAAGGGCAATCCGCTCATGCTCATGATATCGGTCTTTCTGGTCGCGCCGGACGCTTGTGTTTTCCAGCAAATCGGGGTTTGTTGCGCCTCTCATAATCGGGGACGCGAAGAGGAACAACCTCAAATACGACATGCGCCGCCTCAACTGTTGGAGATGCGATTGCGGGCCGGTGAATTTCTGAACGATGCGATGCGTTCCGTGAGCTTTCTCAGCCGCATTCCGGTGCATGATATCTTCTTTGAAGGACCGCAGCGAAGCATAGCAGAGACTGCCGGGGCATTTCCCTTGGCTGGTCTCTTCATCACCCTGCCAATTGCCATTCTCGCCTCCTGCCTTGCCTCGACCGGTGCCGATGCGCTCGTCATTTCCGTCATCGTGCTGGTGGTGGCGACCCTTGTGACGGGCGCCTTGCATGAAGACGGCCTTGCCGACACGGCAGATGGCTTCGGCGGCGGTCACGACAAGGCGAGAGCCCTCGCAATCATGAAGGACAGCCGCATCGGCACCTATGGTGCCATGGCCCTCATTTCGTCCTTTGTCATCAGAGCGGCGTGTCTGGCTGCCCTTGTCCGAGAGGCCTCGGCGCTTTCCGTGGCAGCGATTCTGCTAGCAACAGCCTGCGTGAGCCGCGCTTTGATGGTGTGGCACTGGCAATCTCTGCCGCCGGCAAAGGAGGCAGGCATTGCGGTTGCTGCAGGACGGCCCGGCAAGGCGGAGGCCAAAATCGCCCTCGCCTTCGGTTTCGCTGCCGCAATCCTGATTGCCCTGCCCTTTATCTCCCTCAAAGCTTGTGTAGCCGCTCTTGCCGCATCAATTGCTGCGACCTACCTTTTCAGCCGGTTCTGCAAACGCAAGATCGATGGTCATACCGGTGATACAATTGGCGCAACGCAGCAGATCACAGAGATCGTGATGCTGGCCTCACTTGCTCTCTTTGCCTGAAGGTCAGATATAGGTTTGATGGAAACGCCTTGTATAAATATCTGCTCGCTCGATCCCGTTGATGGGCTCTGTGATGGTTGCTACCGCACGATAGAGGAAATCATGGCCTGGTCAGGTTACAGCAGCCAGCAGCGCCGCCGGATCATGGACGACCTTACTCAGCGATCCGCAGCGCGAGACACAATGAGTGGCGAGGAGACCGTTTGCGCATGAACAGGCTGACCTTCGTTTTTCTTTTGATGGGAATAGGCCTGGCCTTGCTCATCTTCAACCACGAAAGCGGCCAGACATTCGGCATCAACAATGATCAATTCGGAGAAGCGGTCTATCTGCTTCCCATCGCGGCCCTTCTCTCTGTCGGTATATTGGCAGGTAACCGCGGAGGCTTGGCGACAGTCATACGCCAGCTTGCCATCTGGCTCGTCATCATCCTCGGCCTCGTCTCAGCCTATCTGTATCGCTATGATTTCCAACGTTTTGGTGAAACGCTTCTGGCGGGGCTGATACCGGGTCGTGCGGTCGTTGTCACGGCGCAGGACGGCACGCAGGAAGTCATTCTCAACAAGTCCATGAGCGGGCATTTCCAAACCGATGCCCTGGTCAATGGAGTACCAGTTCACATGCTGGTCGACACCGGCGCGAGTTCCGTCGTTCTCTCAAAAAGCGATGCCGAAGCCGTGGGCATCGACGTGAACAATCTGGCCTATACGGTTTCCGTCATGACAGCCAATGGCCGCACGTCCGTCGCGCCCGTTCGCCTGTCAGAAATTGCCATTGGTCCAATCGTCAGGCGCAACGTTTCAGCGCTGGTCGCGCAAGACGGACAGCTTGAGCAGAGTTTGCTGGGGATGACATTCCTGTCCACCCTCGGCTCGCTTCAGATGCAGACGGACAAGTTGACACTGCGCAATCAATAAAGACAGCGCCCCGTTGCAGACGTGCCAGCTTCAGGACGTCGCTAGATCTCGTTGAATTGCTTGGCGCGAGGTCCCGACAAAATGACTTCCCAGGCGGCCTTGTGGTCGAATTTCTGACGCGCGAGAAATGTATAGCCCGTTTGATCCCACGGTTTGATCGTGCTTGTCAGGCTGTCGAGAACGAAATCCCCCCCGGACAGGCGAACCAATAGCACGGCGTGATTATTGCCGCCGCCATCCAGCACGACCGAGACGGCCATCTTGCTCGCTTGAAATCCGGCATCCAGCAGCGCCTTGGTTTTGGCCATTGCATAGTCTTCGCAATCGCCTCGCCCGCCTTCTGGCATCGACCAGTAATTGCTTCGACCATAAACGGCACTGTCTTCTGCCGGACGAATTGAGGAATTGACCTTGCGGTTAACCCGCGAGAGCAACTCCAACGCCTTGTCATCGCTCATGGTTGCGCCGCCTCTGGAGGAGCACAACCAGCTGTAACGCTGACAGGCCGATGAGAAGCCTTCTGGCGCCGAAATGGCGCGCGTTGCTTGAAGTTGCCCCGCAAATGCAGGCGCATTTAAGCTTGATGCGCCAATCAACGCGCAAGCCAGAACAGAAATCTTTTTGATCATGCCACGTCCTTCAATATTGCCTGAAATGACGGGGACTCCACAGGTGTCCCGCTCGCTTATGAAACTAGGCATTACACTGAAGGTGGACCAAACTACGCCAAAGCCGAAGCCGACGCTGAAACCAACAACACCTTTGAACGCGCCTTGCGCCACCCAATTGCATGATTAGCCCAAAATTTCAAAATAAAATTAACGTAGCCCATTGAGACGCATTCAACACAGACGAACCGACGCGCCGGCCCGCTTTCGATTTGCCGAATCTGGAAAGACAGAAAAACGAGTAAATACTCCAAACAACCGATGTAAAATTGCAGAAATTACTAGCAAATACTGCTTACCTATTTCGTACTAGCCCATAACAGTGACAGTATATATGATATATTGCGGGTTATTTTTAAGTAACATAACCTTTTATCGTGACGTTTTTTGCGATCACTTTAGGAGGACTATCATGAGCAGTAAGATAACAACTGTGTTTTCGTGTATTGCAATCTTGCTGTCCAGCACTGCACTGGTGGGAGCGCAAACACGTGTGCAACGCTGTGACCGGGCCAAACCTGGCACCCTGGAATATGCTCTCTGCAAGCCAACAGCCACGATCCAGACCGTGACCGGCAGGCAGGGAGACAGCGACAGGAATGACAGAGGCTCACGGTCCGGCAGGAGCGGCGGAAGCGGCACCTCGGGCAGCGGCGGTCAAAATCAGGGCGGGGGAAATAACGGCGGAGGCGGCGGTGGCGGCGATAACGGCGGCGGCAGCAATGGCGGCGGCGGCGGCAATGGCGGCGGCGGCAATGGCGGCGGCGGCGGCGGCGGCGGCGGTGGCGGCGGCGGCAATGGCGACGGTGGCGGCGGCGGCGGTGGCAACGGCAACGGTGGCGGCAACGGTAACGGTAACGGCGGCGGCAACGGTGGCGGCAACGGCAACGGTGGCGGCAACGGCAATGGCGGCGGCAACGGCAATGGCGGCGGCAACGGCAATGGCGGCGGCAACGGTAACGGTGGCGGCAACGGTAACGGTGGCGGCAACGGTAACGGTGGCGGCAACGGCAATGGCGGCGGCGGTCACGGCAGCGGTGGCGGTCATGGCAATGGCGGAGGTCACGGCGGCAGCGGCGGTGGTCACGGCTCCGGCGGCGGAGGTGGGCACGGCGGTCACGGCGGCGGCGGCAATGGCTCCGGCGACGACGGCGGACACGGTGGCGGCCATGGCAATGGCGGGAACGGGAACGGGAACGGGAACGGGAACGGGAACGGGAACGGGAACGGGAACTAACAGCGGCGCGATTGATATCAAGTTGTTTTTTCAACTTTTTTCAGCAAAGCAGCCGTGGCAGAACAGAATGGCATTTTGCCATTGCTGATAGACGGGGCCGCATCGCGCGGCCCCTTTTTTTACTGGAATTCGAAGATCTGACGGAAAACGCCCGGCGCGATCAGCGAGAGCGGATTGATTGCCAGACGTGGCGTATCCGTCTGGCCGGTTAGCTTGAAGGTAATGCCCAGAAGTCCGCGGTCGCGGCCGTTTCCGAGAAAGATGCCGATGAAAGGCAGTTCGCCAAAAAGGCGGTTGAGGCCATAGGCCGGCATGAAGGTACCGGTCATATCCATGTTGCCGTTCTGGTCTTTGACGATTCCCTGGAAGGTCGCTCCGATCTGCTCTCCGCGCACGACGCCGTTTTCAAGAGCAAGCGTACCGTTGACGTAAACCACCCGTGCAAAACCGCGCTGAAACTTCTCCGAACTCACATCGATGTTGCGTTTGACGGCAGTGTTGAGGCTGCGCCCGTCCTCTCCCGTCGGCGTCGCCACGATGTCCTGAAGTTTTGCTTCGTTGAGAACCGCAAAGTTTCTCAGATCCAGCGACCCGCTCCAGTCATTGCCATTGGCTGTTGTCAGCGCCAGATTCAGCAAGCCGCCACGCACGCGTGAGTATAGATTGGTGAAGCGGGCGAAAGAACCTGCGTCGCTGGTGGTAAGATTGATTGTGCCACCGTCTCCACGATTGGTGGTCTGCACCACGACCGCCTGTCCACGACTGGTGACAGCCTTGAGATCGACCGTCCGCAGTTTGCCTTCGCGTAGATTGACGTCGGCACTGACATTGCTCATGACCTCATCATTGAAACCATAGATCTTGTCGAGTTGCGCCTTGACCGAAAAGGAACCGAAATCACTTTCACCGGCAGCTGCCGGACTACCAGCCTTGCCGCTGGAACTCCGGAGCTTTGCAACGAGTGGACGAAGGTCCGCCGACTTTCCGCTTGCATTGATCGTGTAATTCTTACGCGCCGAGGAAATCGACACGGCAAAATCGTCCTGCGGGGAAAGCTGGAAGCGCGAGAAATTCGCAGCCGTCAGCCCGCTCTTGTCGAAGCTCAGTTCACCGGCTGCACCGAAGCCATCGCCCTTCAACGAGAAGTCACTGATCGACGTTTTACCATCGACCGTGTCCATCACGAAGGATGCGCCTGCCGGAATACCGGCACCCTTCGTCCAGCCTATGCCCGGCAAAATGATGGAGGCATTGGAGAGGTCGAGCTTCACAGTTTGATGATGAGGGTCAGAACCGTTAAGCTCAAGCAGCGTGGTGCCACCCAGGATTTTCGTCAGTTCTGGTGCCAGTTTTGCGATATGGCCTGGTTCCAGTGTCGCCTTCAGCACCATTTGCTTCGGCACCGTGCTCGCTTTGCGCGTCGGCTGAACCAGTTCAAGCTCCATTGGCACATCGTCGATATGCGCCTTGCCCTTGAGGCTGAGGGCATCCTTGTCGACAGAAAGAGGTCCGTCGATTGCCGAGACCTTTCGACCTGCAAATGGCCTTGTGAGAGAAACACCGTCCAGATCAAGCTTTGCTGTCCATTCCGGCGCGGGTGGCTGCTGGCTGGCAAGCAGGCCGATGGTCAGTTTCGCATTGGCAGTAACCGGCCCTGAAAAATCCTCGGGCTTGAACTCGGAATCCTTCAACGCATTGATCGGCTTGAACGAGGCGAGTTCGGCAACGGCATCCGCAGCGCCTGAGACATTCAGGTCGAGATCGGCCATCAGCGGCTTCTCATAGACCGAATTGATCGAGAAGTGGCTGTTTTGGAGCTCAAGCGTGCGACCGGATGGAAAATACGACGTCGCCTTCCTGATATCGACATCGATCCTTTCGCCGACAAGCTCGAAGTGGGCGGAGGCGTCGCGCAACGGCGGTATGTCGCCCGCGACGTTCAGGCGCGTATCGTCTACGTCGAATTTGATCTGCAATTCACTGGCGGCAAGCTCCAGCGGGCAGCCCGGCCCGCACATTCTTCCCTCGGGGATGAAGACGGCAATCGATCCGTTTCTGACCGTCCCGCCAAAAAGGTTTGCAACCACCCATGGGCGTGCCTTGCGCGCCATCCAGAACGGCCAGAGCTGTTTGACCGCCGTGGCCTCCATCTTGGCAATCTGTCCGCCAAAGCTGATCTCGGGAGACCCTTGACCGACGAAATGGACCTTGAGCGAACCCGCCATGTCGCCGAGTGGACTTTTCACGTAGAGCGCAGGCACGTCCAGACGGCGCGTCGTCTTGTCAAAGGTACCGTCGGCATTGAGATCGAAGGTAACCGGTGGCTCGCCTCCGCCTTCGGCAATTGCTGTTGCCTGCGACATGCGCAGCGCGAGGTCGAAACCGGCCGCGCTGTCGCGGATCTGCGCACGCAGGGGCAAAATTGTCTGGCCCAGCGTCAGTTGCGAATCCTCTACGGCAATCACGTTGTTGTCAAAATCATAACGTGCCTTGATCAGGCCGCTCGTCACCGTCTGAGCGTCGCCGCCGATGTAGAGCTTGCCATCGCCTACACCCATTGACACACCCAGCGACGGCTGCTGGTCTGCGACCTTTCTGTTGCCGACGATGTCGAGGCCGGCCTTGACGTTGAGCCCCTGATGCATGAGCCCTTCCGGGTCGTGCTGCTCCACCAATGGCCCGATGTCGAAGCCATCCAGGCGGGCGGAAAAGCCGTCAATAACACCGCTTGCGCCTTTGGCGCTCAGGGAAAGGGTCGCGACCTCGCCGTTGAATGCGACATTGCCATCCAGCGAATAACCGCCCTGTCCATCCGGCACCAGCGACAGTTCTCGCAACGAAATCACGCGCGGCTGGCCATTCTCCTTTGGTGGGAGCCGGATGGCGATATCGGAAAGATCGATTTCCTCGGTCCCGCTGCGTTCGAAAGCCACCGCGAAACGATCCAGTTCGGTGAAAACGAGTTCCAGGTAAGACGGCACGTCAGCGACGCGAAATTTTGCCCAGTCGAGCGCCTGGCCCTTCGGAAGCAAAGCCGTATCGAGCTCCATGCCGGTAGCTTCGAGACTTTGAACGGAAACACGTCCGGTGATCAGGGCAAGTGGATCAAGTGCCATGCCGATGGCACGTGCACGGCTGAGATGCAGGCCGGTATCCTGCTCGATGATATCCACATCCTGCGCCACGAGGGCCAGATGAAAGCCGGATGCAAAGCGCACGGTGGTAGAGCCGATCCGCGCCTCGTAACGGGAGCCGAGCGCATGTTCGAGCGCCTGCTTTGCCTGCTTTGAAAGTGTTGCATCGATCGAGCCCGTCTCGACAGACAGGATGATGCCGCCCACCGAAATGAAGGCCAGCACGAGCATGGCCGCAAAGACCTTGAACAGCGTCCGCATCATGGAACGCGGCGCCGGACAATGAACAATGATGGGATCTTCCACCTGCGCAGAAGGCATCTCGTGCAGCGGCGTTATCTCGCGCTTGCTGAAGCTGACCTTTTCGCCACGAATTTCCGCCATTCGTCTGTGCTTGCTCCTGGAATTGCCCCGGCCATGATGGAAATCAGGGCCTTATCGACGTGACGGGACGAACCAATCACACCGCGTGACTCGTCACAAGACTGGACGACGCTCTTATTCGGTATATATCCAATACTGGCCCATGTACTCAACAATCCGGCGAAAGAAAGGTCACCCATGACAGATTTGGCAATCGGCGATAAGGCTCCGGATTTTACCCTTCCCAGAAACGGCGGCGGTGAGATCAATCTTGCAAGCCTTCAAGGCAAGGCGGTCGTGCTTTATTTCTACCCCAAGGATGACACATCCGGCTGCACGGTTCAGGCGCTCGATTTCAGCGCGATGGGAGCCGATTTCGAGGCTGCAAACTCAGTCGTCATTGGCATTTCCCCGGACTCTGTGAAAAGTCACGACAAGTTTGCGGCAAAACACGCGCTTACCGTCATGCTTGCCTCCGACGAGGAGAAGACTGTTCTGGAGACCTATGGCGTGTGGAAGGAAAAGAGCATGTATGGCAAGAAATACATGGGCGTTGAACGCACGACCTATCTGATTGCACCCGATGGCAAGATCGCGAAGGTCTGGAACAAGGTAAAGCCAGCAGGCCACGCCCAGATCGTTCTCGAGGCAATCCGAGCGCTGTAATGCCGTCTGCCCCGATATCGCTGCGAGGCGGCGCAAGCGAAGCCATCGCCTGCGCCGATCTTGATCGCAAAACCGCATTGACACAGGATGTTGCAACGCGCTGGTTCGAGCGACGGATATCATTGCGCTCTCCCTTGGACCCGAAGTTGCCGGACCGTCCCGCCAGGCCTGACAAGCCGGAACTCGTCGCACCTACAGCCGTCGAGCGACGCTCCCTGCATAGCCTCAAAGGCCGGATCGCACTTCTGCACGCCATCGCCCATATCGAACTCAATGCCGTTGATCTCGCTCTGGATATCGTCGCGCGCTATGCTAGCGAGCCTGTCCCGCACTCATTTTTCGATGGCTGGATGCAGGTGGCTTTTGAAGAAGCCAAGCACTTCAAGCTGGTCCGCCAGCGATTGAGAGACCTTGGGGCGGACTACGGAGATCTGCCAGCGCATGATGGCCTTTGGCAGGCAGCCCACGCTACACGCAACGACCTCACCGCTCGGCTTGCGGTCGTGCCCCTGATCCTGGAGGCGCGCGGGTTGGATGTAACGCCCTCTCTTCAGGCCAAAATGCGCGAGACAGGCGATCTCGAAAGTGCTGCCGTTCTGGACATCATCTACAATGACGAGAAAGGCCATGTCGCGATCGGAGCAAAATGGTTCCGTTTTCTCTGCGCACGGGAACGGAAGGATCCTGCCGAAACGTTCCGCCAACTCGTTCGCGCCAATTTTCGCGGCCCATTGAAACCGCCCTTTAATGATCTGGCGCGTGCGGAAGCCGGTCTTACACCCACTTTTTATCGTTCCCTCACCGCTGTCAGCCAAAGCTGACGGGAAAGTCAAAGTTTCATTAACCTTAACAAATTACTATTGCCTCAGGACGAATTGGCCGGAGGTGGAATTTTGACGGACGCGGGTAAAAGCCTGTCATTTGGCAAACGGCGCCAACAGCACGTCCTCATTCTCGCCAGCGGCGAAAAGGTACGTCACATCACCATCCGCCCCTGGCTCGCAGCCAGCGCGCTTTGCCTCGCCGGCTTGCTGAGTATCGGCTATATCGGCTCGACGGCCTACCTCATTTTGCGTGACGATCTGGTTGGCGCAACCATTGCCCGCCAGTCCCGCATCCAGCGAGAATATGAAGACCGCATCGCGGCCCTGCGTGCGCAGGTGGACCGCGTCACCTCCAAGCAATTGCTGGATCAACAGGTCGTGGAACGAAAGGTCGAGCTTCTGCTCCAGCAACAAAGCGCCCTGACCTCCCGCCACGGGCGCATGAGCGAGTTGATGGATCGAGCGGAGAAATCCGGCCTCATGGAAAGTGAAGCCAAGGCCCCGCCTGTAAACGCCTTCAGCCCTGACAAGCGCGCCAGCGCTTCCGGCGCCAGCAACGCACTCGAAAACCTGATAGCTCCCACCGGCAAAGCGAGTGAATTGAAGGGCAGCCTGACTTACTCGGCTGGCAGCGACCGCTTGTCGGACCGCAGCCTCTCAAGAATGATCGATTCGCTAAGCAGGGTTGAAAGCGACCAATTGAACCGAATCGCCACACTGACGACGGGCGCCGAAACCAAGGCGGATGCCATGGCCGATATCATCAGGCGTACCGGCATCAAAATCGAGGAGCACACGGAAGATAATGTCGGTGGACCATTCGTTGAGCCTCTAACGGCCAGCGCTGACACCTTTGAAGCATCGCTGAGCAATCTCGACAATGCACTGAACCGGCTGGAAACGGTCAGGGGCGCTGCGGTCGCCCTGCCCTTCGGCAATCCTGCGCCCGGACGGGAAATCTCAAGTCAGTTCGGAAATCGGATCGACCCCTTTCTTGGTCGGCTCGCCTTGCATGCAGGTGTGGATTTCGTTGCCGAAACCGGCGCAGACGTCCAGACCACCGGTGCCGGGACAGTGATAAATGCCGGTTTTTCAGGTGGTTACGGCAACATGGTGGAAGTGGACCACGGCCGAGGCATCACGACACGGTACGGCCACCTCTCGCAAATCCTGGTCCGGCAAGGCGAAAAGGTGAGCATTGGAGACGTCATTGGTCGGGCTGGCAGCACCGGACGCTCAACCGGGCCACACGTTCATTATGAAGTGCGGCTCAACGATACGCCTGTTGACCCGATGCGATTTCTTGTCGCCGGGACGGAATTGAAAACATACTTGCAGTAACAGGCAGGGACGAGCGCCACCTCTTCCCGAGTAGCGTACCGATTGCGGGGCGTAATGCTTTCGTCTCGCCAGGATGTATCATTTTGGGATAAATCCCTGTTTCCTTGACTTTCGGGCAATTTGGGCCTATCTCGCCGCTATAGTCTGCGGCGTCGCCGTTGTGACAGCGAAGTGTTCTTTTCGAACCAACACGGAAACCGTTTTTCCTTTGACAACATTCTCTGATCTTGGCCTGAGCCAAAAAGTCCTTTCCGCTATCGAAGATGCCGGCTACTCGACGCCGACGCCTATTCAGGCGGGCGCAATTCCGCCAGCACTCGAACGACGCGATATTTGCGGCATCGCGCAAACTGGCACGGGCAAAACTGCTTCCTTCGTCCTGCCGATGCTGACACTTCTGGAAAAAGGCCGAGCGCGCGCAAGAATGCCGCGCACCCTTATTCTGGAACCGACCCGGGAACTTGCAGCCCAGGTCGCCGAGAACTTCGAAAAATACGGCAAGAACCACAAGCTGAACGTTGCGCTTCTGATCGGCGGCGTTTCTTTCGACGAGCAGGACCGTAAGCTGGAACGTGGCGCCGATGTTCTCATCTGCACCCCCGGCCGCCTGCTCGACCATTGTGAGCGCGGCAAGCTGCTGATGACCGGCGTGGAAATCCTCGTCATCGACGAAGCGGACCGGATGCTCGACATGGGCTTCATCCCTGATATCGAGCGAATCGCCAAGATGATTCCCTTTACCCGTCAGACGCTGTTCTTCTCGGCAACCATGCCGCCGGAAATCCAGAAGCTGGCAGATCGCTTCCTGCAGAACCCTGTGCGCATTGAGGTTGCCAAGCCCTCCTCAACGGCAAAGACGGTGACGCAGCGCATCGTTGCCACACACGACAAGGACTATGAAAAGCGCGCGATTCTTCGCGAACTGATCAAGGCCCAGACGGATTTGAAGAACGCGATAATCTTCTGCAATCGCAAGAAAGATGTCGCCGATCTCTTCCGTTCGCTTGAGCGTCACGGTTTTTCGGTCGGCGCACTGCATGGTGACATGGACCAGAATTCACGCACCAAGATGCTGGCGGGCTTCAAGGACAATCAGATTACGCTGCTCGTTGCATCGGATGTTGCTGCCCGCGGTCTCGATATTCCCGATGTCAGCCACGTCTTCAACTTCGACGTTCCGATCCATGCGGAAGACTACGTTCACCGCATCGGCCGTACCGGACGTGCAGGTCGTTCCGGTGCCGCCTTCACGCTGGTAAACCGTCGCGATACGAAATATCTCGACGCCATTGAGAAGCTGATCAATGAAAAGATTGAATGGCTGAATGGCGACCTGACTGCGCTGCCTGCGCCAATGGAAAGCTTTGCTTCCGAGCGTCCGCGCCGTGGCAAGGAAAAGGAACAGCGCGGCCGTGGTCGCGACAGAAATCGTCGTGAGCCTACCGAGCAGATCGAAACAGAAGTAAAACCCATTCAGCCAGCTGCAATCGTCGATGTTGCGGCCAACGGAGGCGAAAAGTTGAAGGCAGAGCGCAAGCACGAGAAGGCCCCCCGCAATTTCGAGCGGAACCACAACGCGCCGCCTGCGAACGACGATAATCGCGAACGGCGCCGCCACTACCGCGACCACGACGATGGCCCCACACCCGTTGGTTTCGGCGACGATATTCCTGCCTTCATGCTGATCGTGGCCAACGCCAAGGCGTGACCGTGAAACCGGGTACGCATTTTCCCGGCGTTGGTGCCGGACTTCTGATCCAGCGTGGCGGGAAGGTTCTGCTGTACAAGCGCGAGAACCCGCCCGAAGCAGGACACTGGAGCATTGTTGGCGGCAAGGTTGACCATATGGAGACCGCCGCCACCGCTGCAAAAAGAGAGGCCGAAGAAGAAACTGGTCTCTTGATCGGTGAAACTCACCTGCTTTGTGTCAGCGAACAGATCATTCCAGCAGATGGCCAGCACTGGCTCTCCCTCATCTATGTAACAGATGACGTGCGTGGCGACGCGCGGTTAATGGAGCCGGAAAAATTATCCGATATGGGCTGGTTCGACATGGAAGATCCTCCGCAGCCACTGTCGCTTTTCGCCAAGGATGCGTTTCAGCATTTACGCAATCGTCGGTCCCAGTCGTAGAAATTGCTCTACCTCGCTGAAAATACGCCAGGATTTAGCCTGTAAGCGTGATTTAGGCAGCATTTCCTCTTTTGTAATCCGTCGCGTGTCGATAAACATCGCTGAACAGGAAGAGGAACACATCCGGTCTATGCATTTATTTCGCCTGCTCATCATCGCGGCAAGCCTAAGTCTGGCCAGTGCTGCAAGTGCCGCGACAATCGGTATCGTCGCGCCGCAGAGCGGTGCCTATGAGATGCTCGGCGCGCAGGTTCGCCAGGGCGTGCGGGTTGCAGCCACAAAAGCTGGCCTCGATGTGATGGAGATCCATGAAAGCTGCGAAGAGGGCAGCGGCGGCGCGATCGCCGATGGACTGGTCGCAGCCAAGGTTAGCGTCGTCGTTGGCTTTCTGTGCACGGAAACACTGGCCGACGCTTTGCCAATCCTCAAGAATGCCGCAATCCCGGCCATCACACTGTCCAGCCGTGCCTCCGGCCTCATGGAAGATACGCTCAAGCGCGGATGGCCGCTTTTCCGTCTCGCCCCTTCCGACATGGATGAGTCGTCTGCGCTGATTGACGTCATCCTGCGTGACTGGAAAGGTCATTCATTCGGCCTGATCGATGACGGGACCATTTATGGCCGCGAACTCGTTGACCGCATCAGGTCCAAGCTCGAGGAATCCGGTCTCAAGCCTACCTTTACGGATACTTTGCGACCCGCGCAGGAACAACAGATTGCCTTGGTTCGCAGGTTGGGCCGCACCGGCATTACCCATGTTTTCGTCGGTGCCGAGCGCAATGATGTTGCCGTCATAGCCAGAGATGCCGCTACCGAGAAATTGGCGTTGACCATCCTCTCAGGCGACACGATGCGCGCGGCAAACAATCCCGTCCCGCTTCAGGAGGGCGTACTGGCCGTTACCTTGCCGGAATACAGCCTCGCAGCCCAGGCGGCGGATGCCGTGGCCGCATTGCGGGCTGCAAAGGTGGAGCCGGAGGGCTACGCCCTGCCCGCCTACGCCGCAACACAGATTACAGCCAAGCTTGTCGAGCTTAGCGAGGCGCAGGGCAAGCCCGCATCTGAGCTGATGATCGGCACGGCTTTTGAAACGGCCATCGGCCAGATCGTCTTCAACGACCGCCACGAATTGCAGGCAAACCCTTATCGTCTCCAGCGTTGGAATGGAACGGCGTTTGTTCCTGTGGACCGGGCTGAGCGTTAGGCGCAAACGGTTGCATGACGATTGTTGATCCGGGCTATCGATGATAAAGGCCCGCAAGACCTTTAGTGCAGGAGCTTTTGCAGATGTCTCTTCCCGTGCGGATCGCCCCATCCATTCTTGCCGCCAATTTTGCGAAGCTCGGACAAGAGGTTGCCGATGTTACGGCAGCCGGAGCCGACTGGATTCATCTGGACGTGATGGACGGCCATTTCGTGCCAAATATTTCCTTCGGGCCAGATGTCATCAAGGCCCTGCGTCCGCACAGCCAGGCCTTCTTTGATTGCCATCTGATGATTGCGCCCGCTGATCCCTATCTTGAAGCTTTTGCCAAGGCCGGTTGCGATGGCATTACCGTGCACGCGGAAGCCGGTGCTCATCTGCACCGTTCGCTACAGACGATCCGCTCTCTGGGCAAGAAAGTCGGCGTGACACTCAATCCCGCAACGCCGCTGTCGGTACTGGAAAATGTGCTCGATGATGTCGATCTCATCCTCATTATGAGCGTCAATCCCGGTTTTGGCGGTCAGAAATTCATTCCCGCGATGCTGGACAAGATCCGCGCGGCCAAGGCCATGATTGGTGACAGACCGATTGAGCTTGAGGTCGACGGCGGAATTACCATCGATACTGCCGGAAGCGCGATCGCAGCGGGCGCGAATGTGCTGGTCGCGGGTTCTGCTATTTTCAAAGGTGACGGCGTGGATGACTATCGCAAGATGGTATCGGCGGTGCGTGCCTCGGCAGAACAGGGCCGTAATTGAACAGAATAAAGGGCGGCCCCTGCCCCATCCCTATTTTTCGGCGGTGTCGATGCGTTGAGATTGCTGGGACACTTTGCTAAAGGGGCAGAAAAATTCCTCCTCAAAGAAAGCCATTGCCATGATCCCTCGTTATTCCAGACCGGAAATGGTCGCAATCTGGTCGCCGGAAACCAAGTTCCGCATCTGGTTCGAAATCGAGGCACATGCCTGCGACGCGCTGGCCGAAATCGGTGTCATTCCCAAGGATGCCGCCAAGACGATCTGGGAAAAGGGTGGCGCTGCCCAGTTCGATGTGGCCCGTATCGATGAAATCGAAGCCGTTACCAAGCATGACGTGATCGCATTCCTGACCCATCTGGCGGAATTTGTCGGTCCCGATAGCCGTTTCGTTCATCAGGGCATGACGTCATCGGACGTTCTGGATACCACGCTCAACATCCAGCTGGTTCGCGCCGCCGATCTGTTGATTGCGGATATGGACCGCGTTCTTGCCGCCCTTAAGACACGCGCATTTGAGCACAAGGATACCGTCCGTATCGGTCGCAGCCACGGCATTCATGCGGAACCGACCACGATGGGCCTGACATTTGCCCGCTTCTATGCCGAGATGGACCGCAACCGCGCTCGCCTCGTCAATGCCCGCGCAGAAATCGCCACCGGCGCCATTTCGGGCGCGGTCGGCACCTTCGCCAATATCGATCCTTCGGTTGAAGAGCATGTCTGCAAGGCACTCGGCCTGTCGCCTGAGCCCGTGTCCACGCAGGTCATCCCGCGTGACCGCCATGCGATGTTCTTCGCCACACTCGGTGTCATCGCCTCGTCCATCGAGAATGTCGCTATCGAAATCCGCCATATGCAGCGTACGGAAGTTCTTGAAGCCGAAGAGTTTTTCTCTCCGGGGCAGAAGGGCTCGTCTGCCATGCCTCACAAGCGCAACCCGGTGCTGACGGAAAACCTTACCGGACTTGCACGTCTGGTGCGCATGTCGGTCGTCCCCGCGATGGAAAATGTTGCGCTGTGGCACGAGCGGGATATCAGCCACTCCTCGGTAGAGCGCGCCATTGGCCCCGATACGACGATCACGCTGGATTTTGCCCTCAACCGCCTGGCAGGCGTCATTGAGAAGCTGGTCATCTATCCCGAGAACATGTTGAAGAACATGAACAAGTTCCGCGGGCTCGTACATTCCCAGCGCGTTCTCCTGGCACTCACCCAGGCTGGCGTATCGCGTGAGGATTCTTACCGTCTCGTCCAGCGCAATGCCATGAAGGTGTGGGAGCACGGCGCAGACTTCCTGGAAGAGTTGCTTGCCGACGAAGAAGTTCGCGCGGCGCTGCCTGAAGAAACCATTCGCGAGAAATTCGATCTCGGCTATCACACCAAGCATGTGGACACGATTTTCAATCGCGTCTTCGGCCAGAGCTGATCAAGATCGTCAAACAAGCCGCTGCAGCCTTGACTGCGGCGGCTTTCATACCGAGATAAGCGGCATGAAAGCATCAGAAGCAGATATCCTCATTGTCCCGGGTTACACCAACTCCGGACCGGAACATTGGCAGAGCCGCTGGCAGGAAAAGCTTTCCACCGCACGGCGCGTGGAACAGGCCGAGTGGTCGAAGCCGGTCAAGGAAGACTGGGTCGCACGGCTGGTCGAGGAAGTGAATGCCTGCACACGGCCCGTCGTGCTGGTTGCGCACTCACTCGGCGTACCGACAGTCATGCACGCGCTGCCGCAGATATCCCACAGGATCGCCGGCGCGATGCTCGTCGCCCCGCCCGATGTCGCTAACCCGGACATCCGCCCAAAGCACCTGATGACTTTCGGTCCCTATCCAAGAGACCCTCTGCCGTTTCCGGCCATTACCATTGCCAGCCAGAACGACCCTTTTGGTACCTATGAACATGCTGGCGATATTGCCAATGCGTGGGGTTCTCTCTTGATCGACGCAGGCATGTCGGGTCACATCAACGCGGAGTCCGGTCATGGTCCATGGCCGGAGGGAACTATGGTTTTCGCCCAGTTTCTCAGCAAGCTGAAGACCCCTCCCGGCTTTCAGTGAAGACAACCGGTAGCACATCGCAACGGTTTGGTTCAGTCATCAACACAGGCCATTTTCCCGCATCAACTGTTTGCCGGAAGCATAGAGAGCGCAGAGCAGATTCAAATCCTGCAAAATGCAGAATATGATTCGCTGAGGGCACTGCGCTGTGATGCTCTGGATAAGCAGGTATCGAATTTTCCAGCCGTACGCATCCATGGCTGGCGAATGCGTAAATCCAGCGCAACGTGCGAGAAAGCCGCCAGTCTCCTGACCAGCAAATAGACGTGCGGCTCTATGCTATGAAGATCAAGCGACGGCTTTTTTGTCCGCCTGTTCCATGCCCTCGCGCAGGATTTGAGCAGCAGAATTGAACGCATCACTCATGTGAGTGTGAATTTCATCGTCAGCTACAGTCACGCCCGCCTGCGTGAAATCTGCCTTCAGCTTTTGGATGATGGCGTATTCGTCGCTGTGGCTCACGACATAAGCCGCAAGTTCGCTGGCGTACTCGTTCGCGTCTTCTTTTTTGAGCAGTGCGGCAGCCCAAAGCCCTATAAGCTTGTTGCGCATAGCATGAAGACGAAACGCCATATGCTCGCCGTTGAAGTAAACATTTTCAAGAGATTTGGCACGTTCATTATTAGACATAATTTTATCCCGGTTTTTATTTAAAATATTGTTTGAGCCCTCTTCGTGGGGACGCTCCAGTGGTAAAATAAAACTGTTGAAAAATCGTAATTGCGGAACCCGCCCCTCGCGGAAGCAACACGCACAGGCCAGAATTGCAGCGAACGCGCCCTGCCTTGTTGTGGAATTGCTTCTTTTCCTTTATGGGACCGCTTCAACACCGTAACGAACGCCGCTCATTTGGCGCCAACCAAGAGATTTGTTATTATGAACCGTCGCCGCCGTATTTACGAAGGCAAGGCCAAGATCCTTTACGAAGGTCCTGAGCCGGGGACTCTTATTCAGTTCTTCAAGGACGACGCAACCGCCTTCAATAAGAAGAAGCACGAGGTCATCGACGGCAAGGGTGTTCTGAACAATCGTATTTCGGAATATCTTTTCACGCACCTCAACAAGATCGGCATTCCCACCCACTTCATCCGCCGCCTCAACATGAGAGAGCAGCTGATCAAGGAAGTGGAGATGATTCCGCTAGAGGTCGTCGTTCGCAACGTCGCGGCCGGTTCGCTGTCCAAGCGCCTTGGCATCGATGAAGGCGTGGTTCTGCCCCGCTCGATCATCGAGTTCTATTACAAGTCCGATGCGCTCGAAGACCCCATGGTTTCCGAAGAACACATTACTGCCTTCGGTTGGGCAAATCCGGCTGAGCTCGACGACATCATGGCGCTTGCCATCCGCGTCAACGACTTCCTGTCAGGTCTTTTCCTCGGCGTCGGCATCCAGCTCGTCGATTTCAAGATCGAATGCGGCCGCCTGTTTGAAGGCGACATGATGCGTATCATTCTGGCGGATGAGATTTCTCCGGATAGCTGCCGCCTCTGGGACATCGAGACGCAGGAAAAGATGGACAAGGACCGTTTTCGCCGCGATATGGGTGGTCTGCTGGAAGCCTATTCGGAAGTCGCGCGCCGTCTTGGCATCATCAACGAAAATGAACCCATCCGTGGCACCGGCCCGGTTCTGGTAAAGTAAATTCAGGAGAGCATCAGGTGATCAAGGCACGGGTGACAATTACGCTCAAGAACGGCGTTCTCGATCCGCAGGGTAAGGCAATCGAAGGCGCGCTTGGCAGCCTCGGTTTCGATGGCGTTGGCCAGGTACGTCAGGGCAAGGTCTTTGACCTGGAACTGAACGCCAGCGACAAGGCGAAAGCCGAAGCCGATCTGAAGGCGATGTGCGAAAAGCTGCTCGCCAACACAGTGATCGAAAACTACTCTATCGCTATCCTCTGACACCAAGGAGCCGCCCATGAAATCCGCAGTCGTCCAGCTTCCTGGCCTTAATCGCGACCGTGACATGATCGCGGCTTTGACACGGATTTCCGGTAAGGCACCTGTCACCATCTGGCAGACCGAAACCGAAATTCCCGATGTCGATCTTATCGTCATCCCCGGCGGCTTCTCCTATGGCGACTATCTTCGCTGCGGCGCCATTGCTGCCCGTATGCCAGTCATGCAGGCCATCCGTGAGAAAGCAGAACAGGGTGTGAAGGTGCTCGGCGTCTGCAACGGCTTCCAGATACTGGTCGAAGCTGGCATGTTGCCTGGCGCCTTGATGCGCAATGCCTCGCTCAAGTTCGTATGCCGCGAAGTGAAGCTTGAAGTCGTCAACAACGACACGGAATTCACTCGCGCCTACGACAAGGGCCAGATCATCCGCTCGCCCGTTGCCCACCATGACGGCAACTACTTCGTTGAACAGGAACAGCTCAACGCTCTCGAAGGCAACGGCCAGGTCGTTTTCCGTTATGCCGAAGGCACAAATCCGAATGGCTCGCTCAATGACATCGCCGGCGTCATCAACGCAAAGGGCAATGTTCTGGGCATGATGCCGCACCCGGAAAACCTCATCGAAGCCGCCCATGGCGGCAATGACGGTCGCGGTCTGTTTGCGTCAGCGCTTGGCGTCATCGCAGCTTAAATATTAACAAAGTCGGATTAAACCGGCTTTGTTATAGACCCCAGTCATGGATTGAAGCGATGAACCGCCTGCCCCTTCGTTATGCATTGAACTTCGCGGGCCTCGGCCTTGTCGCTTTTACGCTTGCCGCCTGTCAGTCTGAGACCAAGCCGGTTGCTTCTTCCGCCTCGCGGGCCGCACTGCCGACAATGGAGCGGGTTGCGCTGGGTGCAAATGCCTGCTGGTTCAAGTCCGGCGATCCGGCTTTCAAAGCTTACCGACTTGCTCCGGAACTCAACTCCTTCTCCGGCCGCCCGCGCATCCTTCTCGTGCCGCGCAACAGCCCGGAATCCCGCCCAATGCTCGTCGTTCAGGCGGAGGGCAATCCAGCCAAGCTTGATGCATTTGGACCGGTCATGAACGAAGCTCACTCGGCGCGCATCGCAAATGACGTGAAGCGTTGGGCCAATGGCGGCAAAGGCTGCTCCTGATCTCAAGGAATGCCCGTCAGCCCCCGCTTGAAACCGGCGCGTGACGGGTTTTTGCTCATAAAATCGTGAACCGATCCGATCAGGCGACCATGCGCGAATTGCCGCGGTGGCTCAATGAGCCCGAAGTCTGCGTCGCTCCCAGCTTGAACTGAGCAACGAGGTCGTGAAGCTTTTCGACTTCCTGCGACAATGCGGCCGACGCTGCCGTGGATTGCTCCACCATGGCGGCATTCTGCTGCGTTGTCTGATCCATCGAGTTGATGGCGGTGTTAACTTCGGAGAGTCCGATTGACTGGTCCTTCGAAGACGTTGCGATTGCGTCCATATGTTCGTTGATGCCGGCGACACGACCAGCAATTTCATGCAATGCGATCCCTGTCTCACGCACGAGTTCAACGCCGCTGCCGACCTCTGCCGAAGAGGTTTGAATGAGCGTCTTGATTTCCTGGGCAGCATTGGCGGAGCGTTGAGCCAGTGCACGCACTTCCTGCGCGACGACTGCAAAGCCCTTGCCTGCCTCACCGGCGCGGGCAGCTTCTACGCCGGCATTCAGCGCAAGCAGGTTTGTCTGAAAGGCAATCTCGTCAATCACTCCGATAATGCTGGAAATCTGCTGGGAGGAATTTTCGATGCGCTGCATCGCTTCTTCTGCCTGGCTGACGACCTGAGACGATTTTGCCGCGCTTTCGGTCGCAGAGGTGGCGGCCCTCTGCGCTTCCAGCGTGCGGCGGCTCGAATTCGTTACATTCGCCGTGATCTCATCAAGCGCTGCCGCTGTCTGCTCGAGCGACGCCGCCTGTTTTTCGGTACGCCGAGACAAATCATTCGCGCCAGATGCGATCTCCTGTGTTCCGTTGCCAATGGCGGATATGCTGTCGGTGATGGAGCGCAACGTATCGCCAAGCTGCTTGACGGAGAGATTGAAGTCCTGCCGCAACGCTTCGAATTCAGGGGAAAAAGCCTCGTTGAGCTGGAAGGAAAGGTCGCCGGATGCGAGGCGCTTGAGGCCATCTGCAAGACCCGACGTTGCGACGCGAAGCTTTTCCCTGGCAACAGCTTCGGCTCTCTCCTGCGCGGCGAGGCGGTCCGTTTCGGCCTGCAGGCGTATTCCCTCCGCCTCTTCCTCAATTCGCTTCTTGGAGATGACAGCCTGCCGGAACACCTCCACCGCAGCCGCCATCAAGCCAATCTCATCCTTGCGACCGATGCCTGTCCCGCTGATGTCGGTGTTGCCAGCCGCAAGTTGCGTCATATCGGTCGATAGCGCCAGAATCGGTTTGCTCATCGTCCGACGGAATACAAAGAACATAAGACCGGAGAACAGCACCGCTAGAATGAGAAGCGAATACAGCACGTAATAGATCAGGACACTGGTATCTTTACTCTCAGCGCCGATATTTTGTGAGACTTTCTCAATATTGTCTCCTGCGACCTCCATGGCGGTTTCCAATGCGGTAAACTGTTCCATGAAATCCGGCAGCGCCGCCATAGCGGCAGTCGGCTCGCTTTCCGCAATGCCTACAATTTTGCTCGCGCCCTCGACATAGGCGAGCATCGGCGGCTCAACACCTTTCAGCACCTGTTGCGTATCAGGGTCCGTTGCAAGGGCCTTGTTCTCCGCAATCATTGCCCGAAACGAGGCCACGTGTTCGGCAAGATCCTGCTTCACATCCTTGTAGGAAATTCCTGCGTCCGGGTTGGAAGCCAGAAGCGATGCGATGACGTCTGCACGAAGTGCGTCATGCATCATGTCGGCCTGCATATGGTTACGCAGCACCTGGGCGGAGCTTGCTATGCGTTCCGCATTGTTGGTCAGGGCTGAAGCCGCCCATAGACCAATTCCGGCAGAACTGCCCGTCAACGTCAGAATACACAGACTTGCAACAACAATTTTATGCTGAATCGACGCCATCGTGAAATCCCTTGAGTAATTGTCAAAGAATATTCGATTGTAGTTAAATCTTACTAAACTGGGTTGTACCGAAGACAAACACACCAGCCAGTCGAGACTGCGTCGCGATAGCCCTCGGGCCATACGAGAGCGCCCGGCTTATGGGCCGACAGGCTTTGGAAAACGATACAAAGGCAGTTTTTGCGGGGCCAACAGAACATTTTCCTGTCGCGCCCTGCTGTCTCTTGCGGTAAAGAACCGGAAACTCCCGTACCGGCTCGAACCCCGTGAGACCTATGACACTTCCAAATCATATTCAGATCACCCCGGAACTCATTGCATCCCATGGGCTCAAGCCCGATGAATACCAGCGCATCCTTGATCTCATTGGACGCGAGCCGACCTTTACGGAACTCGGCATTTTCTCGGCCATGTGGAACGAGCACTGCTCCTACAAGTCTTCAAAGAAGTGGCTGAAGACCCTGCCGACCACCGGTCCGCGCGTCGTCCAGGGTCCCGGCGAAAACGCAGGCGTCGTGGATATCGATGATGGCGATGTCGTGGTCTTCAAGATGGAGAGCCACAACCACCCGTCCTATATCGAGCCCTACCAGGGCGCGGCCACCGGCGTTGGCGGCATTCTTCGCGACGTCTTCACCATGGGCGCACGCCCCATCGCTGCCATGAACGCATTGCGTTTCGGCGCGCCTGACCATCCAAAGACCCGTCATCTCGTGGCTGGCGTCGTCGCCGGTGTGGGCGGTTACGGCAACTCTTTCGGTGTGCCGACGGTTGGCGGTGAAGTCGAGTTCGATCCCCGCTACAACGGCAACATTCTCGTTAATGCGTTTGCCGCCGGTCTGGCGAAGTCAGACGCAATCTTCCTGTCCGAAGCCAAGGGCGTTGGCCTGCCGGTCGTCTATCTCGGTGCAAAAACGGGCCGTGATGGCGTTGGTGGTGCAACCATGGCATCTGCCGAGTTCGACGAATCGATTGAAGAAAAACGCCCGACAGTTCAGGTCGGCGACCCCTTTACCGAAAAGTGCCTGCTGGAAGCCTGCCTCGAACTGATGAAGACGGGTGCCGTCATCGCCATTCAGGATATGGGCGCGGCTGGTCTCACCTGCTCCGCCGTCGAAATGGGCGCCAAGGGCGACCTCGGCATTGAGTTGAACCTTGACCAGGTTCCTGTTCGCGAAGAACGCATGACCGCCTACGAGATGATGCTGTCGGAAAGCCAGGAGCGTATGCTCATGGTTCTGGAACCATCCAAGGAAGATGTCGCCAAGGCAATTTTCGTCAAGTGGGGTCTGGATTTCGCCATCGTCGGCAAAACCACGGATGATCTGCGCTTCCGCGTTCTCCACAATGGTGAGGAAGTCGCCAATCTGCCGATCAAGGATCTGGGCGATCAGGCGCCGGAATACGACCGTCCATGGACGCCTGCAAAGGTTGCCGCTCCCCTGGCAGAGAATGATATTCCCGAGGCCGATATTGCCGATGCGCTGCTCAAGCTCGTCGGCTCCGCCAACAACTCGTCGCGTCGCTGGGTCTACGAGCAGTATGACACGCTGATCCAGGGCAACTCCCTGCAGCTTCCAGGCGGTGATGCCGGTGTCGTGCGCGTTGAAGGCCACGATAAGAAGGCGCTTGCCTTCTCGTCTGACGTAACGCCACGCTACGTGGAAGCCGATGCTTTCGAGGGTGGCAAACAGGCGGTGGCAGAATGCTGGCGCAACATTACCGCAACTGGCGCATTGCCGCTGGCTGCGACTGATAACCTCAACTTCGGCAATCCGGAAAAGCCCGAGATCATGAGCCAGCTGGTTCATGCCATCAAGGGTATTGGTGAAGCCTGCCGCGTTCTGGAATTCCCGATCGTTTCCGGCAACGTCTCACTCTATAACGAGACCAATGGTCAGGCGATCTTGCCGACCCCAACCATCGGCGGCGTTGGCCTGCTGGCCGATTGGGCCAAGATGGCCCGCATCCGCTTTGCAGCAAGCGATGATATCATTCTGCTGGCCGGTGCCCCTGAGGGTCTTGGTTCGCATATCGGCCAGTCGGTCTATATGCGCGATGTCCACAACCGCATCGATGGCCCTGCCCCGCATGTGGATCTGTCTCACGAAAAGAAGACCGGCGATTTCGTTCGCGGCGTGATCACCGACGGGCTTACCAGCGCTGTTCATGACTGCTCATCTGGCGGTCTTGCCCTTGCCGTTGCCGAAATGGCAATCGCATCCGATATTGGCGCAACGATCGATGCTGTCGAAGGCCACAATCCTATCCTGACATTCTATGGGGAAGATCAGGGTCGCTACGTCTTGACGGTCAGCCAATCCAATCTCGAAACCGTGACGAAGCGGGCCGCTGCCGCAGGCGTATCACTTGTCGCAATCGGCAAGACAGGCGGCTCTGCCGTAAAGCTGGGTAAGGCCCGCAGCGTGGAGATTAAAGAATTGCGTTCGGCCCATGAATCATGGTTCCCTCAGTTCATGGACGGCGAGACTCTCGTCGCTGCAGAATAAGAATTGAGGAGTGAACACCATGCCCATGAAGCCCGGCGACATCGAGGACATGATTAAGGCCGGAATTCCCGGAGCAAAAGTAACCATTCGCGATCTGGCCGGTGACGGCGATCATTATGCGGCAGAAGTCGTGGCGGAAGCCTTCAAGGGCAAGACGCGCGTACAGCAGCACCAGATGGTTTACGACGCATTGAAGGGCAATATGGGCGGCGTTCTGCATGCCCTCGCACTGCAAACGTCCGCACCGGACTGAATTCAGTCCCACTGCATTTAAAAGGCCCGCGCGGAGAACTTCGCGCGGGCCTTTTTGTTAGACGTCACAGGCACCAATGCCGGGGGAATATTACATTTGCGGCGGCCTGGACGAACGCAGATTGGCGAAAGATGCTGCGGGCAAAGGGCCTGCCGTCAACAGCGCAAAATCGTAACCTGATGCACGATCGGACCCCAGAACATATTGGCGGTGCATCCGCAGGAAGTTCCGCTTGTTTTTCCGGTATCGTTCATCGGAAAGCGAATGCTTGAACCTGATAGGAACGATTGTCGGCTGGGGTGCATCTTCGTGCCCCGTCAGCTCGGCGGTATTGCACTTATAGAGATGGATAGGGTCTGTCAGGCACTGGATATCGAACCACACCACATCTTCATGGTGAGCCATCACTCCTATGCTCTGACGCAATCGGGCAGCGCTGGACAGCAACCCGCACTGCAGCGCAGCGCCACCGAGCGTAACGAAGGTCACGCGCCGATTGGTGAAAGCGTCTGCCTTCAGCTCCAGCAGGCGCCCAGCGACGGCTAGCGCAAGACTTGCGCCCATGCTGTGAGAAACGAACAGAACCTCGTCAGCGGGCTGTTCCAGCGCCTTGAGAACAAGCTCAGCCTTTTTCTCGATCCAGTCTCTGGCCATCGGGTCTTCCTGCGCAACTTTCAACGCAAAACGCCAGTCGGCAAAGAGATGCAATGTGTGAAACCGCTCCGAAAACGGCATCACACCCTTCATGAAGAAAAGCCATGCCAGCGGAATGGTAAGCACGAGCAAAAGCGCCGAGACACCCAATAAAAGAGGCAGAACGGCGATAATTAGAGCGCCGATGCCGCCGAGCAGAATGAAAAGAAACGGAAAGAGAAAAAACAGGCCAAAACGCCAGGCGTGCTTGAAATAGGCTGCGGCTCCGCCCTCGCGGACAATGCCCTGCCCGGCCTCAAAGCCGAGGGCGATCTGTTTCCACACCGGGGCATCGCGCAGCTGCGAAATCAGATCATTATGGTCATGGATGTAGATGGTGGCCCGCGTCGTATGTCCATCGTGAACCGCACGCACATCCATCCGGTCGCCACCCTCGGAGCGTATGACATTTCCGACGGTATAATCGACACCAAACGTCGCGCCGGATTGCGCGGCGCTGCGCGCATACCGCCTCTGGTGCGCCACGGCATCCAGCGGATCGAAGCCGGGAAAGTAAAAGACCAGTCGCGACGACACCTTCGTCATGGAAGCAATCCTAAAACGGGCAGCCCCTTAAAGTCGCTCGACACTGGTCGGGGCACCAAACCTATATTTCACACTGGCAACCATCAGGTCGCGAAATCCATGTTTCGATATTGCATGAAGAAATGCAGCGGAAATACTGATAAAAAAGAAAAAACCCGCCGAAGCGGGTTTCTTTGGTGCGGTCGAGAAGACTCGAACTTCCACGGGTTGCCCCACAGCGACCTCAACGCTGCGCGTCTACCAATTCCGCCACGACCGCATCGTGGTAGATGCCGACTTGCGCCGACGGAGGTGCATGTAGCAAAAGGATTTTGGGTGCACAAGAGCGTCATGACAGATTTTTGAAATTAAAAATCGAACGCATCCACCCTATATGAAAGAAGCCCGCAAATGCCGGGCTTGCAGCCCTTATTTCATTCTGCGAGAAGGCTGTGGAAAGGACATTTCATGCTCACACGCACAGATATTCAGACCGATATGTTTCCGACGCCGGGGTCTGCGCCCGTTCGCTGGCGAATCTCCGATGGTCTCGTCCCTTACGAACAGGCCATTACAGAGATGGAACGAGAAGTCGCGGCCATCGCTGCGGGAGAAGCGGATGAACTCGTCTGGCTGCTGGAGCACCCTGCCCTTTACACCGCCGGAACAAGCGCAAATGCTGCGGACCTGATCGAGCCCAATCGTTTCCCGGTATTTGCCACGGGTCGCGGCGGTGAATACACCTATCACGGCCCTGGCCAGCGCGTGGTCTATGTCATGCTGGACCTCAAGCGGCGCAAACAGGATGTGCGCGCCTATGTGGCAGCCCTCGAAGATGTCATCATTCGCACGCTGGACAAGATGAATGTGCGCGGCGAACGTCGTGAAGACAGGGTCGGCGTCTGGGTCCGGCGACCTGAAAAGCCTACCTTGCCTGACGGCTCCATGAGCGAAGACAAGATCGCTGCACTCGGCATTCGCCTTCGCAAATGGGTAAGCTTCCATGGACTGTCGATCAATGTCGAACCGGACCTGTCGCATTTCACCGGAATCGTTCCCTGCGGCATCACGCGATACGGCGTGACAAGTCTTGTCGATCTGGGATTGCCGGTTATGATGGAAGATGTCGATGTTCTGCTGCGCGAAGCCTTCGAGGAAGTGTTTGGTGCGGCCGAAAGCGAAATCGTCTTATAGAATAACCGCCCGCGGCAACCTTTCGGGACTGCAGGGCGTTTTCTGCCGTTGCAGCGCCGGGTACCAATCCAGTGTCTTGCTCAATCCCATAAACCGGAAAAACAGGTGACATCCATGTTCACAACTTCAGCCTATGCCTGCGATGATGGCTCTTCACCGCTGAAATTCGCCACCATCAAGCGGCGTGATCCTGGTCCAAGGGACGTAGAGATCGAAATAGAATTCTGTGGCGTATGCCATTCCGACATCCACACGGCACGTGCAGAATGGGCAGGCTCATTGTTTCCCTGCGTGCCCGGACATGAAATCGTTGGTCGCGTTGGCCGAATCGGCTCCGAAGTCACGAAGTTCAAGACGGGCGACCGTGTCGGCGTCGGCTGTATTGTCGATAGCTGCCGTGATTGCGCAAGCTGCGCCGAGGGGTTGGAGCAATATTGCGAAAAAGGCATGACCGGCACCTACAATTCGCCGGACAAGGCCATGGGGGACGGCGCGCACACGCTGGGCGGCTATTCCTCCCACGTTGTTGTTGATGACCGCTATGTACTCAATATCCCGGAAGGTCTTGATCCGGCTGCGGCAGCTCCGCTTCTGTGCGCTGGCATCACCACCTACTCTCCACTTCGTCACTGGAATGCTGGTCCCGGCATGAGAGTAGGCGTTGTGGGTCTGGGTGGACTTGGCCATATGGCCGTCAAGATCGCCAATGCCATGGGCGCGACAGTCGTTATGATCACCACCTCCCCCGGCAAGGCCGAGGACGCCAAGAAGCTCGGTGCCCATGAGGTGATCGTTTCCAAGGATGCAGAACAGATGAAGAAGGCTGCTTCCAGCCTTGATCTCATCATCGATGCTGTGGCCGCAGACCACAATATCGATTCCTACCTCGCGCTGCTCAAGCGCGATGGCGCACTGGTACAGGTCGGCGCGCCTGAGAAGCCCCTGTCCGTCCATGCCTTCAGCCTTATCCCAGGCCGCAAGACCTTTGCCGGTTCGATGATTGGCGGCATTCCAGAAACCCAGGAAATGCTGGATTTCTGCGCGGAGAATGGCATCGCCGCCGAAATAGAGATGATCGAAATGGACCAGATCAACGAAGCTTACGAACGCATGATCAAAAGCGATGTGCGTTATCGTTTCGTAATCGATATGAAGAGCATGCCGAGGCAGGCCGCCGCCTGATCCTGCTTGATTGAAACAATAAAACCCGCCGGTCACTCGGCGGGTTTTTTATTGATCTTCAGCATTTTGGAAATGCTTCGAGACTGATTTCAGGGCCACGTCGCCTTGTGGTCCAAACCACACCACCTGAAATCATGAAGCGCAGTGTCTTGCGTCAGGAAAGCGTCCGGTCGTCCGTAAGATCGCTTTCTGGAACCTGGGTGCTGGCAAGGGCAACAATTGCCAATACGGCATGTTGACGGTCCCAACCCGCACCTTCCGCCTTTTCCAACAATCCATGGATCGAAGGTTCGAGGGCGAATTGGCATTCAGCCTGATAATCCATAGTGTCGACCGAGAGCGACGGAGAATTGATCAAAGCGCGCATTAAGCACTCCATTCTGTCGCGCCTCCTGAATTTGATTCCAGGAAACGCTCAAGTTCAAACGCCTGGGAACCTGCCCACCATGATAGTGGCCGAGTGCCCAAGCTACGAATCCCCCAGCGGCAGGGAGAGTCTGATATATGTGCCTATGTGTCAAGTTCATGAAGGGTAATGAACAACATCGCCCAACGTTTTCCACCCGCTCGCCGCGTGCAACTCATGCAGAAACTATACAAAAACGTGCAAATGCGCGATTTCGTTTAGTAATCTCTCTTCGGCTTGCGCCGCCAGATAAGCATTGCCATCAGAAAAAGTGAGAACAGAACGAACCAGGTGAGTGGGAAAGCCAGGAACAAACCCGCGTAGCCGCAGCCCTCTCCGAAACACGCGCCCAGCGCCCCAGCCTGAGCCATGACGGTCACGGATGCCGCGGCCGCGATCCCGCTGACGACAACTCCCGCCACAAGAATCAATATATTGGTTACAACTCTCATCACCGAGATTATGATCGAGAATGAGACGGCTTTAGGGACCGCCAAAGTCGATTGTCGATGTTTCGTGTGTGTGTTGCATGAATAAGACGTTCGAACGCGGAAACCCATCACGATGACCTACGTCGGCCCACGACTAGGTTGCAGTTCCATCTGATAGAGCACTCTGTGACGACATTGGCGTCTGAAGACTAATCAGCCGTACTCTTCGCCCAACATCGCCTGATGGAATTCTCGTTAAGCTTAAGCTTCCTCGCCCACCCCTGCCGTCATTTCATCCCGGGGAATGCAGCCGAGCGGGCGAAAAGAACCATATGCTCTAGATAATGAATGCAGCGGGCAAAAACCTGAATGCAATCTAAAATATTATTAGATACGTTTTGATTATTTTAAGTTGTGTTCGTTTATGGGTGATTTGCGCTGCCAAGCGCGTTCGCAACGCACAGGAATGAGCACATCGCATGTCCCGTGGGACATGAGGAGGAAACATGACATCAACCAAACAATCAGTTCGACGTGTCCTGGCCGGATTGGCTAGCCTGGGGATGGTCGGCGGCTGGAGTGCTGCTCTGGGATCCCTGGCGATTGTCAGCGCCACGCCAGCAGAAGCTTGCAGCGATCAATCTTATGTCGGGTCAATTTGTGCATTCCCGTTTGATTATTGCCCCAAAAACTACGTGCCAGCTGATGGTCGGTTGCTCTCCAAGAATGAATATCAGCCCTTATATGCTTTGATTGGCTCCACATATGGCAATGTGTCTGGCGACAACTTCGCCATTCCAGATCTTCGAGGACGTATGGTCGTCGGCACCGGGCAAAGCGTGGGTCTCGACAACATTATACTTGGGCAAAAAGTGGGGCAAAGCTCAATCGTTTTGAATGAAAATCAGGTTCCACTGAGGCCGCACACCCACACCGCGACGTTTGTTGGCACTGGCGGAGGAAACAACACTATTACTGTGCCGGCGAGTGCCGGATCACTCGGCATAACCGCAACACTAAGTGCTGTGCAAACGCCCGGCGTCGCGCAACCTCGGACGGGGTCACTCCTCGGCATGGGTGGAAGTGGGAATCAGGCGGCGACGATATACGTTCCATCCAATTCAACGGCAACGCAAGTGCAGCTGGGAGGGCTGGACGTAAAGCTGACAGGCTCCTCGGGCAACGGTCCAATACAATTCAATGTCCCGACAGGAATCACCGGCGGAACTGTTGCTGTAGCATCTGCTGCGGCATCTCCGAGCGCCGGTGTCTCCACCCAGTCCCCAGGTCTGGGCGTAACAGTATGCATTGCCACAAATGGCCTGTTCCCCCCCAGGCCGTAAGCAGCTGCAAATTAACATGCGAGAGGGGTAAGAAAATCGTTTCAACACCCTTCAAAACTTCCGTCGAGCTCGACCTAAACACACGGATTGAGGTCCCCTGTTCGTCTGAGAACTTAAAACCTGTTCTGGACGTATGGGACTTGGCCTAACGCATGCCTTGCGGACATAAGGAGAAACCATGACATTATCAAAACAGCCAATGCGGCATTTGCTGGCCGGAATAACCAGCCTGGGAATGATAACCGGTTGGGGTGCCACCTTAGGAACTGTGGCGATCGTTAGCGCCACGCCAGCTGCAGCTTGTGACTACGAGTCCTATACCGGAACCATTTGTACATTTGCCTTTGATTGGTGCCCAGACGGTTACGTAAGGGCCAATGGTCAGCTGCTATCAACAACACGATACAACAATTTGTACTCCTTGATTGGCACGCTTTACGGCGGATACGGATCTGGATATTTTGCCGTTCCAGACCTCACGGGACGTGCGGTACTCAACAAAGGGGGCGGACCGGGTCTCGCTTATATCAACCTTTCTCAAAAGGTGGGGCATTCCAGGCTGGCTTTGGATATAAGTCAGGTCCCACTGAAACCCCACGTGCACACTGCGACATTTACCGGGAGTGGCGGAGGAACAACCCAGGTTACGGTGCCACCGAGCGCCGGATCACTCGGCATAACCGCAACACTAAGTGCTGTGCAAACGCCCGGCATCGCGCAGCCTCGGACCGGCTCTCTCCTCGGCATGGGTGGAAGTGGTAATCAGGCGGCGACGATCTATGTCCCCTCCAATTCAACGGCGACGCAAGTGCAACTGGGCGGACTGGACGTCAAGCTGACAGGCTCTGCGGGTAACGGTCAAATCGCATTCAACGTCCCGACTGGAATTACCGGCGGAACGATTTTTGTAGCGCCTGCGCAATCTCTTTCAAGCGAACAAGTCTCAATCCAGTCGCCCGGAATGGGCATGACCGTTTGCATTGTAACCGACGGAATATATCCCAGCAGACCATGACTTGGTCAAAACGAGGACATTTGAAAGGGGCACCGCCCCTTTCAATGCGCGTCAAAACTTTCCGCCTAGCCCGACCTTCACACCGAGTGATTTCTCGTCGCCTGCAGAGAAATTAAAGAGCAGGCCGGCGTCAATATTCCAGTTTTTCTCTGTCTCGAGCGACAGGCCTGCCGAAAGCTGGCCGAAGGCACCGTTGTTATCAAGGTCAGATACACCGCCTGTAAGACCCAGCTTGGGCGTCAAAACCCTGTCGTTCTCTAGGGTGAACTGGCGGGCCAACTCAGCGCCGAGGCTTACCCGCAACTGCTCCTCGGTAAAGCCGTCGATCGTCAACACATCACCATCGCTGTTGCGCACCGAATAGTCATCGACCGTTTCGGAGAAATAAAGCGTGCGCAATTTGGGGATCAAGGTTGTGACGTCGTCGAGGTTCCATACGCCGCTAATCGACGTGTCGAACATCCAACGGGTCGTATCGAAATCGCCATCCCAGAATTGCGTGTCGATGCTGTTGGCGGAACCGCCATAGAGCAGGCTGGTATTCCAGAAGATGTTTTTACCAATCTCGAAAGATGCATTGGGACCGGCGAACCAGCCATTGCCCGTCAACGTAGCATCCTCTTCCGTCGGATCGGTCATGCGATCGTAGTGGAACGACAGACCAATGAGCGCTCTTGACGAGAGCAGGTAATCAGCACCAGCAGAGACCATGGCAAAATTGCCCCACTTGTCCCCATTGTCATCGCGGTTATGCGCCATGAATGTGCTATCGATCCAGATATTGAATGGCACCTGTTCATCCGCCACAATCTCATCGCCATTGTCGCGCGCGGCCTCCATCTGGGCAAGGCTTGTGGAGAAGCCGAGGGTGACACCCATGACCGATGGACTCATCCGTGCCGTAACGGCATCCGTTGCCTGCCCCATCCGCCGACGTTCGAGAAGCCCAGGTATCTTGATCATCGATGCGATCAAACTCTGGCGCGTCTCTACGAAGCCGTGAACGAGAGTGTCCATGTCTTCGGCCACGCTGGCGGCGTCATATCCGATGTTATAAGTGACCGATCCTGTATTGGAAACGCCCAATGCGCTGGTCAATCTAAACCCTACGGTTACGCTGCCGGAAAAGGCCGGGTTCGGTCTGAATTTCAGGTACCAACTGGTGGGGGTCGGACCACTCGCCTGCGCAAACTCACCGTTCACGACGCTGAAGGTGCCGGCACTGTTCTGGGTGATCGTGGTGATTTCCGCGGACACGAACGGCCCACCCGTTGCACCGGCCGCAAGGTTTATATTGTTCGGAGCCGAACCCGGGGCCACACTGACAGTCTTGTCCACCACTTTCACGGCGCGTGGCGCGACATGTAACGTGTAACTCGCTGTTCCCGCGACATTGGCGCTGTCGAGAGCTCGGATCGTAAAGCTGTAATCGCCTTCCGTGTCTGCATCAAGCGGACCGTTCAGTTCGCCGGTTGTAACATTGAGTGTCAAGCCAGGCGGCAGGCTACCCGACGTGATGCTGTAGGTCACCGCTCCCGTTCCACCGTTTGCAGAAACTGGCTGTTGATAGTACTCTCCAGACATGGCTTCCGGCAGCGATCCGCCGGCAGGGGAGAAAACGAAGGCTGCCGGCGCATTGACCACAAGCGTGTAGCTTGCGGAGGCACTGTTGGGTGGAGAAGAACTGTCCGTCGCCGTAATGGTGAAAGCATAGTTTGCTGCAGTTGTCGGCGTTCCGGAAATTGCTCCGGTTGCGGTGTTTAGCGTCAAGCCATCAGGCAGCGTGCCCGCCCCAAGAGTGTAACTCAGCGGCAGGGTGCCGCCGGAGGCGCTGGCTGTGACTGCCTGATCGTAGACGCTCCCCGCTACTGCCGAGGGAAGCGCGCCTCCTGCAGGACTGAAGGTGAAGACAGGCGCAGCGACCGTGACCGTCAGGGTCGATGACGTCGCAGCTGCATTGTTAGTATCGCCAACATATTCGGCGGTGATCGAATGAGAACCGGTGCTCAGGCCAGATGTGGAATAGCTTGCCGTCGTCCCGGAGATCGTACCGGTGCCGAGCGTTGCGCCATTGTCCTTGAACGTCACTGTTCCCGATGGCGAAGATCCATTCGACAGCGTGGCTGTAAACGTCACCGTGTCGCCCGGCGACGGATTGGCATTGGAAGCAGTCACCACCACTGTTGGGGTGGACTGACCGACCGAAACCGTGATGCTGGACGAGGTAGCAACCGCATTGTTGGTATCGCCAGCATATTCGGCGGTGATCGAATGAGAACCGGTGCCTAGGCCAGATGTGGAATAGCTTGCCGTCGCCCCGGAAATCGTACCCGTGCCGAGCGTCACGCCATTATCCTTGAAAGTCACCGTCCCTGATGGCGACGAGCCATTCGACAGCGTGGCCGTAAACGTCACCGTGTCGCCCGGCGACGGATTGGCATTGGAAGCCGTCACCACCACCGTTGGGGTGGACTGACCGACCGAAACCGTGATGCTGGATGATGTCGCAGCAGCATTGTTGGTATCGCCAGCATATTCGGCGGTGATCGAATGAGAACCGGTGCTCAGGCCAGATGTGGAATAGCTTGCCGTCGTCCCGGAGATCGTACCCGTGCCGAGCGTCGCGCCATTATCCTTGAACGTCACTGTCCCCGAAGGCGAAGAGCCATTCGACAGCGTGGCCGTAAACGTCACCGTGTCGCCCAGTGACGGATTGGCATTGGAGGCCGTCACCACCACTGTTGGGGTGGACTGACCGACCGAAACCGTGATGCTGGATGAAGTCGCAGCTGCATTATTCGTATCGCCAGCATATTCGGCGGTGATCGAATGCGAACCGGTGCTCAGGCCAGATGTGGAATAGCTTGCCGTCGTCCCGGAGATCGTACCGGTGCCGAGCGTCGCGCCATTATCCTTGAACGTCACCGTTCCCGATGGCGACGAGCCATTCGACAGCGTGGCAGTAAACGTCACCGTGTCGCCCGGCGACGGATTGGCATTGGAAGCAGTCACCACCACTGTTGGGGTGGACTGACCGACCGAAACCGTGATGCTGGATGACGTCGCAGCTGCATTGTTGGTATCGCCAGCATATTCAGCGGTGATCGAATGCGAACCGGTGCTCAGGCCAGATGTGGAATAGCTTGCCGTCGCCCCGGAGATCGTACCGGTGCCGAGCGTCGCGCCATTATCCTTGAACGTCACCGTTCCTGATGGCGACGAGCCATTCGACAGCGTGGCCGTCAACGTCACCGTGTCGCCCAGCGACGGATTGGCATTGGAGGCCGTCACCACGACTGTTGGGGTCGACTGACCGACCGAAACCGTGATGCTGGACGAAGTCGCGGCAGCATTGTTGGTATCGCCAGCATATTCGGCTGTGATCGAATGCGAACCGGTGCTCAGGCCAGATGTGGAATAGCTTGCTGTCGTCCCGGAGATCGTACCGGTGCCAAGCGTTGCCCCATTGTCCTTGAACGTCACCGTCCCTGATGGCGACGAGCCATTTGAAAGGGTGGCCGTCAACGTCACCGTGTCGCCCAGCGACGGATTGGCATTGGAGGACGTCACCACCACTGTTGGGGTGGACTGACCAACCGAAACCGTGATGCTGGATGACGTCGTAGCAGCATTGTTCGTATCGCCAGCATATTCGGCGGTGATCGAATGCGAACCGGTGCCGAGGCCAGATGTGGAATAGCTTGCCGTCGTCCCGGAGATCGTACCGGTGCCGAGCGTCGCGCCATTATCCTTGAACGTCACTGTCCCCGATGGCGAAGACCCATTCGACAGCGTGGCCGTCAACGTCACCGTGTCCCCCAGCGACGGATTGGCATTGGAGGCCGTTACCACGACTGTTGGGGTACTGGTCGAATACGTAAAGCCGTTGGTAAGCGTACCACTGCCTCCCGGCGTGGTAACAACCACGTCCACAGCACCCGCGATATGAGCGGGCGTCGTAGCGGTAATCTGGGTAGCGGATACCACGCTGACATTCGTCGCCGCCTGGCCGCCGATGGTGACGTTGGTTGCACCTGTGAAGTCTGTACCGGCGATGGTGATGGCGGTACCACCCGAAGTGCTGCCGGTAGAGGGGCTGAGAGAGATTACCACGGGAGCAGCAGCCGCGCGCGTGACCGCCAGTGTGTAGGTCTTCGTGGTTGTACCATCAGCAGCGGTCACCACAACACTGAGCATGTTGTCGCCAACACTGAGAGAGACAGGAAAGCCCTGCCCGGATGCCGCCGCGTTACCGTTAATCGTCACCGTTCCGCCGCTGTTTGTCGTCGGCGTCAAGGTCAAAGAGGATGCACCATTCCCGACTGAGGCAGTATAGGTGATCGTACCGGAAGCAAAGCTTGGTGAAAGTGTGCCGGAGCTCAGCGTCAAGGCCGAAAGGGTTGCATCGGATGAAGGGGTATTACTGGATGCCCGGCAGATCAGAGTCATGGACGCCTCGCCTTGTGACACCCCGCCCGGCATCTGCGATCCCTGGATTCCGAAATAGTAACTCGTCGTCACATTGATTGGAATAATGACTGTCTCGTTGACTTCTGCACCTACGGTAGGGCGGTATTGATCGCCATCATCAGCAATGTCACTGCTCCAATAGCCCACTGCGGAGTTAGTGTGATCATCGTTTGCAGGGTCCATTTCATCGGCAATAGAGTTCTGCGTTGTGACCGTGAAAACGAATTCCTCACCAGAATCAAACAAGCTTCCATCATAGGGTTGAGTGTCGAAAGCACCCTGACCAGCCTCAGCCGTCGTGAACGGCACGTTAACTGCGGAGCAGGCGTTTGAGAGCGCTAACGCAGGCTGAAGATGTGCCACCAACGCCAGAGCGGTCAGCACTAAAAAATTCAGGCTGCGACTTACCCTTGATCTGGTCGATGCGGCAAGCATAAGTAAAACTAAAGAAAAAATTGCAAAATACATGTTTTAGCCAGAACCGCACAAGGCGAACGCGTGTGTTCGCATCAATATCAATAAGCGAACGCAGTCATCCTCAATGATGAGGTGAGTCGTTGCCATTTAATGTGTACCTATGGATGCATAGTTTGGAAAATACGGTGCGCGCAATAAGCAACGCCAGGTAGAGATGAAAAATACCGCAATCTGTCTCAAAACTACAACAGCCCAGCACGATGACGGCGGCAATCAAGCTGATTTCAGTGTATCCTTTGGCGCAGACGGCAGTCGCCAAGCCAACAGGACAAAACTTTTTGGTGAGGATCAGAGAGACACGTGGCTGGAGAGCAAAGCGCAACTGGGCTTTCCGGCGGCGAATAGGTGAAACATTGCCAAGGCGGAGGTGTGCAGCGCGTTATTCAAGCGGAAAGCTGTATCAATAATCCGATACCGGTCGGAATGCGCTAGGAAGTAAGAAAACTTATTTTAGTACGATAAGAACGCAGCTATCAAACGCGCCTACGCTTGGCGTGCTGCATCAACAAACCAGGATATCTTATTGTAGTAAAAGGAAGAATGGTGGGTGATGTAGGGCTCGAACCTACGACCCGCTGATTAAGAGTCAGCTGCTCTACCAACTGAGCTAATCACCCGCCGCCGCCGTGTCTGGCGGTGTGACTGGGCGTATAAAGAGGAACATTGTGATTGTCCAGCGCGGAAATGAAATTTCTTGGATTTATACGTCAGAAAAATGACATCCGCGCTGGAAAACCCTGAAAAACCGGGCTTTACAGCCCAATAATTTTGTTGGCAATCACCGCCTGAAAGCGCGCGCGATTGCGATCAAGATGCAGGCGCCGACGAATCCTGCCAGCAAATATCCAAGCCAGCCCGTAAGGACGATGCCGAATACCGCAAGAATCGTGTTCGCGACGATTGCGCCGACGATCCCAAGCAGGATGTTCATGAAAACACCCATATTGCTCTTCATGAATTTTTCGGCGAGCCAGCCGGCTACGCCACCAATGATGATTGCGGCGATCCAGCCAATTCCAGCAGATTCCATAATTTCCTCCTCGGTTGCTGCGTCATCATATTTGGAGACTCTAATATTTTCTTCAAGGTGGAGTGCACGGCTTTGCGAATGGCGCGCTTGAAACATGGAAGTCTGCGACTAATTTGGCGCAGTGATTCGGAAAGAGCAGAAGGGCATTCAAGATGACATTCTCCATACGGCAGCGGCGTGTCCTGCCGATCCTGTTGGCCTTCATGGCTTTGTGGATTTTGCCGGTGCAGACGGTTGTCGCGCAATCACCCGATACCGTTACCGAAGACGCATCGATGCCGCTTGCCCAGAGAGCCCAAGCGCGTCTGGAAAAGAACAAGGCTTTGCTGGCCGAAATCACACAGCAGACGGAAAGCCAACGCACGGACGATACAAAACTGGTCGATATCAAGGGCCGCGCCGATGACCTTGCAGGCAACTCAGCCGCCACGGTCGCCCAGTTGCGTGCGCGTCTGGATGAGATCAATGCGCGCGTGACGTCGCTTGGAGAACCGCCCAAGGAAGGCCAGCCACCCGAAGCAAGCGTCGTGACGGATGAGCGGACAAAATTGAACGCGGAGAAATCGCAGATCAATGCTGTCTTAGGCGACGCCGAAAACCTTGCCGCAAATGCTTCTCGCCTTTCCAACAATATCACGTCGCTGCGCCGCGCATTGTTTGCGGCCACGCTCTTCAAGCGAACGGAAATCTCCCTGCCTGTGCTCGCGGAAGCGGGCAAAGCCTTCGGCGGCGAAATTGCCGCCTTGAGCAGTTCCGTCACGGGCTGGGCAATATTCGTCTGGAACTACAAACGACTGTCCATGTTCGGGGCCGTTTCCCTGTCGATTGTGGCCGCGCTCTTGTTCATGGTCGGCGGCTACCGGTTGCTTGGCCACAGGATGGAACGGCGGGCGTTTTCCGGTGAGCCATCCTATTTGCGTCGTTTGTCGGTGGCCTTCTGGTCAACCACCGTGCAGTCGATGTCTGTTTTCCTGTTCATGACAGCATCGGCGTTTCTGCTCGATAATTTCGGCGTGCTCAGGTCAGACATCGCGCCGATCTTTTTCGTGTCGATGTATATCGTCGCCTTCGTCTATTTCGTCTCACGTCTGACTTACGCAATCTTCTCGCCGACCCAGCCCGAATGGCGCCTGCTGAATGTATCCACCCGGGGGGCGCACATCATCTCGTCTGCCATGCTCGTCATGGCGCTGGTCAACGGCCTCGACTATCTGTTCAGCACCATCAGCGAGACGCTGAACTCTCCACTCATTCTCACGGTCGCAAAGAGCTTTGTCGCATCGATCATCATCGGCATCATCCTGTTCAGCCTGTCCTTCGTCAAACCGCTGGCGAGCAATGAGGGTGATGCGGATGGACGAGACCGAAGAATGCCGCGCTGGCTTTCGGTGTTGCTGCGCATTGCCGGCGCGGTGCTCATCGGCGCTTGCCTGACGGGCTATGTGGGTCTCGCCCGCTTTCTGGCCACACAGATCGTCTCAACCGGCGCCGTCATCGCCACCATGTACATCGGCATTCTCTCCGGTCGCGCCGTTGCAAAGCAGGGTGTTTTTGCCGAAACGCTGGTGGGACGTTATCTGGGACGGCGCTTTGGGTTGGGACCTGTCCCGCTCGATCAGGCCGGTCTGGCTGCAGGGCTTGGTATCTATTGCGCAGCCCTTGCCTTCGGCGTGCCGCTTGTTCTTTTCTCCTGGGGCTTCCAGCCGGGCGATATCGAAAGTTGGGCCTACCGTCTGCTGACGGGGTTCTCGATCGGCAAGACATCGATCTCGCTCATCAGCATCATCACCGGTATTCTGGTTTTCGTGACGGGTTATGTGATTACCCGCTGGTTCCAGAAGTGGCTGGACAGAAACGTCATGGCGCGCGGTCAGGTCGATGCCGGTGTTCGTAACTCCGTCGGCACGGGCATAGGCTATCTCGGTATCGTGGTTGCAGCCATTTTCGGCATTTCCTCTGCCGGTCTCGACCTGTCGAGCCTTGCCCTTGTCGCCTCCGCCCTGTCTGTCGGTATCGGTTTTGGCCTGCAGAATATCGTATCGAACTTCGTATCCGGCCTCATCCTTCTGGTCGAGCGGCCGTTCAAGGTCGGAGACTGGGTTGTGACGGGTGCCGTTGAAGGCACGGTCAAACGGCTGTCCGTCCGCGCAACCGAGATCGAGACATTCCGTGGTCAGTCGATCATTGTGCCAAACTCGGAATTCATCAACTCTTCGGTTGGAAACTGGACCCACCGCAACAGAATTCAGCGCGCTGAGATCCCTGTCTCCGTCGCCTATGAGACAGACCCGCAGAAGGTGATGGACATCCTTCTGGAGCTCGTCAAGAAACAACCGCCTGTGCTTCGCAACCCGGAACCGCACGTGGAGTTTCTGCGCTTTGGTGATTTCTCGCTGGATTTCGAACTTCGGTTCCATCTGGCAGACCTCAACCACGGGCTGACCGTGAAGAACAGTTTGCGTATGGAGATACTCAAGCGCTTCCGGGAGGAAGGCATCAACATCCCCATGCCCCAGCGCAATCTCAACATTCACATGGAAGGCGAAACGAACCCGCAGGTTCTGGCAGCACTTCTGGCAGAGGAAGGTGAAAAAGCGGTGGCCTCCCACACGGCAGCAGCGGCAGCGCGCAGCCAAGAGGCGCCTAAGCCTGCCGAGGACGAAGCCGCGTCGAAACCCGCCGAAGATGAGGGTTCGAGAAGCTCCGTGCGCAACCGGCGGGGCTGAGCACAGCTCCTTGAAAATCATCAAAAGGCTCGCCGTCGCGGCGAGCCTTTTGCATGTCGTAATCAGGCGTTTAAGCGACGGTTCGACATTGCATAGTCCGGCAGTAGTGGTTTGAAAACGCCCGCATGACGGGCGATATGCCTCAAGGGGAACTTGCATCATGAAGACACATGCGCGGGCGGTGGTGATCGGTGGCGGCGTTGTCGGCGTTTCTACGCTCTATCACCTTGCCAAAAAGGGCTGGAGCGATGTGGTTCTGATAGAACGCAAGGAACTGACCTCCGGCTCTACCTGGCACGCTGCTGGCCTGCTGCCCCTGTTCAACATGAGCTATTCCGTGGGCCAGATCCACAAATATTCCGTCAAGTTTTACGAGGAACTTCAGCAGGAAACCGGCATGAATGTCGGCTTTTCCAAGGTTTCTAACATTCGTCTTGCGCGCACCAAGGACCGCTGGGACGAGTATATGTATTACTCCGGCATCGCCGAAACCATCGGCGTCAATGTCAAGATGCTCACACCCGAAGAGGTCAAGGAAATCTGGCCGCTTTGCGAGACGGACGGCCTGCTGGGCGCGATCCAGCACCCGGATGATGGCTATATCCAGCCTGCTGACCTCACACAGGCGCTTGCCAAAGGCGCGCGCGATCGCGGGGCGACCATTTATCGCAACACGACCGTTACAGCGCTGGAGCAGCAGCCTGACGGCCACTGGAAGGTGACGACCGACAAGGGCGAGATCATCGCCGAGCACGTCATCTCCTGTACGGGCAACTTTGCTCGCAAAACCGGCGAAATGGTCGGCATCAATATTCCGGTCATTCCGGTGGAACACCAGTACATCGTCACGGAACCGCATCCGGATATTCTGGAGCGTCGTCGCCAGGGTCTACCCGAGATGGGCGTGCTGCGCGAATCCGATAGCGCCTGGTATATGCGCGAAGAAGCGGGCGGTCTGATCCTTGGCCCATATGAGGTCGGCGCTCCCGTCTGTTATGTCGATGGCCCCTCTGACCAGAGCGAATACGAGCTCTTCCAGGAGGAACTGGACCGCCTGATGCCTCACATCGAAGCGGCGATTGCCCGTGTTCCGGCATTTGGTGAAGTCGGTATCAAGAAGGTCTATAACGGCGCGATCGCCTACACGCCGGATGGAAACCCGATTGTGGGCCCTGCCCCCGGCCTCAAGAATTTCTGGCTGAATGAAGGCCACTCCTTTGGCATTACTGCTGCGGGCGGTGCGGGCTGGCAACTTGCAGAATGGATCGTCGATGGCGAACCGACGCTCGATCTCATGGGCGTCGATCCGCGCCGATTCGGACCTTACGCAACCGAGGGCTACCTCATTGCGAAAAACGAGGAAGCCTACGCCAACGTCTTCACCATGCACTACCCCGACGAGGAGCGCGCCGCGGCCCGGCCACTAAAAACAACGCCGGTTTATGACCGCCTCAAGAAACTCGGCGGTGTCTTTGGCAGCGTCTATGGCTGGGAGCGCGCCAACTGGTTTGCGCCCGACGATTACGCGCTGAAGCCGGAAGAACTGGGTGTCGGCGCCGATGTCATCACCAACCACAATTACGCCGCGCCGCTGGATGGTGGTCGCATCGTTGAAAAATGGTCATTCCGCCGCTCGAATTATTTTGAGCATGTCGGCAATGAGGTGAAGAACGTCAACCAGAATGTCGGCGTGCTTGATATGTCGGCCTTCGCGAAGATGGAAGTCTCCGGCCCTGGCGCACGGGCGTGGCTGGACTCAATCCTTGCCAACGCCATTCCCAAAAAGCGGGGCCGCATTGCGCTGACGCATCTCCTGACCAAGAGCGGTGGCGTAAAGGCGGAATTGACGGTTTATGAATGGGCACCCGGCCGCTTCTACCTTGTTTCTGCAGGCGGGCTGGAAGCGCATGACCATGATGTGCTGCGCCGACTAATGCCCACGGACGGCTCTGTTATCCTTCAACCAATAACGCAGAAATACGGCGTTCTGGCGCTGGCTGGTCCGAAATCGCGCGAGGTCCTGAAGAAGCTGACCCGCACAAGTCTCGACAACAAGGACTTCCCCTGGCTGACCGGCAAGGAAATTTCGGTTGGCGTCGCAACAGCCCACGCATTGCGCGTGAACTTTGTCGGCGAGCTGGGCTGGGAACTTCACCACCCCATCGAAATGCAGACCTATATTTTCGACCGCCTGATGGAGGCCGGTGCTGAATTTGGCATTAAGCCGTTTGGCATCCGCGCCATGGTTTCCATGTCGCTGGAAAAATCCTATCGCAACATGGGGCGCGAGCTCTCGGTCGAATACAACGCCTATACCTCTGGTCTCGACCGTTTCATCAAGCCGGAAAAACATTTCATTGGGCGCGATGCCGTGGTGGCGGGCAAGGACGCTGGCCTCAAGTGGATATTCTCAACGCTGGTGGTGTCAGGCAACAGCACGGTGGACGCGCGCGGCTCCGAAGCGATTTACGACGCATCGGGTAACGTCGTCGGCCGTGCTACGTCGGGTGGCTTCGGCTGGCGCGTAGGCAAATCGCTGGCCCTTGCCATGCTCTCACCGCATCATTCGGCGGTTGGGACAAAGCTGAAGATCAGGATATTGGGGGATCTGTATGACGCCGAAGTCGTCGGCGAGAGCCCGTTTGACCCTGATAACGCCGTGCTGCGGGCGTAGGCTCGCCTCCTCATCATCTGAGCAGGGCTTGACCATTTCAACGCTACCTCCCATGCTTCCATCATCCTCGGGCTTGGCCCGAGGATCGCATTAACCCCCGACATTCCATGTGAATAAACCCTCAGGGCAAGCCAGAGGGTGACGGCATCGCTGTTACCTCATATTCCTCCACCACCGAAAATGTTTGGCCTCTACCCTCTCCCGTGGTACTGCATCCGCAAAATTGCCTGCCGAGATCGGCGGGCTCACAATCAAACAAACATGTCCGCCTGAAAGCACTTCACGTGCTGCACGGCGGTGCGGGTGCGCGATGCAAGACAAGACCTATTCCCCCATTCATGTCGTCGGCGGTGGACTGGCCGGTTCGGAAGCTGCGTGGCAGATCGCCCAGGCTGGCGTTCCCGTGATATTGCACGAGATGCGCGGCGTGCGCCCAACCGAAGCGCACAAGGGCGATTCGCTGGCTGAGCTCGTCTGCTCCAACTCTTTCCGCTCGGATGACGCCACGGCCAATGCGGTAGGTGTCATACACGCCGAAATGCGGCTTGCCGGCTCGCTCATCATGGCCTGCGCCGACAAGCATCAGGTGCCTGCCGGCGGCGCGCTGGCTGTGGATCGTGATGGCTTTTCCGCAGCTGTCACAGCCATGCTGGAGGCGCATCCTCTGGTAACGATCGTCCGCGAAGAGATTTCAGGCCTTCCGCCGAAGGAATGGGACAACACCATTATCGCAACCGGCCCCCTGACCTCGCCGGACCTTGCTGCCGCCATTCAGGCCGAAACGGGTGAGGACGCGCTCGCCTTCTTCGATGCCATCGCCCCCATCGTTCACCGCGACAGCATCAACATGGACATTTGCTGGTACCAGTCGCGTTACGACAAGGTCGGCCCCGGTGGCAATGGCAAGGACTATATCAACTGCCCGATGGACGAGCAGCAATATAACGCCTTCATCGATGCGCTGGTCGCAGGCGATACGGTCGGCTTCAAGGAGTGGGAGGGCACACCCTATTTCGACGGCTGCCTGCCCATCGAAATCATGGCCGAGCGCGGACGGGAAACTCTTCGCCATGGCCCGATGAAGCCCATGGGCCTGACCAACGCCCATAACCCCACCGTCAAGGCATACGCGGTCGTGCAGCTCCGACAGGACAATGCTCTCGGCACGCTCTACAATATGGTCGGCTTTCAGACGAAACTGAAATACGGCACCCAAGCGGATATCTTCCGCATGATTCCCGGTCTGGAAAATGCCGAATTCGCCCGGCTCGGCGGGCTTCACAGAAACACCTATATCGACTCGCCCATTCTGCTGGATTCGTCTCTGCGGCTGAAATCGCGTCCGTCGCTACGGTTCGCCGGTCAGATCACCGGCTGTGAAGGCTATGTCGAAAGTGCGTCCATCGGCCTGCTGACGGGCCGTTTTGCAAGCGCCGAGCGCAAAGGCGAGCCGGTGAGCCTGCCGCCCGCCACCACCGCGCTGGGATCGCTGCTGAACCACATCACCGGCGGCCATCTTTCCACCGATGAGGAACCGGGCAAGCGGTCGTTCCAGCCGATGAACGTCAATTTCGGACTATTTCCGGAGCTGGCACCCGGCTCGATCGTCAAGCCGGAAGGCGTCAAGCGTTTCCGCGGCAAAGATAAGACGATCATGAAACGTCAGCTGATGGCAAGACGTGCTCTGACCGATTGCGCTGCGTGGCTGGGCGTACCCGCCCCTGTCTTCGCTCAGCCGGAAGACGATGGCGAAGGCAACGCATCTTCAGGCGCCTCGGCAGCCTGATCGGCATCGACCTTCGGCTCGACCTCGGCAGCTTCCAGATAGCTGCCGAGCAGCCACAAGGATACTTCCGCCGCTTCGCCCGGTGACTTGAAACGATAGGCTCCGCTATATTTCTGGTTATCGAGAAATGTGACGACAAAGCCATCGCCCGTTTCAAGATGCTCGACCGTGATGCGCTCAGGATCGATCAACATGCAGGCATGATGTTTGCCCATGTTGCGCATGAAGCCAGCCTTGTTATCATGCAGCCGCACAAACACCGTCTTTGCATCCTCGGTCATGTGCAGGCTGCGAATGGCTTCGGTGGGGAAAGCGCGCGAGAAATCCAGAATTGCCTGCCCCGTATCACGAAGATCCTCGTCGTCGGGATCGCGTTTCAGACGCCATACATAGACCCCGAAAAAGCCCAATGGAACCAGAATGAGTAACCAGATTTCGGGGTTCATAGATGTCGCTCCATGCAGCTGCTCTTTATGAGCGGTAACATTCACCTGAAAGCCGGTTCTTAAGCATCCAGCCTTGTGCGAATATTGAGAACATCAGAAACGTTTCAGAAACGATGCCTTGGCCAGGAGCCATTGCCGCTGAAGCTGCGATGGCTGGATCGGCTTCTCCAATAGCGATGCCCCGGCCCTTTTTGCCGCAGAAATGGCACTGTCAGCGAGTGCAACCGGGATGAAGGCAGGAAATACGGACTTGGCGATCGCTACTCTGCGCGCGCTTGCCAGATGGTCCTGCGCATGGGTGCAGAATATCTCAATGGCAGCGGAGATTCGTTCCTTGTCCCGCCCTTCCAGAAATGATTCACGGTCGAGACCGGCAGCAGCGAGCATATCGCCGGGAATGTAGACCTGCCCCCGGCGTCGGTGCAGAGGCATAAGCAGAAGCATACCGGCCATGGCCTGCGCAACTCCCGCATGGCCAGCGGCCTCAGCATTGCGGGCTGCATCTTCTGGCGAAAGCACAATACTGGCAAGCTGAATCAGTGCCGATGCCGTTTCTCCGGCATAGCCTTCCAGCGCGTTTCGGTCCTCGAAGACGTCGTCGTAGAGATCGAATATTCGCGCTTCGATCATGTTGATCAGTGTTTGACGCGGAAGATTGTGTGCTTCGATAGCGTCCAGAAGAGCCGATGCCACGGGGTTGGCAAGGCTTTCGCCGTGGGGCGTGCCTTCCAGCAGATCACGCCACCATTGCATTCTGACTTCGCCGGGAAGCGGTTCGCGGACCAGATCACGAATGCGGGCGATCTCCGCGTTGAAGGCGTAGAGAGCGGCAAGCGCAGGACGCTTGTCAGCGGGCGCCAAAAGGCACGCGAGATACCGATCACGATCCGTGTCGCGCAGGGTCGTCAGGCATGGATCAATGGTGGTGTCCTGCTGCGTCATGGCTGTAAGTGCCTCTCAGCCTTCCACGGCCACGAGCGCCGCTGCAACGGCGCGTGATTCCGAGAGCATGATATTGTAGGTCCGCACGGCGGCACCTGTGCTCATGGCGTCAACAGAAATACCGGCTTCTTTCAAAGCTGCTCTCAGTTCTTTGGGAAGAAGGCGCATTCCATCACCTGTTCCGACCAGCAGAAACTCTATCTCACCAGCCTGCTCGATGGCTTTCGAGAGATCCTCGAGAGTGATCTTTGCGGGATCGGTAACATTCCAACCATGAATTCCTGAAGGCAGACACAAAATTGACCCGCGATGCGACATGTCGGCGAAACGAAAACCGCCATTGCCGTATGCATCGATGGGCGCCCGGCCGGGGAAATGGGCCGGGCGTATTTCTATACCACCTGCCATCAGACGGCCGGCTTGCCGCCGATGGCGCCATTCTTGGCATCGGCCTTATCGTCTTCGGCATCATTGCCAGACGGGCGCAGCTTGAAGGCAATCAGCACCGGCGCAGCAATATAGACGGAGGAGAAGACGCCGATACCGACACCAAACAGCATGGCGAAGGTGAAGGAGCGAATGACTTCGCCGCCGAACAGGTAGAGCGCAAGCAGCGCCAGCATAACGGTAAGACCGGTCAGGATCGTACGCGAAAGTGTCTGGTTCAACGAAACGTCGATGATCATCGAAAGCGGCATCTTCTTGTAGCGACGCAGGTTTTCTCGAATACGGTCGTAGATGACCACCGTATCGTTCAAGGAGTAACCGATAATCGTCAGAATGGCCGCGATACTGGTGAGGTTGAATTCGATTCCCAAGAACACGAACAGACCAATGGTGAAGACCACGTCATGAACCATCGAGATGATGGCGCCGAGCGCGAACTGCCATTCGAAGCGGACCCAGATATAGGCCATGATGGCGACCATGGCGAGCGCAATACCGATGGTGGAGGTAAAGGTCAGATCGCCCGAAACCGCCGGACCAACCACTTCAACGCGGCGGAACTCGTATTTATCCTCAAGCTCGCCACGCACCAGCGTGATTGCAGACTGTTCGGCATTCTCGCCGCCTTCCTGCGCCTGAATGCGGATCAGCACATCCTGCGCCGTTCCAAAGCCCTGCGCCTGGATTTCACCCAGATTCAGCTGGCTCAGGCGATCACGGATATCCGCGATATCGGCATCGCCCTGCTTAGCCTTGACCTCTATAACGGAGCCGCCCTGGAAATCGATGCCGAGGTTCAGGCCCTTGGTCGCGAAGCCGCCAACGCAAGCGAGCATGACAATGCCGCTCAAGATGAAGACATAGCGACGATAGCGCATGAAAGGTATGTCCTTGCCATCGAAAATCGCGGTGCGAATTCCCTTTGGCAGAACCTTCGGACGGCTGCGACGAACCCACACACCAAACATCCACGCGGTCAGCGTGTAGGCGGTGAACACGGTGGTAACGATACCCACGGCGAGCGTAACCGCAAAGCCCTTGACCGGACCCGTACCCATGTAGAACAGAACGCTGGCAACGATCAGGGTTGTGATGTTCGCATCCATGATGGTCGCAAAGGCTCGGGTAAAACCGCTCTCTAGCGAAGAAATCAGCGGCTTGCCGCTCCTCACCTCTTCACGAATACGCTCGTAGATCAGAACGTTGGAGTCGACCGCCATACCGATGGTCAAAACGATACCGGCAATACCCGGCAAGGTCAGCGTCGAACCGATGATACTGAGCACTGCCAGCAGCATGACGATGTTGACGATCAGCGCGATGTTCGCCAGCAAGCCGAAGAAGCCGTAGAAGACAAACATGAAGATGACGACGGCGGCGGCACCGATGCCGCTGGCCATCAGGCCTGCATTGATAGAGTCGCTACCAAGGCTTGGGCCAACGGTGCGTTCTTCAACAACCGTCAGCGTTGCCGGAAGAGCACCTGCACGCAGCAGAACTGCGAGGTCATTGGCGCCCTGAACCGAGAAGTTGCCGGAAATCTGGCCGGAACCGCCGATGATAGGTTCGCGGATCACAGGCGCGGAGATGACCTGATTGTCGAGAACGATTGCGAAAGGCTTGCCGACATTCTGCTGGGTGGCCTGCGCAAAACGCTGCGCGCCACGGCTGTCGAAACGGAAGGTGACGACGGGTTCATTGGTCTGCTGATTGAAGCTGGCCTGCGAATCCACGAGGTTGTCGCCCGAAACCAGTGCCCGGCGTTCTACCAGATAGGGGACCGGCGGATCGTCCTGCGAATAGAGGATTTCCGACGTTGCCGGAGGACGACCGTTCAGGGCTTCCTGGACCGGCATGGATGTATCGACCATGCGGAAGGACAGCTTGGCCGTCTGGTTCAACAGCGACTTCAGGCGCTGCGGGTCCTGCAGACCGGGAACCTGAACGATGATGCGGTCCGAACCCTGACGCTGGATGAGCGGCTCGGTCGTACCGACTTCGTCCACGCGGCGGCGAACGACTTCGATCGACTGGGAGACAGCCGAAGACAGGCGGTAATTGATTCCCTCATCCGTCAGATTGAGACGCAGAAGATTGTCGCCACCATCGCTCATCGTCACTTCCGTGATCGATGTGCCGACCAGAGTGCCCGAAGAGACAGGCAGCACGACATCCCGCAAGGCCGTCTTTGCGGCCTCGTATTGCGCGGGGTCGCTGATGCGAACCTGAATCTGCTGACCGTTTCCGGCGAGGCCGGAATAGCGGATGTTTGCGTCTCTCAACTGCGTGCGCACATCGCCCACAATGGTTTCGAGACGTTCCTTCACGATGTCGGAACGCTCGATCTTGAGCATGATGTGGGAGCCACCCTGAAGGTCGAGACCTAGCGTTACCTTATTGTCCTTGTACCAGGAAGGCATACCCTCCAGCTGCTTGTCGGTGAACAGATTAGGAGAAGCGATGAACACGCTTATCAGCACGGCAAGCCAGATAAAGGCTGTTTTCCAGCGGGAAAAATGAAGCATTTAGGTCTCGGTCAGGGTTGGGTGTCAGAACCCAGGCTGCGTTAGCCGCAACCTGCTTATTGTTACTTGGTGTTTGCAGGGGCTTCGGTTTTCACCGGCTCACCCTTGACGCGCACTTCGGCGATATAGGTGCGCGATGCACGAACCTTCACGCCTTCGGCGATTTCGACTTCCAGCTCGTTATCGTCGATGACCTTGGTCACCTTGCCGACGATGCCGCCGCCGAGAACGACCTGATCACCACGGCGAATAGCCGTCAGCGTTTCCTGACGCTTCTTCAACTGCGCCCGCTGCGGACGGATCAGGAAAAAATACCAGACCACCATGAGCGGGGCAAACAGGAAAAGCATTTCAAGGCCAGACCCTAGAGCGGAAGGGGCAGCTGCCGCGTCCTGGGCAAAAGCTTGGCTAATGAACATAAAGAACTCCTCAGATTTTCGGGCGCAGTCTTAGCCACTGGCCGGCTTTCAAGCCGCCGGAATATAGTTGCGATCCCCTAGAATGCAACAGACACGGACAGTCCGCCGTACCGTTTCCACGCCTCATAACCTTTCAAGGCGATAAACACCATGCTAACCCGCGTAAATTCTACTGTAGCGCCCGCTTCATACAAGATGGATCAGACGTTTCAGTTCGTGCTGGAGACGAGAATATGACATCGGACGAAACAAATCTGGCTTTGCTTTCCCAAGTACGCCGCCTGGCGGCGGCCCTGGAACGTCTTGCTGGCCCTGCACCCGCTGTAAATGACTGGAACAGCGCGGATTGCTTCGTCTGGGTGCCGGTCAATTCCTGGCTTCAGCCCGTCGCACGGCCCAACCGCGTTGCGCTGAAACTCATTCGTGGTGTCGATCATGTTCGCGATATCCTTCACGAAAACACCCTGCGGTTCGCAGAGGGCTTTGCCGCAAACAACGTGCTTTTATGGGGTGCTCGCGGCATGGGTAAATCATCGCTTGTCAAAGCCGTTCACGAAGACGTGCGGGTGGCGGCTGGCGTGCCGCTGAAGCTCGTGGAAGTCCACCGCGAGGACATTCACACCCTGCCCGCTCTCATGGACATCCTGAAGACGTCAGACCAGCGCGTGATCGTGTTCTGCGACGACCTGTCCTTTGACCACGACGACACCGCCTACAAATCGCTGAAGGCAGCACTGGATGGCGGCATAGAAGGTCGTCCGGACAATGTCCTCTTCTACGCAACATCGAACCGCCGACATCTCTTGCCGCGGCACATGATGGAGAATGAGCAGTCGACAGCCATCAATCCGTCGGAAGCGGTCGAAGAAAAGGTATCGCTGTCCGACCGATTCGGGCTTTGGCTCGGTTTTCACAAATGCAGCCAGGACGACTACCTTATCATGATCGATGGCTACGCAGACCACTTCGACCTCGGATTGGACCGCGAAACCCTGCATCACGAGGCATTGCAGTGGGCAACGACACGTGGCGGTAGGTCCGGTCGTGTAGCATGGCAATATATTCAGGATCTCGCGGGACGGTTACGTAAACGCCTGGACAGGTAGGATTTCACGACAGCCACTTCTGAGGGGCGGCGCGCTCAGATGCAGCGCCGTCGCAAATGCTTGAAATAGAAAGCGATAATTGCCTCAGAAAGACGCTCGATCTAAATTAGTATTTCCTAGTCAGTGGCGGAACTAACGGACAAAATTTCCGTTGTGATGGCACACGCGATCTCGCGTTGCTTCACAGGAGATCAATAATGACTGATCAGACAATATATACATCGTCCACAACAGGCGTTCGCGCTCCTGTCATGCGGGATTCGATTACCAATATTTCTTGGGGTGGTGTTTTCGCCGGTGTGGCGATTGCCCTTTCCCTCCACCTTCTTCTCAATCTTCTTGGTCTGGCCATCGGTGCGGGCGTTATCGACCCAGCGCAGAATGACACGCCGGCGGCTGCGTCGCTGTCCACCGGCTCTGTCATCTGGATGATTGTCAGCGGCATCATTGCAGCCTTCGTCGGCGCTTATGTCGCCAGCCGCATGTCTGGCCGAGTCGTACGCTCGACGGGCGCCCTGCATGGCCTGACCACATGGGCCGTCACCACGCTCGTCGTCTTCTACATGCTGACCACTTCCGTTGGTGCACTGGTCGGTGGTGCATTCTCCGGCGTGACCAGCGTTTTCTCCGGCGCAGGTTCGACAATTGCAACGGCAACCACTGCGGCAGCGCCTTCGCTAGCCAATGCCAGCAACCCCGTTGCAACGATCGAGCAGCGAATTCGTGAAGCAAGCGGCGGCAACGATCCGCAGGCTCTGCGTGATGCAGCGGTCAGCGCCGTTCGTGCAGCCCTGACAGGAGATCAGGCCCAGGCGGAAGATGCACGCAACCGTGCAGCAGACGCTCTTGCTCGCGCCCAGGGAATTCCTGTCGATCAGGCCCGTCAGCAGGTCACAGACTATGAAAACCAGTACAAGCAGGCTGTAGAACAGGCCAAGGTCCGCGCTACCGAGGCTGCCCAGGCAACGGCGACTGCCGTATCGACTGGTTCCTATGTCGCATTTGGTGCACTGCTTCTTGGTGCGGTTGCCGCTCTCTTTGGTGGCAACATGGGTGCTGCCCATACCGAACGCCGTCGTGAAACCGTCGTTGAGTAAACAATCCATCTAGCAGAAACAGAAATGCCCGCGGTCAACGCGGGCATTTTTTTGACTTCAGGCTTGGTTTTTTAGAATTCCGGGAATTCCAGCTTGCTGGTGTCGTATCCCAGTTCCTTCGCTTTCTTCACCATCACCGCCAGCTTGGCTTTAGACGGCACGCTTCGTGCGTAGATCCAGAGGTTTTTCATGTCTGGATCGGAACTGATGAACCAGCTGCGGTCCGGCGACTGGTATCTGACCCAATAATTGAAGGTGATGAACAGCGGATACCGGACTTTCAGCTTGGCGTTGGTTGCCTTGTAATCGTTGATCGTTCCTATGCCATCGACTGTCTTCAACTCTCCCTGCGGTGAGCCCTCGCGACAGCCATCCTGGACGGCGATCTTATTGGGTGCATCGCCGGGTTTGTAGATGGTGAAGCCTGCAACGCAACCATCCGTTAGCCACATGGGGGTACGCCCGATTTCCAGCCACTTGCCGGTGTAATGCGACATTTCGGTGCGAACGACGCCGGTTTCCGCCTTGGCTTCGTTGACGAGGCAGGCGCTGAGACCGCAGAAGGCCAAGGCGGCCGCAAGCGGGCGAATGAATGTTGTCATGGTTAATGCTCCGCAAATTGTATTTGCGTAACAACTCCCGTTTTGCAAGCAGGTTGCATGGCGCCAGTTCAGGAAAGCGTGTTCTGGGGCGTCACGAAGCCTGTTCACGCCCGTCCGGATATTCTGCCGGGCCCTTTATCTCCAGCATATTGCCGAAGGGATCATAAATATAGAAGGAGTGACCCATGCCCCTCGCCCCGCCATGCATCGCTTCCCGGTGAATGGCCACACCATGATTTTCGAGATGCACCCGCAGGGCATCATGCTCGAATGGTCCGGTCGCTATACAGATGTGATCAACATTGCGACCTCCAGCCACAGGCGGCGCAGCCTTCTGCCCGCCGGGATGCGTGATATCCCACAACACGATCAGCGATGCGCCGCACCATACTTGCTCCATGCCCAGGGCGGGATAGGAATAGCCCGGCCGGCAGCCCATGACCTCATGATAGAAACGAAGGGCCTTGCCCATGTCGTCCACCAACAGAACGACGTGATCTATACCAACAAGCGAAAATGGTGCGGCTGATGTCACTGATCTCTCCTCCGGAATGCCGGATGCTACAATCGCCGTATCGAGCGTTCCGTCAACTGCGAAACTGGACCGACGAATGGGAGGGAGAGCTCGTCAGCTATTCGCAGACACATTCGGCCAATTCTTGGCAGCGGCATAAGAATAACGAGGAGAGAATGGAGAAGTGGTACGCCCTAGGGGAGTCGAACCCCTCTTTTCAGAATGAAAATCTGACGTCCTAACCGATAGACGAAGGGCGCGTAACACTTGCGGTGTGGCGCCCTTATAGTCAGAGCTTTTTGATACCGCAAGCGGGAAAATGCACCTTTTGACAAAAAAATGACGGAGCCGGCCACACGCCCTGGAAAACAAGGATTGTTCATTCAAAACAGGGGCTTATTTTGTCTGTGAATTGGCGGTGGGTTGAAGCAATGTCCTGTTTCGAGCCTTATTCGCGAGAGAATCTGCGCGCTTTTCATCTACCGATGCCGACTGGCAAAAATCCTGAAAGCGCTTGCTGTACATGGCAACCGAGCAACTGCAGCGCATGGGTTAATCCACGAAGCGCGGCTCCAAGAGAAATCATCTACAACATCAGGAATTGAAAAATTAGATTCCGTGAATACATTCCGTCGCGCATCGCCACGGAATTGCTTTGTTTGAAGTCGATTTCGTTTCCCGTTGAATTTCAAAACGATCCGTCACCATACCGGGTCAGGACAGAGACTGAGAGACGCCCGCTGATGTCAATTCTGCAACGCTCACTGATTGCCAAGATTTTTCTCGTTTCTTTCCTGAGTGTTCACGTCCCTCTGATCGCCCTGGTCGTTTATCTTCTAACCGGCCTTGACACCGGCCCGGTCTCCATTTTCACATTGATATTGGTTGCCACTGTTGTCGGCACGGGGGTGTGCCTGCTGGTGATGTGGCGGTTCATCAGGCCGCTCCAACATCTGGCAGCAGCCTTGCAGAAATATCCTGACGACAAGTGCGTTCTCAAACTTCTTGCGCCCGGCAAGGATGAGATCGCCGTGGTGACGGACGCGACCAAATCGATTCTCGTACAGCTGGAAGAACTGACGAAGAAGCTGAAGCATCAGGCCACCACGGACTTTCTGACCGGCCTGGGCAACCGCCGCTCGCTGACGGAGCAGGTTCCCGGATTGCAGTCCCGCGCGCAAAGGGCGGGCGAGCCCCTCTCGATGGTCCTGTTCGATCTCGATAACTTCAAGATGATCAATGACGATTACGGCCATGATGTAGGCGACAACGTGCTGATGATTGTTGGGGAAATCGTGAAGGACTCTCTGCGCCCTTACGATCTCGCCTCGCGCATTGGCGGCGAGGAGTTCTGCATCATCTTGCCCCGCACGTCCGGTGAAGCGGCGCTGAAGATTGCCGAGCGCCTGCGGGCTGCGTTTCAGGAGTGCTATCTCGAACCCCTCCCAAGGGGACGCATCACTTGCAGTTTTGGCGTTGTCCAGGCGGAAGCTGACGAGCGCTTACAGCAATTGTTGCGTCGCGCCGACGCAGCCCTTTACCGCGCGAAGGAAACGGGTCGAAACCGCGTGATCGGTGCCTTTGCCGACAAAAGCCAATAGACGGCCACTTGGCTTTTTTGCGCGGCAAGGCGGGAAACAATCCATAGAAAGGCCTCCCGCCCTTGCCTTTCTGGCGATGTTGCCGCTATTAGCCAAAGCCATCGACAATTTTGACCAGATGGTAGACGCCCCATGTCCCTTCCCGATAAAGCCTTTCCCGTCTCATGGGATCAATTTCACCGCGATGCCCGTGCTCTGGCATGGCGTCTGGCCGGCCTGGACCAGGAGTTCACCGCCATCGTCTGCATTACGCGCGGTGGCCTTGTTCCCGCAGCGATCATCTCGCGCGAATTGAACATCCGCCTCATCGATACCGTCTGCATCGCAACGCGCCATGATTATATCAATCAGGGTGAGACGCAGCTCCTGAAAGGTATCTCTCCCGAATTGCTGGAAAAGGGCGGCGAAGGCATTCTCGTCATCGACGACCTGACCGACACTGGCAAAACGGCAATCGAAGTGCGGGAAATGCTGCCCAAGGCTCATTTCGCCTGCGTCTACGCCAAGCCCAAGGGCGTGCCGACCATCGACACCTTCATTACAGAAGTCAGCCAGGACACGTGGATCTATTTCCCATGGGATCTCGGCTTCACCTATCAGGAGCCGATTGCAAAGGGCTCGCGCGGTTAAATGCCGTTTTTCTGAACCACCATACCGGTTTCAAAGGCTGCCTTCGGGTGGCCTTTTTCATGTCCGTTTTTCAGGAACTGTCTCGTCAACACGAAAATCGGCTTCTGTGGAAATCACCCTTCTGTTGCTTGTACACAACACTGAAATTTTGCGCGAAAAAAGAAGATAGTCGCCTTCCGCAACGTGAGGACGTCGGCTCAAATATGGTTAAAATTGATCCAAGTTACTGAATTTTATAATGCCTTTTTCTTTCCCCGTTTTCCACAGGCGCCCCACACAATATCTTGTGGTTAATAAAGCCCTTCAAACTAGGCCTTGACGGAATCACCTCATATCCCGCAATGTAATGTCATGTTGCGGCGGCAATGGAATCGGGTTTCTCACCACAGGTTCTTTCCAGTTTCAGTTCACGCGTTTGCCTGCGTTCCGGCCATGAGGGGGTGGAACGCAATCGGCTGTCTGTGAACGGAAACGTGTTGCCAAAACAAATGCGGGATATATGGCGACAGCAAACTGTTAATACTATATATAGTATGCTTGCAGCCGAAATCACCACGAGATAGAGGAACGACATCCAAGGATGATCGTTTCAACTGTGAAAGACATCAACCGGCTGCGCGTACGAGGCGCGAAGCCGGAGAGAATTTTTGCGCCCTGGCCCTGGGCGCCCAAGACGAGGATTAAGACAATGCGCATCGAACGCCGCTTCACCAAGCCCGGCCAGTCTCCTTATGCAGAGATTGAATTCCGAAAGGCGGTCAGCGAGATCAAGAACCCGGATGGCTCCATCGTCTTCCGCCTGGCCGATATCGACGTTCCCGCGCAGTTCTCCCAGGTTGCGACAGACGTTCTGGCGCAGAAATATTTCCGCAAGGCTGGCGTCCCTGCTCGTCTGAAGAAGGTTGAGGAAAACGACGTTCCTTCCTTCCTCTGGCGCTCCGTTGCCGATGAAAAGGCGATGAAGGATATTCCCGAAGGTGAGCGTTACGGCTCCGAAATCGATGCGCGTCAGGTTTTTGACCGTCTGGCCGGCACATGGGCTTATTGGGGCTGGAAGGGCAAGTATTTCTCCTCGGAAGAAGACGCCCTCGCCTTCAAGGATGAGCTGGCTTACATGCTGGCCACCCAGCGCGTTGCGCCAAACTCTCCACAGTGGTTCAACACGGGTCTGCATTGGGCCTATGGCATTGATGGTCCCGGCCAGGGCCACTTCTATGTCGACCCCTTCACCGGCAAGCTGACCAAGTCCAAGTCGTCTTACGAACACCCCCAGCCCCATGCCTGCTTCATCCAGTCCGTTGAAGACGATCTGGTCAATGAAGGCGGCATCATGGATCTTTGGGTTCGTGAAGCGCGCCTGTTCAAATACGGCTCCGGCACCGGCTCCAACTTCTCATACCTGCGTGGCGAAGGCGAAAAGCTGTCCGGCGGCGGTCGCTCCTCGGGCCTCATGAGCTTCCTCAAGATCGGTGACCGCGCCGCTGGCGCCATCAAGTCCGGCGGCACCACCCGTCGTGCGGCCAAGATGGTCGTGGTTGATGCGGACCATCCCGATATCGAAGCTTACATCGACTGGAAGGTGAACGAAGAGCAGAAGGTTGCTGCCCTCGTTACGGGTTCCAAGATCGTTGCCAAGCACCTCAAGGCCATCATGAAGGCCTGCGTCAACTGCGAAGCCGATAATGGCGATTGCTTCGACCCCGCCAAGAACCCTGCCTTGAAGCGCGAAATCCGCGCTGCCAAGAAGGACATGGTTCCTGAGAACTACGTCAAGCGCGTCATCCAGTTCGCCCAGCAGGGCTACAAGGAAATCGAATTCAAGACCTACGACACCGATTGGGATTCGGAAGCCTACCTCACGGTTTCGGGCCAGAACTCCAACAACTCCGTGTCACTGAAGGATGACTTCCTGCGCGCCGTTGAAGATGATGGTGACTGGAACCTCACCGCCCGCAAGGACGGCAAGGTCATGAAGACGCTGAAGGCACGTGCGCTCTGGGAAAAGATTTCCCACGCTGCATGGGCATCGGCTGACCCGGGCCTGCACTTCAACACCACCATGAACGACTGGCATACATCGCCAGCCGCTGGCCCCATCCGCGCATCCAACCCTTGCTCGGAATACATGTTCCTTGACGATACGGCCTGCAACCTTGCTTCGCTGAACCTGCTTCAGTTCAAGGACGCCCAGACCAAGAAGATCGATATTGCCGATTACGAACATGCCGTTCGTCTGTGGACTGTCGTTCTCGAAGTCTCGGTCATGATGGCTCAGTTCCCATCCAAGGAAATTGCCGAACGCTCTTACGAATACCGCACGCTGGGCCTCGGCTATGCCAACATCGGTGGCCTCTTGATGTCCTCGGGCATTCCTTACGACAGCGATGAAGGCCGTGCGATTGCCGGTGCCTTGACTGCCATCATGACGGGCGTTTCCTACGCAACGTCAGCTGAAATGGCTGGCGAGCTTGGCCCCTTCCCGGGCTTTGCGCCGAACCGCGACAACATGCTGCGCGTTATCAGGAACCACCGCCGTGCTGCCCAGGGTCTTGCCTATGGCTATGAAGGCCTGTCGGTAAACCCGGTTGCGCTCATCCATGCGGATTGCACGGATCCTGACCTCATCACCCACGCGGTCGCCGCATGGGACAAGGCTCTGGAGCTTGGCGAGAAGCATGGCTACCGCAACGCCCAGACCACCGTTATTGCACCAACAGGCACAATCGGCCTCGTCATGGATTGCGACACGACCGGTATCGAGCCAGACTTCGCACTGGTGAAGTTCAAGAAGCTGGCCGGTGGCGGCTACTTCAAGATCATCAACCGCGCTGTGCCGGAATCCCTGCGCTCGCTCGGCTACTCCGAAAGCCAGATCGCCGAGATCGAAGCCTACGCAGTCGGCCATGGCAATCTCAACCAGGCTCCTGCCATCAACGCGTCGACCCTGCGCGCCAAGGGCTTTACCGATGAGAAGATTGAAGCCGTCAACGGCGCGCTGAAAGCCGCCTTCGACATCAAGTTCGTCTTCAACCAGTGGACGCTCGGCGCTGACTTCCTCAAGGAGACCCTCAAGGTTTCCGACGAGCAGCTGTCGGACATGAGCTTCAACCTGCTTGAGCACATCGGCTTCTCGAAGAAGGATATCGAAGCGGCCAACGTGCATGTTTGCGGCGCGATGACGCTGGAAGGCGCACCGTTCCTCAAGGACGAGCATCTGCCTGTCTTCGATTGCGCCAACCCATGCGGCAAGATCGGCAAGCGCTACCTCTCGGTTGAAAGCCACATCCGCATGATGGCGGCAGCGCAGCCCTTCATCTCGGGTGCGATTTCCAAGACCATCAACATGCCGAATGATGCAACGGTTGAAGATTGCGGCGCAGCCTACATGCTGTCCTGGAAGCTGGCTTTGAAGGCCAACGCGCTTTACCGCGATGGCTCGAAGCTGTCCCAGCCGCTTAACGCTTCGCTGGTCGAAGATGATGACAACGAAGATGCACTGGACGAGCTGATCGCTCAGCCACAGGCAGCGCAGGCCGTCACCATCACCGAAAAGATCATCGAGCGCGTGATTGAGCGTGTCAGCCGCGAGCGTGAAAAGCTTCCGAACCGCCGTCAGGGTTACACCCAGAAGGCAGCCGTCGGCGGCCACAAGGTATACCTCCGCACCGGCGAATTCGGTGACGGACGCCTCGGCGAAATCTTCATCGATATGCACAAGGAAGGCGCCGCTTTCCGTGCCATGATGAACAACTTCGCCATCGCCATCTCGCTCGGCCTGCAATATGGCGTACCACTGGAAGAATATGTAGAGGCCTTCACCTTCACCAAGTTCGAACCAGCCGGCATGGTCATCGGCAATGACGCGATCAAGAACGCGACGTCGATCCTCGACTACGTGTTCCGCGAACTCGCCGTTTCCTACCTTGGCCGTCACGATCTGGCCCATGTGGATACGTCAGACTTCTCGCAGACGGCACTCGGAAAAGGCATTCAGGAAGGCAAGACAAACCTTCTGTCCACCGGCTGGACCCGCGGTTACAAGCCAACGCTGGTTTCCGGCAGCGGCAGCGAGCGTACGGGTTCCGAGCCCAAGGGATCGGCCACCGCCGCACCTGCCCGCGCTTCCGGCAACGTGACGCAGATCTCCGGCAACACGGTCCGCAAGCTCGAGCCAGCCATTGCCGCTTCCACCTCGGAAGTCGTCGCTTTCAAGCGTGATTACGAGGAACGCGCCAAGGAACTGGCTGAAGAAATCGCAGAAGAATCGCTGGCCACCGAAACCGAACAGGCAGCCACCGCCCTCTTCTCCGACAAAGCCGCTGCTGACGCAGCCTCTGCCAAGACGGAAGCCAAGAAAAAGGAAGCCGAACGCCGTATGCGCTCGATTGCCCAGGGCTACACCGGCAACATGTGCTCCGAGTGCCAGAACTTCACCATGGTGCGGAACGGCACATGCGAAAAGTGCGACACTTGCGGCGCAACGAGCGGATGCTCTTGATTGACACCTGTGCTCCATCTCTAATGGAGTAATCGAAGTGGGGCGGCTTGATATTAGCCGCCCTTTTTCGTTTCATACTTCCAGAGGAACCATAATCCGGGCGCGAAGACTGTCGCCTGTCGCGCTATGAATAGGCAAACGCAAGCATGGAATCGATCAAAGCCAAAGCAGAAGGTCCTCGTGCGGGTCGCCCTCCGGTATTGACCGCGCAGGAACGTCGAGCACGAATTCTGGATGCTGCGGAAGCGCTGTTCGTGGAGGTCGGCTACGTCAATACGACGATGGTCCGCATCGCGGAGCGCGCTGGCATGTCAAAGCGGACGCTTTATGAGACCTTTCCCGACAAGCGCGACATATTCACTGCCGTCGTGGATTTCCAGAACAGTGTTCCGCCATTGCCGATGATTGCGGATGAAGACGATCCTCGCAAGGTCTTATGCGATACGCTGTTCCACATTGCCCATTTTCTCCTCGAGCCGCGCCGGATTGCCTTGGCGAGACTTGCTATAGCCGAAGCTCGAAGCCTGCCGGACGTAACGCAGAATTTCTTCGAAAATGCCTATGACGTTCTGACCCGCATGGTTGCTGAACGTCTGGAACTGTTGATGGAACGCGGGGAAATAAGCATCGCCGGCACGGCCCAGTCCGTTGCGGATCTTCTGTTGGGGGCCACTCTGGGAGACGCGCTTGTTCGCTACCTTGGTTTTCCCGACAAGGCAGAGGAGTTGCGAAACGAAGAGCTTTCACGCCGGGCATCTGCTGCGGTTGCGATGATGTCATCGGGGCTGGGACTACCGCCCTCCCGGTAAGACCCATCGCGGACGTCTGGATCACAAATCCAATGACAGGCCACCCGATAAGATGCCGCCCGGTTACCGGGCGACACTTGTGTAGACTTCAGCAAGACGCAGCACGCCTGCCGAGGTCGGTCTTTACTCGCCTGCCTCCAGGCCGAATTTCTTCGCTATCCACCGAGCAGACAGCGCGACGATTTCTGGATATCGATCGAGAAGGATGCCGTAGTGCTGACCGGGATATTCAAGCAGCTCCTTTTCACCGGGAACCATCTCAAACATCTTCCGCGCATCTTCAACTGGCGCAACCGTGTCCTGAGAGGCAAGGACGAGCAAGAGGGGCGCCTTGATGCGCTCTGCGTAGGCAGGCGTTTCCATTTCGAACAGCCGGTCGAGAGACGCGATCGCCAGTTCGTTGCGGAAGCTTGGAATGTTGTTGTAGTGCTTGGTGAATTCGATGCCGGATGGATCGGTAAACATGACCGGAGGGCCGCCGGGCTTCTGCTCGCCAATAACCTGCAAGGTAACGGGCGGCTCACCCCGCATCTGCGCATCACGGTCTGCGTAAATCGCGTCTTCCAGTCGCTTCAATGCTTCTGGGGCAAACAATTTTCTTGCAGAAAAACCAGAAACTGGCGGAACGAGCGCAACAACAGCGCCAACGCGACGGTCGGTTCCTGCCACGAACAGCGCGACCTGGCCACCAAGGCTGATGCCCCAAACGGCAATCCGGCTGGCATCAATTTCGGGGCGCAACGACAGATGCGTGATGACGTCTCGAAGATCGCGACCGAACTGCCAGGGGTCGACGAGCTGACGTGGCTCCCCTCCACTCAAGCCGTAGCCACGATGATCGTAAAACAGCACACCGAGCCCAACGCCGGTATAGTGTGGGGCATCCCTGTAAATACCCTCGGCAACACTGCCGATTCCCGAATGGGCGATAACCACTGGAACAGGGCCAGTTGCGTTTTCAGGCAGGAAAAGCCGCCCACGCAACACGGTACCGGAAACCGGAAATTCAATATCTTTAAACATGCGTTTCTCCCTATGGCAGCATCCGTCCGGCGTGAACCTTGCCTCGGCGACGTGCTGTCCATAATTACAAAACACTACGGTTTTCAAATGTCAATGGGCGAATATTTTTGTGAGCACTCTAGGATTTTTCCCTGACCGACAGCAGTCGACATGTGAGTGTAACCGTCAGATGGAGCATACAAGTACGCCAACGCCAGCGAGGCATTTCCTGAGGGACGGCAGAAATGACAAGGTCTGCAGCGGTGCGCCGAAATCTAGGCGACAGCACGCGGAAGCATCGATCACTCTAAAGCGAAGCGGAGCGTAAAAGCTTGTATGTGATGAAATTAGGTTGCGATCAACCGCCGTGACTGCTGACGAAAAGACAAATCAAGATGCGCAGGATGGGTGACCGACAGCTGCGCTGCCTAGCCCCATGGCCGAACCGCCCTCCCATCTCCGGCAAGGCAGCTCCGGTTCGAGGCGTCACATACGGCGTGCTTCCAGCCGCCGCTTGTCGCGGTTCACGTATTCAAGGCCGAGACTTGTCAGGCGGAATTGGCGTTTTTGAAATTCACCGCGGATCTGGATGAAGCCCTGCTCTTCGGCTTCGGCGAGTGTCTTCAGGCCAGTGCCTTTGGGTGGGGACTGCCAGTCGGTGCCGTTGGCGCTGTGCAGCAAAACCATGATCTTGATAATGTCGGTTCTCCATGGCTGACAGATGCAGCCGTGTTGCGTCTTTCAAAACAGCCCTCTGCGGCTGTTGCGCTGAACTCCAGTGCCCAACGGGGCACCGGAGTTACATTTGGCGCCTGTTTACTTCTTCTTCGTCGTGCTTTCGCTGGCTTTCACCTGCGAACCGAGTGTGGGAGCAGCGGCGGGAGCCACCTTGTCCTTTTTCGGCTTTCTGATTTCCTTGTTGCTGCGAACTTGACCCTTGGCCATCGAATATCCTCCCGGTTTGGTTTGTCAACTTAGCGGCCATCTGAACTGCAAAGGCAAGCGCTTTCTGGCGGGCATGCAAAGGCAGATGCTCAACCCACGAAAAAAGCGCGGAAATCATTCACATTCGTTCCGGTCGGGCCTGAAACGAAGAGATCGCCCGCCAGATCGAAGGCAGACCACGCGTCATGACCAGACAGAAATTTTCGCGCTTCGCCGCCAGCGGCAAGAATGCGCGCAATACTGCCGCCATCACAGAATGCGCCAGCGTTGGTCTCCGAACCATCGATCCCATCCGTGTCAGCTGCAAGTCCGGTGACGCCCGCCACATCCTGCAGGTCGAGTGCTGCGGAAAGCAGAAACTCCGTATTGCGGCCGCCCTTGCCATAGCCGCCATTGCCAATGGTGACCGTTGTTTCACCGCCGGAAAGGAGAACCATCGGTTTTTTGAAGGCCGCGCTGCTAGCAAACTCCCGCGCAAGTGCGGCGTGCATACGCCCAATATCCTTCGCTTCTCCTTCGATACTGTCTGAAAGAATGAGCGGATGGACACCGCGCTGTCGCGCGAGCTCCGCTGCCGCTTCGAGCGACACACGCGACGAGGCTATGACGTGGACTTCATTGCGGGCAAAAACATTGTCGCCCGGCATGGGGGCGGTGGCATGTGAGATGCTCTCCACCATCCGTTCCGGTAAATCGATCCGATAATCGCGGATAGCCCGGATTGCGTCCTGCGCACTCCCCTCATCCGGCACTGTCGGCCCTGAGGCAACGAAGGCGGGATTGTCGCCGGGCACATCCGACACCACAAGGCTGACGACCCTCGCCGGATGGGCAAGCGCTGCGAGCCTGCCACCTTTGATCCGCGAAAAATGCTTTCGCACCACATTCATTGCGGAAATCGGGGCACCGGAGGCCAGAAGAGCCTTGTTCAACAGAATTTCATCGGCAAGTTCAAATCCCGCAGGAGGCGCGGGCAACAGCGAGGATCCACCGCCGGAGATAAGCGCGATGACAAGATCGTCCTTCGTTAGCCCTTCGAGGGAGGCCATCAATGCCTGTGAGGCCTCCAGGCCTGCGACATCAGGAACGGGGTGCGCGGATTGAATGACTTTAATTCGTTCGCAAGCGGCAACAGGCCCGTGTCTCGCCACCACCAGACCTTCGAGGGGATGCGCCCATGCGCGCTCAAATGCTTCAGCCATCTGACTCGAGGCCTTGCCCGCCCCGATGATGATCGTGCGACCCTTTGGAGGCTGCGGAAGATGACGAACGATTGCCTCGTAAGGGTCTGCTGCTTTGACAGCAGCAAAGAACAAATCCTTCAAAAAAGCCCGTGGCTCAAAGACCAATGTTGTCCTCCCTTAAAAGACACGCGGTTGGCGACAGCATGACCGGCGCAGGCAAGCTTCGCAAGTCCACGGTGGTCCAATCTGGCAGCAGGATTGAACTTCTCCGGCCTTGAGGCGTTGCCATCTAGATCGACCTGTGTATCGGAGGGAGCCATGGCAAACACGGAAAATCTGGGACCGGAATATCATAACAATCCGGACAAGGAACGGTTACGTGGCCGCAGGTTCGTCTGGTCTCGGCGCAAATCCAAACCTTGGAGCTTCACACTTGCGCTTATCTTCTGCCTGATTGCTGCGGCCTGTGCGATTGCTGTGACCTACCTCGTCACGTCACACCCCGGCAAACCGGATTCGAACCCCGGCATCGAAAGTCCAAGCCAGCCCTAAAGCGCACATCAAGCGAGCAACTGAGCCCCAAATTGGGCGTCGTAAAGACGGCTATACGGTCCCTTGGCATCGATCAGTTCGCCGTGATTACCGGTTTCAACGATACCAGTCTCATCCACGACAACAATGCGTGATGCGTCCCTGATGGTTGCGAGCCTGTGCGCTATGACCAAGGTGGTTCTCCCCTTCGCCAGCTCGCCCAGCGATGCTTGAATCGCCCTTTCCGTTTCCGTATCCAGCGCCGAAGTTGCCTCATCCAGAATGAGCACGGGCGGATTTTTCAGAAACATTCGCGCAATCGACATACGCTGCTTCTGCCCGCCGGAAAGTTTCACTCCCCGCTCGCCGATGATTGTGTTCATCCCATCAGGCATCTCGCTTATCACACCGTCCAGACGCGCGCGGCGGGCAGCTTCCCAAATCTCGGCCTCGCTTGCTCCCAGCCGGCCATATTCGATATTCTCACGGATCGTGCCGCCAAAGAGGAAGACATCCTGCTGAACGATGCCGATCTGACTGCGGAGAGAGGCGAGTTTCAGTTTGCGGATATCGATCCCGTCAATGGTGATAGATCCGCCTGACACCTCGTAAAATCTGGGGAGCAGAGAGCAGAGCGTCGTCTTGCCCGCGCCCGACGGACCAACGAAAGCAACCGTTTCTCCCGCCTTGATCGCCAGATCGATGTTGCTGAGCACCTGCTTGCCATCGCTATAGCCAAAACTGACATTGCTGTACGAGATGTTGCCTTTCAACACAGGTGCATCCACCGCATCCGGCGCATCCGTAATGTCGGGGTCGGTGTCAATCAATTCGGTAAAGCGGCGAAAACCGGCAATGCCCTTGGGATAGGTTTCTATGACGGAGTTGATCTTTTCGACGGGGCGAAAGAACACATTGACGAGAAGCAAAAAGCCGATGAAACCACCATTCGTCAGATCACCCGTCAAGACAAGCCAGGCACCGCAAATCATGATGATCATCTGCGTTAACCGCATACTCATATAGCTGAGCGATGTGCTGGCAGCCATGATCTTATAGGCGTTGAGTTTCGTCTGGCGGTATTGCTGGTTCTCGGTTTCGAACAGCGCACGTTCGTGGTTCTCATTGGCGAAGGCTTGGACCACGCGCATTCCGCCAACGTTTTCCTCAATGCGGGCGTTGAAGGCCCCGACACGCCCGTAAAGTGCGCGGAAATTATTGGTCATGCGGCTGCCGTAACGGCTCGTTACCCACGCCGTGATTGGTACGATGGCAGCGGTGATGAGCGCCAGCGGGACGTTGACGGAGAGCATAAGCAAGAACGCTCCGAGGAACGTCATGAGGGCAATGAAAAGATCTTCCGGACCGTGATGCGCCACCTCGCCAATTTCTTCGAGATCCTTGGTCAACCGGCCGACGAGATGACCGGTCTTTTGATTGTCAAAAAATCGGAATGAAAGCTTTTGCAGATGGTCGAATGCGTGGCGCCGCATATCGGTCTCGATATTGATACCAAGCATATGCCCCCAGTAGGTGACGATCGCCATCAGGCCGGTGTTCAAGACGTAGATAACGAGGAGCCCGATAGAGGCGAGAAGAATGAGAGACCAGTCCCCAGCCGGCAGAAGAAAATCCACGAAAGCCTTCACAGCCATCGGAAATCCCAGTTCCAGCAGGCCCGACAGCACTGCGCATGAGAAGTCCAGAATGAACAGCCCTCTATATGGCCGGTAGTAAGAGAAGAATCTGGAAAGCATGGTCTAAATCCATAACGGTTGAGGACCGCCATCAGGTTTGCAAAACATGTCCTCAATTCTCATATTCAGTGAACGAGGCCAAGGCTGCTTGCGTTATTTTTACCAAAATCGTTCAGTAGGATATGCGAACACTATAAAAACGAAATGCTGGCAGAATATGCTGTAAACTGTCCATCAAATGATGACAGAATAAAAATCTGTCCGGGGAATGCGAAAGAGACGCGATTTTGAGTAAGGTTGACACTCCAAGGAAAACCGGCGAGCCCCGTTGGCTCGGCCCAGCCTCACATGCACGCACCGCGCTGGTACCGTCCATTTCTGCGGCGCGCTGGCTTCTGGTTCTTATTGTCGCGGCTGGCATCTATTTCTTCTATGGTTTTCTAGTGCCGGTTCTGGCTGCACTGGTCATCGGTTTTGCCAGCTGGCCTGTCTATCGAGAGCTGCTGCGCCGGGTTGGCGGCAACAACACGGTTGGCGCAACCATCGCGCTGCTGCTGATCATCACCTTCCTCATCGTGCCGATCTTTATTGCCGCATCCTATACAGCCAGCGAAGTCCGCGAATGGTTCGGCTGGGCGGTTGAGGTCAACAAGACCGGAGCCCCCGTTCCGCAGTGGATTGCTGCGCTTCCCGGCGTGGGATCATGGATGAGTGAGCAATGGGTTCGCTATGTGGGTACGCCCGGCGCAATCGGCGAAGTCATTCAACTGGTCAGTGGCGCCAATATCGGCAACATCTACCGTGCCATCGTAGCAGCGGGCAATGGTGCCTTCCACCTGATTCTCACTCTGTTGTTCATGTTGATTGCGCTGTTTTTTGTGTACCGCAACGGTGTGGGATTCGCGCGCCAGATCGATCTTGTGGGCGAACGCATTCTGCCGACCCGCTGGGAGAGAATTTCCCGCGTTGTTCCCGCAACCATCAGTTCCACCGTTACCGGCATGACCCTGATTGCCATCGGCGAGGGAATCATTCTGGGTATCGCGTACTGGATTGCTGGCGTCCCCTCGCCCGTCACGCTCGGCGTTCTGACCGGCGTCATGGCGCTCATTCCCGGCGGCGCGCCACTCTCCTTTACCCTCGTTTCAGTCTATCTGGTGGCCAGCGGCTCTGTCGGCGCGGGCATCGGGCTCTTTGCCTGGGGTTCGGTGGAACTCTTCATCGTTGACAAGACCATACGCCCTCGCCTCGTCGGCGGCCCTATCAAGTTGCCGTTCCTGCCAACATTTTTCGGCCTTGTCGGCGGCGTGAGGACAATGGGCTTCCTTGGCCTGTTTATCGGCCCGGTCCTGATGGCCCTGCTGGTCGCTGTATGGCGCGAATGGGTTCGCGAAGTTGAACTTTCGGCTACGGAGAATGAAGTGCTGGAGACGGAGGTCGCAATTGACGAACCTCCGCCGCTGAGAAAGACGGCAATCTGATGTTGCCGCCTTTGGAAAACCAGGTTCAAGCCTGCGCTATCAGCATAACGGCGCTGTAGAGACCGATTTCATCTGCCTGAAAGACAGCTGAGGCTTGATCTTCGTCTTCGCCTTCACCTTCGACTTCTTCTTCATTTCCCTCTTCATCAGAGAGAATGCCAGCTTCTTCTTTCAGAGCCTTCGTCAACTTATCGTTGCTATCAGGATCGGCGGCGCTTGCAATGACATCGTCGACAGACACGTCAAGCTTGTCCAAACCAAGCTCTTTTTCTAGCGCCATAACGGCGGCCATTCCGCCTTCAATTTTCAGCTTGCCTAGGGCCCGACGCATTGCATCGACAAACTCATCTCTAGAGGCATAGTCCTCCTGGTTTACACCAAGTGCCTTGCCAGTCCTGTCGATGAGATCGAGCTTCATCTCCGTCACACTGACACTATTCACACTGTATAAAGCGCCAGCAATCTTCGACTCCGCTTGCGAAGGCTGAGCTGTAACACCAATCGTAGATTTGGCACTGATTGAGGCGGCCGCCAGATCGGATGATGAGAGAGATATTTTCTGATCTGTAACTTGGTTGATATTTGTTTTTTGCAAAATTAGTAAAGCAGTTGAATTTGGATTTGAGACCAACGTCATTTCCGCACCTCAACTCGGCCGCCGTCGCTCATCAACGGCAAACCAAAGCGTTACCTTCACCTCATGCGAAATATAAACATAGTTTTTCTACCCTTGATGGTATTTATAGTCAACTCTTGGTAAACATCCCGTTTGCCGGCCGACCTATATCTTCAGCTCCATGAAGATGCTGAGCGGGTCCGGCTTGTAGGGTGGGAAGGGGTCGATATCCACGAAACCCGCATTGCGATAGAGTCCGATGGCCTCCGGCTGGCTGATGCCGGTTTCCAGGCGAATCGCTTTCACGCTGTGCTGACGTCCAAGCTCTACCAGTGCCTCAAGCATCAGCTTGCCGATCTTCATTCCGCGCGCCTGCGGGTCCACGAACATTCGCTTGATTTCCGCAGTCCCATCACCCTTTTCCACAAGTGCACAACAGCCGACAATCTCGCCTTCGTTGCGGGCCACGAAGAACGTGACATTCGGCTGCTCCAAAGTTGCGATATCGACCAGATGGTTGCTTTCCGCGGGATAAAGCGATGCCGCGTAGGCATCGGACATCTCCAGAAGCCGGATTATTTCCGGCTGGCGTGGGCTTTCCAATGTGATGGAGACAGGCATTTTCAGTTCCATTATTTTGTGGGAAGGCGCTCATTCTGTCGCAATAAGACTGCAATTTCTCTAGATCATGCGCACAGATAAGACAATTTCTCTTCCAGGGGCAAAAGAGCGAAAATGAGAACTGCGCTTGTTTTGATGACCATTCTCGGCTGCGACGACAGCGCGACCGATTGCCAACATATTGCTACGCTGCAGCAGCGGTGGACCAGCATTGAACTATGCGATGCCGAATCGGAAAAGCAGCTCGGTAATTTCGCGAATGCCTCCTACCCGGTGGTGGTTGCGGTGTGCCAGACGCCCGATGCGCCCGGAACTGAAACGGCCAACACCCAAGATCAGACGCCCGAAGCGCCAGCAACACCGCCCGCACTTGCGCAGCAGGAAGAGCAGACACTGACGCAGAGCGCCATCACCCGCGTCCGCAGAATTCTGCCCTCAACCGAGGGCGTAAAGCAAGTGCTGGGCAAGCCGGTACGCATGGTGGAAGACAGCTATTCCTGGATCGCCCGACGTTTCTCGAAATAAGCTTTACGCAGCTTCTGCGACGAGATCACCCAACGAACGGGCGCGTTGTCTTTGCTGATTGATCCGCAGTCTTTCAACCATATGCAGCAACTCCCGCATTGTCGCATCAGTTTCGACACCGGAAAATTTGGCGAGCAGGTCCGACGACAGGTCAGCGATCGGATTGGAATATGGTGTGACGACGATATCGCGCCAGAGCACCGTTGCTTCCATGAAGATATCGAGGATCGGCCCGGTAAGACCAATTGACAGGAAGAGTGCCTTCAGCGCGTGGTGCCTTCCAGTTGACAGAATGGAGCGGACCTGGCGGTTTGCAAGGCCAGACAGGTCGGAAACAGCCAGAGCAAAGAATTCCAGCTTGCCGGAACACAGAACATTCATCAGGAAAGCAGGCGTCAACTCACCACGGTCGCGCAGTTGCTCCACGAGGCAAGGCAGGCTTTCTGCCTCCACATCGTCTGCCAGCGCCACGGTTACCGCTTCCGATGCCTCGCGGATGACGCTGGTGGCACGCGCTTGCGTCATGGTGTGGCGTACAAGGTTTGACGCAGCCAGAGCAGCCCCGATGTGCCCAACGATCATATAGCGGACATCCACCGGCAAGTCCTCGCGGCGCAGCAAGAGGTCACGGATTTCGGCGTCAGCCGCATGTCTCTCTGCGATCCTGCGCAGGGTGAAAGGCGTCATGAAGGCGCTGCGATTTTCCAGAAGGACGGAAATCTCCAGTGCGTCGCCAATTTCTGCCATGGCAGCGCAGGCACCCGTTTCGAGCGCAGGGCGCGCGGCGATCATGGCGCGCGTAATCGTTGTGCCAGTCCCGATCAGATCTACAAGATCCGTCTCCCGCAAAACGGGGGAATGCACCAGCACGACGCAGGCAATTTCCGGCTGGTCCTGCGCAAGGGTGAAAAGAATCGGATGGGGCGCATCGGGCGAAAAGGCCAGCTTTTCGGCCAGGGCGAGCCGAACCTTGGGTGACGGGTCATCCAGCAGAAATGTCATGGCGTCGTAAGCGCTCGCCTGCCGATCCGTTGGCAGGGAAGATTCGAGATATGCTTGAGCAAGCGCAGTAGCCGCCTTGGAGCGATCATTTGCTCCAGCCTTGGAAGCCCAACGAAGAAATGCTTGTACTATCAACCTACGCCCCAACACCAGACAGCACCGACGATAAGCAGGAGTACGTTCATCAAAAACGTTCACTGCCATCAGAGCTATAGAAGTAAGGGCAAATGGTTTACGTTTGGTTCACCATAAAATTTAACTGCTGCTAAAGTCTCTTAGCGCGCAGCGGGCCTCGTCAGTTGGAAGACCTCTGCGCCACCGTCGCAATAATCCCTGTAGCCCATGCGCGCTATCGGACGGGCGATTGCCATATCGATCATCCCGTCCCTTATTACGGCCTCATCGATGTGAATGCCGACGACCTGGCCGAACACGACCCAGCTCTGCGCCTTCACCCCATCGACATCGACCGGCTGGATAATCTGCGTTACGCGGCATTCCAGCGCCGCATAGGCTTCCCCGACAAAGGGGGCGTCAACGAGCTCGCCGGGCTTTGGCGTGAGCCCGGAAAGCTCGAATTCGTTGACATCGTGCGCAACAGGGGCAGACGAGATATTCATCTGTTCAACCAGATGGCGGCTGACGAGATTTGCAGTGAAAACGCCACTTTCCTCGACATTGCGAACGCTATCCTTGTGGCCGCTGGAGGAAAACATCACCAGTTTGGGCGCGTCCGACACGGCATTGAAGAAGGAATAGGGCGCGAGATTGAGCGAACCATCCCTGCCCTTCGATCCAATCCAGCCGATCGGCCGCGGCGCGACGATCGCCTTGAAAGGATCGTGCGGCAGGCCGTGAAGATTTTTGTCAGTGGCGTAAAACATCAGCTTTCACCAACCCATGTCACGACATCCGCAAGTTCCGGACGCGGACGCTCGACTGCAGGAAACGTCGTGGAACCGATAAACATCAGACCCGCAACCTTTTCGCCAGGCTGGACGCCGAGTTCCGGCAGGAAGGCTTCGTCATAGGACACCCATTCCGTCAGCCAGTTTGCGGCAAAACCGTTGGCGTTGGCCGCAAACAGCATGTTGAGGCACACGGCACCGGCGGACATGACCTGTTCCCATTCCGGAATTTTGGCATGGGGGGCAGCCGTGCTGACCACGGCGATGACGACGGGCGCACGGGTGAAACGCGTGCGCTCGACCTCCTGATATTCCGCACCAAGGTCCGGCGTCTTTTCCAGCGCACGCTTCAGAGCCGCTTCACCCAGACGCTTGCGCTCCTCTCCGCGATAGACGATGAAGCGCCATGGAGCGATCTTGCCGTGGTCGGGCACGCGAACCGTCAGACGCAGTATTTCCTCGATTTCGCGACGATCCGGGCCCGGCTCCGTCAATTGCAAAGCGGGCGTCGAGCGCCGAACATTCAGATAATCGATGAGAGTGATATTGTCTTTCATGTCAGAACCGTTCCATTGTCGTACAACTGAAATTAAGGGCCTTGAAATCGCCACGGCATTGCGTTTGAAGTGGTCCCAGAAAAACAAGAAGTCAATCCGGTTGAGAGAAATGACGTCCATCAAAATTGCGACCGGCCTCTGCGTCGCGCTGGTTTCCAGCCTCGCGCTGCACAATGTCGCCTTCTCTCAAGATGCTTTCAAGGACTTCAAGCAATTGGGCGGCACGCCGAAGATGCCGAAGCTGAATGCCTTCAGCGCTCCAATTTCTCCGGCCCTACAAGAAGACAAATCGCGCGATGTCGTGATGGAAGCAAAGCTGACAAACGACGGCGAGCCGATGATGGAAGGGCTGGCCTGGCGGGTGTTCAGCCCCATCCCCGGCCCTGACGGCAAGCTTCCCATGCTTGCGAGTTCGGAGGGCGGTTCGGCGGAATTTCACCTGTCGCCCGGCGATTACTTCGTCAACGTCTCCTTCGGACGCGCGGGCGTGACCAAGAAGGTCAGCGTGCCAACCAGCGGCAAGATCGACAAACAGGTTCTCATACTCGATGCAGGCGGCTTCGTGCTGAACGCGGTTGTCGGGACCGATAAGCGCATTTCGCCTAACCAGCTAAAATTTTCCGTCTATTCATCCGACACCCAGGAAGATGGAGAGCGGCGTCTGGTGATGTCCGACGTCAAACCCAATACCGTCATCCGCCTTAACGCCGGAACCTATCATGTCGTCTCGGAATATGGCGGAATCAATGCCGTTGTGCGCGCCGACATTCAGGTCGAAGCGGGCAAGCTGACGGAAGCAACACTCCAGCACCATGCTGCGCAGGTGACGCTGAAACTTGTTTCCGAACATGGCGGCGAAGCCATTGCCGATACTGCATGGTCGGTTCTGACCGGCTCCGGCGACATCGTCAACGAAAGCGTCAGCGCCTTCTCCACCATGGTGCTTGCCGACGGCGAATACACCGCCATCGCCCGCAACAAGGAAAAGGTCTACCAGCGCAACTTCAGGGTGGCTGGTGGACAGGACTCGGATGTCGAAGTCCTGATGAAGGACCAGGCCCCGGACGAGACAACTGGCGATTTTGAATAGGCTTAGGTGAAAACGTCAGCAAATCAAAAGATGACGTGGATGCGTGACGCTCGAATAATCCGCGTGCCAATAGTGCGGGTCGTCGCATAGCGAAAACAGGGCGTCTTTCGACGCGTATTTGTCATCAAACCTATCCCGCATCGTGACATGGACAGACCCGTTGTCGGGATAGTCCTTGCCCACATCGGCGATCTTGTTTCCGCGCTGGAGCTCGGCAGCGACTATGTTTCTTAGCGGGATGACCAGATCCGCCAGCAGTGACTGCATTCTCAGGAAATCTCTCTCATTCCTGATGTGGGAAAAGCTCTTCTCGGTGAACATCGAGTCCTGCTCTCATTTTTAAGACGTATGACATGAAAACGGCGCCCTTGAGCGCCGTTTCCTATCTTCTGCTTATGCCGCTTTGGCAGCCTTGGCAGCCCGCTTGCGCTTCACGTCAGGTGGTGTCGCTTCATCCACGAGGTTCGCAATCGCTTCGTCCAGCGTGTAGGACGTCTGCGCCTGTGAGCCGAGGCGGCGGATGTTGACGGTGCGTTCTTCCGCTTCCTTTTTGCCGCAGACGATGATGACGGGCACCTTGCTGACGGAGTGCTCGCGGACCTTGTAATTGATCTTCTCGTTGCGGAAATCCGTATCGACGGTCAGACCTGCATCGCGCAGAGCTTCAGCAACTTCGCGGCCGTAATCATCCGCATCGGAGGTGATCGTGGCGACCACCACCTGTTGCGGCGCAAACCACAGCGGCATGTGACCAGCGAAGTTCTCGATGAGGATGCCGAGGAACCGCTCCATTGAGCCGCAGATTGCGCGGTGGATCATGACCGGCTGGCGCTTTTCCGAGGCCTGATCGATGTAGAAGGCACCGAAGCGTTCCGGCAGGTTGAAGTCAACCTGCGTGGTGCCGCACTGCCATTCGCGACCGATGGCGTCCTTCAGGGTGTATTCGAACTTCGGACCGTAGAACGCGCCCTCACCCGGCAGAATGTCCGTCTTGATGCGTCCGCCGGACTGCTCCTCGATGGATTTGAGAACATCCGTCATGACGCTTTCGGCGCGATCCCAGACTTCGTCGGAACCAACGCGCTTTTCAGGGCGCGTGGACAGCTTGACCACGATTTCTTCGAAGCCGAAGTCCTTGTAAACGGACAGGATAAGATCGTTGATACGCAGACACTCCGCTGCCATCTGCTCTTCCGTGCAGAAGACATGCGCATCGTCCTGCGTGAAACCGCGAACGCGCATCAGCCCGTGCAAGGCACCCGACGCTTCATAGCGGTGGACGTTTCCAAATTCCGCAAGGCGAACAGGGAGTTCGCGGTAAGACTTCAAGCCATGCTTGAAGATCTGAACGTGGCCTGGGCAGTTCATGGGCTTCAGCGCAAAGATGCGGTTATCGGCTTCCTCATCCTTTGGATGGGTGAAGGCATAGGCCGATTTCACGGCAAACATGTTTTCCTGATACCAGCCCCAGTGGCCCGACGTTTCCCACAGCGAAGCGTCCAGCACCTGCGGCGCATTGACTTCCTGATAGGTGCCTTCGAGATTGCGGCGCATATAGGCCGTCAGGGTCTGGAACATCCGCCAGCCCTTGCCGTGCCAGAACACCACACCCGGGCCTTCTTCCTGGAAATGGAACAGGTCCATTTCGCGGCCCAGCTTCCGGTGATCGCGCTTTTCCGCTTCCGCCAGAATGTGGAGATACTGGTCCAGCTCTTCCTGCGTAGCCCAGGCAGTGCCGTAGATACGCGTCAGCATCGGGTTGTTGCTGTCCCCACGCCAATAGGCGCCGGCAACCTTCATCAGCGTGAAGGCGGTGCCGATCTGTCCTGTGTTGGCCATGTGTGGGCCACGGCAAAGGTCGAACCAGTCGCCCTGATAATAGATCTTGAGGTCCTGCCCCTCGGGAATCGCATCCACAAGCTCGACCTTGTAGCTCTCACCCTTGGCCGCGAAGACTTCCCTGGCCTTTTCGCGGCTCCAGATTTCCCGCGTAAACGGCTTGGAGCGGCCGATGATTTCCTTCATCTTCTTTTCGATCTTCGGCAGATCTTCCGGTGTGAAGGGCTCATTCTTGGCAAAGTCGTAATAGAAGCCGTTCTCGATGACAGGGCCGATGGTGACCTGCGTGCCAGGCCACAGTTCCTGAACCGCTTCGGCCATCACGTGAGCGGCATCGTGGCGGATCAGTTCCAGAGCGCGCTTGTCGTCACGGGTAACGATCTCGATCTTGCCGTCGGCGATGGTATCGGAAAGGTCGCGCAAGGTGCCGTCCAGCGCAATCGCGACGGCCTTCTTTGCAAGCGACTTGGAAATGGATTCGGCGACATCGCGACCGGTCGTGCCGACCGGGTACTGGCGAACGGAACCATCTGGGAATGTGAGGGAAACGGCTTCTGACATTGAAATCTCCTGTCCAGTCCCGCCAACGAATGCGGGTGGTGATGTTGACCGGCTACACCGGAAAGTGAACGCGCGGGTGATAAAGCGGAATGGCGATTGAGTAAAGAATTTTAAGACAGCACCGGCAACTGCCAGAACTCACCAGCCTCTGCGGGCAGTTTCGCAAGCGCGCGGCCAAAGACTTCAGGATCGAGGCTGCGGCGCAATGCCTCTCCGACGTCGCGAATGGCCGAATCGGTCGAGAGGTTGTGATTGTGGCGCAACGCCCGCACCTCTGCCATCATCTCGGCTTCGGTACCGAATTCTCGCTTTTCTTCATTCGTATCCCAATCGCTGACAAAAATCGCGCGAAGAACAGGCGGCAGAGCATTTGCAAAGGAGATTGCCTGCTGGACTGTCAACCGGCGGCGAAACACCTGAAAAACAGCTTGAAGCATAGTGTACGCCTGATGCGACGTTCGCAGCATCGAGACCTCTTTCAATTCTTCCATGAAACGGTCGAAATCCACCGATGCCTGACGATATTCCATGGGCATGGGCATAGCGGTCACTCTCCCCTGTTGAATACCTTTCGCGCCTGCTTCCAATAGGACCAGGGGGCCCACCAGACACAGCTATCGTCCAGTCTTTCCGCAACCGGGTCAAGACCGCTGGTGCCGCCGGGCCCGCAACGCGCGACACGAAACAGCGTCAACCAGCCGCCGGCCCAGAAACCATGCCGCGCGATAGCCTCATAGCCATATTCAGAGCAAGTCGGGATATGTCGGCAGGAATTGCCGATGAAGCCGGAAAATACCAACTGATAGAAACGGATTAAACCCATTCCCAGCAGCCGACCCGGAGTCTTTGGAAAATGCCCTGACCAGTTACGGGATCGGCTGCCCTGCCCGCCTGTTGGTCCGTCGTGTCGGCAGTCCGGATCGTTGCACACAGGTCAAGCCGGAAGGCGCTGGTCGGCTTCGATCTGGTCCAGACAGTCACAGATCGCGTCGAAAGTCAGCATGGTTGAGGCGTGCCGTGCCTTGTAATCCTTGACCGGTTTCAAAACGCGCATGTCGAGGAACCGGCCATCCGGGCCCTCGCCGTCAGCAGTCAACATGGCCAGCATATCGCTGCGCGCCTGGCGCAGTTCTTCGCTGGTGGCACCGATCACATGGTGCGCCATGATGGACGATGAAGCCTGCCCAAGCGCGCAAGCCTTCACCTCGTGCGAGAAATCCGACACCCGGCCATCGCGAAGCTTGATATAAACCTTCACCTTGGAGCCGCAGAGTTTGGAATGTTTCTGCGCGCTGGCATCCGCATCCGGCATGGCTCCCGTCAGCGGAATGTTGCCCGCGAATTCCAGAATACGATTGTTGTAAATGTCTTCCATTGGCTCGTCCATTCGCGCAGCCTGCCGATCCGAAAGGCTGCATTGCATTTGGCGGGGGTTCTCTGCTTGATCTCTTCATTATATGTTATGCGGCGGTGGCGTCATCAAGGTGGGTTCATTTTAATGGTTCAGATACCGAAAAAATGACGACAGGCTTGCCAAATTGCCCGAAAACAACCAGATAGCAGGCGCGGCATATTGAATTTTAGCCGTAACCCATGTTCAGGTGCGGCCTTGAACCGCATCGGGAGACCAAGAAATGGATGCAATCGTGAAGAATTTCCCCGGTGCTGGCACCCAGAACGGCGCCGCAAACCCTCGTCCAACGCAGGCGGAAGCTGAAGAGGCTGTACGCGTTTTGCTTCGCTGGGCGGGTGACAACCCGGACCGCGAAGGTCTGCTCGATACGCCAAAACGGGTCGCAAAATCTTACCGCGAGCTCTTCAGTGGATATGAACTCGACGCAAACGATGTTCTTGGAACCACATTCGAAGAAGTCGGCGGTTACGACGACATCATTCTGGTGCGCGACATCCCCTTCTATTCCCATTGCGAACATCACATGGTTCCAATCACTGGCAAGGCGCATGTCGCATATCTGCCAGCGGGCCGCGTCCTCGGTCTTTCCAAGATTGCGCGTGTTGTGGAAATCTACGGTCGTCGTCTGCAGACTCAGGAAACAATGACAGCGCAGATCGCTCAGGCTATCGACAGCAAGCTCAAGCCTCGCGGCGTGGCTGTGATGATCGACGCAGAGCATATGTGCATGTCCATGCGCGGTGTCCAGAAGCAGGGTTCCACCACGCTGACAACAAGCTTCTCCGGCACATTCAAGACCGAACCCGCCCAGCAGGCACGGTTCATGTCCATGGTCTACAATCGCTAAGATCAAGACCGGTCTCACAGGGCGGCGCTAGCCGCCCTTTTGCTTTGGCCACACAATCTATTCCCTTTCATACGAGAGGTCTCATGTCTTCGACATTCCCGCCCGCGCCTTCGGACAAGAAAGAGCTTGAGGCTTCCGGTGCCTTTACGCCTAAATTCGATGCCCATGGCCTTGTGACCGCAGTCATCACCGACATCAAGGATGGCGAATTGTTGATGGTGGCGCATATGAACGCGCAGGCGCTGACGCTGACGCTCGAGACAGGGATTGCCCATTATTACAGCCGCTCGCGCGACAAGATCTGGAAGAAGGGTGAGACGTCCGGCAATCTCCAGACCGTTCAGGAAATACGCGTCGATTGCGATCAGGATGCCATCTGGCTCAAGGTTTCGGTTGCTGGCCATGACGCGACATGCCACACCGGTCGTCGCTCCTGCTTTTATCGCACGGTTTCGCTGCAAGACGGCAAAGCGGTAACGACCATTACCGACGACACGCGCCACTTCGACCCTGAAGAAACCTACGGCAGCCAGCCCGGCAAAGAGTAAACGGGACGGCCGATCTTTTCGGTTTTTTATCATTTTGCTACGAATATGACAGATGTCAGGAGGTCTGCGGACGTCCGTGATGTGCGCATGTCTGCGCAAGCTGGCAGGCGCCTTGTCGCTGTCCGCACGGTTATTGGGAGCACAATATGTTGGGTTGGGGAATGAACCGCGAAAACGCGGCGGGCGCAACGTCCTCGGAGAAAGCCATCGATCAGGCACCCTCCTCCATGCCCCCAATCGCATCCAACCGAATTGCACTTGCCCTCGGTGGCGGCGCGGCACGAGGATGGGCTCATATCGGCGTCTTGCGTGCTTTGGATGAGGCAGGTGTCAAGATCGGCATGATCGCGGGCACATCCATCGGTGCGCTTGTGGGCGGGTGCTATCTTGCAGGAAAGCTGGACGAACTCGAGGACTTTGCCCGCTCTCTGACCATGCGCCGCATAGCAGGGCTTCTCGATCTCACCATCGGCGGCGGCGGCCTGTTTGGCGGAATGCGTCTGACCAAGCGGATGCAGGAACATCTCGTTGGCCTCAACATCGAAGATCTGGAGCATCCATTCATCGCGGTCGCCACCGAACTGAAAACCGGGCACGAAGTCTGGGTGCACCAGGGCGATCTCATTACCGCCCTTCGGTCTTCCTACGCGTTGCCAGGTATTTTTGAACCGGTCCGTTGCAATGGCCGCACGCTGATTGATGGCGCGCTGGTCAACCCAGTGCCGGTTTCCGTCTGCCGTGCCTATGAGCAGGCTTTGGTGGTGGCGGTAAACCTCAATTACGATATCTTCGGTCGTTCAGCCGTCGTCAAACATGCCGCTGGCGCTGCGACGCCCTCACCGGAAGCCGTTGGCAAACCGGCTGCGGATCCGTCCTCAAGGGTCGGGCTTCCCGGCGTCATGGTGCAGGCATTCAACATCATTCAGGACCGCATTTCCCGCTCGCGTCTTGCCGGAGACCCGCCTGATCTAACCCTTCACCCCCGCATCAATCATATCGGCCTGTCCGAATTCCATCGGGCAGCTGAATCCATTGACCGCGGCTATGAAGAGGCAAGATCCAGAATTCCCGAACTGCAACGGATGCAGCAGGTCTTCCAGCCGACGTGACGCGATCGATCATCGGAAGCCCGCACCAGGCGCACTTCCGAGTGACGTACCAATGCGTCTTTTGGTTACCCGGTGATATAGGATTTGATGTGTTCGGCTTCCGCCTCGATCTCACCTATTCTTGCCTTCACCACGTCGCCAATCGATATGATGCCGACAAGGCGGCCATTGGCTTCAACCGGCAAATGGCGGAACCGGCCACCGGTCATAAGCTCCATGAGATCGTCCGTGCTTGATCCCTCGTGACAGCGGGTAACATTCCTTGTCATCACATCCGCAAGCTTGGCCTGCAGGGCGGCAGAGGACTGGGTTGCGATGGCTCTTACAAGATCGCGTTCTGTAAAGATGCCGAGAATGGCACCGTCCTGATCGGTCACGACAACCGCGCCAATGCGGTGCTCATGCAAGGTTGCGGCCGCATCTCCCACCGACATATCCGGCCCGACAGTCACGACGTCGCGGCCTTTCAGGTCGAGAAGTTCCTTCACAAAAATCGGCATGGTTCCTCCTGTCATTGTGTACGAGACCGCGCGTCGCGTCTCCTCCACAAACGCACGATCATACGACAGGGCAATGGTGCGCCAGCGTTACCGGGATTGCAATATGTTTCCCGGCAGCGTCCAGACTTCAATCGATTGAGTGGTTTTGCTGCCGGTCCGCGTGGCTTCTGGCACTGCGGTCAAACAGGGCGAAGAACAGGAAACCCAGCATGAAACCGAAGATGTGGGCGTCCCAGGCCACCTCTCCCCCCACGTCTCCAAACAGCGGTATGCCAACCGCGATGAGAACATTTCCCAGCAGCCACATGAGTGTGAAAATCAGGACGGTGCGGTTGGAAAGCGCCTGCAGGATGCTTTGCCGCGGCAGAAGGTGCCCGATTGACGGATGGTAACGACCGCCCCGTGCAGGAAAAGCAAACCGGCAGGCTGCGCCCATGAGGGCCGAAACAACGCCTGACGCGCCAATTAATACGGTCTCGTCGCCCCAGTGCAGCCAGGCATGGCCAAATGCAGAAACGGCAGCGGATACGCACCACAGCAGAATGAAACGCAACGTCCCAATCCGACGCAGCACTGGCGCTCCGAACGCCATCAACCAGAGCCCGTTGAACAGGATGTGCTCGATACCGCCATGGAGAAATGAATAGGTTACGGGTGTCCACAGCCACTCCAGTCCTTGCTGTGAAAACGGGATGGCATAGCGCAGCGGTATGAAGCCGAAAGTGAAAAGGAAATAGCCATAGCTTTCGTCCGAAAGCAGATATGTCGCGATCAGATGGACGGCAACCATAATGGCGAGAATGGCGACAAGAGCTCCGGGAAGGTTGAATACCGGCGTTTTCGGTGGTGCGGCAGGCGATGTGTTTTCGCCGTGTCCCGGTATGTCGCCTTCGTCATGGGCCATGAGCCAGTATTCCTTCGCGTCGCAAGATAAATGTTTCCGCTGAGCAATATAGTAACGGACCCTTAAAAAGAAGCACCGTGCAAACGGACATTTCGACCCAATGTCACAGGACGACGATGTGCGCGAGCGACGCGTGGCACGGAAATCGCTTGTATGAGAGTGAACACCGAAGCCGGGTCGAAATCTGTATCAGAACGATACGGGTGCAGGGGAAGACATCATCTGCCCACCAGCCGATTCAGCATTCGGAAACCACAGACGCAAACTGACGATGGCGTCTAGATAGAGCCGAGAGCCTTTCGAGGAGGCGATGCTATGAGGACGAAGAGCGGCAGGGAGATTTTCTCCTATTGGAATGATCGGCGCGGGAGTCGCACGGCACCAGCACGCGCCGATATCGATCCGTCGGCCATTCGTCACCTTCTTCCAGACCTTTTCGTTCTCACGCAAATGGACGACGGTTCGCTGGTCTTCCGCCTGACGGGTACGCGTCTTTACAATCTCTTCCATCGCGATCTGCGCGACAACGCTTTCAACGCGCTGTGGCAGGAGGATTCCGCCGGTTACGCCTGTCGCATCGCGCAAGGCGTAATGGAACGCGCACGACCTGTCCTGTTCGATATCCAGGCAGAAAGCGCAACTGGGCTGGCATCGCAGGAGTTTGAGATGCTGCTCCTTCCCCTGGCAGCACAACCTGACTCGGCACCAAGACTGCTAGGAGCTTTGGTTTCGGATCAGCCTCTTCAGGATTTTGGACAGCCATTTGCCCCCTTGACCCTCCGGTCAAGCAGGCTGCTTGAAGTTCCCGTGACACACTCATTCTTCGTGCCGCCTGTGAGTCTATGGACAAAAGGCCGCACCGTCCCATTTTGGGAAAGAGGATGATTATGGGCGCTTTGTGCCGGAACGGGTTGTTAACTCGCCCCCTGTAAAGAGTAGGCATCATCACTCTTTATTGTACCGCCCATGTTCTCATCCCGATCAAACACCGTCGCCTTTGCCACTCGTCACGTGGAAGCGCCCACCGCAGAGGTTCTGCCCGTGCCGCTGACAGGCAGGCTGATGGTGCCTTCGCAGGACGAGTTTGATTGCGTCGCACATGATATGACCGCGGAAAAGGCCCGAATTTCGTGCTTCGTGCGCCCGGCAAACGGTGACCGCATCATCGCTTATCTACAGCACATTGGTCGCGTTGAAGGTATTGTAAAGTCACTTACACCAGACGGCTTTGTCATCGCTATCAGCGCAACTGAGCGCAAGCGTGAAAAACTGGCTGCACAGCTTGCCTGGATTGCCAAGCGCCACGCACTCGGACTGCCGGAAGATCGTCGCCATGACCGTTTGACACCGCGCAATCCTCGCGCGGACCTGATGCTGAGCGATGGAAACATTGCGCCATGTCGCATCATCGACCTTTCGCTTTCCGGCGCCGCTGTCGAAATCGACATACGCCCTGCGCTTGGAAGCAACGTCCGCCTTGGCAATATGGCCGGTCGCATTGTGCGCCACTTCATGGAAGGTGTGGCCATCGAGTTCGATGCCGTTCAATCGCGCGACGCCCTCATCGAGTTTCTCTAAACTTTTCAGCTTCGGAAAGAATACGAACACCGGCCGCGCCCACTCGCAGCCGGTTTTTTTATGATTCTAGCGACACTGAACGGCGCATAGAACGGCGCCACAGCCGTTTCCGAACGCTATAAAACCGTACCATTCTGGGAAACTCAGAAAATTTTAGAAAATCTGCATGAAAAATGCGGGAATTCGATCCACATTCCGACAACCAAAAGTCGATTTTTCCGTGGGATTTTCTCGGCGGCAACCACACGACGTACATATTTCGATCGCAAGTATAGTAAAGCAACCTTAAAGATGGCAAATATTTGCATTCGAAATGCATCCGCGTTAATAAGTATGCGGATATTATTGTTTTATATCAGTGACTTAATCCAACTCAACATCCGAAAAATAAAGGCAAAAGATAAAATGCCACTTAAATTTTATGAAAATACAAATCAAAACAAACTCAAATAAATCGAAGTTTTTCCTAAATTTAAGCTCGAATTCTAGCGCCGATGTTTTCTGACGCTAAAAATATTCATGGCAATATTCTCCTCACAACGGGGAGAAAAGAAGATGAAAAACATCAGCCGTTTTGGTTTTATGATTGCAGCAATGATCGCCGGTGCATTTGCGGGCCAAGCAGAAGCATCACCAGCAGCAGCAATGCGTGTCATGGGCAAAGCCAATCCGCCGATTGGTCACTATGAATTTTGCCAGACCTATCAGAGCGAATGCCAGGCGACATCCGGCGACAGAGGACCACTGCGTCTGACTGAGGAGACGTGGAAGACGATTCTCGATGTGAACTATACCGTCAACACCACGGTCACGCCGATGACAGATATGGAGATCTACGGCGTGGAGGAACGCTGGGCATATCCGACCACCGTCGGCGATTGTGAAGATTATGTTTTGCTGAAGCGCAAAATGCTCATGAACAAGGGTATCGCGCCCTCCGACCTGCTGATCACCGTGGTTCTGCAGCCTAACGGTTCCGGTCATGCGGTATTGACGGTGCGGACCGATCGCGGCGACTTCATTCTCGATAACCTGCGCAACAAGGTGATGGAATGGTCGGAGACTGAATACACCTACCTCAAGCGCCAGGACAGCACGAACCCTGGTCGCTGGGTCAAGGTTCAGGATGGCCGTAACGTCAACGCGGTCGCAGGCATCAAGGGGTAAGGACAGCGGAGCGAAACGTTGTCAGCCCGTTGCAAGTTATGGCTGGTCAGGGCACCCCGTCCCGGATTGACCGTGCCAAAGGGCCGGTTTCGTTGCCCCGGAACCGGCCTTTTTTTTGGGAGCTACAATAGCCCGAGTTCCGCCAGTTCCCGTCTAAGATCGGCAGGCATGTCTTCGCCCACCGACTGTCCACCAAGATCCCGGGGAGCTTCCTCTGCATTGAGATATCGCCACCCCTGAAAAGGACGCTTCGGTGCTGGCGAGGTCTCAATGACTTCGGGCCCCAGAACGAGATCGCAACGACTGATGCCATCCTCACCCTTGAACTGGCGGATATCGAGAAGCGTCTGCCGGGCCTGAACCTGGCCCTTGATGACCCAATAAAGAGAGCCGCCGTCGAGCAGTTCCTCGGTCCGCTTGGGAAACATGCGTGTTGTGTGAACGCTGTGCGGCTCCAGGCCGGCTGCAATCGCAGTCAGGCAACGGTGTGAGACCCACTCGCGCAAATCTTCGATCGAATCCGCGCCGACGCAAAGCTTTATGAGATGAAGAGCCATGGCTCTATCAAGGCTGTTTTAGCACTTGCGTCAAGCGTTGGCAGGTTGTGCCTGTCAACACTCCACCACATTCACGGCCAGGCCGCCGGTCGATGTTTCCTTGTACTTCTCGCTCATGTCGTTTCCGGTCTGGCGCATGGTTTCAATGCAGGCATCGAGCGGCACGAAATGCTCTCCATCGCCCTTCAAAGCCAGTGACGCCGCCGTGACTGCCTTGACCGCGCCGAGTGCATTCCGTTCGATGCAGGGAACCTGCACCAGCCCGGCAATCGGGTCGCAGGTCATGCCAAGGTGATGCTCGAGCGCAATTTCTGCTGCATTTTCAACCTGCGCCGGAGAGCCACCCATGACAGCGGCGAGACCGGCTGCCGCCATGGCAGCGGCGGAGCCCACTTCACCCTGACAGCCGACTTCCGCGCCGGAGATGGATGCATTGTGCTTGATGATCCCGCCAATAGCGGCGGCGGTCAGCAGGAAATCCCTGATGTCTTCCACCGTCGCATCTTCATGAAAATGGCGGAAATAGCGCACGGTGGCAGGCACCACGCCCGCAGCGCCATTGGTTGGAGCTGTCACGACGCGTCCTCCTGAGGCATTCTCCTCATTGACGGCCATGGCGTAAACGCTCAGCCAGTCGTTGGCGAGCACCGGGTTGAGGCGATTGCTGCGCCATTCAGCGTTCAGCTTGTCATGGATGGAACGGGCGCGACGCTTGACCTTCAGGCCGCCGGGCATGATGCCTTCGCCCTTCAGGCCGCGTTCTATACAGCCGTTCATTGCGTCCCAGATCTGATCCAGTCGCTCGTCCAGCTCCTGTCGCGTCATGACAGTCTCTTCATTGGCGCGCTTCATCTGGGCGATGGTTCGCCCGGAACTGTTGGCCATTTCAAGCATCTGCCTCGCCGTCGCGAAGGGATAGGGAACCTTAGGCCCGTTATCCACAGTCTTGCCGCGCTGGCGCATTGCCTCAAGTTCTGTATCGGTAACGACAAATCCGCCGCCGACCGAATAGTAAATCCTCTTCAGCAGCATCCGGCCCTGAGTGTCATAGGCTGAAAACGTCATGCCATTGGCATGGCCTGGCAACGGGTTCTTCTTGTCGAAAACCAGATCTTCCGCCGGGCGGAAGACATAGGTCGGGTGGCCTGCAGGCGTTACGCGTCCCTGCGTTTCGACTTCCAGGACAAGACGGTCCATTGCATCGGGATCGACAAGATCCGGACGCTCGCCGGTCAAGCCAAGAATGACAGCACGGCCGGACCCGTGACCAATGCCGGTAAAGGCGAGCGACCCGTGCAGGCTGACCTTGATGGCCGATACAGTCGCGCCCGCCGGTCGGGGCCACTCGTCCGACAATATCGTGTCAAGAAACCGGTTCGCCGCCGACATGGGTCCCATCGTATGCGAACTGGAAGGTCCGATACCGATCTTGAAAACGTCGAATACCGAAAGAAACATATGCGTCCTGCCCTATAAATAGACTTATTACGCCAGTTTATCTCAACCACCGCAATGCGCCACACCTAATATGGGCACGAGATAGGCAGGCTGCGACATCCAGCGGAAATGAAAACAGCACGGTTCCTGTAGAGAAACCGTGCTGCCATATCTAAAACTTTTAACGGAGATTGTTACGGGCTACCAAAAATGTAGGTCAAAGCGAGGAAAGCGGCAAAGCCTGCGAGTGCGCGTAGTGTGACAGCCCAGCAGGATTTCTGTGCAGTTTCTTCCATGATTACTCCAACGTGTTCACTCTCCAGACCGCTCTTCCGTCGGCCCAGTGGTGAACCATTTATTAAAATCTTGTGACGAACGCAAATGCAAAAAACGGCTAAAGCAAGGCGCATTCGGCGAGCTGCTATTCACTGGCTGCATAGGTTTAATAAATAACAATATCTTAGTGGCCCACTTCGACACAGCCCCAGAGCTGCTCCGTCTCAATTTAGACCAAAGTGTAAATTCCGGTCGGAAACTGTTCATCATCAACGCGGGAGATGTGTATAAGGCCGCGCATTTTTGGCCTTTTACACATTTGAGTTGTTCACAGTCTTGAAGACATGTTTGATCTGGATTATCGGGCAAAAACCAACAAGCAAAGCGGTGAGAAACATGCAGGCAAACGCGTCATCTTTTCCTGATCGCGATACGGTCGCAGCCAAGATCGCATCCATGAGTGCCGAGGATCAGTCCTGGCTGAAACTTCTTCTGGAAAATGCCCTTCAGGAAGAAAACCTGCTGGAAGGTCTTCATATTTTTCTCGATCAGCAATCGCAGGCCCGGTTTCTGAACTCTTTGAAACTGGAAAAGTGTGGCGAGTGGTTTGGCGAGAATGCCCCTGCCCGGATGCAGATCCGTTTGTATGAGGTGTCTAAGAGCAGCCAACATGCTGCCTATACCGCATTTCGTGCGGGGCTTTCGAAATCCCGCGGGCTGGAAAAAGCCTATCCGAAGGCGCCTATCTGACGCTTTCTACAGTCAATCCGGCACGTTCTCGACAACCGCGATAATGGGCCCCATCGGGTGCCAGCTATCGCGGCGGTTGGCGCCGGGTATGTGGACGCTGGAAATACTGCCGTCCAGATAAAGTGCGTTTGCGGTCGCAAGCCGGTCGCGAAACAACGTTGCAAAATCGTAGAAACGCACTGGATTTTCCGAAATTGCGAAGTGCACGATGCCGTCGGCGGAAACGCCCACGCCGTTGCGCGTGTTCAGGCTGTCGCTCTGCGGCAAAAATCGTGGATGAAGTTGCCCGTCGATGACCAGCATCGGGCCTGATTGCGTTGCGACATCAGGTTTGAGATTGGCGTTGAGATAAGCGCTTGTTTCCAGCACGCCTGCCCTGTCGCCTTCTATAAAGAAGACGCCGTTCGGCTGCATATGAAAATTGCCCCAGCCGCCGGAGGTGCTGATCGGCGTTTTTTCGACACCGTTTTCGATGTGCAGGCCAACAGGCGATAAATCGCGGTGATACATTCCGGCATTCATGGCAAAGGTTACAAAGCTGTGCTGACGCCAGAGTGCGGAGGAAAGCGCCTCGAATGACCCATAAGGCTTTCCAGCGATGGCATCCCATTGATAGAGTCTTATCTTTGCTTTTGCTGGATCGAAGCTGCACACGGTGTAGCGGCCTCCCATATGATCGATTGACTGGCAGTCGCTGGGAAGTTGAGAGGCATTCGCCGCAGACGAAAGCAGCATTGGCAGCAGGTAGCGAAAGAATCTCTTGATCATGGCTCGCGGTGACGGCTGGTGTGGGGCACCTTGCCTCCTAACCTGAGAAACAAAGCTGGAATACGGCGGCGCGGGCAAGGCGATGCGTTTCCCATGCCACTCCACTGACAATATCGTGACGCGCAAAAAAGCCGGCGAGAGCGTCGCCGGCTTTAAAGAAAGTAGTGGGATAGATTAGCGACGGGCAGCGCGGTCGACGGTGCGTCCAGCAGCCTGCGTACCATCCACAGTGCCTGCAACGTCCTGGCCTACGCCACGGATCGTATTGCCGCAGGAGCTAAGGGAAACAAGAGTAACGAAAACGGCTGCAATGGTTGCGAAGAAACGTGTCGACATGCGTGGAAACTCCCCTTGTGTCTGCGCACTCGCGGCAGACGATGATCTGGATTGCGCGCAGATAACGCACGAAATCGAGAGCGGTTCCGCAATGCTGTCGAAATAACACGCGTTGATTAGACCGGGAGAGCAACATCCCTGAACGCATTGCGGATGCTGTCTGCGACGGCCTGGACCGGACGCGTTGGGTTATCCGCGAGGATGAGGCGGATATCGAAACAGCCAAGCTCCGGCAAGCCATCCTTTTCGCTCAGAATGACCATGTCGTCTTGTACGTAGGAGCGCGGAAGCGGGGCGATGGCCAGATCTGCTTCGATAGCGGCCTTTTGCGCCATGGTGTGGGCACTTAGATACGCAACACGATAACGCCGGTTTTCCTTCTCAAGTGAGTTGATGGCCTCTGAGCGCCAGATGCATCCATCCTCCCAGATAGAGATGGGCAAGGGATCACGCAGATGCGCGGTGCCGCATCTGGCACCCGTCCAAACCAGTCGCTCGCGCATCAGAACCTCGCCCGTATCGCGCATCGGAAGCGACGCGCAGTTGACCAAGGCGAGGTCGAGCCTGTGTTCATCCATACGGCGATAAAGCTGCGAGCTGGCATCGATCGTCACATCCACCATAATGGCGGGAAAGGCTTCTGCAAAGCGTTTGAGAATGCCGGGCAATAGTCCCCGCTCCCCAATATCTTCCGGCGCACCCAGCCGCACGACACCCGTTAGTTCAGGCATGACGAAGCGCGAAACGGCTTCGTTGGAAAGAGCGATCATGCGGCGCGCGTAGGTCAGCAGTGTCTCACCATGCGCCGTCAGCGTGACGGACCGCGCGTCGCGCAGGAACAGCGTCGTCTTCAACTGCTCTTCCAGCTTCTTGATCTGCATTGACACCGCCGAAGGCGTTCTAAAGACGACCTCTGCAGCGGTAGAAAAATTCCCGGTTTCTGCAATCGCGACAAAGGTGCGCAAGATATCGTTGTCGAGAAGAGGCAGCGGCTGCCTGAAGGAAATTGTCATGGCGAATGCCTTCAATTTTTCTGATCAATACATCGATATCATTTCGTTTGATTGAATGTCAATAATGCTCGATCCTCCAAAACCAGACAGAGAACGCATCGAAGCAACCATCAAAATTCATCATGAATTACATCAAAACCATTCGATTGATTGATGCCCCACTCGAGCGCATATCTTGATTGTCAGAAAGCACAGATACCGATGAAAGGAGTATCGAAATGACCGTTATCATAACCCATGGCAGACGCCCGCGGAGGGACCTGCTGCATACCGATAGGCTCGTCGGGCTTTGGAGAGCCGTCAATACAGCTTGGGCTCGCAGACAGACAATGCGTGCACTTGAAGCGCTTCCGCCAGAAACATTGAAGGATATTGGATGGCCGACAACGGACAAGAAAGCAACGCGTATTGTTCGCTGAAAAACACGACGAAACGCCTTAAATAGAAAGCCCGCCAGATATGTCACGGCGGGCTTTTTCTTGCGCTGCGGAACCAATGACCGGCCACCACATTTCCCCCTGCCCCAATCAAGCACGAGGATATCAATGGCCCAGTTCGGTTCCACAATTTTACCTGGCGACTTTACCCGCCTTGGCGCCAATTTCGATGGTGACGGCGTCAATTTTGCAATCTTCAGCGCCCATGCCGAACGTATTGAACTGTGCCTCTTCGATGAGAGCGGAAAAACCGAAATCGAACGCATTACCCTGCCCGAATTCACCAATGAAATTTGGCACGGCTATATTCCCGGTCTGAAGCCCGGCGCGCTCTACGGTTACCGTGTACATGGGCCTTACGATCCCGAAAACGGCCACCGCTTTAACCCGAACAAGCTGCTTGTTGACCCTTATGCGCGCGAACTCGTCGGAGATATCGACTGGGGCACCGAGCAATTCGGCTACAAGCTCGATGCCGAAGAAAAAGATCTCTCCTTCGATGAGAGTGATAGCGCCGCCAAGATGCCGAAATGCCGTGTGGTTGATCCCTCCGCCTATGATTGGGCGGGAGATAGCAAGCCGAACGTCCCATGGTCCAAGACGATCTTTTACGAGACTCACGTCAAGGGTTTCACGCAGCTGCACCCGAAGATTTCCGAACAGCTTCGCGGTACCTATGAGGGTTTGGGCGACAAGGAAATTGTGGATTATATCAAAAGCCTCGGCGTCACCTCCGTAGAGCTTCTGCCCATCCACTACTTCCCGGATGATTCCCATCTTCTCGAGAAGGGTCTGAAGAACTTCTGGGGCTACAACTCACTGGCATTCTTTGCCCCCGCCTCGCGCTACTACGGGCCAAAGGGCATGGCAGGCTTTCGCGACATGGTCCGGGCATTCCATGATGGCGGCATCGAGGTGATCCTGGACGTTGTGTATAACCACACAGCTGAAGGTAACGAGATGGGCCCAACCCTCTCCTTCAAAGGCATCGACAACTTCTCCTATTACCGCACGATGCCAGACCAGCCGCGTTACTATATTAATGACACTGGCACTGGAAACACCGTCAACACATCGCACCCGCGCGTCCTGCAGCTCGTAACCGACTCGTTGCGCTACTGGGCTGATGACATGCATATCGATGGTTTCCGCTTCGATCTCGGCACGATCCTTGGACGTGAGCCGGAAGGCTTCGACCAGCGCGGCGGTTTCTTCGACGCGGTTGGGCAGGATCCTGTGCTTTCCCGGCTGAAGTTGGTCGGAGAGCCGTGGGATATCGGTCCGGGTGGCTATCAGGTCGGCGGCTTCCCACCGGGCTGGGCAGAGTGGAACGACAAGTATCGCGATACTGTCCGCGAATACTGGAAGGACGAAGATGGCACAGCGGGCGACTTCGCCGCTCGCGTTCTCGGCTCAGGCGATGTCTACGACCTGCGTGGCCGCAGGCCCTGGTCCAGCGTCAACTTCATCACCGCGCATGACGGCTTCACCCTGAACGACCTCGTCTCCTATAACGAGAAGCACAATGATGCGAACGGGGAAGACAACAACGACGGTCATAACGACAACCGCAGTTTCAATTACGGTGTCGAAGGGCCGACCGATGATGAAAACATCACCGCTGTGCGTGACCGCCAGAAGCGAAACTTCCTTGCCACCCTCCTGCTTTCCCATGGAACGCCGATGCTTCTGGCGGGCGATGAGTTCGGTCGCAGCCAGATGGGCAACAATAACGGCTATTGCCAGGACAGCGAGTTGAGCTGGGTCCATTGGGAAAATCTCCCAGCAAGCGCGGAAGCCCTGCGCAGCTTTACGGCAAGGCTTATCGAACTGCGCCAGACGCATTCGATCCTGCGTCGAGACAGCTGGAGAGACGGCACCCATGCCACATGGCTTAATCCCGGCGGTGGCGAGCAGACGCAGGAGCAGTGGGAAGACCTCGGCAGCACCACGCTCGGTCTGCGACTGACAAGCGATGGCCAGCAGGGTGACGACGCCACGGAAGAATGGAAGGACGTATTGATCCTGTTCAACCCGCATGACGGTGCCGTGGAATTCAAGTTGCCGGATGCAGATCATGGCTGGGCGATCGAGCTGACGACCGCTGATCCTGACGCGCCTTCGAACAACATCGCCAATGGCGAAATCTACACGGCCGAAGGTCGCAGCCTGGTACTGCTTCGCGCAGCATAAGCTCTGGGTCAGACGAATGAGAAACGCCGGAGGAAACTCCGGCGTTTTGCTTTGACTACTGAAGGGATTGGGTGCCAGCCAGACGTATACCCCGTTTTTTCCGCACCTGTTCTTTGGACGCGATGGCGGCCTTAAGCGCGAAGAATATGTCGTCGAAATGGTAGGGCTTGCTAAAAAAGCGTGCGTCGCTTGGCAACTCCAGAGCATCCGGCGCATGACCGCCAGATGTTACGATCACGGAAATATGCTCCTGGCAGTTGTTCAGCATCTCTACCAGATCCAGCCCGGAGAGGCCGCCGGGCATATCGATATCGGTTATGACCGCCGATATCTGCGGCACCTTACCGATCACGGCGACAGCCTCAAGAACGTTGGACGCTTCAAGCACGGTATAACCCGCCTCTTCGAGCGCATCCGCAAGGGTAAATCTCAGAATCGGTTCGTCGTCTACGACCAGTACGGTCAGGCCAACTTCATGCATACGCAATACTCCGCTCGAAGGCACCTGGCAGGAACGGCAATGCCATTCTTGGGCAACCCGATGCTGAAACAAAAGATGAAGCGGCGGTCTGTGATGTCGTCCGCCATTTCATCACGTCGATAGAACGCGCAACTCGGCGATAGTGCTGAAAGGCTGCGCCGAAAAATTGAAAACAATATTAATAAAATGCAAAATATCGGTAGAAGCTCCCGGACGGGAGCCTGCCCTCCTGAGCACGCTGCCATAGCTGACGGTCGTCAGGACCATCCACCAGCCGTTGTTTTTTTGACAGGGGATCAACGCCGTCGTATCTTGCGCTGCAAGTGTCGCAAATGAGATATACAGCGGACCTTTTCCAAGCAAGGAATTGCGTTTCCGCAATGGAGCATGGTCATAATGAGCAAAACTCCTCCCAAGAAACGCACTGTCGTCTTTTTCATGGTCCCGCAGTTCACCATGCTGCCTTTCACGGCGGCGGTAGAAACGCTGCGCATCGCCAACCGTATGCTCGGCTATGCCGCCTATGAGTGGCGCCTTGCCTCTGCCGATGGCGAGAAGGTTGCCTCATCCAGCGGAATTGCACTGGAGGCCAACACGTCGCTGGCAGAAGAGCGCAAATCTGTCAGCGGCGAAAACCGCCCGAACATGGTGCTGATCTGTTCCGGCATCGATATCGAGCAATATAGCAACAAATCCGTGAATGCCTGGCTGCGGGAAGCCAACAATCGCGGCATTGCGGTGGGCAGCCTCTGTACCGGCGCGCATGTGCTGGCGCAGGCCGGCCTCTTAAATGGCAAACGCTGCGCCATTCACTGGGAAAACCTGCCCGGCTTTTCCGAAGCCTTTCCCCAGGTTGAGGTCTATGCCGATCTCTATGAAGTCGACAGCAACATCTACACCTGCGCTGGCGGCACCGCATCGCTCGACATGATGCTCAACCTCATCGGTCAGGATTTCGGCGAGAACCTCGTCAACCGCGTTTGCGAACAGCAACTGACAGACCGCGTTCGCAACCCCCACGACCGCCAGCGCCTACCACTGCGCGCGCGCCTGGGCGTACAGAATGATAAGGTCCTCTCGATTATCGAGTTGATGGAGAGCAATCTTTCGGAGCCTCTGTCGCTTCTCGATATAGCCGAAGATGCCGATCTTTCCCGCCGTCAGGTGGAGCGGCTTTTTCGTCAGGAAATGGGACGGTCGCCCGCCCGCTACTACCTCGAAATCCGTCTGGACCGCGCGCGCCATCTGCTCGTCCAGTCCGCCATGCCGGTGGTTGAAGTTGCGGTGGCCTGCGGCTTTGTCTCCGCGTCCCATTTCTCCAAATGCTATCGGGAAATCTACAATCGCACCCCGCAACAGGAACGCGCTGAACGCAAGCTGGTGATGAGTGCCTCTCGCATGGCGGCTGTCGCCAGCCACGGCAAGCCGGCGCATTAGGGGTGAAAAGGCCGAACCGCCGCAGCCAGATCTTCGGCGGTAAGCCCCGGCCCCAGTTTCTGTGCGGTTTCGCCGTGAAGCCAGACGGCGGCGGCAGCCGCCTCAAAGGCCGGAACCTGCTGTGCGAGAAGACCGCCTGCAATCCCTGCCAACACATCACCAGAACCCGCCGTTGCCAGATAGGCCGGAGCATTGGCGTTGATGACGGCCCGGCCATCCGGGGCCGCAACGACCGTATCGGCCCCCTTGTACACAATGACGGCGTTGGTGGCAGCGGCTGCCGCTTGTGCCTTTTCCACCTTGCCAAGTGTCTTATCCGCGGCAATGTCAGGGAACAGCCGCGCGAACTCTCCTTCGTGCGGCGTCAGGATACGCGGCGCATTGGCCGCGAAAAGGTCAAACAATCGCTGCGGCTCATCCTTGAACGCCGTAATGCCGTCCGCATCCAGCACCAGAGCCTTGTCCCGCAACAGGGACACAAAGGCCCGAGCCCTATCAAGGTCGCCAAAACCAGGGCCGAGCACATAGGTCGCGTGGCGTTTATCATCGCGCCAGTCGATCAATTCCTCTTCCGTTTCGATGCCGGATACCATCACGGCGGTCAAAGATGCGGATAGAGCCCCAAGCGCTTCGTGCGGCGCCGCTACCGTCACGATTCCAGCCCCGGCGCGAAAACCTGCCATCGCAGCCATTCGCGCAGCGCCGGTGGCATGGGACGGGCCTGAGAATACGGTCAGATGTCCACGCTTGAATTTGTGCGTTTCTCCATCCGGCTTTGGGAACGCAGCGGCCCATACGCTTGGATGATTTTCAAAGATCGACCCGCACCCCTCCATGAGAATACGGCGAGGAATGCCGATATCGAAGACCTCCACGTCTCCGCATAGTGACCGTCCCGGCATCAGCACATGGCCCGGCTTGCGCGCCATGAAGGTAACCGTGCGCTGCGCCTGAAATGCCCTGCCAAGAGGGATGCCACGCTTGCCGCAGAGCCCGGAAGGCAGATCGACGGCAATCACCGGCAAGGCCGCGCGCTCGATATCGTCGATGATATCTGCGACCTGCGGCGGCACATCTCGCGAAAGACCCGCTCCGAAGATGGCATCGATCACGACATCACCTGCAACGGGTCGGTAGTCGCCAAGAGGAGCAAAGGGCATTCCGACGCAATCGAAGGCCTGCTTTGCCGCGCCTTTCAATCTGCCAATATCGCCAAAGACGTAGACGGCAACCTCAGCACCGCTTTCTTTCAGGGCGCGTGCAGCAACGAAACCATCGCCGCCATTGTTACCGACACCGCAAAGAACGACTAAGCGCAGCGCCTGGGGATAATGCCCAAGCGCGCAGGCCGCAACCGCCTGCCCCGCCCGCTCCATCAGCGCGGCAATAGAAATGCCGCTTTCTTCCGCACGCTTATCAACACGTGCCATGGCGTCGGGTTCTATCAGGGCGTAGTTCAGCAAGGACATCATCGCCCATAATCACCGCAAAACTTCGCAAAAGGCAATCGGCGCAAAAATAGGCATTTTAGCGAGTCTACTTTTTATGCATTTGCTTATTTTTACTACACTTCACTCTCTCGTCGGCGAAATCCGCGATCCTGTGAATTCTGGCGATATTGAGAAAAATCAGTGAAAAATGGTGGGTTGGAGAGCCAAATTATCCATTGAGGCGCACAAGTTGAGCAAAATTCGCCGATGTCCAGCCATTTTTTGAAGATTTTTTATTTAAACCCGCTTCCGATCTGGCACGATACGTGCATTCTTGTGGCAGAGCGGAAAGACCGCTTTAACGGGAGAAGCGGAGAGATATTTTCTCATGAAAAAGATCGAAGCGATCATTAAGCCTTTTAAGCTCGATGAAGTGAAGGAAGCCCTTCAGGAAGTCGGACTACAGGGAATAACGGTTACAGAAGCCAAGGGCTTTGGTCGTCAAAAAGGCCATACGGAACTTTATCGCGGCGCAGAATACGTCGTCGACTTTTTGCCGAAAGTGAAGGTCGAGGTCGTGCTCGCGGATGAAAATGCGGATGCCGTTATTGAGGCCATTCGCAATGCAGCCCAGACCGGACGCATTGGTGACGGAAAGATTTTCGTTTCCAACGTGGAAGAAGTCATTCGTATCCGCACGGGCGAAACAGGCGTCGACGCCATATAAAAATACGAAACCCGGCAAATGCTGGGGCTTCGCCTTGTTATCAAAACACTCAAGGAAAAGTTTCAAATGACGACTGCAAACGATATTCTCAAGCAGATTAAGGACAACGACGTAAAGTTCGTGGACCTGCGCTTCACTGACCCAAAGGGCAAGCTGCACCACGTCACCATGGATATTGCCTGCGTCGACGAAGACATGTTTACCGATGGCGTCATGTTCGACGGCTCGTCGATCGGTGGCTGGAAGGCAATCAATGAATCCGACATGGTGTTGATGCCTGATACGGGAACGGTTCACATGGACCCGTTCTTCGCGCAGTCCACCATGGTTATTCTCTGCGACATTCTCGACCCCGTCTCCGGCGAGTCCTATAACCGCGACCCACGCGGCACAGCCAAGAAGGCCGAAGCCTACCTCAAGGCCTCCGGTATCGGCGATACCGTGTTCGTTGGTCCTGAGCCTGAATTCTTCGTATTCGATGACGTGAAGTACAAGGCCGACCCCTACAACACAGGCTTCAAGCTTGATTCGTCCGAATTGCCATCCAACGACGACACGGACTATGAGACCGGCAACCTGGGCCACCGTCCGCGCGTCAAGGGCGGCTACTTCCCGGTTCCTCCGGTCGACAGCCTTCAGGACATGCGTTCTGAAATGCTGACCGTTCTCGGCGAAATGGGCGTTGTCGTTGAAAAGCACCACCACGAAGTTGCGTCCGCGCAGCACGAGCTGGGTGTGAAGTTCGACACGATGGTTTCCAGCGCCGACAAGATGCAGATCTACAAATATGTCGTGCACCAGGTCGCCAATGCCTACGGCAAGACAGCAACCTTCATGCCAAAGCCGATCTTCGGCGATAACGGCTCGGGTATGCACGTTCACCAGTCCATCTGGAAGGGTGGCAAGCCAACCTTTGCTGGCGACGAATATGCAGGCCTGTCTGAAACCTGCCTTTACTACATTGGCGGTATCATCAAGCACGCCAAGGCCATCAACGCGTTTACGAACCCTACGACCAACTCCTACAAGCGTCTGGTTCCAGGCTACGAAGCACCGGTTCTGCTGGCTTACTCCGCGCGTAACCGCTCTGCATCCTGCCGCATTCCTTTCGGCTCCAACCCGAAGGCAAAGCGCGTCGAAGTCCGTTTCCCGGATCCAGCACAGAACCCGTATCTCGGCTTTGCCGCCATGCTGATGGCTGGTCTCGATGGCATCAAGAACAAGATCCATCCTGGCAAGCCTATGGACAAGGACCTCTACGACCTGCCTGCAAAGGAACTGAAGAAGATACCGACAGTTTGCGGCTCGCTGCGTGAAGCGCTTGAAAGCCTCGACAAGGATCGCAAGTTCCTGACCGCTGGCGGCGTATTCGATGACGACCAGATCGATGCCTTCATCGAACTGAAGATGCAGGAAGTCATGCGTTTCGAAATGACCCCTCACCCGGTCGAATTCGACATGTACTACTCGGCCTGATCGGCTTACGGGAAAGGCGCCTCAACCAGCGCCTTTCTCTTTTCGGAGGGTCACGTCAACGGGTGTGCCTGACCATCCCACCACCGCGTTGATAATGCAGCCCTGCCGGAAAATTCATGTCCTCAGCACCAGATACCGCCCCTCGCCTGCGAGACTGGTTGATATTCCTTGCGGTTCCCTTCTTCTTTTCAAGCAACGTCATCTTCGGTCGCGGCGTCATCGGCGAAGTCTCGCCCTTCACGACGGCATTCCTGCGCTGGTTTTTCTCGGCTGCATTGGTAGCGCCATTTGTCGTTAGCGATTGGCGTGCCTGCTGGAACTTCGTCCGTCGAAAAACCGCGCTCTGGCTTATCCTGGGCTTTCTCGGCATGGGTATCTGTGGCGGCGTTGTCTATTGGGCCCTCACCCTGACCTCAGCCGCCAATGGCACGTTGATCTATACGACCTCTTCCCTGTTCATCATCCTGTTCCAGCGCATTCTCTACGGACGCGCCATCAGGCGTCTGGAGGTGGTGGGCATGGTCGTTGCATTTTCGGGCGTCGTCGCAATCGTTTTGAAGGGCGATCCGGCTCAATTGCTTCATCTCAACTTCAATCTCGGCGATATCGCCATTCTCGTCGCCTCGGTGTCCTTCGCGATCTATTCGCTGCTCCTGCGTGATCCCGCCGCCAGGGAAATGACGTCTCTCAGCCTTTTCACATTGATTGCTCTGTCCGGCGCACTTGTTCTGATACCACCTGCAGCCATTGAAATTGCCCACGGCGGAATGCTGCCGGCATCGCTCACGGCCTGGGCGAAGATTGCTGGCATCATCGTCTTCGCGTCGATCTTTGCATTCTACTGCTTTACCCACACCGTGCGGGTGTTTGGCCCGGCCACTGCAGGAATAACGCTCTACATGATGCCGCCGGTTTCGATCGTCATGGCAGTCGTGTTTTTAGGAGAACAGTTCGAAGATTATCATGCCCTCGGCATAGTGCTGGTAACGGGCGGCGTGGTGCTGGCCACCGCTCCACTTGAAAAGTTACGGCGCAGGCATTGAGTATTGACACAAGATATCTTGATATTTTGATATTTTACCCCAAATTGTATGGGGAAAGGATGTTCATGCCATGAAACAAAGAGACGCAAAATTTACGATTGGCGAGGTTGTTCGCCACAAGGTGTTTCCGTTCCGCGGTGTGGTATTTGACGTAGACCCCGAATACGCAAACACCGAAGAATGGTGGAATGCCATTCCAGCGGAAATCCGCCCCGATCGCGACCAGCCGTTTTACCACCTGCTGGCCGAGAACGACGAGACGGAGTATGTCGCCTATGTATCGGAACAGAACCTGATACACGATGAGAGCGACCAACCGCTGCGCAATCCGAACATCACCCGCATATTCGACAAGGCGCCCAATGGCGAATTGCGTGCCAAGGCGGCGATGACCCACTGATTTCCAGTCAGGTGTAGTCAAAATAAAACCGGCCCTGAAACAAGGCCGGTTTTTCTGTATCTGGATGATGTCTTAGTTTGCAGGCTTGGTCTTGGCGGCGTCCTGCGCAGCTTCCAGCTTCTTGCGGGCTTCTTCAGCCTTCTTCTGCATTCCTTCCTGGAGGGAACGCTGGCTTTCAGCAAGCTGGGACTGGGTGATTGGCTGACCGTCATAGGCACCTGTGAAGCCGCTGAGCGCGATCTTGATCGGGTTTGGCGCACGGCGGAAGTTGATCGAGGTGAAAACGATCTCGGTGCCCTTCTTCATGCTGGCGATCATGGCGTCCGTCAGCGGCACTTCGGCGGTGCACTTGTCGGGAAGGCAGACGGCGTAATCAAGCTTCTGACCCTTGCCACCGTCGATCTGCATCATGACACCAGGAGGCAGGAGACGCGCGGTCGGCACGGAAACCTGCAGAAGCTTGCGGTTGACCTTGCCTTCAACGCTGATGAGGCCAACAGCCGTGATCATCTGACCGTTCTGGGCGAGAACGACGTTCTGCACAACGCAAACATCATTGTCTTCCTGCTTGCTGCATGTCTTGAACCAGCCAAGTGGCGGCGAGCCAGCCGGTGCGGCAGCCTGCTGAGCCTGAGATACGGCTGGAGCAGACACGGCACCCAGCGAAAGAACGAGAGCAGACAAGCCTGCACGGGTGAATGTGTTTGCGAATTTCGTCATAAGAGTTCCGTCTCCTAAATTTTTATGCGAAGCAGAAAATTCGAGCTGCTCAACATCACCGGTATCCGTCTGCCCGTTCCACTGTCGTTTAAATGAGGCAAATGCGTGACCCGACGGTTTCGGCAACCCTGTTACATCCCGTCGGCGGCGATATCCAGCACTTCTTCAACTTTTTCTTTTGGCATCAAGAGATTTTATCTCGTCGGATGCCTGCCATAGTTGGGTGTGATACATTCCGGCGGGAATCAATACAAGATGGGCCGCCCATTCCCGGCAAAGCAATCCCAAACAAACGGCCCGAATGCGACAGGACATCAATATGCGAAGCCTCTTGGCGTTCATCCCCGCCCTTCTTTTTTCAGGTCTGGCGTTGGCGGAACCCCTTCATGGAATTTCGATGCATGGTCATCCTGCCCTGCCCGCCGACTTCAAGAATTTTCCCTATGTGAAGCCCGACGTCAAAAAAGGCGGACGTGTTTCCTATGGTGTCGTCGGCACCTTCGACAGCCTCAACCCCTTTGTTTTAAAGGGGATGCGCACAACTGCGCGCGGTGTGTGGGATCCGGAATTTGGCAACCTTCTGTATGAGCCGCTGATGCAGCGCTCGAACGACGAACCTTTCTCGCTTTACGGTCTGCTCGCTGAAAGTGCGGAGTGGGACGACGAGCGCAGCTATATCCAGTTCAACATGAACCCCAAGGCAAAATGGCAGGATGGCAAGCCGGTAACGCCGGATGACGTGATTTTCACTTTTAATCTTCTGAAGGAAAAAGGCCGTCCGCCTTTCAACAGCAGGCTGAGCGGCGTCGAGAAGATGGAGAAGGTTGGAGAGCATGGCGTGCGCTTCACCTTCAACGAAAACGCCAACCGCGAAACGCCCCTCATTCTCGCATCATCGACCCCCATTCTGCCGCAGCACGCGATTGATCCGGCAACCTTCGAGCAGGCGGGGCTGTCGCCCGTCGTCGGGTCCGGCCCCTACCGAATCAAGACGCTGCGCCCCGGCGAGCGGGTCGTTTGGGAGCGTGATCCAAACTACTGGGGCAAGGATGTTCCCGCAAAAGTCGGGTTCGACAATTACGATGAGATCAGCATCATCTATTTCCTGCAGGTCACCACCATGTTCGAAGCCTTCAAGAAGGGCGATATCGACATTTATCCTGAAGGCGATGCAATCAACGGCACATCGGACACGTCTCACTGGGGGCAAGCCTACAATTTCCCGGCGGTTCATCGCGGCGAGATTGCCCGCGACGTTTTCGAATCGCGTTTGCCCTCCGGCATGTTCGGCCTGGTCTTCAACACGCGCCGGGCCATTTTTGCAGATCAGAAAGTCCGTGAAGGTCTTTCTTTCGCACTCGACTTTGAATGGATGAACCGCAACATCCTCGGCGGTGCGTTCAAGCGTACCCAAAGCTACTGGCAGAATTCGACACTCGGAGCTTTCGGCAATGCCGCGGGTGGGCGGGAGCTGGCGCTGCTGGGCGACACCGCAAAAAAACTGCCGCCAGCACTTCTCGCCGGAACCTATGCTCTGCCGGTGACGGATGGCTCAGGCGCCGACCGCAAGGTGTTAAAGCTCGCTGTCGACCGTTTGAAAGAGGCCGGGTACACGATCAAGAACGGCAGAATGTCCGATGCCAATGGCCGGGCCCTGTCATTCGAGATCATGACGCAAAACCCGGCACAGGAGCGTATCGCTCTTGCCTATCAACGTTCGCTGAAGCTGATCGGCGTCGATATGGCAATTCGCTCCGTCGATGATGGCCAGTATCAGGCCCGCTCCAACAGCTTCGATTACGATATGATCATCCGTTCACTCCCCTCTTCACTGTCACCGGGGGCAGAGCAGCTCAATCGCTGGGGCTCGGCGTCTCGCGACGCAAATGGCAGCTTCAACTATGCGGGTGTGGCAGATCCTGAGGTGGATCGGATGCTTGAAGCATTGTTGCAGGCGCGCTCCACCGAAGACTTTCAGGCGGCAGTGCGTGCCTATGACCGGCTCTTGACGGCGGGGCACTACATTATCCCGCTTTACTATATCGGGGCTCAGTGGGTGGCACGGTGGAAATATATCGAACGACCGGAGGCAACCCCTCTTTTGGGGAACCAGAAAACCAGCTGGTGGGATGCCCGCGTCCAATAGGTCTAAGGGTAGATCTGTTGCGGTGATGCCTTGCGCAAGCACGGCAAGGCCCCTAGATGGGGCAGAGATAGTCTGGTCTGAAAGGGAAGCACCATGCAACGCATTGTTATCGACGTCGTCTCCGACATGGTCTGCCCATGGTGCTATCTCGGTAAGGCACGCCTGGATCTCGCAATTGCGGAAGTTCTCGATGAAGTCAGCATCGATGTGAACTGGCGTCCCTACCGCCTGAACCCGGATTACCCACCGGAGGGCGTAGACCAGAAGGCCGAACTGGAAAAAAAGCTGGGCGGCAAGGAAAAGGTCGAGCAGGCGCACGACATGCTGAAGCAGCTCGGCAAGGAAGTCGGCATAGACTTCAACTTCGACGCCATAAAGGTTGGCCCCAATACGCTTGACGCACACCGCCTTTCGCTCTGGGCCCATGCCGAAGGCCGCGAGTTTCAGGACCGGGTGGTGACGGAACTGTTCCGCGCCAACTTTGAGCAAGGCCTCAACATTGGCGACCACGCCGTTCTCGCAGATATTGGTGAAAAGGCCGGAATGAGCCGCGAGGTCGTCACGAAACTTCTGGCCTCCGATGCAGACAAGGACACCGTTGTCGCCGAGATCGATGCGGCGCAGCAGATGGGCGTTGCTGGCGTCCCCTTCTTCATACTCGATCAGAAATATGCCGTCAGCGGAGCGCAGAGCAAGGAAGTGCTTATTAATGCACTGCGGGATATTGCCAGAATGAAGCTGGAAGAGCATAGGGCTATGAACTGATCTTCAGCCAGCGCGCTGTCGATTCCTGCCCCTGGTAAATTCTGGTGTTTCCGTGTCCGATAGCACGTTGAAAGGCATCCTTCTCGCCTTTGCCGCCTTCGCGGCCTATGCGTGGAGCGATGCCAGTGTAAAGCTCATCGAAGGGCAGCTGTCGCCCTTCCAGTCGGCATTTTTCGGTGCGCTGTTCGGGCTGGCCGCCCTGCCCTTCATCCGCAAACGCAATGATGACTGGCGCGACATCATCCGCACCACCAACCGCCCCCTGTGGATCCTTCGCTTCATCTCGTCGGGTCTCGGCGCGATCACCTCGGTGACCGCTTTCACCTATCTGTCGATGGCGGAAGCTTTCGCCCTCATCTTCCTCCTGCCCGCCTTCGTCACCATCATGTCGGTGCTTTTCCTCAAGGAACTGGTCGGCATCAAGAGATGGTCTGCCGTCATCATCGGTTTTGCAGGCGTTATCGTCATTTTGAGACCCGGCTTTCGCGAGCTTTCGACCGGCCATTTCGCCGCCATTGTCGCGGGTCTGTGCGGGGCCATATCCATCGTCATCTTCCGCGCGATGGGACCATCGGAAAAGAATATCTCGCTCTATGGCGCGGGGCTCCTGGGAACGCTGGTCATTTGCGGCGTGGCCATGGCGAAGACCTTTACCCCGCCTGATATGGAGCAATGGATGTTCCTGGCGGGCTACGGATTGCTCGGCGCGCTTGCCAATGTGCTGGTCATGTATGCCGCGAAATACGCGCCCGCTGCAGTTATCGGCCCAACGCAATATAGCCAGATGTTATGGGCAATCCTGTTCGGCTATTTGATTTTCGGCGACAAGATCGACGGATGGATGTTTGTGGGGATAGCCCTCATCATCGGATCGGGTCTGCTGACGCTGATCCGGGAAAGGCAGCGGCATGTGCCTCTCCCGACATCCGTTGCGGCGGCTGACCAGAATGTGGCCGTGGCGATGACGCCGCAGGACGATACATCAAAGACCTGATTTCTCGCTCAGTAGCATACCCTTGCGCGATACATGTTGCCCCAGCCATCCTGATGCCACTCCATGTGGCAGCGGGGATAAACGGTTTCGTAGGCGACTGGTGGACCATAGGCCGGGGGACCGTAGACCGGCGCATAGCCATAAGCGGGCGGTCCATAATAATTGTGCGACGCCCCTGCCAGAAGGGCCCCTCCAACGACCGTGCCGGCAATACCGGCGGCCAATCCGCGTCCGAAATTGTTGCGTGCTTCAGCCTGGGTGGTCGTGGCAATTGTCGTGCCTGCAATTGTCAAGGCTACCAGACCAGCGGTGACGAACCTGTTGATGTTGGTCCACATGGTCCTGCTCCCTAAAATGAAGCGGAAAAGGGGTAAGATGCCTCTGGCTTTGCCCCGCATCTGCTTCGCTGAAATCAAGGTTCCCGCTTCAGCCTACGCGGCCCGAAACGACCCTGAACCAGGATGGCAAGACATTTGCCATCCCTTGAGAGCCAAGACTAGACCTCCAAAAGCTACCGATACATGTCCGTTCGATTAACTCGACGTAATGATCGATCACCGCTGCGTGACGTCAGCCTTTTGCCAGTTCCGCCAGTTGCGTCATCACCATGGCCGCACCTGCCAGACGCTTCTCAGGCGTTGGCAAATCGCGCGTGAGGAACACGCTGTGGTCCGGCCTGATCTTCGCCATTGAGCCCTGCTTGGCAATATAGCCCACAAGTGCCGCCGGGTTCGGGAATTCCTTGTTGCGGAACTGAACGACGACGCCCTTTGGACCTGCGTCCAGCTTTTCGACATTGGCCGTGCGGCACAGGGATTTGACGTAGACGATCTTGAGCAGATGTTGCACTTCCTTTGGCAACGGTCCGAAGCGGTCGATCATCTCGGCACCGAAGCCGTCGATTTCACCAAGATCGGTCAACTCACCCAGGCGGCGATAGAGCCCCATTCTCAGGTGCAGATCCGGCACGTAGTTTTCCGGAATCATGACCGATGTGCCGACGGAAATCTGCGGCGACCAGCCGCTGTCGATGACCTCGTCCTCACCCTTGACCTCGGCGACGGCCTCTTCCAGCATTTGCTGATAAAGCTCGAAACCGACTTCCTTGATATGGCCGGATTGCTCTTCACCGAGCAGATTGCCTGCGCCGCGAATATCGAGGTCATGGCTGGCCAGCTGGAAGCCTGCGCCCAGTGTATCGAGCGACTGCAGAACCTTCAGGCGGCGCTCCGCCATTGTCGTCAGCACCTTGTTGACCGGAAGTGTAAACAGCGCAAAGGCGCGAACCTTGGAGCGACCCACCCGGCCACGAAGCTGGTAAAGCTGCGCAAGGCCGAACATGTCGGCGCGGTGGACGATCAGCGTATTGGCAGTTGGCACATCCAGCCCGGATTCAACGATCGTGGTAGACAGAAGCACATCGTACTTTCCGTCATAGAAGGCATTCATGATGTCTTCCAGCTCACCCGCCGCCATCTGCCCGTGTGCCACGGCAACCTTCAGCTCAGGAACGTCAGACTGGAGGAAGGCATGAACATCTGCGAGATCAGCAAGACGCGGGCACACATAAAAGCTCTGACCGCCGCGATAGTGCTCACGCATCAGTGTTTCGCGAATGACGAGCGGATCGAAAGGCGAAATGAAGGTGCGCACGGCCATGCGATCGACCGGCGCGGTCGTGATCAGCGACAGTTCGCGAACACCCGTCATTGCGAGCTGCAAGGTGCGCGGAATGGGCGTCGCCGATAGCGTCAGAACGTGTACGTCGCTCTTCAGCTCCTTCAGCCGTTCCTTGTGCTTCACACCGAAATGCTGCTCCTCATCGATGATGAGAAGGCCGAGATTGGCGAAAGTGATGCCCGCACCCAGAAGCGCGTGCGTGCCGACGACGATATCCGTCTTGCCTTCCGCCACTTCCTTTTTCGTCAGCGCCAGTTCCTTCGTGCCAACGAGGCGAGAAGCCTGCTGCACCCGGATCGGCAGACCACGGAAACGTTCGGAGAAAGTACGGAAATGCTGCCGGGCCAGCAGCGTGGTGGGCACAACGACGGCAACCTGCACGCCGTTCATGGCAGCCAGGAATGCTGCGCGCAATGCCACTTCGGTTTTGCCGAAGCCGACATCGCCGCAAATCAGGCGATCCATGGGACGACCGGCACCAAGATCCTCACGCACCGACTCGATGGCGTTCAGCTGGTCTTCCGTCTCGTCATAGGGGAACCGCGCGGCAAACTCGTCGTAGAGGCCATCGGGGGCAATAAGTGCTGGCGCATGACGCACCATGCGTGCCGCAGCGATGCGGATGAGATCACCCGCCATGTCCAACAGGCGCTTCTTGAGCTTGGCTTTGCGCATCTGCCAGGCGCCACCGCCCAGCTTGTCGAGATTGGCTTCTGCAGCATCGGAACCATAGCGAGACAGAAGATCGATGTTTTCGACCGGCAGGAACAGCTTGGCATCGTCTGCATAGTGGAGCTCAAGGCAGTCGCGCGGCGCGCCCGCCGCCTCGATGGTCCGAAGGCCCACGAACCGACCGATGCCGTGTTCGGCGTGAACGACAAGCGATCCCTCGTCCAACCCGGCGACCTCAGAGATGAAGTCGGCACCGCGCTTGCGGCGCTTGGAGCGGCGAACCATGCGATCGCCGAGAATATCCTGCTCGCCGATAACCGCGAGGTTGCCGGTTTCGAACCCGGCCTCAAGGCTCAGCACCGCCGCAGCAGCCTCACCCTTGCCAAGCTTCTCTACCTCTTTCAGCGATGTCACGGTTTTGATGTTCTCAAGTCCGTGTTCGTTCAAGACCTGCAAAAGACGATCAAGCGAACCTTCCGACCAGCCGGTGATCAGAACCTTCCAGCCCTTGGAGCGCCGCTCGGCAATATGTTTGACGGCAAGCGTAAAGACGTTGATCCGGTCTTCGCTTTCACTCTCGGTCGCCGATTTCGCCCAACGGGGGCCGACATGGGCATCCAGCGTGGCAACCGGCTTGTCCTTCGTATCCTGCTCGTTGAATGGCGTCAGACGTACCGCATTGACGGCGTTCAGTGCCTCATCAAAGCTCTTGCCGCCCAGATAAATCTGGCTGGGTGAAACGGGCTTATAGGGTGCGCCCTGCGTCGTGCCTTTCGTCTGGCCAGTGTTCTGTCTTGCCTCGAAATAATCATGGACAAGCTTGGAGCGCTCCACCGCAGCCTCACGCGCGGTGTGGTCGGTAACGATGCGAAAGCCGGACAGGTAATCGAACGCGGTTTCCAGCTTTTCGTAAAACAGGGGCAGCCAGTGTTCCATCCCGGCATAGCGCCGGCCTTCGGAAACCGCCTGATAGAGGGCATCGTCGCGCGTCGCAGCGCCGAAGAGAGAGAGATAATTCTTGCGAAAACGGCTGATCGTATCGGGCGTCAGCGTGACTTCGCTCATCGGATTGAGGTCCAGCGAGCGGGCCTGGCCGATGGTTCGCTGGCTTGCAGGATCGAAGGTACGAATGCTTTCCAGCGTATCGCCGAAGAAATCCAGCCGAACCGGTTCTTCCGTACCGGGCACGAACACATCCAGAATGCCGCCGCGCACCGCGAATTCACCGACTTCCCGCACAGTCGCCACACGGTCGAAACCATTGCGCTCCAGCCGGGCGGCGATGTCTTCCATGCGGATCTGATTTCCCGGCTTGGCCGAGAATGCGAGGCTTTCAATCACATCGCGCGGCGCCATCTTCTGCAACATGGCATTGACGGTCACCAGCACGATGGCGGGATGCGGCTTTTTCTGGTGATGGATGAGGCCAGACAGTGTTGCCAGACGGCGGGCAGAAACATGTGCGCTGGGCGACACGCGGTCGTATGGCAGGCAGTCCCACGCGGGCAAGGTCAGAACGGGAATCTCAGGCGCGACAAAACCCAGTACCTGCTCGAGGTCAGAGAGGCGCTGGCCGTCGGAAACGACATAGGCAACAGAGGTGCCTTGCCGAACCAGATCCGCGAGCAGAAAGGCTTCTGTGCCTGCTGGCACATTGCCGATGGTCAGCGGCGTATCGGCCGATGCCACCAGCCTGACATCGAATCCGGCTATCATTATGAGCTGCTTCCGTTCTGGGCGGAGACCAGATCGAAATCCGGGCGGTAGGAGATAATCTTCATAAACAGGGGCGTCTGGAATTTTTCAGGGATGGCCTGCGCGCCCGTCACCATCTGCACGAGGTCCTGGTCTTCCTCGGCCATGATCTGTTCTAGCTCATCCAGCTGCGCATCGGAAAGGTCTGCAATGTTCTCTTCGGCAAATTGGCCGAGCACAAGGTCCATTTCCCTGATACCGCGATGCCAGCAACGATAAAGAATTCGCCTGCGCCTCGTGTCGAGGTCGGCGCTCGTGCGTACCAGTCCTGTCATCGCATTCACCTGTTTGTTGACCGTCCCCTCCTATAGAACAGGGCGGGAACGTTTGGGAACCGGTTTTTGCGGAAATATTGCAGCCCGCCGAAAAACTTGGGCGAATAAACCGTGTTTAATGTGGCGCCACTCTTGCAATGCGTATCGCCTTCCCCGATTTTGCTCGCCATGCGCCCGGCTCTCCTTGATCCCCTGTTTGCCCCCGTTGCCACGCTTTCCGGCGTAGGACCCAAGCTTGCCGATTTGCTGGCAAAGCTGCTTGGCCGCGAAAGTGCTCAGGAAGCCCGCGTGCTCGACCTGCTGTTCCACGCACCCTACAACGTGATCGACAGGCGCAATCGACCCGGTATCGCTCTGGCGCCACAGGGTTCCATCGTCACCATTCAGGGCCGTGTCGACCGTCACCAACCAGCGCCGCCCGGCAACCGGTCCGCCCCCTATCGCGTGTTCCTGCACGACGAAACCGGCGAACTGGCTCTGACATTTTTCCGCGCCCGCGGCGACTGGCTAGCCAAAGCGCTGCCAGTTGATGAAGAGGTGATGGTCAGCGGCAAGGTGGACTGGTTCAACGGCCGGGCCTCCATGGTGCATCCCGACTTCATGGTGAAGGTTTCGGAAGCCGAAAACCTGCCCATGGTCGAACCCGTGTACCCGCTGACGGCAGGCCTGTCGCCCAAGGTTCTGCGGCGCGCCATTGATGGCGCAGTTGGAAAAATGCCTGTTTTCCCGGAGTGGATCGACGAGACCCTGGCGGCGCGCCAGAGCTTTCCACATGTGGCAGATGCGTTCCGTGAACTGCACGATCCGCGCGATGGGGCCGACATTGACCCGCAAGCACCGGCCAGGCGCCGCCTTGCCTATGATGAATTTCTGGCAGGTCAGCTTTCGCTTGCGCTGGTGCGCCAAAGGCTGCGCAAGGTTGCGGGCCAACCCATCCGCGCCAAGGGCGACTTTGCTGCGAGAATTCTTGCCAGCCTGCCATTTTCATTGACTGCCAGTCAAAGCGCTGCGGTCAAGGACATTCTGACCGACATGGCCGGTGAAGACCGCATGTTGCGTCTGTTGCAGGGCGATGTCGGCGCGGGCAAGACGCTGGTTGCGCTGATGGCCATGGCGACCGCTGTCGAGGCTGGCGGTCAGGCCGTGCTGATGGCACCGACGGAAATTCTGGCACGCCAGCATTTCGCGACCATTTCTAAATTCGCCACCGCTGCAGGGATTTCCTGTGAGGTGCTGACCGGTCGCACCAAGGGCAAGGAGCGCCGTGAAATCGAGGAGCGCATAGCCTCCGGTGAAGCGCAGATCGTCATCGGCACCCATGCGCTGTTTCAGGACAGCGTCAGTTACAAGAACCTTGTTCTGGCGGTCGTGGATGAGCAGCATCGCTTCGGGGTTCACCAGCGCTTGCGGCTCACCGCCAAGGGCATCAGCCCGCACATGCTGGTCATGACAGCGACACCCATTCCGCGTACGCTGGTCTTGGCGGCCTTTGGCGATATGGACGTATCGAAGCTGACCGAAAAGCCCGCCGGGCGAAAACCCATCCAGACCGTGACCATTCCCACCGAACGCATTGGCGATATCGTTGCGCGGCTGAAAAGCGCGCTTTCGGAAGGCAAGAAAGCCTACTGGATCTGCCCTCTGGTGGAGGAATCGGAAGAATCCGACCTCATGTCGGCGGAGGAGCGGCACGCGGTTCTTTCCAAGTCCCTCGGCGCTTCCATCGGTCTTATTCATGGGCGCATGAGCGGCCCGGAAAAGGACGCCGCCATGCTTGCCTTTAAGAGCGGAGAGACGCGGCTTCTGGTAGCAACCACCGTTGTGGAAGTGGGCGTCGATGTGCCTGACGCAACCATCATGGTCATCGAGCACGCCGAAAACTTTGGTCTAGCCCAGTTGCACCAGCTACGCGGACGCGTCGGACGTGGGGATGAAGCATCGACCTGCATCCTGCTCTACAAAGGTCCGCTCAGTGAAAATGGCAAGGCACGCCTGTCTATTTTGCGCGACAGCGAAGACGGTTTTCTGATTGCCGAAGAGGATTTGAAACTGCGCGGCGAAGGCGAACTGCTTGGCACCCGCCAATCGGGCACGCCCGGGTTTCGCATTGCCAGCCTAGAAGCCCATGCCGACCTCTTGGAAATTGCCCGCAAAGACGCCACCTATATCATTGAGCGCGACCCGGAACTCACCAGCGAGCGAGGTCGCAATTTGCGCACCCTGCTCTATCTCCATCGCCGTGACGAGGCGATCCGTTTCCTCCATGCAGGCTAACGATCATGAATGACATGCCCCTACCGCCAGCCGCCTTTTGCAAGGGCTACGCGCTTTGCTCGCCCGACAATCTGCTGCTGCCGGAGACATTCGCAAAAAGCGAAAAGAAAACGATCGGCAAAAAATTCAAGAAACCGGGTCGCAAGAAAGCCTGGGCGAAGGCGCAGGATGAAGGCTGGACGGTGCGCTTCGTCTATATGCGCCTTTTCGTCCCGGTCTTTCACTCGACATCTGCCCCGAGCGGCGACGTTTACGAGGATGATGAGTAGTCTGGGGCCGCAGCAATTGCCTTTGGCAATTCGAAATCCGGCGCAACAAGTCCGCCCGAAATCAGCAGCTTGGCGGCATCTTCCGGCGACATATCCAGGATCGTGATCTTGTCCTTGGGCACAAACAGCAGAAAGCCGGCGGTTGGCACTGGGGTCGGCGGCAGGAACACCGCCACCATTTCCTGACCGATTTCATTGAAGCGATAGGCCAACTCACCTTTGGCGTCAGACGCCACGAACACCATCGCATAGGTCCCGGGTGACGGGAACTCGATAAGACCGACCTTCTTGAAGGAGCTGGAATGTTCCTTCAGCACCGATTCGAATAGCTGCTTGATGCTCTTATAGATCGGTCGGACAAATGGCATATGGTTCAGCACCGACTCACCGAAGCTGACGATCCATTTGCCGATGAGATTGTTGCCGAGAAAACCGATCAGCGTAATACCGATGACGGCGACCAGCAGGCCGAAGCCCGGAATGGCGACATCGAAATATTGCTCGGGATCGTAACGCGCTGGAATATATGGTTTAACCCAGCTGTCGACCCATTGCAGAAAGGTCCACACCACCCACATGGTGATGGTGACCGGCGCCAGAATGAGAATTCCGGTGAGGAAATTATTGCGCAGGCGCGTCGCAAAAGAAACTTTGAGGGGGTGATCTGTCATACAATCCGCAGGGCTGTTCGGTATCACCAAAGTAGGCAGGTTGATAACGGACAATGCCGGAGGCCGTTCCAGCTCGCAAGAGCGAGATCATGAAATAATCGTCATGATCTGCCCGGGCCGTCAAACCTTCGTTACCGTCAACAACGGAGAGACAGGGAAACGCCGTTCCCCTGCCCCAAAATCCCATCCTGGAATTATTCCACAGTCACCGATTTCGCCAGATTGCGCGGCTGGTCCACATCGGTGCCCATGAAGACGGCGGTGTGGTAAGCGAGAAGCTGGATTGGCAACGAGAAGACCATCGGGGCGATGATCTCATCCACGTTCGGCAAAACGATCGTCGCCATGGTTTCGAGCTTCGAGGCGGCCGCCCCCTTCTCATCCGTGATGAAAATGATCTTGCCGCCACGCGCTGCGACTTCCTGCATGTTGGAAACGGTTTTCTCGAAAAAGCGGTCATGCGGCGCAATGACGATAACAGGCATGTTCTCGTCGATCAGCGCAATTGGCCCGTGCTTCAACTCGCCTGCGGCATAACCTTCGGCATGTATATAGGAAATTTCCTTGAGCTTCAGCGCACCTTCCAGCGCCAGCGGATAGCTGGTGCCACGACCGAGATAGAGCACATCCTTGAAGCGGGAGAGATCCCGCGACAGGGTTTCGATCTGCGGCTGGATGGCGTTCAGGACCTCGCTCATCACACGCGGCATTTCGATCAGGTGGCGAACGAGGTCTGTTTCCTGCTCGACGGTAAGTGTTCCGCGTGCCTTGCCAGCAGCAATGGCAAGCGATGCGAGAACCGCGAGCTGGCAGGTGAAGGCCTTTGTGGAAGCAACGCCAATTTCAGGGCCGGCGAGAATGGGGAACACGGCATCCGATTCACGTGCCATGGTCGATTCGCGAACATTGACGACCGTGCCGATCTTGAGGCCATTTTCCTGGCAATAGCGCAGGGACGCCAGCGTATCTGCCGTTTCCCCCGATTGCGAAATGAACAGGGCTGCCTGCGTAGGCAGAAGCGGCATTTCGCGGTAGCGGAACTCCGAGGCGACATCGATTTCGACCGGCAGGCGGGCATAACGCTCGAACCAGTATTTGCCGATGAGGCCAGAGAGATAGGCCGTGCCGCAGGCGGAAATCGCAAGGCCCGTGAGCTTGGCGAAATCGATGGCCGGGTCGGCATTCTTCACGCGTTTTTCAGCAAAATCCACGTAGTGGCTCAGCGCATGGGAAATGACTTCCGGCTGCTCATAGATTTCCTTTTCCATGAAATGGCGGTGGTTACCCTTGTCCACCACATAAGCCGTCGCCTGCGAAATCTGGCGGGCGCGCTTGACCGGCTTGCCGGAGAAATCGATGATTTCTGCGCCATTTGCGGTGATGATGGCGCAGTCACCGTCCACCAGATAGGTGATCTCACTGGTAAAGGGTGAAAGCGCAATGGCATCCGAGCCCAGGAACATCTCACCGCGACCATAACCGATGGCCAGCGGCGGGCCGGAACGGGCAGAGAGAAGCGTTGACGGATCATCCTGAAACATGACGCCAAGCGCATAGGCGCCGGTGACGCGGTTCAGCATGGCAAGCATGGCGGCGCGGTGGTCCATTCCATCGCGGGTGAATTTCGCCAGAAGCTGGGCCACGACTTCCGTGTCCGTCTGCGTGGTGAAGGTGGCACCCTCTGCCGCAAGCTCATCGCGCAATTCGGAAAAGTTCTCGATGATGCCGTTATGGACAACCGCGACACCATCTACGAAATGCGGATGGGCATTGGTTTCGTTCGGCACGCCATGGGTTGCCCAGCGCGTGTGGGCAATGCCGGTCAGGCCGGGCAGCGGCTCTTCCGAAAGCTTCTTTTCGAGATTGAAGAGCTTGCCTTCTGCACGTCGGCGGGCGAGTGCGCCGTCATGGATCGTTGCAACGCCAGCGGAGTCATAACCCCGATACTCCAGCCGCTTCAGCGCATCCACGAGGCGCTCCGCAACCGGCTGCGTTCCAACAATACCAACAATACCGCACATGCACTTCTCCAAAAAATTTCGAGCAACGACTCGCTGGACGTGTCCTTATGAGCCGATGCTTTTGACAGCCGAAGTCGTAGCGGTTTCCGCAAAAATCGCAATTGGAACAACGGTCACTTTCAATGTCTGTTCGTTACGATTGTCAGGACTTCTTCCTGGCGTCCTTGATGGCCTGTGCGCGGGCGCGCAAAGCAGTGGCGCGGCCTTCCTTTACCTCCTGACGGGCACGACCGAAGGCCAGCGCATCGCCGGGCACGTCATCTGTAATCACGCTGCCGGAGGCGACGTAAGCGTCATCACCAATCGTCACCGGTGCCACCAGCGAAGAATTGGAGCCGACAAAGGCGTTCTTGCCGATGCGCGTCTCGTGCTTGTTGATGCCGTCGTAATTGCAGGTGATGGTCCCTGCCCCGATATTGCTGCCAGCGCCCACGAAAGCATCGCCGATATAGGTGAGGTGGTTGACCTTCGCGCCCTCACCGATCTCTGCCTTTTTGACCTCGCAGAAATTGCCGACTTTTGAATTGGCGGCCAGATTGGCACCGGGTCGAAGCCGTGCATAAGGCCCAACTGTCGCACCGCCGCTGACATGCGCGCCCTCCAGATGGGAAAATGCGTGGATCACGGCTCCTGATTCGATTGTGACGCCGGGCCCGATAACGACGTTGGGCTCGATCAACGCATCTTGACCGATCTTTGTATCCCAAGACAGGAATACCGTTTCCGGCGCTGTCATGGACACGCCATCGATCATGAATTGATGGCGGGCGCGCTCCTGCCAGAGCTTTTCGATGTAAGCGAGTTCGGCGCGGTTGTTGCAGCCGGTCAGCTCAGTTTCCGGCGCATCGATGGCAATGGCCTTGCCGCCCAGCGAGCGGGCGATTTCCACAACGTCTGTCAGGTAATATTCGCCCTTGGCGTTATTGTTGCCGATGCGGGTCAAAAGATCGAGCGCGCGGCGGCCATTGATCGCCATCAGACCGCTATTGCACCAGGTAACCTTGCGCTCCTCGTCCGTCGCGTCCTTTTCTTCCCTGATGGCAACCAGTTCGCCATTCTCCACCAGCAGACGACCGTAGCCGGTCGGCCTGTCGGTGTGAAAACCGATGACGACGACATCGACATTGTCGCTCAGCGCCTGACGCGCCTTATTGAGTGTCTCTGAGGTCAGCAATGGCACATCGCCATAGGCAATCAGCACATCGTCATAGCCGCTTTCGATGGCAGCACGCGCTGCGAGAACGGCATTGCCAGTTCCAAGTCGCTCTTTCTGAAGATAGGGCTCGACGCTGACACCAGCCCCACGCGCCGCATCCGCCACCTTGTCCGCATCACGGCCCACCACGAGTGCAGCAGCGCTGACGCCAGCACCCGCGACGGCCTGCATCACATGCGCAATCATCGCCCGGCCAGCCACAGGATGCAGCACCTTCGACATGGATGATTTCATCCGTGTGCTTTCACCAGCGGCAAGAATAACGGCTAGGCAACTGCGTTCCATTGATATCTCCGACTCGATCATTCATTTCAGCCACCGACGAATAGGCGGACTTCGGTTTTCGCTATAAACGCTCAAGACTGAAGAAACCATGGAAATTGCATGAATGCCCGAAACCTGCCGTGAGCGCGGGCAAGGAAAAGCCGCGCCTGTTTCCAGACGCGGCTTGATATTCCTCACGGCACCAAACACCCCCGTCATACCGGACTTGATCCGGTATCCAGCCGCCGCGCGTCTGCGCGGTGAAAGAGCCTTTCGTGGTCAAAGACGTGTCTGCTTTGTCTGGCATCAAAATGCGGAGCGGCAATCGGCCTTGCGCCAACTCTAAACCTCGTTCTTGCCGGGACGGTTGGCCTTGTAGACAGCCAGAAGCTCGCTGATCTCAATCCCATCGATGGTCGCGCCTGTCAGTCTGCTTCCATTGATCTGCGCGCCTGTAAGATTGGCATTTTTGATGACGGCACCGGACATGTTCACGGCGTTCATGACAAGGCCCGAGAGGTTGACGTCATTGACAGACCAGCCGCTCATATTGCTGTCGTTGAATGACGCGCCTGAAAAATTGATCTGGTTGAAAGTTGTGCCGGAAAGATTTGAATCGTTGAATGTCGATGCTGAAAGATCAGTATCATCGACGTCGAGGATTTCCTTCGTGCGAAGTAATTTCATCGCTTCCTCCAAAAAAAAGAGCCGCGCATAGAGACTATGCGCGGCAGGATAGAAGCTGATATTTTCAAATGCAACCGTTACTGCGGCAGCTTGTCGTCCACGCCTGCGACGTAGAAGTTCAGGCCGAGAAGAACCTTGTCTTCAGCCTTTTCGCCAGCCTTCAGCCACTCGGAACCGTCCTGCTTCTTGACAGGGCCGGTGAAGGGGTGCAGTTCGCCCGACTTGATCTTGGCTTCGGTTTCCTGCGCCATCTTCTTCACATCGTCAGGAATGTTCGTGTATGGCGCCATCGTGAGGATGCCGTCTTTGAGGCCGTCCCAGACCGATTCGGACTTCCATGTGCCATCGAGAAGGGCCTGTGTGCGCTTGATGTAATAGGCGCCCCAGGTATCGACGATCGCCGTCATCTGCGTGTTTGGACCAGCCTTGATCATGTCGGATGCCTGACCGAAAGCCTTGATGCCGCGCTCTGCAGCAACCTGCATCGGGGCAGTGGTGTCGGTGTGCTGGGTCAGGATGTCGACGCCCTGGTCGATCAGTGCCTTGGCAGCATCGGCTTCCTTGCCGGGGTCAAACCATGTGTTGGCCCAGACGACCTTGACCTTGAATTCCGGGTTGACGGACTGCGCGCCGAGAACGAAGGCGTCGATGCCCATCACCACTTCCGGAATCGGGAAGGAAGCGATGTAACCGGCGAGACCCTTCTGGGACATTTTAGCCGCGATCTGGCCCTGAATATAACGGCCTTCGTAGAAGCGCGAATTGTAGGTCGCGAGGTTTGCAGCGGTCTTGAAACCGGTCGCGTGCTCGAACTTCACCTTCGGGAACTTCTGCGCAACCTTGACGGTGGCATCCATGAAGCCGAAGGAGGTCGTGAAGATCAGTTCGCAGCCGGAACGGGCCATGCGCTCGATTGCGCGCTCGGCATCCGGGCCCTCGGGAACGCTTTCGAGGTAAGGCGTTTCGATCTTGTCGCCGAAATGCTTCTGCAGTTCCTGACGGCCGATATCATGTGCCTGCGTCCAGCCGCCGTCGGTCTTGGTGCCGACATAGACGAAGCAGACCTTCTTGGCGTCTGCCGCCTGGGCTGCGGGAACAACGCCGACGATGGCGGCGGCCGATGCGGCCAGTGCGATGATGAGTTTCTTCATTTTTACCCCTGCTTGGTTAGGCGTGAACCTGGTTTTTTAGCGATCCGGAACGAACGGTTTGCCGAGCGATGCCGGTGTATTGATCAGCGTTGTGCGGCGATTATGGGAGATGATGATGAGGACCACAATAGTCGCTATGTAAGGCATTGCTGAAAGAAGTTGCGACGGAACACCGATGCCGAAAGCCTGTGCATGCAGCTGACCGATGGTGACGGCACCGAAGAGATATCCGCCCGCCAGAACCCGCCATGGCCGCCAGGAGGCAAAGACCACCAGCGCCAGCGCGATCCAGCCGCGGCCAGCCGCCATGTTTTCCACCCATTGCGGCGTATAGACGAGCGACAATTGCGCACCAGCCAGCCCCGCACAGGCACCGCCGAACATGACGGCAAGGTAGCGCATGCGGATGACATTGATGCCGAGCGCATGGGCCGAGCCATGATTGTCGCCAATGGCACGCATCTTGAGGCCCGTGCGGCTTTTGAACAGAAACCAGCCGATGCCGATGACAAGCGCAATCGACATGTAGAAGATAAGATCCTGCCGGAACAGAGCCGGTCCGATAACCGGAATCTCCGACAGGACCGGAAAGACGATGGGCGGCAGCTTGACGCCAGGCAGGCCAACAAAGCTCTCGCCCAGCATACCGGACACACCAAGACCTAGGATCGTCAAGGCAAGACCCGTCGCGACCTGATTGGTGACCAGCGTCAGCGTCAGGAAGCCGAACAGCAGCGAGAACAGGGCACCGGAAACAATTCCGGCGACGATGCCGATATAGGGAGACCCGGTCAGATGGGCGGCAGCAAAGGCGCAGACGGCGCCCATGATCATCATGCCCTCGACACCGAGGTTGAGCACCCCGGCCCGCTCTGTCACCAGTTCGCCGAGTGCAGCAATGACCAGCGGCGTGGCGGCTGTGATGACGGTGAGAAGGATCGCCTGAAACATATCCATCACGCGGCTCCTTCAGCATTCTTCCCGCGGCCAAAACGGATGCGGATCTTGTAGACGATCAACGTGTCGCAGGAGAGGACGAAGAACAGCATCAGCCCTTGGAAGACGCGCACCAGCTTGTCGGAAATCTGCATCGACATCTGCACCGCCTCGCCACCGAGATAGGTGAGTGCCAGGACAAAGCCGGAAGCGATGATGCCGAGAGGGTTCAGGCGGCCGAGGAATGCAACGATGATGGCGGTAAATCCGTAGCCGGGCGAGATTGACGGCTGCAAATGGCCGATGGAGCCGGAGACTTCCGAAATACCGGCAAGACCAGCCAGACCGCCCGAAACGAGCAGCGAAAACCAGACCATGCCACGTGAGGAAAATCCGGCAAAGCGCCCTGCCCTTGGCGATTGGCCGAGCACGGTGACCTGAAATCCGCGGAGCATGTAACGCATCATGAACCATAGGGCGACAGCGGCGATGATGGCAAAGACGATGCCCCAATGGGCGCGACCGGAGTCCAGAATTGCTGGCAGCACGGCGCTTTCATTGAAGGGCTTTGTCTGCGGAAAATTGTAGCCCGCCGGATCGCGCCACATGCCGCGCACCAGCCAATCCAGGAAAAGCTGCGCCACATAGACAAGCATGAGGCTGGTGAGAATTTCATTGGTGTTGAAGCGCGTTTTCAGCAGAGCCGGGATGCCCGCATAAATCGCGCCGCCCACGGCCCCCATGACCAGCATCAGCGGCAGGATCATGGGCGATTGCCACTCGGGATAGAGAACCGGCAGAATGGAGCCGGTGATGGCACCGATGGTGAACTGCCCCTCAGCGCCGATATTCCAGTTGTTGGAGCGATAGCAGATGGACAGGCCAACCGCGATCAGGATCAACGGGGCGGCCTTGATGGCCAGCTCATGCAGAGACCAGACCTCCAGCAGCGGCTCCACGAAGAAGCTGTACAGCGCCGTAAACGGATTGTTGCCCAGCATGGCGAACATGATGGCACCGAATACCAGCGTCAGGAAAAGTGCCAGCAAGGGCGACAGAACGGCAAACAGATTGGAAACGCCCGTGCGTCTTTCAAGCTCAATGCGCATGGGCTTGCCCCTGCGCATGTCCGGTGTGAATACCGCCCATCAAAAGTCCGATCTTTTCACGCGTCATGTCTCCCGCCGGGTAGGATTGCGACAGCCGACCATCGGAAATAACGGCTATGCTGGAAGCCACCTCAAAGATTTCATCCAGATCCTGGCTGATGACGACGACGGCTGATCCCGCCTTGGCAAGATCCACCAGCGCCTGGCGAATGCGGCTCGCGGCACCGGCATCCACACCCCATGTCGGCTGATTGACAATCATGATCGATGGCTGGCGGTCCAGCTCCCGCCCGACGATGAACTTTTGCAGATTTCCGCCCGAAAGAGAGCCAGCGAGCGGATCGTCACCACTTTTGCGCACGTCCATTGATGCGGAAATGCGTTTGGCCGCCTTCTTGATGGTAGAATTTGCGATCACTTTTAGGAAGCCACCTTTAAGAAACGCCTTCCTGTCGGAGTAATATCGCGCCAAAAGCAGGTTGTCCGAAAGCGTCATCGTCGGCACCGCCGCATGGCCTAGCCGCTCTTCCGGCACAAAGCCCGCGCCCAGCAGACGGCGACCGTTGATCCCCATGCGACCAACGGCTTTGCCACGCAGGCGAATTGCGTTGTCGTCTGTCACGGGATACTCGCCGGATAGGGCATCGAACAGCTCCCCCTGCCCATTACCGGCAACACCGGCAATGGCAAGAACCTCGCCGGAACGCACCGTCATGGAGATGTCCTTGAGGGAAACGGCAAAAGGGGTACGGGCCGAAACGGAGAGATTGGCGATCTCAACGCTGACATCGCCGAGCGCGCAATAATCGTCGCGCTGAATGCCCGCCACATCGGAACCCACCATCATGCGCGCAAGCGAAGACGGTGTTTCCTGGCGCGGATCGCACGCGCCGGTCACTTCGCCATGGCGCAGCACGGTGGCGCGGTCGCAGATGCGCTGCACCTCCTCAAGGCGGTGGCTGATATAGAGAACAGAGCGTCCCTCAGCTTTCAGCTTCGCCAGCGTTTCGAACAGCCGGTCAGCCTCCTGCGGTGTCAGAACGGAGGTCGGCTCATCGAGAATGATGAGCTGCGGATTTTGCAGAAGCGCACGCACGATTTCGATACGCTGGCGCTCACCAACCGAAAGATCGGCCACATGAGCGTAGGGATCGAGCGGAAGTCCATAGGCCTTCGACAGCGCTTCCGCCTCACGAGCGATTTCCTTCAGCGAAATTTTTGGATCCAGAGAAAGTGCAATATTCTCAGCAACCGTCAGCGCCTCGAATAGCGAGAAATGCTGAAAGACCATGCCGATGCCGAGCTTGCGGGCCTCGCCGGGGGATCGGATGCGAACCGCCTCACCATTCCACAGGATTTCACCCGCAGATGGTTCCAGAACGCCGAACAGCATCTTGACCAGAGTGGATTTTCCCGCGCCGTTTTCACCCAGCAAAGCGTGAACTTCACCGGGCGCAATATCGAGATCGATCGCATTGCAAGCGCCGAAAGTTCCAAACAGCTTGGTCAGCTGGCGAACGGACAATAGAGGCGTGGCCCCAGACGTCACCGATCCCGTCACCTGTTCCCCTTTTCCAACCCGCCGCCGCACTTTCTTCGAAGTGTTGAACGACTGGATCGATACCCATGCACTAAATTTGGGCAGTGCCCGTTATTGATACTAAATACCGGTTTTATTGCTGCGCACAACTCTAAAAGATGTCAGTGCAAAGGTTTTGAACGACTGGTGTTAACGTGCACCAAGCGAAGGGAAAAGCTGCATGATGCCGCCGATGCAGTAAAGATAGATGCCCGTGATGACGACGCCGGCCACCACCCAGTCCGGCGAGGAGAAGTGGAGCAGCAGCGCATATCCGCTGAGCGCACACCACACCAGAAACACAGCCATATTCAGCGCCCTAAGACGCTTGACGCGCACGGGGTGGAGAAAATTGATGGGCAGGAATGTCAGAACGACAGAGATGGCAACAACGATCATCGCCGCGGTCGCACTTGCGTCTATGACAAACAGGGTGAAGACGACCATGTTCCAAACGACCGGGAAACCGGAGAAGAAATATTCGTCCGTCTTCATGCCCATGTCGGCATAATAGATGGCGCTGGAAACAACGATCATGCCTGCGGCCACAAAGGACCACGGCTCACCGATCATGCCGCTTTGATAGAGCGCAAAGGCGGGTAAGAGAACGTAGGTCACGTAATCGATGATGTTGTCGAGCGTGTCCCCGGACCAGTTCGGCAGAACTTCCTTCACCCGCACCTTGCGTGCGATGGGGCCATCGATGCCATCGACGGCAAGCGCAAGGCCCAGCCACCAGAACATATCGACAAACCGATGCTCAGCAGCGGCGACCACGCCGAGAAATGCCAGGAAGGAACCGGATGCGGTCAGGATGTGGACCGAGAAAGCCCGCATTTCGGCATAGGGCACGCGCTTGTAGTTGAATATCTTCATATCAGCGCAAGCGCCTCGCTTTTCATCCGCTACGTCTTTTCCGGTATGCGACCATTCACCACTCTTTGCAACCATTCCCGATCGCTTATCCAAGTACTAATACTGAGTTTACATCGGGATCATGGCCTTCGCGACACAGATGTCTGCTGGATTTAGCCGTGCCTGATGCCTATATTTGTGATGAATATGCTCGTGAAGTGGATTGGAACGATGAAGAACATCGAGATCGCTGTTGTTGGCGCGGGTCTTGCGGGACAGGTGGCCGCCATTGCGCTGGCTCGCTCTGGCCGTGACGTGGCATTGATTGCTCCAAAAGCCGACAGGGTCGACAAGCGCACCACAGCATTGATGGACCAGTCCATCCGCTTTCTGGACCGTCTGGGCCTCTGGTCCGCCATAGAGCCATCTGCCGCGATGCTTTCGACGATGCAGATTCTCGATGGGACAGACCGGCTGCTGCGCGCGCCGACCGTCGCCTTCCGGTCATCAGAGATCGGGCTTCCGGCATTTGGTTGGAACATGCCAAACGATGTCCTGTTGAAAACGCTCTCCGAAGCCGTTTCGCGGGAAAGCAATATTACCGTGATCGAAGCCTCGGCCGAAACCATCGAGTTGGGCAAGCACGAAGCGGCAATCACGCTCGACAACGGCGAGACAGTGGTCGCAAGTTTCGTCATTGGCGCAGACGGCCGTAAGTCGAAGGTCCGCGAAGCCGCTGGCATCGATGTGCGGTCCTGGTCTTACCCGCAAACGGCGATGGTGCTGAATTTCTCTCACACGCGTCCGCACAACAACGTATCGACCGAATTTCACACGCCGACAGGCCCCTTTACGCAGGTCCCTCTGGTTGGCAACCGCTCGAGCCTCGTCTGGGTCGTGACACCGGCACAGGCCGCCGAACTCTCCAGCCTCCCGCTTGAGGAATTGAGCAAACGGGTCGAAGAAAGAATGCAGTCCATGTTGGGGACAGTCTCCGTGGAAGACAGCGTTCAGACATGGCCACTCTCCAGCATGACGGCGCATCGTTTCGGCAAGGATCGCGTGGCCCTGGTTGGCGAAGCTGGCCACGGTTTTCCGCCAATCGGCGCACAGGGCCTCAATCTCAGCCTGCGCGATATTATCGTTCTGACGGAATTGCTGGGAACGCTTACGGGCGGGCCGCTCCCCGCGGATGCCGGTTCGAAATTTGATCGCCGTCGCCGGGTCGATGTTGTCAGCCGCACTTTGAGCGTTGATCTTCTCAACCGTTCCCTGCTTTCGGCATTCCTGCCCATGCAGGTGGCGCGTGCGGCAGGCCTGCATGTTTTGTCCAGCGTTGCTCCGCTGCGCGGCATCGTCATGCGGGAGGGTATCGAGCCCGGGCGCGGGCTCAAGGCACTGCCGTCACTTCTGGTCGGAAGCCTCAAACGCTCATGGCGCGGATGACATAAAGCACCAGAGAAACGGTGAAGACTGACAGCACGGTTGAAACCAGGATCGTCGCAGAAGCCCGCTCCTGCCAGACCCGGTATTGCTGGCCGATGACGAAGACATTCGTCGCCGTTGGCAACGCCGCCAGCAGCACCGCAGTCGCGACCCAGATGGGGTCGAAGCTTCCAAACGACGACAGGGCGAGATATGCCAGAAACGGATGCAGGATGAGCTTTGCCGGGACGATATAGCTGATTTCCACCGGCACACGTTTCAGCGGGCGCAACGCCAGCGTTACGCCCATGGCAAACAGTGCACAGGGCGCTGCCGATTGCGCCAGATAATCCACCAGTTGTTGCACAGGCTGTGGCGGATGCCAGCCGATGAAGGCGGCAAGGAAGCCGACGAGCACGGACAGGATAAAGGGGTGCGTCAAAACTTTTCGGGCAACATCTCCCGAAAGCCGCAAAGGTGAGCGCTTGTCACCACCCGCGACCGCCATTAGCGCAGGCGCGGTTATGAAGTGCATAGCGTTCTCCAGGCAGACGATCAGCGCCACCGGCACAGCCGCGCGCTCCCCGAAAGCCAGCAGGGCAAGTCCCGGCCCCATATAGCCGATATTGCCGTAGCTTCCGGCAAAACTCTGGATCGTTGCATCCGCAAAACTGTTCCGGCGGATGAAATAGCCGATCAGGAACAGCAAAGTGAATACGGTGTATGTTGCAAGCAGGCTCAAGCCGACGAAATCCATGCGCGCCAGTTGATCGATGGGCGTTTTCGCGACCAGCTTGAAGAACAAGGCTGGCAAGGCGGCATAAATGATGAAGGTATTCAGCCAACCCATGGCCTCAGCAGGCTGTCTGGTGATGCGCCCAGCCAGATATCCGATGAAGATCAGCCCGAAAAACGGAAACAGCAATCCGGCGATGTCGGCCATGGCTCCCCCTTCGCCCTCGCGATACCAGAGCGGGCTTAGCCGATTTGCATGAGTATTGGAAAGCTTTCCTGAAACCAGATCGCCGCATTCGTAATGAAGCCGGACATGAAGGCCACTCCGGTGAGAATGAGAAGAACGCCCATTGCCTTTTCCACAACGCCGAGATGGCGGCGAAACCGCGTGAGGAAGCGCATGAAACTACCGGAAAAACCGGCAGCAATCAGAAAGGGAATGGCAAGCCCGGCGGAATAGACGGCCAGCAGCATTGCCCCCTCACCCACCGTATCCCGTGACGCGGCAACACCAAGAATCGCCCCCAGCACCGGGCCGATGCAGGGCGTCCATCCAAAAGCGAAGGCGAGCCCCATGATATAGGCGCCTGAAAGGGTCGCAGGCTTGCCGCCGCCCTGAAACCGCGCTTCGCGGGAAAACAGGCCTATACGAAACACACCCAGAAAATTTAGCCCCATCAAAATAATGATGAAGCCGCCGACCTTGGCGAGGATATCGAGGTTCTGGCGCAGGACCATGCCGATCGTGGATGCCCCTGCCCCGAGCGCCACGAACACCGTTGCAAAGCCCAGCGTGAAAAACAGCGCGGCAAGCAGCACCGCCTTGCGCCCGCGCGGCTGTGCTTCATATCGTTCATCGCGGAACTGCTCGACGGAAATTCCCGCCATATAGCAGAGATAGGGCGGCACCAAAGGCAGCACGCAGGGGGACAGAAACGAAAGGGCTCCCGCCAGGAGCGCGGTGAACAGGGATATATCGGCGATGGACAAGGCAGGGCTCCGCTACTTTTCGAAATGCTTGTAACGCCGCCAAGCCCTTACGACCAATCACCTTTTTACGCCCGTGACAAAAAAACGCGGGAAGGCGAAATATTCCTGTTTTTATGGGTTGACCGCAGACGTGCCCCTCCCTATGTTCCGCCCACTTCCGAAGGGCGCTTCGCCGCCAACCGGGATAAGCGCAATTCTGCCAATACGGCAACTGAACCGAAACACATGCCGTGTGTTGATACGTCAGGGAAACGCGCAGGACGAAAATGGTGAGAGAGGCTAGCTCAGCTGGTAGAGCAGCGCACTTTTAATGCGCGGGTCGTGGGTTCGAGTCCCACGCCTCTCACCACTCCCCTCCCAATCAGCACTTTCTCGCATCTTCCATAGCTACCACGTGCTGCTGGTCATTGAGGCAAAACGAACCTCAGACATCGCAAGCCTCCGGATTGTCGCAGTTGTCGGCAGCGGCATCTGAGCACGCTTTTCCCCATGCGGCAGATGGAATCAACATCACGAGGGCGCCAGCGCCCTGGTGTATGCTCTGTGGAAACAGCGAGGGGCGACATCGTCCGACGTTAACCGAGGCTCCCAAAAACGATCAGTTGATAGCTAAATCAAACATAGACCAGAACCCACGAAACTGGGCTCCTGGATCACCCGTATGTTCACGCCGACGCGCCAGCCTCTTCCCGCTGCTTGGCTAGAGCGGCCAGGTCTGCCGGTTTCAGCTCGACAGACTCACCGCAGCCGCAGGCCGAAGTCTGGTTTGGATTGCTGAAGGTAAAGCCGGATCGGAGTTTTGTGGTTTCGAAATCCATCTGTGTGCCCAAGAGATACAGCACGGCCGATGGCTCTATCCAGACTTTTGCATCCTGAAATTCTATGAGATCGTCCTTGGCGGAAGGCTCGGTCACCAGATCGATGGTGTATTCCATGCCTGCGCAGCCACCCTTCTTGATACCGACTCGGACGCCCTTGGCGTCTGGGCCGGAATTGGCGACGATTGCCTTGACACGCGCGGCAGCAGCCTCGGTCATGGTCATAACAGCAAAGCCCATGGGCTCATTCTCCTTCACAATCGGGTTCAAGGCCCGATGCTTCATGGCGTGAATCTAGTCCTACCGACAGGGAGTATCAATAGGCTGGCACGGCAAAACACAGTTGCCTCAGTACCAGCCAACGGCGACCTGCGCCTCTTCCGACATGCGTTCAGGCGTCCACGGCGGATCGAAGGTCATTTCGACGTTGACGCCGGACACACCTTCAACGGCGCCCACGGCATTTTCTACCCAGCCCGGCATTTCGCCTGCGACCGGGCAACCGGGTGCCGTCAGCGTCATGACGATCTTGACCATGCGGTCGTCTTCGACATCGATCTTGTAGATAAGGCCGAGTTCGAAAATATCGGCCGGAATTTCCGGGTCATAGACCGTTTTGAGAGCGGCGATCACATCGTCGCTGATCCGCGCCAGTTCATCTGGCGCGATAGCGGAAACCTTGGCCGGAGCTTCGGTTACACCTTGTGTCTGTTCGGTCGTCTCTGTTGTCATGGTCCTGATCCTCAGGCGAAAAAATTGCGGGCGTAGTCAAGCGCCTCGGCCAGGGCGTCCACTTCTGCGCGCGTATTGTAGAGGCCGAACGATGCACGGCATGTGGAGGTAACGCCAAAGCGTTTCAAGAGCGGCATGGCACAATGGGTGCCAGCGCGCACGGCCACACCGCGCCTGTCGATCACCATAGAGACGTCATGCGCGTGAATACCTTCAAGCTCAAACGAGAAGATTCCGCCCTTACCCGGTGCGTTCCCGATGATGCGAAGCGAGTTGATGTCGCGAAGACGTTCTGTAGCATAGGCAGCCAGATCGGCCTCATGCGCGGCAATCGCGGCACGACCGACACCTTCCATGTAATCAAGCGCATAACCGAGACCTATGGCCTGCACGATGGGCGGTGTGCCCGCTTCGAAACGATGCGGTGGCTCATTATAGGTTATGGTGTCCTCGGATACGTCGAGAATCATCTCGCCGCCACCCTGAAACGGACGCATCTCGCGCAGGCGGTCGGCCTTGCCATAGAGAACGCCAATGCCGGATGGGCCGTAAAGCTTGTGACCGGTCATCACATACCAGTCGCAGTCAATATCCTGAACATCGACAGGCATATGCACAGCACCCTGGCTGCCATCGACCAGCACCGGAATGCCACGCTCGTGGGCGATACGGCAGATTTCCTTGACGGGAACAACCGTGCCCAGCGCGTTGGACATATGGGTGATCGCAACGAGCCTGGTCTTTTCGGTCAGGCTCTTTTCAAAGTCTTCGATGTGGAAAGCGCCCTCATCATCGACAGGCACCCAGACGAGCTTGGCACCCTGCCGCTCGCGAATGAAGTGCCATGGAACGATGTTGGAATGGTGCTCCATGATCGACAGGACGATCTCGTCGCCCTCCCCGATCTTCGGCATACCATAACCATAGGCAACCGTGTTGATCGCCTCGGTCGAGGATTTCGTGAAGACGATTTCGTCCACCGATCCGGCATTCAGGAAGCGGCGCACCTTTTCGCGCGACGCTTCGTAAGCATCCGTTGCGGCATTGGAGAGGAAATGCAGGCCACGATGGACGTTTGCATATTCATTGGCATAAGCGTGCGAGATGGCATCAATAACCACCTGCGGCTTCTGAGCGGACGCGCCGTTGTCCAGATAGACCAGCGGCTTGCCATAGACCTCGCGCGAAAGGATCGGAAAATCCTTCCGCACGGCTTCGACGTCATAAGGGGCGGCCACTGCGGCGCGTTCGCTATCAGGCATGGTGTTCCAGCCAGTCGGCGATGATATCTTCCAGCGCCGCAACGAGATTTTCGTCTTCAAGCTCTTCAACGATCTCATCGACGAAAGCATTGACCAGCATCGCACGGGCCTTTGCCCGTGGCACGCCACGCGCCATCAGATAGTAAAGATGGTTGTCGCTGATATCGGCTACGGTTGCGCCATGGCCGCACTGAACGTCATCTGCAAAGATTTCCAGTTCCGGCTTGGCCGAGAACTCGCCATCGTCAGACATCAGCAACGTGTTACAGGCCATCTTGGCATCGGTCTTCTGAGCGTCGGGTGCAACCCGGATCATGCCCTGGAAAATGCCTCTGGCGCGGTCGAAGACAACGTTGCGGAACACTTCTGTCGAGCTGGTGTTCGGTACATTGTGACCGAGAACCATCGTGACATCCGTATGCGTTTCGCCGCCCAGAAGATTGACGCCGCGAATGGAAAGGTCGGAATTTTCACCCTGCACATCGATGCGCAGTTCCTGCCGCACGAGCTTGCCACCTGCATTGACGACGAACAAACGCAGCTTGGCATCGGCGCCCATCGTAATGCGCAGCTGGCCAAGATGCGTATCCGCCGCACCCTGCTGCTGCAGGACGATATAGGTCGCCTCCGCGCCATCCTGCACTTCGATTTCGCTGACCGAAGAAACCAGCGCCGCATCAGACGTCACCGACAGGTGACGCTCGATGACGGTGGCCTTGGAGCCCTTTCCAAAGCGAACCGGAAAACGGCTGTGAATCTGCCCAGCACCATGGATTACCTGAAGCTCGAGCGGATTGACCACAATGGAATCCTCGGGGACGACAACCGAGAGGCCATCGCGCACGAAGCTGCCATTGATACGACCAATCGCATCATCGTTGCTGGCTGCCACGAGAGTTGCTGCGGCGGTGCCGTCGGAAAGGCTTTCCGCATAGCTTGCCACCGTAAAGCCTTCGATCTGAGCGTCGATTGCCTTGCCCTGCATGACATAAGCGATTGGCGCACCGGCAACCAGTGCCGCACGCTTCTCAATCATTGGAGCTGGAGCATCTTCCGGGATGGCACGCAGCAGCGTCTTCAGGTCGGTGTAGTGCCAAGCCTCAATACGGCGTGTCGGCAGCCCGCCTGTCTTCAGATCGTCAAACAGCACGTCACGCGCGGCGACGACATTGCCATCGCCCGGCAGTTCGCTGAACTTTGCGGTGAAGGCTTCGACCAGCGTGGTTTCCGCTGGCGTCTGCCGGTTGGTTGTTTGCATGTTCATCACATCACCTTTCCCAGCCAATCAGGCTGCTTCACCGATGATGTCGGCATAACCGTTGGATTCCAGATCAAGAGCGAGGCTCTTGTCGCCGGACCGGATGATCTTGCCCTTGTAGAGAACGTGGACGCTATCCGGGACGATGTAATCCAACAAGCGCTGATAGTGGGTGATGACGATGGTCGCACGGTCCGGAGACTTCAGCGCGTTGACGCCATCGGCCACGATCTTCAACGCGTCGATATCGAGACCAGAATCGGTTTCGTCGAGCACGCAGAGCTTCGGCTCAAGCAGCGCCATCTGCAGAATCTCGGCTCGCTTCTTTTCACCGCCGGAGAAGCCGACGTTCAGCGGGCGCTTCAGCATGTCCATGTCGATCTTCAGATCGCCAGCCGCTTCCTTGACCTTCTTGATGAAGTCAGGTGTCGTCAGTTCAGCTTCGCCACGTGCCTTGCGCTGCTCGTTCATGGCAACCTTCAGGAACTGCATGGTGGCAACGCCGGGAATTTCGACCGGGTACTGGAAGGCAAGGAAGATGCCCTTGGCCGCACGCTCGGCAGCGTCCAGTTCCAGGATGCTTTCGCCGTTATAGAGAATGTCACCGGAAGTGACTTCGTAATCTTCGCGCCCCGACAGAATGTAGGACAGCGTGGACTTGCCAGAGCCGTTTGGCCCCATGATAGCCGCCACTTCGCCAGCCGCAACCTTCAGGTTCAAGCCCTTGATGATCTGCGTGTCGGTATCGGCGATCTTTGCGTGCAGGTCGATAATTTCAAGCATGTTTGTTTCCTATCCGTACAGCGGTTTCAAAGGCCGCCTCGTAAGCCCGTTACAGGCCGGTCTCAATTCTCACATCCGTCGTCCTCGGGCTTATCCCGAGGATGACGAACGGTGGGTTAGCCCACAGATCCCTCAAGCGAAATGCCGATCAGCTTCTGCGCTTCAACCGCAAATTCCATCGGCAACTGCTGGATCACGTCCTTTACGAAGCCGTTGACGATCAGCGCGATGGCCGACTCTTCGGGGATGCCGCGTTGCAGGCAGTAGAACAGTTGGTCCTCGGAAATCTTCGAGGTCGTGGCTTCATGCTCGAACTGGCAGGACGAGTTCTTCGCTTCGATGTAAGGCACGGTGTGAGCACCGCACTTGTCGCCGATCAGCAACGAGTCGCACTGCGTGAAGTTGCGCGTGTTTGTTGCCTTGCGGTGGGCCGAAACCTGGCCGCGATAGACGTTTTCCGAGAAGCCGGCAGCGATGCCCTTGGCGATGATGCGGCTCGACGTGTTCTTGCCGAGGTGGATCATCTTGGTGCCGCTGTCGATCTGCTGATGACCGTTGGACACGGCGATCGAGTAGAACTCGCCACGGCTGTCATCGCCGCGCAGAATGCAGGACGGGTATTTCCAGGTGATGGCAGAGCCAGTTTCGACCTGCGTCCAGGAAATCTTCGAACGATTGCCACGGCAATCACCGCGCTTGGTCACGAAGTTGTAGATGCCGCCCTTGCCGTCCTTGTCGCCCGGATACCAGTTCTGGACGGTGGAATATTTGATTTCGGCGTCATCCAGAGCGACGAGCTCAACCACGGCAGCGTGAAGCTGGTTTTCGTCGCGCTGCGGTGCTGTGCAGCCTTCGAGATAGGACACGTAAGCGCCCTCTTCCGCGATGATCAGCGTACGCTCGAACTGTCCGGTGTTCTTCTCGTTGATACGGAAATAGGTGGACAGTTCCATCGGGCAACGAACGCCCTTCGGAATGAACACGAAAGAACCGTCGGTGAAGACTGCGGAGTTCAGCGTCGCGTAGAAATTGTCGGTCGTCGGCACAACGGAGCCGATGTACTTCTTCACCAGCTCCGGATATTCGCGAATGGCTTCCGAGATCGACATGAAGATCACGCCGGCCTTGGCAAGTTCCGCCTTGAAGGTGGTAACGACCGACACGCTGTCGAACACGGCATCCACGGCAACGCGACGGTTTTCGACGCCAGCCAGAATTTCCTGTTCCTTCAGCGGAATGCCGAGCTTTTCATAGACCTTGAGCAGTTCCGGATCGACCTCATCCAGCGATTTCGGGCCGGGCGTGCTTTTGGGTGCCGCATAATAATAGAGATCGTTGAAATCGATCTTCGGGTAATTGACGCGCGCCCAGGTGGGCTCTTCCATCGTCAGCCAGCGCTTGTAGGCGTCAAGGCGCCATTCCAGCATCCATTCCGGCTCTTGCTTCTTGGCGGAAATGAAACGGATCACGTCTTCGGACAGGCCCTTGGGTGCCTTGTCCACTTCGATCATGGTTTCAAAACCGTATTTATACTGGTCCACATCGATCTGGCGGACCTGATCGATCGTTTCCTGAACCGCAGCCATAGTCGTTCTCCAATCTCGCCGGATACAAGGTCCGGTGGCTTGTCAACGTATCGAGGCAGAATACCTGCCTCCATTCGTGTCAGGCGCAACTTTCTTTGCTACGCCTTATTTAGTGTTCGGATGGCGCTTTTCACACTCTCCGGCAAGCGGAATTTTGACTTTCCGCAATTGTTTTTGGCCCTAAGCGGCCTGCACGGCCCGTTTTCGCCGTCCCGCTATTGTGGCGAAGGCGGCGATGGCCTTGTCGATATCTGCCCGCTGCGTGGCCGCGCCAAGCGAAATGCGCAGCGCACCCAGCTTCGGGTCCTGCCCCATAGCTGTCAGCACGTGGCTTTCCCCGACTTTCCCGGAGGAACAAGCCGATCCCGCAGACAGCGCCACGCCTTCAATATCGAAAGCAATCTGGCCCGTTTCGGATTTCAAACCCGGCAAAGTAAAGAAGGTCGTGTTGCAGACACGGCTCACGTCTTTGCCATGAATGATCACATCAGGCGCAACCGTCTGCATCGCGTCTTCCAGTACAGCGCGAAGCCCCGCAATGCGCACGGCTTCCCCATCGAGCCTGCCAAGAGCTTCAGATGCCGCCACACCAAAGCCAATGATGGCAGATGTGTTTTCCGTACCGGACCGATGGCCTTTTTCCTGACCGCCGCCATGGATCAATGGCTTCGGCATCATCACCTCGCCGCGGGAAATCAGCGCACCTACGCCCTTGGGACCACCGATCTTGTGAGACGACAGAATGAGGAAGTCCGCGCCGAGCGTCTGGATATCGACTGCGATACGTCCCACAGCCTGAACGGCATCGACAACAAGCAAGCCGCCCGCTGCGTGAACAAGGCGCGCGGCATCTTCAACGGGCTGGATAATTCCGGTTTCGTTGTTGACCAGCATGAGCGCCAGCATGGGAAGACCCTTGGCGGCATCATGGGATGCCAGGGCTTGCTCCAGCGCGGCGAGATCGAGAGTGCCCTCAGACGTTACCGCGATTTCACTGACATCCGCCTTGTCAAACCGCCCACCCTCGCGAATTGCGGGATGTTCTATGGCCGAAACATAGAGATGCCCGACAGACAGCGCCGCCCGGCCCATCTTGAAAGCAGGCGAGAGAATGAGATTCGCAGCCTCGGTCGCACCGCTCGTGAAAATGACATGGGCCACTTCCGCACCAACCAGCGCCGCCACATCGCGACGGGCGGCTTCGATTTCGGCACGCACAATCCGACCTTCCCTATGGACGGACGACGGGTTGCCAGGCAAATCCAGCGCCCGGACAAGCGCATCCCGAACGGCTGGCAGCAGAGGCGCTGTCGCGTTCCAGTCGAGATATGTGCGCATCGTGGTGCTCATACGGGAATTTGCTTCTGTTTACCTATGATTGATGCGCGAAAGCGCATTTTCCTTGAAATTTCAGTCGCGCTTGCCTTATGACACGTCCAACAGTGCTTAAGGCACGCGAAGTTTCGAATAATTCTAAACTGGGTTTTAGAAAAGCTGACCATCCGCGTCAAGTCTTCTTGCGCATGGAAGCGTCAGAAATAGAAAAACACGACCGGAGTACCAATGCCCGAAGTCATTTTCAACGGCCCTGCGGGTCGCCTCGAAGGCCGTTACCAGCCGTCAAAAGAAAAAAGCGCCCCGATTGCCATCATCCTGCATCCGCACCCGCAGTTTGGCGGCACGATGAACAACCAGATCGTTTACCAGCTGTTCTACCTCTTCCAGAAACGCGGCTTTACCACACTGCGTTTCAATTTCCGCTCCATCGGCCGCAGCCAGGGCGAATTCGACCACGGCGCCGGTGAGCTCTCCGACGCAGCATCAGCGCTGGATTGGGTGCAGGGCCTGCATCCGGATAGCAAGAGCTGTTGGGTGGCGGGATATTCCTTCGGTGCCTGGATCGGTATGCAGCTTCTGATGCGCCGCCCGGAAATCGAAGGCTTCATGTCGATTGCGCCGCAGCCCAACACCTATGACTTCTCCTTCCTAGCGCCCTGCCCGTCCTCTGGCCTCATCATCAATGGCGATGCCGACAAGGTAGCACCTGAAAAGGACGTCAACGGTCTGGTTGAAAAGCTGAAGACCCAGAAGGGCATCCTCATCACCCACCGCACCGTCCCCGGCGCCAACCACTTCTTCAACGGACAGGTGGATACGCTGATGAGCGAATGCGAAGACTATCTCGACCGCCGCCTCAACGGCGAACTGGTGCCTGAGCCTGCGGCGAAGCGGATTCGGTAATCATGTCCGCATATCTGCGGTGAATTCAAATGTCGGACATTCGCGTCCGTCCACAATCATCGGCGTGCGGCATCGCATGCCGATTTTCTTTAAGACCCTCTGCGAAACAACGTTCTCAGGGTGGGTAAAACCGATAAACCTACTCCCAAGATTTTTGGCGAAAAACCATTCGCGCAAAGCATATCCTATCTCGGTGGCGTAGCCTTTTCCCCATTCTTCCTGACGCAGCGAATATCCCAGTTCGAGATCCGGGCGATCGCCACCAAAGAGTGAAAATCCCGCGCGACCTAAAAATCGGCTATCGTCACGAGCGATCAGCTTGTATTTCGTTGTTCCGTCCCGCGAATGCTCCTCAAACCAGTTCGCCAGGCGTACCTGCGATTGTCCAAGGCTCCAGACTTTTCCGTCACCGAGATATCGCGTGGTTTCAACAGTTGAATGCAAGGTGTGAACAAGTTCCGCATCGTCACGTTGCCACATTACTAACTTTAGGCGTGGCGTTTCGATAATGACTTCTGACGTCATTCTATGGATTCCCTTGTAGGTCGCGCAAAAACCCCACCCGTCACCGGCTCCCTCACACCCGTAGTGCCGGGATAGGTCAGAGGCAAGCCTGTCAGCGACCGCACGGCGAGATAGGCCCAGGCTTCGGCCTCCATTGCACCGCCATCAAAACCCGCGTCCTCTGCGGCGATCACCTTGGCACCAAGTGTCGCGGCTTGCGTCGCGAACTCATGCATAATGACGGCGTTCAGCCGGCCACCACCACAAACGACATAGGTCTTGGCGCCCTCCGGCAAATAGCTGGCAGACTTCAGAATGGCGGCACCCGTGAGATGCGCCAGCGTACGTGCACCATCCTCCAGCGAAACCTCACCCTTTGCAGGTGGCATGAAATCCGAGCGATCCAGCGAACGGCGGATATTTGCGGAAAAGAACGGGCTTTGCATATAGCGTTCCACCAGTGATGGGACCACCGCACCCCGTGCCGCAGTCGCACCGCCCTTGTCGTAAGCCTTGCCGGTATGCGCCTCGATCCACTGGTCGATCAGCATGTTGCCGGGGCCGCTATCGAAAGCAGCAAGCTCGCCGCTCTCGCCGATATAGGTGAGGTTGGAAATGCCGCCGATATTCACGAACACCGCAGGCGTTTCGAACTGCTCCGGCAGATTGGCGGCAAGGGCTGCGTGATAGACCGGAATGAGTGGTGCGCCCTGCCCGCCATGGACCATATCATTCGCACGCATATCATAGACGACTGCGATGCCGGTTTCCTCAGCCAGCAGAGGACCATCACCAATCTGCACCGTCAGCGCATCATCCGGGCGGTGCAGAACCGTCTGTCCGTGGAAGCCGATGATGTCGATTTCATCGGCAGCCAAGCCATGACGGTGAAGGAAGGATTTGACCGTTGCCGCATGGGCAAGCGTCAGTATCCTTTCCGCCTCCCCCAGATCCTGCGGACGCTCCGTGCGCTCGCGAATGGCTTTTGCCGTAACAAGCGCTTTCTGCCATGTGGCGCGCAGCGTGGCATCATAGGGGAAATAGCCGCTGGGGCCGTGGTGAACCACGCTTTCGCCATCCGTGCGCAACAGCCCGATATCGATGCCATCCATGGACGTGCCGCTCATCAGCCCTATCGCTGTTTTGACCTCGCCCATGTCCGCTCTCCTGCCAGATGGAATCAACCCGTTACCGATTGCCGATATTCATGGCGCAAACGGGTGCAATTTACAAAAAACAATGCTAAGGGCGCGGCATTCACTGGCATTTCAGTGATGCAACAGACCCAACCAGAAAGAAAAAGGTTATGTCCAGGTTCAAGTCCGATTTCCTCCGCACGCTCGATGAGCGCGGCTTTATTCACCAGATCTCCGATGAGGCAGGTCTCGATGAACTCTTTGCCAAGGAAACCGTGACTGCCTATATCGGCTTTGATCCGACCGCACCCAGCCTGCACGCTGGCGGTCTGATCCAGATCATGATGCTGCACTGGATGCAGAAGACCGGCCACCAGCCGATTTCACTTATGGGCGGCGGCACCGGCATGGTTGGCGACCCCTCCTTCAAGGATGAGGCGCGGCAGTTGATGACGGTCGATACGATCGAAAGCAACATTGCCTCCATCAAGCGGGTCTTCTCGAATTACCTCGATTACGATGCCGCAACCGCGCCTGCGTTGATGATCAACAATGGCGACTGGCTGCGTGAGATCAACTACCTCGAATTCCTGCGTGATGTCGGCCGTCACTTCTCGGTCAATCGCATGTTGTCATTCGATAGCGTCAAGACACGTCTGGACCGCGAGCAGTCGCTGTCCTTCCTCGAATTCAACTACATGATCCTTCAGGCCTACGACTTCGTGGAGCTGAACAAGCGCACCGGCTGCCGTTTGCAGATGGGCGGTTCGGACCAGTGGGGCAACATCATCAACGGTATCGACCTCGGTCACCGCATGGGTACACCACAGCTTTACGCGCTGACCTCGCCGCTTCTGACGACGTCGTCAGGTGCGAAGATGGGCAAGTCTATGAATGGCGCCGTGTGGCTGAACCCGGATATGCTCTCGGCCTATGACTTCTGGCAATACTGGCGCAACACCGAAGATGCCGATGTATCGCGCTTCCTGAAGCTCTACACCACGCTGCCGATGGACGAGATTGCCCGCCTTTCGGCGCTTGGCGGCTCTGAGATCAACGAGGTGAAAAAGATCCTCGCGACCGAAATCACCGCCATGCTGCATGGCCGTGAGAATGCAGAGCAGGCTGCCGAAACAGCACGCAAGACCTTCGAAGAAGGTGCGCTGGCCGACAACCTGCCCTCCATCGAAGTGCCGAAGAGCGAACTTGAGGCGGGGCTTGGCCTGTTGTCGCTGATCGTGCGCGCTGGCCTTGCCGCTTCCAACGGCGAAGCCCGCCGGCACGTTCAGGGCGGTGCGGTGAAGATCAACGACCAGAGCATGTCGGACGAACGTCAGGTTATCGGCGCTGGCGAAGTCACGGCAGATGGTGTCATCAAGCTGTCGCTGGGCAAGAAGAAGCACATTCTGGTTCGGCCTGTGTAAGGTTTCGAATGGCCACACAACAAAAAAGGCAGCCTTCGCGCTGCCTTTTCTGTTTTGATGTGCGAGTGAAGGATCAGTTCCTCAACTTATACCCTGTCTTGAACATCCAGCCGATTACGCCCAGACAGGCCGCGAGGAAGATGGCGATCATGCCGAGGCTGAGCAGAGGGTTTACGTCCGATATCTCATAGAAACTCCAGCGGAAACCGCTGATCAGGTAAAGCACCGGGTTGAAATGGCTGACCGTCTGCCAGAATGGCGGCAACATGCTGATGGAATAGAAACTGCCGCCAAGGAATGTCAAAGGCGGTATGACCAGCATGGGAATGAGGTTGAGCTGCTCGAAATTGGTGGCCCACATGCCGATGATGAAGCCGAAAAGGCTGAAGCTGATGGCGGTGAGAACGAAGAAAAGCACCATCATGAATGGATGAGCAATCGAGACGTCCACGAAGAAGGAAGCCGTCAAAAGGATGATCGTGCCGATCAATAGCCCCTTCGTTGCCGCCGCTCCGACATAGCCCGCCAGGATCTCAGTCATCGCCACGGGAGCAGATAGAATTTCGTAAATCGTCCCGGTGAATTTTGGAAAATAAATTCCAAATGAGCCGTTGCTGATACATTGCGTCAGAAGCGTGAGCATGATCAGGCCAGGCGTGATGAACGCACCGTAGGATACGCCATCGACTTCCTGAATGCGTGAGCCGATGGCCGTGCCGAAGACGATGAAGTAGAGCGAGGTCGAGATGACCGGCGAAACCACGCTCTGCAACAGGGTGCGGCGCGTACGGGCCATTTCGAAGAGATAGATGGATTTGATGGCTTCGAAGTTCATTTTTGACCTCCCACCAGCGCCACGAAAATATCTTCCAGCGAGCTCTGGCGTGTCGAAATATCCTTGAAATGAATGCCGGCGCTTGCGAGTGCCGAGAGAAGATCGGCGATCTGGCTCTGCTCGCCATTGCCCTCATACTCGTAGGTCAGACAGCTACCGTCTTGCGAAAGAGAGAGCTGGAACCGGGAAAGACTGTCCGGCAGCACCTTGATGGGTTCGGCCAGTTCCAGCGACAGCTGCTTGCGGCCGAGCTTTTGCATCAGGGCGGTCTTTTCTTCGACAAGCAACAACTCGCCGCTGTTGATGACACCAACGCGATCGGCGATCTCTTCAGCTTCCTCGATGTAATGCGTGGTCAGGATGATGGTTACGCCTGTTGCGCGCAACTCCTCGACCACCTGCCACATGTCACGACGAAGGGCCACGTCGACACCCGCAGTCGGCTCGTCCAGAAAAAGGATCTGCGGCTCATGCGCCAATGCCTTGGCAATCAGCACGCGCCGCTTCATGCCGCCGGAGAGCTCGCGCAGCATGTTGTCCTTCTTGCTGTAGAGCGACAGGGACTTCAGGATGCGCTCTATAAGCTCGGGATTCTTCTTCTTGCCATGCAAACCGCGGGAAAAGGAAACGGTGTTCCAGACGGTCTCGAACTGGTCCGTCGTCAGTTCCTGCGGAACGAGGCCGATCAGTTCCCGCGTCCTGCGGAAATCGCCGACGACATCATGTCCATCAACGAGGACGCGTCCCTCGCCCGGATTGACCAGACCACAGATGATGGAAATCAGCGTTGTCTTTCCGGCGCCATTCGGTCCCAGAAGCGCAAGAATCTCACCCTTGTAGATATCAAGGGTGACACCTTTGAGCGCCTGAAAGCCGTTGGCGTAGGATTTTGTGAGATTTTGGATGGAAACAATTGGATTTTGCGGGGAATTCATGGGGCATCTTTCAACGTAATCCGTATTGAAAGCATATAGGTTCCAGACTTCTAAAAAGCCATCCCCGAGGCGGCATGATGCCGCATTGGCGCTATCATTCCGCCAAAATCCTCAATCGCAGTGACGGTAGCCGGACTTGCGGGTTCTAAGATCGAAATGGAAATGGTTCCAGTGATTGGGATCACTGCCCGGTCCAAGAACCGTCGAGAAATACTTGCAGCTGTCGCTGCGCACCGCCTTGAGCAGACCTTTCTCACGAAACGCAAAGAAGCTCTTCTTGCGCACATCGATTTCCTTGCCGTTCTTAAGCGTGATGGTGCCGATATCGATAGCGTTGCCGCGTGCGTGCTCCGACCACGGATTGCTGGAGCGCGAGTTCATCTTGCGGCAGGAATAACCGCCCATCGGCGTGATGCGCTCGACACCGGAGAGATAGCGGAAGCGCGATGAAGGAACGAGCTCGAACTTTACCCACTTGGCAAAGGCGAGCGTTACCTGGCAATTGAGCTTTACCGCCGGGCGAATAGCGACGCCGCTGGCAAGACCGCTGAGCTCGATCGGGTAATCAATGCCGCAGGTGGGGCCATCCGACACGCGCCCCACATCCCGAAACGCCACGCCCAGCCTGCGCAATTCGGAGCGGCATGAAATCTCCGACGCGGGCATCATACCCGGTGGAGATGACATCCTGCTCTCCTGCATCGGGTTCTGCGGCATCATCATCGCCACGTCCTGCACCGGCTGACGCTGCTTCTGGCCTTCGCCGGGCGGAGGAATGAGGCGCGATTGACTGTTTACCTGTCGACGCTGCAACGGTGGAGCAGACATCTGGCTGTTCATCGCGTCATCTACAGGCTGTGGACCGGGCGCAGCAATATCCATGTCCTGCTCTTCCGCCAGCCCACGCACCGGCGCAACGCCCAGTCCGTCGTCCATATTGACGCCGCCCTGCCCCTCGGCCATCTCACTCGACATTTGCGGGGCTTGCCCACCCAGACGTGCCTGTTGAGCATCCAGCGTGGAATATTGCTGTCCGGGAGCGGCCTGCAGCAGCGGGTCTCGCGAAGGCGTTTGCGCCGGCATCGGCTGCTCGAGCGGTGCATATTGCTCGACAGGCTGACCCGGCATGACGGGGCTGGAGGGCGCGCTGTAATTCTGTTGACGGGACGATTGAATGGAGCTGACCCTGGTTGCGCCATCGACGTCGGCAGGAGGGACAAGCCCTTCCGCCGAACACGATACGATCACCGTCGACATTGTCAGCAACGTCACCAAGCGACGCGGAAGGGAAACATACGCCATACCAGAACCTGCACCTTCAGCGGCCGCAACGCGCGGCAATCAAGCTAAATCTTAAACAAATTTGGTAAACGAACCCTTTTCATGCGCACCTCTATAATCATCAGCGAATGCTTGCATGAGGAAGATTTGAGGTCGCGCGGATTTCACTCTGCCTCGGCATCAGAAGTGAGGGTTCTGACGGGACGATGAAAGAAAGCGTTAATCCTCGCGGCGTAACCTTATGAGACTGAGCTACGAAATAAGGGCGACCCATATGGCCAAGCCAAGCTTCCGCTTTACCCATTACGACCTGAAGGAACTGCGCGCGGGCGCAATCATCGAGGTTTCGCTAAACGCTATCAACAATGTCCGACTGATGAATTCGGGCAATTACCAGCGTTTTACCGAAATGCTCGACTTCAAGTATCTTGGCGGCGTAGCGAAGAAGTCGCCACTGCGCGTTGTCATTCCAGAAACATCGCACTGGCATCTGATCGTGGATTGCGAGGGGCATGCCGCACTCGCGGAATCATCCGTTAAGATGCTGCCGCCACAACAAGCGGCAATCACCCGACGCGCATCCTGAGCGGGGGCACCTGCCCTATTTGGCGTTGCGTTCCCGCCGAAGCTTGGCCCACCAGTCCAGCCGCTTGCGGATATCGCGTTCAAAACCGCGATCGGGCGGATCATAGAATGTGGTGCGCCCCATCTTCTCCGGGAAATAATCCTGTCCTGAAAAGGCGTCGGGCTCGTCATGGTCATAGCGATATCCATCGCCATAGCCTTCGCCCTTCATCAACTTCGTCGGAGCATTCAGAATGTGCTTGGGCGGTAGCAGCGAGCCGCTTTCCTTGGCCGCGCGGGTTGCAGCCTTGAATGCGGTGTAGACCGCATTGGATTTCGGCGCCGTCGCCAGGTAGACGCAGGCCTGCGCGAGCGCGAGTTCGCCTTCCGGCGAACCGAGATAATCATAGGCATCCTTGGCCGCATTGCAGATGACCAGCGCCTGCGGGTCCGCAAGACCGATGTCTTCCACCGCCATACGCACCAGACGACGACCGAGATACAGCGGATCCTCGCCCGCGTCGAACATACGCGCAAGATAGTAGAGCGCAGCATCGGGATCAGAACCGCGCACGGATTTGTGCAGCGCCGATATCATGTTGTAGTGGCCGTCCTGCGCCTTGTCATAGATTGGCGCACGGCGCTGAACGATGCGTGTCAGCCCTTCCGTATCGAATGTCTCGTCCTTGCGCGCGGCACGCCAGACCTCTTCGGCCAGCGTCAGCACAGCACGACCATCGCCATCTGCCATGCGGATCAACGCCGCTCTGGCATCATCCGTCAGCGGCAGCGGCTTGTCCTCGACGGATTCCGCACGCGCCAGCAATTCGGCGAGACTTTCCTCATCATGCGATTTGAACGTCAGAACCCGCGCTCGCGACAGAAGCGCGGCGTTGAGTTCGAAGGATGGGTTTTCGGTCGTAGCGCCGACAAGGATTATCGTCCCGTCTTCCATGACCGGGAGAAAGCTGTCCTGCTGGGCACGGTTGAAGCGGTGGATCTCATCCACGAAGAGCAACGTCTGCCGACCGTCCATCCGCCGCGTCCGCGCGCTCTCAAAAACCTTCTTCAGATCTGCGACGCCTGAGAAAATGGCCGAAATCTGCTCAAAGGCTAGCCCTGCTTCACCTGAAAGCAGGCGGGCGACCGTCGTCTTGCCAGTACCGGGCGGGCCCCAGAAGATCATGGACCCCAGGGAACCGCTCTCGATCATTCGGCGCAGCACGCCCTCTTCGCCCGTCAGATGTGACTGGCCGGTGACCTCTGCGATGGTCGTCGGACGCAGCCGGTCAGCAAGGGGTCGCCGGTTGGCGACCTCTGCCGGAACCTGAGGAGCAAAGAGATCGCCACTCATCGCAGGAATTGCCGGATGCGCTGGCCATCCCTGACGATTTCCAGACGCCAGAAACCGGGATTATCCTCCAGTGCGCGCTCCACATCCGCCGTCGACGTCATTTCCGTTCCATTGAGGGACATGATGATGTCCTTTGGCTGGAAACCCACCCGTGCGGCTGGCGAATTGCGTTTGACGTCGAGAATGACGACGCCCGCGGTGCTGGTTGGCATGCGCAACTCATCCGCAAGCTTTGGCGAAAGATTGGCAACCGTTGCGCCCGCAAAGGGATTGCGACCTTCCAGCAGGCGTTCGTCACGCGGTGCTGTCTCAGGCGCCGTATCGAGCGCGATTGTCGCCGTCTTTTCCTTGCCCTTGTCGATCAGGGTCAGTTTCGCGGATTTGCCGATGCCTGCGGTCGTCAATCGATAGCCCAGCGCATCGGGATGCTCAACCTCGATACCGTTGACCGCCGTCACCACCTGTCCGGGCTCGATGCCGGCCTTCTCGGCGGGTCCGTCCTTGACGACGCTGACCACCAGTGCCCCGCGTGCGCGCTTGAGGCCAAGCGCTTCGGCCACTTCCGAGGTTACAGGGTCAAAGGTCGCTCCTACGTAGGGTCGCTGGAAGCTGGTATCGCCCTTTTCGGCTGCAGCCAGAAACACCCGGACCAGATTTGCCGGGATGGCGAAGCCGATGCCGTTCGAGCCACCACCGCGCGAGAAGATGGCGGTGTTGATGCCAATCAGCTCTCCGCCCATATTCATCAGGGCACCACCCGAGTTGCCGGGGTTGATGGATGCATCTGTCTGAATGAAGAAGCCGAAGTCACCTTGAGTGACCTGATTTCTGGCAAGAGCCGAAACGATGCCGCTGGTTACCGTCTGCCCGACACCAAATGGGTTGCCAATGGCCAGCACCAGATCACCGACCTCAGTCGCATCTGAATTGCCAAGCGGCAGGACAGGAAACTGTTCCTTGGCATCGATCTTCAGCACCGCCAGATCGATGCGATCATCCTTCAGGAGTACCTTGGACGAAAATTCACGACCATCGGCGAGTGCGACTTTGATATCGTCGGCGCCATCGATGACGTGGTTGTTGGTAACGACGAGCCCGCTTGCCGTGACAATGACGCCCGAACCGAGGGAGGATTGCTTCTCGGTGCGATTGGGCAATTGCTGGCCGAAGAACTGCTCGAAGAACGGGTCGCCGGCAAAGGGCGAAGCGCGGCGCTCCACGACCCGTTCGGCATAGACGTTCACCACGGCGCCGGAGGTGCGCTTTACAAGAGGCGCGAAGGAAAGCTGCATTTCTGCGGTGCTGGATGGCACGGTCTTGCTGTCCTGCGCCCGCACGTGTGCAGGCAGAACGAGCATAGTCGCCACAAGGGCGGTGGTCAGATACTTCGCCATGCTTGGCATGTGATTCCTCATCCTCATCAATATGATGGAGTTATAATGCCTCAGCCTATAAATCAAAGGGCGGCAAGATAATGACAAACCGCTGCCCAAACACAGTTGTGGAACAAGATGTGGTGATTCGGACTTAAGACCGCATATAAAGTCCGGTTCTGGAAAAGAGATCCACATGCATTTGAAGAAACAAATCCTGACTGCAATGATTGTACTTGCGTCATATTCGCACGGCTCACCCGTCGGCGCCGCAAGCTTCGACTGCACGAAGACCGACCTCAAAGCCGACGAAAAGACCATTTGCGAAAACCGGGGGCTGAACGATCAGGACGTTCGCATGGCGACCACGTTCGACATTCTGACGCAGCTCATGGCGATGGGTGCCCGCGACACGCTGCGCACCGAGCAGAGCGAATGGCTGAAGAGCCGCGAAGCCTGCGCGGCTGATACCGAATGTCTGACCAAAGCATATGATGAGCGCATGAAGAAGCTGGGCGAAGCGTTCCAGAACATCAACCGCCCGCTCTGATTAGCGAGACGCGGCAGGACATCTTCAATTCAAGACGCGGAGATAATGTCAGCCATGAGCCCGTGCAATTGGTCTCGGTACCCGGTGCGCGCTGATGGCGCATCTTCGCGAGATGTCATGACAACACTCAGCTTTTTCGTGGGAACGATGTAGAGCATCTGCCCGCCATAGCCCCACGCGTAGTAAACTGTCTCTCCCGACATCTCCTTGATGAACCAGCAGTAGCCATAGCCATCACCATTGAAAACCGAGTTTGTTCGCTGGACCCAGGAATGGTCTACCCAGCTTTGCGATAAGAGCCTCTTGCCATCTGGCGTCACGCCGCCAAGGCGGTAAAGTTCGCCAAAGGCGAGGAGCGATCTCGATGTCATCGCCATCTGGTTTCCGCCAAGATAGATACCTTGCGGGTCCCTCTCCCACGCACCAATCCTGAAGCCTTCAAGCGGTGAAAACCAGTCTCTTGCAAGTGCAAGGGTGGATTTTCCGGACGCCTTGGTCAGGATTGCCGATAGCAGATGGGTTGAACCGGTGGAGTACAACATACCGCCGCCCGGCTCTCCCGCAAAACCGGAGCCAAGCGCCATCCGCACCCAGTTGCGGCTGGAAACCCACCGGCCATAATTGGGGCCAGACATTCTCTCCAGCCCCGACTGCATGGACAGAAGGTTTCCGATGGTCACGCGCTCCAGGCGCGGATCTGGATTGGCCGGGAAATCTCCACGCAGCACTGAGGCAACGGGCTGGTCGACACCGTCAAGGATCTTTCGATCAATTGCCATTCCAACCATGGCAGACAGGATCGATTTGGAAGCCGACTTGATGTTGGTCGAACCATTGAGTGACGCGCCATGATAGGCGCGGCTGGCCGTCTCCCTGCCATCCACGCTGACGATCACGGTCTTGAGACTTGGCAATTCATCGGCGTTGCGAAGGAGTTCATCCACATTTCTGGACGCCTGCGCGCGAATGCTGGAGGCAAAAGGGAGTGTGGCGAGAAAGGCAAGTGCGGTGCGACGTTTCATGGAGATGTAGGTAGTCGCTTTTCAGCAGGTCAAAAGGCCTGTAACCCTTTTGTGACCTGCCAAACGGTCGGAATGCAAAGTCTTCCCCTTGGACTACTCTTCGTAAATCATCTTCTTCGTCATGCCACCATCCACGACCAGAACCTGGCCGGTTACGAAGCCGGCTTTCGCCAGATAAGCGATGGCATCTGCGATATCGCCGGGGTTCCCCACTCTTCCGACAGGATGCTGCTCATGGTCTTTCTCCCGCAGATCCGTGTCATTGGTTATCCAGCCTGGTGCAATTGCATTGACGCGAATGTCGGGACCAAGGCTGACCGCCAATGCGTGCGTGAGTGCAACGAGCCCACCCTTGGAGGCCGCATAGGCCTCCGTCTCCGGCTCCGACATGAAAGCGCGTGTCGAGACCATGTTGACGATGGAAGCGCCTTTGCTCATCAAGGGCACAGCGGATCTGGTCATCAAAAAGGCGCCCGTCAGGTGGCTATCCGTGACTTTGCGCCAGTCGGCGAGAGAAAGTTCGTGAATTGGACCGTTGGTCGGGCTGGCAATGCCTGCATTGTTGACGAGCAGGTCCAGACTGTCCCAGCCCAGCTCCTGAAACGCACCGAGAACGGATGTTTCATCTCCGACATCGCAATGAACATGCTGCGCATCGCTCTCGCCCTCTTCCAGATCGAACGACGCTACCGTCCAGCCGTCTCTCGCCAAGGCTTTGATAATACCCGCGCCAATCAAACCTGCGCCGCCGGTCACGATTGCTCGTTTCATGCCGATTCTCCGTCTGGTCATTTCAAGTACTCGCCCAACGTCCGGGCAAAGCGCGGGTTCCTGAACTGGCGCAAATGAAACGCCTGACGCCAGACAGCAAAAAGCCGCCCGGCGTGACCGGGCGGCTTTCTAAGACATAGCCTGAGCTTACTCTGGCAGAATGCGAACTGCGCCCTTGTCGGCGCTCGATGCGAAAGCGGCATAGGCCTTGAGCGCCGTTGTAACGTTGCGCTTGCGGAATTCCGCTGGCTTCCAGCCAAGCTGATCCTGCTCGGCGCGGCGCGCCGAAAGCTCGGCGTCGGAGACCTTGAGGTTGATGGTTCGGTTCGGGATGTCGATCTCTATCGCATCGCCGTTACGGACCAGACCGATCGCTCCGCCCTGCGCTGCCTCAGGCGAGGCATGGCCGATGGAAAGGCCCGACGTACCGCCGGAGAACCGGCCATCGGTGATCAAGGCACAGGCCTTGCCTAGCCCCTTCGACTTGAGATAGCTGGTCGGATAGAGCATTTCCTGCATACCCGGGCCACCCTTCGGACCTTCATATCTGATAACGACAACGTCGCCTTCTTTGACCTCGTTCGACAGGATGCCCTTAACTGCAGAGTCCTGGCTCTCGTAGACGACAGCCGTACCGTTGAACTTCAGAATGGATTCGTCGACGCCAGCAGTTTTCACGATGCAGCCGTCGAGCGCGATGTTGCCGTAGAGCACGGCAAGGCCGCCATCCTTGGAGAAAGGCTTTTCGACCGAGCGGATAACGCCGTTGTCGCTGTCCGTATCCAGTTCATCCCAACGCGAGGACTGGCTGAACGCGACCTGCGTCGGCACGCCGCCGGGTGCTGCCTTGAAGAACTGGCGGACCGTTTCGCTGTTGGTGCGGGTAATGTCCCAACGGTCGATTGCGTCGCCCAGCGTTGGCTCATGAACGGTTGGGCAATCGCGGTTGATAAGGCCGCCACGATCCAGCTCGCCCAAAATACGCATGATGCCACCGGCGCGGTGAACATCTTCCATATGCACGTCCTGCTTGGCCGGTGCCACCTTCGAAAGGCAAGGTACCTTGCGCGACAGGCGGTCGATGTCTTCCATGGTGAAATCGACGCCGCCTTCATGGGCTGCGGCCAGAATATGCAAAACCGTATTGGTAGAACCGCCCATGGCGATATCCAGCGACATTGCGTTTTCAAAAGCCTGCTTGCTTGCAATGGTGCGCGGCAGAACGCTCTCGTCATCCTGCTCATAATAGCGGCGTGCGAGGTCCACGATGAGGTGACCGGCCTCAACGAACAGGCGCTTACGGTCGGAATGCGTTGCAAGCGTCGAACCATTGCCCGGCAAGGAAAGACCGAGCGCTTCGGTCAGACAGTTCATGGAGTTTGCCGTAAACATGCCCGAGCAGGAACCGCAGGTCGGGCAAGCAGAGCGCTCGATCACCTGGACATCCTCGTCGGAAATCTTGTCGTCAGCCGCAGCGACCATGGCGTCCACGAGGTCGAGCGCAACGGTTTTACCGTGCAAAACGGCTTTACCCGCTTCCATGGGTCCACCGGACACGAAGACGGCAGGGATATTGAGACGCATGGCGGCGCTCAACATGCCGGGTGTGATCTTGTCGCAGTTGGAAATGCACACCATGGCGTCTGCGCAGTGGGCATTGACCATGTATTCAACGCTGTCGGAGATGATTTCACGCGACGGCAGGGAATAGAGCATCCCGTCATGCCCCATGGCGATGCCGTCATCCACTGCAATCGTGTTGAATTCCTTGGCAACGCCGCCAGCGGCCTCGATCTCGCGCGCAACGAGCTGCCCGAGATCTTTCAGATGCACGTGACCGGGCACGAACTGGGTGAACGAGTTCACGACCGCAATGATCGGCTTGCCGAAATCGCCATCCTTCATGCCGGTGGCGCGCCACAGGCCACGGGCACCGGCCATGTTGCGGCCATGGGTTGTCGTTCTGGAGCGATAAACTGGCATGTGCTTATTCCTCGATTTGTCCGTTGCGGAGGGGGTTCTGCCACAGAGCCGACAGCCCTGCCCCTCGCTTTGGCAAGGTTTCTACTTCAAAGCCGCCCGCCTGTCACTGTCACCTTGCGGCGAAACAGTACGGTTCGGTACGGTACGGTACGGATTATTCAGCCGCGTCTTTCAGAGCTGGTGGCTCGTCTGTATAGACCGGCTTGATGTGAGCCATGAAGCCTTCATGATCAGGGCAACGGGACAGCCGCTGCTGGAATGCCTCGACCAGCCATTTCGCTGCTGGCCCACAGGGCGTATCGGCCTTATGCAAGGCATAGAGGGGATATTCGCCGCCTTCATAGGCATCGAGATCCAGCGCCTTCAGGTCGCCATTGATGATATCGTTACGCACCACCGATGCGGGCAGACCGCCCCATCCCAGCCCGCCCTTGATCAGTTGATACTTGGTTGCGATGTCGCTGACGCGCCATTTCTTGTAGGAAAGCACATTGAAGTCCTTGCCCTTGGTCAGCCCGGACGCATCGGTCACGACAAGCTGGACTTCTTCGCGCACATCCGCGAGCGTCAGCGGACGATTGAGTGCGACAAGCGGATGATCTGCCGCAGCGACCGGAATCAGGAAAGAATGACCGACCTTCTCGATGACCAGGCCGTCATCCTGATGGAACATCGCTCCGCCAATACCGATACCCGCCTTGCGCGACTGGACCATTTCCATGACCATGCCAAGCTCACCGACATTGAGGTTGAGTGTAACGGTTGGAAACTGCACACGAAACTCACGCAGAACTTCCACCACCGCTTCTGCGGGAACCATGGTGCTGATCGCGATGGAAACCTCCGCCTCCAGCCCCTGCTTGAGCCCTCTGGCGCGAGCACGCAGATCCTGAAGCCCGGCCACGATACGCCGCGCATGTTCAAGCATGGCGGCGCCATCCTCGGTCAGCTTTGGCTGTCGCACGCCGTTGCGTTCAAACAACGTAACCTCGAGCTGTGTTTCCAGATTGGCAATGGTGTAGCTGACAACCGACTGCGCCCGGTTGAGCGCGCGCGATGCCGCCGAAAAACTACCGGTTTCAGCAACGGCCAGAAACACCTGCAATTGGTCTAGAGTGGGGTTCGCTTCCATGGTCCATCCAGTTTCTCGATAGGTAGCAACAACATTATCACAGTTTTCTCGATGAGAACATTCGTGGATATAGGCTGCAACGATTGGGTTCCCTGCCCCATCCGACCTCCCAATGGAAACAAGGATATTTCAAATGTCGAAGATTCTCCTCATTACATCGAGCCCCCGCGCCGAAGAATCCCTGTCCAACAAATTTGCAGGCGACCTGGCGGCGAAGATCAAGGAACAGTCCAACGGCTCGATCACGCATCTCGATCTCGGCCAGAACCCTATTCCTCACCTTGATCAGGTCACCACTTCGGCGATTCGTAAGGCTCCTGAGCAGCGCGACGCACAGGAAGCAGCAGCTGCTGAATATTCCGACAAGCGCGTTGCAGAACTGATGGAAGCCGACACGGTCATCATCGGCACCGGCCTCATCAACTTCGCCATCTATTCCGGCCTGAAGTCCTGGATCGACAATGTCGCCCGCGCTGGCATGACGTTCCGCTACACAGAATCCGGCCCTGTTGGTCTCGCAACCGGCAAGAAGGTTTACATCGTTCTGTCTTCTGCTGGCGTTTACTCGGAAGGCCCGGCAGCAGCGATGGACCACGCTGTTCCTTACCTCAAGACCGTTCTCGGCTTCCTCGGCCTGACGGACGTCGAAGTGATCCGCATCGAAGGTCTGGCATTTGGACCGGAAGCTGCCGAAAAGGCAATCGCGTCTGCAACCGCAAAGGTTGAAGAGCTGGCCAAGGCTGCCTGATTTGGCAAGGGCGGCGTTTTGCAACGCCGCCCTACCTGTCTGACTATAACGGCTGCGAGACCTTCGCGGCCGTTATTTTTTGTCTGAGAACAAGCTCGGGCCGTTCTGATCGATGATCAGCTGCCCTTTGCGAATGGTGCATTCCACGGCATCGTCCAGGCTGGTGAAGACATCAGCGCGCACGAAATCATGCGCAAGCGTTTCCTCTCCCACCTTCTTTTCAATGCGGCCAGCGAGACGGTACTGGCTACCTTCCTTCAGGGGCGTCGCGTAGATGACGCAGTCCTTATATGGATGTCCCTCGCTGGTTTCGGCCTTTTTCGGGCCGTCATCCGATGGCGACGAGCCGAAGGCGGAAAAAAGTTTCGAGAAGAACGAAGCCATTGATACCCTTCCTGTTGCGTTTCTGGGGGAGGCTACACGAGCCCTGCCCGGCCGTTATGCCTGTCAGATGATCAGGTTTGCGAGGATTTCGTTTTCGGTTATGTCCTCGTAACCCAGACCCGCCTCTTCGAAACGTTCAAACAGGCCAACGAAGTTCTGCCGCTCTGTTGTCTCGATGCCGATGAGGATCGAGCCGAAGTTGCGTGCGGATTTCTTCAGATACTCGAAACGCGCAACGTCATCATCGGGTCCAAGCAGATTGAGGAAATCGCGCAGGGCACCGGGGCGCTGAGGCAAGCGAAGAATGAAATATTTCTTCACGCCGCCATATCGCATGGCGCGTTCCTTGACGTCTGGCAGACGTTCAAAGTCGAAATTGCCGCCGGAAACAACACAGACGACCCGCTTGCCCTCCAGTCTGTCCCGGCCCATCATTTCAAGCGCGGCGATGGACAGCGCGCCCGCTGGCTCCAGCACGACGCCTTCCAGGTTGAGCATATCGATAATGGTGACGCAGATTGCGTTTTCAGCAATCAACTCGACCTGCTCTGCCGGGAAATGCTTCAGCGCCTCAAAATTCAGGTCGCCAATGCGCGCAACGGCAGCGCCATCCACGAAATTATCGATCTTGTTGAGCGTGACAGGCTCACCCGCCTCCAGGCTTTTCTTCAGGCTCGGCGCACCCTCGGGTTCGCAGAATACGAAGCCAGTGCTGGCGACTTTCCCTTCAAAGAAACCGGAAAGACCGGCGGAAAGGCCGCCGCCGCCGACAGGCATGACCAGAAGGTCCGGCGCAACATTGTCCGGCAGCTGGTCGATGATCTCGGCGGCAACGGTCGCCTGTCCCTCGATGATGTCCTTATGATCGAATGGCGGCACCATATAGGCGTCGTTTTCTTCCACATAGGCGCGGGCCGCAGCATAACACTGGTCGAAAATGTCGCCGACGAGCCTGATCTTGATGAACTCGCCGCCAAAGATGCGGGTCTTGTCGATTTTCTGCTGAGGGGTCGTGACCGGCATGAAAACCACACCATGCACGCCGAAATGGCGGCACGCGAAGGCAAAGCCCTGCGCGTGATTTCCCGCTGATGCGCAGACGAAAACCTTGTTCTTGCCGGTAGACGAGACAGCCTTTCGCAGGAAGTTGAATGCGCCTCTAATCTTGTAGGAACGAACAGGCGTGAGGTCCTCGCGCTTGAGCCAGATTTCGGCACCATAGCGGCGGCTGAGATGTTCATTCAACTGCAACGGCGTTTCGGGAAACAGTTCCCTCACTTCACGCCGAGCGGCTTCTACAAGCAGTTTGTCCACGATTTTCAATCCATTGAAATTCACGATGGCACCCGCTATGCCATAGGAAAACGCATGACACAAAGACTCTTTGCGCAACTTCGGTACGCCTCACACGATCAGGGTTCCATTTATTGAATAGCAATCTTCTGCGCGCAGTCCTCTATATCGCTTCTGTGTTCGGGCTCTACATGGCCACGGCCATGTTCATTCCAGCCATGACCGATCTCTACTACGGAAACAATGACTGGGCGGTCTTCGCCATCTCCGGCTTCATGTTCGGTGGATTGGCTCTGGCCGGTGCCCTGGCGACGCGTGCACCCATGCCGACCTTCAACAAGAGGTTCGGTTTTCTCTTGGTGAACGTCTTGTGGCTGGTGTTTTCCCTCGTCGGTGCCCTGCCGCTTTATCTTTCCGAATTGAACCTCAGCTTCGGGCAGGCTTTGTTCGAATCCGTATCCGCCATCACCACGACAGGTTCAACGGTGATTTCCGGCTTGGACAAGGCGCCCCAGGGTATTCTTATCTGGCGCTCACTGCTTTGCTGGCTGGGCGGTATCGGTATCGTCGCACTTGGCCTTTTTATCCTGCCCTTGCTGCGCGTTGGCGGCATGACGTTTTTCCGCATGGAATCGTCAGATACGGGCAACGATCGCCCTTTTGCTCGCTTGGCCAGCTTCACCAAGGCGTTTGTCGGTATTTACGTCGTTATAACGCTGGCCTGCACAATTGCCTATGATTTTGCTGGCATGACGCATTTCGATGCGCTCAATCACGCCATGTCCACGGTCGCGACGGGCGGTTTCTCGACACACGACGCCTCGTTTGCATTCTTTGGCGACAATGTCGCGCTGCTGTGGATTGCGACCTTCTTTCTGATACTGGGTAGCCTGCCTTTCTCCGTGATGATCCTTTTGGCCGTACGCGGGCGAATGGATATTCTTCACGACCCGCAAATTCGCGTCTTCATCGGCTACCTCTGCGCGATCTCTCTCGCCGTCGGCGTCTATCACCACCTGACAAACGGCGTACCGCTCGACATTGCGCTCAGCCACGCCTTCTTCAATATGACATCCATCCTGTCGACCGGCGGTTTTGCCAGCGACGATTATACACTGTGGGGGCCATTCGTCGTGCTTGTCGCCTTTTTCGCGACCTTCATGGGCGGATGTTCCGGGTCTACAGCAGGCGGTATCAAGGCCTATCGCTTCGTCATCGTTTACAGTGTCGTCAAGACAGGACTGAAGAAGCTTCTGTACCCCGACGCGGTCTACACTGTCCGCTACGGCCAGCAGGTGGTGGATGCCGAGATCGTCCGCAACGTCTTCCTGTTTCTCAGCTGCTTCCTTGCCCTCTGGATCGGCGGCAGCCTCGCCATGAGCGCCATGGGCTACGACCTGCTGACGGCGACCTCCGGGGTTGCAACGTCGCTCGCCAATGTCGGCCCCGGCGTCGGCCCCATCATCGGCCCCGCAGGCAACTTCTCCACCATAAAGGACCCGGCACTCTACCTGCTATCCATCATGATGCTGCTCGGCCGCCTGGAAATCCTGACGGTGCTTGTGCTGATGATGCCACTGTTCTGGAAGAGCTGAAAATGCTGGTGCGGACGGCGGGACTTGAACCCGCAAGACCATGGGCCGGCAGATTTTAAGTCTGCTGCGTATACCGATTCCGCCACGTCCGCTTGCGGTTTTATCTACACAGCGCAACCGGCTGTGGTCAACGGGGCGGGTGCGTGTCGGGGCAATTTAACCGCACCAGGATTTGGTTCTGGCACCTTGCGGACGCGCCAGACCTTCCCGCATCAGCTGGTCTGCAAAGGAAACGCCGGATCTCGACAACGTTGTTGCCCCGCCTGCTGCAGCGACCTGGAAGCCACCGGCGTTCAGCATGTCCCGCAACCTCACCTTGGCGGCAAAACCTTTCTGACGTTCTTCCAGGCAACGAGCCTGATCCGTCTGGGGAACATCGATGCCCGCAAGCGTCATCCTGACGCCTTTAAGCCAGAATGTATTTCCATCAGCTACGCAATTGTTGAGGCCGGAGCGGCCGCAGAATGCAAAGGTTTCGGGCTTTCCGCCTAGAGAAACGGTCTGGACCTGCGGTCGCGGCAAGGGCGACACGGAGGCTGGCGTCTGGGCGTTGGACGGCATGGCGATGGCACGTGGCGGAACGGGTGCGCCTGAGGCCGGAAGAGCAACGGTCTGCACTGGTGTTGGCTTTTGACGCTCGGAAGCGACTTCCCTGCTCGCAGGCTTCTGTGGCGGTGCAATCGTTTTTGAAACTGACGCAACCGTGCTTTTCATCTGAGGTAGCAAACTGTCACGATGCTCGTAGACCTGAATGCCACCGACCGCCACGCCGAACAGCAACAACCAAGACCAGAGACCAGATCCGCCGGACTTGGCGGTAGACCGGCGGCGGCTTGTCGTTTTTCTCTTGCTCACGATAAAACTCCTTGTCGGCGAGCATTATCGGTCCAAGGAGTTTCCGAAAGGTTGGCATTTAAAACAAATGCCCGTCAAAAAAATGAATTATCCACAAGCCGTACAGAGAATCAGCGGACCTGATCAAGCAAGCGCTTGCACTCCAGCAGATCGAAAAGCGCTTCCTGCAAAAGCGCGCGATCATCCTTGCTGATGCTCGATTTGCCGATCGATATCTCAGGCGTGTCGTCCGACGCACCGCCAAATCCAAAGAAACGCCCGCTGGGCTTTGCCTTGGGCCGACCGACGACTTCATCCTCATCGGCATGTGCGATGCGGGGCTCGGCGGTCTCCTTCTCACCGCTCTGCGCCATGATGGCTTCCATCGTGGCGAGGTCACCGGACGCAATTGCCGATACAAAGCGGTTGCCATTGGTCTTCAGGAGTTTCTGGACGCCCTTGATGGTATAACCGTGGTCATAAAGAAGGTGCCGGATGCCCTTAAGGAGATCGACATCGTCAGGGCGATAATAGCGGCGCCCCCCGCCCCGTTTCATCGGCTTGATCTGCGGAAATCTTGTTTCCCAGAAACGAAGCACGTGTTGCGGCAGGTCAAGATCTTCTGCTACTTCGCTGATCGTTCGAAAGGCGTCGGGGCTTTTATCCAAGTTCAACTCCTATCCAGACCAAAGGCAGGATTACAAGACACGATGAAAGGTACGATGCGAATCGTTCTTATTTCAACGACTTGTCGGTTGAAATTCAACTGTTTTCACAACAAGACTACGCGCCCTGCCTGTAGAAATATCGAGAGGGTGGCAGATGTGTCAGGAGCCTGACTTCTGGCTCTTCTGCTTTGCCTTGCGCGCGGAATGCGCTTTTAGTATCCGCTGCTTGAGAACGTTGGATGCCTTGAAGGTCATGACGCGGCGCGGCGAGATCGGCACTTCTTCGCCGGTCTTGGGGTTGCGGCCGATTCGCTCGTTCTTCTCGCGGATCTGGAACGTCGCAAACGACGAGAGCTTGACAACCTCTCCGCGTGTTATGGCGTTGCAAATCTCGTCGATGACGGTTTCAACCAGTTCGGCGGATTCGGTTCGAGATAACCCCACTTTACGAAACACAGACTCGGCTAGATCCGCACGTGTGACTGTTTTCCCGGCCATATTTCCCCGCACCGCTCTCTTCTTTTCGTTGAACCCGGTCAAGATTATTGCCCTAGAGGCGACCGGTCAAGCAAAGTTTCCGGATTCGTTTAGGGATTTCCAGCAATAGTGGCAATGGCTTACATGTTTTCGTGAAGCAGATTTTACCATCGCAGAAGAACTGCACCCCAGGTGAAGCCGCCACCCATCGCCTCCAGCATCACCAGATCGCCCTTTTTGATCCGACCGTCAGACGCCGCTGCTGCCAGAGCGAGAGGTATGGAGGCTGCCGATGTGTTGCCGTGCTGGTCTACGGTGATCACGACTTTTTCCGTGGGAATGCCGAGCTTTTTCGCAGAACCATCGATGATACGGCGGTTTGCCTGGTGGGGGACCAGCCAATCCAGATCGTCTGCCGTAGTGCCCGTTGCCTCAAAAGCAGCTTCGATGACGTCAGTGATCATCCCCACAGCATGTTTGAAGACTTCCCGGCCTTCCATCCGCAGATGACCTACCGTTCCGGTTGTGGAAGGGCCGCCATCAACATAGAGCTTGTCCTTATGCGAACCATCGGAACGCAGATTGGAGGTGAGGATACCACGGTCAGATGTCTTGCCCTCGCCCTCTCCTGCCTCAAGCACAACCGCACCGGCGCCATCGCCAAACAGCACGCAGGTGGTGCGATCCGTCCAGTCCAGGATGCGGGAGAATGTTTCGGCACCGATGACGAGGACGCGTTTTGCCATGCCGCCGCGAATGTAGAGATCAGCTGTTGCCATGGCATAAACGAAGCCGGAGCAAACCGCCTGAACGTCAAACGCGAAGCCGCTGGTGATACCGAGGCGATTTTGAATATTGACCGCTGTTGCCGGAAATGTGTTGTCCGGCGTCGATGTCGCAACGATGATCAGGTCGATGTCTTCTGGCCGGATGCCAGCGTTTTCAAGCGCCGCGCGTGCAGCCTGCTCTCCGAGCGAAGACGTCGTTTCCCCTTCGCCCGCGATGTAACGCTGCTTGATACCGGTGCGCTGAACGATCCACTCATCAGAGGTCTCGACGATCGCTTCAATGTCCTGGTTTGTCATGACGCGCTTAGGCAGCGCCGCACCAAAACCACGTATAATCGAGCGGATCATCTTTTATTCCTCATCAGCTACGAGCACTTCAGGCTCCGGGGGTGGAAGCCTTCTGGCGTGGTAAGCCTTCAAATCATTTTCTATTTTTGCGGTAAGCCCGTTGTGAGCCATGTCATAGCCGACATCGACCGCGGAAGCGAAGCCGAGCGCATCAGTGCTGCCGTGACTTTTAATAACGATGCCATTCAAGCCGAGGAACACGCCGCCGTTGACCTTGCGCGGGTCCATTTTCTCGCGAAGCACGTCAAAGGCGCTCTTGGCCAGAATATAGCCGATCTTGGCAATGAAGCTTCGCGAAATCGCCTCCTTCAGCAGTGTGCTGATCTGGCGAGCCGTGCCTTCGGCGGTCTTCAAGGCAATATTGCCGGTGAAGCCTTCGGTAACGACGACATCGACCGTACCCTTGCCGATGTCATTGCCCTCAACAAAGCCACGGTAGTTGATGGTGCTGAGACCGGCCTCGCGGATAAGGCGACCGGCTTCGCGCACTTCTTCCTGTCCCTTGACCTCTTCCACGCCGACATTGAGAAGTCCCACGGTCGGGCGGTCGATATCGAAAAGGGCACGGGCCATTGCGCCACCCATGAGGGCGAAATCGAGCAACTGCTGGGAGTCGGCACCGATTGTTGCGCCAACGTCGAGAACGATGCTCTCACCTTTCAGGGTGGGCCAGATACCGGCGATTGCCGGGCGCTCGATGCGCGCCATGGTCCGAAGGCAGAATTTTGCCATTGCCATCAACGCACCGGTATTGCCAGCGGAAACGACGACATCGGCTTCGCCGACCTTCACGGCTTCGATGGCGCGCCACATGCTGGAGACATAGCGACCACGGCGCAACGCCTGGCTCGGCTTTTCATCCATGGTGACAGAAACCTCGCAGTCAAAAAACTGCGAGTTATCGCGAAGCTTGGGAAACTGCGCCAGAATAGGTTCGCATCTGCTTTTTTGCCCGTAGAGCAAAAAAGTCACATCGTTATGCCGATCCAGCGCCTTGGCAGCGCCGGGAATGGCAACATCAGGGCCAAAATCTCCGCCCATGACGTCAATTGCTATTCTGATCACTCGTCCCTGATCCTTCTTACCGCTGTGCGGTGGAATTTTGCGCGAAAATACCGTTTCCGCGCCCGCTTACAACTGAATTGTTGGGCTTGACCAACCGCATTCAGTCTTTTTTCCAATCTTTCAAAACCGCAAATGGCGATGGTTTTTTATCTGCCTCCGCCTTCTCGTCCGTGTATTCCGAGAAATCCACATCCGGTTTGCGGGGGTAAGGGTCGATGGCAAGCGCTGCAAATTCGGCCACGACGACACCGACATCGATCGTATCGCCGGAGAATTGATCGGGGATATCCGGACCGTCAGGATCAAGAACAATCTCGCCCTGCTCATTCGGCATCAAGCGCGCCAGCTTTGAACCTTCCGGCACGAAAATCTGCTCGATTTTCTCGTCGATCACGCTTGAGACCGGCTCCAGTGTTACAACGCAAGACTGCGTCAGCGCAGCGCGTACGTCGCCCGTGATTTTCAAACCGTCCTTCTTCCAGCGGGTAACCTGCAGCTCGCTTTTCAGGTATTCCACCGACACGACATCCCACAATTTCGCCAGGCCCTTTAATTCCTCGGCGTTCGCGGAGAGACCAATCCTGACCGGATTGGCAGAAATATGGCCTACCTTGACCGGGTATGAAAAAGGGACGTCGTCGTTGGCCGCTAGGTGCGAGTTCATGGTAACCTCTTAAAGTCCGGTGTGGGCAGCGTGACTTGCCCTGTCGCGATGAGGTCTTCCGACTGAGCCGTCAATGCGTCGGAAGCAGCCATCATCCAGGTGGCAAGTCCCCGCATATCTGCAGGGGTCGCTTCTGACTGCGGATATATATTGCGTGCAAGGGCTGCTGCAAGTGCATCCACATCATCGCCGTCCAAAGCGGCGGCATAGGATTCGAGACGGCCATAGAACATTCCGGCGAATTTCTTCATGCGCTTCGGAACACCCTGGTCCCCGATGCCAAGCTCCCGCATGGAGTGATCCAGGTCCTGAAAAAACGCATCGATTATTTCCTGCGCAATCTCCTGCCCGCTGGTTTGCGAACTCTTGGTGCGGCGGAAATACAGAATCATCACGATGGCAAGAAGCTCAAAACGCCCCATGACGGTGTCCGGCACGTTCAGATAGAGATAGAAACCGGGTTGCCGTGCAGCTGTCGTCAGCGCAGCATATTGCCTGTCAACGATGACGCGATTGTTGTTTTTCTTCTTAAAAAGACCGAAGACCATCGAAATTTCCGAATATTGATCGACGAAATCGCGTCTCGCCCGTTGCCCGTGTTGCATGATTGCCAAAGCTGGTTTACCGAAGCACCGAAGAATTGCAATGCCGTTGAGGTCACGTTCATCGTAGGGCTGCAACAGGAGAAGAGAGCACCAGAGGAGGTGTTATTTTCGTAAAGCCATTGCATTCCGTTGTGAGGCGGGGATTTTCTGTCCCCGGATTGACATAATCGTGTGTACAGAAGCGGTACGACACGTAAGCAATGCCGGAAGGTGCCATTCATGATCGCAGTCGGGGAAACGCAGGTGAGCAAGCAGAAGTCCGGAAAGCAGACCAAGTTTCTGAGCAAGACCGCCGTGGCTGTTGTAATAGCTGCCAGCCTGCTGAGTGCCTGCACCAGCACTACCGACGTATTTCACAATGGCTATGTCGCAGACGAGCAGTCCCTTCAGCTTATTCCTGTCGGCTCCAGCCGCGAACAGGTCCTGCTGACCATGGGAACGCCCTCGACAACAGCGACATTCGGCAATGAGGTTTTCTACTACATTTCCCAGAAGCGCGTGCGTAAGGCAGCCTTCATGAAGCCAAAGCTGGTCGAGCAGAACATTCTGGCAATTTACTTCGACAAGAACGGCGTCGTTTCGCAGAAGGCCAACTATACTCTTCAGGACGGCAAGGTCTTCGATACGATCTCGCGCACCACGCCAACGGGCGGCAAGGATCTCACATTCCTCCAGCAGCTCTTGTCTGGCGGCACTGCAGGCGCAGGGATTGCCAAGAGCATCCTGGGCCAGGCGGCTGGCGACGGCAGCGGTTTCTGATCCGCCAACTGGAATTATAAAGGCCCGCGAGATTTTCGTCTCGCGGGCCTTTTTTTGATCTGCACCAGCTTAGTGCGCCAGAACGGCCAGCAACAGCAGCGCCACGATATTGGTGATCTTGATTGCCGGGTTCACCGCAGGGCCTGCGGTGTCCTTGTAGGGATCGCCTACCGTATCGCCGGTCACAGACGCCTTGTGCGCGTCGGATCCCTTTTGGTGCGTAACGCCATCCTTATCGATGAAGCCGTCTTCAAAGCTTTTCTTCGCGTTATCCCAGGCACCGCCACCCGATGTCATGGAAATGGCGACGAAAAGTCCGTTGATGATGACGCCCAGAAGAGAGGCACCGAGCGCCGCAAAGGCTGAGGCTTTGGAACCGGAAATAAGCAGCACGCCGAAATACACAACAATCGGCGCCAGAACCGGCAGGAGCGAAGGTATCACCATTTCGCGGATTGCGGCTTTTGTCAGCAAGTCGACTGCCCTGCCATAGTCAGGCTTTTCGGTGCCCTGCATGATGCCAGGCTTTTCGCGAAACTGGCGGCGGACCTCCTCAACGATGGAGCTGGCCGCCTTGCCTACCGCCGTCATGGCTATGCCGCCAAACAGGTAGGGAATGAGGCCGCCGAACAGCAGGCCGGCGACGACGTATGGGTTGGAGAGGCTGAATGAAATCTCGCCCACATCCTTGAAGTACGGATAGGTGTCCCCGTTTGCTGCAAAATAGGAAAGATCGTTGGAATAGGCCGCAAACAGAACGAGCGCGCCAAGGCCTGCCGAGCCGATGGCATAGCCCTTTGTTACCGCCTTGGTGGTGTTACCAACGGCATCCAGCGCATCTGTCGCCTTGCGGACATCAGGGTCGAGACCGGCCATTTCGGCAATGCCGCCCGCATTATCCGTCACCGGACCGAATGCATCGAGCGCGACAATCATTCCTGCAAGGCCCAACATCGCAGTCACCGCAATGCCGGTGCCGAACAGGCCTGCCAGCTGATATGTCGAGATGATGCCGCCGACGATCACGATTGCGGGGAGTGCCGTCGATTCCAGCGAGATAGCCAAGCCCTGAATGACGTTGGTGCCATGGCCCGTAACGGAGGCCTGAGCGATGGAGTTTACCGGCCGCTTGTTGGTGCCGGTGTAGTATTCGGTAATCACAACGATCAGGGCCGTCACCAGAAGGCCGAGAAGACCGCAAAAGAACAGATTGGTGCCGGTAATATCCATTCCGGCGACGGTGCCGATGGTGCCCCAACCAATGGTCATGGATGTGGCAATGGCAAGCCCGGCCACAGAGAAGATGCCGGTCGCAATCAGCCCCTTGTAAAGCGCTCCCATAATGGAATTATTGGTGCCGAGCTTGACGAAGAAGGTCCCGGCAATAGATGTCAGGATGCAGACGCCGCAGATTGCCAGCGGATAAAGCATGGCATTCTCGAGCACCGGTGCACCGGCAAAAAAGATCGCTGCCAGAACCATGGTAGCCACCACAGAGACGGCATAGGTTTCAAACAGGTCTGCGGCCATGCCCGCGCAATCGCCGACATTGTCGCCGACATTGTCGGCAATGGTCGCGGGGTTGCGAGGATCGTCTTCCGGAATTCCCGCTTCGACCTTGCCCACGAGATCGCCGCCGACATCCGCACCCTTGGTGAAAATACCGCCGCCAAGACGGGCGAAGATGGAAATCAGCGATGCACCGAAGCCGAGCGAGACAAGCGCATCGATGACGGTTCGCGACCCGACCGCATGGCCAAGGCCTGCCGTCAATACGAGATAGTAGATGGACACGCCGAGCAGGGCTAGGCCTGCCACGAGCATACCGGTTATGGCACCGGATTTGAAGGCAATGTCGAGGCCCGCAGCCAGGCTGTGAGATGCAGCCTGCGCTGTGCGAAGATTGGCACGCACGGAGACATGCATACCGACAAAGCCTGCTGCGCCGGACAGGACGGCACCGATAACGAAGCCAATAGCGGCTTCCGGTGAAAGAAGCAGCCAGGCGGCAATTGCGACGATGACACCGACGATTGCAATGGTCAGATACTGGCGGGTGAGATACGCCTGCGCGCCCTCACGGATATAGCCTGCTATTTCACGCATACGCTCGTTGCCCTGATCGGCATCGAGAACGCTTTTCGTTGCCCAGACCGCGTAGACCACGGACAAGACACCGCATAAAATTACCAATGCAATGACAGTCATTCGCACTTACCTCCTGTGTGCCGGGTACTCACTCCCTCCCCGGCGGGCGAAACCATGCGGGCGCAGGGTGTAAATCCCTGACGCCAGGGTGAGCCATTTGTTCCCCTCCCAAGGAAAAATGACTTGCGGGCAGAGATTGCGTTGGCAAAAGAGGCCGCGTCAAGTCTGAAGATTTGCGGCAGAGCGCTTATCGCACTGATTCAGAGTGGCTTTTGAGCGGCCCTCTGCTTCATCAGCAGGAATATCAGCAGCAGAAGGCAAGTGACGGTGACCGGCCAGATGACAAGGTTCATGACCGACCAGCCCCAGGTGGTAAACACCTGACCTGACGAAAAGGACGAGAGGGCAACGGTGCTGAAAAGAATGATGTCGTGAAAACCCTGCACCTTGTCCGCCTCATGCGGGCGGTAGCTCGAAGACACGATTGACGTGGCGCCGATAAAGCCGAAATTCCAGCCAATGCCGAGCAGGATAAGGGCGGCCCAGAAGTTCCAAAGCTCTACACCCATATGGGCAACGATGGCACAGATCATCAAAATGATGAGCCCGGCAGCAACCACCTTTTCCGCACCGAAACGCGAAATCAGCATCCCCGTAAAGAAACTTGGGCCAAACATGGCAAGCACGTGCCATTGAATGCCAAGCGTGGCCAGCTCCGAAGGGAAGCCACAGCCGATCACCATGGCAAGCGGCGCGCCAATCATCATGAATGTCATCAGCGCGTAAGACCCGATGCCGCATATCATGCCGGTGATGAAGCGCTGCGTCGTGATGATCTCTCTCAAAGGTCTTGCCGGTTGCGATGCAGAAGACGCGTTTTTCAGCTCCGGCAGCTTCAGGAAAGAGAAAATGAGCGCTGCAACGAGACCGAGCGGGATGAGCGCGATGAAAGCCCCGGCGAATGTAACCGGCTCCAGCGCATCCTTGCCGAAAATTGCAAGCTGCGGCCCGACGATGGCTGAAATGACGCCGCCCGCTAGAATCCAGGAAATGGCTTTCGGCTTGTAGAAGGATGGTGAAGCATCTGCTGCTGCAAAACGGATTTTCTGGGTAAAGCCACCGGCAATGCCGATCAACAGCAGGCCGAGCGCGAAAAGCCAGAACTCGGAGCGAAACAGCGCGACCGCTGCAAGCGCTCCACCCGTGGAGCAAAGGAGTGCGCCGAGGATGAAGCCAGCCTTGCGCCCCAGAAACCGGGCGGCCAGGGCAACGGCAATCGCGCCAAGCGCAACGCCGATATTGAAGCCGGTCAGCGGCGCTGTCGCCAGTGACTTGTCCGCCCCAAGAAGCTGATAACCGGCCAGCGCCCCCACCGAGAAGCTCAGCGGACCGGCCGACCCCATGATGGCCTGAGCCATGGTCAGCAGGAAGACATTTCGCTTGGCGTCGTGGAGTTGATGTTCAAGCCCGGCAACAGAAACAGCGCTCATGTCTTCCTCGAATGTTTTTTAACGCTTTGCCTCGCCACGCACCTGTTTGGCAATGCGGTCCAATACCGCATTCACCAGTTTCGGCTCATCATGCTCGAAGAACGCGCGGGCGATCTCGACATATTCGGTGACGATGACAGCGACCGGAACATCCTTGCGCTCAAGAATTTCGAACGTGCCTGCGCGCAGAATGGCGCGGACCGTCGTGTCGAGGCGCGACAAAGGCCAGTCTTCCTGCAGCGCCGAGCGAACCAATGGATCGATCTTGATCTGGTCGCGCACGACGCCTGCAACAATCGAGCGGAACCAGGATGGATCGGCCTTCAGGTAGGTATCGCCATCGACTTCCTGGCCGAGACGGTGCGTCTCATATTCCGCGACGACCTCCATCACGCCGGTGCCGCCGACATCCATCTGATACAGCGCCTGAACGGCGGCCAGACGGGCAGCGCCACGCTGATTGACGGGCTTTTTGGAAGGCTGGCGCGGCTCGGAACCGTTTTCGGTGCTGGTCATGCTATCAACCACCCAGTTTTTTCTTCAGTTCAATCATGGTCAGCGCCGCACGGGCCGCAAAGCCGCCTTTGTCCTTTTCGGAACGACGAACGCGTGCCCAGGCCTGCTCTTCGTTTTCAACGGTCATGATGCCATTGCCGATAGCCAGCGATTCACTCACGGCCAGATCCATCAGCGCGCGCGAGGATTCGTTGGAAACGATATCGAAATGATAGGTCTCGCCGCGAATGACCATGCCAAGGGCAACGAAGCCGTCATATTCGGTGCCGTCATTGTCAGCACCATCAAGAGCCATGGCGATTGCAGGAGGGATTTCCAGAGCGCCGGGGACGGTGATGACGTCATAGGTCGCGCCAGCTTCATCAAGCGCAGACTTGGCGCCATCGAGAAGTGCATCGGCCATATCGTCATAAAAACGTGCTTCCACGATGAGAAGATGAGGCTGGGACATGAGATTTTCCTGAAAGGCTGCGCCGGATCATCCCGGCTTTTGCGGCGGTCAAACCATGGCTTGCCCCGATTGGCAAGCATTTTTCGCGCATGGCACGGTAGATGGAATGCAGCGCGCAGTCAAAATGCGCAGTTGTTGATGGCGTGATTGTGTTTATTTTCAACGCCAAGCACAGGAGCGCAGCTTGGCAGTCATCCCTACGATTACAACACCGAGGCTGGTTCTCAGACCTCACCATGTCGATGACTTCGACGCCTATGAAGCCCTCTGGGCCAATCCCGATGTGCTGCGCTATATCGGCGCGCCGCCTTCAAGTCGTCAGGTGACGTGGGCCAGATTGCTGCGCACGACCGGGCACTGGCACCATCTCGGCTTTGGCTTCCTCGCCATAGAGGAGAAGGAAACCGGCCGGTTCATCGGTGAAGGAGGCTTCCAGGAGGTGCGCAGAGACATGACACCGTCGATAGAAGGAACGCTGGAAACCGGCTGGCTTCTGTCTCCTGACAGCCACGGAAAGGGCTATGCTCTTGAAGCGATGACCGCCCTGATAGAATGGGCAGAAACCAAATTTCCGCTCATGCCTATGACAGCGATCATCGATCCCGACAACGGCCCTTCGTTGAAACTGGCGGCCAAGCTTGGCTTTGTTGAAAGCGCCCGTACCAATCTCAACGGCGAGATCATCATTCTTTCCCGGACGGGAACTCCGCCAGCCTAGCCGCATAGCGCGCCATCGTATCGACCTCGAAATTCACGAAATCGCCCGGCTGGCGGTCGCCCCATGTGGTGACGGTCAGTGTGTGGCGGATGAGCAGGACATCGAAGTCCGTGCCATCAACGGCGTTGACGGTCAGCGATGTGCCATCCAGCGCGATGGAGCCTTTTGGCGCAACGAATTTCGCCAGATGCCGAGGCGCGCGCAGACGGATGCGGACGGCCTCGCCCTCAGGCTCAATCGACAGGATTTCGGCTTTGTCGTCCACATGGCCGGAGACGATGTGACCGCCAAGTTCATCGCCGATTTTCAGGGCGCGCTCCAGATTGACGCGCGTGTCCTTCGTCCAGCTTGAGATGGTGGTCAGGCGAAGCGCCTCTTCCCAGGCCTCCACCTCATACCAGCGTTGATTGCTGCCTTCTTCCGGCAGTTTCGTGACCGTCAGGCACACGCCGCCATGGGAAATGGATGCACCAATATCAATCGTCTTGGGATCATAGCTGGTGGCGATGCGCAGGCGCACACCTTCCGGCAGAGTTTCAAGCTCGGAAACGGTTCCAACGTCGGTAACAATTCCGGTGAACATCAAAATGGCCTTTCAAATTCAAAGCAGCGATCAGGCCCATAGGCCGTCTCACCGACGAACGTAAATTCTTCATGGATATCGGCACGTGCAAGTGGGCTTTCAAGCCCGCCTTCCCCAACGATGATGGGACTTTCAAACAGCAAGATACGGTCAACAAGTCCAGCGTCCAGAAATGCCCTTGCCGCAAAGGCTCCGCCCTCCACCAGAAGCTCCGACATTCCCCTATCGCCAAGTGCCATCAAAAACGCTTCAAGGGTCGGCGCCTGCAGTACCTCCACCCCGGCGGCTTCCAGTACCTGACGTCTCGACGCAAAGGCCTCATCATTTTCGACAGGCGGTACAACAGCGGCAACCGTCGCAACATCCCGCGCGGTTTTGACGAGCTTGGAGGAAAGCGGCAACTCCAGACGGCGATCAAGCACGAACCTCACCGGCGAACGTTGCTCAAGCCCGGGAAGGCGCACCGTAAGCTCCGGATCGTCTGCGATGGCGGTGCGAATTCCCACAAGGATGGCGTCACAGCGGGCGCGCAGTTCGTGCACGGCACGCCTTGCTTCCGGGCCGGTTATCGCCACCTGTCCCTGCCCTATCCGTCCGATCATCCCATCGCTCGAAACTGCAATTTTTAGAATCACATGCGAGCGTTTCTTCAGCTTTCGCGTGAGGTAACCGGCGAGTTCTCTCTCGCTTTCACGACGCAGCAAGCCTGTCTCGACCGCGATCCCGGCATTGCGCAGGATTTCGTATCCACGACCCGAGACCCGTTCATCCGGGTCATCCACGGCAACGACGACACGCGCAACGCCGAAATCCACCAAAGCGTTAGCGCAGGGTGGCGTCCTGCCAAAATGAGAGCAAGGCTCCAGCGTGACATAGGCGGTCGCCCCACGCGCTGCCTCTCCCGCAATTTCCAGCGCCTGCCGCTCGGCATGCGGCCGCCCGCCAATGGCGGTCACGGCTTCGGCTATGATTTCGCCATGCTTGACGATGACACAGCCTACGGAGGGGTTTGTATCTGTAAGGCCGGCATGGCGACGAGAAATCTCGATTGCGCGCGCCATGAACCGTTCATCATCGGCGCTGTCCGTCACAGGTCAGGCTCCGGCGTCGGTATCGCGTGCGATCTTCGCGTTGATTTCGGCGATGACGTTTTCAAAGTCCTCGGCATGGCTGAAATCGCGGTAGACGGATGCGTAACGCACGAATGCCACGTCATCCAGGCTTTTCAGGGCTTCAAGCACCTGCAGGCCGATTTCCTCGGATGGAATTTCCGTCTCGCCGGAGCTTTCCAGACGGCGTGCGATGCCGGAAACCGCCCGCTCTATGCGGTCGCGGTCCACGGGACGCTTGCGCAGCGCGATCTCGAAGGACCGCACCAGCTTTTCACGATCAAAGGGCAGTTTGCGGCCGCTTTTCTTGATGACCATCAGCTCGCGCAGCTGCACGCGTTCATAGGTCGTGAAGCGACCGCCGCAATCCGGGCAGATGCGCCGCCGGCGGATGGAGGTGTTATCCTCCGCCGGACGCGAGTCCTTGACCTGCGTATCTTCCGAGCCGCAAAACGGGCAGCGCATCGCTTGATCCTTGTCTCACTGTCTGTTCAAGAATTGGTGCTGGCGTGGCGAAAATGGTGATTTCGAGAACCGGGGCGCAGCGTACTTAAAGTACGTGAGCACCGGAAGCGCAGAAATTGCCATTTGCAGCCCACCAGCGACAATTATGGAATAGGCGGTTACAGGTACGGGTACATCGGGAAACGGTCTGTCAAAGCGACGACCTTCTCACGAACCGCGGCCTCAACAGCGGCATTGCCCTCGTCAGAATTGGCAGCCTTGAGGCCATCAAGAGTCTCAACGATCAGATTACCGATTTCGCGGAATTCCGCTTCCTTGAAGCCGCGCGTGGTGCCAGCAGGGGTGCCGAGGCGCACGCCTGATGTTACGAAAGGCTTTTCAGGATCGAACGGAATGCCGTTCTTATTGCAGGTGATGTAGGCACGGCCAAGAGCGGCCTCCGCGCGCTTGCCGGTGGCGTTCTTCTTGCGAAGATCGACCAGCATCAGGTGGTTGTCGGTGCCGCCCGAAACCACATCCAGACCGCCTTCGACCAGCGTTTCCGCCAGAGCCTTGGCATTCTTGACGACCTGTGCGGCATAGTCCTTGAACTCAGGCTTCAAGGCTTCACCGAAAGCGACAGCCTTGGCGGCGATGACGTGCATCAACGGGCCGCCCTGCAAGCCGGGGAATACGGCCGAGTTGAACTTCTTGGCCAGATCCTCGTCATTGGTGAGAATCATGCCGCCACGTGGGCCGCGAAGCGACTTGTGCGTGGTGGTGGTGGCAACGTGGCAGTGCGGGAACGGCGATGGGTGCTGACCACCGGCGACGAGACCGGCAATGTGCGCCATATCGACCATCAGGTAAGCGCCGACTTCATCGGCAATCTCGCGGAAACGCTTCCAGTCCCAAACGCGGGAGTAAGCCGTACCGCCGGCCAGAATGAGCTTAGGCTTGGTTTCCTTGGCCTTGCGCTCGACTTCGTCCATATCGAGAAGGTGGTCACTTTCGCGAACGCCATAGGACACGACGTTGAACCACTTACCGGACATGTTGACCGGCGAACCATGCGTGAGGTGACCGCCCGAATTCAGATCGAGGCCCATGAAGGTGTCGCCGGGCTGAAGCAGCGCCAGGAACACGGCCTGGTTCATCTGCGAACCAGAATTGGGCTGTACGTTTGCGAAGTTGACGCCGAACAGCTTCTTTGCGCGCTCGATGGCCAGCTCTTCGGCGATATCAACGAACTGACATCCGCCATAATAGCGCTTGCCCGGATATCCCTCGGCGTATTTGTTGGTCATGATCGACCCCTGCGCTTCCAGCACGGCGCGCGAGACGATGTTTTCCGAAGCGATCAATTCGATCTCGTGGCGCTGACGACCGAGCTCCTTCTCGATCGCGCCAAAGATATCTGGATCGACGTCGGCAAGCGGACTGGAGAAGAAGGCATCTGTATTCGACATGATGAAAGCTCCTGAAACAGTAATGCGATGGCGTCTTAACGCCCTGCCCTTTCAAGAGCAATACGGACAACGAGATTTGCCCGTCAAACTGCGACGTGGAGACGAAAAATCGCTTCGGGCCACGCCGCCCCCAAAAGGAAAAGCCGCGTTTGATGTAAAACGCGGCTTTCAAAGGCATCAAGACAGTTTGATTAGTTGCGCGGCACGAGGTCGTCGTCGATGGCGCCCGAAGGCTGTTCCATCACGGTGGTCGTGTTCAGTGCCAGCTCTGCATTGCCGTCCTTGCTGTAGATGTCGTCGCGGAACTGCACGACGCCATCACGCGTGGACCAGGCCGTGATGTAGACGAAGTAAACCGGCACTTCCTGCGCCAGCTTGATCGGTGTGTTGACGCGGCTTGCAATAACGCGCTCGATCTCCTGACGCGACCAGCCGGGTGTGTCGCGCAAGATCCACGACGTGAGGTCGCGCACGTTCTGCACGCGCACGCAACCGGACGACTCGAAGCGCATCAGCTTGTTGAACAGACCCTGCTGCGGCGTGTCGTGCATGTATTCATTGTTTGGATTGTGGAAGTTGATCTTGGTGGAAGACATGGCGTTGTTCTTGCCCGGATCCTGACGGAACATCAGGTTCGGAATCTTCGGCGCATTCCAGTCAACCGTTGTCGGCGACACTTCCTGTCCACGACCATCGATGAGGCGGATATTGTTGCGCTCGAGATAGGTCGGATCCTTCTGCATCAGCGGAACGATGTCCTTTTCGACGATCGAACGCGGTGCAGTCCAGTATGGATTGAGGATGATTTCGTAAATCTTCGAATTAATGATGTGCGTCGGGCGCGTATCGCGGCCTACGACAGCGGTGTTGCGCAGCACGACGCGATTGTTCTCCACGGCTTCAATCGAAGCAGCGGGAATGTTGACCATGACGTGACGTGGACCGAGATCGCCCGACATCGTGTTGATGCGAACGAGGTTGGTCTGAAGCTGCGCGAGGCGGATCTGCGCAGGCACGTTCAATGCCTTCAGCGTGTATTCACCGATGACACCATCTGCTGGAAGGCCGTGGCGGGCCTGGAAACGCTTCAATGCGCCATCGACATAGGAATCGAATGCGCTGGAGATGCCAGCTTCACGCGGCAGGTCGCCGGAAATCATAAGGCGCTGGCGCAGAGCCTGGACGGAGGGATCGCTGACGCCAATCTGCAGACGCTGCTGGCTTGGCGGAACTTCCGGCCAGCCGCCGTTGGAAACGATCTGCTGATACTGCATCATCGCCTGCTGGACGAAGGCCGGGGATTCCGGGCTGAGAACCGGTGTGTTGGAAGCAACGCCGACAGCGGCGCGCGACGAGTTCGCATCGAACTGATCGTCCCAGTTACCGCGACGCGACGACCCGATGAGATCGTTGAAAGCATCCTGCGCCAGGGCGGGCGCGGCAAGCGCTGCAGCACCGATGGAAACGGCAGAGCGCAACATGGCGCGCCGGGAAAGAACTTCTGGGACGATTTTCTTTGTCATTTTACCTACCAGCCACTTTATCAGGCATCTTGATCAACGCCTAAAACAACATCGTTAACAAACACGTATTCACGCGCCTGCCGGCAGGACTTACTCGATGCGAAATTTGGATGACGCATGACGCGAACACAGGAGAAACCGCCGGCTCCTTCGCTTGTGGCGGTCCCATACCAATATGGCCAATTCGTGTCACCCGAAGGCCTCTCACGAAGCTGTGTCAGCGTGTGATTTTGCAACGGGTACACGCAAAAATGCAACAAGCCGGATGCGAGTGGCATCCGGCTTTGCTGATTGGGCCGATATCGCTGAGCGATTACAGGCGGTAAGCGATGCTGTCGTTCCAGAAACGGTCCAGACGCTGGAGCATCTTGTTCATTTCTGCAAACTCGCCGGTACCGATGCCGCCGACCTTTTCGATGGAGCCGATGTGGCGTTCATAGAGGCCTGCGACGGTTTCCGCGATATCCTGGCCCTTGTCGGTCAGGCTGATGCGAACCGAGCGGCGGTCGATGCGGGAGCGCTGGTGGTTGATGAAGCCGAGGTCTACCAGCTTCTTGACGTTGTAGGACACGTTGGAGCCGAGGTAGTAACCACGCGAACGGAGTTCACCAGCGGTCAATTCGGATGTGCCGATGTTGAAAAGCAGGAGCGCCTGAACTGCGTTGACATCATCGCGACCCTGACGGTCGAACTCGTCCTTGATGACATCGAGAAGGCGACGGTGAAGGCGCTCGACCAGGTGGAGCGACTCCATGTAGAGCGAGCGGATGGTTTCGTCCTGAGTATCGGAAACTGCGGCCTGTGGCTTTGCTTTGCTATTGATCATGACTGCCTCACTGTTTTGTTTGGCGGTGTTTGATTTTGTTTCCCGCCTTGAGAGGAAATCTAAGCAATGCGCATAAAATTCTACTTAAAATGCAGCCTTAACAAACGGTTACTTGCAACACGCCCACCCTGCCCCACCGGCGCACCGTCCAAAAAAGACATAATCCGCTCTTTATAAATCAAATACTTAGCGGGAAAAAATGCGTCAAATCCGGCCCGAATTGCTTTAATTTTATGGTAAATCAATTCTTGAGCGCTCATCGTTTTGGCGCGCATCCAGCCAAAAAGCGACCTGGAATAGTATATAAACGGTTGATACGATGCCATGCATGATGGGCACGATGGTGTTGTGGCCGTAGATGTTGGGCCATACCTTATACATGGCGATCTGGGTGCCTGCACCGATGAGCCACATGACCGCGCCCCAGGAAACACCGAGCCACAGGCCAAGTGCAGCCACAGGGAAGATGACGGCAAGGCTTGTGCCCGCAATGCGCCAGGGCATGTTGAGCATATCGAACCGTGCGTGACCGCTCAGGGAGTAGCCCGTCAGCATGGCCCAATATTGCAAGCCAAACCAGAAACACGAAATCGCCACCAGCCTGAGAAAGGCGATGTAGAGTATTTCTGTCAGCGGCATCTTGGGGTGTGGCAGAGAATCAGGTTCCATGAGGCGAAGATACTGACCAGTTAAGCGCACGACCAGAGGATATTGCGTCGAGGCACGACGCTTGTCAAAGACCCGCAACGATCTGCCGCATTCGCAATTGCGCGCTCCTGTGCTATGTGCCGCCGAAATATAGGGTGCAGCGTTCTGGTCCGGAGTGGGTCCAGCGCAGATATAGCAGGCGGTGCAATGCCGCCGGGCGTGAACCGTTTGCGCCGAACAGCACCGAATCTGGAAGGAAATGGCAATGAATGACAAGACGCACCTCGTAGACCACGTTACCGGACACCGCCGGATGCGCAGAAACCGCAAGGCGGACTGGACGCGGCGTCTGGTGCGGGAAAATCTTCTCACGGTCGATGATCTGATCTGGCCGGTCTTCGTCGTTCCCGGCACCAACATCATAGATCCCATTCCCGCCATGCCCGGCGTCAACCGCATGAGCGTCGACATGCTGGTGGAAGCGGCGAAGGAAGCCGCTGATCTCGGCATTCCGGCAATCGCTACCTTCCCCAACGTGGAAATGCATCTGCGGGATGAAACCGGATCGCACGTGCTGGAAGCCAACAACCTCATCAATCAGGCAACCGCCGCCATCAAGAAGGCAGTGCCCAACATCGGCATCATCACGGATGTGGCGCTGGACCCCTTTACCAGCCACGGCCATGACGGAATTCTGCGCGGTGACCAGATTGTCAACGATGAAACGGTCGAACTCGTCGTCAAGGCTGCCGTCATGCAGGCGGATGCCGGTTCCGACATCATTTCCCCGTCCGAGATGATGGATGGCCGCATCGGCGCCATCCGCCGGGGGCTGGATGCATCAGGCCACCAGAATGTCGGCATCATGTCCTACGCGACCAAGTTCTCTTCCGGCTTCTATGGCCCATATCGCGAGGCGATATCGACAAGCGGACTCCTTAAGGGCGACAAGAACAGCTATTACATCAATCCCGCAAACGGGATGGAAGCGGTTCGCGACGCGGCACTCGATGTCGAAGAGGGTGCGGACATGCTGATGGTCAAGCCGGGCCTGCCCTACCTTGATATCTGCTGGCGCCTCAAGGAAGCCTTCGGCCTCCCCACCTTTGCCTACCAGGTCTCGGGAGAGTACACGCAGATCAAGGCGGCAGCCATGAATGGCTGGATCGACGGCGACCGCGTAATGATGGAAACGCTTCTTTGTTTCAAGCGCGCAGGCTGCGATGGCATCCTGACCTATTTCGCCATCGAGGCCGCAAAAAAACTCGCCAAGGCGTGAGATTGCAAATCATTGCATTCGGCGGTTTCAATACCATATTACTGTTCCGAACAGGAGAAACCGTCGATGAGCCTCGACCCGAATGCCACCTATGTCCCGACAGAAGACTGGCGCGCCTATAGCGGCGTTCTGAGCCGTCGCGTCTTTGCGTTTGTGATCGATTATATCATCGTCGCCCTTCTGTGCATTCCTGCTGCAGTCATCGTCTTTTTCCTTGGCGTCCTGACGCTTGGGTTAGGTTTTGCACTGTTTCCGGCCATTTTCGTTATTGTCGCCATTCTCTATTTCGGCATGACACTCGGCAGTTCTGCACAGGCAACCCCTGGCATGCGGGCTGCGGGTATTGCGATGGCGCGCACCGATGGACGGCGAATCGATTTTCTGATCTCCACGGTTCACATCGTTCTTTTCTGGGTCATCAACTCGATTCTTACCCCGCTCATCCTGCTGGCCGGACTGTTTACCGAGCGCTCACGCCTCGTCCATGACCTGCTGCTAGGCACCGTCATCGTCAGAACCACCTGAACTTGGCAAAAGCCGCGCGGCGCAGCGTCAAATTGACGTGCGCCGCTTATCTGGCAGTTGACGTTTTGTAGCTTTTTGCCATTCTGTTACAGAGGCTTGACTGGCGAAGGGAGCGATCAGGGTTCTATGAACACGCAGGCGACGCCCTCACCACAGTTCTATCTGACCGCACCGGCGACCTGTCCCTATCTGCCCGGCCAGTTGGAGCGAAAGGTTTTCACCCATCTTGTCGGCCCTCGTGCGGCAGAAATGAACGACCTGCTGACGCAGGGCGGTTTTCGCCGCTCGCAGAATATCGCTTATCGCCCCGCTTGCGAGACCTGCCGGGCGTGTGTCTCCGTACGGATTCTGGCGGAGCGTTTCGTGCCGACCAAATCCATGCGCCGCGTTCTGGGATATAATAACGATCTCGTTGCCAGCGTGCACCAACCCGAGCCCTCCACCGAGCAGTTCTCGCTGTTTCGCCGATACCTCGACCACCGCCATCAATCCGGCGGCATGTCGGACATGTCAGCACTCGATTACGCCGTGATGGTCGAAGACACGCATGTGAACACCCGCATCATTGAGTATCGAAAGCGCGAGCCCGGCGCTGGTATCGATGACAGCAAACGCGGTGAACTCGTCGCGGTCGCGCTGACGGACACGATGAGCGACGGGTTGTCCATGGTCTATTCCTTTTTCAATCCAGACTATGAAAAAAGATCTCTGGGCACCTTTCTCATCCTCGATCACATCGCCCGCACCCGTACGCTTGGTTTGCCGCACGTATATCTTGGCTATTGGGTCGATGGTTCGGAGAAAATGGGTTACAAGACACGCTACCACCCCCAGGAGCATCTGACGCCCCGAGGCTGGGAACTCTACGAGCCACAGGCCGAGACACCATGATGACGAGCAGGAAAACGCGTGCCTTCAGGACTTAAGACCATTCTTGCCGCCAAGGTGCTGCTGACACTCATGGGAACGGCAGCGTTCGCCCAGAACAGTTGGACGCCAACCGAGCAGATAAAGACATATCCCATCACCGGCAGTTCCGGCATCGAACTCTATCGATCAATCGGTGAACGCGGGCCCCAGGCGGGCGTTCAAGCCGTTGCGCACACCACCTTCAAGCTGACATGGCGCCGAGACTATCGTCCGAAGGCAGATGGCGCTTGCGTTCTGGCAACTGCCCGTCCCAATCTGACGATCATCTACACATGGCCAAAGGCTCCCGCAAAACTTCCGTCTGACGTCGCGGCAAGCTGGCAACGCTTCATCTCCGGCGTTGAGAAACATGAGCGCGTTCACGGCCAGCATATTCTCGACATGGTCAAGAAGATCGAAGCCTACAGTGTGGGTTTGCGGGCAGAAGATGATCCGAAGTGCCAGAAGGTTCGCGCCGTCCTCCAGCAGAGGTTGGGAGAGCTTTCCAATGAACAGCGTCAGCGCGGCCGCGATTTCGACCGCGATGAGCTATCGAATGGCGGCGCGGTCCATCAACTCATTCTCGCACTGGTGAATGGCCCCTGAAGCGACGCATGAGCGGCGCAGGCGTTACTCTGCCGCCTCCCCCTTCAAGAGAGGCTCGGCCAGCACGGCGATTTCAAGCTCGTAGGAATAGCCTTCCAACATCGTGTAGGCCTGTTCAATAACTTCTATCTGAGTTTCGGCATTGCGAATGGCGTCCGCAATCGACTGGCTACGCGCGCGCAGCATCGATCCCAACACATCCGTTTCCGGCTTTCGGCCCAGCCGGTCCATGTGTTTGCGCACGCGGGTGCGGTGACGCTCAAGTTCGAGAATGTGAAAACGGCTCTTGAGGATGTCGTCCGTAAGCTTGCGACGCATCGCTGCTACGGGATCGAAGCTGCCAGGCTCCCGCTCGTCGAGAATGAACTCGTTGACCAGCGTCTCCAACATCAGCAAGCCCTTCAGATCCTTGGCGTCGGCCAGTTGCGGATCGTATCCCGTATCGTCGAAAACCTTGCGCCTGACCGGATCCTTCAAAAGCTCGTAGGCCAATTGAAGCTTGGCGAACTGATCGGCATCACCGCCGCTGTCGGGATGCGCACTCTTGGCAACCTTGCGATAAGCCGCCTTGATCGTCGCATCATCGGCATCACGCTCTACGCCCAGCAAAACATAAGGATCGATCACCGAAACACCCGTACTCGCATTCTCGAAAACAGCCCCGGCCCGAAAGACCCGCAGGGTTGAAGCGGGATCATACGAAATTTTCCTCGCTGACGGCACCCCTCTAATGGGGTTTTGAACGCAAAACGACATCGACCGGAAATTTGTCGCCCGCGTGGCAAGCGCTCAAACGACCCGACAAAAATGTGGACAACCCTGTGCCTGAAGCCTGTTCCGGACCTTCCGGCGGCACATTACCCGGGTCGTGGCAGAATGCTGAAAAGAGTGTATTTTAGATTTGACTTCTGGAGGGAGGGTCAGAACGATGTCGGAAACAATCAGCCAGACGATTGCGGACTACGTGCAGGCAATGGCGCAAGCCGATGGTGACATGCTGCGGGAGGTTCTGGATCCACGCGCTAACATCGTCGGCAACTACGAGGGCGCGACCGAGTGGTTGTCCGTGGAGGATTTCATTCACCAGCTGCGCTCGGCAGAGCAAGGCTTGCAGGAGAGCCAATATGAGTTTGACATCATCGGCATCGACAAGGTGGGAGACACCGCCTCCGTCAAACTGACGACGCAAATGGGAAGCGTTGTGTTCTGCGAATATCTTTCGCTTCTGGAACGAGAGAGAAACTGGACCATCACCCACAAGCTCTACTACCTGCAAGGCTAGCCGCTTGCCGGGCCGTATGCGGATTTGAAACAAGTTTTTCCACACAACAGTGAAATTTCCACTTTACACGACAGGAGAATCTGCTAATTCCACCGCACTGGATTGCCCTTGTAGCTCAGTTGGTAGAGCACCTGATTTGTAATCAGGGGGTCACGAGTTCGAACCTTGTCGGGGGCACCAGTTTTCTCATTTCTTTTCATTCAGATTAGTTGATCCACGCTTGCCTTAGCGCTGGCCAGCTTGGTTACAGCTGTTGCGTTAAAGCTGGGGCCACCGAACTAGCGCATCGCGCCCGGCGTCAGTCAGGCCGTAAACGCCTCGCTCAAGTCTTTCAAACCATCCGTACACATTTGAGAGCAAGATCTTACCGGCTTCCGGAACGTCCTTTCTTACGTCTCCCACCCGCAGCGGGCCTTTCGCCAGAATGGCAGCGCATCCCAATGCCTGCTGTCGGTAGGCCGTCATCATGGGGACTCGCGTGCTGCCACCCAGTACCGGGTCGCCTCGCCTCGTCTTGTGCTCGCGCACCAGTCGGGAGCGTCTTTTCGGATTCGTGCGCGGCATCGGAGACGTCGATGGAACGATAACGCTGACGTCCCCGCGATCGGACACGCCCATCATACCGATGCCAAGCCGGCGGCAGAGATCGCGATAACGCTTATCGGTTTCTCTTCCTCTGCCCTTTGCCGATATTCTGGCCGCGATCCAGACCTCGTCAGCGACCGCTGCCCTATCAACGGCCTGGAGAAGCAGCTCGAGATTGAATGTCATTTTGAGTTCACAGATGACCACCACCGGCGATTCATCGTCGCTGATTCCGACGAGATCACATCCGCCGACCTCACCCTTTACGGAATAACCCGCAGCCTCAAGAAAGGCTTTCACCGGGAGATATAGGGAAGTTTCCATCAATCAGCGATCGTAACAGAGAATCATCCAGCCAGCATAACCGGATTATCGAGGCATTGAAGCGGTCTTGTACCTGCACCACCTCGTGACGCGGCTCAGTTGATGTCCCTGTCCTTCTTCGCCTGGTCATGATGCCATTTGATCGCGAAGAACATTCCTGTTCCCAACACAAGAAGCTTGAGCGGCAAAAGAACTATCGGGAACCAATCGACCCAATCCGAACCCATCATTTTCAAAAACTTTCCGCCAACTGCTCGACACCATCTGTCATGACATCGGTACAGTGCCCCACCCGCCCCAACAACCTGTCGTATTGACGCAGCCCTTCAGCGGGACGGTTTTGCTTGATGGAACTCCAGCGTCCCTGCCTGAGACTGTCAGCGCATTCGTTTAGCATAGCCCGCATTATCGAACACAGACCAATCCTGTTCGCGGCTATATGAGGCCGAAAGGTACCAAAACCGTCGGCGATTAAACAGTAACACTCAGAAACAACATCATGGGAACCGGGCTGAAACAAGAAAGCCCCCGGAGTATAACCGGAGGCTTTCGTGTATTGGTGGCGACCCCTGCAGGACTCGAACCTGCGACCTACTGCTTAGAAGGCAGTTGCTCTATCCAGTTGAGCTAAGGGGCCCGATCTATGAATTAGTGTGTCCAGGGCTGTGTGCGGGTGAACTTGAAGTTGTCCGTGTAGGACACAATCTTGCGGGTTGGCTCCTGAGGAGGAATAACGCGGTATTCGATGCCTTTGCGCTGGGCGTAGGCTTCCGCCAGTTCCTGCGTTTCAAAGGTCAGCTTTACCTGCTGGTTCATATCCGACGAGGACGTGTAGCCCATCACAGGATCGATCTTGCGCGGAACCTCGGCGTCGAATTCCAGCACCCAGATATTTGTTTTAGCCTTGCCGGATTGCATGGCAGTCTTGGCTGGACGATAGATTTTTGCAGACATTTCAAACTGCTCCGGTCTTGCGATCAAGGGGCGCTCCGCCCTTTCTCCCCATCCCCTATCATAAAAACATGACAGAGCGACAGCAAAACTCAATTGGACCGACTCCCCTTTGAAGTCAAGTCCGCGCAAGCCTCGCATAATGCGGAAACCATAAAAGCCTTAGATGGGGAAAAGGCTTTACACTTATCTTGCTACATGCGGACGAAGCGTATTTTATCGGGACGACATGTAAAGGACAGCAGACATGAATGAAAACGTAATCAAATTTCGCAAGCCGGAGCCGCCGAAACAGCCTCGCAAGCCAAACCCGCAACTGCGCAAGCTTATCGCGATTGCCGCAGTGATAGCGTTTTTTGTCGGCGCCTGGGCATATTTCCAATACGTAGCATGAATGTAAAAAGGGCAGTTTCCGGAGAACTGCCCACATCAACTTCTCTATTTTTGAAGATTGCTGGCCATTAATTCAATGGCATTAAAGAAAGATGGTCGGAGTGGAGAGATTCGAACTCCCGACCCTCTGGTCCCAAACCAGATGCGCTACCAGACTGCGCTACACTCCGCCTTTTCGATGGTGGGGAGATACACGGTTCATACATGCTCTGCAACAGCAAAATGACATTTTTTACCGATTTTTTGCATTGCAAAAAACTGTCTAGCAACAAGACAGAATTGATGGAGAAGATTTTTTCGATCAGCGCATTTCTCTCGTCTGCCCGACAGCATCGTGCGAGAATAAAGGTGGTCAACTTATTTTGTTTTTAACGATTATACGGACTAATCGCCGGCACGACACGGCAACTGCCGAATGCATGATGCGAACGTCGGAGCCTGCGCGGCATTTCATTACATTCATCTGAAGCACTGCATGCCACCACGTGCCGAACTGTCGCGCATATGGGTTGGGGGGAGACAATTCATGCTGGAAAATTTTGGTATTAAAACAAAGATATTATCTCTGCTTGTCGTTTTGGGCGTCATTTCGCTGTCAGGCATCGCCTATATGTCTATCCGCTTCAATCATGCCAACGACACTTACCACGGCTTCATTCGTAATGAGAGCCAGGCCGCGGTTCTTGGTGCCCGTGCCTCGGCTGGCGTCTGGACGGCGGTCGCTATTTCCGGCCGTCTGCTGGAGCAGGATCCTACATCGACCGTCTATAAGGACATGAAGGAGAAATACGAAAAGGATCTGCAGACAGCAGCCGAGCGATTTCAGGCTGTTGGCGTTGCCGTGCCCAGCCGCCAGCCAACAATGCAGAAGATCCTGACGATCCTGGCCGCGGTCAAAGCCAATACCGATAAGGCTATCGTCATGGCAGCCTCCGGCAACAAAGCAGGCGTACCCGCAATCATGGCGGAAAATGATGGGCTGATGAAGCAGCTGTCCACGGAGACTGGCGGGAATAATACGGCGATGATGGAATTGCTGACGTCAGGCGGCGACAGCATGTCGGAAGACGTCAAGTCAATCATCATGTTCAGCATCATCTCGCTCAGCATTGGCGTCGTCCTTGCGCTGGGCCTTGCTCTTTATGTTTCTCACGCAGGGATCACCGGTCCAATGGCTGTGTTGCGCGAACGTATGATCGGCCTTGCCAAAGGTGAGACCAGCCAGGAAATCGCTGGCATCAACCGCGCCGATGAAATCGGGCAGATGGCACAGGCAGTGGCCGTGTTCCGCACGAACGCCATTGAGCGGGCGCAACTGACAAAACAGGCCGATGCCGCCCAGGAAGCCAGCTTGTCGGAGCGGCTGGAGCGCGAAGCCCAGAAGGCGCGCGAAGCACAGGACCTGCAGCAGGCCGTAAACGAACTCGAGACTGCGCTGGGCCGCCTCGCCGATGGCGATCTGGCCTTCCGCATCGAAACGCCTTTTGTCGAGCATCTCGACGGTCTGCGCCGCAACTTCAACGATTCCATCCAGAAGCTCAATGCCGCCATGGCGACCGTCGGCGGAAATGCACAGGCCATCAATGCCGGTGCAAACGAGCTTCTGTCTTCGGCCGACAACCTGTCCAAACGCACCGAGCAGCAGGCGGCATCGGTTGAGCAAACGGCGGCTGCTCTGGAACAGATCACGACAACGGTGAAGGACGCAGCGAAACGCGCCGATGAGGCCAGCAAGCTCGTCGTTCGCACCCGCGATGGTGCCGAAAGCTCCAGCAAGATCGTGGGCGAAGCCATCAATGCCATGCACCAGATCGAAAATTCGTCCAATGAGATCGCCAATATCATCGGCGTTATCGACGACATCGCATTCCAGACCAACCTTCTGGCTCTGAATGCCGGTGTCGAAGCGGCACGCGCAGGCGAAGCTGGCAAGGGCTTTGCAGTCGTCGCCCAGGAGGTGCGTGAACTGGCCTCGCGTTCGGCGAACGCTGCCAAGGAGATCAAGGCGCTGATCAACACGTCCGGCGATCAGGTCAAAACCGGTGTGACACTGGTGGGCGAAACCGGAAAATCGCTTCAGACGATTGCCGCAGAAGTGCAGGAAATCAACCGGCACGTACACGCTATCGCCGAAGCATCGCGGGAGCAGTCACTCGGGCTGCAGGAGATCAACACCGCCGTCAACACGATGGATCAAGGGACGCAACAGAATGCGGCCATGGTCGAAGAATCCACCGCCGCCAGCCACGCACTTGCGAAGGAGGCACGCAGCCTCACCGAGATGCTGGCGCAGTTCCGGCTGGGCGATGCAGGTACGGCTCGGCAGGCTGCAAGGCCACGCGCGGCCGCATCCACATCCGCCTCTGTTCCCTCTCCTGCCCGCAGCATGAGCCGTAAACTCGCAGCCGCCTTTGGTGGCGGTGCAGCAGCGGTAAAAGAGCCGGAATGGGCTGAATTCTGAGAGACAGCCCGCCGGGTTCTAAACCCGGCGGGCACCAACCGTTCCGGGCGTTAATGCCGCGCGCGCCATGAATGGCAGTTGTCCACCGACGCGCTCCTCCATTTATGACCCGCGCCGGACCTGTTACCGGTAATATTACCAAGTTTTCACTTCACGCTGCCGCAAAGCTGTGCAACTTCCGTTCGATAAACAGAACGTGGAGCCGAATCCGATCCAGATCGTTCATCAGGCGTCATTCGCACGATATTGTCACGGGTCGGCCGAGTTGCAGGGAAGAGAAATGACCAAGCCCGATGATGTCGGCAACGATACAAGCAGGCCGGCACAACAACCGGACCTTCGAGAGATTCTCGGCGCTTCCAGTAAAGGCAAAAGAAAGTCTCGCCGTTTCATTTATGTGCTGGGCGCGTTTCTGCTGCTAGGTGGGGCGGCTACCTATTATTACATCTCTGGCGGCTCACGGGTTTCCTATACCTACACCACGGCAGACGTCAAAAAGGGCGATCTATCCGTCATCGTTACATCCACGGGTTCGGTTCAGCCAACCGATCAGGTGGATATTTCCAGCGAGCTTTCCGGCACCGTTAGAAAGGTCAATGTGACCTATAACAGCCCGGTCAAGGCGGGCGACGTGTTGGCAGAACTGGACACGAACAAGCTGCAGGCGGATGTGCAGAGTGCCCGCGCCAAGCTCGCATCGGCACAAGCAAATGTTCTCAAGGCAACCGCCGATCTCGGCTCCGCCAAGGCTTCGCTCGACCGGCTAAAATCGCTCGTGCAGAGCCGTGTGTCCAGCCAGCAGGATCTGGACGCCGCACAGTTCAATTATGATGCTGCCGCAGCTACGCTTCAAGTCAATAGCGCGTCCGTGCTGTCGTCGGAGGCTGATTTGCGCTTGGCGGAACTCAACCTCGGCAAGGCCAGAATCATCTCGCCGATTGACGGTGTGGTACTCACGCGCGACGTTGATCCAGGGGCCACGGTGGCTTCTTCACTCAATGCGCCAGTTCTCTTCACCATCGCTGGCGATTTGCGGCAGATGGAATTGCAGGTCGCGATTGACGAGGCTGACGTCGGAAAAGTCCGGAACGGCCAGACTGCATCTTTCAATGTCGACGCCTATCCGGACCGCAACTTCCCGGCCTCCATCGAGACGGTGCGATTTGCGTCTGAAACCGTTTCGAACGTCGTGACCTATAAGGGCATTCTGACCGTCGACAATGCGGAATTGCTTCTGCGTCCAGGCATGACAGCCACAGCCAACATCGTGGTGGAGCAGGTAAAGGACGCCATACTCGTCCCCAATACCGCTCTCAGATACAGTCCACCACGCGAATCCGCCTCTCGTGGCGGTGGCGGGCTGATGGGACTGTTTCGGCCTCCGCGAATGAACAGGCAGCGTGGTGGCGACGAACCGGCGGTCTCGGCAAAGCGAAACATCTGGGTCCTGCGCAACAACAATCCCGTCCCCGTCGAGGTGGAAACCGGCTCTACGGACGGCCAGTTCACCGCCATCAAATCGGGCGACGTGAAGGTTGACGATCAGGTCATTACAGACGCTTCCCAGCGCAGCAATTGAAGCGGGAGCAAAGCATGACAATCCACCCGCTCATAGAGTTCCGCAACGTCGTCAAGCAATATGGCGTCGGCGAAGCGACGATCCGCGCACTGGACGGCGTCAGCCTCTCCATCGCGGAGGGTGAATTCGTTGCCATCATGGGACCTTCGGGTTCCGGCAAGTCCACCTCAATGAACATCATCGGGTGCCTCGATACGGCAACGGCGGGCGAGTACTTTTTTCAGGGCGTGCCGACCAGCGGCTTCGACAAGGAACAGCTGACGCTGTTGCGTCGTCATATGCTCGGCTTCGTTTTTCAGGGCTTCAACCTCTTGCCGCGCACCTCTGCCGTGGAAAATGTCGAATTGCCCCTTATTTACCGAGGCATGAAGGCTGCGGAGCGGCGTCCCCGGGCGCTGGAAGCGCTGGCGCAGGTGGGGCTGGCGGGTCGAGAACACCACACAACGCAGGAGCTTTCGGGCGGGCAGCAGCAGCGCGTGGCCATTGCGCGTGCCATCGTTACCCGGCCCGCTCTCCTGCTGGCCGATGAGCCCACCGGCAATCTCGATACAAAGACCAGCACCGAAATCATGGAGTTGATCACCTCGCTGAACCGCGACAGGGGGATTACGGTCGTCATGGTGACGCATGAGGAAGACATCGCTGCCTATGCAGGCCGCCTGTTGCGGTTTGTCGATGGCCATCTTGCCTCAGACAGCGCAAACCAGATCCCGGAGGCCCATGATGTTTCTTGAGACAGCCCGGCTTGCATTGCGCGCCATAAGCCGGAACATGCTTCGCTCGTTCCTGACCGTGCTCGGCGTCGTCATCGGCGTGGCGGCAGTCATCGCCATGGTCACCATCGGAAATGGCACGACGGCGCAGGTGAAATCGGAGCTTTCGCGGCTGGGCACCAACATGCTTTTCGTACGCCCGGGCCAGTTCGGCCCAGGACGCGCCAGCACGGAGGCTAAGCGTTTCAACGAGCATGACGTTCAGGCCATGCGTGACCAGCTCGGCGGTGTGCGCGCCGTCGCTCCACTCAACAGAAGCTCTGCTGCGACGGTCATCTATGGCGGCAAAAACCATTCGACCAGCGTGGTTGGCACCACCAATGATTACCTGACCGTGCAGGACTGGACGCTGGCACTGGGACGGGAGTTTCTGCCTGCGGAAGACCGTGGCGGTCAAATCGGCTGCATCATCGGCGAGACCGTTCGGCAGGAGCTGTTCGGGTCCGCCAACCCGGTCGGACAGACGATCCGGGTCAGCAACATCTCCTGCCCTGTCATCGGGGTGCTGGCGCGAAAGGGCCAATCGGGCTTAGGTGACGATCAGGACGACACTATCATCATGCCACTGAAAATCCACCAGCGGCGCATCGGTGGCACCACGACCATATCGAGCATCATGGTCTCTGCGCAGGACGGCGTTTCCACCGCCAAGGTTCAGGCAGATATCGAAAACCTTCTGCGCGAACGCCGTCGCATTGGTTTGGGCCGCGAGGACGACTTTACCGTCAATGACATGGCGCAGATCGCTTCGGCAATGACGGGAACGACAACCCTGCTGACCGGGCTTCTCGGCGCTGTCGCGGCGGTCAGTCTGCTCGTCGGTGGCATTGGCATCATGAACATCATGCTTGTTTCCGTGACCGAACGGACCCGCGAAATCGGCATCCGGCTTGCTATCGGCGCGTTGGAAAAACAGGTCCTGACCCAGTTTCTGGTCGAGGCGGTGATGCTCTCTGCCTTCGGAGGTCTTGCTGGAATTCTCACGGGGCTGGGTCTTGCCTATGCCGTGGTGAGCTTTCTCGGCGTTCCCTTCGTCACAAGCCCTTCGATCATCGCGCTCGCATTCGCCTTCTCCGCGGCAATCGGTGTCATTTTTGGTTACTTCCCGGCGCGCAGGGCAGCGAACCTCAGCCCTATCGAGGCGCTGCGACACGAATGAGCCCAACGGTTGTCTTTCCGCTCCGCACTCTCCATATGAGGATAAGTGTATAAAGGAATTTGACCGTGAGCGTAGCCTTCGTAAAGGAAGAGAGTGCCGAAACCGCAGCAGAAACACAGCTGCCGGATCGCCCTGTCTCGCCGCATCCCAACCTTGTCACCGAGGCGGGTTTGATAGCACTCCAGAAGCAGGTCGCTGCCGCAAGAGCGGCATTCGATGAGGCAAACGCTATCGAGGACATCAACGAGCGTCGACGACAGGCTGGCCCGCACATGCGCGATCTCAGGTATTTTTCCGAAAGGCTTCATACCGCGCAATTCGTAGCGCCGCCCGAAAACAACGATGTCGTCGCCTTCGGCGGCACCGTGACATTCTCGCGCGAAGACGGGCGGGTGCAGACCTACCGGATTGTCGGGGAAGACGAAGCAGACCCGAAGACGGGATCAATCTCATACGTCTCCCCTGTCGCCAGAGCGCTTTTGGGTAAATCTGTCGGTGATTCAGCCTATGTGGGTGACGATGAGCTGGAAATCACTGCTATCAGCTGATGTTTGCTTGCTAGGCGGTCGGACAAGCGATATTTGATCGTCAAGATCGCACTCCTACCTACAAGGCCAGCTACCTGATGACAGCGGAATTTCTCGTTACCCACTCCGGTGGCTTTCATGCCGATGAACTTCTGTCCAGCGTCATCCTGACCCGCCTTTTCCCTCAGGCGAAAATCATACGCAGCCGCTCGCCGGAATGGATCACGCCTGCCTCCGATCGTATCATCTACGACGTGGGCGGCGCCTATGATGCGCAGACGCGCATTTTCGATCATCATCAGCGCGGAGCACCTCTCAGAGAGGACGGCCAGCCCTATAGTTCTTTCGGACTGGTGTGGAAGCATTTCGGTCGCGATTATCTGGCGGCATCGGGCATTTCCGATACCCACATCGACGCCCTTCATGCCTCATTCGACACAAGCTTCGTTCTGCCAATCGATCTCACGGATAATGGTGCGCTGAGCCCATCTACCGCTGGGCAACTGTCTACCTTGACACTGCCCAGCCTGCTCGAGACGCTGAAGCCATCTTTCGACAATACCGACCCGGAGGCCGACGACCGCGCGTTCCATCATGCGCTCTCCATCGCGCGCAGCTTCGTTGAGGCAAACATCGAGAAGAAGGCGGCAAAGCTGCGGGCTGAAGCCCTTGTGTTGAAGGCCATCGATGCAACGGGCGAAGGCCGCGTTCTCGAGCTTCCTCTGGGAATGCCGTTCCGTCCTGCAATCGTCAAAGCCGGTGCCGACCACCTTCTCTTCGTGGTCCACCCGCGCGACAAGGATTGGTGCGTAACGGGTATTCGCCGTGCCGACGATGGTTTTGAACTGCGAGCAGACCTGCCCGCAGCCTGGGGTGGGCTGACGGACGCCGATCTGGAGGCAGTTTCCGGCGTTGAGGGCGCAACCTTCTGTCACAATGGCCGCTTCATCGCGGCTGCGAAATCACGCGCAGCCGCGCTTGAAATGGCCGATATCGCAGTGAAGACCGCTCTGATCGATGCGGCAACGTCAGCAACCGCCGCGCCCTGATCTGATCACCTCAGATTTTGAGGTAGGCTGAGGACCTGTCGAAGTTCAGGCCGGGAAATATCGTGTTGGTCAGCGCTTCACTGGATACGTCGAACTGGCGATAGAGCATGGCGGCGGCAAGTTCGCGAACATCGCCGGTCGGCATCAGGTCGCGGTCGTCGAGAAGCTTCCCATCGCCAAGGCCGGGCCAGTTGCCGAGAACGCGGCCGCCATCGATACCGCCACCAGCAAGGACTGCGACGCCGCCTGTGCCGTGGTCGGTGCCGCCTGTTCCGTTCTCGCGGGCCGTGCGTCCAAATTCAGTCATCGCAACGACAACCGTTTTCTTCCAGACCTCCGGCCCGACCGCATCTTTCAGCGTCGTCAGCGCAATGGTCAGGTCCTTGACCGTTCTGGCAAACTGCCCCTTCTGCCCCGCATGGGTATCCCAGCCATCCACGGAAAAGCTGGCGATGCGGTAATCTTCTTTCAGCAGGCCACCCGCCAGCTTGGCGACATCGCGAATGCCCTGCCCGCGCTTTTCATCCTGAAAGAGTTGTTCCGCCGACATGTCGGTGCGCAAGGCTTCGGCGAGGACCTGATTGAATTCCGGATCATTCGCATAGAGCCGCTTGAAGAAGCCGATTTCATCGGCTCCCATCGTCATGTTGGACGTTGATGCCCAGACGTCCGCCTCGTTCGGACCTGAGAGAATGAGCTCCATCGATGTATTGATGTCTATCGCCTTGCGATCTGCGGAGCGCGGAATGGACGACAGGGCGCGGTTGAGCCATCCGGTGCGTTCCTCATGGACATGCTCTGCCCCGCTCTCCAGCATATCCTGCCCGTCGAAATGGCTGCGCTGATCGCGGTAAGGTGTGGAAACGGCATGGACGAAGGCCAGTTCCTTCGCCTGCCACAGCGGCATCAACGGCTGCGCTGCCGGGTTGAGCCCGAAATGCCCATCCAGATCGATCAGGCCGGTGTCTGGCGTCAGGGCAAGTGTCGGACGAAACCCTGCGAATGCAGGATCACCATAGGGCTGAACGAGGTCAAGCCCATCCATGGCTCCGCGAAGCACAATGGTGACGAAGCGGTTTTCGCCTGGCATGGCGGCGAAGCTGACTGGCGAAAACGCCGGCACGGCAGCCGCGCAGCAAGCCGTCACCAGAAAATTGCGACGGCTGATAAGCATGGTCTGAGAGATGGTCATTGATCCTATCTCCTGTTGAATTCCGGTGAGGACAGCGCAAGCGTCATGCCGCTCGCACGATTGGGCGCCTGGCTGACCACACGGATCGTGTCGTCTCTGGCCATATCCGCCAACGCGACTTCCAGGAGCTTTCGCGGCTCCATGTCGCCGCCAAGCGTGTTCGATGCCTTGCGCGCCCACAGGATACGCTCGCTCATCTGGCTTGGAGAAAGCCAGGAAGCGACACCCTCCTCAAATCCCGCGGGACTTGGCGGCTGCCAGACGGGTTGGCCCATGCGGCGCAGCGACGCCAGCGTCAGCGTTCGTGCCAGACTCTGCCTGTTGGCGGGCTTCTGAATTTTCGCGTCAGCGCCTTGCCCCTCCGGACCGGGCTTCTCGGCTGCCATGTCTCCGCTTGGTGGGGCCTTGGATTGCGCGCTTTCGGCACCAGCCATATCACCCATGCCGGGTTGCACCGAGCCTACGGGGACTGACCTTGCGGCCTCGTCGTCACCAGATGGAGACAGTCGCTGCTCCCAGTTTTTCCGATTGATGCCGAATGCGCGCAGCCCGGAAACCACAAAGTCAAATGGCAGCTTCATCTTGCGGCCGGGATCGCTCCAGGCACGCGGCTGGTTCAGCATGGCCGCATAGACCTTGATAAGGTTGCCATCGCTGGCTTTCCACTCTTTCGCCATGGCACCGACAACATCCATGGGAGGATCGTCGGCGATAAAATGTGTGGCCAGCTTTCGACAGACATGCAACGCGGTCTCCGGGCGCGTCGCCAGATCGTCGAGCATTGCAAGGCAATCATCCGCGGTGCGCTTGCGGCCTCCATAGGATACGCCGAGAACCTTGATCTCACCGGGTTCCGCCATGCGCGGCCGAAACAACATCTCGTAACGGTCATCCACCGTCATGCCGGTCAGCACCAGGGCTGCAGAGCGCACATCCTGCTGCGTATAGCCGCTGCCAGCGCCCATGGTGTGCAGTTCCAGCAATTCCCGGCCCAGATTTTCATTGAGGCCGCGCTTCTGGCGTTCAGCCGCGACTGATTCCGGTCCGGTCGATCTGTTCTGGTCGAGATAGATCAGCATCGCGGGATGCAGCACGGCGGCCTGAAGCAAGTCGCGAAACCGACCGGCAAGATGCGGTCGAATCGCCTCGACCTCATAGAGCGGAGTGAGCGCTCGCATCGGTAGCGACTTGTGAGCGTTGACGGAGAAGTGGTCCGTCCAGAAGGCGGCAAGACGCTCGTGGAAGCCGTAGGGCGAGAACACCGACTGCATAACGCGGGCGGTGCTGTCGCGTTGCAAACTCTGCTCGGCTTTTTTCTGCAGGGCACGGCGCGCATCACGATCACGCTCGCCGCCATTGTTGGCGGGACGGATAGCGACCAACCCATCCGCAAGATCATCGGCCCGCTGGCGCGCGGCAAGCACTCCGCCCAACGGAAAAAACGCATCCTTCAAAGGCGCATCCGCAAGCTGAACCAAGAGGTCATCAACATTCTGCGTGAGAACCTGGCCCGGCGAAAGGCCATAGCCATAGCGGATCGCCGCTATCGTTGGAGAAAAGGGAGCCATGTTTTGCTACTCCGACCAACTTCAAGTCGGGGTAGGATCACAGCCAATTCCGGCGAAAAAGCTGCGAAACAATGGCGATTTGCCGACATGGACAATTTGTAATTCGGCCAGACGTACATCTTGCCGCAGTGACAATGCGGAAAAATTGTGGCACGCCAGCGCCATGAGGCTTGTTCGCGACATCTTGCAGGATAGAAGCTCGGCTGGCGCTATCGCCATGCTGGCGCTTCTGCTTTTCCTGCTACAGGGCCTCGCCAACGGATTTACAAACGGCGCCATGGCTTCAGCGGCGCTGGCGGCAGATGAGATCATCTGCTCCATGCACACGCAGGGCGGGGCATCCGAAAAGCAGGACCCGGCGGGGAAACTCGCGAATAACTGCTGCGGCACCATGTGCCGCCTGGCATCCGCCTCCGGCGCTGCAATACCCAGCCCGGTCATCGAGTTTATTCCTGCCCCACTGCCGACGACCCTGCTCCACTTCCAACCCGTCACGGAAGTTCTGTCGTCGCCTTCGCCGAACCTGGGTTCACGGCCGCGCGGACCACCCTTCGCCAGAGATGTTTGAGATCACCATGGCCCATGCGCCACGTCGAGAGGCGTAGCGCATTTCGCCGTCTTTCCTCATTCTTCTGCGGAGACATTCATGTCCGTTACCACCTCGTTCGAGGATGCGCGCCAATCAGCAGCCTCCTCCATCAACCTCTATCGCGCTGTCTGGCGATGGCATTTCTATGCCGGGCTCTTCGTGCTGCCTTTCATGATTTCACTCGCCGTTACCGGCGCACTCTATCTCTTCAGGGATGAAATCGACGCGATAATCCATTCCGATCTCAAGCGCATCGAAGCTGTACAGAACGCACCAAAGGCCGCGCCGTCTGCCATCATCGACGCCGCTTTGGCAGCCGTTCCCGGTACGGTCCTCAAATACACGACGCCGACGGACTCCGGCGCTTCGACGGAAATCACCATAAAGGCGTCTGATGGCAAGCGGGCCGTCTACGTCAATGCATATAGCGGAAAGGTGCTTGGTTCCATGCCGGATCGCGGCACTGTCATGTGGACGATACGCTATCTGCACAGTCTGAAATATTTTGGGACCTATACGCGGTATCTTATCGAAATAGCCGCTGGGTGGTCGATCCTGCTTGTGGCAACCGGCATCTATCTCTGGTGGCCGCGCAACCAGACAGGCGGCGTCGTCACCGTCCGCGGGACGCCGAAAAAGCGCGTTTTCTGGCGCGACACCCACGCTGTGACCGGCGCCTTCGTTGGCCTGTTCATCGTTTTCCTTGCCGTAACGGGTATGCCATGGTCCGGCGTCTGGGGCGCGAAGGTCAATGAATGGGCAAACGGCAACAATTTCGGTTATCCCCCAGGCGTTCGGGTGGATGTTCCAATGTCCGGCACGCATCTGGATGATGTAGCAAAAACCACCTGGTCACTCGAGCAGGCACAGGTGCCGATGTCCTCCGCAGGACACGATCACGGACAGCATTCCGAAACTCCCGCGCCCGTCGCGACAGGTGCTGACATTACGAACGCACCGATCGGCATCGACAGCGCAGTCTCCCGCTTTGATGCTTTGGGGCTGCAAGCGGGATATACGGTCGCAATGCCGACGACACCGACCGGCGTCTACAGCGGCTCTGTCTATCCCGATGACCTTGCCAAGCAACGGGTAGTTCATCTGGATCAATACACCGGCGAGCCGCTCATCGACATGAGCTATGCCGATTACGGGCCGCTCGGCAAAGGCCTGGAATGGGGAATCAACGTTCATATGGGCCAGCAATTCGGGCTGGCAAACCAGATCATTCTGGCTCTCGCCTGCCTCGGCATCGTCCTTCTGGCCGTATCCGGCGGTGTCATGTGGTGGAAACGTCGCCCCAAAGGCTCCTTCGGGGTTCCGCCCCTGCCGCATGACAAACGCGTCCTGCGCGGCTTGATCGCGCTGTTAGCCATCGGCGGCATCATCTTCCCGCTGGTCGGCATCAGCCTGCTGATCATGCTGGTTCTGGATCTCGCCATTCAAAGGGCGAACCGGCGCAACGCTCACTGAAACCGTGCCGGGAGCAATCCCGGCACCCACAATCGCCTCAAAAAGATTGTCGCGTCAGATGCGGATCGCAGTTTCTTCCTTGGCGGTCTTAATGACGACCATCGTATAGAAGCGGGCGACATTCGTCTCGTCGCGAAACAGCCTGTCGCAGATAGCGTCATACTCATCCATGTCCCGCAGGCGCAACATCAGCACGACGTCGGTCTCCCCGGTTACGCCATAGGCCTGCGCGACGGCCTCTTCGGCGGCGACGAGTTCCAGAAACCGGCGCATATGTTGCTCGCCATGCAGCTTCAGTTCAACCGTGACCATGGCTTTGACACCACGCCCCGCCTTGGCCGGGTTAAGAATGGCAACGATACGGTCGATGACGCCGGATTTGTGCAAACGTTGGATGCGCCTCAGGCAGCTGGATGGCGACAAGCCCACGTCATCGGCCATCTCGACATTTGTGCGCGACGCATCGCGCTGCATCAGGTTCAACAATTTCCGATCAATCGCATCCATGGCCGAGAGCATAGCCCGCCTCTGACGCTTTGCAATAAAATTGCACATTCATGCAATTTTTGACCACAAATTCGATTGGGCTCGCGGTAGCACAGTGGACATGATTTTCGAGAGGGACCCGTGATGCAAACATTCCTGAAGCACAGCCGTGAAACGCTGCACATCTATTGGCTGCTGGTCCGCATCACGGTTCCCATTACTCTGGCGACGGAGGTGTTGTCGCGAATGGGTCTGATCGAGGTCATCTCCCCCGCCTTTGCGCCCTTCATGAACGTGGTGGGATTGCCCCCGGAACTGGGGCTGGCCTGGCTGACTGCAATGCTTGTGGGCATATGGGGCGCAATACCGCTGATCTTCACTCTGGTGCCTGTTCAGTCCCTCAGCGTGGCTGAGGTCACCGTCTTTTCCGCGCTGATCCTGTTTGCGCATGGATTGCCGCTGGAACAGAAGATCATCCAGAAAGCGGGTCCGTCATTCGTCGTCACAACTCTGTTGCGCATCGTCGGCGGCCTACTCTATGCCTTTCTGCTGCACCACATCCTCCAGGCGACAGGCGCTCTTTCCGCACCCGTCCAGCCCGGCTGGATACCCATGACAGCGACGCTGGAATGGAGCGACTATTTTCTCTCGCTGCTGGAAACCCTGGTCTGGATGCTTGTCATCCTCTTCGTCCTCTCCTGGAGCCTCGAAATTCTGAAAATCACGGGGGTGATGAAGGTTCTCATGCTCGCAATTACGCCAATCCTTCGCGTGGCGGGCATCAAGGGCGAGGCTGAACAACTGACGGCCATCGGCCTGTTTCTCGGCATATCCTACGGCGCGGGTTTCCTCATCCGCGAAGCGCAATCCGGCACGATTTCTCGGCGTCAGGTTTTTCTCTCCTGCGTCTTCATGGGATTTGCCCACAGCATGATCGAAGACACTCTGCTGATGGCTTCGCTGGGCGCGGATATCGTCAGCATTCTTGTCGGAAGGCTGGTATTCGCCGTGGCGGCGACCGCCGCCATAGCCGCTCTGCTGCACGTGTTTTACGACAAACGCATCTTGCGCGCAGGTCGAAGGAAAGAAGCGTGACTGCCTGATGTGAAGAGGCGGTCGCCCGTTTTTCGAGCCGACCGCCTCGCGAAAAGGCCCTGCCCTTACGAGCGGAACAGGAAGGATGCGCCGAAAGCGATGAGCGCAAAGCCGATGACATGGTTGATCGTCAGGCTTTCCTTCAACCAGAATACCGAAAACAGCGCGAAGACAGTCAGCGTGATGACTTCCTGCATCGTCTTCAGCTGCGCCGTCGAATAGACTTCGGAGCCAAGGCGATTGGCTGGCACGGCGAGACAATATTCAAAAAACGCGATACCCCAGCTGGTCAGGATGGCAAAAAACAGCACGCTGCCTTTGTGCTTGAGATGTCCGTACCAGGCAAATGTCATGAAGACATTCGAGGCAATCAGCATGACGACCGGCCAGATATGCGCAGGGGTTATGGAAAAAGGCATGACAGACCTTTGAGATGGGAGGAAAATAATGAGGCAAGGGGAACCTGTTCCGGCTTGCGGCGTATTGCTTAGCGCAGGACGCAGCAAACAGGAACAGGATTTTGACGCGCCCTTTAACCGGGTGGTGAGAGCGCGTGAAGAACGCAAAGCCTTCGCAACCGGTTCCCTGAGCTTCAACGTTTCCTGTTTGTACTCATTTTTTGTTCCCCGCCCCTTCCTTTTCAACTGGACTCTCTCCATATTCCGACCATGGCCAGATCACCGAAGAAATCCTCCGACAACACCACCTCTCGCTCCGATGGCTTTGCGGAAATGCCGCAAGCCCCATTTGAAGGCGCGCCGCTCTCCGGCAGCGTTTCTGACTGGGTAAAGCAGCTTGAAGCGGAGGCGGAAGCATCTTCCGTGGAAACGCAGCGGGAAGTCGCATCCAAGGCTGGTAAGCATCGCAAGAAAATCGAGAGCGAGGCGCGCAAACAGGCGATAGAAGAAGCCGAGAAAGCCAAAAGCGGCGGCAGCGTCAACAAGAAGGCAAGCGCGCAGAAGACGTCGCGCGGTGTTTCCATCGGCGCGTCAAACGACCCGAAGACACGTGCTGCCGCAGGTCTCAACCCCGTCGCGGGCATGGATGTGAGCCTTGAGGATGCGGAAAATCTTGCCACCGGCGCGGTAACGGCAACGGTCGAGGCTCTGTCGGCACTGATCGAAAGCGGCAACCCGCTGTTCAAGGATGGCAAGCTGTGGACGCCCCACCGCCCTGCCCGCCCGGCCAAATCCGAAGGCGGCATAACTATCCGCATGGCCTCGGACTTCGAACCCGCTGGCGACCAGCCAACGGCGATTGCCGATCTGGTTGAGGGCATCAATTCCGGCGAACGGTCGCAGGTGCTGCTGGGCGTCACCGGCTCCGGCAAGACCTTCACCATGGCCAAGGTCATTGAAGCGACGCAACGCCCTGCCGTCATTCTCGCGCCCAACAAAACGCTGGCGGCGCAGCTCTATTCGGAATTCAAAAACTTCTTCCCCGATAATGCGGTGGAATATTTCGTTTCCTACTACGATTATTACCAGCCGGAAGCCTATGTGCCGCGCTCTGATACCTTCATCGAGAAGGAGTCCTCCATCAACGAGCAGATCGACCGGATGCGCCACTCGGCCACGCGCTCACTGCTGGAACGTGACGATTGCATCATCGTCGCCTCGGTCTCTTGCATCTATGGTATCGGTTCGGTCGAAACCTACACCGCCATGACATTCCAGATGGCCGTGGGTGACAGGCTGGACCAGCGCCAGCTTCTGGCCGATCTCGTGGCCCAGCAATACAAGCGCCGCGACATGGATTTCCAGCGCGGATCTTTCCGCGTGCGCGGCGATACCATCGAAATCTTCCCTGCCCACTTGGAAGATGCCGCATGGCGCATCTCCATGTTTGGAGACGAGATCGACTCGATCACCGAATTCGATCCGCTGACCGGCCAAAAGACTGGCGATCTGCAATCGGTGAAGATCTACGCCAACTCGCACTATGTCACGCCGCGCCCGACGCTGAATGGCGCCATCCGCGCTATCAAGGAAGAGCTGAAGGGCCGCCTTGCGGAGTTGGAGAAGGCCGGGCGTCTGCTGGAAGCGCAGCGTCTGGAACAGCGCACGCGCTACGATATCGAAATGCTGGAGGCCACCGGCTCCTGCGCGGGCATCGAAAACTATTCGCGCTATCTGACCGGGCGTAACCCCGGCGAGCCACCACCGACGCTGTTTGAATATATCCCTGATAACGCCCTGCTGTTCATCGATGAAAGTCACGTTTCCGTCAGCCAGATCGGCGGCATGTATCGCGGCGACTTCAGGCGCAAGGCGACGCTGGCCGAATATGGCTTCCGCCTGCCCTCCTGCATGGATAACCGCCCGCTGCGCTTCGAAGAGTGGGATGCGATGCGCCCGCCGACCGTGGCTGTCTCGGCCACACCCGGCGCCTGGGAAATGGAACAGTCCGGCGGCGTCTTTGCCGAGCAGGTCATCCGTCCCACCGGCCTCATCGATCCGCCGGTGGAAGTCCGCTCCGCCCGCAGCCAGGTGGATGATGTTCTCGGCGAAATTCGCGAAACCGCCGCCAAGGGTTACCGCACGCTCTGCACCGTGCTCACCAAGCGCATGGCCGAAGACCTGACCGAATATCTGCATGAACAGGGCGTGCGCGTCCGCTACATGCACTCGGACATCGACACGCTGGAACGTATCGAAATCATCCGCGACCTGCGCCTCGGCGCATTCGACGTGCTCGTCGGCATTAACCTGCTGCGTGAAGGTCTCGACATTCCCGAATGCGGCTTCGTCGCCATTCTCGATGCCGACAAGGAAGGCTTCCTGCGCTCGGAGACATCGCTGATCCAGACTATTGGCCGTGCGGCGCGTAACGTCGATGGCAAGGTCATTCTCTATGCTGACAACATCACCGGCTCGATGAAGCGGGCGATGGAAGAAACCAGCCGCCGCCGGGAAAAGCAGATGGCCTATAACGAGGAACATGGCATCACGCCTGAGTCCGTCAAGGCCCGCATTTCCGACATTCTCGACAGCGTCTACGAGCGCGACCACGTCCGCGCCGATATCTCCGGCACTTCAGGCAAAGGCTTTGCAGATGGCGGCCATATGGTAGGCAACAACCTGCAGGCGCACCTCAACGCGCTGGAAAAATCCATGCGCGACGCCGCCGCCGATCTCGACTTCGAAAAGGCCGCCCGCCTGCGCGACGAAATCAAACGCCTCAAAGCCGCCGAACTCGCCGCCATGGACGACCCGATTGCGAAGGAAGAAGCCAAATCGCTGGAAAGCGGCGCAAAGGGCAAACCCGGCAAGAAGACTGGCCCGGGCACCCGCTCCGATTCGAACCCGCTCCTTGAGGCTGAGATGGGTGGTAGCCCAGAGGGTAGCGAGCGCGCATCGACCTCACTATTTCAGAAACCCACCCTCGACGACATGGGCCCCGGCACAGACACCGCCAAACCCCTGTTCCGCAAGAACAGCCTCGACGAAATGACCGTTGGCCGCACCGAAAAGCCGGTCAAAAAAGCCGTGCCGCCAAAGCCAAAAACCGAAGACGGCAAACGCTTCTCACCCCTGCTCGAAGGCCAACCCGAACGCGCCAACCCCGGCCTGAACCCCAACACCAAAAACGACCCCCGCCCAATCGCGCGCGGCAAGGTGGGCGTGGGGAGCTATGAGGACTCGGGTGAGCAGAAGCGCAAGGGTCGGACGAAGGGGAAGACGGGGCGACCGGGGCGATAGCCGATAAAACAGGATAATTCGGCGTGAGCTTGCTTGCGAGAGTGCTAGCATTATCCGTAAACGCGTTAGTGTCGGAAGTCACTGCCGGTATTGGCGGCCACGTTGGCCCGCCATATCCCCTCTACGACGTCGAACGCCGATCTGCCCTTCACCATCTATCGCCCGGATGACGAGCGATAAATGGCCGATCCGTCCTTTACCTTCGGCATAGCGATGATGGCAATCAACGAAGTTGGCGCGATTTTTGCCACGTTGGGAAACCACTGAAAGGAATGACTGCCTCCGGCACCATCAGATCTCTCGGCGTCGTCATATTGGGCGTCAATGCGGCTCCACCAAGTCGGCGCCCCGAAAACTACGAGATGCCTGACAGCCGTTTAGAAGTCGCTGACCGTGCAAAGGGACAGAAGCGGCAGCGCATTTTTTGGCCTGTCGACGGGTAGTTCGGGCGCACGGTACTTGGTTTACCCCATGATGCCCTTTACGCCATCGCCAGCCACGCCGACGCGCCTTTGCAAAACGCCCGAGCGTTCGCTCTACAAGACACCCGCGAGTTACGGCCTAAGTTTTACTTACTTGAAGAAGTGCGAATATTTTCTAGCAGCAGTTCAAAAAGATCCAGCTGGATTCCAATGGTTTTTTCTCTATTTATCCGCCAACGTACATAGAAAAGGAATGATGGCTCAACGATATAGAGGCTGTCTTCCCCAGCCATCCACTCTAGTAACTGAAACTTTCGTTTATCTTGGAATTTTTTCAACGCGCCAAAAGTGGAATTTAGAGATGCTGCTGGTGGTCGCTCATCGTTCGAAAGACCCATTTTAGAGAGGCGCGCATTCACCTCTGATCTAGTAAGTGAAAATGAGATCGGATCCATATTAAAACAGGCAAGTATTAACTCATACGTTTTATACTTTCTATTCTTTTCTTTTGGGCCCCGAATCAATGTATTGTAGTAAGTTCCAAATTGCGAATACTTACCGTTAGCTACGTTTGTAAAGGCAGACCTAACTTGTTGAATTTCAATTTTGCTAACTCGGTGAGCTTTTACATCAGATGCGACATAAACCTTTAAATCCGTCATTAATTGAAGGCATACTTGTTGCACGATAATTGGAAGCCCGACTGCTTCAACGCATATTTTTTCTAAGGCCTCGTAATGCAAATCGACTTTGAGATGTCCAAAGCCCTGTAAGACAATTTTCTCCAAATCCGATTGCGACCATTGCGCCACATCAATTTGCGCGATCCTACCTATTAAATCCTTGTTGCTGTTAGCGATGTCTATAGAACGGTGCGTTGTTCCTAGAACGAGGATTGTGACCTCGCTGTCAATGAAGCGTTTCCACTGCTGAAATAACAAGATTTTTTCTTGATCGCGGAGATAGTGAAAGTCTTCGATGATAAGCACGACATTTGTCTCACTCAAAATCGGTATCAATAAATCTGGTGATGGATCTGCAAGGAAACGCTCACGCAAAACGGAATCTGCGTTTTCGTTTCCGACAGTTCCAGAAAACCGGCCTGTTACTTCGGCCAACCATTTCCAGCCAAATTTTCCGCCGACTTCAGCCGTGCCAGATAATTTCGTTGTTGATGTCGAAGTGATATGTTTGGCCTGTTCAAAATTGACTGACGCCAGAGCCTCTTTCCAAATATCTGCACAAGTCTTTTCTGCTGTGCACTGGACTACCAAGGGAAGCTGTCCGCGGTCAGCAAGAACGCGCTTATACAGCGTAGACTTTCCCGTCTTTGATGGGCCTGTAATTAAACAAAGCTGTCCGCGTTCATCCAGGTAACCGTTAAGCCGAGCTTCATAGTGCCCGGAATCCCTCGGCACATATGTGATGGTAGGCTGCCCAGTTGTTCTAAAGATCTCAGCTATCTTCAAAAGTTCGCTCCACCTGGAAAGTTCTTCGCCACACCTCTGTCAAAAAACACGAACTGAGATCATTGGCAATTTTACAGATAGCAGCAAATACAACCGGACCACAATAAGAGGCCCTGAAACTAGTACGACAACTTAGGCAATCTTTTCGCCATCCAAAGTTAGGGTATTTTGTGTATGAGTGCAGTACGGAACCAAATCCGCCCTCACCCCGTTCTTCCCCCGGACACCGTGTCCGACACTGAAAGGGAAGAAACATTATGAAAAACAAGGTTTTCGCACTCGCTGCCGCCGCAGTTCTGTCCGCCTCCGCTGTCTATGCGCAGACGTCGACACCGGCTCCAGCCGCTCCTGCGGCTGCTGGCGCGGATGCTGCATTGTCGGGTCCTGGTATTACCATGGGCACCAAGGCAAATGGTCCTTTGAAGTTCGTCAACGTGCAGAAGACAGACCTGACAGCCTCGCAGCTTGAGGGCATGGATATTTACAACGCACAGAACGAAGAAATCGGTGAAATTGAAGATGTCGTGATTGGCGATGGCAAGTCCGTTATCGGTCTTGTTGCCAGCGTCGGCGGCTTCCTCGGTATCGACAAGAGCTACGTTGTTCTCGACCCGTCGTCGGTCGCCATCAACAACGACAATGGCACATGGAAGGCCTATGTCGACACCACCAAGGATGCGCTTACGAACGCTCCCAAGTTGGACTATGACAAGCTGGATGACTAATCCGCTTTAAGTCCGACCACAGCCCGGCTGTGAACAACCCGTCGAGGATGGATGATCCGCCTTCGACGGGTTTCTTTTTGCCTGATGCCCTGTCGAGCGGGTCACGCTCTAGAGCCCGGTGGCCAAGAAGCCGCGCTTCAACAGCCTGCCATGCAAACTGAAACTTAGGGCTGCCTGCCCACCCATCTTTCGATGGGCGGCGTTTCGTCAGCCGCCGAATTTGCCGCTGCGCGGGAAGCCCTTCGGCACGGTGCGTCCTGCTGTGGCGCGGTCGGCCATCCATTCCAGCAGCTCATCCCCCACCTTCGAGAAGGCTCTGCCGGCGCTGTCAGCCCATGTCAGGCCGCTTGCCAGCGCGAAGCATTTTGCATCCGATATGCCGCCATCCTTGTAGCGTTGCAGGCGCACGCCCTTGCCTCGTGACATCTCGGGGACCTGCGCCAGCGGGAAGGTCAGCATCTTGCGGTTTTCGCCAACCACTGCGACGTGATCGCCGGTGACAGGCACGACCAGCTTCATTTCGTCCGGCATGGATACGTTCATGATCTGCTTGCCCTTGCGGGTATTGGCCACCATTTCCGTTTCGGCCACCACGAAGCCATTGCCAGCTGTGGAGACGAGCATCAGCTTGCGTGATGCATCATGTACAAAGGCGGTCAGGATATCCTGATCGTTCTCCATATCCACCATGATACGCACGGGCTCGCCATGGCCGCGTCCGCCCGGCAGCTTGTCTGCGCCCAGCGTGTAGGCCTTGCCGCCTGTCGTGACCAGCAGCAGCTTGTCCGTCGTCTGGGCGTTGAAGGCAAGCTTCGGGCCATCGCCTTCCTTGAAGGTCAGCGAAGACGTATCCGTCATGTGGCCCTTCAGCGCCCTGATCCAGCCCTTCTGCGAGATGACGATGGTGACCGGTTCCTTTTCGATCATCGCCTGCTGGATGGCATCCATATCGGCGGTCGGCGCATCGGCAAATTGCGTGCGGCGCTCACCAAGCTTGGTTGCCTTGGCATATTTCTTCTTGGTTTCACCGATTTCCCAGGCAATCGTCTGCCATTGTTTTTCGGTGGAAGCCAGAAGCGACTCGATCTCCGCCTTCTCGCTGCTAAGCCCATCGAATTCCGTGCGGATTTCGATTTCTTCCAGCTTGCGCAAGGCGCGCAGCCGCATGTTGAGAATGGCTTCGACCTGAATATCGGTCAGGCTCCATTTCTCCATCATCACGGGCTTCGGCTCATCCTCTTCACGGATGATGCGAATGACCTCATCGATGTTGAGATAGGCAACCAGCAAGCCGCCCAGAATTTCCAGGCGACGGTCGATTGCGGCAAGGCGGAAGCGCGAACGACGCAGCAGCACGTCGCGTCGGTGGTCCAGCCATTCCTTCAACACTTCGTTCAGCGCCATGACCTTGGGAATACGGCCCATGGACAGAACGTTCATGTTGAGCGGAATGCGGCTTTCGAGGTCCGACAGGCGAAACAGAGATTCCATCAGCAAGGTGGCGTCGACCGTACGGCTCTTCGGAACCAGAACGACGCGCACATCTTCGGCGGATTCATCGCGAACGTCTTCCAGCAGCGGCAGCTTGCGCGCCAGAAGCAGCTCGGCAATCTTTTCGATCAGGCGGGATTTCTGCACCTGATAGGGAATTTCTGTGATGACGATCTGGTAGCCGCCACGGCCGAGATCTTCGACAACCCATTTGGCCCGCACACGGAAACCGCCGCGCCCGGTGCGGTAGGCCTCCATCATGCTTTCGCGGCTTTCGGTGATGATGCCGCCGGTGGGAAGATCCGGCCCCTCGATACCACCCCGTTCAGGATGGGCCGGGTCGAACATCAGATCCTCGACAGTCGCGTCCGGGTTCTTGATCAGCCGCAGCGCCGCATCGCACAGCTCATGGGCGTTGTGCGGCGGAATACTGGTGGCCATGCCCACGGCAATGCCTGATGTGCCGTTTGCCAGAAGGTTGGGGAATGCGCCCGGCATGACGACCGGCTCTTCGTCTTCCTCGTTATAGGTCGGGCGAAAATCAACCGCATCCTGCTCGATGCCTTCAAGCAGAAGGGCCGCGACTTCGGTCATGCGCGCTTCGGTGTAACGATAGGCCGCAGCGCCATCGCCATCGATATTGCCGAAGTTGCCCTGCCCGTCGACGATGGGGTAACGCTGCGAGAAATCCTGCGCGAGGCGCACCAGCGCATCATAGACCGACTGGTCGCCATGCGGGTGGAATTTACCGATGACGTCACCGACGATACGCGCGCATTTCTTGAACGCCGAGTTGGGGCGAATGCCCATCTCGCTCATGGCGTGAATGATGCGGCGATGCACGGGCTTCAGGCCATCGCGCACATCCGGCAGCGCACGGTGCATGATGGTCGACAGCGCATAGGCCAGATAGCGCTCTTCTAGCGCGGCCTTCAGGTCAACCGGATGAATGTTTTCGTCGTCTCCGCCGGACGGAGGCACAAGATTTTTTCCCATGCTGCTTGACTAGCGGAAATGCGGTTTTCCGGCAAGGAATCAGGGCCTCTCTGCTGTGGATGACGCCGGTTGGCCGTATATTTTTCGTTAATCTTGTTTTTATGCCGCAATTCAGCCATTCGTTACCACCTACGAATGTAATAGACCGGAGCTATGCTCTGGATATAAATGCACGAATCCAGTTGTCGATCGCCAGATTTCATACCTACGAGGAAGAGACAGAATGAGACTTCAATCCACCCGGCAAGTTCTGTTTGCCAGCGCTGCGGCGTTTGCATTTGCATCACCAGCGTTCGCCCTCGATGGCGCCGATCTGCTCAAGAAGATCAACGCCGCCTATACCGTGCAGGGCGCAGCTGTCGAAGCAAAGTCCATTGCGGTCAAGGGCAGCACAGTCATTTTCAGCGGCGTTACCTTCGGCGCTGCGGCCGATCCTTCGCAGAAGATCCCTGTCGGCAACGTCACGCTTGATGGCGTTGAAGAAGACGAAGGCGGATACACCATCGAGAAGATGAGCTTCGATAATGTGAAGTTTGCCCAGGACGGCATCTCCATCGATGCGAGCGACATCTACATGACTGGCGTCACCGTGCCGGCCGACACCACCACCGGTAAACTGGACTCGATGCTGCTGTATGACGAAGCGCATAGCGGCCCTGTCGTGGTGAAGCTGGGTGAGAAGGAAAGCTTCTCCGTGGCTGAAACAACCACCACGATGACCCAGAGCGAGGATGAGAGCACCATCAGCTTCGATCTCAACGCCAGCGGCTTCAAGGCCGACCTTTCCGGCGTGACCGACCCCAAGACGAAGGAAGCCATCGACAAGCTGAAGGTTCAGCAGTTGAGCGGCGACCTGACCATGAGCGGCTCCTGGGAACTGGCTCCCGGCACGTTGAGTGTCGATGAGTATGCCATCGACCTGAAGGATGTCGGCCGTCTCAACATGGCCTTCAGCTTCTCCGGCTATACGCTGAACTTCATCAAATCCATGCAGGAAGCCGTGAAGGCGCAGGCCGCCAACCCCAACAAAGAACAGGCGGATCAGGCAGCTGGTCTCGCCATGCTTGGTCTCATTCAGCAGTTGAGCTTCAACAGCGCCGAGATCACCTTTGAAGATGCCAGCATCACCAAGCGCGCCATCGATTACGCCGCTGGCGAACAGGGCATGACCGGCGAGCAGCTATCGCAGACCATCAAGGGCATGGTTCCCCTGATGATGGCCCAGCTGAATGTACCTGAATTGCAAAACGCCGTTTCAGCTGCCGTCAATGCCTATATCGATGATCCCAAGAACTTCACGATCTCGGCAGAACCGGCAAAGCCCGTCCCCTTCCCCATGATCATGGGTGCGGCCATGGGTGCGCCAAACACCATCCCGCAGGTGCTGGGCGTGACGGTTACGGCCAACGAATAGTCTGTTCTTTTCGATATTGAAAAGCCGCCGGATGATAAGCATCCGGCGGCTTTTTTTATTCGGCGTTTTGCGCTTGAGAAGCAAAAAAGCCAGCCTCACCGCTGGCCTTGAAAATGCTGATGAGGTTCATGAGGGCTAAATCGCGGAGAGCTGCGCCTCCTTCGGTCCGTCATCCCGGACTTGATCCGAGATCCAGCGCGATCAAGTCATTGATCGCGAAATACTCTCACGCGCCGCAGACGCGGCGCTGCTGGATCCTCGGGTCAAGCCCGAGGATGACGGAGGTGAGGTTATCAAATTCCAGAAACGCCTCGTAAAACGTAATAAGGCCAGCGTCACCGCTGGCCTTGAGAATGCTGATGAAGTTCATGAGGTCGAAATCGCTGAGAATCTCGCCGTCATCCCGGACTTGATCCGGGATGACGGAGAAGCCGGCGACGCATGTTTCACCGATTTTACCGAGTGCGTATTTTGAAGGGCTCAAGGCCAACGTTGCCGCTGGCCTTCTTCAGTCAGCTCAGTCTTTCTTCTGCGTCGGCACAACGCGCAGTGCCAGCTCGCGAAGCTGGGTCGGAGTGGCTGGTGCCGGGGCGTTCATCAGAAGGTCCTGTGCCTGCTGGTTCATCGGGAACAGCGTGATTTCGCGCAGGTTCTTGGTGCCGGTCAGCAACATAACCACGCGGTCCACACCGGCTGCCATGCCGCCATGCGGAGGCGCGCCGTACTGGAATGCGCGGTAGAGGCCGCCGAAGCGATCTTCCACGTCCTGCTGGCTGAGGCCAACCTTCTCAAATGCCTTGACCATGAGTTCAGGCGACTGGTTACGGATGGAACCCGAAGCAATTTCGTAGCCGTTGCAAACCATGTCGTACTGGTAGGCCTTGATCGTCAGCGGATCCTGGTTTTCCAGCGCGTCCATTCCGCCCTGCGGCATGGAGAACGGGTTGTGGGCGAAGTCGATCTTCTTTTCTTCTTCGTTATATTCGAAGAACGGGAAGTCGACGATCCAGCACAGCTCGAAGCGATCGCGGTCCACCAGGTTCAGTTCCTCGCCTGCGCGTGTGCGGGCTTCGCCTGCGAACTTGTAGAACTTGGCAGGGTCACCAGCCACGAAGAAGGAGGCATCGCCTGCTTCGAGACCAAGCTGAACGCGCAGGGCTTCGGTGCGCTCTTCGCCAATGTTCTTGGCGAGCGGACCTGAACCGACGACCTTGCCGTCTTCTTCCTTCCAGAAGATGTAGCCGAGGCCCGGCTGCCCTTGCGACTGCGCCCATGCATTCATACGGTCGCAGAATGCACGGCTACCGCCGGTCTTGGCCGGGATCGCCCAGACTTCGACCTTCGGGTTGGATGCAATCATGTTTGCAAAGACCTTGAAGCCGGAACCGGCAAAATGATCTGTTACGGCCTGCATCTCGATCGGGTTGCGAAGGTCCGGCTTGTCAGAACCGTAGGTGCGGATCGAATCGTCATAGGCAATGCGGCGGAAATTCTGCGTGACAGGCTTGCCTTCGGCAAACTGCTCGAACACGCCGCGAATGACGGGTTCCATGGTTTCCCAGACGTCTTCCTGCGTCACGAAGCTCATTTCGAGGTCGAGCTGGTAGAATTCGCCCGGCAGACGGTCGGCACGCGGGTCTTCATCGCGGAAGCATGGCGCGATCTGGAAGTAGCGGTCGAAACCGGCCACCATCAGAAGCTGCTTGTACTGCTGCGGTGCCTGCGGCAGCGCGAAGAACTTGCCTTCGTGAATACGGCTCGGCACGAGGAAGTCGCGCGCGCCTTCTGGCGAAGATGCCGTCAGGATCGGCGTGGAATATTCGGCAAAGCCGATATCACCCATGCGGCGACGCATGTCGGAAATGATCTGCGTGCGCTTGATGATGTTCTTGTGCAGCGTATCGCGGCGTAGGTCGAGGAAGCGGTACTTGAGGCGCACATCTTCAGGATAGTCGGGCTCGCCGAAGACCGGCAGCGGCAGTTCCTTGGAAGCGGCCAGAACTTCGATTTCCTGCGCGTAAAGCTCGATTTCGCCAGTCGCCATGCCCTTGTTGACGGTGTCGTCAGAGCGGGCCTTGACCAGACCGTCGATGCGGATGACCCATTCGCCACGAACCGTTTCGGCAATCTTGAATGCCGGGCTGTCCGGGTCGGCAACGACCTGGGTGATGCCGTAGTGGTCGCGAAGGTCGATGAAGAGAACGCCGCCGTGATCTCGCACACGATGAACCCAGCCGGAGAGACGAACAGTTTCGCCGACATGCGACTTGCGGAGAGCGGCACAGGTGTGGCTGCGGTAACGATGCATTTTGTTATCCTGAAACATAGCGGCGATCTCGCACATGGATCGCGTATTCTAAATCGGGCGGAAAAGCGCACGGCCCGCCTGATTTGTCAAGGCAAAGCGCAATATTGTCCCGTCCAGAGCCGTCTTTAGACGTATTTGACCGCGCAGAATCGGATATCGCTGTTATAGCCTTCCCCGACGCACTCCAGACACGCGATGTGTATTGCATGAGCCAGATCAGACCCCTAATTCCGCTGCTGCTGACAGCGGGCATACTCATCGGTGGCAACGGACTGCAGGGAACTTTCATCGCCCTGCGCGGACTGTCTGAAGGGTTTTCGCCAAGCACCATCGGCCTCATCAGCGCGGGTTACAGCCTTGGCTTTGCCGTTGGCTGCATCAGCGTTACCCGATTGTTGCGTCGGATCGGCCATATCAGAGTCTTTTCCGCCATGGCCGCCATCGCGTCGGCAGCATCGATCACCATGATCCTCATCACCAATCCGGTGTTCTGGTTCGTCATGCGCTTCATCATCGGCATCGCCGTCGCGTGTCTTTTCGCGACCATCGAAAGCTGGATCAATGCGCAGGTCACGAATTCAAACCGTGCGCGCACCTTGTCCATCTATCGCTTTGTCGATCTCGGTTCCGTGACGCTGGCGCAATATGTCATTCCGGCTGCGGGCATCGAGGGGCCAGCGATCTTTTCCATCATCGCCATGGCGCTCGCATTGTCCATCGTACCAATATCGCTGGCTGACAAATCCAACCCGGCGCCACCCAACCAGGTGCCGTTCAACCTCTTTGCCGTCTGGCGGATTTCGCCGCTTGCCGTCATCGGTTGTATCGCTGTCGGTCTCAGCATGTCTGCCTTTCGCAACATCGGCCCCATTTACGCCGAACAGATCGGATTTTCCGTCACCTCGATTGCAACATTCATGAGCGCTGGCATTATCGGTGGTGTCGTGCTGCAATATCCGCTGGGAGCCTACTCGGACCGTTACGACCGGCGCATCGTCATTCTCACGACCACGGCCTTCTCCGTCGTCACCGGACTATTTCTGTCCTTCTTCGCCGGCAATGATGAAATCAGGAATGTCATCGGCGTATTCATTTTCGGTGCCTTTGCGCTGCCGCTTTACTCGCTCAGTTCCGCCCACGGTAACGACCACGCCAAGGACGGTGAACACGCCATGATGTCGGCGGGGCTCTTGTTCTTCTGGTCGCTTGGTGCCACGGCGGGGCCGCTGCTCGCCTCCGTTTTCATCGATGTCTTCGGGCCCAAAGCCCTGTTTGCCTATACGGCGGCCATCCAGATCGTCTTCATGATCTACACGATTTATCGGCTGACCGTTCGGGCCGGCGTTCCGCCTGAGCAACGGAACTGGCGCTTCCGATCGCTGTTGCGCACCTCTGCGTATTTTACGAAGCTGGCAGCACCGCCTTCGCCCGATCAGGATAAAAAAAGGCCGGAAGAGTAACATCTGTGTCGGAAAGATGCGCGATAGCCGAAAGAACAGCCGGCTTTGTATTGACATGGCGGCTTCAAAGGGAAAGTAAGTTTGATACTTTCCATGAGCGGCAAAAAAACAATGATTGAAACGACCACTGCACTCGCTGAGGCCTGCAAGGAGCTGGCGAAATCCGAATTCATTACCATCGATACGGAATTTCTACGCGAAACGACTTTCTGGCCCCAGCTCTGTCTTGTTCAGATGGCGAGTCCCACGCTCGAAGTGCTGGTCGATCCACTTGCGAAGGATATAGACCTTTCGCCGCTGTTCGAACTGATGGCCAATCCTGATGTCGTCAAGGTTTTCCATGCGGCACGGCAGGACATCGAAATCGTCCACCATCTCGGCGGCCTGATCCCGCATCCCATTTTCGACACGCAGGTTGCGGCAATGGTCTGCGGCTTTGGTGACTCGATTTCCTATGATCAGCTCGTGCAGAAGATCAAGAACGTGCAGATCGACAAATCATCGCGCTTCACGGACTGGAGCCGGCGCCCGCTGACGGAGAAGCAGCTTGACTATGCGCTGGCCGATGTCACCCATCTGCGTGATGTCTACTTGGCGCTGAAGGCGCAGCTTGAGCGGGAGGGTCGCTCGTCATGGCTCAAGGAAGAGATGGATATCCTTGAGTCCCGCGAGACCTACGACATGCATCCAGACGATGCGTGGCTGCGATTGAAGTCTCGCCTGCGCAAACCAACAGAACTCGCGATCCTGAAATTCATTGCCGCATGGCGTGAGCGCGAGGCGCGCAGCCGGAACGTCCCTCGCTCGCGGGTCTTGAAGGATGACGCGATTTTTGAAATCGCCCAGCAGCAGCCCAAGGACACGGATGCGCTATCGCGTCTGCGCACGGTGCCGAAAGGCTGGGAAAGATCGTCTTCAGGCACCGCAATCATCGAAACCGTGAACGCTGCACTTGCCCTGCCAAAGGCAGAAATGCCCCACCCGCCCCGGCAGAGCCATTCTCCTGAAGGTTCTGGCGCAGCGGTAGAGCTTCTCAAGGTGCTTTTGAAGCTGACGGCTGACAAGCATGGGGTCGCCGCCAAGGTAATCGCCAACAGCGAAGACCTCGACAAGATAGCATCCGATGGCGAGAATGCCGAGGTTCCCGCACTTGCCGGATGGCGTCGTGATCTTTTTGGCGAACCGGCCCTGAAACTGATTCGCGGTGAAGTCGCTCTGCGCTTCGCGGGCAAAAAGGTCGAAGCACTTGAACTGCCGCAATAGGCGGCATCGTTTAACAACCGCTACAGACCGGAATTAAATGAAAGGCGGCCGATCACCGGCCGTCGGGCTGATAGGACCGATGCAAGTCGGTCACATCAGCATCGCATCCGCACATATTACCAAAACATCACTTTTGGCCCCACCCTTTCCACAATATGGTCGCAGCCATCGGGGATGGAATACCATTTCTGCTGCAATCCCAGGACGACTCTGCCGTTCTGAAAAAGAGTTACGATGAGAAAAATTCTGGCAATGCTGGACTATGTGATGCTGTTTCTGGCGGTTGCCGGAAGCGGTGTCGCCTATGCATTTCTGGAATATGGTGGCGGCGCATTCATCGGCGCGACCTATGCGCTGTTTGCCTGCGCGCCCATTCTGGCGTTCGAACGCGGCTACATAATGCCCGGCCTGTCGCGCAGAATCAGTATGCTGCCAACGCCCGCCTATATCCTGTCGGCCTTTGCCGCCTATGCCGTTCTGGTCTTCTGCGGCTTCGGTCTTGGCGGCACCATCCTTTGGGCGACAGGCATCCTGCCCACCAGCTGGCGACGGGCCGTCCACGCTGAAATGCAGACGCTGGTGTTCACGCTTGGTGTATGCGCCATTATCGTCTTCGTCATGCGTGTCCGCGAATTGCTGGGACGGGACATCTTCATCGATCTCATTCTCGGGCGTTACCGCCGACCTGTCGCTGAAGAGCGCGTCTTCCTTTTCGTTGATCTCGTGGGCTCGACATCTTTTGCCGAGACGCATGGCGACCTGCGCGCGCAGGAATATCTGGGTGAACTGTTTTCGGTCTATGCCGGGCCCGTCAGGCGGCATGGTGGTGTGATCGACGACTATATCGGGGACGCGGCCATCATCACCTGGCCCTATCATATGGCGATCAGGCGCGCAGCCTGTATCAATTGCGTCTTCGATATTCTCGCCTCCATCGAGGCAAACCGGGCGGACTGGCTTTTACGTTTCGGCACAGTACCAAAGCTTCGCTTTGCCATTCATGGTGGCCCGGTCATTACCGCTGAAATCGGCGTGGATCACCACAAGATCACCTATTTCGGCGACACCGTAAATACGACTGCCCGGCTTGAGATGCTCAGCAAAATGCTCGGGCATCCCGTCCTCATCTCCGCCGATCTCGCCCATCAGCTTCTGCTGCCAAAGGGCGTCAAGAGCGAGTATCTCGGAGAGCACGCGGTCAAGGGTCGCGGGCAGACACTGGGCGTCTGCGCATTGAGCCGTCAGGCGAGCATAAGCTGAGACTGATTTAATTTATCAGCGTCATCAAATCTTCAAAGGGAATTCAAGTGGCTGTCATGAAGCTTGCCTAACGGTCCGTGCATTGCATATGCAAACCGAAGGTCATTCCATGAAAAACACCCTCCTCGCCTCCGCCGCCTTTATACTGCTCGGCACTGTCTCCGCTCATGCCGCGGGAAAGGAATTTCCTGCAAAGCTCGTTTCGCAGGCCGTCCTGCCTGCAAATACGATCATCGCTGCGCCTGAAGACGCGCCGGCGCACCTCAAGACCTCCGGCAAGTTTACCACGCCAGACCGCAAGCGCACCGATGCTCTCGGCACCGTACCGGGCAAGGATGGCGTGCGTGCGACCGGCCTTTCCATGCCATTCGCCGGACAGGCCATGCAGGGCTTTTCTGGGATCAAGGCCATGGATGATGGCACCTTCTGGAGCCTGTCCGACAACGGCTTTGGCTCAAAGGCGAATTCAAGCGACTCGATGCTCATGCTGCACCATCTCAAGTTCGACTGGGACGGCGGCAAGGTCGAAGCACTTGAAACAGTGTTCCTTTCCGATCCTGACAAGAAGGCACCCTTCCCCATCGTCATGGAAGGTTCTGATAAACGCTATCTGACCGGTGCGGATTTCGATGTTGAGTCCATCCAGCCGACCGCTGACGGTTTCTGGGTCGGTGAAGAATTTGGCCCCTATGTCCTGAAGTTCAGCCGTGATGGTAAGCTCTTGGACGTCGTGACAACGAAGGCGGGGGAGATCGAGGTCAAGTCACCAGATCACCCGACGCTATCCCTGCCAGGAAACCCGACGCAGAAGCTGCCCGCTTTCAACCTGAAACGTTCAGGCGGTTTCGAGGGCATGGCATTGTCGAAAGACGGGAAGAAGATTTACGGCCTGCTTGAAGGCCCGCTCTACAATGCAGAAGGTCAGGTCGAGAAGACGGAGGATGGTGCGACCGGTCTGCGGATTCTTGAGCTCGATGTCGCAACCAAGAGCTGGACCGGACGTGCCTGGCTTTATCCACTCAGCGAGGGCGGCGAAGCCATCGGCGATTTCAATATGGTGGATGACAGCACCGCACTGGTTATCGAACGTGATAATGGCGCCGGAACAGCCGACAAGGCCTGCCCGGATGCAAAGAAGCCGGAAGCCACCTGCTTTGCCGTGCCTGCGAAGTTCAAACGCATCTACAAGATCGAGTTGAGCGATGCCAATGTTGGCAAGGCTGCCCGCAAGATCGGCTATATCGACCTGATGAAGATTGCTGATCCTGACAAGAAGGCCAAGCAGGGCAGCGAGAACGGTATCTACACGATGCCATTCGTCACCATCGAGAACGTGGACCGCGTCGACGCCACCCATATCGTCGTCGGCAACGACAACAACCTGCCCTTCTCGGCAGGTCGTGCGCTGGACAAAGCAGACGACAATGAATTCGTTCTGCTTGAAGTCAAAGACCTGCTGGACGCGAAGTAAGCACCTCACAAACGAAAACCGCCATGGTTCACACCATGGCGGTTTTCAAAATAGTGTCGCGCAAGACGTGCTATTCGAAGACGAAGGCCAGCTTCTTGCCTGTCAACTTGGAGAGTTGCTGCAGGCGACCATCCAGCCGCTCCCCTGCAAAATCGCAGTAGTCGTGCGGCACGACAAATTCCAGATCGTAATCGGGATTTTCGGATTTGCGGAAACGCAGGTGATCGACAACACCGGGCATGGATGCGGAGAAGAGATAGGCTACCCGCAAAAGACCACCGAGCAGCTTTGCCAGTTCGATAATCCGTGGAGTGGCAATCTTGGCCAGTCCGTCCGTCGTACCGTTGTCGTTCAGACCCTCGAAACGGTAATAGTTGGCCAGTGCGATATAGGCACGGCCAGGGTGGGTAATTGAAACGAATGAGGAATGCGCGATGATGTTGAGCGCCTGCAATCCCCGATAATCGGGATGCGCGCGCCAGCTGATATCCGCCACCAGACATGCGGCCTGACGATATCGGCCTTCTTCCGGCGTCTCCTCGATACCGAAAACCGGAAAGACCCGCCCACTCCAGTCAGCAAGCTCGCGCGCGTGTTCGGGCGAGCGGGCGCGAAGGATCGCGAGTTCGTCGGCGGCCACCAGCAGTGGATCGGCCTGCCGGTCAGTCTCAGAGAGCAGTGAGTAGAGGTAGCCTTCACGGACGCCCTGCGCAGAGAAGGCGATACGGGCTGGCTTCATCACTTCCAGCACTTCGCGCAGCGCAATGGCGCCAAAGGGCAAAAGGGAGCGACGGTTTTTGGATACGGCCTGCCATGCCGGGTCTTTGCTATCCTTGGAGGCAATCACCTCGCTGAGGAAGCTCAGCATTTCCGACAGTGGCACTTCATATCCCTGCATCATATGCAGAGGATAGTTGGTGATTTCCATGTGCAGCTTGGCGATGTTGCGCCATGTGCCGCCCACGGCATAGAACGTGCGTCCTTCACCCTTCGACAGCAACTTGGCGCTTTTGACCTGCTTCTTGGCGTAGCTTGTCGCCTTTTCCAGCGAACCGCCGGACTGTTCGAACAGCCGCAACCCGCCAAGCGGGAGCGTTATCCCCGTGCCGCAATTGCCGCCCTTGACGTCGATAAGCTCAAGCGAACCGCCGCCGAGATCGCCGGCAATACCATCGGGATCGTGAAAGCCGCTGATGACGCCATAGGCAGAATAGAGCGCTTCCTTTTCGCCGGACAAAACCTCGATCTCGCAGCCAAGAATGGCCTGTGCTTCGCGGATAAAATCGGGACCGTTTTCTGCCTCACGCGCGGCGGCAGTTGCCAGCACGAACAGTTGCTGGGCCTGCGCCTGATGCGAAAGGGCGCGAAAACGGCGCAGGGCAGTCAATGCCCGACGCACGCCCTCGTCGTCCATGCGACCCGTCAATGCAAGGCCTTTTCCAAGCCCGCACAGAACCTTTTCATTGAACAGCACCGCGGGGGCGCGTGAGAGACCCTCATACACAACCAGACGAACGGAGTTCGAGCCGATATCGATGACGGAAACGGGGGCTATGCCGGAAAGCCGCCCCTGTGCTTCAGATCTTGTCATTCAGCCTGTTTCTTGCGGGATGATATCAAGCCCGCGATCAGTTTAGGCGCACTGGATTTCAAGGCTTCACCGCGTCCCGAGAGACTTGGATTGGTCATGAAATAGTGCTGCGCGTTGAACGGTTCCTCACCCTTGCGCACCTCGATGCGCCTGGACGTACCGTCCGGAAGTATCTCGTAGCTCTGCTGGTTGTCAATGAGATTACCAAGCATGATTTGTGAAAGAACCTGCTCGTGCACGGTTGGGTTGACGAGAGGCACCATCGTTTCGACGCGCCGATCAAGGTTGCGCGGCATCATGTCGGCAGAACCGATATAGACCAGCGCCTTGTCTGATGGCAGGCCATAGCCATTGCCGAAGCAGAAGATGCGGCTGTGTTCCAGGAAGCGCCCGACGATGGATTTCACGCGAATATTGTCGGACAGGCCCGGCACCTGCGGACGCAGGCAGCATATGCCACGGATTACCAGATCGATCTCGACACCCGCCGCGCTTGCACGATAGAGCGCGTCGATGATCTCGGGGTCGACAAGGGAATTCATTTTCATCCAGATGGCGGCAGGCGCGCCCGCCTTTGCGTGCTCCATCTCGTCATGGATGTGCTTAAGAATGCGCGGACGCAAGGTATAGGGCGACACAGCCAGCTTCATGCCTTCTTCCGGCTCGCCATAGCCGGTGATGAAGTTGAAGATGTTTGCCATATCATGTGCAATCTTCGGATTGCAGGTGAAGAAGGACAGGTCGGTATAAACCTTGGCCGTGACCGGATGGTAGTTGCCGGTGCCGAGATGGCAATAGGTCCGCAGCTTTCCGTCTTCCCGACGCACGACCATGGACATCTTGGAATGCGTCTTGAGTTCGATAAATCCGAAAACCACCTGAACGCCAGCGCGTTCCAGATCTCGCGCCCAGCGAATATTCGCCTCTTCGTCGAAGCGGGCCTTCAGCTCCACCAGCGCCGTGACGGACTTGCCGGCGTCGGCTGCATCGATGAGCGCGCGCACGATGGGGCTGTCATTGGAGGTGCGGTAGAGCGTCTGCTTGATGGCAAGCACGTTCGGATCGCGGGCGGCCTGAAGCAGGAACTGCACGACCACATCGAAGCTTTCATAGGGGTGGTGAACCACCATGTCCTTTTCGCGGATGGCGGCCAGGCAATCGCCCGCATGTTCGCGCACACGCTCCGGGAAGCGCGCATTATAGGGCTCGAATTTCAGGTCTTCGCGCGGCGCCTTGACGATTTCCGAGATGGTGTTCAACGCCAGAAGACCCGGCAGAACCGCAACGCGGTTATCAGGAACACCCAGCTCATGAACCACGAACTGACGCAGAGATGGTGGCATCTCGCTGTCGGTCTCGATACGAATGACCGAACCGCGGCGACGGCGCTTCAGCGCACTTTCGAAGTAGCGGACCAGATCTTCCGCCTCTTCCTCAAGCTCGATATCGCTGTCTCTGATGATGCGGAACGTTCCAAAGCCACGCACCGTATAACCGGGGTAAAGCCGGTGGATGAACAGGCCGACGACATCTTCGAGTGTGATGTAACGGATTGCATTCTTGTCATCCGGCAGGCGCACGAAACGGTCGAGCGCAGGTGGCAGGCGCAGGAGTGCTGTCATTGGCTCGCGACCGTTGACGCTATCCAGCTGCAGCCCCATGGAGAAGCCGAGGTTGGGAATGAAGGGAAATGGGTGCGCCGGATCGATGGAGAGCGGCGTTAGGACCGGGAAGATCAGTGCTTCGAATTCGTTCTCGAGCCATACGCGGTCCTCATCGGAAAGTGATGCCGGACGGACGATGTAGATGTCTTCCTTGGCGAGATATTGCTGCAACACGGCCAGAGAGGCCTGCTGCTCCATCTGAAGGTTGTCGATTTCCTTGAGGATTTCTTCCAACTGCTCGGCAGGCGTCTTGCCGTCGGGCGTCTTCATGGTGATAGACTGGCGCACCTGGCCTTCCAGACCTGCGACGCGCACCATGAAGAACTCATCGAGGTTGGCGGCGGAAATCGACAGAAAGCGCAGACGCTCCAGCAGAGGATGTGCTGTGTTCAGCGTTTCCTCAAGGACGCGGCGGTTGAACTGCAACCAGGAGAATTCACGGTTGACGAAGCGCGAAGGGCTGTCCCAAAGGTCCTGAACCTCCGGCTCTGCCTTGCCGTTGTCTTCCAGATTATCCTGCACCATCGAATCCATAAAATACTCCGCCCTTGAAATTTTCGGATCGGCACAAAGACAGTTCGAGTCTCGCCGCCCCAATTATTGCAGCATCTGATAAATGCCAGATACCCCAATGCCCGTATAACAGTTTGACGACGGAACTGTGACAGTCAATCCTCGTCCGGTTGACCGCCGAGCTCCGTCAGCACTTCTGCAGCCATTGCCCGGCTGATGCGCGTACCCCTCGAAAGGCCCAGACGATCAAGTCTTTCGACAATCGTCTGCGCCGTGTTGAGTGACCGCTCCATCCTCGCAACGATATAGCTGACAAGTTTGTCATCCATGTAAAGCTGACGATCGGCAAACAGTTTCATCAGCACCTGTGCCAGCAGGTCCTCGTCCGGTTCGCCGATTTCAACAACGGTGGCCGCCTTCAGGCGCGAGCGAAGGTCCGGCAGGGTCACCGGCCATGCCGCAGGCCATTGACGCGTGGTCATCAAAAGCGATTTTCCGTTTTCTCGCACGCTGTTGATGACGTGGAAGAGTTCCGTGTCATCGAAGCCTTGCCTGTCGGCATCCTCAAACAGCACGGGCGCGTTTTCTGCAAGCCGCGCAGCACCCTTGCCGAGCACGGGATGAATATCCGCAGCGCCACTGGTATTTTTCCAGATGGTGGCAAGGTGGGACTTTCCCGATCCTTGCGGGCCGACCAAAATGACCACCGGTGACGGCCATCGCGGCCATTCATCGACGATCGAAACGGCAGCATCCAGCGGCGCGGCTACCAGCAGGTCCTCGCGGCCTGTTGCGCTCTGGTGAGAAAAAGCGAGCGGCAGTTGCTCGGCCTTGATCCGCGCTCCACCGGTTTTGTTATGATCGGTCATCTTTCAGCTCTGAGAATCGATCTTTGTCGGCGGTAGCGCTTCCATTTGTGGTCCTTGCGAATCCCAGGGAAGGTTGGCCGCGCGACCGTGGTAGAGATCGCTGTCAAGATAACGCGACAAAGCAAAACGGACAAGCACGCCGACAGCGGCCGCAGCCGGTACGGCGACCAGCAGCCCCACGAAGCCGAACAGTGCACCGAAGGCAAACAAGGCGAACATCAACCACACCGGATGCAAGCCGACACTGCTGCCTACCAGTTTCGGCTGCAGAATGTTTCCTTCTATGAACTGGCCGGAGAAGAACACCGCCAGCACGAGAATGACGTCCACATAGTCAGGCCAGAACTGCACCAGCGCGACACCCACCGCCAGCACGAGGCCAACCATCGAACCGACATAGGGAATGAAGCTGATCGCACCGGCAAACAACCCGATCAGAAGGCCAAAGTTGAGGCCAACCAGTGAAAGCCCGACGGCATAATACACGCCGAGAATAATGCAAAGCGAGCCCTGCCCGCGAATGAAACCAGCAATGGTCGCATCCATATCCCGGGCAATCTGGCGCACCGTCGTCACATGGTCGCGCGGTATCCAGCTGTCAACCTTATCGATCATCCGATCCCAGTCCAGCAACAGATAAAAAGCGACAACGGGCGTCACGACGAGCAGCGAGAGAACATCAACGAGCGATTTGCCGGAATTCCATATCTGCGTGAGCAATGTGCCGATGAAGCCCGCGCCTTCGGCCAGCACCTTCGAGAAGTTTTCCTTCACGGTCTCGATCTGCGCGCTGACCCATGTCGGCAGCAGGTTGGTATCGGCGCCCGCAATAAGCTGTTGTAGCGAAGAAATATATTGCGGAATGCGCTGAATGAATTCCGAGGCCTGTGCGGCCACAAGCGGAATGATGATGATGAGAGACAGCGCAAACAGAAGGACGAAGGACACCAGTATCATGATGCTGGCCATCATCCGGCTCAGCCCGCGCCGCTCAAGCCAGTCAGCAATCGGGTCGAGAAAATAGGCCAGCGCCATGCCCGCCACGAAGGGCAGGAGGATGGAACTGAATACCATCAGGAACAGGATGAAGACGGCCAGAGCACCCAGCCAGAAAAAAATCTGGCGTCTCAGATTAAGGCCTCTGATATGTGGTTGCATCGTCTGCTCCTTTGAGCGTCAGTACGTCCAACGCCGTGGTTAGGAAATAGGATGCGTGGACCGGACTGGTCAAGTGTGGCGGGTTCGCCATGTTTGTGCCAGCAGAGCTTTCCCATACCAATACGGCCAAAACGGGCAAAAGGCGTGAAAAACATGCGTTTTCCAGCCGTCAGTCTTGCATCGGCACCCATCTCATGCGAATGGCGACGCCAAACGGAACCAGTGGAGACGAGAGCCATGAGCCAGTCGGGCAAGAACGGTCTTACCTACAGCGATGCGGGCGTTGATATCGACGCCGGAAACCTGATGGTCGAGAAGATCAAGCCAGCCGTGCGCTCCACCCGCCGCCCAGGTGCGGATGGCGAAATCGGTGGCTTCGGAGGCCTTTTCGATCTCAAGGCAGCGGGCTTTACGGATCCCGTTCTGGTCGCCGCAAATGACGGCGTCGGCACCAAGCTCAAGATCGCCATCGACGCAAACTATCACGACACCGTCGGTATCGATCTGGTGGCCATGTGCGTCAACGACCTGGTGGTTCAGGGAGCCGAGCCGCTGTTCTTCCTGGATTACTTCGCCACGGGCAAGCTCGACCCCGACCAGGGTGCGGCCATCGTCACTGGCATTGCCGCCGGTTGCCGCGAGTCCGGTTGCGCGCTGATTGGTGGCGAAACCGCCGAAATGCCTGGCATGTATTCGGATGGCGATTACGATCTGGCCGGTTTCGCGGTGGGTGCCGCCGAGCGCGGTCAGCTTCTGCCAGCCGGCGACATTTCCGAAGGCGACGTCATTCTTGGCCTCTCCTCCTCCGGCGTGCACTCCAACGGATTTTCTCTGGTCCGCAAGATCGTCTCGATTTCCGGCCTTGGCTGGGACGCACCCGCGCCGTTTGCCGAAGGCAAGAAGCTGGGCGAAGCACTGCTGACCCCGACACGCATTTACGTAAAGCCTTTGTTGAAGGCGATCCGCGAGACTGGCGCGCTGAAGGCGCTAGCCCATATTACCGGCGGCGGCTTCCCGGAAAACATTCCGCGCGTTCTGCCAAAGCACCTTGCAGCGGAAATCGACCTTGCCGCCATTCAGGTTCCGGCTGTCTTCTCCTGGCTTGCCAAGACGGGTGGCGTTGCGCCGAACGAAATGCTTCGTACCTTCAACTGCGGCGTCGGCATGATCGTCGTCGTGGCCGCCGAGAACGCCCAGACGGTGACAGACGCCCTGACGGCGGAAGGCGAAACCGTCTGCACACTCGGCCGTATGGTGGCCCGCGCCGAAGACGGCCATGGCACGATCTACAAGGGCACGCTTGGCCTATGAGCGGTCCCCTCGCCCGCAAGCGCGTCGTCGTCTTCATCTCCGGCGGCGGCTCCAACATGATGGCTTTGGCGCAGGCATGTCTGGCCCCGGATTTTCCGGCTGAAATTGCCTGCGTGATCTCCGACAACAGGAACGCAGGCGGGCTTGCAAAGGCCCAAGGCCTCGGCATCCCGACGCTTGTGTTCGAACGCAAGACCTATTCCAGCAAGGCCGAACACGAGACATCCATTCTGGCCGCGCTCGGGGAGATTGCGCCTGACATCATCTGTCTCGCCGGATATATGCGCCTGATCTCGGGTGACTTCATCGCGCCCTATGCCGGACGCATCATCAATATCCACCCGTCCCTGCTTCCACTGTTCCCGGGTCTCCACACGCATCAGCGCGCCATAGAGAGCGGCATGAAAATAACAGGCTGCACGGTGCACTTCGTCACCGAGGGCATGGACGAAGGTCCGATCATCGGCCAGGCAGCCGTACCGGTGCTCGCTGGCGATGATGCCGACAGTCTGGCAGCACGTGTATTGACGGTGGAGCACCAGCTCTATCCGCTGGCCCTGCGCCATCTGGCGGAAGGAAAAGTGCGGATGGAGAACGGCAAGGCTATCATAACCAGCAGCCAATCTGCGCCGGAACAGCAGCTCATCTCTGCCTGATCGGAGCCGCGAAAGCTCGGACAGGCTTAAAGTGTCGTCCGGTTCAGCATGGCCCATTGCAGAAGAATGATCGTCTTGGCGTCGGTAATCTCTCCAGTCGAGATCATCTCGAACGCCTGATCGAGCGGAATGGACAGAACTTCGATGTCCTCCCCTTCCGTTTCCAGTCCGCCGCCAAGCCCGGCCTTCTCCTCCAGATCGACGCGGGCGTAGAACAAGCCGACTTTTTCCGTGAGGGTGCCGGGGCTGGCATATGTTTCAAAGAGGTATTTGACCTCGCCCACGGCATAGCCCGTCTCTTCCATTGCCTCGCGACGAATAGCCTGGTCAGGCGCGTCGTCATCGATGAGGCCCGCTGGCACCTCCAGCATGAAGATCGGATCGCCATTGACGAAGGCGGCAGGACGGAACTGCCGGACCAGAACGACCATGCCCTTTTGCGGATCGAAGAGCAGAATGGCGGCAGCGCTGCCGTGGTCATGGACCTCGCGATCGATGCGGATGATGCGGCCATCCGGCATCCGTTGATCGAAGATCATTGTCTGAAGATGAATGAACCGCTTCCAGACTGTCTCCTTCGAAACGAGCCTGACCCGGTCGTCGTCTTGCAGCCGTTCCGTTGCTTTCTGATCCACACTCAACTCCACCGCTGTTGCAGTTTCACTTCTTACTGCGTCAAAGACGCCCGGTTCAAGGCTGCCCATTGCAACAGCATGATGGTCTTGCCGTCGCAGATGTCACCACTTTCGATCATCTTCATCGCGTCAGTCAGAGGTATGACGACGACTTCGATATCCTCGTCCTCATGCGCGGCACCGCCGCCTTCTTCCACGCGATCGGAGGCGTCGATGATCGCCGCGAAGAAATGCAGCTCTTCCGTAACCGATCCCGGCGACATGAAGGACTTGAACAGAAAACGCGTATCCCGCAGCCGGTAGCCCGTTTCTTCCATGACTTCGCGGGCAATCGCATCTGCCGGATTATCTCCGTCCAGCAGCCCGGCAGGCGTTTCCAGCAACCATCCATGATAGCCATTCACATAGGTCGGCACCCGGAACTGGCGCACAAGAACCACGCTATCAAGCTCCGGGTCGTAAAGGAGAATCGTCGCGCCATTGCCGCGATCATAGGCTTCCCGTTTCAGGGTTTTCGTTTCACCTTTGGAATTGGTGTAGTTGTAGGTAATATTGCGAAGATGGTACCAGTTCTTCGAAAGCGTTTCGTCTTTCAATATTTCGATCGTGGCATTGCCAAATTTCTGCATTTCAAATTCCTGCTGATAAAACCTTAAGCCAAACCTTGTTGTCGTGGAAAGCTGCGCCGCCATAGGGTGCAACGGCATCTCCGCCCGTCAAAATATTGATGCCCTCGCCGTCCAGATGGGCCTTGTTGGGCCACAATCCCTCGGCAATCAAAACGCCAGCCCGCGCGCCTTCGACGATCCGTGCGTGGATACGCAATTCCCCTCGTGCATTGCCGATGCGGACGATATCACCGTCAACGATATTCATGCGCTGCGCATCATCGGGACAGATCATCAATTCAGGCCGCCCTTCCTTTTGAACCGAGGTCGGGGTCTCCGCGAATGTGGAGTTGAGGAAATTGCGCGCGGGTGACGTCGCCAGCCGGAAAGGATGCTCCGCATCCGCCGTTTCGATCACATCGACCTGATCCGGGAATTTCGGCAGGGTTGCAACAGGCCCCATGACCGGCACATTGGCCGGTGGCTTGTTGGGCGATGGCCCGTTGTGCCAATCGGGGCTGAAACGGAATTTGCCATCCGCATAGCCAAAGCCTTCCAGATAATGCGCGACTTCGAATGGCGGTTGGGCATCGATCCACTTCTCTTCTTGCAGGCTGTCGAAGTCGCCCCATTGGCCAGGGCGCAGAATGGCATCGATATGCTGCCTCTCCGTCACGCCAAAGCCCGGCATGTCAGCAACACCCAGCCGTTTCGCCAGTTCCTCAATGACGAACAGGTTCGTCCGCACGGTCTCAGGCGGCTCAACAAGCTTGGGACCAAGCAGGATATGATTCTGGCCGCCTGCGCGGTAGATATCGTCATGTTCCAGAAACATGGTGGCTGGCAGAACGATGTCAGCAACATCAGCCGTCTCGGTCATGAATTGCTCATGCACGGCAACGAAAAGGTCATCCCGCAGGAAGCCCTGCTTCACGAGACGCTGCTCGGGACAGACATTGACGGGGTTGGTGTTCTGGATCAGCATCGCAGTAACCGGGCCACCATGGCGCAGGGCCTCGGCATCGCCGGTCAGCACACGACCGATCTGGGACTGGTCAAGCTGTCGTACGCCAGGGTCGGCATAGGCCGTGCCCATCAGCTGAGATTTATCCAGCCGGAAGATATCACCATTGTTGTGGAAGGCGCCGCCGCCCTCATATTGCCAGGAACCCAGCACCGTGGCGATGGACAGCGCCGCGTGCATGGCAACCGCGCCGTTACGCTGACGTGCAAAACCATATCCCAGACGAAAAAAGCTTTTCTGCGTGGTGCCGACCAGACGCGCAAAAGCTTCGATGTCGTCTACCGACAGGCCGGTGATATCAGCAGCCCACTGCGGCGTCTTCGAGGCCAGATGCGCCTCAAGGCCTGCGGGATCATCGGCAAATTTTGCCATGTAGGCACGGTCGGCATAACCATCGCGGAAGGCGATGTGCATGACGGCACAGGCGAGTGCGGCATCCGTGCCGGGACGCACGATCAGCTTCATATCCGCCTGCTTCATCGTCGGATTGTCGTAGATATCGACAACCACGATTTTCGCGCCACGTTCCTTGCGGGCTTTGACGGCATGGGTCATGACATTGACCTGAGTGGCGACGGCATTCGTGCCCCAGATCACCACGACATCGGCTTTTGCCATTTCGCGCGGGTCCGGCCCACGCAACGCACCCGTACCCATGACATATCCGGTCCATGCCATGTTGGTGCAGATGGAGCCGAAAAAGCCGGAGTATTTCTTGGCGTGGCGAAGCCGTTCAATGCTGTCTCGTTGCACCTGCCCCATGGTTCCGGCATAGAAATAGGGCCAGATGGCCTCCGCGCCATGCCTTGCTTCGGCTTTCACGAAAGCATCGGCGATCTCATCGAGAGCATCCTCCCACCCGATCTCCTGCCAGTCGCCAGCACCTTTTGCACCCTTGCGCCGCTTGGGCGTCAGCAGGCGGCCCGGATGGTAGATGCGCTCGGAATATCGCGCCACCTTGGCGCAGATGACACCGGCGGTGTAGGTATTGGCATTTGCGCCGCGCACACGGCCAATCCGGCCATCAGCATCGATGTCGACCTCCAGCGCGCAGGCGCTTGGACAGTCATGGGGACAGACGGTGTGGCCTGTGCGGCGGGCACCTGTCAGGGCTATGGCGGAAATCGGGGTCGCATCATTCATGACTTTTGTATATTGCAAAGCGATCAAGGCCAAAAGGCTCAAGTCACCACCATCAAGATTATTCATAAAAGGCATCGGCGCCCATGAACTATCGGCACATCTACCACGCAGGCAATTTCGCCGATGTCCTCAAGCACGCAGTCATGGCGCGGCTCGTCCGCTATTTGCAGAACAAGGACAAGGCGTTTCGCGTTCTGGATACCCATGCTGGCATCGGCTTGTATGATCTTTCCTCGGAAGAGGCGCAGAAGACCGGCGAGTGGCAGACCGGCATCGGCAAACTGCTGGAGGCGGATCTTCAGCCTGCGGTCGCGGAGCTTCTCGCCCCCTACCTGACTGCAGTGCGGGAGCTGAATCCGGATGGCGGGCTGCAGTTCTACCCCGGCTCACCAAAGCTTGCGAGAATGCTGTTTCGCCCGCAGGACCGGTTATCGGCTATGGAACTTCATCCCGACGACTACCGCGCGCTTTCGCGCCTGTTCGAAGGCGATTATCAGGCGCGCGTGACGGAACTGGATGGTTGGCTTTCGCTGGGTGCGCATCTTCCGCCCAAGGAAAAGCGCGGGCTTGTGCTGGTCGATCCGCCATTCGAAAAAGAAAACGAATATGAGCGCATGGCGGAAGGTTTCCATAAGGCCTATCGCCGCTTTGCAACTGGCACCTATTGCCTGTGGTATCCCTTGAAGAAGGGCGCCCCGATCAAGGACTTCCACGAACTGCTACAATCCTACGAAATTCCCAAGATGCTGTGTGCCGAACTTTCGGTGCGAAGCGACAGGCTCGACGGCCTCAGCGGATCCGGCCTCATCATCGTCAACCCGCCCTTCACGCTGAAGGATGAATTGCACGTCTTGCTGCCGGTGTTGAAAACCATCATGGCTCAGGATCGTTACGCGTCCCAGCGGGCGTTCTGGCTGCGTGGCGAGTAGCCTGCTCCAGTTGCTGCTCCTCCCTCTCGGCAACGGCCAGCTGTGACCTCTCGAAAAAGAGAATGATGAACAGGCCGATGACGAAGGGAATGATGAGGTAGAACAGGCGAAAGACGAGCAGTGCGGCAATGACATCTGCCGGGTTCATATCCGGCAGGCCAGTGACGAATACGAGCTCAAGCACACCCAGGCCGCCGGGCGCGTGAGAGATGAGCGCCGCCGAGAATGAGATCAGAAAGATTCCCATTACAACCATGAAGCCCGGATTTCCGGCATCGGGAAGCGCAAAATAGATGATGCCAGCCGCGCCCAGCAGTTCTATCGGACCGATGACGAGCTGCTGAAGCACAAGGCGCGGTGCCGGGTAGAACAGGGTGAATGACGCTATCTTGAGCGGCCGCAGTTTCAGCAGGCTGCCAAGAAGGTAGAGCCCGGCAATGGCCAGAAGAATGAAGCCGGTGGTTCTTGATGCTTCAACCGGCAGAATATCCACGAAACGCTCGGTAATATCGGGTTCGTAGACCAGAACGAACCCGATCAGCATGATCGTGCCGATGGCAAATGTGAAGGAACACAGGGCGACCAGAACGCCGATTTCAGACGCACTGAGACCTTTCGACGTATAGGCGCGGTACCGCACGATTGCGCCGGAAAACACGGACGCACCGACATTATGCGACAGGGCATAGGTCGTGAACGAGGTCAGCGTGATGAAGACAAGGCTGACGCGCCGCTTGAGGTGTTGCAGGGCAATGCGATCATATCCGGCCAGCGCGGCATAGGCGACGAGGGTGCACAGGCCCGACATGATCCAGTCGTGAAGGCCGATGACGGCCAGGCTATCCCAGACATCGTCAAGCGAAAGGTGCTTGAGTTCCTTGTAGAGCAGCCAGACCGAAAAGCCGATCGTGATAAAACCGACGACAGGCCAGATGTATTTCTTCAGTTTCATGCGGTCATGTCCGGACTAGCTCCCCCTCCAGCAGCATCGACCCATTGCCGGATTCGCAGTGAGCTTATGCCCAATGCAACCTCCGTTACAACAAGGACTGTTGCCGGAATTCATTTTCGGGCCGCCTGTTTGCCACAGGGGCGAGATGGTATAAAACCCGATATTGATCAAGACTTTGTCATCGCTTCCCGGAAAGACTGCTGGCCAGATGAAACAATATGCCGGTTTTATCGCTTTGGCGGTTCTCTCGATTGCTGCGGCAGGTTGGATAACAATCGACGGCGGCGTCAAAACAGGACCCGAATCGACGGTCCAGCAAAGGACTGGCACGTCACCACCTGGAAACCAAACGGTGCAGCCAGCCCAAGGTTCCGGCTTTGACTTCTACGTGCTGTCATTATCGTGGTCGCCCACCTTCTGCCAAAGCGAGGCGGGGCGCAACAATCGCCAGCAATGCAATTCCAACCGCAATTATGGTTTTGTCGTTCACGGGCTTTGGCCACAAAACGAAAAAGGCTATCCTCAATTCTGCGGCAAGGACCGGGAAGACCGCGTGCCTGATAGCCTTGGTCGAGATATGCTCGACATCATGCCGTCCATGGGGCTGATTGGGCATCAGTGGCGAAAACACGGAAGCTGCAGCGGGCTGACGCAAGAAGACTATCTGCAAGCGACGCGTGCGGCCTATGACCGCATCAAGTTGCCCGATGACATAGCGCTCGGCAAAAGCAGCAAGATACGCTCCATTGACGACATCGAGACGGCATTCATTTCTGCCAATCCTTCCATGGAAAAGCAGGGCATCGCCGTCACCTGTGAGGGGCGTAAGATGGAAGAGGTCCGCATCTGCATGACCAAGGATCTGACTTTTCGACGATGCCCAGAGGTTGATCGTCAAGGGTGCCGCGCAAACGATGCCGAAATCACGCCTATCCGCTAAACTTAAAAGGTAGAAAAAATGGAATTGCTGTACTCCCCCGCATCCCCCTACTCCGCCAAGGTCCGCATGGCAGCGCGGTATCTCGATATCGGCATTACCGATGTTCGCGTCGATACCTCCGCTGAACCGGCAACGCTGATGGACAACAACCCATTGGGTAAAATCCCCGTGCTGCTTCTGGACGATGGCGGTTCCATATACGACAGCGTCGCCATCATGCACTATCTCGACCGGCAGTCCGGCAACAAGCTCTATCCGAAGAAGCACCAGAAACGCACCGAAGTCGAGGTGCTGGAAGCGCTTTGTGATGGCGTCATGGATAGCCTTCTGGCTATCGTCTACGAGCGCCGCTTCCGCCCTGAGGACAAGATCCACCAGCCGTGGATCGACAAGCAATGGGCGAAAGTCGTCCGCGGCCTGGACTATCTGAATGCCAACCTGCCAAAGACCGGCAAGAAGCTGCATGGCGGTCATTTCGCCCTAGCCGCGATGATCGGCTATCTGGAACTTCGATTCGCGGGAGAATGGGCTGGTGGCCGCAAGACCCTGGCCGACTGGCCGGAAAAATTCGGCAAGCGCTTCAAGGAATATGCCGAGATGAAGGCACCCGCCTGACGTCTGGACACTCTCCATCACGCACGCAACAAAAAAGCCGGGGCGAACCCCGGCTTTCAAGAAGACTAACTGCCAGTCTTAGAACTTTACGCCGATACCAGCCTTAACGCTGTGATCGTCAAAGCCACGGGATACCGAACCGGTGTCGAGGCTGAAGTCCTTGTCCTGGTAATCGCTGTAGCGATATTCCAGGCGGGCAGTGATGTTGTCTGTTACGAGAGCTTCAACACCTGCACCAACCGTGTAGCCGAGTGCTGTTGCGCTGTCGCTGGACGTGGAGTTGCTCACCTTGTTGTCAGAGATGGCGAGACCACCCGTACCGTAGATCAGGAATGGGTTCATGTCATAACCAACGCGAGCGCGCAGCGAGCCATTTACGCCCTGCTTGCCGCGAAGATCTTCACCGAGGTTACCGGTGCCCGCAGAACCCTTTTCGTCGCCAAGGTTTACGTCAGCTTCCGCACCGTAAACGATCTGGCCGTTCTGCCAGTTGTAACCGCCGTAGAGGCCGCCACCGAAGCCGTCCGCATCACGATCGCCGCCGTTGTTGCTGAAACGGCCCCAATCGTAGTTTACGGTACCACCGAGATACGCGCCGGACCAATCCTTGACCGGTGCTGGCTGTTCGTAAGCGACAGGTGCCTGCGGCACTTCGTTCACGGCGTCAGCAGCGTTGGCTACTGAGAATGCCCCAGCTGCCATAGTGGTCGCCATAAGTGTTGCAACGATAGTACGCATGCTATTCTCCTTTTCAAACCCGCGAGGGTGCTCAAACACTTGTTGCCCAAACGCGGTATAAAACAGTTGGTTCCCTGCCCGTCTGACAATCAAAATGATGGGTGATTGAGGAAATCACAGAGCCAAAATGTGAATTGATTGGGGCAGCCACGTGACGGAAATGGGACGTTGCTAAAATGACACAAAAATCTATTAAGGATAACGGATCGTTAACTTCAGAATATGCAGAATTTACATGTATTTAAATGAGATTACTTCGAAGATTGCGCACAGGCATAACTCTGTATAAATCCCCTACGCTCTGGGCAAATCTTGCCCTTTCGATTTATATCGACAGACTGAATGAGAAAAACAGGGCGCAGTCGAGCTTTGACAGAGACAATACCCAAGACCGTATTGATTACCGGTGCCGCCCGTCGCATGGGCCGCGCAATGGCGGAGTATCTCGCAGCGCAAGGATTTGCGATCGGCGTCCATGCCCGCTCATCCATGTCGGAAGCGGAAGAATTCGCTAACGAATTGCGGCAAAAAGGCGGCGAAGCGGTCGCATTGCAGGCAGATCTCGAAAATGCGGCCTCAACCGAAAACCTTATGAAAGCAGCAAATTCGGCGCTGGGACCCATCGGAATCCTCGTCAATAATGCCTCGGTGTTCCGTCATGACGCCGCAGAGGAGTTCGATTCTGCGGCCTTCGATGCACATTTCGCCGTTCACGTCCGCGCGCCGTCGATCCTTGGCGCAGCGCTGGTGCGGCAGCTGCCCGATAGCGCATCCGGATTGATCGTCAATGTCATCGATCAGCGGGTGCTTTCACTGACGCCCCGCTTCTATTCCTATACACTTTCGAAATCAGCGATGTGGACCGCAACGAAAACGATGGCGCAAAGCTTTGCACCACGGGTGCGGGTCAACGCAATTGGTCCCGGTCCATCGTTTAAAAGTGAAAGACAGGAGCCTGAGCACTTTCAGGCGCAGATCGACGCCCTTATATTGAAGCGTGGGCCGCAGCCGGAGGAATTCGGCAGGACCGTTCGCTTTCTATATGACACCCCGTCGATTACCGGACAGATGATCGCACTCGACGGTGGCCAGCACCTCAGCTGGGAAACCCCTGACGTTGCGGAGATACCTGAATGAACGAAAAGAAGCTGCCGGATGGCGGTATTCTCTTCGATGATAACGACGAAGACGAAGATGACATCATCGCTCCGAGCGCCGAGGCGGCCGGAGACCCGATTGCCGTTGCCATGGACTGGAATGCGGGCTGGAAAAATGAATCCGGCCTTAAAGGCATGGAGCTGATAGGCGAATTCGTCAAGCATTTGCCCAACAGCCCTGGCGTCTACCGCATGTTCAATGATGCCGGCGACGTTCTCTATGTCGGAAAGGCGCGGTCGCTCAAGAAGCGCGTCGGCAATTATGCGCAGGGGCGCTTTCATTCCAACCGCATCGGCCAGATGGTGCGGCTGACAACGCATATGGAATTCGTCACGACGAGGACGGAAATCGAAGCGCTGTTGCTGGAAGCCAACCTTATCAAGCGCTTGCGTCCGCGCTTTAACGTGCTTCTGCGTGACGACAAGTCGTTTCCCTATATCCTCATCACATCGGACAATCGTGCTCCTGCCATCTTCAAGCACCGCGGTGCGCGGGCGCGCAAGGGCGACTATTTCGGGCCTTTCGCCTCCGCTGGCGCGGTTGGCCGCACCATCAATTCGCTGCAGCGGGCCTTTCTCATTCGCACCTGTACGGACAGTGTTTTCGAGAGCCGCACCCGCCCCTGTCTGCTTTACCAGATCAAACGCTGTTCCGGCCCTTGCACACACGAAGTCAGCGACGAGGGCTATGCAGAGCTGGTGAAGGAAGCCAAGGATTTTCTCTCCGGCAGAAGCCAGAGCGTGAAGGCAACCATTGCCCGGCAGATGAACGAGGCATCGGAAGATCTGGACTTCGAACGTGCCGCCGTCTATCGCGACCGTCTTGCCGCCCTTTCTCACGTGCAGAGCCATCAGGGAATCAATCCTGCCGGCATTGATGAGGCCGATGTCTTTGCCATCCACCACGAGGGCGGCGTTTCCTGCATCCAGGTGTTCTTTTTCCGCACCGGCCAGAACTGGGGCAACCGCGCCTATTTCCCAAAAGCCGATCCATCGCTTCCCGGGCCTGAGATCCTGAGTGCGTTTCTGGCGCAGTTTTATGACGACAAGCCCGTGCCGAAGCAGATCCTGCTTTCTGAAGTCGTGGATGAGCAGGAGTTGCTGGCGGCGGCCTTCAGTGAAAAGGCGAACCACAGGGTTACGATTTCAGTGCCGCAGCGCGGCGAGAAGAAGGACGTCGTTGCCCATGTGCTGGGCAATGCGCGCGAGGCGCATGGGCGCAAGCTGGCGGAAACATCATCACAGGCGCGCCTGCTCAAGGGCTTTGCCGAAACCTTTGCCCTGCCCTATGTGCCGCGCCGGATCGAAATCTACGATAACTCGCACATCATGGGCACCAATGCCGTCGGCGGCATGGTCGTCGCGGGTCCTGACGGTTTCAGCAAGAGCCACTACCGCAAGTTCAACATCAAATGGACGGACATTACTCCCGGCGATGACTTCGGCATGATGCGCGAGGTCATGACCCGCCGCTTTTCGCGTCTGTTAAAAGAGGAAGGCAGGCCCGACCGCAGCCAGACGATCGCGCCGGAGGATGCAGCAGACATGCCCTTCCCCGCATGGCCGGATGTGATCCTGATCGACGGTGGCCAGGGGCAGATGACCGCTGTGCGCACAATTCTGGACGAGCTGGGCATCCGTGATTGCGTCACGGCAATTGGCGTTGCCAAGGGCGTGGACCGTGATGCGGGCCGTGAGCGCTTCTTCACCGATACACGCAGTGACTTCTCGTTGCCGCCAAGAGACCCGGTCCTGTATTTCATCCAGCGTATGCGCGATGAGGCCCACCGTTTCGCGATCGGTTCCCACCGGGCGCGACGCAAGAAGGAAATGATCAAGAACCCTCTGGATGAGATCAGCGGCATCGGCCCGGGTAGAAAGCGTGCATTGCTGCAGCATTTCGGTACGGCAAAGGCCGTGTCTCGGGCGGCTTTGAGTGATCTTATGGCCGTGGGCGGCATTTCCGAGACTGTCGCGAAGCAGGTCTACAATCACTTCCATGAGAGCGGGAAGGACTAGGCCCGCGCTTTTGACTGGTACCCGCAAAAAAACACATTAGGGTGTTGACGCTTGCTCCTCAGGGCTGCATCAACGCTCTGATATCGAATGACAGGTTCCCCATGGCTTCGCGCACCTACAACATCCCGAATCTTCTGACCTACGGCCGCATTCTTGCGGTCCCGGTAATCGTCCTGTGTTTCTTCATCGAAGGGAAACTGGAAAGTTCGGATTTCGCGCGCTGGACGGCGCTATGGCTGTTCATCATCGCGTCGCTCACCGATTTTCTGGACGGTTATCTCGCGCGCATATGGAACCAGACGTCCAATATCGGACGGATGCTCGATCCCATCGCAGACAAGCTTCTGATCGCTTCGATCCTGCTTCTGCTTGCAGCAGATGGCACGATTGCCGGATGGTCTCTCTGGGCAGCAATCACAATACTGTGCCGCGAAATTCTGGTGTCAGGGCTGCGGGAATATCTCGCTGCGCTCAAGGTTTCGGTTCCAGTCACGCGCATCGCCAAATGGAAAACCACGATCCAGATGGTGGCAATCGCCTTCTTGCTGGCGGGTCCGGCGGGAGACAAGGTCCTGCCCTATACCACCGAGATCGGCATCGGCCTGCTCTGGCTGGCGGCGGCGCTGACAATCTACACCGGCTATGATTATTTCAAGGCTGGCCTCAAGCACATCATGGACGAAGAATGATGGTTCGGATCGTTTACTTCGCCTGGGTACGTGAGAAAATCGGCAAGTCCGAAGAGGACATCGACCTGCCCGCGACTGTGACCACAGCGGGCGAACTCATCCAGCATCTGACCGCGCTAGGAGAGGAATACGAGGCAGCCTTTGCTTTTCCCGATGTCATCCGGGTCGCGGTGAATCAGGAACATGTCGAGCATGATGAAAGCATTGCAGGCGCTCGGGAAATCGGCATCTTTCCGCCGATGACGGGCGGCTGACACATGGGCATCGAGCCGACCATCCGCGTCCAGGCCGAGGATTTCGATGTTGCTGCCGAGGCTAGGTTGCTGACGCAATTTGATAAAACCATCGGCGCACTCGTCACCTTTACGGGCCTTTGCCGCGATGATGGCGGCGCGCTTTCTGCGCTCGAGCTGGAGCATTATCCCGGCATGGCGGAAACGGAAATGCGGCGGATCGCAACGCTTGCCATCGAGCGTTTCGACCTTCTCGGTCTCACCGCCATCCACCGCTACGGCAAGATCGCTACCGGCGAAAACATCGTTCTCGTCATCGCCGCGTCCCAGCACCGGCAGGCAGCATTCGACGGCGCCAATTTCGTCATGGATTACCTCAAGACCTCCGCCCCGTTCTGGAAAAAGGAACATGGCAAGGACGGCACCTCGGGTGAGTGGATATCGGCAAAGGATGCCGATGAGACCGCCAAGGATAAATGGCGATAGCAAATACGAAAATCCCGCTGAACTGTGCTTCTCTATACGGGAGCGATCGAGGGGTGTCCGACACAGTCGGCGCGCCCCTCATTCACAAAGATCGCATATGAGACCGATGGCTAGTTTCTGACAGCCGTGACATGAAGCCAGTCCGTTGGCTTTTGATCATATCCGCTGCCAAGCTCCGATTTGACGTCCACCCGTTGCCAGTCGAATGCGTTGTACACTGCGATCAACCAGTCTTCAGATGGATAATTATAGTAGCGTTCAAACTGGTCTCTGCCATCTGACTGCCCGGCCTTGAAGCTCGCGTAGAACACGCCGCCTGATGTCAGCGACCTGTATATCAGGCCGATCACCTTTGATAATTCCTGCTTTGGAACATGCAGTAATGATGCGTTGGCCCATACGCCTTGATAGGCGTCGGCATCATCCAGATCAGCGAACAACAGCGTGTCGACCGGAATTTTCAGGCGCTGTTCCGCTGCCTGCGCGATTTTAGGCGTTCCGTCTGTCGGACGAACATCGAAGCCTTGGGCGAGCATGAATTCACTGTCTTGCCCGGCACCGCATCCCAATTCCAGAATGCGAGCCTTGGGTGGCAAAGCCTTGAGAAACGCGTCGAGATGCGGGCTGTGTTTCTGGCCCCGCGTGGTGTAGGCAGCAGCCTCCTGAGCGTAAAATTCGAGTGTCGTCCGGTCCAAAGCCATTGTCGATCCTCCCCTCCCAGATCGTAAAATATGATTGTGTTTTATGCTTTCAGTTTGTCATCCAAAATAGAAAGCCCGTGCGCCATGATCCATTTTTCTGGATCGCAGACACACGGGCTATTTTCTTTGAAATCGGCCACTTAGCGTGACTGTCTCAAATGCAGATTCCGGATCTTCGTAGGCTGAATCAGCCGACGATTTCGGTTTCTGCGAACCAGTAGGCGATTTCCTGAGCAGCGGTTTCAGGAGCATCCGAACCGTGAACGGAGTTTTCACCGATGGACAGCGCGAACTGCTTGCGGATGGTGCCTTCGTCTGCATTGGCAGGGTTCGTTGCGCCCATGATTTCGCGGTTCTTGAGGATTGCGTTTTCGCCTTCCAGAACCTGAACGATGGTTGGGCCGGATGTCATGCCTTCAACCAGTTCGCCGAAGAAAGGGCGTTCCTTGTGAACAGCGTAGAAGCCTTCTGCTTCGCGCTTGCTCATCCATACGCGCTTGGATGCAATGATGCGCAGGCCGTTGTCTTCGAATACCTTGGTGATGGCGCCTGTGAGGTTACGCTTGGTTGCGTCGGGCTTGATCATCGAAAATGTGCGTTCAATCGCCATCGTCTTGTCCTTTGTTTATCTAGGGAAAGTGGCCGGTTTCTACCTGCCCCGAATCGCGAAGACAAGGGGTATGGAAGAATTTCACGCACCAGTCACAAAGGGACAGATCACCTGGCCACTCAAGCGTGCGGTCTTTCGACGTCAAATGGCGATGTCGGCGGGCTTCTGCGCGTTTCCGGCAAGCCCATGGCAGCGCTCGAACCACTGCAGGGCAGCGTCATCTTCCGGCAAATGCACCGAGCCGGAAACAACCTTCAGCCACTGGAATGCGCCAAAGACGATGTAGTCGGCAAAGAGCGGCTTCTCCCCACCGATATAGGGCTGGAAGCGCAACATGTGGCGTAACGGCTGGAGTTTGGCAGGAAAGGCAGCAATTGCGCCCTCCCGGTCCGGAAAAACCTCCTCCAGCGGCTTGTTAAAAAAGGCTTCCCTGGTCTTGCGGAAATGTGCCTGATCGACCGGCGCCAGCATTCCGTAGATGTCCATCAGAGCGATGGCGCTGACGGCCGGATGGATCGTGGTCTGCGAATAGCCTTCGACCAACCGCGCCATCGCCTTGCCGCCCTCTCCACCGAAAAGGCTCGGCCGGTCCGGATAGGCCTCCTCCAGATAAAGCGCGATCTGGAAGCTGTCCGAGATCAACCTGTCGCCATCGCGCAGGATCGGAACGGTTTTCGAGAATTCGTTCTCCACCGTCGGGATTTCCGTAAAAGCCAGCGGCACTTCATCGAAGTCCAGACCTTTATGGTGCAAGGCCAGAACGACTTTCCAGCAATGCGGAGAAAAGGGTCGGCTGCGATCTTCTCCGCTGAGGGAATAGAGAATTCTGGTCATCTGGCGCATCTCCGAAGGATGGATCTCACGGTAAGTGAGCCCAAGACCGTAGCTCGATCAAATGAAAACAACTGATATCCCCCATCAATGTTCTTGGTGGATCATTTCCTGCTCTGCGCCCCTCTTGCCTTCGCGCCAATCATCCGCCAAAACCCCGTCATGATTACCATCACCGATGTCTCCGCCCGTATTGCTGGCCGCCTTCTTCTTGACCACGCCAGTGTGTCTCTTCCAACCGGCACGAAAGCCGGTCTGGTCGGTCGTAATGGTGCGGGCAAGTCCACCCTCTTTCGCATCATCACCGGCGACCTTGGCGCGGAAACGGGCTCTGTCTCGATCCCTAAGAATGCGCGCATGGGACAGGTGGCGCAGGAAGCGCCTGCGACGGAAGAAAGCCTTATCGACATCGTGCTTGCGGCTGACAAGGAACGCGCCGCCCTGATGCTGGAATCCGAAACGGCCACCGATCCCGGTCGTATCGCCGATATACAGATGAGGCTGGTCGATATCGACGCCCACTCGGCAGAAGCGCGCGCATCAAGCATTCTGGCAGGTCTCGGTTTCGATCAGGATGCCCAGCTCAGACCCGCATCTTCGTTCTCCGGTGGGTGGCGTATGCGCGTGGCGCTCGCATCCGTTCTGTTCGCGGAGCCGGATCTGCTGCTGCTGGACGAGCCGACCAACTATCTCGACCTTGAAGGCACGTTGTGGCTCGAGGATTATATTCGCCGCTACCCCTACACCGTCATCATCATCAGCCATGATCGCGACCTGCTGAACAACGCGGTCAATTCCATTGTCCATCTCGATCAGAAGAAGCTCACCTTTTATCGCGGCGGATACGATCAGTTCGAGCGTCAGAAAGCAGAGGCCGACGAGCTGCAGACGAAGGCCAAGGCCAAGAACGACGCGGCCCGCAAGCATCTGCAGAGCTTCATTGATCGTTTCAAGGCCAAGGCGTCCAAGGCAAAGCAGGCCCAGAGCCGCGTAAAGGCACTTGAGCGCATGGGCACTGTGTCTTCCGTAATCGAAGATCACGTTCAGCCGATCACCTTTCCAGAACCGGAAAAGCAGCCCGCCTCACCCATCGTGGCCATCAATGGCGGCGCGGTTGGCTATGAGCCCGGCAAGCCGATCCTCAAAGGCCTGAACCTGCGCATCGACAATGACGATCGCATCGCCCTTCTCGGCTCGAACGGCAACGGTAAGTCGACCTTCGCCAAGTTCATTTCAGGACGTCTGGCGCCTGAAAGTGGCGATCTGCGTCTCGCGCCTTCTCTGAAAATCGGCTTTTTCGCCCAGCATCAGCTCGATGACCTTGTACCGGAAGAAAACCCGGTGGAGCATGTGCGCAAGCTCATGCCACAAGCGCCTGAAGCGAAGGTGCGGGCGCGCGTGGCGCAAATGGGTCTGGCCACCGAGAAGATGGCGACACCTGCCAAGGATCTCTCCGGTGGTGAAAAGGCCCGCCTGCTGATGGGGCTTGCAGCTTTTCACGCGCCGAACCTTCTCATTCTCGACGAACCGACGAACCATCTGGATATCGACAGCCGCCGCGCGCTTATTGAGGCACTGAACGATTATGATGGCGCCGTTATTCTCATCTCGCATGATCGCCACCTGATCGAAGCGACAGTGGACCGCCTGTGGCTCGTCAACAATGGAACCGTCACAACGTTCGAAGGCGATATGGACGAGTACCGGGATCTCATTGTCTCCGCCGGTAAAAAAAAAGAAGAAAAAGTTGAAATCGTCGTAGACGGCGGGACAAAAGCCGAGCAACGCAAGGCCAATGCCGAAAAGCGTGCATCGCTGGCCCCGCTCAAGAAGAAGATCAACGATCTCGAGGCTTTGACCGCAAAGCTTGAGAAGCTGATTCAAGCGCTTGATAAGGAGCTTGGTGACCCTGCACTGTACGAAAAGGCGCCAGCCAAGGCAGCCCTGAAGGTGAAGGAGCGCGGCGAAGCCGCCAGCAAGCTGGCCGACGCCGAAGAGCAATGGCTTCTTCTTTCCAGCGAGTATGAAGAGGCTATGGCAAGCTGAGGCATTTCGAGCTTTGAGCGTGAAAAGATAAGGCGGCACAAGTGCCGCCTTTTTTATTGAAGTTATGGTCTTGCGCATTCGCTGGCAGAAGAACTCTCTGGCATCTTTTGACAGCGGCAGTGCGCGGAAGGCGGCTTGAGCCGCCGCCTCCCCTTTGTGAAGGTGAGATCAGAATTTCACGCGGAACTTTGCGTTCGCGCCGTGATCGTAGGCATTCGAACCGACTTGGCCATTGTAGCTGACGCTGATGGTCGAAGATGGCGTCACCGTGAAGTCTACACCGGCTTCAAGCAGAGCCGTGTTGCGATCAACCGGCGTGCTGCTGACGGAGAAGCTGTCACCGCTTGCAAAGCGTGCCGTCGAGACAGGATTGACGTCGCCATAGGCATGCATCCAGCCTACTGTTCCCCGCACAACCGAAGCAACGCTGCCTAGCTCAAAGTCCTTCGACGCACGAAGGCCAGCTGTGGTGTAGGTGGTGTTCATCGTGGATGAGGCGACTGTGAGAGCCGCATTGCCGCCGGTTTCGCTGAAGCCATCGGTCTTCATGCGGGTATGTGCGAGCGATGCGAAAGGCTCCAGTGCCGACTTGCCGAGGTCAACGCGATAGGCCAGTTCGCCATAGGCATTAAGACTGGAGGCGTCATAGGCGCCTTGCAGCGTCTGGCCGAGAACAGTCACATTGCGCGTGGTGCTGACATCATGCCAGGTGTAGTTCATGCCGGTGCGGAACGAGACAGCGCCCCACTTCGTGCCGGCATAGCTTCCCAGATGATAGTTGGTGCTGTCGCCATCGCTGTTTTCGCTGTCGAAGAACGAGCGGCTGTAACCACCGAGCAAGCCGACCCGCCAGTCTTTTCCAAGACCGACGTCACCACCCACCAGCACACCGCCGTTTGAAACGTCGGTATCGCTTGCGCCGTCGGTACCGTCTACCTTACCCCAGGAGCCAAAGCCGTTGATCCATGTCGCAAAGCGATCAGTATCGAAGTTCTTCTTCGGCTCGAAGGCCGCAAAGCGCTCATCCTTGACGGGCTCTTTCTTCTCCTCGGCATAGCCGAGCGCCATGGAGGACGGAGCCGCCACTCCGTCCGTGACCGCGCGAACGCGGCCATTCAGCGCCGTGTTGACGGCGCGATTGGTCTGCGTGAAAGCACCCTGTGCCGTGGCATACACATCGCCGGAAAGCTGCTCATAGGCTTCCTGCGCTTGGTCTACATCCAGATTCAGAAGGCTGTTGTAAAGCGCAAGCGAGGCACTTCCAGTCGTCCGGTCAAGACTATCCAGCGCTGACGCGAGCGAACGCTGATTGGCATTTTTTGCGATCGGGGTGAAAACGTCGTTATCGTTCCCATCATCCGGAACCGGACCGGTACCGGCACCAGTGTCGCTACCATCACCGCCACTGGAGCCGGAATCGCCCGACCCGGCGCCACTACCAGTATCGCCAGCGTCGTTAGACTTTAACGCGACGCGGAGGTAGACATTTTTCCCGTCATCTTCAGTGTATGTTTGGACATCGAGGAACGCTGAGTTGTTCACGACCTGGCTGAATCCGCCCGTGTCGTTGCTGCCAGCGGTCATGATCTTGTATATCTGCGTATCATGATAATCAGTCTGACTATCCAGAGCCGTGACCCTTACGACCGCCCCGCTATCAATCGTCAACTTTCCAGTGACGTCTACTCGGTCGCTGATTGCCAGAGTCGAGTTGGCCTCTATCTCGCTGCTAAGGTCTACCGCATATGTTGTGTTGCTTGCCAGCTCGAGATCACCGTCAATCGTCAATGTACCGATTGGACTGAGAGCCCCTCTGGTCTGATTATTCGCTGTATGCAGGCCCGGAGAGAGCGTGCTGCCGCCCCACAAAGTGGTGTCTCCAACGGTACCTGTGCCACCCAGCGTGCCTCCAGTATATACTCCAACCGTGCCACCCAACTCTCCGGTTACATCGAGCGTGCCGCCACCAATGTTAGTGGTACCCGTGAACAGCGATCCGTCGCTGGATAGTTTCGTGATCCCGGCATAATGGTAAATCTGACCGGGACCCTTGATATCTGAGGAGAATTCGTAGTTCGTATCCGTATGATTGAAATTGAGCTGACCGCCCGGTGAGCTGAACACAAGTTCTTCAGCCAGAAGCTGACCGGCAGCGACCGCGGGCGAATTCATGGCGCCGCCGATATTCACGACGCCCCCGCGGGAACCTGAGTCTACCGTAATCGTGCCGTCATAGAGGCCTGTATTACTGTCAACGGCTCCGACCGTGACCTGCCCATCATTGGCGATTGTCAGCGTTCCGCTACCCCCACCACCAACGGTCAAGCCAGATGTGTTATGCCAGGCGGAGCCGGCTCCGGTGACAGTCACAGTGCCAGTTCCGTATAAGGTGGACATCATGGTAAAAATAACGCCACCCACAAGGCCCTCGCCACTGCTGACCACGCCGCCGCCTTCGACAAGAAGCGTACCGATGCCACCCTGACCAACCGTGAGGGAGTTGGTGACGTCAAATGTCGAACCCGCACCCGACACGGTCATCGAGCTTTCACCGCTTTGACCTGCTATGTAAGCATAGGAGGAGCTAGCATCAGCCCCATTCTCGACCGTAAGCGAAGCGTTCCCTTGATCGCCGACGATGAGGTCATAGGTCGCATCAAGAGACGAGCCATCACCAGATAAATTTACCGCGGCAGCACTACCGTCATATGTCGCCATACTAATACTGCTGCCTTTGAACTGGCCGCCATCCTCGACCGCCAACAAACCGTTTCCAAATTGACCGACATTGACGTTATTGACCGATGTTAACTTGGCACCTTGGGTCAATGTCACCGAGCCAATCGCACCTGCTTGCGAGCCAATTGACGTCGCACCGAATTGAACATTTGCTCCATCATTGATCGTCAGGTCTGCTCTGGACGTGTAGCCGACATAGAGGTTTTCGCTACTCCGATCCGCGCTGCTGTCAATGGTGGCTAACCCGGTATTATAGGTCTCGTCCGCCAGCACAGACTGCGGCATGGTCAACAAAACCGTGGAAGCCAAAAGCATTGCCCGCTTCATGGCGCGTGTCTTTTTGTCCTGCGCCTGATTCCCTGGCGTCGTCACAGTGTAGAACATCCATTACCCCCGAATTCCAAAATTTATGGTTGCGGCCCGCATTGTGCGAATCCTGCCGCGCCTGTTCCGGAAAGTAACCAAAGAGTTGAAATGGCGTAAGTTTTTCTATGTAACAGATGTATCTGAACGTAACGCCAGGTAACAAAAACTGTGACCTGCAGGCAACATTCCGACAAGAAGTGAATAGCGAAATATTCTTACATTCTGAAGCATATGAAGACGCGGCACAGAGCCATCATAGGGCCATCGCGATCGGCAGAATCAGACTGATCGTCGTTCCCTGACCCTCGTTGCTTTGCACCTCCACCCGCCCGCAATGCGCGACACAGATTTTCTCAACAAGGAACAGGCCCAGACCCGAGCCTTCAATGGTGCCTGAATTTGCACCACGTCTGGCATTTTCAAAGATATGGGGCAGATCGCCAGCGGGAATGCCGATGCCACGATCCCGGACCTCAACGACAATCTCGTTCTTGATGTGTCTGAGGGACAAACAGATGGAGGACTGAGCGTCTGGGGGGCTGTATTTCAGCGCATTTTCCAAGAGATTTACAATGGCAAGTGCCAGCATGTCGGCATCTGCGGCCAGCGTCACCGCCGCCACCTCATCAGGTGTATCCACAATCAGTTGCGGGTCATTGAGTAGATCCCTGGTTCGCTGGAGTGCGGAAGCGACGACGACCCCGATCGCAACCTTCGCCAGCTTGGGCCGGTATGAAGCGCCCTGCAGGCGACTGCGCGATAGATTGACTTCCAGTATTTCCGCCAGACGCGCCACCGCGCGACGTATGCGCGAGATCCGCGTCAGATTTGCCTGATCGATATTCTCTAAAGTGACTGCCATGGCATCGATATTTGACCGTACCGACGCAAGTGGCGTGCGGTACTGGTGTGAGACGACTTCCAGAAACCTGACTTGGCGCAGTTGCGATTCCATCTCTGACTGTAGCGCCTCCTCTGCCCGTTTGCGTGCTACCACCAGTTCACGCGTCCGCTCCTCTACCAACCGCGTGGCGGCATGTTCCGCTTCCTGGGCCATTCGAAGTGCCTGCGCCTGCATGGCAAGGTTAAGCGTTTCGGCGGCACGTAGACGACTGGCGACCGCGCCGGTAAAAAAGAGCACCTGAAGAAGCGCCATGATTCCGTAAATATTGAATGTCCACTCCGGTAGCCAACTGGCACCCATGCGCTGCATGATGCCGATGCTGGAACCAAGGCCGACGAGCGTGCAGGCAATGGCCGTCAGCGTGCTGGCCCGATCATTCTGGTTAACCTGCCGCCACCCCAGCGCCATTGTCATCAATGCACCGAGGATGGACGTGACCGAGCCGTAGGGACCGAACATGATCGAATGCCCGAAAAGAGCAAACCCGACGCCGATAACGCCGATCACCGCGACTGCCAGAAAAATTGGGTAGAACGCCTTTTCACGACGCGGGATATCGAGGATGTGCGCATAGGCCAGAGCGTGCGCCGTCAGACCCGCCCAGGCGTTTACCCCGAGAAACCTGTCATTCCAGAAGCCATTGTCGGGAAAAATGAAGACAGTGCTCAGCCCAAGATTGCCGAGATAGACAAGGATGACGTTCAGCGTCGACACCGCAAGCAGGATATATCCGACTTTTCGATCAAAGTAATAAAAGACGAGCTGTGTCAGCAACAGTATGGACATGCCACCGAACCACAGCCCTAACGCCAAACCTTCTGCCAAACGCCTGACCCCGATGCTCTCCAGCGGTTCGAGTGTCATGCTGATCTGTGTGAAGGAAGACTCGTTGTGCAGACGGACATAAACATACGTCGATCGCCCGGGAAGGAGCGAGATTTTCACGGCGGGGGCGATGGGAGACAAACCATCCCGCTGCAGCGTCCGGTGATCGCCGAAGGAAAAGTGCTGGAATTGGTCAGCGCGATCATGGTGCCCGGGATACGAAATGTGGGCATCAATGAAATTGAGAAAATTGGGCGCCATGGATAACAGCGCGTCTGTTTCCTCGGTACCGAGAACTTCGAACTTCAGCCAATACACTTTTCTAGTGTATCCCATATTCGCCGTCTTCCCCGGCAAGGGTGCGAATTTTGACTGCCACTCCTTTTTCAGGACATCATCGAGTTGGAGGCGGCCACTCTCGTCAGTCAGAACCGAGAGATGACCATCCATAACCGGCAATTCGCCAGCAACAGCAGCGACGTACGAAAAGCACAAAAGGAAAAAGACGAGTGCCGCAGGCACAGAGGCTGCAGCCAAACGCCGATAAAACCGCGAGCAAGACGACATCCGGGGGTCGCATCGCCTGCCGCCAAGCGCAACCAGAGGAAAATTAAGTCTCATCGAAAAATAAACATTAGTGAAATAATATTCACAATCTAAAGTATAAATCACAATAAACCAGCATTAATTTGCCATCTGAATCAATATAGACATAATATTGCAAAATCGAAAATGATGGCAAATACTGATGCACGCTTATTTAAAGCCTCACCTCGTCGTGGTTGAGGATGATACGGACCTGAGAAAAAGCTTATCTGAATATATGCAACTTCGGGGCTTCGAGGTTTTCGAGGCAGCCACCGGGCTTGAATTCCACGACATCGTGAAGAGCAAACAGGTGGATGTCGCTGTTCTGGATGTCAATCTTCCCGATGTGAGCGGCCTTGACCTTGCCCGTTTTCTCTCCAACAGGGACGACGTGGGCATCATTATGCTGACTGCGCTAAACGGCAGAGAGGACAGACGCCTCGGCTATGATGGCGGTGCTGATCTCTATTTCACTAAACCGTTTGACAGTGAAGAACTCGCGCTGGCGGCCACAAACCTGGTGAAGCGCATCCGGCGCAGGGAAAGACCCGCAACCAAGCTCAGTCCAAAGGAAAACCGTAATTGGCTTCTCGACCGAAAAAGACAGACACTGTCTTCGCCAGAGGGGACAGAGGTATCGCTGTCTGGCAAAGAAGTCCTTCTGATCGAGTTCCTGGCGCGTCATTCCGAACCGACCGTGCCGCGCATTGACATGCTCAGGCTTTTCGATCCCGGTAACAATGATCCATTCAGTCGACGTTTGGACATGGCATTCGGACGGTTGCGAAGCAAGGCTTCCCATGCGGGCATAAATCTGCCAGTGCAAGTCATCCGCGGCATCGGCTTGAGACGTCTGGAGATCATTCAGGTCGTTTGACTGACCAAAGAGCCAGTAACTTTGAATTAACCATAATAGGAGAAAGCTCCAAAGCAACGTCACACTGATTTGCCTGGGCTTTCTACATGCGCTTTTACTCACTTATGCTGACGGCAACCCTTGCCGCGTGCCTCTCCAGTTGCGCGGGCAAACCTCAATCCGATACGTCTCTCAAAACCTCTTTCGCCGCTACCATGCCCTCCGCGCCCGGCCTCAAGGCTACCGATCCCGTAGCGCTTTCGCCGGTGGCCTGGGTGCGACCGCGCAATCCCGCAGGGCTGGCAGGGCGTGATATTGAGGTATCGTCGCTTGAAGATATAGCGCTGGCCAACAAGGAAGTCGTGTTGAGCTTCGACGACGGGCCGGTTCCCGGCAAGACCGAGAGCATATTGGCGACGCTGGACGAATTTGGCGTGAAGGCAACCTTTCTTATGGTGGGGGAAATGGCGCAGGCGCATCCGGCCATTGCCAGGAAAGTCGCTGCCGCTGGCCACAGCATCGGCAGCCACACTTTCAGCCACCCGAACCTGCGCGCTATCGCTTTCGACCGTGCGTTGGCCGAGGTTTCAAAGGGCACGACTGCAGTGGCAAAGGCCACCGACACCGATGTGTCATTCTTCCGCTTTCCTTATCTTGCCGATAGCCCACGACTGCGCCACCTGTTGGGTGAACGGGGCATGGTCATCATGGATGTCCAGATCGACTCGAAGGATTACTTCAAGGACGCGCCCGCCGTCGTCGCCTCACGCACGATGGAAGCGATTCGCCATCGCGGCAGCGGCATCATTCTCATGCACGATATCCATAGGCGTACCGCGTCCATGCTGCCCGCCCTGCTGACCCAACTGAAAGCAGAGGGCTACAAGGTGGTGCATCTGGTTCATAAAAAGCCAGCCGCCAAGACGATGCTGCTTGCATCCCTCACCCACTGAACAGGAATAGCCCAAGCTGCTGGTGTTGCCCTTGCCGACGTGCGGGTTTCTGCTAGAACTCGAAAAGTACTATTATTCGACTGCAACATTAAGACGGGTTCTCTTTCATGTCAGCCACCAAGCTCGCCATCGTCGGCGTCGGCAAAATCGTTCGCGATCAGCATCTTCCAGCCATCGCTGCCAATCCGGATTTCGATCTCGTCGCAACAGCCAGCCGTCATGGCACTGTTGAAGGCGTGCCCTCTTACGGCACCATCGAAGCCATGCTCGAAGCAGCACCGGAGGTGCAGGCTGTATCTCTATGTATGCCACCCCAGTATCGCTACACGGCAGCCTATGCCGCGCTGAACGCAGGCAAGCACGTCTTTCTGGAAAAGCCGCCGGGCGCTACGCTGTCAGAAGTGCAGGATCTGGTCCGACTGGCCGATTCCAAGGGTCTTTCACTTTTCGCCAGCTGGCATTCCCGCTACGCGCCAGCGGTTGAAGCAGCCAAGAGCTTCCTCGCCTCGACCAAAATCAACAGCGTTCACGTGATCTGGAGGGAAGACGTACGCCACTGGCACCCGAATCAGGAATGGATCTGGCAGGCTGGCGGGCTTGGTGTGTTCGATCCCGGCATCAATGCCTTGTCGATCATCACGCATATTCTGCCGCGCGCACTCTTCATCACCAAAGCGACGCTAGAATTCCCGGAAAATCGGGATGCGCCGATCGCGGCCGACATCCAGTTTTCCGATGTCACGCAAATGCCTGTCCATGCCGAATTCGACTGGCGCCAGACCGGCAAGCAGAGCTGGGATATCGTGGCCGAGACCGAGGCCGGGCAAATGATTCTTTCGGAAGGCGGCGCGAAGCTTTCGATTGCTGGCGAGCAGAAGATGTCTGAGCCCGAGCGGGAGTACCCTGCCCTTTACGAGCGTTTTGCAGAGATCATCAAGGCCAAGACCTCCGATGTCGATCTTGCTCCGCTGACGCATGTGGCCGACGCCTTCCTGCTTGGCCGCCACAAATTCGTGGATTCCTTCTACGATTGATCTTAGCTGGCGCGGCTTACGAAACGGTCGCGCCCCGCCTTCTTGGCCTGATACAGGGCCTCATCCACACTTTGCAGAAGAGCCAGGCAGTCCTGTCCGGCCTGGGGTGCGATGGCACCGCCGATGCTGAGTGGGGCATGGATATGGCGTCCCTCGATTGTGAAGGGCTGCCTGAAAGCCTCCAGCAATCTCTCGGCAAGCACAGCCAGCTCTGACGAATCAGCCGGGCGCGGAACGAAAACCGCAAACTCGTCGCCTCCCATGCGCACGGCAATATCCGTTGGCCGGATGACTTCGCGAATGCGCGCTGCCGCCTCATGCAGGACGCTATCACCAACGCTGTGACCAAGCGTATCGTTGATCGCCTTGAAGCCATCCATGTCGAGATACAGCGCACCAAATGTTTCATTCGATTGCAGGGCGGCATACATCTGCGAATCGACAAGCGCGCTCAATGCCTTGCGGTTGTAAAACCCGGTGAGCGGATCAGTCATGGCAGCTTCGCGCAGCGCACGCTCTGCCAGGCTCATGGTGAAATTGGCCTTTTGCAAACGTAGCAGTGCCCCCGCAAGCACGGAGAACTGCCTGAGACTTTCGACCTCTGACGGCTGAAGTTGACGCGGCGACGTGTCGAGAATGCAGAACGCTCCGACAGTAAGTCCTGGCTCGAGCTCAATTGGCGCGCCAGCGTAAAACCGGAACTGAGGACCGCCTGTCACATAGGGAAAGCCTCGCAATTCCGGATGCAGGCTCAGATCGGGAACCACCAGCACGTCATTGGAAAGCACAACGCGTGTGCAGATGGAGATGTCACGGGAACATTCACTCACCTGTATTCCGGCCTGATGGGCGATCCGCAGCCAGTCTTCGTCCACTATATGGATGGCGGCGCGATCCATGCCGAACACACTTTTTGCAAGGTCTGAAAGCGCAGCCAGCTCTGGCGTCGGGCCAGACTGAAGGGAGAGAATCGAGCGCACTGCGACAAGGCGTTCCGCTTCGTTGACTGGCCAGGGGGCGGATTGACCCATTTCATTCTCCTCGACTGACGACTGAAGCTCCGTTCTTCGCGCCTTCTTACACAATTCCCGTTAATTCACTACATTAGGCAATGCGAATTTGAAAACACTCACGCGTGATCATTTCGTTCGTGAACGAGATTGCTCTGACCAAGTTGTGGACTGCAGTTAAAAATGTGTTCTCGAAGCAGATGATGGGGCGTCATGCCTTCTTCTGCCAGCGTCCCTCTGGGGATTGCTGCCAATAGGTCAGTGTATGCCCCTCGCCTTTCAGCTTTTTCCATTGGCCGCGTGCCGCCTCCAGCTGCTCGGCATCATAGCCATCGAACATGAAGACGATGCGCTCATAGGCGTCCACGACCGGCGGCTCGGCGCCATCGACGATGAAGCGGACATTGGCGGCGTTGGAATTTTCACCACTCGCCATCAGCAGGACTGGTTGCTGGGCCGCATTTTCCGCCGCATCGGTGCCATGCGGCATGAAGCTGTCATCCCTGTATGTCCAGAGATGCACATCAAGTGCGTCCCGACGCTCCATGGACGCTGTCTGGACCGCGACTTTCCAGCCGCGCTCCAGTGATTTCTCCAGAAGGGGCGGAAGGGCATCTTCCAGCTTCGATTCCGTCAAATGGTAAAACAGTATCTCTGTCATCGAAACGCCCGTACCGGCTTCCCCGTCAAGTTTCAATCCTCATAGTTTGCGCGAACCAGCTCGTTGAGCAGGCGCACGCCATAACCGGTACCCCAGGACTGGTTGATTTCGGTCAGCGGAGCGCCCATTGCAGTTCCGGCAATATCCAGATGAGCCCATGGGGTCTCGCCCACGAAGCGTTTGAGGAATTGCGCGGCGGTGACGGAACCGGCAAGTCGGCCGGAACTGTTCTTCATGTCCGCGAATTTGGAATCGATGATCTTGTCGTAGTCCTTGCCAAGCGGCATCCGCCACAGTTTTTCCTGCGTCGCGTCGCCCGCCTTGGTCAGGCGCTCGGCCAGTTCGTCGTCATTTGAAAACAGACCAGCCTGCAAGTTACCGAGTGCAACCGTGATTGCTCCCGTCAGCGTTGCCAGATTGACCATGAATTTCGGCTTGAAGCGGTCGTTGGTATACCACAGAGCATCTGCCAGCACGAGGCGACCTTCAGCATCGGTGTTGATGATCTCGATGGTCTGGCCGGACATGGATGTGACGATGTCCCCAGGGCGCTGCGCATTTCCGTCGGGCATGTTTTCCACGAGACCGATAACGCCAATCACATTCGCCTTCGCCTTGCGGGCAGCGAGCGTATGCATGAGGCCGATGACCGCGGCCGCGCCGCCCATATCGCCCTTCATGTCTTCCATGCCGGCACCGGGCTTCAGCGAAATGCCACCGGTATCGAAAACGACCCCCTTGCCGACAAAGGCAATAGGTTCATCCTTCTTCGAGCCGCCCTTCCACTGCATGATGGCCAGACGCGGCGGGCGAACTGAGCCTTGAGCCACGCCAAGCAGAGCGCCCATACCCAGTTTCTTCATTTCCTTTTCGCCGAGGATTTCCACATCGACGCCAAGCTTTTTCAGTTCTTCTGCTTTTTCGGCAAATTCCACGGGGCCGAGGACATTTGGCGGAAGGTTGACGAGATCGCGCGCCAGAATCACGCCACCGGCTTCAGCCTGAGCCGTTTCGAAGGCGTGTTTGGCCTGCGCATGGGCGGCCGTTACGATTGTGACGTCGACACTCTTGGGCGTCTTGTCTTCGTCGGACTTCTTCTTCGTCTTGTAGTCGTCAAAGCTATAGGCACGCAGCAAAAGGCCGAGCGCAAAATCGGCTGCTGCCTTGCCATCGACTTCAACGCCGAGAGCGTCCAGATAAATGACGACCTTTCCTGCCTTCTTGAAGTGGGCGGCCGCGGTGCCGCCAGCGCGCAGCCAGTCATGCGCCGTAAGCTTCGCGGCCTTGCCAAGACCGATGATGACGATCCGATCCGCTGGTGAACCTTGCGGCGCCAGCACATCGAGCACACTCATAGACTTGGCGTTAAAGCCCGCCACCCTGGCGGCTTTCTCAAGAACTCCGGAGGGATCGACCTGCGCCTGGCCGGCGGGCGCATTTTCGCCAGATAGCTGCAGCAGAACTGCGCAGGCGTCGTCAAGGGAGGCGGAATTGGCAAAAGATATATCGAACTTGGCGGACATGTTCTCGCTCATCAATGTATTTCAGGATGCGCGGGATCATGGCCTTTTCCCGTCCCGGCGCAACCCTGCAATCGGGTCTGGCGGTGTCAAATTTATGAATCACGTCAATCGAGGCACAAATATTCGTCTATTTGAAAAAGACACAGAGCTGAAAAAAATGACTTCAGAAAACAGTTTTGTGAGCTTTGCGGGATCGCCATCCACGTTTGTTGCAGCTAGATAGTAGCCGTTCCCGCGGGGGGAACTGGCATGACAAGACCGTATCAGGGAATGAATGACGCTTCTTGAACGATACATAATGCGACGCACGACGCAGATGTTTCTGGTCGCGCTGCTGCCAGTTCTGGCCATCATCTGGACGATTCAGGTTCTCCAGAGAATCAATCTCGTGACCGATACCGGCCAATCCATGGGCTCCTTCGTCACGCTGGCGACCATGCTTTTGCCGACGCTGATTCCTGTCGTGCTGCCGTTTGCCCTCGTCATCGCCATCACCCAGACGCTGACGGCGATGAATGCCGATTCCGAACTGGCGATCATTGATGCCTCGGGTGCGCGACGCTCCATCATCTTCAAGCCCATCCTCATATTGGGCGCTGTGCTCAGTCTGGTTTCGTTCGGGATCACGAATTTCGCGGAGCCGCCTGCCCGCACGGCCGCACGGCAAATGGTCGCCGCGGCCTATGCCGACCTTCTCTCATCTGTCATCGAGGAAAAGACCTTCCGCACAATTCAGGACGGTCTTTATGTCCAGATCGGGGAGCGGCAGGGGCGAATCCTGCGCGGCCTGTTCGTTGCCGATCGTCGCGATCCCAATTACGACCTTATCTATTATGCAAAAGAAGGCATGATCGATGAGGGCGGCGCGTCGCTGACCATGCGCGATGGCGAAGTTCAGCAGAAGACACCGGACGGCAAGGTCTCGGTGGTGAAGTTCCTGTCCTACGCTTTCGATCTTTCCACCATGTCGGAGAAGTCCGATAATGAGCCATCCATTTCATCCAGCGATGCGAGCCTCGCATTCCTTCTTTCGCCGGATGAAAATGTCGATAGCTACAAGAAGTCGCCCGGCGGCTTCCGCTCGGAACTGCATCGCCGTCTAGTGGACTGGATGTTCCCCTTTGTTTTTGCCCTGATCTCACTGGTTGTTGCAGCCGATGCGCGGTCTCACCGCGAGGCACGTCTCCATCCAATGGTCGCGGCCTTGATCACCGCCTTCATGCTACGCTGGCTTGGCTTCTATTTCACCAATCAGGTCAAGCAGAGCGCAGCCTTCATACCGCTGGTTTATGCTGTACCCGTTGTTAGTGGCTCGGTGGCCGTGTTCCTGCTTCTCACTGGCAAGAAGCTTCGTATGCCTCACGTCATCCACAACACGGCTGCTGCTCTGCAAAAGCGCATGTCGCCCAAGGTTTCCGGTTCTGGAGGGCAAGGCGCATGATGTTCGGCACCCTCGCCCGTTATTTCCTGAGGCGCTACGCAATCACCACCTTCTGGTTTCTGCTGGGCGTCTCCGCCATCATCTTTCTTGCTGACTTCAGCGAGACAGCAAGGCGCATGTCCGGATTGCCCGGCTATTCCGTGCCAGCCGCGCTGGGCCTCACCGCTCTTCGACTGCCACTGATTCTTCAGCAGACCGTGCCGTTCATCGCCCTTTTCGTGGGTATGACGACCCTGATTTCGCTCAACCGCCGTTACGAGCTGGTGGTCACGAGAGCCGCCGGCATCTCCGCCTGGCAGTTCATCATGCCTTTTGTCGGTGGGGCGGTCATTCTCGGCATATTGTCGGTCACGGTTCTCAATCCCATTGCAGCCTGGGGCGAAAGCCAGTCCCTTGCCGTTGAAGCTGGCTGGCGCAACGAAGGCGGCGCCTCGCGCCAGCAGATTCTTCCATGGTTGCGGCAGAGCAGCGGCGGCCAGGACACGATCATCGGGGCCAAGAGCTTTGAAGACAACGGTACCATGCTGAAAGACGTGGTGCTGATTCATCTCGATAAGGACGGCAACATCCTGAAACGGCAGGATGCGCGCTCGGCTAAATTAGAAGATGGTTACTGGCTTCTTAACGATGTCGCAGAGATCACGCCCGGCCATGTGCCAACCCGGGAAGCGACCGCGAAAATCAGCACCAATTTGAGACAGGAATTCGTTCAGGAGCGTCTCACACAGCCGGAAACCGTTGCTTTCTTTGACCTTTCTCGCAAAATCGAGATCGCACAGTCCTTCGGCCTTTCTTCAAAAGCGCTTGAGACGCAGTACCACTTCCTGTTGTCCATGCCATTTCTTCTCGTCGCGATGACCTTGATCGCCGCGACTGTTTCATTAAAGTTCAGCCGTTTTGCACAGTCTCGTTCAGTGATTCTGGGTGGAATCGTTTCCGGCTTCGTGCTTTATGTAGTAACCGTGCTTGTAAGAGCATTCGGGAGTAGCGGGGTTGTCCCTCCCTTCGTCGCGGTCTGGGTTCCAGTTGTCGTGGCGCTGGCTTTGGGTGCAACCATTCTGCTTCATCAGGAGGACGGCTAGTGGCGGTATTTGACCGCGGGAATATCAGACGGCTTGCGACAGCCCTTCTGACTGGGGCTGCTGTGTGCGCATATGTGGCAACCGCTTCCAGCGTTTTCGCTGAGGACGGTGTCATCGTGGGCGACCCACAAGACCAATCAAAACTCCTGCTTACAGCAAATGAACTAACGTATAATCGTGACACCGAGCGCGTCATCGCGACAGGCGGCGTGCGTATGCACTATTCCGGCTATCGCATGGTCGCCCAGCGCATCGAGTACAATCAGTCGACCGGTCGCGTACTTGCACGTGGCAACATCGAATTGATTGAGCCGGGCGGCAACCGCATCTATGCGGATGAGCTCGACGTGACCGATAATTTCGCGCAGGGCTTCGTCAATACGCTTCGCGTCGAAACGACTGACAACACCCGCATCGCAGGCGAAAGCGCCGAGCGCCTTTCTGAAGATTTGATGGTCCTCAACAACGGCGTTTACACCGCCTGCCTTCCTTGCGCGGAACGCCCCGACAAACCTCCGCTCTGGCAGGTGAAGGCCGAGCGCGTTATCCAGGACGGCAAGACGCATACGGTGCGGCTTGAGAGGGCTCGCTTCGAGCTTTTTGGAAAGTCTATCGCCTATCTGCCCTTCATCACGGTTCCCGACAACACGGTAAAGCGCAAGTCCGGCTTTTTGTTCCCTCGGATGACCGTTACCGACAATCTGGGCTTCGGCGTTGGCGTACCCTATTTCCAGGTGCTGTCCGATACGGCAGACTTAACCGTAACGCCGACATATTATACGGCTCAGGGCCTGTTGCTTGAGGGTGAGTTGCGTCAGCGCTTTGAGACTGGCAGCCACACCCTGCGTGCGGCCGGCATCAATCAGATGAACCCGGATGATTTCGATGCGAACACCAGCGACGCGTTGAACGACAGACGCGCCATGATCGCGTCAAAGGGTGATTTCACCATCAATCCGCGCTGGACATTCGGCTGGGATGCCATGGTCCAGACCGACAACAACTTCTCGCGTACCTATGAGCTGAAGGGCTATAAGAACGGCGTACAGACAAACCGGCTGTACCTTACCGGTCGCGGCGAACGCAATGACTTCGACGCAAATGCCTACTACTTCAATGTTCAGGACAATGACGATTCTGAAGTTGAAGAACGCAAGCAGGCCATTGTCCATCCAGCCGTGGATTATCGCTATTTCCTGCCGGATCCCGTCTATGGCGGCGAGCTGTCGCTCACGACCAACTTCACGAGCCTGACGCGCAGGAACCAGGACGCCTATAATCTGGGTGATTCTGTTCGTTACAACGGGCTTGAAGGAAGCTATACGCGCTTCTCAACCGAAGCTGAATGGAAGCGCACCTTCACATTCGACAGCGGCCTTTTGCTGACGCCTCTTCTGGCTGCACGTGGCGATGCTCTCTGGACGGATATGTCGGCTAACGGTTTCGGTACCGGTCGCAACTATGACGGCACTATCAATGACGATGCGAGCCTCCGCGGAATGGCGACATTCGGCCTCGAGGCCAAGTATCCTGTGCTGTTTACAGCGCTGCACAGCAACCACGTCATCGAGCCGATTGCGCAGATCTTTGTTCGTCCGAACGAGGGTTACGCGGGTGAGCTTCCCAATGAAGACGCGCAGGCGTTCGTGTTCGATGCGACCAACCTGTTTGAGCGCGATAAATTTTCCGGCTTCGATCGCATCGAAGGCGGCACCCGTGCAAATATTGGCGTTCGCTACAACGGCACGTTCGACAATGGTTACGGCATCCGCGCTGTTGCGGGTCAGTCGTTCCACCTCGCTGGCGACAACCCATTCGCTTCGAATGATCTCGTGAACGCCGGTGCAAATTCCGGGCTGGAATCCGACCGTTCGGACTATGTTGCCATGGCAGCGATCGATGCGCCGATCGGTCTGTCACTGTCAACAAGCTTCCGCTTTGATAAAGACAGCTTCGAGGTCAACCGTTCCGAGACGGCTGTTGCCTATACGAATAACCGGATTACCGGCAAAGTCAGCTATACCCAGGTCGATGCGCAGCCCGATTACGGCTATGATAGAAAACGCGATATCATTCAGGCCTCCGGCAAGCTGAGACTGGACGACAACTGGTCGTTGTTCGGTGCCATTAATTACGACATTAACAACAAGTTCTCCAGCGAACGGCGGATCGGCATCCTGTATCAGGATGAATGCACGATCTTCACCGTCAGCTATGCAGACGAAGGCAACATCAACGCAGTCCGCGAGGCCGCCAACGACTGGTCGGTAAATGCGCGTCTCGCCTTCCGTACATTGGGCGATATCAGCGTTGGCTCAGCGGGAACGGACTGGGATGATGCCGATATAGGCTGGAAGCCAACAAATTATTGATCTTCGATCGCGGCGGGGTGAAAGCTCCGCCGTTATTTTTAGCGGGTGTGATAGTCAGAAGTTCCACGCGCCACGGTTTTGCCGCAAGATATCTTCAATGTTCGCCTTCGCTGCGATTGCCGTTTTATTCGGACCGATGATATACACGGTCACAATCACGGTTTTACTGCACCACAAACTGCATTAACCGGCTGGCGAATGGAAACATCCATCTCATCAGATGGTGAAGAACAATCGAAACAAAGTCGTAGCGGTCACGTCAACGACTTGTCGACAGGGAGAGAACAGGATGAATTTCGGAAAGTCGGCGTTGCGAAGTGTAGCATTCGCCTTTGCGATTTTCGCGGTTCCCATGGTTATCGCGCTGCCTGCGGAAAGAGCCGCTGCGGCGAGCGCGGTCAAGGTGGTGGTCAACAAGACCCCGATCACGACTGACGATATTGCCAAGCGCGTCGCATTTTTGAAGTTGCAGCGTCAGTCCGGCAATCTTGCAGAAAAGGCCCGTGAGCAGCTCATCGATGAAGCCCTCAAGCGCGAGGAAATCGGTCGCGTCAAGATGTCGGTCAGCACCGCAGATGTCGACGCCTCCTTTGCCCGCTTCGCCGCTACGAACAAGATGTCCACCGATCAACTGACAAAAGTTCTTGCCCAGGCAGGGGTCGGTGCGGAGCATTTCAAATCTTTCATCGCTGTCCAGATGAGCTGGCCACGTCTTGTAAATGCACGCTATGGCGGACGCAACAAGATGTCGACGCAGGACTTCGTGACGCGGCTCAAGGAGCGCGGCCAGAAGCCGGTGACGAACGAATATTTCCTTCAGCAGATCATCTTCGTTATCCCTGAGGCCAAGCGCAATGCCATCACCGGCAAGCGCAAGGCGGAGGCCGAAGCGTCGCGCAAGCGGTATCCGGGTTGCGACCAGGCCAAGACCTTTGCAGCCACAATGCTTGACGTTTCGATCAAGGATCTTGGCCGCATCATGGAGCCGGAGTTGCCGCCGGACTGGAAGCCACTGGTCGAAAAGACCGCCCAAGGCGGCACGACGGGCACGCGCGTGACCGAAAAGGGTGTTGAATATCTCGCGGTCTGCAAAAAGCAGCAGGTTTCAGACGACTATGCTGCGGAAATCGTTTTCCGTGCCGAAGATCTGACAAAAGCCGAAAAAGGCGAGAATCCGAACGAGAAGAAATACCTGGAAGAGCTGCGGAAGAAAGCCCAGATTACCAGCACCTGATGTGAAAGCGGAATTCGTGACCCTGCTACAATTGCCTTTGGCCCTCACGCAGGGCGACCCCGCCGGTATCGGCCCTGACGTTACCGTTACAGCCTGGGCCAAGCGCCGGGAGCTTGGTTTGCCTCCCTTCATTTTTGTAGGCGATCCTGATGTTCTCCGCAGCCGCGCCCATTTGCTCGGCGTGGACGTCACCGTGAAGGTTTGCGAACCTGAGGACGCCATCGCGGCGTTTCCAGATGCTTTGCCTGTTCTGCCCCTTCCCGTCGGTTTCGATGTTCAGGCGGGACAACCGCATATCGGAGCCGCACTGGCGACGATAAAGGCTATTGAAACGGCGGTTACACTGACTGTCGGCAAGAGGGCTGCGGCCGTCGTTACGAACCCGATTGCCAAATCGGTTCTCTACGAAGCTGGCTTTGGCTTTCCTGGACATACGGAGTTTCTGGCCGAGCTCTCAAAGAAAGCGACCGGGCAGACCGTGAAGCCCGTCATGATGATTGCCGGACCCAAACTGCGGGTGGTCCCGGTGACCATTCACATCCCGGTCAAGGATATCACGCACGCGCTGACGGAAGAGTTGATTATCGAAACCTGCCGGATCGTCGCGTCTGATCTCAGAACAAAGTTCGGCATTGACGCGCCGCGCATCGCCGTTGCCGGGTTGAACCCGCACGCGGGTGAAGATGGCGCCATCGGCATCGAAGACCGGGACATCATTCATCCGGCGACCATCCAGCTTCGCAAGGAGGGCATTGACGCCTTCGGTCCGCTGCCAGCGGATACGATGTTCCATGATGCTGCACGCAAGCGTTACGACGTCGCCGTGTGCATGTATCACGATCAGGCATTGATACCCGCCAAGGCGCTTGGTTTTGACGACTCCGTTAATGTTACGCTTGGCCTGCCCTTCATTCGCACGTCGCCAGACCACGGCACGGCCTTTGGAATTGCTGGACAGGGTATTGCCAATGATTCGAGCCTTGTCGCAGCGCTGATGATGGCCGCAGATATCTCATCGAGGCAGGTACCTGCATAATGGCAGCCATTGATGGTCTTCCACCGTTGCGCGATGTCATCCAGCGCCACGGTCTCGATGCAAAGAAATCCCTCGGCCAGAACTTCTTGCTCGATCTCAATCTGACTCAGAAGATTGCGAGAACGGCGGGTCCTCTCGAGGGCGTCACCGTGTTCGAAGTCGGGCCTGGTCCCGGCGGCCTGACGCGCGCGATCTTGTCGCTGGGCGCCAAGAAGGTCATTGCGGTCGAACGGGACAGCCGCTGCCTGCCTGCGCTGGCGGAGATCGCCGATCATTATCCAGGCCGACTTGATGTCATCGAGGGCGATGCTCTTAAAACGGATTTCGAGGGACTGGTCCCGCGAGGCGAGCCAGTCCGCGTCATCGCCAACCTGCCCTATAATGTCGGCACACAGTTGCTTGTTAACTGGCTTCTGCCGAAGCAATGGCCTCCCTTCTGGATGTCACTGACCCTCATGTTCCAGAAAGAGGTCGGCCAGCGCATCGTTGCCGAGGAAGGTGACAATCACTACGGTCGGCTTGGGGTTCTCTCAGGTTGGCGCACAGTTCCGGAAATGGCCTTCGATGTGCCGCCACAGGCTTTCAGCCCTCCCCCGAAGGTTACATCGACCGTTGTGCATCTTCTGCCACGGACGAAGCCTCTGCAGTGCGATGTTGCAAATCTTGAAAAGGTGACAGAAGCCGCATTCGGTCAGCGCCGGAAGATGCTGCGCCAGAGCGTCAAGTCAATCGGCGGCGAAGCGCTTCTCGAAAAGGCCGGTATCGACCCGACAAGGCGTGCGGAGACATTGTCGGTGGAAGAGTTCGTCCGGCTTGCAAACTGCCTGTGACGGGCCAGCCTTGCGGCTGAGCACGTCACGACCAGCTGCATGTCTCACGTTGGCCGGCATGTCTCACGCTGGCGACGCACACAGTCGCAAGAGCAGTTGCGTGAGAAGCCGCAAAACCCTTAGCGGCCAGGCAGCGTCGGTACTTCTTCCAGCAATCCGCGCACGAAGTCGAACATGCCATGACGGCGGTCGCGACGGACCCGCTCTGCCTTGACGATGGCCTCTACGGCCTCGAAGGCGGCCTGCAGGTCATCGTTGAGAATGACGTAGTCATAGTCCCGCCAATGCTCGATCTCGGACCGGGAGTTGGCAAGGCGCGTCTGAATGACTTCCTCGGTATCTTCGGCGCGACGATGCAGTCTTGACTGCAACTCCGTCATGGTCGGTGGCAGGATGAAGATCGATACGACATCGGCCTTCATCTTGTCCTGCAATTGTTCGGCGCCCTGCCAGTCGATGTCGAACAGCATGTCCTTGCCTTCAGCCATCGCCGTTTCCACAGGCTCGCGCGGCGTCCCGTAGAAGTTGCCGTGGACCTCTGCCCATTCCAGCAGCTCCTCGCCGTCGCGCATACGCTCAAACTGCGTTTTGGAGATGAAGTGATAGTGGATGCCGTCAATCTCGCTCTGGCGACGCGCCCTCGTAGTGACGCTAACCGAGAGGCTGATATTCTTGTCCTTCTCGAGGAGATTGCGGGCAATGGTTGACTTGCCTGCTCCCGATGGCGAGGAAATGACCAGCATCAAGCCCCTTCGGGCGATATGGACGGGAGGAATGCTGGCTGACGCCATGGGGGTCTACTCCAGATTTTGGACCTGTTCACGAAATTGGTCGATCACCACTTTCAGCTCTATACCTGCAGCGGTTACAGCACTGGCATTGGATTTGGAACAGATTGTATTCGACTCGCGGTTAAATTCCTGTGCAAGAAAGTCCAACTTGCGCCCGACAGGCTGCCCGCTGCCCAAAAGCTCCCGAGCAGCAGCGACATGGCCCGTGAGGCGATCAACCTCTTCGCGCAGATCGGCTTTCGTGGCCAACAGCACCGCCTCGGTGTGCAGGCGGTCGCGGTCCAGTGCCGTGCATCCGTCCGCGATGAGCGCAATCTGAGCCGCCAGGCGGGCGCGGATCTGCTCCGGCTGACGCGAGGGATCGGCCTCGATGACGGACGTCAGCGCCTCTATCCTGTCGATCTGCCCGGAAAGGATTTCAAAAAGCGATGCACCTTCGCGCTGACGCATGGCCTTCAATGCGCTGATGGCGACACCGAAGCCTTCAACGATGCTGCGATTTCGCGCCTCCTGCACATCCGGGCTTTCTTCCGGCTCGCGAAACTCCACCAGTCCGCGCACGGAAAGCAAGCTATCGAAATTGAGAGGTGCTTCGCTTACCGCACCGGCGAGATCGCGCTTCAATGCCAGCACCGCATCCAGTGCTTCGCGGTTGACAACCGCTTCCAACTTCGTTTCCGAGGTGGAAAGGCTGAGCCCTGCCTGAATGTTACCGCGAGAAAGGCTCTTGGATGCGATATCACGCAGCTCCGGCTCAATCGCTTCCATACCTGCTGGCAGCCTCAGGCGTAGGTCCAGGCCCTTGCCATTGACGGACCGGAGCTCCCATGCCCAGCGGTATCGTCCATGGAAACCGTCGCTGCGTGCGAAGCCCGTCATGGATTGTAATGTCATAAAATATACCCCCCCTGAAAAACCTTCGCTGCCACCGGCGCTCAGGCGTATGGCGGCAGCAGACCCTAACGTCTTAATTGTTTGCTGCAGGCTTTTCTGCCTGCGTGCCACCCGGCTGCCCGTCAACCGCAGTATCCGGCGTGCCACCCGCAGCAGCTTTTTCAGCCTCGATCTTGCGCCAACGGCGAACATTTGCGTTGTGATCATCAAGCGTCTTGGCAAAGGTATGGCCACCGGTCCCGTCGGCCACGAAATAGAGATCTTCCGTCCGCCAGGGATTGGCTGTCGCTTCCAGAGCGGCCCGGCCTGGGTTGGCAATGGGATGCGGCGGAAGACCACGGATGATGTAGGTGTTGAAAGGCGTTTCCTTCTGCAGATCCGACTGGTAGATCGGTCGGTCAGCCGGTTTGCCCTCGCCGCCGAAAAGGCCGTAGATGATGGTCGGATCGGACTGCAGCCGCATGTTCTTTTTCATCCGGTTATAGAACACGGATGCGACATGCCCACGCTCATCGTCTTTTCCCGTTTCCTTCTCAACGATGGACGCAAGAGTCACGAATTCCTGAACGGTCTTAATTGGCAGGTCCGGGTCACGACGCTCCCAGATCATGTCAATCAGGCGCGTTTGGGCGGCGCGCATCTGGTTGACGATCTCTTCGCGCTTGGTGCCGCGTGTGAAGGGATAGGTGTCAGGCCGTAGTGACCCTTCGGTCGGCAATTCGGCGGGAAGGTCGCCCTCCAATACGGGATCGGAAGCAAGACGCGCGAACATCTGCTTGACGGTCAGACCTTCCGGGAATGTCACCGTGTAGAGAATGGACTTTCCGGATTCGAGCAGCGCCAGAATGTCCTTCATGGACGTACCGGACTTGATTTCATATTCACCGGGCTTGGGCGTTTGGCCGGGCGTCATGTAGCGATCTGCCATCAGCCGGAAGATGCGGGCGTTGGAAATCGCCCCTTCACGCTCCAGATTATTGGCAATCTCAGCAAGACCTGCGCCATTGCGAACCGTGACCGTCTTGTTCACGTCGAGCGGACCGGGCTCGTGAAACGAGTTGATCATATAGTAGAAACCGGCGACGCCGATTACACACACCGCAACGACAAGCGTCATCAGGAAATTCAGGAATATAACGAGCTGGCTGTGGGCCTTGCGGGAGCGTTTTGGCGGAGCGGGAACTTTCTCAGGTCTCAAAGCCTCGGTCGGAGACTTTGGAATGATCGGGCCACCCTTGCTCTCGCTGGAGCCGTCACGTCCTTGGGGGGCCTGATTGTTCTCTCTCGTATCGCTCACCGGCGGTCCTTTTCAGTTCGGCATTACAGCGGCTTATGTGAGCAGGCAATGCGGCAAAAACAGGTTCGGCAGGCTATTCTGCACTCGATAGACGGGGAAACATCGAACACATCTTCGTTTCCAAAGACAGATATGTTTCCGCTTTAGAACGCTGCCGACACGAGCAGCGAAAAAGAACATCCCGGCACAGAAACCGGGATATTACGAGACACCGGATAAGAGCGAAACCAGATGATCTCGCCTGTACCTATGTCGGGAAGCTCAACGCTTTTTCTGCGATTCCCGCGCAAACGGCAAGTACCGTTCAGCTTATGCTTCGTAGCGGCGCAAAACGAGCGACGCGTTGGTGCCACCAAATCCAAAGGAATTGGACAGGGCAACATTGACCTGACGTTTGCGAGCCTTGTGCGGCACAAGGTCTATCGCCGTTTCAACATCGGGATTATCGAGGTTGAGCGTCGGCGGCACGATGTTGTCGCGGATGGCAAGCGTTGCGAAAATGGCTTCGATCGCACCGGCTGCACCCAGAAGATGGCCCGTTGCGGATTTCGTCGACGACATTGAAATCGTCGAGGCGGCATCGCCCACAAGACGCTCCACGGCACTCAGCTCGATCGTATCTGCCATGGTGGATGTGCCATGGGCATTGATGTAGTCGATGTCCGCAGGGGTAAGCCCTGCGCGCTTCAGTGCCATCACCATGCAGCGATATGCGCCTTCGCCATTTTCCGATGGAGCGGTGATGTGGAACGCATCGCCCGAAAGGCCATAGCCTACGACCTCAGCGTAAATCTTTGCGCCGCGAGCCTTGGCATGTTCCAGTTCTTCCAGAACGACGATGCCAGCGCCCTCGCCCATGACGAAGCCGTCGCGGTCCTTGTCATAGGGGCGAGAAGCCTTCTGCGGATCGTCATTATGCTGCGTCGACAGTGCCTTGCAGGCCGCGAAACCGGCAAGCGAAATGCGGCAGACGGGCGATTCCGCACCACCGGCGACCATGACATCCGCATCACCCAGCATGATCAGACGGGCCGCATCGCCGATGGCGTGAGCACCGGTCGAGCACGCGGTCACCACGGAATGGTTGGGTCCGCGCAGCTTGTGGCGAATGGAAACCTGTCCGGAAATGAGGTTGATGAGGCGGCCAGGAATGAAGAAGGGAGAGATGCGGCGTGGACCCTTGTCACGCAGGGTGTAGCCCGCTTCCACAATACCTTCCAGACCGCCAATGCCGGAGCCGATGAGGACGCCGGTCATGATCTGGTCTTCGTCTGTCTCGGGGTGCCAGCCGGCATCGTTCAACGCCATTTCGGCAGCGGCCATTCCGTAAACGATAAACGGATCGACCTTGCGCTGCTCCTTTGGCTCCATCCAGTCGTCGGCGTTGAAGGTGCCATTGGTGCCATCGCCAACAGGAATGCGGCAGGCGATTTTAGCAGGGAGATCTTCGACCTCGAACTCGGTTACCAGACGGGCACCGTTCTGACCGGCCAATAGCCGTTCCCAGGTGATTTCTGTTCCGCAACCAAGAGGAGATACCATGCCGGTACCGGTGATAACGACACGTCTCATCGCTAATGCTCCGCCCTTATCCAATCATCCCCGCACATCATAGTTTTGGAAAACCGGCAATGTTTTCAAAAACTACGATGTGCCTATTCCAATTTCAAAGCACCCTCCGCGCGTTCGCAGGGCACCGCATTCCATTCCTGACAATCGCACGATACGGCGCGCAGCAGGATAAAATATTGGCCCGGACTGGCCGGGCCATATCGGGAAGGCTGACGCCTTCCCTAATTCGGTCGATTAGGCCTGAGCCTTTTCGATGAACTTTACAGCGTCGCCTACGGTGAGGATCGAGTCTGCTGCATCGTCCGGAATTTCAACGCCGAATTCTTCTTCGAACGCCATAACCAGTTCAACGGTGTCGAGCGAGTCAGCGCCCAGGTCGTCGATGAAGCTTGCGCCTTCAACGACTTTTTCGGCGTCAACGCCAAGATGATCAACTACAATTTTCTTTACGCGTTCTGCGATATCGCTCATGTCGGTTTCCTCGACCTTTACTTTGAAAGGAATGCCTTCTTCAGACACCCTGCCCTGTTAAAACCCCAAGCACCCTTTACAAGGCAGGCGCCGTGGGCAAACCCGTTCAACCCGGTTCAAGCTAAACATCGTCACGAGAAATCGCAACGGCCGCCTTTGTTTCCGGGACGACTGTTCACAGTCTTCGCCCGCTTAACACGGTTTCCGGGGAGAAAAAAGCCTTAAAATAGTGCTAACCATCTTGCTCTACAGGCAATTTTCTTCACGGCGTGCCAGCTGGACGACTGTTAGATCATTGCCATGCCACCATTCACATGAAGGGTCTGGCCAGTCATATAGCTTGCTTCGTTGGAAGCAAGGTAAAGCACAGCGGATGCAATCTCGGCACCTGTTCCCATGCGCTTCATGGGAATGGCGCCCATGATGGCGTCTTTCTGCTTGTCGTTCAGCTTGCCCGTCATCGCGCTTTCGATGAAGCCGGGCGCGACGCAGTTTACCGTAACGTTGCGCGTGGCGATTTCCTGCGCCAGCGACTTCGAAAAACCGATCATGCCCGCCTTGGAGGCGCAATAGTTGGCCTGACCTGGGTTGCCGGTCACACCAACGATGGATGTGATGTTTATGATGCGGCCAAAGCGGCGGCGCATCATGGGATGCGTCAGTTCGCGCGTCAGACGGAACATGGAGGTGAGGTTCACCTCGATGACATTGTCCCAGTCCTCATCGCTCATGCGAACGAACAGACCGTCCTTGGTGATGCCGGCATTGTTGACGAGGATATCGACACCCTCGAGCTCCGCCTCTGCCTTTTCGCCAAGCGCCTTGACTTCTGCTCTGTCAGCCAGATTGGCGGGGAAAATCTTGGCGCGCTCGCCCAGCTCACTGGCAAGCGCTTCCAGTTTCTCGACGCGGGTGCCGTGCAGGCCAACCGTTGCGCCGCGCGCGTGCAATGTGCGGGCGATTTCCTCGCCAATGCCACCAGTTGCACCGGTGATGAGAGCCTTGCGGCCGGTCAGATCAAACATGATGCCTATCCTTTGTCTATCTTTATAACTCAGCCGAGAAGTGTTGCCAGAGCGGCATCGATATCCGCAGGCGTCCCGACGGCAACGCCGTTCACCGTCTTGTCGATACGGCGCGCCAGACCCGTCAGCACCTTGCCGGAGCCGATTTCATAGAGTGTCGTCACATCGTTTGCGGCAAACCACTCAACGGTTTCGCGCCAACGCACCTGGCCCGTCACCTGCTCCACCAGCAGACGCGCAATTTCGTCGGCATCAGAGACCGGCGCTGCGCGAACATTGGCGATGACGGGAACGACAGGGCTTTTCTTGCTGACATTGGCCAGCGCCTCACGCATGGCTTCAGCCGCAGGCGCCATCAGCGCGGAATGGAAAGGTGCGGAAACGGGCAGCATGATGGCGCGCTTGGCACCCTTTTCGGAGGCGAGAGCAGCAGCCCTTTCAACCGGAGCCTTCGAACCGGAAATCACAAGCTGTCCGCCGCCATTGTCATTGGCGATCTGGCAGACGCCATCAGCGGCGGCTTGGCTGCAGATTGCGTCGACATCGCCGTGCTCCAGCCCGATGATGGCGGCCATTGCACCTTCACCGACGGGTACTGCCGCCTGCATGGCATTGCCGCGAATGCGCAGAAGACGTGCCGTATCCGAAAGCGAGAAGGTTCCGGCAGCGCAGAGCGCGGAATATTCGCCAAGCGAATGGCCCGCAACATAGGAAACCTTGTCCGCCAGATTTAGACCGCGTGCTTCCAGCACCCGCATGACAGCCACAGAAACGGCCATCAATGCAGGCTGCGCATTTGCGGTCAGCGTCAGGGTTTCTTCCGGTCCATTCCACATGACGTCGGAAAGCTTCTGGCCGAGAGCGTCATCAACCTCTTCGAAGACGGCGCGTGCCTCCGCAAAGTTTTCGGCAAGCTCCTTGCCCATGCCGACAGCCTGGCTGCCCTGTCCCGGAAATGTAAATGCGATAGCCATGGGATCCATCCCTTCTCTTATTTGTTGGGACTTCCATTCACATTCCAGCTCACGGAGTCAAGGCTTTGCGGGGTACGCAAGGCTTCTGTCCACCTCTCACACCCCGCAATTGCGGCTTTATCGTGTGAACAGACCAACGACTTCGGTGATGCACAGTACGATGAACAGCAAGGCGGAAATGCCGAGCAGACCGTTCGAAAGCCAGCCGCTGCGCCATTCTTTCGGCACGCGTTTTGAGTTCAGCAGCCAGATGAGCGTCAGGGCAAGGAAGGGCATGAAGAAAGCGCCCAGCGCACCATAGATGATGACAAGCAGGAAAGGCCTTCCGAGAAACAGCAGCACCATGGGCGGAATTGTCAGCCAGAAAAGATAGAAGCGAAATGCCGGGGTCTTTTCCAGCCCTTCCCGGCTGCCGGTCTCTGCCTTGATGCCACGGACGAAATCCGCAAACAGCATCGACACGCCCTGCCACACGCCAAGCACCGAAGACACCGCAGTGGCAAAGAAGCCGACGAGAAACAGCGTGGACATGGTGCTGCCGAATCGTTCCTCCAGCACACGGTCCAGATCAAGCAGGCCGCGATCGCCGGTCGAAAGCGCGATCTGGGAGGCGTAGAGCAGTTCGGCGCCGATGATAAGCATCGAAATGACGAACATGCCGGTGACGATATAAGCGACGCGGTTATCGAGCCGCATGACGCCCATCCAGGCAGGCGTGCGCCAGCCCTTGGCATTGACCCAATATCCATAGGAGGCCATCGTGATGGTGCCGCCGACGCCGCCAATCAGGCCGAGCGTATAAATTGCCGAGCCTTCCGGGATCGTTGGAATAAGACCTGTTACGGCTTCACCCACATTCGGCGAAACCATGATCGCGATGCCGATCACGATGACGAACATGACGCCGATGAAGATTTTCATGACGGTTTCAAAGGCTTCGTAGCGATTGAAGGCGACAAATGCGGCGCAGGAAAGTCCCGTCAGCACCGCCCATGCCCAAAGCGGCACGGATGGAAAGAAAACCGCGAGAGGCAGGGCAGTCGCGCTCATGGCCGTTGCGCCATACACGAAACCCCAGACCATGATATAAATGCCGAAATACCAGCTCGTCCATTTTCCAAGCGAGCGCCAGCCATCCAGCATGGTGGAGCCGGTTGCCAGATGATAGCGCGCCGAGCCTTCCGCAAGCGCGATCTTGACGATGCAGCCAATGACCGCCGCCCATAAAAGCGCGTAACCGAACCGGGAACCGGCAATCAGGGTGGCGACAAGATCGCCCGCACCAACGCCTGTGGCCGCCGCTACGATTCCCGGACCGATCAGTTTCCACCGACCGGTTGCGGGCGGGGCATCGTTTCCGCCCTCCTGTGGCGGTCGGGCTATGGCTGCACTGTCTGTCATCTAGCGTCCTCCAGCTTGTTCTGATCAACACTCCAACGCGCAGCGGGCATTATTTGCCGACGCGCAAAGAGCAAAAGCTTCCACGCTATTTGCATTAGCGAGATTGAAAATACTACCCTTTGCCGATAACAGGATGTTGATCCGTCGTTATTCCGGGCATTTCGGAATGTTTTTCCACGAACTTGACCCGCTGCGGCCTCATCGCCATCTTCCTTCGAGCTACACGCCAAGCATCAGGACATCTTCATGAAATATAATAATCTGGGACGCACAGGCATTTCGGTGTCTGAAATCTGCCTCGGCACCATGACATGGGGCACGCAGAACACCGAAGCCGAGGCGCATGAGCAGATGGACTACGCAGTCGATCAGGGTGTCAATTTCTTCGATACCGCCGAGCTCTATCCAACCACCCCCGTCTCAGCCGAGACGCAGGGCCGAACCGAAGATTACATCGGGACCTGGTTCCAGAAATCCGGCAAGCGCAAGGATATCGTCCTTGCCACCAAGGTTGCGGGCTCAGGCCGCGACTACATCCGCAACGGCCGTGAAATTGATGCGGCGGGAATTCGCGAAGCGGTGGACACCAGCCTTTCGCGCCTGAAGACCGACTATATCGATCTCTACCAGATCCATTGGCCAAACCGTGGCACCTATGCCTTCCGTGGCAACTGGAACTTCGACGCCTCCAGGCAGGACAAGGTCAAGACGCTCGAGGAAATCACCGAAAAGCTTCAGACACTTGGCGAACTGGTCAAGGCTGGCAAGATCCGCGCCATCGGCCTGTCCAACGAAAGCGCCTGGGGCACGCAGAAATTCATCGATATTGCCGAGGCCAACGGTCTGCCACGCGTTGCATCCATTCAGAATGAATACAATCTCCTCTATCGTCCCTACGATCTCGACCTTGCAGAAGTTTCGCATCACGAAGACGTCGGCCTGCTCGCCTACTCTCCTCTCGCAGGCGGCATCCTGACGGGGAAATACCAGAGCGGTGCGCGCCCGGAGGGCTCCCGCGCTTCCATCAACGGCGATATCGGTGGACGGCTGCAGCCGCTTCAGGAAGCTCCGGTCAAGGCCTATCTGGAACTCGCCTATGAGCACGGCCTAGACCCGGCGCAACTGGCTCTGGCGTTCTGCCTGACACGCCCCTTCATGGCATCCGTCATCATCGGCGCAACCACTATGGAGCAGTTGAAGACGGACATAGCCGCCAAGGATGTGGTGCTTTCCGATGAAGCCTTGAAGGGTATCGCCGACATCCATCGCCAATACCCGATGGCGATTTGAGGCCGATCAAAACGAGCTATCTGGACAGCGCGCTTGCAATCCTGGCAGAAATCCGTATAAGCGCGCTGTTCACAACACCCGGTCCAATTGGCTGGTGGCTGAACGGAGGGCTGGTTTCGTTTACGAAACAGCAGGAACCATAAGGTTTTTCCGGCCTCCCGTGTCTCCGCTCTCGACCGTCTCGAACAACGCTTTTCTTGCCCTTGGCTTTCGCCAAACAGGAGCAGTCGTTGAGGCTTAGCGCCGTTGCCGGGTGATGAATGAAACGCAAGAAAGGCAAAGCTTAAATGGCTCTTTACGAACACATCTTCCTTGCCCGGCAGGATATCACTGCCCAGCAGGTCGACGCACTTGTCGAGCAGTACAAGGGCGTTATCGAATCGTTTGGCGGTAAAGTCGGACGCGTCGAGAACTGGGGTCTGAAGTCCCTGACATACCGCATCAAGAAGAACCGCAAGGCTCACTACGCTCTGATGGACATCGATGCTCCGGCGCCGGCAATCCACGAAATCGAGCGTCAGATGCGCATCAACGAAGACGTTCTTCGTTATATGACCATCGCCGTGGAAGCCCACGAAGAAGGTCCGTCTGCAATGATGCAGAAGCGCGATCGCGACGACCGTCCACGCCGTGACGGCGACCGTCCTGACCGTGGCCCGCGTGAAGGCGGTTTCGACCGTGGTCCTCGCCCGCCGCGTGAAGGTGGCTTTGGCGACCGTGAAGACCGTCCGCGCCGTCCGCGCGAAGACCGTGCATAAGGAGCATATATAATGGCTGACGCATCTTCTTCCCAGGCACGCCGCCCGTTCCATCGCCGTCGCAAGACGTGCCCTTTCTCCGGCGCTAACGCTCCGAAGATCGACTACAAGGACGTACGTCTTCTGCAGCGCTACATTTCCGAGCGTGGCAAGATCGTTCCTTCCCGTATCACAGCTGTTTCCCAGAAGAAGCAGCGCGAACTCGCTCAGGCGATCAAGCGCGCTCGTTTCCTCGGCCTGCTGCCTTACGTTCTGTCTTAATTGACGGTGCGAGGCCGCGTCTTCGCGCGGCCTCGTTTCTATCAGTAGATATCTCCTTCCGCGTTGGGCGCGGATCGATCCAGATATGAAATCCCATGTTGGGGATCCGGTTCAAACGGGCCATCCTCTAACTGCTACCAAATCCCAGCAGGACAGCGACGTGCAAAAACTGAACCAGACAGTGCTGATTTCCGGCATCCTTGCCGGCATATGCGCAGCGTTTCTTACGCTCGGCGCAACTGCACAGTCGTCCATGTCATTCCTGCTCTATGCTGCTTCCGCCATGCCCGTGCTCGTCGCCGGCCTGGGCTGGGGCAATGCTGCAGCCATCGTTGCCGTGCTGTCCGCCGCCTTTCTGGGTGCGCTGGCCGTCTCGCCGATTTTCGCGCTTACGATTTCAATCTTTACACTGGTTCCAGCGGGCTGGCTGTCTCATCTTGCCAATCTCGCACGCCCCGCTTCCGAGCTTGGTGGCCCTGAGGATCTGCTGGCCTGGTATCCACTTTCAGGCATCGTCCTGCATCTGTGCGGCCTTATCACCCTATCGGTCGTCATTCTCGGAACGATGATCGGCTACGGTCCTGAGCTCGTTTCGCAGCTGGTCGATGCAATGATGACGTCGGTACAGGCGCGCGAAGCAGGCTTCACGCCGGATGCGACGGCCCTGTCTCAGACAAAGTCCCTGCTGGTTCTGATGCTTCCCATGATTCAGGGCGGCCTTTGGGTTATCATGCTCTTTGCGGCCTATTACTTTGCCTGCCGCATGGTCAATTCCTTCGGCAAGGGTCTGCGCCCGCGCGAAGATATCGCAGCCGCTTTGCGGATGCATCGCAACGCGATCTTCGTATTTCTGGCCGGTATCGTCATGACCTTCGTCGGCGGCACTGTCGCCATGGTCGGCGCTGTCATTTGCGGCACCTTCGGCGCGGGCTTCCTGATGGCCGGCTATGCCGCCCTGCACCACCGTTCCAAGGGCAAGGACTGGCGCTGGCCGGTTCTGGTCCTCAGCTATATTTCAGCGGTCTTCGTCTTTCCGCTGCTCATCATTCTCGTACTGGGTCTGAGCGACGTGCGCAGCACGATCTCCCTCACCCCTGTACGGAAATCCGACAACAACGAAACCGATAACTAGAAAGGATCAAGAAGATGGAAGTCATTCTTCTCGAACGCATCGCCAAGCTTGGCCAGATGGGCGAAACCGTAAAGGTTCGTGACGGCTACGCACGTAACTTCCTGTTGCCGCAGGGCAAGGCTCTTCGCGCCAACGCTGCCAACAAGACCCGTTTTGAATCCGAGCGCGCAACGCTCGAAGCCCGTAACCTTGAGCGCAAGTCTGAAGCCCAGAAGGTTGCAGACGCTCTCGAAGGCAAGAGCTTCATCGTTGTACGTTCCGCTGGCGAAACCGGCCAGCTGTACGGCTCTGTCGCTGCTCGCGACGTTGTTGAAATCCTCGGCGCAGAAGGCTTCAACATCGGCCGCAACCAGGTCGAGCTCAACACACCGATCAAGACCATCGGCCTGCACAATGTTACGCTTCACCTCCATTCGGAAGTCGAGCTGCAGGTTGAACTCAACGTTGCCCGTTCTGCTGAAGAAGCCGAGCGTCAGGCAAAGGGTGAGAGCCTGACATCTGCAGACGCCATCTACGGCGTTGACGAAGATGCTCTTCGTCCAGAAGACTTCTTTGATCCAGATGCAGATCAGGACGGCGACGACGAGTAATCGTTCTGGCCTTACGGCTATAAAGAAACCCCGGATGGCAACATCCGGGGTTTTTTCATAGGGGAGATATCAGGCCGGTTTTACGAGGAAGCAGGCTCGTCCTGCCTGGCTGGACTTTTGCGGCGCCCCAGCCGCAGCACTCCAGGCGGCAGCGTCATGGCGACAACACCCATGAGGATGCAGACAAGACCCACGATGGTCGAGGCGTGCAGCTCTTCCCCCAGAAAGATGACCCCGATGGCAACACCCACCGGCACCCTCACATAGGCTTGCGCGGTCGTTCCAAGCGAGCCGAGCGTATGCACCAGTCGAAAGTAGATGGTGAATGCAAGAGCGGTGGAGAAGATCGAGAGGCTCATCAGCGCCATGATCGACCTGGTTGAGGGCGCAAGTTCCCATGGCCGGTCGACAATGAGGCTGATCGGAATGAGGATGATGGCGCCGCATATCAGCGATGCTGCTGCCGGTATCATCGAATCGATGCCCTTGAAGTTCTTTCCGAAGATTGCGGCACCGGCATACAATGCGGTGGCGACAATGACGGCAAGCTGGGCAAGCACGACATTTCCGAGACCGTTTAGCGCCTGTATGCCGATCATCACGATCGTTCCGATCAGTCCGATCATGACGCCGAAGAGCTTTCGGCCATTGACGATCTCATGCCGGGTGATGAGCAGCGTCAGAAGAAAGGCGAAGACCGGCGTCAGAGAATTGAGGATCACGGCCAGACCGGCGTCAATGTAATGTTCCGCCCATGCAATGAGTGTGAAGGGCAAAACACTGTTGAGGAGCGACTGAATCGCAAAGCGTTTCCATAGCTGCGGGCTCGTCGGAAGTCTCAGGCCGCGCCAGTAAAGAATGACCATCAATATGCCACCGGCTATCGTGGTTCTTGCGGCAATCAGCGTTACCGGCGGAATGGTCTCGATACCGAGCTTGATGAAGGTGTAGGAACTGCCCCAAAGGCATCCCAGCAGAACAAGCAGGCCAAGTTCCCGCATAAGCCCGATTTTTCCCGTCATTCCAATGTCCCTTACATGATGCCAATGCTCATCCTATAGAGACGTCGGCAGACCGGAAGCTTCGGCAGCGGCCGAACAATGTCCCGCTGACGGTGCGCAGCTTTAGTGCTAGCGTTGCGGAATGACAAGCATCGCCTCACCCAACACCATCGCCGCCATCGCGAATCTGATGGGCGACACCACGCGTGCCAATATGCTGTGTGCCCTGATGGGCGGACAGGCGCTGACGGCGGGCGAGCTTTCCCGGCAGGCGGGGGTAACACCACAGACGGGCAGCGGCCATCTGGCAAAAATGGTCGATGCCAATCTTCTCTCCACCGTCAAGCAGGGGCGGCACCGCTATTACCGTCTCGCCTCTGCGCAGGTTGCCAACGGCATCGATGCATTGATGAACATAGCCGCCGATGGGCCGAAGCGGCATCATCCTGTCGGTCCAAAAGAAAAAGACATGCGGATCGCCCGCAGTTGCTATGACCATATCGCTGGCAGGTTGGCTGTGGCCATGGCCGACAGCCTTTCCGAAAATGGGCACATCCTGTTGTCGGACGAGGGTGCGCTCCTGACCGAAAAGGGAAATGCATTTCTGCGGGAGTTCGGGATCGACCTCGACAAGGGCACGCATTCGAAGCGCCCTCTCTGCAAGACCTGTCTGGATTGGAGCGAGCGCCGCTACCATATTGCCGGGCGCGTCGGCGCCGCCCTTCTGGACCGCACGCTGGAACTGGGCTGGCTGGCCAGACGCGCCGACAGTCGCGCTTTGCGCATCACGCCCGCGGGCAGCAAGGGTTTTCGCGAAATATTCTGTCTTCCGGCAGAATGGAACGCGCTGTAACAATGGGCAGGACCGAGCCCCCTGCCCGCAAAATCCGTCTTACTTTGCAACCGTCCCGGCATTCCCCGGCGTAGCGGCCTTGTCTACCCGCACCACGACCGACATCCCCGGAGATAGTTCAGCAGCGAGCGGTTGATCCGGGTCGATGGAGATTCTGACACCAAGGCGCTGAGCGATCTTGACGAAGTTGCCGGTGGCATTGTCAGGCTTGATAACTGCGAATTCGGAGCCGGCAGCGGGTGCAAAACGCTCGACCTTGCCGGTCAGCTTGCGACGGTGGAGGGCATCGACCGAGATCGAAACCGCCTGCCCCACTTCCATGCCGCCAAGCTGCGTTTCCTTGAAGTTGGCGACGACCCAGATATCGTGGGGAACGACCGCCATCAACTGCGTTCCGGCAGCGACATACTGGCCGACGCGCACGCCGACTTCGCCCAGCTTGCCGTCCCTTGGTGCATGGATTTCGGTATTCTGCAGGTCGATCTTTGCCAGCTCGACAGCGGCCTCCGCATTGGCAACCGCCGCCTGTAGAGACCCGCGATTGATGATGATGGTCTGGAGATCCTGCCGGGCCACCTCAAGTGCGGCCTTGGACTGTGAGAGACCTGCACGAGCCTTGTCGAGATTGGCTTGCGCTTCTTCCTGCACGCTGGAGGTTCCGGCGCCACTGCGAAGCAGGCTGTCCTGACGATCCGCAGCCAACTGGGCCTGCTTCAGTGATGCCTGTGCGCTATCCACCGCCGCTTCACCGGAGCCGATATTGGCCTTGGCGGCGATTTCCTGCTGGCGGGAATTGTCGAAAGCCGCCTTCTGGCTGTCGAGCGAGGCTTCCGCCTGCGCCAGCTTCTGGCGGAAGATGCGGTCATCGACCTTGGCCAGAACATCGCCTTCCCTGACCTCCTGGTAATCCTTGACCGGCACATCGACGATGTAACCGCTGACCTGTGGGCTCATGGTGGTGACATAGCCGCGCACATAGGCATTGTCGGTCATTTCCACCGTGCTGGAAAACGGCGGCAGACGCCATGCGTAGAGCACCAGCGCCACACCGGCGACGCCGCCCAGAAGAACAATAAGAGTAAGAGGCGTGAAAATTTTCTTCAGCATTTTGATATCTCGGACAATCACGATTGAGGTGCGGCCACGCCATCCTCTGCGCTTTTGAGCAGAGGCTTGAAACGTAACCATGCAAGATGGATGAGAAGCATGACAAGAGCTGCCGCGGCACAGGCCGAAATCAGCAGAAACGTGTCGTTATATGCCAATATGTAGGCTTCGCGCGTTACCTGTTGGCTGAGCAGCGAAAGACCTTCCGCCTTGAGCAAGGCAGGATCGGTAATGACATGGCTGTATCCCGCCGAAAGCTGGCTGACGCGTTGAGCGACCTGCGGGTTTTGCAGCAGGATGCTTTCCACGAGGATGTTGGAATGGAATTTTTCCCTTAGCGTCACGAAAGATCCCAGCAGGCCTGTCGTCAACATCGATCCGGTAATCTGCGTAAACAGGAAAATGGTGATGAAGTTGACGAGGTATGGCGGGCCCTTAGCCAATGCCGCACCAAAGCCCTTCGCCATCACAGGCGGCAGGAACATGGCGGCACCAAAGGCAATCATTGCCTGGCTGAGATACATCTGTTCCGGTCGAACCAGATTAGTCAGCCCGCTATCCATGAATGCGCCAAGGGCAATCAATGAAAGCGCGATCACGTGGGCGGTGTCGACATATTTCGTCAGCATCAATATTCCGCACAGCGCACCACCCAGCACGGTTGCCAGAATGATCAGCGCATAAAGCGACGTCGTCTGCTCGTTGAGAATGCCGAGCTGCTGATAGAGGCTGACCGCTGTTGACGACTGCTCAGACGAAACGGCGCGATATATCAGCAGAATTGCAATCAGATGCAGGTTGGTCCGCGAGAATATCCAGCGCAAATCCAGCATGGGATTTTTCCGCGGCAGCTCAATCAGCGTCATCACCGTCAGCAGACCGACGGATGTGGCAAGGAGAACGCCGAGCCACCAGGTTTCAAACCACCAGTAGAAGCGGCCAAGGGTGAGGAATACTGCAAGGCAGCCCAGCCCGCCCGCAAACAGCATGTAGCTGAGAATATCCACACGCTCGATGACCTTGGCGCGCGGTGGCGGCGTCAAAGGCAAGAGATAGATGATGGGCAAGGCGGCAAGAGCAAGCCCTACTTCCATCGTATAGAGCGCCTGCCAGCCATCGATATCCAGCAACGTCGGCGAGACGATGCGGGCGAGCGGCGCGGACAGAAGCGTGCCGGTTAGTGCGATACTAAGGCCGAGCGTCAGCTTGCGCTGCACCGGGAAAGCCTCGAGTATGTAGAGAAAGCCGAGCGATGACAAAGGTGCCGCAGCCATGCCGCTGACAAAGCGCACGACAATGGCCGAATGCAGATCAGTCACGAAGAGGTTGAGACAGGAAGCCAGAACGAAACAGATGATGCTGATTTCTGCGAAGGGTCGAAGGCCGTATTGCTGGCGCACCTTGAAAAGCGCAATGGAAAAGGTCGCATAGGGCGCCATATAGGCCGCGGAAAGCCAGGCAACTTCGGCAATCGTCGCTGAAAACTCTCCCTGCAATTGATAGATGTTGGCCATGACGATGTTCATGCCCATGCCCTGGGTCACGAAAAACGTCAGTCCGGCGGCAATATAAAGCAGTTTCGCGACCAGCGACTTCTCCGGCACGGGCGCTGGCGCTGCGGGAGCGGTCTCGCTTACCTGTGAGGCATCGTCATCCTCTACATCCGTGTTCGACAGGGCGTTGCTCATGATTGCACCCTCTCGCCAGCGAGATTTTGCAGATTGTGAGAGAGCTTTCGGACCACATCCAGTGCTGCGCGAATATCGTCCGTCGAAATATCGGCCGCGATCTCTGCGCGCATGGATTTGGCCTGCATATCAACATCCTTGAATGTGGTCATACCATCTGGCGTCATGTGGATCCGTTTTGCGCGCCGATCGATCTCGTCAGAACGCCGCTCGATGAGTTTTTGTTTCTCCATCGCATCCAGCACCCGCACAAGCGTCGGAGTTTCGATTTCCAGCTCTTCAGCCAGCTCCTTCTGGGTCAGCGGACCGCGGCGCGATAGTGCAAAAAGAGCCCTGGCGCGCGCAAGCGTCAGCCCCTGCTCTGCCACCCGGGCATCGAAGAAGGATCTGAGCTTACGATTGAAAGCCGCCATCTCATCGAAAAGCTGCTCTTTTTCACTCGCACGGGACAAAGTACTTTCACCTTATAATTAGCACGCTATCTATTTCATCCCTATTTATTTTCGCAAGCGGTAAGATGCAAGATGCTTTGTGGCGATGGCAGCCATGACGTAAACTCATAGCCACCACGACCGATTCGAATTGCAGACCTGCACTTCACGGCTTTGCCTGTGGATTACTGTTAACAACACAATTTGTGAGGACGCCTGCCAAAGTTCCCGCACGCCTCTTTGCCACTGTTGCCGCAATGTCCTTGACTGCCGCCGCCGCTGGCCTCAAACCGGCAGGCTTGCATGAAACGAAGGCTCCGACCAGCCTTAAGGGAGATCACAGAAAACCATGAACGACGCTGTGAGAAAAATCACCCCCGCCCCGGCTGCTGAACCGCTTTACCGTGAGGCACCGAACAATATCGAGGCGGAACAGGCGCTGCTTGGCGCCATCCTCGTCAACAACGACGCCTATTACCGCGTTTCCGACTTTCTGAAGCCCGTGCATCTGTATGAGCCGCTTCACCGGAAGATATTCGAAGTCGCGGGCGATATCATTCGCATGGGCAAAACCGCCAACCCGGTGACAATCAAAACCTTCCTGCCGGCCGACGGCAAGATCGGCGACATGACCGTGGCGCAATATCTGGCGCGTCTCGCCTCGGACGCTGTTTCGATCATCAACGCCGAAGACTATGGCCGCGCGATCTATGATCTGGCGCTTCGCCGCGCGCTGATTCAGATTGGTGAGGACGTCGTCAACATCGCCTATGACGCGCCGCTGGACATGCCACCGCAGACGCAGATCGAGGACACCGAACGCCGCCTGTTCGAACTGGCCGAAACCGGTCGTTATGACGGCGGTTTCCAGTCCTTCAACGACGCGGTTTCGCTCGCCATCGACATGGCGGGCGCCGCATTCGAGCGCGACGGCAACCTGTCGGGCATCTCCACCGGCATCCATTCTCTCGACGCCCGCATGGGCGGTCTGCAGCGTTCCGACTTGATCGTGCTTGCCGGACGCCCGGGTATGGGCAAGACCTCGCTTGCCACGAACATCGCCTACAACATCGCTGCATCCTATGAGCAGGAAGTCCAGCCGGACGGTTCGTTCAAGGCCAAGAATGGCGGCGTCGTCGGCTTCTACTCGCTCGAAATGTCGTCCGAACAGCTGGCGACACGTATCATCTCCGAGCAGACGGAAGTCTCGTCCTCGAAAATCCGCCGTGGTGAAATCACCGAAGCGGACTTCGAGAAGCTCGTCGCCTGCAGCCAGATGATGCAGAAGGTGCCGCTCTATATCGACCAGACCGGTGGTATTTCCATCGCTCAGCTCTCCGCCCGCGCCCGCCGCCTCAAGCGCCAGCGCGGCCTCGATTGCCTTGTGGTGGACTATATTCAGCTGATGACCGGCTCCGGCAAGTCAGGCGAAAACCGCGTGCAGGAAATCACCCAGATTACCACGGGTCTCAAGGCGCTGGGCAAGGAACTCAATGTTCCCATCATCGCGCTCTCCCAGCTATCCCGTCAGGTGGAAAGCCGCGAAGACAAGCGACCCCAGCTCTCCGACCTTCGCGAATCGGGCTCCATCGAGCAGGACGCCGACGTGGTGCTCTTCGTTTTCCGCGAGGAATACTACGTCAAGAACATGGAACCTCGCGATATCTCGGACCCCAAATATGCCGAATGGGAAGCCCATTTCGACAAGGTCAAGGGCACCGCAGACGTCATCATCGCCAAGCAGCGTCACGGACCGACCGGCACCGTCAAACTCGCCTTCCAGTCGGAATTCACCCGCTTTGCGGACCTGGCCGATCCATCCTTCACGCAATATGAAGAGCATTGATTTTTCGACCAACGCCCTGCTGCCAGCCACGCAGGGCGTTGTCTTTACAGGCACTTGACCCCAAAGCCTGAGATATTGATTCAGGCTTCGTCCCCTGAGTTCGCCTCCCCGGGGGACAATGCTGCCGTGACAAAGTTTTGTCTCTCGCGTCATGACCCGCTGCTACAAAGGTGATAGACCAGCGCCATCAGAGCCAGCGGTACAGGACCATGACAGACGATTTTGACGACAGCTTTTCCGAGATTGAAACCGATGCCTTCGATGCTGCGCCGCTGCGCCTGACCGTCGACCTTGGCGCACTTGCCGACAACTGGCGCGACATGGCCAGTCGCTCCGGCAAGGCCCGCGCCAGTGCAGTGGTAAAAGCCGATGCCTATGGCATGGGTATCGAAGACTGCGGCGCAACGCTCTATCACGCCGGTGCACGGGACTTTTTCGTTGCAACCGTGGCAGAGGGCGCAACGCTTCGCCCCCACGCACCGGAAGCCCGGATTTTTGTCCTGTCCGGCATATGGCCCGGGCAGGAACGTCTGGTTTTCGCAAACGATCTTGTGCCGGTCGTTGCATCGGAAGAACAGCTCTCATTCTGGATGGGTTTGATGGCCGAGCGTGGCGATCACCCCTTCGCGCTGCATGTGGATACGGGCTTCAATCGTCTGGGGCTGTCGCTGGATGATGCATTGTTTCTGGCTGACGACGTGACACGACCGGCAAGCTTCGACCCTGTCCTCGTGCTCTCGCACCTCGCCTGCGCAGACACGCCATCCTCGCCCATGAACAGGATGCAGCTTGAATCATTCCAACAGGTTGTCGCGGCTTTCGAAGGCGTCGAATCAAGCCTCTCCGCTTCTGCCGGAATTTTCCTCGGACCGGATTACCACTTTGACCTTACCCGCCCCGGCATAGCGCTTTACGGTGGTGAGGCGGTCAACGGCGTAGCAAATCCGATGCGGGCAGTGGCGAAAGCCGAAGCACGGATCCTTCAAATCCGTGAAGCAAAGCAGGGCCAGACCGTCAGCTATGGCGGCACGCTGCGCCTCACACGAGACAGCCGACTCGCGATTGCCTCCGCTGGCTATGCGGATGGCTACCACCGCTCCCTCTCCGGCTCCGGCATCCCTCTCCGAGAAATGGGCAATAGCGGCGCTCATGGCTTCGTGAATGGTCACAAGGTGCCGATTGCGGGTCGGGTAACAATGGATCTGACGATTTTCGATGTCACCGACCTCCCCGCAAACGCAATCCGTGCTGGCGACTACATCGAACTCTTCGGCCCCAATATGCCCGTGGACGATGTGGCACGCGCAGCCGGAACGATCGGTTATGAAATGCTGACCGGTCTTGGATTGCGATACGAGCGCCAGTATCTGATCGAAGAGGACTGAGGCGCTCAAAGTCTCTGGCGGTTTCGGCCCTTGGAAAGAGCGACAGACCTGTGCTACGAGAGAACAAAAAGTGATCAAAATGATTCATGCGGGTCGTCGCTGATCTGTTCGCTCTCTACCGTTGAGAGATCATGAGCAGACGGCCGCCATCCATTTGCAAGAGAAGCACCGGAATTCATGGCCAAAGCCAGAACACAATTTATCTGCCAGAACTGCGGCACGGTCCATACTCGTTGGGCAGGCAAGTGCGAGGGCTGCGGCGAGTGGAATACCATCGTTGAAGAAGATCCGATGGGTGGCATCGGGTCCGGCCCGGGCAAGACGCCCAAAAAGGGACGCCCGGTTACACTGACGTCGCTTTCGGGCGAAATCGAAGAAGCCCCGCGAATTCCAACCGGCATGGGCGAGCTTGACCGCGCCACGGGCGGCGGATTCGTGCGCGGGTCGGCGGTCCTGATCGGTGGCGATCCGGGTATCGGCAAGTCCACATTGTTGATGCAGGCGGCAGCGGCACTATCCCGTCGCGGACACCGCATCGTCTATGTTTCGGGCGAAGAAGCGGTCGCACAGGTGCGCCTTCGCGCGCAGCGTCTGGGTGCCGCCGATACCGACGTGCTCCTGGCGGCGGAAACCAATGTCGAGGATATTCTCGCCACGATTTCGGAAGGCAAGCGCCCGGACCTCATCATCATCGACTCCATCCAGACCTTGTGGAGCGACACGGCCGATTCCGCGCCGGGCACGGTCACACAGGTGCGAACCGGCGTGCAGGCCATGATCCGCTTTGCCAAGCAGACGGGCGCGACCATGGTGCTGGTCGGTCACGTCACCAAGGATGGGCAGATCGCCGGGCCGCGCGTCGTCGAGCACATGGTCGATGCGGTCCTGTATTTCGAAGGCGACCGTGGTCATCATTACCGGATCCTGCGCACGGTGAAGAACCGTTTCGGTCCGACCGATGAAATCGGCGTGTTCGAAATGTCCGACAAGGGCCTGCGGGAGGTTTCCAACCCCTCCGAACTCTTTCTGGGCGAGCGTAATGAAAAATCGCCGGGGGCGGCGGTGTTTGCCGGTATGGAGGGTACCCGCCCGGTGCTGGTGGAAGTTCAGGCGCTCGTCGCACCCACCTCACTCGGCACCCCGCGCCGCGCCGTCGTCGGCTGGGATTCGTCACGCCTTGCCATGATCCTCGCGGTGCTGGAAGCCCATTGCGGGGTGAAGCTTGGCAGCCACGACGTCTACCTCAACATCGCCGGCGGCTACCGCATCTCTGAGCCTGCAGCGGATATGGCGATAGCTTCTGCACTGGTTTCCTCGCTGGCCGGCCTCGCCCTGCCCGCCGATTGCGTCTATTTCGGTGAGGTCAGCCTGTCTGGCGCAGTGCGCCCCGTTTCGCAAACGGGGCAACGGTTGAAGGAGGCTGAAAAGCTCGGCTTTTCCAGCGCGTTCCTGCCGTCCGCGTCGGCTGAATTACCAAAGGGTAGCAAGGGACGCTGGACTGAAATCGAAAGCCTGCCGGATCTTGTCTCACGTATTGCGGGGTCGGGCAGCCGGTTCAGGCAAGCTGAGGATGATTAGAGCAGTCTTCGCCTACGTCGAGAGCTACATAGAGGTGGCTACTAGACCCGACGAAGGCATAGTGACCGCGCGGCTTCCGTGAGCAACCGAATGCGCGGTCGCCTCCCTGAAGGCGGGCCGTGTAAACACCATTGCGTGACCGTGACAGCAGCGAATGTGAGATGTCGTGCGAGCCATGCAGCGAGCAATGGCGAGTTTGATTTATTGTTTTAAGATGGAAGCGAGTGGTCCAGCAGGACGCGTCGTGCTTCGGTCGATCACCTAGTCCGGAGGCATCATCGAGCTATGAATATTTCAAGCTCAAGTTGCTGAAGTTTGTTAGCAGCGAAATGCTTTCTTGGTAACGACGTCCCATTTCACAAAGCTTTTCGCCGATGGAAAGTGATGTAAATTTTCAACACCGACTGTCCAAATTTTTTCTTGGAGTCGACGGCAAAAACATTACAAATACTCTCATGATATTCAAAAAATACTCTTGGATAGAAAATCGAACATTACTCATGTAAGTTCATTGGCGATTATCTCGGTATTTTTTTATCCTGTATGATGCTTCACTTAAAAACCAACGCATATATAAACTCGTTAAAATTGGATAAATATACTATCGCGCTCTATTCGTAACTTTACTTGGTTAAATCTAGAATATTGAAATCAAAAATGGCCAATGCTACCTGATCATTCGTAAATCCGAGTATTGGTTCGGATCGAAGATTGCTTGGTGAGTATATGCTGAAAAAGAAATTTAATGGATATTTGGCTGCCGTATCGCTGGCAGCGGTGGTCGCAGGTTACGGTAGTGCTGCTTCAGCTATCCCCCATGCGCAATCGAATATTTACGGGATGAGCGCCAATGGCGCCTTCTACCTGGTGGGAATTCCTAGCAGCGACGGCATAACGTATACCTATCAAGTCGTTTCCAATGCCAACGATTCCAGCGTCACCCTGACCCCTCCGCAGGGCGCACAGAATTTTCAACCCAGGAGCATAAGCCCTGATGGAAAATATGTGGTCGGCAAATATGACGACTCGCAAACAGGCAAAACCATCAGCTTCATCTGGCGCAACGGAGCCTACACAAATATTTCAATCGAGAACAAGGACGGCGCATCCCTTACTATCTCTGGCGTAGGCAACGACGGCAAGGTTTTTGGCACTTACAGCTACCAGAGTGACGGCGCACGGCTTTTCCTCTGGCAGAACGGCAGCCCGACGCTGACAGCGCCGGCGAACAGCAGCCAGTACAGCGATATCTTTGCCGATGCAATAAGCCGCGATGGCAGCACAGTTGTCGGTAACTTGCTGGCTCGGCCAGCTGATCCGCTGGACTACGACAAGAGCCATGCCATGGTGTGGAACACGGCAACGAACACCGTGACGGATATTAACGACGACCTTTACGATTACTCCTACGCTTACTTCGTGAGCGCCGACGGGGCCGTGGTAGCAGGCAGCGGGATAGGCAATTCGCTTTATAAGGTTTTTCGCTGGACGCCGGACGGCGGAATTAAAGACATCGGCAACATGATGCAAGACATCTATTCCCAGGCCCCGGGAGCCATGAATGCCGCTGCATTGTCACTTTCGGGTAATGCGATCGTCGGTTCCGGTGACGCCATGGATACATTGGATCAAGTTTCCACCACGCATGCCTTTCGCTATCTCGTGCACTCCGACAACCAGACGACGCTCACGGATCTGGGCGTCCTCCATGAAGGTGGCACCAGCACGTCGGAGGCTCGTGCCGTGAGCGCCGACGGCGCTTACGTCGTTGGTAAATCAACGAGCACCGCCTATGGAGATCAGGCGTTTCGCTGGTCTGAAACGACAAACATGATTTCTGTCGATCAGTGGCTGGCAAGTGCCAATGTCACGGCAAATTACACCACAAAAGATGCGGTCTTCATTTCCGATGACGGTAATGTTGTCATGGGCTACACAAGCAACGGCGACGTCTTTGTGGCCCGTGTGGGTGAATTCAGCGGTGACACTACCGGTGACGCAGACGGCGACACAGGCGGTGATACCGGTGGCGATACAGGCGGCGGCGCAGGTGGTGATACAGGCGGCGGCACAGGTGGTGATGCAGGTGGCGGTACAGATGGCGGCACCGGTGGCATCATCACGCTAGAGGAATTCTATCCAACGGTCGTCCAGGCGGCTTCCAGTACCGTGCAGAACAGCGTTTCCAGCGCCAACACCATCATGTTCGGTGCCCAGGGTAACCCGATGCGCAACCTGCTTGGTGTCGGTGAACGGTCTGCCTGGGGCACGGTCGATGGTGGTTATGACAACAGCGATATCTCCAAGGGCGGTCTGGCGCTGGGTGAATTCGGTTATGGCTATGGCATTGCCGAAGGCATCACCGCACGCATTTCGGTCGGTGGCAGCTATAGCGACCAGGATCTCGATGCAGGCGGCTGGGTGAAACAGAAGGGCTTTTACCTTTCGCCCGAGGCCTCCGCCAATGTGGGTTCCAATCTCTACGTCACCCTCGGCGGTTACTTCAGCCGCACCAGCATCGATACCTCGCGCGGTTACCTGAATGGCGCGGCACAGGATTACTCCAACGGCAGCACGGACGCTGACACGTGGGGCGGCAAGATCCGCTTCGACTGGCTGAACGCTGCGAATGTCGCAAACACGGATATCACCCCCTATGCGGGCCTTTCCTATGCGCGCACGACGGTCGATGGCTACAGCGAAACCGGCGGTTCCTTCCCCGTGCGCTATGACGAGACGAGCGATCATTCGACGATTGCCCGCATCGGTGCGGATTTTGTTCGCCCCATGAGCGAGACCGTTCGACTTCTGGCAAAAACAGAAGTGAGCTACCAGTTCGAGGATCAATCCGCAGCCACCAGCGGCACACTGACCGGCATCAATTTCAGCATTGAAGGTCAGGATCTCAAGCAGGTCTGGGTTCGCGGCGGCATCGGTGCGGAGCTCGATGTAGCCGGTGGCACGGCATCATTCATGGTCAACGCAACCACGCAGGGGCAGGACCCGACCGTGTGGCTGCGCTCGAACTATACGGTCAAGTTTTGAGAACATAAGCTATTGGTCCTTTAACTGGCTAAACGCCTAGTGTAAGAGGGACCAAATTTGGCACAGTGACGATTCACTCAGTGTCGCGTTCTCCGGAGTTGGTAGATGCCCATTACGATTTTCGACGGCATAGTCATTGCCGTCGTTCTATTCTCCGCTATTCTCGCCATGGTGCGGGGGTTTTCGCGGGAAATTTTGTCCATCGCTAGTTGGGGCGGCTCGGTCGCGGCCGCCTATTATCTCTATCCGGTGCTGCTGCCCTATGCGCGCAACTATACCGATGACGAAAAGATCGCGGTTGCCGGTTCGGCGGGCGTCATCTTCCTCGTCGCCCTCATCATCATATCCTTCATAACGTCGCGGATTGCCGATTTCATCATCGACAGCCGTATCGGCGCTCTGGATCGGACACTCGGCTTTCTCTTCGGGGCGGCCCGCGGCATCCTGCTTCTGGTCGTCGCCGTTGCCTTCTGGAACTGGCTGGTCGATGTCAGAACCCAGCCGGAATGGGTAACGCAGGCCAAGTCCAAGCCTTTCCTGGACGGTCTGGTCTCGAAGCTTGAAGCGGCCCTTCCCGACAATATCGAGCCGCAAATCCGGGCCCGCATTCTGGGCAAGCCAGCGGAAGGAACGACCGAGCAGACTCCAGCGGAAGACGCACCTGCGACAACCGCTCCAGCCACAAACAATTGACGGTCATGCGCGTCTTGCAATACATGCAAGGCGCGCTATTTGTGCTAGATATTCAATATAGGCAGTAGACAGACCAAACTGGTGGACGATCTCCCCGGCGCGGTTTTTGTTTTTGGCACTTCAGCAAAGGCAAGCCAGATGAATGAGCCGCTTTCGCATTCTACTTTCAACGACATTCTTGATGGCGATACGCTGCATGAGGAATGCGGCGTGTTCGGCGTCCTCGGCCATCCCGATGCGGCGGCACTGACGGCTCTTGGCCTGCACGCCCTGCAGCACCGCGGCCAGGAAGCCGCCGGCATGGTGTCCTTCGATGGCAAGCGGTTCTACCAGGAACGGCATATGGGCCTTGTCGGAGACCATTATACCAATCCAGCCACGCTGGCCCGCCTGCCCGGCTCCATCTGCATCGGCCATACGCGTTACTCCACCACCGGCGAAGTCGCGATGCGCAACGTGCAGCCGCTGTTTGCAGAACTGGAAGAAGGCGGCATCGCGGTTGCCCATAACGGCAACTTCACCAACGGCCTGACGCTTCGTCGCCAGATCATCGCAACCGGTGCCATCTGTCAGTCTACATCCGACACCGAAGTCGTTCTCCACCTGATCGCCCGCTCCCGCCACTCCTCCACCGCCGATCGCTTCATCGATGCCATCAGGCAGATGGAAGGCGGCTATTCGATGCTGGCGATGACGCGCACCAAGCTGATTGCCGCACGTGACCCCACGGGCATCCGCCCGCTTGTCATGGGTGAACTCGATGGCAAGCCGATTTTCTGCTCCGAAACCTGCGCGCTCGATATTATCGGCGCCAAGTTCATTCGTGATGTCGAAAATGGCGAGGTCATCATCTGCGAGATACAGCCGGACGGCTCGATCAGCATTGATGCCCGCAAGCCGGTGAAGCCACAGCCAGAACGCCTGTGCCTGTTCGAATATGTCTATTTCGCACGTCCGGATTCCGTGGTGGGCGGTCGCAACGTTTACACGACCCGCAAGAACATGGGCAGCATCCTTGCCAAGGAAGCGCCGCTGGAGGCCGATGTTGTCGTGCCCGTGCCGGATGGCGGCACGCCCGCTGCTCTAGGCTTTGCGCAGGAAAGCGGCATTCCGTTCGAATATGGCATCATCCGCAACCACTATGTCGGCCGCACCTTCATCGAGCCAACCCAGTCCATTCGTGCACTGGGCGTCAAGCTCAAGCATTCCGCCAACCGCGCCATGATCGAAGGCAAGCGGGTCGTTCTGGTGGATGACTCCATCGTGCGCGGCACCACATCGGTCAAGATCGTGCAGATGATCCGCGAGGCCGGTGCCAAGGAAGTGCACATCCGCGTTGCCAGCCCGATGATTTTCCATCCGGATTTCTACGGTATCGATACGCCGGATGCCGACAAGCTGCTGGCAAACCAGTATGCCGATGTCGCCGACATGGCGAAGTTCATCGGCGTGGATTCGCTGGCATTTCTTTCCATCAATGGCCTTTATCAGGCCGTGGGCGGCGTGGACCGCAACCCTGCCCGTCCGCAGTTTACCGATCATTATTTTACCGGTGAATATCCGACCCGCCTTCTGGACAAGAATGGCGAAGCCATGGGCAACAAGATTTCCATGCTTGCCAGCAATGGCTGATTGAAGATTGCCCGCGCTGCTGCGCGGGCTTTTCTTGTCGCACCTGCCCATGCGACGTCCCGGCCAATTGCCGTCTGGTGCGCTTGCCTTTAAGACGCACTCTTAAACATCTTCTCGGGGGAGACAATGACCATCGACCTTAAAGGCCGCATCGCGCTCGTGACCGGCGCATCCCGTGGCATCGGTTATTTCACGGCGCTGGAACTGGCAAAAGCCGGGGCACATGTCATAGCATGCGCCAGAACGGTCGGCGGTCTCGAAGACCTAGATGATGCCATCAAGGCAGCGGGCGGTACCGCAACCTTGGTGCCGTTTGATCTTGCGGATATGAACGCCATTGATGCACTCGGCGCATCCATCCATCAGCGCTGGGGCAAGCTGGACATTCTCGTTGCCAATGCGGGCGTGCTTGGCGTCATTTCTCCCGTCGGGCATATCGAGGCGAAGGTCTTCGAAAAGGTCATGACCATCAACGTCACTGCCACATGGCGCCTGATCCGATCCGTAGAACCCCTGTTGTTGAAATCCGATGCAGGCCGCGCGCTCATCCTCTCATCGGGCGCACCGCATTCCTGCCGTCCCTTCTGGGGTGCCTATTCAACGTCCAAGGCAGCGGTCGAGGCTCTCGCCCGCACATGGGCAGCGGAAACGGAAGCGACCGCACTGCGCGTCAACAGCATCAATCCCGGCGCCACCCGCACGGCCATGCGCGCCCAGGCCATGCCAGGCGAAAATCCTGACACCCTGCCCCATCCATCAGAGGTCGCAGCCGCCATTCTGCCGCTGGCCTCACCTGAGGTTACGGAAACCGGCAGGATCTACGTGGTCCGCGACCGGAAGTTCGTGAGCTACCGCGCACCGGAGTAAAGGTGGAGATTGGTGCGCAGCGGCGCACCACAGCTCTTGACCGGAACCTCTTGCCGTTTCATAAGGCAAGCCATGAAAATAACGATCTGCTGCTGTTGCTGAGTTGAATTTTGCCGGTTTAACCACCCCGCCAGATCGTTTTCGTCTCCCGAAAGGTCAAAGCAGACAAACGTTCCGGCTGGGGAATTGATTGCCCTTGAGGAAAAATCCCATGTCGCGCCTGAAGTTTTACAATACGCTGACCCGCGAAAAGACTGATTTCCAGCCGATCGATGCTGATAATGTCCGCATGTATGTGTGCGGTCCTACTGTTTATGACTTCGCCCATATTGGCAATGCGCGTCCCGTCATCGTGTTCGATGTGCTCTACAGGCTTCTGCGTCATGTCTATGGCCAGGAACACGTTACCTATGCGCGCAACATCACCGATGTCGATGACAAGATCAATGCGCGTGCGCTGCGGGATTACCCTGACCTGCCACTGAACGATGCCATCCATTCCGTCACTGAAAAGACGGCACAGCAATTCCACGACGATGTCGCCATGCTGGGATGCCTGGAGCCGACGGTCGAGCCCCGCGCCACCGACAATATCGCGCAGATGATCGAGATCATCGAGAAACTGATTGCGCGCGGGCACGCCTATGTCGCCAGCGGTGAAGTCCTGTTCGATACGAAATCCATGGGCGATTACGGCCAACTTTCCAAGCGCCCGCTGGACGAACAGCAGGCGGGTGCGCGCGTGGCGGTCGAGGTTCACAAGAAGAGCCCCGGAGATTTCGTGCTCTGGAAGCTTTCGGGCCACAATGAGCCCGGCTGGGAAAGCCCATGGGGCCGCGGTCGCCCCGGCTGGCACATCGAATGCTCGGCCATGTCTGGTCGTTACCTTGGCGAGACCTTCGATATTCATGGCGGCGGGCTGGACCTGATTTTCCCACACCACGAAAACGAGATCGCCCAGTCGCGCTGCGCCCACGGCACGCATGTCATGGCCAATGTCTGGATGCATAACGGCTTCGTGCAGGTCGAAGGCCGCAAAATGTCGAAGTCGGATGGCAATTTCATCACAATCCACGAGTTGCTGCACACCGAAACATTTGGCGGTCGGAAGTGGGCGGGAGACGTGCTGCGTCTTGCCATGCTGATGACCCATTACCGCGAGCCTATCGATTTTTCGGTCAAGCGTCTGGAAGAGGCAGAACGTCTGCTGGCGAAATGGCCTGCCGCTGATGTCAGCGATGCCGAGCCCGATCATACGGTGCTGGATGCCTTGGCGGACGATCTCAACACGGTGGCGGCTGTGCAAGCCCTTCACGCACTCGCGCAAGCCGCCAATGCCGATCTGGAAAAGCTGCCCGCTTTCGCAGCCAGTGCCGCATTGCTGGGTGTTTTGCCTAAAAAGGCCGTTGTGGATGATGCCATTGCGGCAGCGGTTGATTCTCTGGTGGAAATGCGGCTCGAGATGCTGAAGGCGAAGAACTTCGCGGAAGCAGATCGCATCCGCGACGACCTCCTGGCCAAAGGCATCCAGTTGAAGGACGGCAAGAACAAGGAAACCGGCGAGCGGATAACGACCTGGGAAATCAAGCGATAGGTTTTTCGCACCTTAGTTGAAGGCTTTCGCTACCGCTGCAATTTTGGCTGCACAGGGGGCTTGCTTCGCGGCACGCCCCCTCTCTGTTTCGCAGCGACGTCACAGCGTCTTGGATGTATCGTTGATTTTGCTCGTCCTTCGCATAAGCTGGTGATCGGGTTGGATGCCGTCCCGCAACGGCATCTCACAGTGTGTCGACAATCCAAGTCTCCACATCCAGAGAGCAATCGAGGAGGACAAGCCATGACGATCCACACCGGTGGATGCCAATGCGGTGCGATCCGCTTTCATGTCGAGGGCGTTCTTGAAGATAGCTCCATCTGCCATTGCCGCATGTGCCAGAAGGCGTTCGGTGCCTATTATGCGCCACTGGTTTCGGTCCGTAGTGTGCGTTTCGAATGGACCCGAGGCGAGCCGAAGCGGTTTCAGTCTTCGGATGTTGTGCGGCGTGGCTTTTGTGCAGAGTGTGGAACGCCGCTGACCTATGAGGCGCCGGATGGCATGGCAATCGCGGCTGGCGCGTTTGACGATCCCTCAGCTTTTCCGCCCTCGATACAATGGGGTATAGAGAAAAAGATCGGTTTCGTGGACAGTCTCCACACCCTTCCCGCCGTGGCGACAGAAGAGGACTTGACCACGGTGGACTATCTGGTGAACCTGACCTCATACCAGCATCCAGATCACGACACGCCAGAATGGCCGGAGAAGAAATCATGACTGATACGGGATATTCCGGCGGCTGCCAGTGTGGTGCGGTACGCTTTCACGCAGGCAAGCTTGGCCGCCCTTCCATCTGCCACTGCCGCATGTGCCAGAAGCATTTCGGCAACATCTTCGGCGCGCTGGTGACGGCGGATCAGGCGCATCTGACATGGACGCGCGGACAGCCGACGCTCTTTCGCTCTTCGGCGAAAATCCATCGCGGGTTCTGCAACAAATGCGGTACGCCGCTGACATATCATTATCCCGGCGGTGTGGAGATTGCCATCGGCGCCTTCGACCACCCGCAAGACCTTGAGCCGCAGGTGCAGGTCAACGCCCATATGCAGATGCCATGGATCAAGAGTTTGTTCGATAAGCCCGATGCGCAGCAAAGTCTGGATGAGAGCACGTTGGTTTCCTACCAGCATCCAGACCACGATACGGCTGTATGGCCACCTGAAGACAATGTGAATTGAGGAACATGCAATGAGCGAGACGCTGCGCAGCTTCTATCCAGAGATCGAACCCTTCGAAACCGGTATGCTGGATGTAGGCGATGGCCATGTCATCTATTGGGAGCGTGTCGGCACCAAGGGCGGCAAGCCAGCTGTCTTCCTGCATGGCGGTCCCGGCGGCGGCGTCAACCCTATGCAGCGGCGTCTTTTCGACCCAGTGCTCTATGATGTCGTCCTTTTCGACCAGCGGGGATGTGGACGCTCAACGCCCTACGCTTCGCTTGAGGCCAATACAACCTGGCATCTGGTGGCAGATATCGAAAAGCTGCGCGAAAAATTCGGCTTCGAGACGTGGCAGGTCTTCGGTGGCTCGTGGGGATCGACCTTGGCGCTCGCCTATGCGCAAACGCATCCGGAGCGGGTCAGCGAGCTTGTTCTGCGCGGCATCTACACGCTGACCAAGGCGGAACTGGACTGGTACTACCAGTTCGGTGTCTCGGAAATGTACCCCGATCGCTGGGAAACCTTCATCGCGCCTATTCCTGAGGGCGAGCGCGGCGAGATGATGGTGGCCTATAACCGCTATCTCACCGGTTCTGACGAAAAGAAAAAACTGGAATGCGCAAGGGCCTGGAGCCAGTGGGAAGGCGCCACGATCTCGCTTGTGACGGACCAGACGCGGGTCGATGAATTTGGCGAGGACCAGTATGCGATCGCCTTTGCGCGCATCGAAACGCACTATTTCGTCAATGGCGGCTGGTTTGAAGAGGGCCAGCTGCTGCGCGACGCCTATAAATTGAAAGACATTCCCGGCGTCATCATCCACGGGCGCTACGACATGCCCTGCCCGCTGAAATATGCCTGGCAGCTTTCAAAGGCATGGCCAAAGGCAGACTTCCGTATCGTAGAGGCCGCCGGCCACGCTGTCAGCGAGCCGGGCATTCTCGACCAGCTCATCCGGGCGACAGATCGCTTCGCGGGAAAATAACCCTTGGTTACAAGAGATTAGATGCACCGCCTGACATTCTGATTCAAGGCGGCGCATCTCTTCGGGCAGCCTCATTTTTTCTGACACCATCCTTCACGCGAATGAATTGGTATATCACGCAAAACAGGAATAGCCCGGTGCTTTCCGATGAGCGTGGTATTCAACATGGCCGTGAACCAAACCAATGAAAGTGCCAGACAGGCGGATGGAGCACGGGGATTTGCCTATGCATTCGTCGCCTATATCCTGTGGGGCTTTCTGCCTTTTTACATGAAGGCTGTCGCGCATGTCTCGCCGTTCGAGGTGATTGCGCACCGGGTGGTCTGGTCCGTGCCGATTGCCGCTGCCGTGCTCGTTATCCTGGGTCGCACCGCCGAAATCAGGGCGGCACTGACGACACCGCGCATGTTGGCCATGGCTTGCCTGACGGCTTCCATCATCAGCATCAACTGGGGTGTCTATATCTGGGCAATTGGCAGTGGCCGCGCGCTCGATGCGGCACTTGGCTATTTTATAAACCCGCTCTTCAGCATTTTTCTGGGAGCCGCGCTGCTGAGAGAAAAGCTCAGCCGGTTTCAGATCGCGGCTATTGTCCTGGCGTCTCTCGCCGTCGCCTTGTTGACATGGCACGCTGGCAGCCTCCCCTGGGTTTCCGTCGCCCTGACGGTCTCCTGGGGTTTCTATGCGTTTTTCCGAAAAACGTTGCCGATAGGCCCGACACAGGGGTTCCTGCTGGAGGTCCTGTTAATGACGCCCCCCGCACTTGCCTATATCGTCTATCTCATGAGCACGGGCCAGGCCCATTTTCTCGCGGGAACGCCGGTAGATACATGGCTGCTCATAGCAAGCGGCGTGGTGACCGCAACGCCGCTCATTCTCTACGGCAATGGCGCCAAGCTGTTGAAGCTCTCGACAATCGGCATCATGCAATACATAGCGCCTTCGATCATCTTCATCATCGCAGTCTTCATCTTCAAGGAGCCGTTCGATACGGTGCGCCTCGCCGCCTTCATGATGATCTGGGCAGCGCTTCTGGTCTACACCGTGCCGGGGCTGGTCCGCAGCAGGGCCGCGTCCTAGACGCGGCAACCCACTGCGAGCAGCATCACAGGCGCGATATGACCGATGGGTCGCCTTCCGGGTTGTTTTGCGCCGTCGCCTGCTCAAGGATGGCGGGAACGACATCTTCAATCTTGTCGATGACCAGCGGGTTGAGCAGATGCGCCCGGTGAATGAAGCCTTGGTCGCGCATATGGCGGATCAGTTCAAGCATCGGGTCCCAGAAGCCGTTGATATTGGCAAACACCATCGGCTTGGCGTGACGACCAAGCTGCGCCCAGGTCATGATCTCGACTATCTCTTCCAGCGTACCGATGCCACCCGGCAGGGTAACGAAGGCATCGGAGCGTTCGAACATCATGTGCTTGCGCTCATGCATGTCCTTGGTGATGATGAGCTCGTTCAATTGTCCGAGAGAATGGCGTGTAGCCTCCATATCCACCAGAAATTCCGGTATGATACCCGTGACTTCGCCGCCATTTGACAAAACGCCGCTTGCGACAGCGCCCATGATGCCCTTTGTGCCGCCGCCATAGACAAGGCGGATGCCGTTTTCAGCAATGGATTTGCCGAGCGCGCGCCCGGCATCCATATAGGCTGGGTCGCGTCCCGGCTGAGAACCGCAATAGACGCAGATGGATCGAATCGATGTATTTTCTTCAGTCATGGGCTGAGGGAACATCCGGGCGGCCAATCCGTCAAGAAAATTTGGGGAATGAAGCGCTGGATAGGCTGCTTTTCAAGGGCAGCCGCTTGTATGAGTGTTTTTTAAACGCTAGCTATCGCAACGTGAAGACAAGAAAGTTACCCGGAGAGTGATGATGAACAATAAAAGGGCCGGACTGCTGGCGCTTATCGTGCTTGGCGTCGCGACGCTTCTCATGGTCTTCTTCGTTCTCCCACGTATGTCTACCGATGATAGACCGATTGGTGATGCCATCAATCAGGCTGGCAACGACGTCAAGAACAGCGTGGAAATGGGTAGCGAGAAATCCGGCGACCTTCTGTCGGATGCGGCGAAGGAAACAACCAATATCGCCGAGAAGGTTGGACGTCTGGCAGAAGCCGCAACCCAATCCATCAAGGATATGACGGGCCGCTTTGCCGACAACAAGGTGCCGACCAACGAGGAATTTGCAGCTGCACGCGCGAAGGTCGAGGATTCCCTCAAGGAACTTGGAAATGTCGATATTCCAGAATCACTTGACGAGAACACTTCACGTCTGATCACAACGGCGCGGACCGCAGCCGAAAGAGCCATAACCTTCCTGCGCGGCCTCCCTGCGGATGCGACAGCGGCTGCGGATCAGGTCCGTCGTCTTGCCGGTGTTTTTGCCGGCACGGACGATGGGGCACCACGGCCCGAAACGCCTGCGGCGCCCGCGCCTTCCGCAACGCCTGCTTCGACACCTGCAGCGGATCCTCAATTACCACGCTTCGACGTGTTGCGCGTCGAGCCGGATGGTTCGGCTGTCATCGCTGGCAAGGCTGCTCCGGGCTCCAAGCTTGAGATTGTCAACAACGGACAGGTCATCGCGCAGACGACCGTTGAAGGCAGTGGTGACTTTGCCGCGGTCCTCGACAATCCGCTTCCGCCCGGCGATCATGAAATCGTGCTGCGCGCCGTCGGCAAGGACGGCGCGACGGTCCAATCAACGGAAACCGCGACCGTTTCCGTTCCGAAACAGAAAAGTGGCGAGCTTCTTGCCATGGTGACGACGCCTGGAAAAGCCAGCCGCGTCTTGACCATGCCGGAGACAGCCCCGCCTGCGCTCGGAGCCGCTGGTCAGAACGCCAGCGAGACACAGCCTGGCCAGACAGCAGTGCAGCCCGGCATATCCACCACAGCCCCTGCAGCGCAGGGTCAGGCTGGCTCTGCCGCCACATCCGGCGAAACCTCATCCATCCGCGTCATGGCCGTGGAATTTGAGGGAACGAAAATCTTCGTCGCCGGATCCGCCCCGGCTGGCACCAACGTGCGTGTCCTCGTGGACGATCAGCAGATCGGCAGTGCGAAGGCAGAAGCATCCGGCAGCTTCGTCATTGAGGGCGATATCGAGCTGAGCGTTGGCGATCATATCGTCACGGCAGAGGCGCTTGATGCTGAGGGCAATGTTACCGTTCGCGTTCGCGTGCCCTTCATGCGTCCCGCAAGCGATCAGGCAACGGTCGCGATGCAGAAGACGCCGACACAGCCGTCGTCAACGACAGGTGCCGCCGCCGGTCTGCAGGACCCTGGCGTTGTCAGTGACCGCACCGCTTTCGAGGCATTGCGCGTTGATGTGAACAAGGCGTTCGCCATTCTCTCCGGTCTCTACGCGGACGGCAAGTCGCCCGCGCTGGAACAGGTTGCAGCTGCAAAGTCCGCCACATCGATTGCCCTGCGTTCGCTGTCGGAATTCCGTACAGCTGCCAATGCCGATCCGGCTTTCACGGCTTTCGTTACCGATATCGTCGCCAAGGCGCGTGCGCTGCTTGCCGTCATCGATGGTCTGCCGAACGATGTCGCGGCCATAGGCAAGCAGATCGCCAGCCTCTCCGACCGTTTCGCGCAGTTGAACGCGGCAATGCCTGAAGCTGCCAATGCTGCGGCTTCCACAACGCAGGCCCAACCACAGACTGGTCCGAAAACCTTCGAACAGGCACCTCTCGCCCACAGCGACAGCGCCGTCATCATCAGACGCGGCGATACTCTGTGGCAGATTTCTCGCCGCGTTTACGGTCAGGGTGTTCGATATACGACGATCTATCTTGCCAATCAGGATCAGATCGCAAATCCTGATCTGATCGAGCCCGGCCAGATCTTCGGCGTTCCTGAAAATGCCCTGCCCAATGCCGAAGAGCTGCACCGCAAGCGCCTGATGGGTCGGTGATCTCCCCTGCGGCATTGCATTGCCCGAAAGACAGCTATATCTAATTTGAGACGGCGGCTTCAAGGAAGCCGCCGTGTTGCTGTCTGCATTCCGGCAGACGCCTTCCGGAGCAGAGCATGACGGACAAGAAGAAGACGATTTCAGCGGATTCGGGCAATCCGTTGCAGACGATCATAAATCTTTGGCCCTATATGTGGCCCGAAGGCAGGCCAGACCTCAAGATGCGGGTCGTCTGGGCCACGTTCTTTCTTATCCTCGCCAAGTTCGTTCTCATATCCGTTCCCTACTTCTTCAAATGGGCAACGGATGCACTGAACGGCAAGCTCGATATGGCGGGGCTCGTCCCCGTCTTCCTGTTGGGTGCCGTCGCACTTGTCGTGGCTTATAATCTGACGCGCCTTTTGCAGGTCGCTCTCAACCAGCTGCGGGATTCGCTCTTTGCCTCCGTTGGCCAGCACGCAGTCCGCCAGCTTGCCTTCAAGACCTTCGTGCACATGCACCGCCTCTCCCTGCGCTTTCATCTGGAGCGCAAGACCGGCGGCCTGTCGCGCGTCATCGAGCGCGGCACCAAGGGTATCGAAACCATCGTCCGGTTCACGATCCTGAACACGGCACCCACATTCATCGAGTTTCTGCTGACCGTCATCGTCTTCTGGATGACCTACGGTTTCATCTATGTGGCGGTCACCGTCATCACCGTCTGGGCCTATATCTGGTTCACGGTAAAGGCCAGCAACTGGCGCATTTCCATCCGCAGATCGATGAATGACAGCGACACGGACGCCAATACCAAGGCGATTGACTCGCTGCTGAATTTTGAAACCGTCAAATATTTCGGAAACGAAGACATGGAAGCGCGCCGCTTCGATGCCTCCATGGCGAAATATGAGAAGTCGGCAACCGCCATCTGGACGTCGCTCGGCTGGCTCAACTTCGGCCAGGGCGTCATTTTTGGCCTTGGCTCCACCGTCATGATGGTGCTGTCTGCCTTGGCAGTGCAGCGCGGCGAGCAGACCATCGGTGATTTCGTTTTCATCAACGCCCTGCTGCTGCAGCTCTCGGTGCCGCTGAATTTCATCGGCTTCGTCTATCGCGAAATCCGCCAGGGCCTGACTGACATCGAGGAGATGTTCGACCTTCTGGAAGTCGAGGCAGAGGTGGTGGATGCACCGAACGCGAAGGAACTTCAGATCGGCGCGGGTACGGTCAGTTTCCGCGACGTGCGATTTGCCTATGATCCCGACCGTCCAATCCTCAAGGGCATTTCCTTCGATGTGCCCGCCGGAAAGACAATTGCGATCGTCGGACCATCCGGCGCGGGCAAGTCCACCCTGTCGCGATTGCTCTATCGCTTCTACGACATTCAAGACGGCTCGATCACCATCGATGGGCAGGATATCCGCGATGTAACGCAGAAAAGCCTGCGTTCGGTTATCGGCATGGTGCCGCAGGATACGGTGCTGTTCAACGATACGCTCGCCTACAACGTCCGCTATGGACGGCCGGATGCGTCGCAGGACGAAATCATGGCAGCAGCCAGTGCCGCCCAGATCAGCGGCTTCATCAGCAAGCTGCCGCAGGGATATCAGACCATGGTTGGAGAGCGTGGGTTGAAGCTTTCCGGCGGTGAAAAACAGCGCGTTGCCATTGCCCGCACGATATTGAAGGCACCGCCCATCCTCATCCTTGATGAGGCAACCTCGGCGCTCGACACTCACACCGAACAGGAAATTCAAAGCGCGCTGGATATCGTCTCCAAGAACCGCACGACGCTGGTCATCGCCCACCGCCTCTCCACCGTCATCGGCGCAGATGAGATCATCGTTCTCAAGGACGGTACGATTGCCGAACGTGGCACCCATGCGTCACTCATCGAGATGGGCGGGCTCTATGCCTCCATGTGGAGCCGCCAGCGCGAAGCCATCCAGGCGGAAGAACGCCTGCGCGAAGTCAGGGAACAGGACGACCTGGGTGTCGTGGACCGGGGAGAACCCGCGCATTGATGCGTATAAACGCTGGCGTTCAAGCCTAACAGATTGCTCGCCAAGCGTTTTGCCTGTAGTCACCTATTCGTGTGTTGTCGCGTCTGGGCGTGAATATCGTCGCGGAATGACTATATGCAGAATGGCTTTGGTGCCGGAGTGGGCATTGCAGAGCCAGGCATTGCAAAAGTCCGGTCGCGAGGTTGACATAGCAGCATAGCGCCACGACCCGGCCGGGCTGACCAAAGATAAATTCGGAGAAGAAAGATCAATGAACCTGTTCGACACCATTCGTAACACCATCGTGCCGGTCCACAAGGAAGGTTACGTCTTCGTCGCCGCCTTTTTCGTCGCGTCGCTGGTGCTTGGCTGGATAGCCGAACCGCTCTTCTGGATCGGTCTGGTTCTGACTGCCTGGTGCGCCTATTTCTTCCGGGATCCGGAGCGGGTCACGCCACAGGATGATACGCTCATCATCAGCCCTGCCGATGGAACCGTGTCAGCGATCCAGACCGTGGTTCCACCGCTCGAATTGGAACTTGGCAAGGAGCCGATGGTTCGCGTTTCCGTCTTCATGAACGTCTTCAATTGCCATGTTAACCGCTCGCCTGTGCGCGGCCGCATCATCAATGTCGCCTATCGCCCCGGCCTGTTCCTCAACGCGGAGGTCGACAAGGCTTCGGAAGACAATGAGCGCAATGGCCTCGTCATCGAGACCGCGCATGGCAAGGTCGGCGTTGTGCAGATTGCCGGCATGGTCGCACGCCGTATCGTCTGCTGGGTCAAGCCGAACGAGCCTGTCGATGCTGGCGAACGCTTCGGCCTGATCCGTTTCGGCTCTCGTTTGGACATCTTCCTGCCTGAAGGCTTCCAGACACGCGTGTCCGTCGGCCAGACAGCCATTGCCGGTGAAACCGTTCTGGCGGAATTTGGTTCTGCCAAGGGTCCGGTCATCAGCCGACGCGGCTAAGCCTGAGCAGGAGCAACGCCATGGAAACGACGACGCCCGAGCCCGGCAGCAACATCAAGCCAGAGATGACCAATGACAGTGGCCGCGGGCCGCGCTTGCGGGAAATACCGCTGCGTCTTGTCATTCCAAATCTCGTTACCGTGCTTGCCATCTGCGCAGGCCTGAGCGGCGTCCGCCTCGCCTTCGAGGGCCGCTTCGAACTTGCGGTCGGCATGGTCCTGCTCGCCGCGTTCCTCGACGGTGTCGATGGCCGCCTGGCGCGCATGATGAAGGCGACGTCGAAGTTCGGCGCCCAGATGGACTCGCTGGCTGATATCGTCAACTTTGGCGTTGCACCCGCTCTTGTCGTCTATGCCTACCTCCTCGATCACGCCCGCTCGTTGGGCTGGATCGCCGCTCTTATCTATGTCATCGCCGCCGGGCTGCGGCTCGCACGCTTCAACGTCATGATTGAGCGTGAAGTTAAGGCGCCCTGGCAGAACGAGTTCTTCGTGGGCGTTCCAGCACCCATGGGGGCCATGCTGGTTCTGTTGCCGGTCTATCTCGGCTTCATGGGCATAGAGCCCGGCAAGACCTTCGCCTATATCGGCAGCGCTTACACGGTGCTTATCGGCTATTTCCTGATCAGCCGACTGCCGGTGTGGTCTGGCAAATCAGAAAGCCGCATTCGCCGCGATCTGGTTCTTCCCGCCATTCTCATCGTCGTTCTCTACGTTGCGCTGTTGATGAGTTTCACCTGGGAAGTGCTTGTCGTTACCGTCCTTGCCTATCTGGCCTTCCTGCCCTTCAGCGCCCGGATCTGGCACAAGCGATATGGCACGCTGACGATCGAGGAAGATATCCACGGTGACCATCACGACGGTAGCGCCATGGATCGCGGTCTCTAGTCCATTCGCCCGGACACGAAATGTCGCAGCCTGCAAATTTCAATTGATTGAATTTGCCTCGAATTCGTCATGATTTCTTTTGAAAGAGGTTTCCGGGAAGACCGCCAATCGGCGGCTTTACAGGGGAATTCAGGAGATTGAAAATGAGCGAAACGACGAAACAGGACGTTCCGGCGAAACCGGACCTCAACAGCCATTACAGGCCGCTTGGCCTGAAGGCTGTAGCCGCTGCCGCTTTGATGCTGACACGCAAATCCAAAGAGCCGAAAGCAGCCTGAGACGGCGGTAAATCGGCACAGTCGCCCATTTGGCGCAGATTTTTGACGAATAAGGAAACTGGCACCTCGGGTGCCATTTTTTATAGGCGTGGTTTAGTAGCTGGATTTGCGCCCAGTGCCATGCAAAGATACGGCTATTCTTGGAGCCGGCGAAAACACCAAATATAAAACAATATCGTTTATCGTTCTTTTTTCGGAAAATTGTTTCTCTACCGTTTGCTACTATCCAGCTTGGCCAACTTTCAGACGAACGAAGACAATGACACCGTAATTCGTTTTCAAAGGTTGCGACCAACTCATGCGGGATAAAATTCTTCTCATCGAAGATTCAGTTGCTCTTTCCATTCTGCTGAAGACGCGGCTCGCGGACGAGACGAACGCCGAGATTTTCCATTGTGAAACGATGTCGCAAACCGCTGATCTCCTCAAGCGACATAAGTTTACGCTTGCGTTGACCGGTCTGACAGTGCCCGACGCACCAAATGGCGAAATCCTCAATCTGCTGGAAAAGCGCAAAGTCCCGACGATTGTCTTTACGGCGACTGTGGACGAGCAGGCACGGCAGCACTATGCCGAAAAGAAGATCATCGACTATATCGTCAAGGACGGACGTCGCACGGTCGATACGGTGGTCAAGACGGTCGACCGTATCTTGGCCAACAGACAATTTTCCATTCTCATCGTTGATGACGCGAAAGCGGCACGGTCCAGCCTCAAGGAAATTCTGACACGGCAGAATTTTACCGTGCAGGAGGCCTATTCGGGCGCACAGGCCCTTGATATCCTGGCCAGCAATCCCTCGATACAACTCGTCATTACCGATTACTACATGCCGGATATGGATGGCTACGAGTTGACGCGCCTCATCCGCGCTGGACGCTCCTCCGAAGAACTTCGCATTATTGGCGTTTCGTCATCCACCGATAGAATGCTCTCGGCGCATTTTCTGAAAGCCGGCGCGTCGGATTTCATCTACCGGCCCTTCGTGCCGGAAGAGCTGCAATGTCGTATCGACAACAATGTCGAAACGTTGAAACAGCTGATGCGTCTGCGTGAGCTTGCTGAAAAGGATCACCTCAGCGGCCTGCCGAACCGACGTTCCTTCTTCGACCATGCAACCGGTCTGCTGGAAAACCTGAAGGTAACTGGTGCACGTGGGGCAGTCGCCATTGTGGACATCGACCACTTCAAGCAGATCAACGATACCTTTGGCCACAGCGCAGGTGACAAGGCGCTGAAAATGCTTGCCAATCTTCTCTCAGACTTCTGTAGCAAAGGCGAGCACCTCGCCGCACGCATTGGCGGTGAAGAATTCGCGATTTTCCTCAAAGGCCTGGACGGCCAGCAGGCGCATGCATTCTGCGAAAGCCTTCGTCAGGAAGTCGCAGCGAATGCGGAAAGCCTTGTCGGTTCCGAGATACCTTTGACGATTTCCGTCGGCGTCGTGGAGGTGGAAAAGGGCGGATCTCTGGATCAGCAGCTGACGGCCGCCGACCAACTGCTTTACATTGCAAAAGCCAATGGTCGTAACTGCGTCTATTCCGATGTCATGGCGCGCAGAGAGCTGTCCAGGCTTGACCAGATGTCATGAGGCAGGCGCTCTAGAACAGCGACATCTGCGCGTCGTCTTTCGGCGCCTTTTTAGGGGCTGTGGGCAGACTTTCCGCAACCGGCTCAAGCAAATCCGCGCCGGTGTTGCCAACCTTGTTGACCTTATCAGACACGGGAATCATCTCAAACAAATCCTCGTCCGCCGCCCGCATCAGGTCCGCAACATCGCGCGGTTCCTGGGTCTTGCAGTCCAGCCAGCGGGTGAAATCTTCCGGAGAGACGACAACCGGCATCCGGTCATGAATCTGTCCAATCGTCCGGTTTGCGGCCGTAGTCAAAATGGCGCCAGTGTCCACTTCAGAACCATCAGCCGATGACCAGGTTTCCATCAGGCCGGCAAAGGCAATCACGCCGCCGCGCTTGGGCTTTATGAAATAGGCCTGCGATTTCCCGCCCTCCTCTTTCGATGGTCTGCGCCATTCATAGAAGCCGGTAACCGGAATAAGAATTCGCCGGTGCCGCATGGCCGCCCGAAAAGAGGCTTTGCCGATTGCTGTCTCGGCACGCGCATTGATCAGCAGAGGAAATCTCTTCGGGTCCTTTACCCAGCCCGGCAGGAAGCCCCAGCGCACAAGCAACGCTTGCCGGTTGGGCAGGTTGCTTCCCGGCTCTGAGTGGCCACCTTCCACGACGACCAGAATGGGCTGTGTCGGCGCAATGTTGAACCGTGCCGGAAAATCCTCCAGCTCGCTCAGGTTCATATAGTCCGCGACTTCTCCTGGCGCGGCATCCAGCACGAAACGTCCACACATGGCCTTAAGCTCTCATCCTCTTGGAGCGAACAATATGAGCGAAGCACCCGCAAGGCAAATCGCCCCACCGGCCATATCGAATCTGTCCGGAAGCTGTCCCTCGACGGCCCACAGCCAGAGCAGTGAGGCGACGATGTAAATTCCGCCATAGGCGGCATAGGCACGTCCGGCAGCATCAGCCGGAACCAGTGCGAGAAGCCATGCAAACACAACCAGCGACGCCACGCCGGGAACAAGCCAGCCGATGGACTTTTCCATGCGCAGCCAGGCCCAGAAGGCAAAGCAGCCTGCAATTTCGGCCAGCGCTGCGGCGGCATAGATGAGATAGAGTTTCATGCGATGTTCCCGCCGGTGACCGGCCTGCGCGCGGACTGAGCAAAATCGAATATCCTCATATAGCTGATGCAGTGGGCCTTGCCTCAAGAATTTCCTGCAACGTGAAGCTGTTGCCACGTTTCCTGCAAGGTTCAGGTCATAATGATCATCGATATCGCACAAGGATACCGTATGCCCCTGCCCCAAGCTGCCTCTTCCGCAATCGTTCGACGCGCCGATCGCGTGCTCCTCGTGCGCCGCATCAATCCTCCCTCGCAAGACATGTTCGCCTTTCCGGGCGGCCGCGGTGAGCCGGGTGAAAGCCCGGACGAAACTGCATTGCGTGAACTGGAAGAGGAAACCGGCATCGTCGCCCGTCATCCACAGCTTTTCGCGACCTATGATCTGCCCGGCTATGACGCTGACGGACATTTGACCAGCCATTTCTTTCTCTCGGTATACACTGTGGAAGCCGACAGCAACGCAGTCGTGGTGGCAGCAGACGATGCGGCAGAAGCCGGGTGGTACACGCTGGATGAAATCCGAGGCCTGCCTGCGCCGGAAAGCGTTGTCGAGTGTGCAGAACGTCTGCTGGGGCAGTTGCAATGCTGAGAAGAATCGCGGCTATCTCCGGGCGGATGAGTAAACCGTCATGCCGGGTAATGCGTAAATTGATCAAAAGACGGATGGAATGGATGCTGGCGATTGCTGTGGCAACGGGAACGCCGTTGACCGTGGCCAATGCTGCGCAGCACACTCCACCGCCGCCGCCAGCCGCTGCCCAGCAGGAAAACAAGCCAGCACCCTATGACAACCAGATGGCGCGACTGTCTGAGATACTGGGTGCCGTGCAATATCTGCGCACGCTTTGTCCTGCCACGGGCTCGGAGGAATGGCGCAAGTCGATGAGCGATCTACTGGCGGCAGACACCGCCAATGAGCCAAATCGGCGGCAGCGAATGACTGCAGCATTCAACCGTGGCTATCGCAGTTTTGCGGCCGTTCATACGGCCTGCACGCCTGCCGCAATCGCTGCAGAAGAGAAATACCGTATCGAAGGGGCAACACTGGCGCAGGAAATTGCGTCAAGGTTCGGAAATTAGTGGTTTATTAACCTCTTTTGGCTGCGGGCCGTGCCGTTTTGAGAAAAGACTGTTAGAGTTGTTAACAGGGTGGTAACGAGTTGCCCGCCTTGTCGAGGATGAAAGATGCAAACAAGCCGTAACGAAATCCACGATATGATCGCGCATGAAAAGATGCAGGTCGCTCTGGAACATCAAAACGAAGCATGGGCCGACGGTATGGCCGATGGGATCGAGCCGGAGATCATCGCTGACGCCGCTATCGCTCTTGCCATGCGCGAAACCATCCGTATGCACGGTGAAGCGGGCGCTGAAGCCATGCTGGAATCTCTGCGCCAGCGCATGCTTGAGGGCGAATTCTCCCCTCACCGCATTATTCAGTAAGCTGGAGTTTTATATCATGTATCGCTCTCGCAAGGGGTTTTTGCGGTCGACAGCCGCTGTTTCCTTGATGCTCTCATTGTCCGTCTTCGCCGTCAGCGTTCCAGGCTCTGCTTTCGCCCTGTCGGAATTGCGGCCAGCGCAGGATCCCGCCAGTAGCGAAGGTGAAAAACCTGCTGAGAACAAGCAGCCCGTAGAGCCGGACGCAGTCGAAGGTGATTCGGACGGCATTCCGCTCCCCGATCCCCTGGTAAATCGCTCCGGCGCGCAGAAGGCCGAACAGCCCCAGAACGATACACCGCAGATTTCGGCACAGATCGAGCACGATATCAGCAAGGCACCTGAGCCGGTTCGTCGCCTGCGCCAGCTCATCATCGATGCAGCCTCTACCGGCGACATTGAAAAATTGCGCCCGCTCGTCAATCCCGGCCCGAACCAGGCAAGGGTGGATGGTGATGCGGAAGATCCCGTCGCTGCTCTCAAGAGCTTCTCCGGCGATCCGGATGGGCTGGAAGTCCTCGCCATCATCATTGATCTGCTGTCGACCGGCTATGCGCATGTCGACGCTGGCACGCCTGACGAGATGTATGTCTTCCCCTATTTTGCCGGAAAGCCGCTAAACACCCTCACTCAGCCTGAAAAGGTGGAGTTGCTGCGGATCATCACCGCGGGCGATCTCGCGGATATGCAGGAATACGGGAATTACAGCTTCTACCGGATCGGCATCTCGCCTGACGGCCAATGGAAGTTCTTCACGGCGGGGGATTGAGGTCCGCACCTTCCGTGCAATGCGCCTCACTCCTGCTGCTCCCACACCTTTCTAATGGACATCAGGCCAAGAGAAGGGTTTCAATTGCATTGAAAACGCTCTAGCTCTTCGGGAAAGAACGAACCCCGAGTGGTAACGCCCATGTCTTCCGCCTTTCTGATCGACCGGAGCTTGATCCGGGTTTCCGGCACCGGTGCCACGGATTTCCTGCAGAACCTCATTACGCCCGATCTCGATTCGCTGCCCGCTGGCGAAGCGCGCGCTGGCGCACTGCTGACGCCGCAGGGAAAGATCATGTTCGAATTCCTGATCTGGCGCAGCGACGACGGATACGAGCTGGAAACAGGTACCGATCAACAGGACCAGTTGCTACGCCGTCTGACCATGTACAAGCTGCGTGCCCCCGTCCAACTCACCGCAGACGAACAACCGGGCGTCAGCGTCTATTGGGATGAGACGGCACCGGCAGGTGCCGTCAAGGATAGCCGTTTCTCGAAGGCCGGTGTCGATCTCTACCGCATGCCTGGCACTTCCAGCGCGCAAGACGCATCTTCATATCACCAGCTTCGCGTGGCACATGGCATCGTCGTCGCTGGTCTCGACTACCAGCTTCAGGATGCCTTCCCGCATGATGTCCTGATGGACGTGAATGGAGGCGTCTCCTTCAGGAAGGGCTGCTTCGTCGGGCAGGAAGTCGTGTCGAGGATGAAGCATCGCGGCACGGCCCGCCGCCGTGTCGTAACGGTAACTGCAGATAAGGACCTCCCGGACAGCGGCACGGAAATCCTCGCGGCCGGCAAGCCTCTCGGCGTCCTCGGCACCGTCTGCGGAAAACAGGGACTAGCCATCATCCGTACGGATCGCGCCGCCGATGCGATGGCATCGGGTGCCGATATCACCGCAGGCTCCGCCACGGTCACGGCCGCCCTGCCCGCCTGGAGCAGGTTGAGCTTCCCTGCTGCCGACCCGGCAGTCTCTTCGGAAGACTGAACGTGGCAGCGTCGAAAACGCCACGCGCGTGGCAGCGAATGCTTTCGGGCAGGCGGCTTGATCTTCTGGACCCCTCGCCGCTTGACGTGGAACTGGCCGATATCGCTCACGGTCTCGCCAGAGTGGCGCGCTGGAACGGGCAGACGCAGGGTGACCATGCGTTTTCGGTCGCGCAACACAGCCTCATCGTGGAAACCATTTTCTCCAGATTGAACCCTGCGGCGACCGCGGACGAACTTTTGATGGCCTTGTTGCATGACGCGCCGGAATATGTGATCGGCGACATGATATCGCCCTTCAAATCCGTCGTCGGCGGCGGTTACAAGAGTGTCGAAAAGCGGCTGGAAGCGGCAATCCACCTGCGCTTCGGTCTTGCCCCGCATCCAGGACGCGAACTCAAGGACCGCATCAAGAAGGCGGATACTGTCGCAGCCTTTTTTGAGGCAACCGAGCTGGCGGGTTTCTCCCTCAGCGAAGCGCAGAAGTTCTTCGGCCTGCCACGCGGCATAACCAGAGACATGATCGAGATATCGCCCGTGCCTGCGATCGATGCTCAAGGTCGCTTCATAGCACGCTTCGAAGCTATAGAGCAGCTTCGGAAGGATTTGAGATGAGCCAGATTGTCGTTTGCCCCCTGTCGCGCATCGGGGAAATGGCCGTGCGACACAAGTCGCGGGAAATGGTAACGCTGATTGCGAAAGAGCAGAGCTTCCACCGCCCTGCCGTGATTTCTGCAGAACGCCATCTGACCCTTCAGATGAATGACATTACCTTCAAGGGCACCGACAAGCTGATTGCACCGGATGATCTGCACGTGCAGCAACTGATCGATTTTGCCCATGGGTGGGACCAGTCCGCCCCGTTGCTGATTCATTGCTGGATGGGCGTTTCGCGCTCTCCCGCCGCTGCGCTTATCGTCGCTCTGGCGGTTCGGCCGGAACAGGATGACGCGGCGCTCGCCGCGCGGCTCCGCATCGTTTCACCCTATGCTACGCCCAATTCCCGCATCATCGAAATCGGCGATCGCCTGCTTGGCCGGGGCGGTGCGCTGATTGCAGCCATCAAATCAATCGGACGCGGCGCGGATACGGATGGCAATGTACCCTTTGTCCTGCCCCTCTATGAGCAGGTGGCTCAGGAGTGAGGCGAAAACCGGAAGCACGATCCGCCCCCGGCTCTCCATGGATGAGGTCGCCGCATCATTGCGGCAACGACATGTCAGACGGTGATCGACTGCGCGGTGGTGTCCTCTTCATCGCCTACGAACTGATATTCCTTGGCTATCTGTTCCAGACGCGCGAGAAAACCATCCATTGAGCCATCGACAACACTGCTGTCATCGCTCTCTGCAGTTTCCGCTGAAGAAGACATGGCACGTTGCAGTGGACCTACGCCTTCCGTGCCCCTGCCCGCCTTCATTTCTTCCTGGCTGACGGAACCGTCACCATCGCTGTCCAGGCTTTTGAACAGGCTTGTCGCCATGTCTTCGGCTAGGTCGTCAGGGCGCCTGGCCAGAAATTCTGCCTGGGAAACGACGCCGTCACCGTTGGTATCCAGGGACGATGTCGTGGTCGGATCGTCCTCCTCGCTGCCAGCGGAATGCGGACCACGCGGCCGGGTTTCCATGGCAGACATCTCTGCCGCGCTGACGACACCATCGCCATCGCTATCCAGCTGTGTGAAGAGGTTGGTCGACATCTCCTCGGTCACATCATCAGGCCGAGCTGTCGAGAATTCGGATTGCGAAAGCGTGCCGCTTCCATCCGCATCAAGACTGGAGAAATAGTCGGCTTGTGCTTGTTCGCTGGTGCTGCTCGACGTCTCGTCGGACTCGGAGGTCGGTGAGAAGTTGAGCAGCATCGTCATCAGCGTGGAAAGGAACTGGTTGATCGCGCTGCTGCTGTCTGCGCTTTCAGAACTCATACTGGAGCCTGAAGACGAGCCGCCAGCTGAGGCAGTGCTGTTTCCTTCGTGATTGACAGTGCTATCGGAGGTCTGGGCGAGAGCGTTGGGGCTGCGATAATACTGATTATTAGAAATTGATGAAATGGTCGTCATTCACCGTCTCCCTGTCGGAGCATATTGTCTTGGACTGTTTAGGGGGACATGTTCGCGCCACGCGATAAAGGCGAACCAGACAATAATTACTTGAATTGAAGTGAAAATTAAAACGAATTGTTAACCATTTATTTCTGGTCGACATTTCACAAATCTAAAAAACCGCTTCGTTATTTAACCGGTTCGGACGGTCCCCGATCGTCGTTTTTTCTCTACGGATGGAGCAAAACCGGCATCGCGCCGTTACCGTTTCTCACGCAACATAAAGAGGTTAGGATATATGGATCAACAGGCTACGGATATCATCGTCGCGTCGCAGGCGGCACTTCGTCAGGCAAGTGCGCTGATGGTTCAATATTCCTTCTCCATTGTTGGAGCCCTTATTCTGCTCATCATCGGCTGGATTGCTGCAACGCTGTTACAGCGTTGGTCCTATGAGGGTCTGTCGCGCATTCGCGGATTTGATGAAACGCTGGCGCGGTTCTTCTCCGGCATCGTGCGCTACGTTGTGCTCATTCTCGTGCTCGTCATGGTACTTGGCCAGTTTGGCGTACAGACGGCTTCGATCCTTGCGGCGCTGGGTGCCGCCGGTCTGGCCGTAGGTCTGGCGCTTCAAGGCACGCTGCAGAACATTGCTGCCGGCATCATGCTGCTCGTCCTTCGCCCATTCCGCGTTGGCGAATATATCGAAACCAGCGCGGTCACCGGTACTGTCGTTGAAATCGGACTGTTTGCGACGGAGTTGAAGACCAGTGACGGGCTTTATCGCCTGGCTCCCAATTCGACGCTGTGGAACGTGCCGATTACCAATTTCAGCCGTTTCCCATCACGCCGCCATGAGCTTACCGTTACCGTTCCGAAGGGCGAAAGCATCGCTGACACGCAGGAAATGCTGATGAACATCGTCCGCTCCGACAGCCGTGTTCTGCTTGATCCCGCACCGACAACATTTGTCGATTCCGCCAGCAACGACAGCGCAACCGTCAAGCTGCGCTACTGGGCGAAAAGCGATAACTGGTTTGCGACGACTCGCGATGTGACAAAGGCGCTGAAGTCAGCGTTCGACGAACGCGCGGTGAATGTCGGAGATCAGTCCGCGCAGTAAAAGCGTGACGCAGGCAGGTCGTCCGAACGACCTGCCTGCCCGACTTACTGACCCATGGTAGACCGGTGTGCCCAGCCTGTCATGCGTCGTTCAACCCACGCCATGATGGCGTACATGACGATGCCCTCGACGGCGAGCATCAACAGCCCGGCGAAAACAAGCGGCACATTGAACTGGCTCTGGGCCGAGCTCATCATGTTGCCAAGCCCGTAATTGGAAGCGACGGTTTCTGAGACAACGGACCCGACAAAGGCAAGTGTGATGGCAATCTTCAGAGAGCCGAAGAAATAGGGCATTGATCTGGGGATGCCCACTTTCAGCATAATGTCCATCTTCCTTGCGCCCAGCGCCCGCAAAACATCCTCTGTTTCCGGCTCGATGGTGGCAAGACCGGTCGCCACATTGACGACGATCGGGAAGAAGGAGATGAGGAAGGCCGTCAGCACCGCAGGCACGGTTCCGATGCCGAACCAGATCACAAGAATGGGGACTAGCGCCACTTTAGGGATGGCGTTAAAGCCGATCATGAGCGGATAAAGCCCGGCATAAATGGTTTTGGACCACCCAATGAACAGACCGATTGCCAGCCCTGCTGCCACAGCAAGCGCAAATCCAAGCGTGGTCGTATAAAGCGTCTGCAGCGAGTTTTTCCAGATCGGCGACCAGTATTGCACGATGGCCTGCGCGACCCGCATGGGCGACGGCAGAACGGTCTGCGGCATCTTCAGCGCGTGGACCAGCAGTTCCCACACAAGAATTAGCGCAAGCGTATAGAGCCACGGCGCCGCCTTGACCCAGTTGATACGGGCAACCAGTGGCTTGGGCGGTACCGCAGCCACCGGGCTTTCGATGGCCGAACTCATGCAGCAACCCTCGCCTTGGCGATTTCGCCGTGCAACTGCTGCACCATCTCGTTGAAGCCTTTCTCATACATCAAATCCAGCTGGCGCGGTCTGGCGAAAGGAACCTTGTGTTCCGCAAGTATCCGCCCCGGTCTTGCGCTCATGACGAAGACCTTGTCGGCCAGAAATGTCGCCTCGCGCAGATCATGCGTCACAAGCACGATGGTCACGCGCTTGGCAGCGTGCAGGTCGCGGATGACGCACCAAAGCTCTTCGCGCGTAAAGGCGTCCAGCGCGCCGAATGGTTCGTCCAGCATCAGCAATTCAGGCTCATGGATGAGCGCGCGGCAGAGATTTGCCCGCTGCTGCATTCCGCCAGACAGCTGCCACGGGAATTTCGAGCCGAAGCCTTTCAGCCCCACGATTTCCAGCAGGCGCTCGGCCTTGGCGATATATTCTGCCTTGTTGGCCTTCAGCCTGTGCCTGTGTCTTTCCACGATCTCCAGCGGCAGCAGGATATTCTCCAGCGTTGTGCGCCATGGCAGCATGGTGGGGTTTTGAAATGCCATTCCAACGATGGATACCGGCTCCGTCACCTGCTTACCTGCGACGATGACGTTGCCGGTCTGGGGGATATGAAGGCCGGTGACGAGCTTCATCAAGGTCGATTTTCCGCAGCCCGATGGTCCAACCACAGCGGCAAACTGGCCCTTCTTGATCTTAAGATCGAGACCTGAAACGGCAAGCGTACCGGCTGTGCCGCCATAGCGCATATCGACGCCATCGATTTCAACCAGATGAGCCATTCCTGTTCCTGTTTTTGAATTTCGCTTTGAAGCTCGCAGTCTTCATACGACGACGGCAGTTGCCGTCGCCGGGCGAGCGTCAGGGCAGCAACCGCTCATCCTTCGGCGGCAGGAAGCTCGCATCGAACACCTGTTCGGCCTTCGCATTTCCCTTGAGGCCAAGCGAGACCTTGAGCGTTTCGAGCGATGCCGCAAGGCGCGCGGGATCTAAGCCACCCATGCCGTTCTCGACGACATAGGGTGTCTTGATGTTCATGGCATTGGCCATTGTCAGCCGCTGCAATTCAATGTCGCTGTTGAGCGTTTCATTCCACTTCAAAACGGCAGCAACGCCTTCCTCGGGGTTCTTGACCGCATCGGCGAAACCCTTGGCGAGAGCCTTGAGGAATCCTTTGACCGCAGCGGGGTTTTCCGCAGCAAAATCAGTGTTTACCATCACGGCATTGCCATAGAGATTCAAGCCATGTTCCGCCATGAGGATGGTTGCTATGTCGTCATCGGCAATGCCTTGGGCTTTCAGATTGAGAATGACCGAAAAGGCAAAACCGAAGACGGCGTCGACATCACCCTTTGCGAGCATCGGCTCACGCACGGGAAAGCCGATGGATTCGATCTTGATCTTGCTGTCATCGATCTTCGCGACCTGCTTGAAAGCCTTCCACTGAGCAAAGGCACCATCCGGCGGCGGTGCGCCCAGCGTCTTGCCCTCCAGCGATTTGGGGTCACCGGTCACACCCAGCGACTTGCGGCCAACAACCGCAAATGTCGGGCGCTCATAGACCATGTAGACGGCTTTGACCTTCTGGGACGGATCTTCGTCCAGGAACTTGATGAGCGAATTGATGTCACCGAAACCCATTTGATAGGCACCGGTCGCCACGCGCGGAATGGCTTCCACCGAGCCATTGCCGCTGTCGATCGTCACATCAAGACCTTCCGCCTTGAAATATCCCTTGTCGAGCGCGAGCAGAAAGCCGGCGGCAGGACCTTCGAATTTCCAATCAAGCGTGAATTTGACGGCGGTTTGCGCGAAGGCTGGAAGGGGCAGCGCTGCAATAGTTGCAGACAAACCTATAGCGGCCAAAGCCGCTGTCTTTGAAAACAGCCTTCGCGTCAACATTCTGAAATTTCCCTCTGGAGGTTTTTTATTGTGTTGGCGACCATACAAACCAATTTGAAACGGCATGGCAAGCAAAAACAGCACATTTTTTACACAAAAATTATTTTGATTAAATATTATGCTTTTAGCATTTTTAGCAGCTGCTTTAAGCGCGTTTCGCAGGCATTCATGGCCTTCGTCACAAGATTGTTCACAAAACGAACACATCGTTCTCTAATGGCGGGATTGCTAAAAAAGCAGATGCGGCAAACATAGGGCCTCAAGCGAAGACCTTTTGGAGGCACCCATGACATCCGCCCTCGGCATCCACCACATCACCATGATCACCCGCAAGGTTCAGGCGAATGTCGATTTTTACGTCGGCTTTCTGGGGCTGCGGCTGGTCAAGCGGTCGGCCGGGTTCGAAGATGCCATGCAGCTCCACCTTTTCTACGGCGATCACGCGGCGACACCGGGCTCTCTCATGACCTTCCTTGTCTGGGAAGACGGTGGCCAGGGTCGCGTGGGCTACGGGCAGACACTCGAAGTGTCGCTTGCCATAGACCCCGGCAGCATCGGCTTCTGGCTGACGCGCGCGCTCTCTGCCGGCATTCGCACCGAAGGCCCGATGGAGGAATTCGGCGAACCGGTCATTCGCTTGAAGGACCCTGACGGCATCATCCTCAAACTTGTCGGCACTCATGCTTTTCCGGAGGCAACGCCGCATGTGGCCCCCGGCATCCCTCTCGAACACGCCATTCGCCGCATTCGCGGCGCAACGATGCTGAGTGAAGTACCAGAGGAAACGGAAAGCTTTCTGCAGCGCTATTTCGGCTATGAGCGGATTGGTCACAACGGATCGATCCGGCGACTGGTATCAGCGTCCGGCGACATTGTGGATGTACGCGATGCCGCAGGTTTCTGGTCGAGCGCACCCGGCACCGGCACGGTGGATCACATCGCCTTTCGTGCGAGAGACATGGATGACCTGAACGAGACGCTCAAGGAGCTCAAGTCCCTGAACTCCTCCACCACAAACGCACATGACAGGAAATATTTCTCTTCCCTCTATGTTCGCGAACCCGGCAACGTGCTGATCGAGATGGCCACAGATGCGCCGGGCATGGCGCTGGATGAGCCGGCAGAAACCTTGGGAGAGCAACTCTTCATACCGCCGCTTTTCATGCGGGATGAGGAGGACGTGCGCGTGGCTCTGCCGCAATTCTCCATGCCGGGGGAAGAGCGGGTCATCTACCGCGACCTTCCTTTCGTGCACCGGTTCTACACGCCGAAGGATGCGGATGGCAGCACGATCCTTCTCCTGCATGGATCAGGCGGCAGCGAAACCAGTCTCATGTCTCTCGCACACCGTGCCAACCCGCGCGCAACCTTGCTTGGCGTGCGCGGCCGCAGCACGGAAGAAGACATTGCGCGCTGGTTTCGCCGCTTCTCCTCCACAAGCTTTGACCAGAAGGACATCGCATCCGAAGCGGAAGCATTTGCCGCTTTCATCGAGGGAGCAATTTCCGCCTATGATCTGGACTGGCAAAGGCTGAGCTTCATCGGCCATTCGAATGGCGCCAACTTCCTGGCTGCTTTCTTTGCGCTCTACCCGCAATTTGCGCGTAATGCCCTGCTGCTGCGCCCCATGCCGGTGCTTGAACCGTGGCCGCTTTCGGATCTTGCGGGAAAACAGCTGACGCTTGCAGCAGGCACGAAGGATCGCCACGGCAATGAAACGGAGCAACTGAAAGCCCGCCTTGAGGATAATGGTGCCGACGTAAAAATCACACATCTGCCACTTGGTCACGAACTTGGGCTGGAAGATGTGGAGCTGGCAAGACAATGGGCGGTGGAGGCTGGCGTGACGGGCCTTGCCTAATCCTTCAGAAAGAGCTTAAAAAACAGGATCATATCCGGAGTTCTTATGACCGCATTCCTGTTGCTGCTTTTGCTGGCCTATATCGTGGCGTTTTTCTACACGCTGAATGCGAGCATCAAGAACTCGCGGCGGCTTGAAATCGTCGAAGCGGAACTGAAGGCTCTCAAGTCAAAGCTTGCGATTGCGCCTAGCCTGCCCAGCGAAAATGTTTCGCAGGAAGCAACGACTGCACCATCAACGACGGAAGAGGCTTTGCCCATAGCTGCAAAGCCTTCGGAGGAAGCCCTGCCCGCAGTCGCAACGACTGCGGAAGACGGCCCCGCAACAACCGAAGAACCAGCTCCGCAACGTCAGAAGGAAAGCTTTGAAAGCAGGCTCGGAGCGCGTTGGGCGGTTTGGGCCGGTGGTCTGGCGCTGGCGCTAGGCGGCATATTCCTCGTCAAATACTCCATTGAAAGCGGCCTTCTGAGCCCAGGCGTCCGGCTGGCCATGGCTGCAATCTTCGGCCTGCTGCTGGCCGCCGCCGGTGAAGCCGTCCGGCGCAAGGTCATGCCTGACATTGCAAGCGCCTATTCTAACGCAATGATTCCCGGCGTGCTGACGGCAGCTGGTGCTCTGACCCTGTTCGGCGTCACCTATGCCGCCTATGGCATTTATGGATACATCGGCCCGACGACGGCCTTCCTTCTGTTGGCGATTGTCGGCTTCGCAACACTTGGACTGTCGCTGCTGCATGGGCAGGCGCTGGCGGGTCTTGGCCTGCTCGGCTCCATGGCCACGCCCTTGCTGATTTCCACCGAAAGCCCGAACATCTGGGCACTCTTCGGCTATCTTACCGCATCATGGCTTGCGACAGCTGCGGCATCGCGCAGCCAACGCTGGCACGTCGTCCCCACTCTTGCCAATGTGGGCCTTGGTCTCTGGGCTTTAGGCTACATGGTCTTTGCGCCATTGATCGAAGCCGAGCCTGTCATTGCCAGCCTGATTGCCATGATCGCCGGATCGATCTGGATATGGCCCGGAAAATACTTGAGCCAGCAGCAAAATATCGAAGAAGATACGCAACCGGACCTCGCCGGCCGATCGATTGTGACCGATCTCATGAGCCGGGCGCCACTGAGCATCAACATCACGCTTTCCATGGCAATTGTCCTGCCGGCGCTCGCCTTTTCCGTCATCGAGACCGGAATTACGATGCACCCGGCTTATGCCATGGCAGTTCTGGTGCTTGGGCTGGCGGCATATGGTGCCGGGCGCAACCACGCGGTCTGGCCTGCCATCTTCGCATCGCTGGCGGCCCTTGGCTGCGCCAATCTTCTGGCTGGCTTCGGCGTCAACTACCTTCCCACACTGGGTGACGGCAGCACCGCACTTTCGGCATCGGGGGTGGACACCGCCGTGCAAGGCACCATCACGCGGGTCATGGGCGTTATCTTCCTGCTGTTCTCCATAGAGGCCGTCCGGCGCATGTCTTCGAGGGATCGCTCCTTCGGCATCCTGTGGGCTGTTCTCGGCTCCATCGTGCCGCTCGGTCTCGGCATCATCAGTTTCGTGGAATATGGCAACCTGACGCGTGACTGGCTGCATGCGGCCTACGGTCTGGCTGCGGCGCTGCTGCTGTTTGGCCGCGCCTACTGGCTGAGCAAGAAAGACGATGAGGCGTTTACAGCACCCCTCAACATCATGTCACTTGGGTCGTTCCTGGCGACGGTCTTTGTCGTTCATACGCTGACATCGGGTCTGGCGACCACCATCCTCATTTCCGTCGTCGGCTTTTCCTACCTGCTTGGCGGCCTTAGACTGCGCTGGCACGCCCTGCCCTTTGTCATGGCGCTGGCCTGCCTCTTTGTTCTTGGCCGCATTGCGTGGGAGCCCACCATCGTCGGTCCGCAGAACCTTGGCACAACACCGCTCTTCAACGCGCTTCTGCCCGGTTACGGCATACCGGCCTTGCTGGCTATCGCCTCCGCATGGCTGTTGCGCGACTGGCCGCGCGCTCGGGCAAAAAACGTCCTGCAGGCCATAGCCAGCCTCATGGGTCTTTTGACCATCGCCATTCTCGTTCGTCACGCCATGAATGGCGGCGTGTTGAACGACGCTGCGCCAACGCTTGGCGAACAATCCATCTACACGCTGCTGACCATCGGCATGTCAGGCGTGCTGATGACGCTGGATCTGAAAAGCCCGAGCCCCATCTTTCGCTATGGCTCCATGCTGGCGGGCGTCATTGCCATGTTCAATGTGCTGGTGGCCCATTTCTTTGCGCTCAACCCCTATTTTACCGGCGAAAATACCGGGCCGTGGCCGTTCCTGAACCTGCTGCTCATCGCCTATCTGATGCCGGCTGCGGCCTATGGCGGGCTTGCCTGGTATGCGCGCGGCAAACGCCCCGCCGCCTATGTCGCGATGCTGGCCCTTTCTGGCGCGGCACTTGGCTTTGCCTGGGCGACACTCTCGGTCCGCCGTTTCTGGCAGGGTGAAAACATCGCGGACTGGAAGGGCTTCCTGCAGGGAGAAACCTACAGCTATTCCGTTGTCTGGCTGGTCATTGGCGTGCTGCTGCTGTTGCTGGGTTCCCGCTTCAACGCCAAAAGCCTGCGCCTTGCTTCCGCTGCCCTGGTGCTGCTCGCCGTCGCCAAGGCATTCCTCATCGACATGAGCAATCTGGAAGGCGTGCTGCGGGCTTTGTCCTTCATCGGTCTTGGCGTGGTCCTGATCGGGATTGGCCTGTTCTACCAGAAGATACTCACCGCCCAGCCAAAGACGCAGGAAGAACAGGGGTGATTGCGCCTGCCTTTTCCCCGTCCTAAAAGCATCTTTCATGACGAGGGAATCACATGCGGGCAGATGCCTTTTCGCCTTACGAGCAGCTTGCCGAAACGCTGATACCCCACGCCACGCAGGGCGATGACGGATCGCACGATCTGGCGCACATTCACCGCGTGTTTCGCAATGCCATGCGTATTCATGGGCAGGAAGGCGGCAATGGAACGGTGCTGGCGGCAAGCGTGCTGCTGCATGACTGCGTTGCCGTGGAAAAGAACTCGCCACTGCGCGCGCAGGCGTCGCGACTTGCAGCGGAAAAGGCTTGCGGCCTGCTGCGGGACCTGCGCTGGGAAGAGACGGATATCGAGGCCGTTGCCCACGCCATTCTGACCCACAGTTTTTCCGCCAATATTGCCCCTGAAACCCTGGAAGCAAAAATTCTACAGGATGCGGACCGGCTGGATGCCATCGGCATGGTTGGTGCCGCGCGCTGTTTCTACATCGCCGGGCGCATGGGCTCTGCCCTCTACGACCCCGAAGATCCGCTGGCAGAAAACCGCCCGCTGGATGATCGGCGATTTGCCATCGATCATTTCGAAAACAAGCTGTTCAAGCTTGCCGATGGCTTCCAGACGCAAACCGGGCGGCAATTGGCAAAAGAACGGCATGAACGTCTGCAACAGGTTCTGACCCTGTTTCTGGACGAGATTTGAGGCAACCATGCGCATTACGGAACTCAACATCTACCCTTTGAAAAGCGCCCGCGGCATCTCGCTTGCGCAGAGCCAAATAACCGCCGAGGGTTTGGCTGGAGACCGTCGCGCCGTGCTGGTTGACGCGTCCGGGCACTTCATCACCCAACGCGAAATGCAGGCTCTCGCGACGGTCAGCGTGGTGCCTGAACAGGGCGGCTTGCGGATCTCTGCCGAGGGCAAGGGCGAGATTCTCGCCAAACCATCGGACAGGCGCCTCGATGCGACCGTGTGGAAATCCGTCATCGATGCGGCAATCGCCACGGATGAGGCGAATGAAACGCTCTCCGGCTGGCTCGGCCGCGATGTAATGCTCGTCTTCTTCGATGAGCAGTCACGCCGCATTGCCAACCCGGAGTGGGCAGGAGACGAAACGCCCGTCACATTCTCCGACGGCTACCAGATCCTCGTCACCACCACGGCTTCGCTTGCTGCCCTCAATGCCAATATGGCCGCTAACGGCGAAGATCAGGTCGGCATGGAGCGTTTTCGCGCCAACATCGTGCTGGAAACGGATGAAGCATGGGCCGAAGACCGCTGGGCATCGCTCGAAATCAACGGCATCCGGCTCGACCTCGTCAAACCCTGCACCCGCTGCATCATGACCACGCAGGATCAGACAACCGGCTCCCGCGATGTACCCTCCCCCATGAAAGCCATGGGTCGCCTGCGCATGTCTGCCGACCGCCGCGTGCCCGGCGTGTTGTTCGGCTGGAACGTGACGCCGCGTGGCGTTGGATCGATTGCAGTTGGAGACATAGCGAAGATTGTGGAAGAGCGGGAAGAAGGCTGGCCACTCAAGCGGCGGGGGTAAGCATCATCCCCCTTCCAGTCTGTTCAACGGGGACAGCTGTCGAATGCCGCCACTTGACGATTCACTATTTCCGCCGGTCGACATCCCAAAGAGACTTTATGATTATTCTTAATTTCTAAGTCGTTTATTTACGATTTTCCACACTTTGACTTTACTTGTTTAATTTCACGTGGCGTTAGCACTGAACATCAGTAACAACATGACTAATATTTAAAGGCTCTAAATAAGATGAACTTTAAAATCTGGACGGTAGCTGTAATTGCATCTTTTTGTCTATCAAATGGGCAGGCCAAGGCTGACGATACTTCTCTAACAGGCTCATGGAAACTTGTAAGCTATGAGGTCGAATCCCAGGCTACCGGCAAAAAAATCCCCGCAATGGGCGACCATCCGACGGGTCGCGTTATTTTCACAGCTGATCACCGTGTTTCCTTCGTACTGACCGGCGAAGGCAGAAAGGCTGGTAGCACGGATGCAGATAAGGCTGCGCTGCTGAACACGTTGGTTGCCTATACCGGCATCGAGAAAACCAAGAAGAATGAATGGTGTACTCATGTTGAAGCATCATGGAACCCTGAATGGGTCGGCACCACGCAATGCCGCGAATTCCGTCGCAATGGCGAACGTCTGGAAGTATTAACTCCCTGGAGACAGATGCCGAATTGGCCCGGTACGACGCGATCGATCATTACCTTTACGCGCGACAAATAACACTTGTTTCCAGAAGGGCTCCATTAGCAGCTGGAGCCTTTCAGGGAGCGTGACTGGAACATGCACCAACCCATCAAGCGCGCTCATTCAATCTTCAAGAAAAGTTGCTGGAGAGATCGGCGATCAGTGATAATGTTTCTCATCTACTGAGGAACATCCATGTCCATTGCAAAACGAGTCGCCAGCCAACCCATGCCATGGCTCATTATTGTCGCCGGGTCCCTGATTGCGGTGCTGACCTTCGGGCCACGCTCGGCCATGGGCTTCTTCCAGTTGCCCATGCTGGCAGATACGGGCTGGGACCGCTCCACATTCGGCTTTGCCATGGCGTTGCAGAACCTTTTCTGGGGTCTTGGCCAGCCCTTCTTTGGCGCGCTGGCGGATAAATATGGCACGGCGCGTGTGCTTGTTCTGTCCGGCTTGATCTATGCGACAGGTCTTGTCTGCATGTCCGTCGGTACATCGCCGCTATGGCTGCATCTTGGCGGCGGCGTGCTGGTCGGCCTCGGCATCGCGGCGGGCTCGTTCAGCGTCATTCTCTCGGCCTTTGCCCGGCATGTCACGCCGGAACAGCGTTCCATGGCATTCGGCATCGGCACGGCAGCCGGTTCTGCTGGCATGTTCATCTTCGCGCCCATCAGCCAGGGCCTGATTTCAAGCTATGGATGGTCGGACAGCCTTGTCTGGCTCGCAGCCATGATGCTGATCGTGCCGCTTCTCGCTTGGCCCCTGCGCGGCAATTCGTCATCGGGAAGCCAGTCCCAGGCGCAATTTCAGCAGACCGCAGCCCAGGCGTTGAAAGAAGCCCTCGGACACAAGAGCTATCTGCTGCTAACGACCGGCTTTTTCGTTTGCGGCTTCCAGGTCGCCTTCATCACTGCGCATTTCCCGGCCTATCTCGGAGATATCGGTATTGAGCCGCGCTACGCGGTCATTGCCATGGCGCTGATCGGCTTCTTCAACATCGCCGGTTCTCTCATCGCCGGCTTCGTCGCGCAGCGCTACTCGAAGCCCTATCTTCTCGCCTATATCTATATTGGCCGCTCCATCGCCGTTACGGCCTTCCTGCTGCTGCCGCAATCTCCCCTGTCGGTCATCATATTTGCGGCGGTGATGGGCGTGTTGTGGCTCTCGACGGTGCCACCGACAAACGGACTCGTTGCCATCATGTTCGGAACCCGTCACCTTGGAATGCTAGGTGGCGTCGTGTTCCTTTCGCACCAGGTCGGCTCTTTCCTCGGAGTATGGCTGGGTGGTTTCCTTTACGACAAGCTCGGCTCTTACGATGTGGTGTGGTGGCTCGGCGTTGCCATGGGCATCTTCGCCGCCATCGTGCACTGGCCCATCGAGGAACGTGCTGTGGCACGACCTGCTGCGGCCTGAACAGCCTCGATCAACCGGCTTTTTCCAGAGCTTTCAATGCCGCCTGCACGAAACCGTCGCGGGTGGCATTTTCGTTGATGCCCCGTGGCTCATAGACATGACGATGCAGAAAATGTCCCGTCAGCCGGAATGCGGCGGCCAGACTTTCACGATCGGCTGCCTTCGATTGCTCAACGCTTAAAAATGGCGGCAGCGCCAACATGCGCGAGGCATAGGGCGCACCCGCCGCGCGGCAGACCGCCCTGCCCGTTTTGGGAGAAACATAGACAAGATCGTTACGCAGGCCCGTTGCGGCACACTCGCTGAGATCGAGCCCAAAACCAAGATCGTCCAACACCGCCAGTTCAAAGCGTACGAAGAGCTCGCCTGCATCCGCAGGGTCGGACAGGTTGTCGAGAATGACATCCAGGGCTTCAAACAGATGGGGGTGAGGATCACGCTCCGGCAGCAGCCGCAGCAGAGACGCCATGGCTTGCACGCCGTACACCGCCGTCGCGGTTTCCATCAGCTGCGCGGCGCGCAATTGCAGCGGCTCTATGCGGTATTCACCGAGGTGATCATGCAGACGTGCGCGCCAGGTCACATCGACTCTGTTGCCGGGTTGAAGCACCGGCTGCATTGTGCGCGACCGTCCGGCCCTTACCATGCCAAGATGTCGGCCACGGCTGCGCGTCATCAGCTCTGCGATGACGCTCGTTTCGCCATGGCGCTTGACGCCCAGAATGATTGCCTCGTCTTGCCACTGCATGGAATGGGTCGCTTAACATTGCCGGTTCGGAGAAAGGACTATACCCAATCCGGCGAAGCGATGCTTAACTTTCGACAGCCATGATACGGGAAACGAATGCCTTCAGCTCCACCTCGCCAAAGGGCTTATCGAGCAGATGCGAATTGGCAAAGTCCGGCGGAAAGCCGCTGGTATCGCCATAGCCACTGACAAAACCGAATGGAATGGAGTGATCTCGAAGATGCCGCGCCAGTTCATAGCTCATGCCGTCCGACAGGCTGACGTCGAGAAGCACACAATCCGGCTTTGCCCGCGAAAGTGATTCCTTGGCCTGAAACAACGTGGTCGCGATATCGATGGTATCGACACCCATGGCCTGAAGGGACGTTTCGACGTCCATCGCAACCAGATATTCGTCCTCCACGACGAGAACCCGCTGAGGGATCATTCTTTATCTTCCTCAAGACGCGGAACAAACCGCGACAGCAATACATTCCCAAGGGTTCTTGGGATCAATAATTTATGACATCGCAGATCGACTCACACTAGTCATTTAAAAAAGACATAGCGGAACAAATCGAGAATACATCAGCGACATCTAAATAAAAGGTCTCGCCCCGCGGTTGTCCGGGTGCCAACCTGCGGCCTGTGCAAGACCGACATGATCGAGCACGAGACAGCCCTTGTCCGTCCAGCGGATGAAATCCCGGTCGGCGAGCTTGCGAAGCGTCTTGTTGGTGTGGACGATGGACAGGCCCAAAGTGTCGGCAACATGCTGCTGCGTGACGGGGATAGCCATATCCTTTTCCATCAGCCCCACCCTTACCGCCTTGTCGTAAAGAAACGCAAGAAGATAGGCCGCCCGCTCAAGGGCGGTGCGTCGGCCAACGCTCAACAGGTGACTGTCGAGCATCCGCTCTTCGCTGGCCGCAATCCAGGTTATGTCATAGGCCAGCGACGGATGGTCAGCAAAGAGGCTGTGAAGACGACCGCGCTCGAAGACGCAGAGGGTCACCGGAGAAAGCGCCTCGATGGAATGCTGCATTTCCCCCATGACGGTTCCCTGCAACCCGACCAGATCACCCGGCATGAGATAGTTCAGGATTTGCCGACGCCCGTCCTCGAGCGTCTTGTAGCGAAACCCCCAGCCTTCCAGAACGGTGTAGAGATGGGCGCTGTGGGAGCCTTCCATCAGCACGATGGCCCCCGGTTCGACCGACAGTTCGCCGGTCTTGAACCGGGAAACGAAATCGAGTTCGGGCGGCGTGAAATCCCGAAAATGGGTCAGGCCGCGCAAAGGACATTGCTCGCAGGGAGTCGTTGAGATTCCATTGGGCTTTTTGAGCAATCTGACCTTCCAGCAGCAACAACAAACTCGAAACGTGTATTAGAGGCGTCGTCCCGGCGCCCCCTCCCGGCAATGCTGCAAAGTCTCAGTTCCGTGGAAACTCGAGACCCATTTCCCTGAACCGTTCCGGGTCGTCACCCCAGTTTTCACGCACCTTCACAAACAGGAAGAGATGCACGGGCTGCTCCAGAATTTCCGAGAGCTCCTTGCGAGATGCGGTCGAAATCGCCTTGATGGCTTCGCCGCCCTTGCCGAGTGCGATTTTCTTCTGGCTGTCGCGCTCCACATAGATGACCTGCTCGATGCGAACGGAGCCATCCTTGCGCTCTTCCCATTTCTCGGTTTCGACGTGGGAAGCGTAAGGAAGCTCCTGATGAAGGCGCAGGAAAAGCTTCTCGCGGGTGATTTCTGCCGCCAGCTGACGCATGGGCAAATCTGAAATCTGGTCTTCAGGGTAGTACCAGGGCCCCTGCGGCAGCTCTTCGGAGAGATAGTTCATCAGATCGTCGCAACCGGAGCCGTTGGTGGCGGAGATCATGAAGGTGCGATCGAAGGAAACGACTTCGTTGGCGGCGGCCGCTAGCTTCAGAAGATCCTCGCGCTGCACCTGATCGATTTTGTTGAGGCAGAGAATTTTCGTCTGCTTCACATCTTTCAGGCCTTCCAGAATCGTCTGGGCGTCACCCTTGAGGCCGCGTTCGCTGTCGATCAGCAACAGGATGACATCCGCATCCTTGGCACCGCCCCAAGCCGATGTGACCATGGCTCGGTCGAGCCTGCGGCGCGGCTTGAAAATGCCGGGCGTATCCATGAAAACGATCTGAGCGTTGTTGTGGATGGCGATGCCGCGCATAACCGCGCGCGTCGTCTGCACCTTGTGGCTGACAATCGACACCTTCGCGCCAACCAGTCGGTTGACGAGCGTGGACTTGCCAGCATTTGTCGGGCCAATCAACGCGACAAAGCCGGAATGGGTCGGTCTGGTTTCGCCAGCGTCCGGACCATCTTCGTTTTCCGGCGCGGCGTTGAATTCGTTCTCTGTCATAAGTGTCCAATCAGTTTGCGGCAGATGGTTTCTGCCAGACGCCTTCGCGTTCCAATAGTCTGGTCGCTGCCACCTGCTCCGCAGCGCGCTTGGAGCGGTCCACGCCTGTTTCAGGCGGCAGACCGGGTATTTCCACCGTTACCGTGAAGCTCGGATCGTGATCCGGTCCGGTACGCCCGTCAATCCTGTAAAGAGGCGTGGCCGCAAATTTTGCGTGCGCCCACTCCTGCAACTCGGTCTTTGCATCACGGCGTCCGGCATCGACCTTGGTTGCACGCTTTTGCCAGTATTTCAAAATGAACTGGCGGGCAGGCTCCAGCCCACCATCGAGATAGATGGTGGCGATAAGGCTTTCCACCACGTCAGCGCGCACGTTCAGCATGGTCTTGCCGGTCAGCTTCTTGACGTCGGAACCGGTGCGGATGAAGAGATGCAGCTCCATCTCGTCAGCAATGGCCGCGCAGGAATCCGCGCTGACCAACTGGTTGAGCCGTATGGAAAGCTCGCCTTCGGTGGCGGAGCGAAAGGTCGAAAACAGAAGCTCTGCTACGCACAGACCCAGTACGCGATCTCCCAGAAACTCCAGCCGCTCATAGTTGCCCGCTTTGGCGGAGCGCGCGCTCGCATGGGTCAATGCACGGTCCAGGCGTGCCTTTTCCCTGAAGTTATAACCGATGAGCGCTTCCAGACGACCGATTTCCTCCAATGAAAGCGGCTTTATCTTGCTCATTGGACGACCTTGAACAGGCGATCCCAACGCATGTTAGCTGGCCAGTCCCAGACACGGCTGAATGGCGTATCGTTGCCCAGCGAGAAGAAGATGACGCTTGCACGGCCAATCAGATTTTCTGCAGGCACGAAACCGACGTCGAAACGGCTGTCGAGCGAATTGTCGCGGTTGTCGCCCATCATGAAGTAATGGCCTTCAGGCACGATGAATTCACGGGTGTTATCGCCGCGCGAGTCCGGTGACTGGTCCAGCGTGTCGAACGTCACGCCGTTATCCAGCGTTTCGCGGAAAACCGGAACGTTGGCGCCGGGATCGGCACGGTAATCCGAGGTAAAGACGCCATCGGGCTGCTTTGGAACGGCCGTGCCGTTGACGAACAGCACACCATTGGTGACCTGAATGCGGTCGCCGGGCAGACCGACGAGGCGCTTGATGTAGTCCACTTCAGGGTTTGGCGGCAGGCGGAACACTACGACATCACCCCGTTCAGGTTGGCTGAACTGAAGGATACGACCGGAAAACAGGTTCGGAGAGAATGGCAGCGAATATTTCGAATAGCCGTAAGAGAATTTGTTGACGAACAGGTAGTCTCCCACCAGCAGGGTCGGCATCATGGAGCCGGACGGAATGGTGAAAGGCTGGAAAAGCACCGTGCGGATGACCATCGCCAGCAACAATGCCTGAACGATGACCTTAACGTTTTCCCAGAGGGCGCTTTGCTTTTTTTCAGCTTTTTCGGACACTTAAAGACCTGCCTGCTCGTGCTTCATTTTCAACGGACTTGCGTAGAGCCTGCCGCGTGAAAAAATCCCGCGGACTTGAAATCAATATTCTGCACAGGGCGCTTCGCAAAATTCTGCGCAGTTTTGCGGGACATGCTTTAGAGCGTTTCAATAATAAAAGAAAGCGTTTCCACGTGAGCGGACAGGCGGAAAGCTCACAGTTTCCCGCAATTCAACGTTATTTGGTTACCGGAAGGGCCTCGATTATGACAAAGGCCTGCGCATAGGGAAACTCGTCCGTAATGGTCAGATGGATCACGGCCTCATGGCCGGGCGGCAAAAGCCTGGCGAGGTGGTCCGCTGCGCCATTGGTCAGCAACATCGTCGGTTTGCCGGTCGGCATGTTCACCACACCCATGTCCTTCCAGAAAACGCCCTGCGCAATACCTGTACCCAAGGCCTTGGAGCAGGCTTCCTTGGCAGCGAAGCGTTTGGCGTAGGATGCCGCCCGGTTCTTTCGTCCGTCCGATTTAGCCTGCTCGACAGCGGTAAAGCAACGCTGCGTGAAACGGTCGCCGAAGCGGGAAATCGAGGTCTCGATACGACGGATGTCGATGAGATCACTGCCCATGCCTATGATCATTCGCTGGCACCCAATGCGGATTTGCGGTTGGCGATGTTCTGCGCAAGCAGCAACTGCTTCTGCGTCCTGAAACCACGAATGATCGCGTAGACGCTGACATAGGCCACAATGGCAGAGAAAGCAGCGGGAATGATTGCGCCGACGGTCATGGGCTCAAGCACCGGCTGCCACAGTTGCAGGAAGTTCATGTGGCTGAAAAGCGCCATGAAATCGACATGGGCAGACGCATCGCCCTGCCCGCGACCCAGAATGAGGTGGCCCAGTTCCCAGGTCGACGCCCAGATCAGTGGAAATGTAAGGGGATTGGCAAAGGTCGTGCCCAAGGCCGCGGCAACCAGATTGGCTCGCAGCAGGAAACCTAGAACCATGGCGATAATGATGTGGACACCCAGAAAGGGCGTCCATGCGACTGCCACACCCACTGCCACGCCCGCCGCCACGGAATATGGAGATGCAGACAGCCGCACGAGCCTCAGCTTCAAATAACGAAGCGAACGGCGAAAGCCCATGCGCGGCCACACAGCGGAGCGCAATCTTTCAAACAGTCCAGCGGGTTTACGGCGGCGAAACGGCATATGAGGAACTTATTGCATCGTTTCGATTACGCCAAGGGCGAAACCGCAGCCCGGACAAAGAGCGCATCGCAAATGCGCTCTTGCACAACCACACCGGCATGGCCGGTATGCATTTTTGCATTACTTGCGGAACATGCCGCGGTCGACTTCGCGCTGGCGGAATTCCAGGTCGATGCGCGATACGGAGTCACACAGGTAATCGAATTCGCGTTCCTGAGTTGTCTTGCCACGAACGGCACGGGCGATCTTACGAAGCGGTCCAAACATCTTCTTTTCCTTTTCCAGATTTATCGGCCACATCGTCAGCTCTTTGCTGGCAGGCCGTTTTCCTGTTCTCGATTTCTGGAGTGAAGATAATCCCGATAGAGGCCCATGACTACAGACAGGACAAGGCCACTGCCATGCACTGAGCGCATAGCGGTGGCCTTAATGACTTATCTTTGAGCAAATCTGCCTTAATCGAAGGCACGTTTGACGGTTGAGACGCAGTCGAGATCTTTCAACTGCGATAGCAGCTGGTTTAATTGCCGCAGATCCCAGACCTCGACATCGAGCGCGAGCTCAGAGAAATCCGTGCCGATCCGCACCATGTTCAGGGCGCGAATATTGACATCGAGTGTCGCAATGGATTGCGCAACGGATGCCAGCGTGCCGGGCTCATTGAGCGCATTGATCATCACCCGCGCCATGAAACGAGACTTGTTGGCCTCATCCAGATCCCAGCGAACATCGATCCAGCGTTCCGGCTCGTCATCGAAGCGCTGCAACGCCGGAGACTGGATCGGGTAGATGGTGATGCCCTTCCCCTTCTCCATGATGCCGACAATGCGATCGCCGGGCACAGCGCCCGCAGCGCCGAAGTGGACCTCGACATTATCGGACAATCCACGGATCGGCAGCGGGTCAGGCCCGTCCAGAACCTCTGTCGCTCCATCATCTTCAAGGACAGAACGCGATTTGCCCGGGATCTTGAAGATCATGCCAGACGCGCTGCGCATGTTGAACCAGCCATCGTCACCGGTCATCTTCACGGTGACGCGTTCGTCCTGGTAATCCGGGTAAACTGCGCGCAGGACGTCGAGCGATGAAACCTCGCCACGCCCAACCGCTGCAATCGCATCCTCCACATCCTTCTGCGCCAGACGATGCAGAACGGGTTTCAGCGCCTCACGCGAGAATGGCTTGCCGGCGCGCTCGAATGTGCGCTCGAGAATACGGTGGCCGAGGCCCGCATATTGCTTGCGGATGGCCATGCGTGTCGCCCGGCGAATGGCCGAACGTGCCTTGCCGGTGACGACGACCTCTTCCCAAGCCGCTGGCGGCACCTGAACGCCGGAACGGATGATCTCCACCTCGTCGCCATTGTTGAGACGGGTGACCAGCGGCATGATGCGACCGTTGATCTTAGCGCCGACGGTGGTATCGCCGATATTGGTGTGGACGGCATAGGCAAAATCGATGGGTGTCGCACCGCGCGGCAAAGCAATGAGCTTTCCCTTCGGCGTGAAACAGAAGACCTGGTCCTGAAACAGTTCGAGCTTGGTGTGTTCCAGAAACTCTTCCGGACTATCGCCTTCCGCCAGCGCTTCGATCGTGTGGCGAAGCCAGGAATAGGCATTCGATTCCGGCGACGTCACATCGCCATCGCCGATCTCCCCATCCTTGTAGAGCGAATGGGCAGCGATGCCGAATTCGGCAATCTCGTGCATGCGCTTGGTTCTGATCTGCAATTCGATACGCTGGCGCGACGGGCCGACGATGGTGGTATGGATCGAGCGGTAATCGTTCTGCTTCGGTGTGGAAATATAGTCCTTGAAGCGACCGGGTACGACGCGCCATCTGGTGTGCACAATGCCGAGCGCCCGATAGCAGGCCGGAATATCTTCGACCAGAATGCGGAATCCATAGACGTCGGAAAGCTGCTCGAAGGAGAGCGACTTCGACTGCATCTTGCGGAAAACGGAATGCGGCTTCTTCTGACGTCCCTTGACGTTGGCGCCTTCGATGCCGTTCGCCAGCAGAAGTTCGCGCAACTCATCCTCGATCTTCTTGATGAGGCCCTGATTGCGTTCTTCCAGATCCTGAAGCCGCTTGGTCACGGTTTCGAAGGCTTCCGGGTTCAGGTAGCGAAACGAGAGGTCTTCCAGCTCATCTCGCATATCCTGCATACCCATGCGCCCGGCAAGCGGGGCATAGATTTCCATGGTTTCTTCGGAGATGCGGCTGCGCTTGTCCTCCGGCATATGCTCCATGGTGCGCATATTGTGGAGACGGTCGGCCAGCTTTACCAGAAGCACGCGCACGTCGTCGGAAATCGCCAGCAGCAATTTGCGAAGATTCTCGGCCTGCTTTGCTTTCTTGGTAACGAGGTCGAGCTTCTTGAGCTTGGTCAGACCTTCGACCAGGCGGCCAATGTCCTCGCCAAAGAGCTCATCGATTTCGGCGCGCGTGGCGCTCGTATCTTCGATTGTGTCGTGCAAGAGCGCAACGGCAATCGTCGACTCATCGAGATGCATTTCCGTGAGAATGGCGGCCACTTCCAGCGGATGCGAAATATAGGGATCGCCGTTGGCACGCTTCTGCTGGCCATGTTTTTGCATGGCATAGACGTAGGCCTTGTTCAGCAAGGCCTCGTTTGCTTCAGGCTTATATTTTTGAACCCGCTCAACGAGTTCGTATTGTCGCATCATGTATGGGATGCCCCGAAAAAAAAGCGCGCCGATCTAGACCGGCGCACACTGCTGCATAATCTGGGTTCAGATTATGACGACAAAGCTTTACAGAGCGTAACCGGCAGTCGCGCCGGGTGCGCAGCGGTAAAATCAATAATCGTCGTTCTTTTCTGGCGGCACAAGGCCTTCGATACCGGCCAGAAGATCTTCTTCCGACATCTGGTCGAAGTTGATGCTCTCAGGCGCGTCGTCATCTTCCGCGTCGCTTGCAGAACCAGCAGCCGCAATCGTGACCGGATCGGGCTCTGGCTCATCCACTTCGACGTGCTTCTGCAGCGAATGGATCAAGTCTTCCTTCAGGTCGTCTGGCGACAGGGTCTCGTCTGCGATTTCGCGCAGCGCAACAACCGGGTTCTTGTCGTTATCGCGATCGATCGTGATCTGCGAGCCCTGAGAAATCTGGCGCGCACGATGGCTGGCGAGAAGGACCAGTTCGAAACGGTTGTCTACTTTATCAATGCAATCTTCTACTGTGACACGGGCCATTGCCTGTCCTTTGCGGTCTTTTTGTCGCGGATTACCCGACCCGATACAGGCATTGGCCACAGATTTCAAGTTTTTCCTGATCCGCCGCATTCATGTGGGCAAATGCCCGCGATTGGAACAATTGGATTAATCTTTATCCATAATTGTCGGAAAGGGGCTGGACTGACGTATGATGACGCTTATATGAATGCTTAATAATGTACTGTCTTACGCGTTTATATTCGCAAGCCTGTTACTGTCTACATTACTGGCGGCTCACCCGCCTAGGAGGATTTGGTTTTAATGTTCGACCCACGCGAAAAAATTGCACTGTTTATCGATGGGGCCAATCTCTACGCCGCTTCCAAGAGCCTGGGATTCGACATCGACTACCGCAAACTTTTGAAAGCATTTCAAAAGAGAGGCTATCTCCTGCGCGCCTATTACTACACGGCGCTGATCGAGGATCAGGAGTATTCCTCCATTCGTCCGCTGATCGACTGGCTGGATTATAATGGCTACAAGGTCGTTACGAAGCCCGCGAAGGAATTCACCGACGCCATGGGTCGCCGCAAGATCAAGGGCAACATGGATATCGAACTTGCTGTCGATGCCATGGAGCAGTCGGAGACCGTCGATCACCTCGTTCTGTTCTCGGGCGACGGCGACTTCACGACGCTCGTTGATGCGCTTCAGCGTCGGGGCCGCAAGGTTTCCGTCATCTCAACAATGTCGACCCAACCGCCGATGATTGCAGACGATCTACGCAGACAGGCGGATCACTTCATCGATCTTCTTTCCTTGAAAGCAGAGATTGGTCGCGATCCGAGTGAACGTGCCCATCGCGTCACAGAACCTGTCGAAACGGTCGAGTAAAAGATACTTTCGTCTTACTATCGGAAAATGCGCGCATCTTCGTCGATGCGCGTAATTTACTTAATTAGAATTTACAATGTATTCGCACGTAATTTTAGCTAATCATTAAGCATAAATGTGTTTTCCTTTGAGGAATTGGCACGAACGGGGTCGTGCATCGGTTTTCAGGGGAACGACGCATGACTGGTAAAAATGGCGGACAACAACTCGCCGAAAGACTTCAATTTCTTGGCCTGGGGTCCGAGCAGAGGCAAGACCTCGCGGCATTGAAGCAAGTGATTACCGCCTCGCTCGATGGTTCGCTGGACGCCTTCTACCGCAAGGCGAAGACCGTCCCTGATACGGCCCGGTTCTTCAGCAGCGAAGCGCACATCAATCATGCAAAATCGATGCAGATCAAGCATTGGACGCATATTTCCTCCGCAACATTCGATAACGACTACGTAACAGCCGTCACGGCGATTGGCCGTACCCACGCCCGGCTGGGCCTGGAGCCGCGCTGGTATATTGGTGGCTACGCCCTCATTCTGGAGGGCATCATCAAGGCTGTCGTTGAAAAGGAACTCAAGGGCTTTCTTGTCGAGAAAAAGGGCAAAAAGGTCGCCAAGGACGTAACGGTCGCAATCAAGGCCGCCCTTCTCGATATGGACTATTCCATTTCGGTCTATCTGGAAGCGCTTGCCGAGGAGAGAGCAAAGGCCGAGGCCGAGCAGCAGCGGATGAAAGACGAACAGCAGCACGTTCTTTCGCTGTTGAACGACGCACTGAACCATATGGCTCAGGGAGATCTGACCTCCCGCCTGGACGGCAAACTCGCGGCCGAGTTCGATGAACTCAAGAACAACTTCAACATGGCCGTTGCCAAGCTATCCGGCGCTTTCTCAGAGATCATCGAAGAATCACACAAAATCTCCGAAAACACCCGCGAATTGACATCCTCCACCGACGACATGGCCCGCCGCACCGAGCAGCAAGCCGCGTCTCTTGAACAGACGGCTGCGGCCCTGGACCAGATCACGACGATTTCCAAACAGTCCGCCCAGCGCACGCAGCAGGCGCAGGATATCGTCAAGAGCTCGGCGGAAGAAGCCCAACGCTCGCGCCACGTCGTGATCGAAGCCGTTGAAGCCATGAGCGCCATCGAGGAATCGTCGCAGCGGATCACCCAGATTGTCAGCGTCATCGATGAAATTGCCTTCCAGACGAATCTGCTTGCCCTGAATGCCGGCGTAGAGGCTGCCCGCGCTGGCGAGGCCGGAAAAGGCTTTGCCGTTGTGGCGCAAGAGGTGCGTGAACTGGCGCAACGCTCTGCCAACGCCGCCAAGGAAATTCGTGCTCTCATCGACAAGTCGTCGCAGGATGTCACCCACGGGGTTTCGCTGGTCAACCGAACGGGTGAAGCGCTCAATTCGATTGGCGGCAAGGTCGATCATATCCAGGAACATATCGGCGCCATTACCCAGGCTGTGCAGGAGCAGGCCATGGGCATTCAGGAGATCAATTCTGCAATCAGCAGCATGGATCAATTGACCCAGCAAAACGCTGCCATGGTGGAGGAAACCAATGCCGCAACGCATGGTCTTAGCGACGTCAGCACCAATCTCGCCGAGCTTGTGAGACGCTTTAACGTGCAAGGGGCAGTGCGCCAGGAACAAAGGCAACACCGCGCCGCGTGATGCTTCCATCCATATGATTTTGCAAGAAAAAGCGCCGGAGTGGGCTCTGAGCTCCCGCTGGCGCTTTCTTCTTGACGGACCGTGAGCCAGGGTCTGGCAAAAAGTCCTGCGGAGAATGGCCAAAACATTTCAGTTCATTCTTTTTTTCTTATGATAATGCTGCGGATTATTGTATCAAATTACCGAATGATCGGCTGCTTCGGGCCGGCGCGGCAATGAAAGCAGCAGATTACAAAAGCCCATGGAAGGTATCGCGTCTAAAGAACAACGCCGTCTGGCGGCGCTGGAAAGCTACAACGTCCTTGATACCCCGCGTGAGCAGGACTTCGATGACATAGCGCAACTCGCCTCCACGATTTGCGGAACGCCGATTGCAGTTGTCAATCTGATCGGTGAGGACAGGCAGTTCTTCAAGGCAGAGGTTGGTTTGGGCGTCCGCGAAACGCCCATCGACAGTTCATTTTGCGCAAAAGCGATTCTTGAGCAGGATTTCATGATGGTGGCGGATGCCACCAAAGACCCGCGCTTCAACTGCAATCCTCTCGTCACCGGCCAACCCAATATTCGTTTCTACGCGGGTGCGCTCCTCAAATCCGACGACGATCTGGCGATTGGAACGGTTTGCGTTCTTGGCTATGAGCCGAAGCAATTGAGCGAAGACCAGAAACGGTCTCTTCAGGCATTGGCAAGGCAGGTCATGTCTCAACTTGAGTTGCGACGCACCATGCAGGGCATGTCGCATGATCTGGCACTGGAGCGCCGTCTTTCAGCAAAACGTCAGATCCGCGCATCCAAGGTCGGAGCCAAGAACGAAGAGCTGCTCGTTAATGACGCCCGTTCCAAGGCCGCCCATGACGCAGGCCGCATCGGCATATTCGAAGTCGATATCGAAACCAACGACATGATTGTATCTGAGGAATTCTGCCGCATCTTCGGTGTCCCCTCGCAGCGCAATTATAATGCATCCGTATTTCAGAAACTCATTATCGACGAGGACAAGAAGACGGCTTCCGAAGCCGCCAGCAGCGGCGATGCCAACGCGCCTTTGAGCGTCGAATACCGCATCCGGCGTGGAAACGACCAGCGTGTTCGCTGGGTCGCCCGCCGCGCGCAATTCATTGAAGACGATCTGGGAAGACCGTCCAAGATGATCGGCGTCGTCATCGATGTTACCGACTCCAAGCGCAAGGACGCCCGTATCGCGGCGCTTCTGACATTGGGTGACCGCCTGCGGGTCGGCAAGACGGTCGAAGACATATCCCGCATAGCATCGGAGATTCTGGCCGAGGGACTGTCCGTCACCCGCGCCGGTTATGCATCGATCAACAGCGCCACAGGCAATCTCTTCGTCGAATTCAACTGGCTTGCCGCTGGCGTACCATCGATTGCCGGGCATCACGCTTTGAACGAATTCTCCGCAACCATCGACCGGCTCGATGTTGGCGACACCTTGGCCGTGCCGAACGTGAACGCTGCAAGCTGGTTGGAAGCGGATCTTGAATCCTATGCCGCGCTGGGCGTCCGCTCCTTCGTCAAGGTTCCTATCATCGATCGCGGCGTTCTCGTCGGCGTTCTCTTTGCGCATGATTCGAAGCCGCGTTTCTGGAGCAAGCTTGAGCTGGATTTCGCCTGGGGCGTCGCAGACAGGGCCTATGCAGCAATAGCCCGGTTGAACGCCGAGTCTGAACAGCGCCTGCTGAACCAGGAACTCAGTCACCGCCTCAAGAACACGCTTTCCATCGTTCAGGCCATTGCCGCACAGACCCTGCGCAATGTCACTGAAAAGGATGCCGTCGCCGCCTTTAACGGCCGCCTGCACGCGCTAAGCTCCGCCCATGATGTGCTGCTTCAGCAATCATGGTCGACGGCACGGCTCCGCGACGTTATCGGCAAGGTCATGCATCTTCATGCCACCGATGGCAAGATCGTCATCTCTGGCCCTGAGGTTCCGCTCGGCCCCAAGGCCGGTCTCTCATTATCGCTGCTGCTGCACGAGTTGGGAACGAACGCCATAAAGTATGGCGCACTCTCAACCGACGCAGGCACCGTCAACATCAGCTGGCATGTCTCTGACGATTCGGAAAAGCCGATTTTGACCCTGAAATGGGAAGAGAAAGGCGGCCCACCCGCGACCGAGCCTGAGCGTAGAGGATTTGGCTCACGCCTTATCCGCATGGGCATCGCAGGGACAGGCGATGTCGAGAAAAACTTCACGCCATCAGGCCTGATTGCGACCTTCCGCGCGCCGCTCTCACTGGTCATGGAGCTTGGAGAATAGCCGGCGGATCAAGCGGCCCGCTACACATCGCAACGCCGATGTGGCGGTTTAGCTTGCGCCACCCTTGAGAAGACGGGATTTCTGGCGGTTCCAGTCCCGTTCCTTCTCCGTCTCGCGCTTGTCGTGCAGCTTCTTGCCCTTGGCGAGCGCCAGTTCCAGCTTCGCCCTGCCCTTGTCGTTGAAGTAGATCTTCAGCGGCACAAGCGTCATGCCTTCGCGGTTGATGCCAACGCGCATCCGGTTGATCTCGCGCTTAGACAGCAGAAGTTTGCGGCGCCGGCGCGGTTCATGATTGAAACGGTTGGCCTGCAGATATTCCGGTAGATGCGAATTGATCAGCCAGATTTCATTGCCTTCGTCCGATGCATAGGATTCGGCAATATTGGCCTTGCCTTCGCGTAGTGACTTCACCTCGGTTCCAGTCAGCACAATGCCAGCCTCGTATGTATCGAGGATTTCATAGTTGAAGCGAGCCTTGCGGTTTTCCGCAACGATCTTGTTCACCACACGCTGACTGCCTTTGGGGGCCATTTTTCAATCCGTATATATTCTGGAGCCGCAACGATCTGCGGGTCGATGCCCCCTATGTAGTGGCCGGGGCTCGAAAAGTGAAGGTGCGCAATTGCCAGCGCACCTTCTATCCTTGCTAGTGCATAAGGCCTGCGTGTTTCAACGCAGCATCGATCGCTGCCTCTGTTGCAGGCTCAAGCGTGTCCATCAGTGGCGAGCGGACCTTGCGGCTGCCATTGCGGGTACGCGACAGAGCGTATTTCGTACCGCAAACGCCCGGCTCCATGAAGATTGCCTTGTGCAGCGGCATCAGCCGGTCCTGATATTCGAGGGCGCGCGCATAATCGCCCGCAAGTGTCGCCGCCTGGAACTCCGCACACAGACGCGGCGCGACATTGGCCGCCACCGAAATACAGCCAACGCCGCCATGTGCGTTAAAGCCAAGCGCCGTCGCATCTTCGCCGGACAATTGGACGAAGTCCTTCCCACAGGCAATACGCTGTTCCGAGACGCGGTCGATCTTGCCGGTCGCATCTTTCACGCCAACGATGTTCTTGTGAGCTTTGGCAAGCGCGCCCATCGTCTCCGGCGTCATGTCGATGACGGAGCGCGGCGGGATGTTATAGATGATGATCGGCAGCGTCACCGCTTGGGCGATTGCGGAAAAATGTGCAAACAGACCCTTTTGCGTTGGCTTGTTGTAATAGGGCGTGACGACCAGCAGGGCATCGGCTCCCACTTCCTGCGCGTGGAGCGCGAGCTCAATGGCTTCATGCGTGTTGTTGGAGCCTGCACCAGCGATGACAGGAACCCGTTTGGCCGCCGTTTCTACGCACAATTCAACGACACGTTTGTGCTCGTCATGGGACAGGGTCGGAGATTCCCCTGTGGTGCCGACGGGCACAAGGCCGCTGCTGCCTTCAGCAATTTGCCACTCCACATGGGCGGCAAACGCCGTTTCGTCCACAGCGCCATCGGCGGTGAACGGCGTAATGAGGGCGGGAATGGATCCCTTGAACATGCAAAACTCCTTGCGGTGAGCCAGTTCATGCTTCAGCCGCATTCCTTGGTTAAAACGCTGTCACATTAGTGTGGGGCCAAGCGACCGACAAGCTGTTTACAGCGCCTTTTGGGCCTTCGAATGCAAATAGTTTCAGAGCTTGTGCATAAGCGGCATTCCAACGCTTAAAACCCTGCAACATCGGTGAAAGACACGCCATCTGACCGATATTTGATCGAATGCGAGGCTTATGGGTAAGGTTTCGTTAAGGATGAAAGCCGCTAATGAAGGGGTATGATCCGCTAAAGGGCCTGGCTGGAAGAAGCCTCCCTTTATGCAGGCTTTAAAGGAGGTTGGGGCGCACCTATATGCTGCTCCAAAGTCGCGGGTAGAGGCATGAAGAAAACAGCTTTAGGCTTGATGGCAGCCGGTCTCGCCGCAACCGTGTGGACCGCATGGGCGGGCGCTGCGCCCGAAGGCCTTGTTCCCCTTCCTTTCGTCAAACCCGATGCGCCGACGGTGCCTGCCTTCCTGCCTGCGACGCCGGAGGTTACTGGCTCCATAATCAGACCCAACAATCCGCTTGATGTCCGCGACCTCAAAGCCGGGCTCGATGCTCTTTCCAGCCGGGATGTGGCGCGCGCGGTCTCCATCCGCAACGCACTCGCGCCCACAGCTCTCGACCGCCACATTCTCACATGGGCCATTGCTATCTCCGGGCAGAGAGATGTGACCTTTAGCGAGATTGCAGCTGCTCAGAAGGAACTTGCAGGCTGGCCCGGCGTGACGATTTTCCGCGCAAATGCCGAACGCGCCCTGCTGCGTGAAAACCCGCCAGCCCCTCAGGTCCTTGCGGCCTTCGGCACCAACCCACCGGAAACCCCGGAGGGCAAGGTGGCCTTGGCACTGGCCATGAAGGCTTCCGGCCATCTTCCACAGGCGCAACAACTCGTTCGCCAGCTGTGGATCAGCGAGGGGATGGATACTGATCTGGAAGATCGCGTGATGGATCAGTTTCCATCCGAATTGTCTGCCGCCGACCATAAGGCGCGGATGGATTACCTCATGTATAAAAGCCGTGTCAGCCAGGCGAAGCGTTTCGGAGACCTCGGCAAGGCGCAATCTCTCTACACCGCTTGGGCAGCTGTGCTCCAGCGAACCAAGAACGCGCCGGCCGCGCTGAACAGCGTAGCATCATCCCTTCGCAACGACCCCGCCTATCTGTTCGCGCGCGTAGAAAACCTGCGGCATCAGCAGAAATATGAGGACGCTGCCAAGCTTCTGGCACAGGCGCCGACTGACCCGGCGAAGCTCGTCAACCCTGGCGAATGGTGGAACGAGCGCCGCATCATTGCGCGTGGCCTCGCCGACCTCGGTGATTTTGCCCAAGCCTATACGATCTCGGCCAACCATTCCGCTACGTCGCCGGTGGATGTCGCGGATGCGGAATTTCATGCTGGCTGGTACGCGCTGCGAGCACTGCAAGATCCGGCCTCAGCGGCAAAGCACTTCAACGCACTTCTTGCCACCTCGAACAAGCCCTTGTCATCATCGCGCGCCTATTACTGGCTGGGGCGCGCCGCAGAAGCTGGCGGACCGGGAGATGCGCGTGACTATTTCACCCGCGCCGCCGCGCACCCCGGCACGTTTTATGGCCAACTCGCAGCCGCCCGAATCGGCACGAGCACGATCAATGTCGCCTATCCGACACCGACAGAAGGCGACCGGCAGCATTTTGCCGAACGGGAAGCTGTACGAGCCATCGAGCGACTCGAAAGTGCCGGATACGGCTGGCGTGCGGACAGCCTTTACCGGGCGCTTGCCGAACAGATTGACAGTCCCGGCGAACTGGCGATCCTCGCATCGCGCGCCGAAAGCAAGAACAGTCACCAGGTGTCACTGCAGATCGGCAAGACCGCCTTCGGTCGTGGCATAGATGCAGCCGCCCTCGCCTACCCCATCGGCGTCATTCCCGGCACGGCCAATATTTCCGGCTCGGGCAAGGCACTCGCCTACGCGATTGCCAGACAGGAAAGCGCCTTCAACCCCTCTGCCGTATCGCCCGCCAATGCGCGCGGCCTGTTGCAGCTTTTGCCCGGGACAGCCAAGGGGGTCGCCAGCCGTCACGGCATGGAGTTCACGCAAGCCAAACTCACATCCGACGCTGGTTACAACGCGACCCTCGGCGCCCATTATCTTGGCGAACAAATCGAAAGCTTCGGCGGCTCCTACATTCTCACCTTCATAGCCTATAATGCAGGGCCAAAACGCGTGACGGAGTGGATCAATCGCTACGGCGACCCGCGCGGCAAATCCATTGATGACGTGGTCGACTGGATCGAACGCATCCCCTTTCCCGAAACCCGCAATTATGTTCAGCGGGTAATGGAGAACTATCAGGTCTACAAAACGCGCCTTGGCGAAAAAACAGACATCGTCACCGACCTTCGCAACGGCCGCTCCGGGTAGAACGCCACATATTTGGCAACGCAGAATTTGAGGCGGCGCGCCAGCAGTATTCGCTCTCGCCCTCCCCGCTCGCGCACCCGCACCCGCTTTGTCACCGCAGCCCGCGGCCAAACTGCAAATCGATGACGTGCGCGATCGGACCTTGCTTCGTTAAAATAAAAAAAGCCCGGCTCTAAAGCCGGGCTTTCCATCACTAACCTAAGTCAGATCAGATTAGAAGTCGCGCTGCAGGCGAACGAAGCCTGTCCAGAATTCCGGACGGTTGTCTTCGTCGTAGTAGTTTGCAGTTACCTTAGTCGACAGACCCTGAGTGATCTTGTAGTCAACAGTCAGACCAGCAGTCCAAGCGTCATTGCTCGACCAGTCAGCGTTCACGATGGAGTAGCCATCGGTCGCGTCCTTGACAGCAACGTTACCAAGCCACTGAGCACCGGGTGTGATCGTCAGCTTGTCGGTGGCCTTGATGGCATATTCAGCCGCCACAGTCCATTCAGACAAAGCGTAGTAGGAGTTTACGCCAGAAGCGTATACACCTGCGAGACCAAGCGTACCAGGACCGATATCGGCAGTTGCGATCAGGCGGACAGCGCCTTCTTCACGGTCAACGTCATAGCCGCCGATCAGAGAAACTGCAGCAGAACCGAACTTACCAGCCAAGCTACCGGAAATACCTACGTTGTTGTCAACGTTTCCGAGAGCCGCGTCATTGCCGTAGGAAATGCCTTCGAGTTCATCAACCGAGAGACCGGCAGAAAACGAACCAGCATCGTAGACATAACGAACCGAGTTAAACAGAGTGCTAGACGAAAGCAGGTCTGTTTCACCAGACAGATCGTCATCCCACCAGTTGTACTGCTTACCAACGCGCAGACCACCAAGTTCGATGAATGCCTGGTTTACAGCAAATGTACTGCTGCCTGAAGAACTAGCATCGGCATCGCCACGGAAACCAATGAAGCCGCGCAGAGCACCGAGTTCGGTGTCCGTACGTGTGTCAACTTCGAACTGAGCGCGTGTGAACGAATCCCAATCGGAATTTCCGCCGTTCTGTGTGCCAGCAGAGGAACCGCCGTTACCGCGCTGGAAATCCGTCTGGAAACGGACATAACCTTGGAACTTCAAGCAGGTTTCGGTGCCTGGGATGTAGAAGAATCCAGTGCCGAAAGCATCGCAAACGCGAACGTATTCGAGGGGCTCAGGCTCTGCTGCGACGATAGCGTCAGCGGCCTGTGCGCCGGATACTGCTGCGAGAGCTGCAGCGGAGCCGATCAAAAGGCTCTTAATGTTCATATTGACCTCCAGTCAAAATCGAATGAGCAGCGAGTGGGAAATACAAATAAATTAAAATGCCGCTCTGAGATTGATTACATCCAAAAGAGTGGATTCGCGCAATCAAGAAGGAAACAATTTCGTCACAAATCAAACTGCTTCTCGTCGCCCTGTTGCCGTTTCGCTACAGAAGACCGCTCAAGGCGCCAACTTCCTAACACAAGATTAACGTCCATTGATAAAACTTGCGGCAAGGAAGAGAGAAGCATAAAAGCAAAAGCCCGGCTTCGCAGCCGGGCTTCAGTCAATCCTGCAAATCAGATCAGATTAGAACTTACGCTCAAGACGGACGAAACCGTTAACCTGGTCGTCGCGCTCATCTTCGTCAAAGTAGTTAACCGCAACCTTGGTTGTAAGACCGTCTGTGATCTTGTAGTCAACAGTTACGCCAGCCTGCCACGCGTCACGGTTTGACCAATCGTTGCTACGAACTGCGTCGCCTGCGCCAGTGATTGCGGTACCATTTACCAGAACACCCGTGCCGGTGGCGCGAGCATCAGCAACACTGCCGAACCACTGTGCACCTGGAGTGATCTTCAAACGGTCAGTTGCCTTGATGGCATATTCCGCAGCAACGGCCCACTCGGAAACATTGTAATACGCGTTACCACCGGAAGCGTAAACACCCGACAGACCAAGCGTACCTGGACCGACTTCTGCAGTTGCGATCAGACGGACTGCACCTTCTTCTTGATCCGTGTCGTAGCCGCCGATGAACTGAAGCGTTACGCCACCAAACTTGCCACCGATTCCTGCCGCGATGCCAACATTGTTGTCGTTTTCAGCAGGTATAGCGGTCAACGTTGGGAGAACGGCGCCATCTCTGAGCTGACTATTCACACCTTCAAGTTCGTCAACCGATACACCAACCCAGAATGAACCTGCGTCGTATGTATAACGGATGGAGTTGAAAAGAGCGTTGCTCGAAAGAACGTCAGTTTCACCAGAGAGACCATCATCCCACCAGCTGTAGAACTTACCAACCTTAAGTCCACCAAGCTCGATGAACGCCTGGTTGACGGCAACTGTGCTGGAACCAGAAGAACCCTGGTCAGCATTGCCGCGGAAGCCGATGAAGCCGCGCAGAGCGCCGAGCTCTGTGTCGGTCTTCGTGTCAACTTCGAACTGGGCGCGCGTGAAGGAGTCCCAGTCAGATGTACCACGGCCCGCAGTCGATTCATTACGACCGAAATCGGTCTGGAAACGAACGTAGCCGCCGAACTTCAGGCAGGTTTCGGTGCCTGGGATGTAGAAGAAGCCGGTGCCGAAAGCGTCGCAAACGCGGACGTATTCGAGGGGCTCAGGCTCTGCAGCGACGATAGCGTCAGCGGCCTGTGCGCCGGATACTGCTGCGAGAGCCGCAGCGGAGCCGATCAAAAGGCTCTTGATGTTCATGTTGACCTCCAGTCAAGTTTCAAAAAGGGTTTGGGTTCTTTTGCTGAAGGACAGCATTCCCTGCCCCATTCCCATGTATTGAAAACGGACGATCCACCGCCGCGCTTCCGTTTGTGAAAATACTAAAGGATTAAATGCTTGCAATCGGCAAACACCGCAGGACCGAGTTTGCTGGACCGCTTCATTTTTCGATGTTGCTGAAAAAACACATTTTAGTGATCGCTATCGTTCAAAATTTACAAATCTTTAAAAAGCCCAGTCGATTCCGTAGCTTAAAGGCTGAAATCGGCGCTCTAATATTTCAAAAATATGACACTCCGCAACGATTCTGGACTCATGGGCATCTTTCGCTGTCGGGGTGCGGAGCCGACACTGTGAGCTCAGGAACTCCGACTCACTTGCAGTCGGTGCGTCATTTCGATTCGGATCCTGCCCTGCGTCAGTTTTTCGTCCGCGATCGCGTTAGAGCCGTCAGCGTCAGTCAAAATGGGGAGTGATAGCGGGTCTTTTTCATCTTTTGGAGAAAAGCCCTTGCATTCACATTTTTTACGCAATAATCAGGCGGCACCGGAGAGGTGGCCGAGTGGTCGAAGGCGCTCCCCTGCTAAGGGAGTATACGTCAAAAGCGTATCGTGGGTTCGAATCCCATCCTCTCCGCCATCATCCAAAATCCCCACATACCTTTGCTTCTTTGTTGTTGCGGCGCGGAACATTTGTTTTGCCCACTGCGTTACCACCTCGACCAACAGCAAAGGGTGATTTCAAATGGCTCAGACCAAATTGAACGTTGTGGAAGACACAGTCGAGAATCAGATCGCCGAGCTCCGCTCGCAGATTGCATCTCTTTCCAAGTCGGTATCGGCGCGTGCGGGCACACTGTCCAACGATGCCTCCGAATTTGTCGATGAAGCCCGTGGCCGCGTTCAGCGCGTTGCTCAGACCGCGGCGCAGACAGTCAAGGCTCAAGGACATAACGTTGTTGAAGCAGCCCGCGAAAATCCAGGCACGGCAACATCGCTGCTGACGGTGGTCGGCGCGCTCGGCTTCGCGCTCGGATATTTTGTGGCAAATGCAGCCCAGGACCAGAAGAGCAGCAGCTTCTATCGCTGGCGCTAAGAGTGCCTGAGAATTTAGAGGGTGAGGAGGTCATGCTTCCTCACCCTTTTTCCGTTTTTGAACGTAGGGAGAGATCAATTGCAGTTTGAAGATGAAGTCGAAACAGCGCTCGCCGCATTCTCCAATGAGAATCATATGGCGCGGGAAGATGCGATCAAAAGAATCGTTCGCGAATATCTTATCCGCGAAGGGTTTCTGTTTTCCGGTCAGGAAGGCATCCATCCAGCAAAGTTGAATGCCAGTAACGACGGCTGATCCTAGTAGCTGGAAGACTTTTTGACATCGCCACCTTTATATCGCGCGCAAAGCGCCCGGATGGCGCTTGAAAACTCCGTAACATCGGCGCCAACCGCAACGAAGGTCGCGCCGAGTTCCAGATAACGACGGTTATATGCCTCGTTAAAGGTCAATATTCCTGCTGCCTTTCCGGCGGCAACGATTTTCGTAATCGCTCCTTCTATGGCTTGTTGGACTTCCACTTCATCGATTTTGCCGAGATAGCCCATATCCGCGGCCAGATCAGCGGGGCCGATAAAGACGCCGTCGATACCCTTCACTTTAAGTATGTCGTCGAGGTTCGAAAGCGCAGCTTTCGTTTCCGCCTGCACCAGAAGACAAAGACCGTCCGAGGCCGTCTCGGCGTAATTCTCGATCGTGTTGAAACCAGATGCCCTCGCAACCACGGCACCCATTCCACGTATGCCGCGCGGCGGATAATGCATGGCAGCGACAAGAGCCTCCGCTTGGGCAACGGTATCGACCATTGGGATGAGGAGCGTACGGGCTCCAGCGTCGAGAAGCTGTTTGATGATCCAGCTTTCGCCGGTCGGCACACGCACCACAGGTTCTGCAGTGGAAGTGGCGAGCGCTCGCAATTGATCAATGATGCTGCGCAGGTCGTTAGGGCCATGTTCACCATCGATGACCAGCCAGTCGAAACCGGCGGTCCCGGCAATTTCAGCGGTAATGGCCTCACCCATATCCAGCCAGAGACCGATTTGCGCCTTTCCCTGCTGAATGGCGGATTTGAAGTGGTTGGGAGAAGCGGGCATGGGAGCAGTCCTTTACGCCAGAAGAAGTTTCAGATCGGCGGAAGCGTCGGCAAGAACCGTACGGTCAGGCTCCCTACCCGTATCCAGCAGCTTCTTGCCGCTGACATAGGCCTTGGCGTCGTTGATCGCGTCGACAGCGAGGAACTTGCCCTGCCGGAAGTACCAGATGGAGTAGCTTCCCTCGCGCTGTCCCGGGCGAAGCACCGTCTCGTCATAGCCCGCGTTGTAACCGGCGATTTGCAGCTTCACATCATACTGATCGGACCAGAACCAAGGCTTCGGCGCGTATGCCCTTTCTTCGCCGGTCAGAACCACAGCCGCAGCCTCGGCCTGATCGACTGCGTTCTGCACGGATTCCAGCCTGACACGCCCGCCCTCCCAAGGCAGCGATGCGCAATCACCAACCGCATGAATGTCGGGGTCTGACGTGCGCGTATAGGAATCAACGAGGATGCCATTGCCGCTATCAAGACCAGAATCGCGTGCCAGCCGGTCATTGGGGGTAACGCCGATGCCGACGATGACGAAATCGACATCAAGTACCGTACCGTCGGAAAGCTCGGCAGAGGTGACGTGGCCATCCTTTCCATGCAGCCGCGTCAATCCGGTTTTCTCGATGATGGAAACGCCATTTGCCCGGTGAACATCGCGCATGATGGCTGCCGTATCAGCAGAGGCGACGCGTTGAAGAATACGGTCTGCCATTTCGATCAGCGTAACGTCCAGGCCGGCCTTCTTGGCAACTGCTGCCGCTTCCAGCCCGATATAGCCGCCACCGATCACCAGCAATTTGCGGCCCGGCTTCATTTCGCCCATCAGGCGGTCTGCGTCACGCTTGTCGCGAACGGTCAGGACGCCATCCAGATCTCCGCCGATTCCCGCTGGCAAGGTGCGTGGCGTTGCGCCTGTGGCCAGGACCAGCTTTTCATAAGACAGCTTGCTGCCATCCTGCATCCGCACGGTCTTGGCCGCACGGTCGATTTCCTCGACCCAGGTGGACAGGCGGATATCGACATCATTCTCGGCAAACCATTCGGCGGGACGAAACTCCAGCCGTTCGAAGGTCATCTCGCCCATCAGGTATTTCTTGGACAGAGGTGGCCTTTGATACGGCAAGACGTCTTCCGATCCGATCATCGTGATCGGTCTTTCGTCTTTTAAGGCACGAAGCTTTGCGCCAAGGGAAAAGGCGGCCTGCCCCGCTCCGACGATGACGAGTCTGCCTGCCATGTACTGCTCCATAGGTCTGTCATGCCAAAGGCGTAACGCTAAGTACGCCCCGCGTCAACTGCAGTGCTGGTGCATCATCCGGCACCATGGGACCCAATTGCGCCAGCTTGGCGCAACCTTTTGGGAGTAAACACGTTTCTGCACTGAAATCCGGTTCGGTTGCGAAGGGTGCTGTGGCAAAACAGGCCAGAAACGCTTCAATCCTAACGTTTTGATTCAGCCTTTGGCAATGAAGCGGGTGTATGATCAAATCCAGAACAAAAAGGCAATCGGGAGGTTGTCATGGCGCTCAACGTACACATCAATTCGCACGACGCCGTTCCTCAGGATGCAATGTATGAGAAATACAGCGTCGATCGTCCTGGCAAGATAACATTTATCGGCCATCACCTCAGCACGAAGAATACGATGCGCTGCTTAATCCGCAATATCTCCCTTTATGGCGCGGATATCGAGGTTAGCCCGCATCTTGACCTGCCGAACAACTTCTACCTTGAGGTTCTCGGCATCAGGGACGAAATCGGCTGTACGCTTATCCGGCGCGAGGAAGAACAGGCCACCGTTGGCTTCAACATGCTGATCGATGCGGAGTTCCTGCATCACGTCCGCCGGCTGAGCTTCGAAACGGCTCTCTGAAGCAAACCGCCGCTCCACGCAGCGTCAACGCTAAAAGACTTCAATAACCCCTGCAATATCCATGGCCCGCCTTGCGCGGGCCAATTTTGATTCTATTGTGTGGCCGTTGTTTCAACGGATAACGGAACTCTCTGAAATGTCCGCATTTTCGCGCTTCACGTCTCTCGCCGCTTCGCTCCCTTCTTCCGTGCCTTTCGTTGGTCCGGAAGCCATTGAGCGTAATCGCAAGCTGGCTGTAAAGGCGCGAATCGGTGCCAATGAGAGCGGTTTCGGCCCTGCGCCTTCGGTTCTTGAGGCCATTAAGCAGGCGGCGTCTGAGACCTGGATGTATGCCGATCCGGAAAACTTCGAACTGCGTGAGGCGCTGGCCATCTATCACGGTGTGTCCCGCGATAATATTGCCGTTGGCAGTGGCGTGGATGGCCTTCTTGGCGAAATCGTCCGGCTGGTGGTGGAGCCGGGAACGCCCGTTGTCACCTCCTTTGGCGGCTACCCCACATTCAATTATCATGTGAACGGATATGGCGGGCGTCTGGTGACGACACCCTATTTCGATGACCATGAAAATCTCGACGGGCTGCTTGATCTCGTCAAGAAAGAGAATGCGCCGCTGGTCTATTTCGCCAATCCGGATAATCCGATGGGCAGCTGGTGGGAAGCAAGCGAAGTCCTGACCTTCGCCAAGGCTCTGCCAGAAACCTGTCTGCTGGTGCTGGACGAAGCCTATTGCGAGACAGCACCGGAAAGCGCCATCCCCAGTGTGCGCGCCATGATCGGGATGCCGAATGTTCTGCGTATGCGCACCTTCTCCAAGGCCTATGGGCTGGCGGGCGCCCGCGTCGGTTACGCAATCGGCACACTGGGCAATGCGCAGGCTTTCGACAAGATCCGCAATCACTTCGGAATGTCCCGCGTTTCCGTGGCCGCCGCACTGGCGGCCCTAAAGGATCAGGCTTACCTGCGCGATGTGGTCAAACGCATCGCCAACGCCCGTGAACGCATTGCCACCATAGCGCGGCAGAACGGGCTGCGCCCCCTTCCCTCGGCAACAAATTTTGTGGCAATCGATTGTGGGCGGGATGGGGTCTACGCCAAGGCCATTGTTGATGGGCTCATGGAACACGGTGTCTTCATCCGAATGCCCGGTGTGGAACCACTCAACCGTTGCATCCGCGTCAGCGCAGCGCCGGATAGCAAGCTGAATCTTTTTGCCGAAGCGCTGCCGAAGGTTTTGAAGACATTGGGTTGATGAACCCCAAGCGCTCAGGCCAAGCATCTTGCCAACAAAAATAGAGAAACCGCGCCGGCCTTGTTTCTGCCGGTCGCGGTTTGATGTTCAGCGTGGATCTGGCTGTTCCCTGTACGGGGTTATTCTTTTTATGGTCCGGCCAGGACTGGAGGAACCAGCCGGAAGAAATGGCGATCTGTCGATCGCTCTGTCTTTTTGTTGCGCGTCAGTTGCCCCGGCGCGGTTTTGTCAGTGTGCAGTCATCCAGTCGCGGGCGGCGCGAAGTGCCGTTGCGAGGTCTGCCTTGGTCATGTTGCGGGCCAGATCGGCGCGCAGCGAGGCTGCCCGTTCCGAACCCTTGATAGCGGCGATGTTGAGCCATTTATGGGCAGCGATGAGGTCCACCGGGCAGCCGCGGCCTGTCGCATAGATCAGGCCGAGGTTGCAGAAGACGTCCGCGCGGCTTTGGCCACCGGCGACTGCCATTTCGATATCGCGAACTTCAAAGCGTGCCATTTTTTCTAATCCCTGTTTGCCCGTTAGCGTCGTGTCAGCGCCCCTCTTCGGAGGCTTTTTCGGTTCCGGCCTTGCCGTCTTCTGCGGCTTGTTCTGGCCTTTTCCGTTGGCAGATTTGCTCTGCTCTTTCGATGTCCCCACTATGCCAAACGGGCTTCAACGGGCGCTTAAAATCCATGATTAATGGGAGCCAAACAAAGTCCAAACGATTGGTAAAGTTGGGTTTTTGTTAAATATCACAGCCCCCGGAAATTAAGGACTTTGCGGACAATTTTACGAAAAGTTTACGGATGGAATTCAACCCTTTCGTAACCACGTCTCAAACAGGCATTTTTGCGATGATCGTTTTTACGAGGTCCGGACCGCGAAAAGCCGAGGTTTTTGCGAAGATCCATATTTCCTTTTACGTTCACGTAAACTATAAATTGCGGCGTCCGCGTGAGGAGATGCGGATGCCGGATCTTGCGCGACGTGAAGGTTTGGCCACAGCAGGATTGGGAGGTCCCTATGAAGAGAATGACGATACTTGCCGCTGCCGCGTTTTTGATGGGCAGCAGTGCCTATGCAGCGGAGGCTATCGAGGGCAACTGGAAAACGGCCAGCGGCGAGACCGCCGTGATCGCCCCATGCGGTTCAGCTTTCTGCGTAACGCTGAAAACCGGCAAGCACGCCGGAAAACAGATTGGCAAGATGAGCGGCAAGGGCAATAGCTATTCCGGCGAGATTACCGATCCCGCCAATGACAAGACCTATGCCGGCACCGGCACCGTTTCCGGTGGCTCGCTGAGCATGAAGGGCTGCGTGCTGAAAGTTCTGTGCAAGTCGCAGACGTGGTCGCGTCTGTAATCGGTGGACGATGTGGACGGGGCGAGGCTTCGTCCACATTGTTTGAATGAGGCACCAATGCCTTAAACACAATGAGCGATCTGGACGGTCTTCATATCCAAGATGATGATAGTTTTTGAAATCCTCATCAAAGCGGCAGCACTCGGCGCGCTTTCCCTGTTGATCCTGCACCAGATCGCGACGCAGGTGAGAGAGTACTATTTCTATAAGCAGAACGGCTGGGATTTTTCCATCGACAGCAATTTGGACAGGCTGAAGATCGATGAGAAGATTACCGTCTACAACCTGAACCTGACCAACTGGGAGCGGTTTTATCTGTTTCGCCCGTTCTATATCTTTATCATGATTGTACTTTTGGGCTTCATGATCTGGGCATCGTTTCAAAACCTGCCGTCCTAGCTGGCGAATGCACAACCCAAGGGTATATTCGCGTTATTTTTCCGTCATATCGATGTAATAAACTCTCTTTAGTTGCCCCGTCTGGAATTGTTCCAAACTGCAAGCCAACGGAGAGCGCCATGACCAACATCGACACAAGCAAGCTAAGCTGGGATGAGTGGGACGAACTTCAGAACCCACCGCCTGCCGTTACCGATTTCGACCGCGTTGTTGAATCGGCTATTTCACGACGCGGTTTTCTGGGCGGCGTTCTGGCGTTTGGTTCTGCCGCTGCCGCTCTTGGCACGCTTGGCAATCTCGCCAGCTCCACCTCTGCCCAGGCACAGGAAGCCTCGCGTTTTCCGTTCAAGCCTGTAGCCGCTGCCACCGACAACACCATCCATGTGCCGGAAGGCTATAGCTGGAAGCCGCTTGCAAAGTGGGGCCAGCCGCTGTTCCCCAACGTGCAGGATATCGATCCGGTCAAGGGTGTAAGCCTTGAAAACTCGGACAAGGTTTTTGGTGAAAACACCGATGGCATGGAGCTTTTCGTTGTTGGCAGCCACCAGCTGATCGCGGTCAACCACGAATATGTCAACAACGAAACCAACCTGCCCCATCGCGAAAAGGGAATGCCAGCCAATCTGGACGAGGTGAAGATCCTGCAGCATATGCAGGGTGTTACCGTCATGGAAGTGGCTGAAGGCAAGGACGGCTGGGAGATCGTCGTCGGCAGCCCGTTCAACCGCCGCATTCACCACAACACACCGATGAAGCTGTCCGGCCCTGCCGCCGGTTCCGAGCTCGTCAAGACGGCAGCCGACCCGAAGGGTATCGACTGTCTTGGCACTTTCAACAATTGCGGCGCGGGCCGCACACCGTGGGGCACCTACCTGACCTGCGAAGAAAACTTCAACGGCTACTTCGGCTCCACCGTGGCCGATTTCAAGATGCCCGACGACTACAAGCGTTACGGCATCGCCGCCGAAACCCGCTACGGCTATGAGAAGTTCGATGAGCGTTTCGACGTTTCCAAGAACCCGAACGAGCCGCGCCGCGCTGGTTATGTCGTGGAAATCGATCCGTCCAACGCATCGTCGACGCCAATCAAGCGTACCGCGCTTGGTCGCATCAAGCACGAGAACGCCGCCGTCGTCGTGGCGCGCGATGGCCGTGTCGTCGTTTACATGGGCGACGATGAGCGTGGCGAGTTCCTCTACAAGTTCGTATCCAACGGCATCTACGTGCCAGGTGGCGATACGTCGAAACTGCTGGACGAAGGCACGCTCTACGTCGCCAAGTTCAACGATGATGGCAATGGCGAGTGGGTGGCGCTGACGCCCGAATCCACCGGCATGAAGATGGATGAAATCTGCGTCTTCACCCGTCAGGCCGCTTCAAAGGTGGGCGCAACCACCATGGACCGCCCTGAATGGGTCGCCATCAACCCTGTCGCCATCGAAGCCTACTGCGCGCTGACCAACAACAGCAACCGCGGCGTGACCAAGGACGGCAAGTTGCGCGCCAATGGCGGCGGCGATGCCATGGCTCTCAACGCCGCAAACCCGCGCGAAAAGAACGAATACGGCCAGATCGTACGCTGGTATCCCGCAAATGACGACCATGCCGATGGCAAGTTCAAGTGGGACCTGTTCTGCATGGCCGGCAACCCGGATGTTCACAAGGATGCCTATGCGGGCTCGTCCAACATCAATTCGGGCAACATGTTCAATTCGCCCGATGGCATGATGTTCGATTCGACCGGCCTGCTCTGGATCCAGACAGATGGCGAAGACACCAATGAGGGCCAGTATGCAGGACAGGGCAACAACCAGATGCTGGCGGGCGACCCCGTCTCCGGTCGCATCGAGCGCTTCCTGACGGCACCGAAGGGCGCAGAAGTCACCGGCCAGACATGGTCTGCCGACAAGCGCACCCACTTCGTCGGCATCCAGCATCCCGACGCTCCCTTCCCGGATGGCGAAGGCAAGCTGCCGCGCTCGACCGTCGTTGCCATCAAGCGGAACGACAACGCCATGATCGGCTGATCCGGCCTCTCAAAATCGGAAAAGGCGCCGTTTACGCGGCGCCTTTTTTGTGTCTGCTCAAAAACCTTCAATGACCCTTCAGAGCCACTGCGTGCCGTCACCGGCCTGGCAGCCATAGGGCGGCAGGACATTGCCGAATGTCTGGTGAAGCTTGTCGCAACCCCATTTGTTGATCGGGCCCGGCATACGGCTGTTCAGTTCGATGCCGACTTCATTATAGGGGCTGTCCGTGTTGGTGACGTAACCGTACCAGCGGTATCCGACGATCACCACGACGAAGACCAGAATCATCGTCAGCACTTTTATGATTTTCACAGTATTTCCTAACGCATCATATGAATGTCCATCCGCGTCACGCCTCCCGCCGCGCATGAATGAAGGCCGCTTCGATGTGGGCCAGGAGCGTTCCTAGCCTTGAAAACCCGTTTCAGCAACTCACGCCCATGGCTTGATCGGATGTCTGTCGGGAAGGCTCGGCCAGTGTGCGGTTGAAAAGGCATCGACCATCTGTCACCCTCGCCCCGGGGGACTAGTGTTGATTTGGAGGAGTTTTACATGCGTTTGTTTCTGCCTTATGCGCTTTTGGCCAGTTGCTTCATGACCGCGCCCGCCTTTGCCATCGATCTGCCTGCCCAGCCACCCGCAGACCGGCCACTCAACGAATTCGTCACGTCCGTCGAGAAGGATGGATCGATCACCTTCCGGCTTTTTGCACCCTCGGCAAAGGCCGTATCGGTTGTTTTGGGCGCCAACGCACCGGTTGAGATGAAGCGTGCCGAAAGCGGCGTCTGGAGCGCAAGGACCGATGCCCTCAAGCCCAACCTCTACGAATATTACTTCAACATCGATGGCTTCCGCAGCATCGATACCGGCACGAATTACCCCAAGCCGCAGCGGCAGGTGAATACCAGCCTCATCCTGGTGCCCGGCAGCATTCTCGATGTGCGCGATGTGCCGCATGGCGAGCTGCGCCTCGTTACCATCCCCTCCAAGGCGTTGAAGTCCCAGCGCGCAACCTATGTCTATACACCGCCGGGCTACACCGATGCCTCCGAACCCCTGCCCGTGATGTATCTCTACCACGGCTTTGGCGATACGGTGGCCTCGTGGGTGGCACAGGGCCGCGCCCCGCAAATCCTCGACAATCTGCTGGCTGAAAAGAAGATCGAGCCGATGATCGTCGTCATTCCCGATACGGAAGCCGATATCCCGGAGGCGATTGCCGAAAACTTTCCCGGCGCCGAGCGTCGCAAGAACTTCTACCCCATCAACGCCGATGCCATCGACCGCGAGCTGGTGGAAGACCTCATCCCCTACATGAAGGAACACTACAAGGTGCGCGACGATGCAGATGGCCGCGCCGTGGTTGGCCTGTCGCAAGGCGGCTACCAGTCACTCGTCTCAGGCCTGACCCATCTCGGCACCTTCGGCTGGGTCGCAACCTTCAGCGGCGTCACCACCACAACGGTTCCCAACAAGGCCGTCGACGCAGCACTTGCCGATCCCGACAAGCTCAACAAAACACTGCGCGACCTCACCGTCACCGTTGGCACCAAGGATGTCGTTACCGGTAAGGACATCGCCGGCCTAAAGTCTATCCTGGACGAAAAGAAGATCGTCCACGATTACGTGGAATACAAGGATCTAGGCCACGAAATGGACGTCTGGCGGCCATCCTTCGAGGCGTATTTGCAGAAGGTTTTCAGGAAGTAGCAGCTGAGAAAGCATCCGCCGCGTCACGCAAGAGATGAGGCGGATGCTTAAAACAACGCATTGGTGGCCCGGCAGCATCACTGTGAGATTATTGTCGACAGAGTGGAACGAAAAACAGGTATAACGGCGTTCTGTCAAAAAGCGCGCGACTGGCCCTAACCATAGATTTGATCTGAAATTTGGATTTGAAAGCTGCGGTTCCTATTTTATAACTTCGGCCAATGTTTTCTTTCTTGGCAAGCTGCCGGATCGGCTATTTTATTAAGGTAATGACGATTGCTCGACGCTCAAAATAATCCGCGATTCATTGCCGCTGCCCTTGCAGCCTCCGACGACTGCATCAAGGTTATCGGGCTCGACGGATCGTTGCAGTTCATGAACGAGGGTGGGCAGCGGGTCATGGAAGTGGACGACTTTTCCCGCTTTAAAGGTTGTCCGTGGCCCGACTTCTGGCAAGGCCAGGGCAACGCCGATGCCATAGCGGCGCTTGATGAGGCACGTGCAGGTCGCTCGGCACGTTTTACCGGCTTTGCCAATACCGCCAAGGGCAACAAGCGATATTGGGACGTGAAGGTCTCGCCGATTGTCAATGATGACGGCCGGATCGACAGCATCCTGTCGATTTCCAGAGACATTACCTCGCTCAAAGCTTTTGAAGACGAACAGATGCTGCTGCGCAATGAGCTTGCGCACAGAATCAAGAATATCCTGGCACTGGTGCAAGCCGTTGCTTCCCAGACGCTAAAGGATGGCGCGGATATGGCGGTTGCGAAACCGGCATTTCTCTCGCGTCTGGCCGCACTCAGCCGCGGCCATGACATTCTCATCAACTCACAGCACAATTCGACCCAACTCAGAGAACTCGCGGTGGCTGTCGCAGCAGAACAGGCAGCCGGACGCGTTGTCTTCGACGGGCCAGACATAAACCTGTCTGCCAAATGCGCGCTTGCCTTGACCCTGGCGTTTCATGAACTGGCGACAAACGCGTTAAAATATGGGGCTCTTTCCAACGACAAAGGGATGGTTTCCCTCTCCTGGAAAATCCGCTCGGAGTGGGCGCAGCCCACACTCGATCTCGTCTGGGCAGAAAGCGGAGGGCCGAATGTTAGCCTGCCTTCAAGACGTGGCTTCGGCTCTCGAATGATCGAAAAAGCCTTGTCCTCCTATGTTGGCGGAACAAGCTGTGTCGATTTCAACCCCGACGGGCTGGTGTTTTCCCTGTCAGTGCCGACATCAAACCTGGCGGAATTTTGACGACACTTATTCTTCCGTTGGCCAACGTCTACCCGTTAACCTCCCTGAACCTCACATGAACCCGTCCCTCAGGGTTGGTTCAGTCCAATCGTGGCAGTGTGGTGTCCAGATTAAGGGACACATCAACGCAGCGGGGAATGGACATGGCAATCATGATACGTCGTTTCAGCATCATCGTGCTTCTGATGGCGATCTTCGCCATGTCTTTTGCAGCATTGGTGGTCAATCCCAACCGCAGTTTCCAGCGCATTAACGTCGGTGCTGCCTATACCTGCCAGCAAGGCTTTTCGAATGGCTGCCACGTGATGCTGTAGGCGAACAGCGCCGAGGTAGGATCAGCGCTGCAAGTTTTTCAAACGCTCATATTTCTGTCGCTTGCCTGTCGAAAATGGCTCTCTATAATAGGCCATGACAATAGCAAAGCACACGATTCCGCCCCTCGCCTTCATCACGCCCGAGCCATTCGCGCCACGGACCTTCATGGATCCGAAAGAGGCCGTGAGTGCATTGACGGCGCTTTATGAACGCAACACGAATTTCCTCATCAAGTCCTTTACTGATCTGGCGCAGGGAACACCCATTTCCGGTCGTTACCGCGCCTGTTATCCTCAGGTCAGCATCGAGACGTCGAGCTTCGGCCATGTCGACTCGCGCCTGTCCTACGGCCATGTCACATCGCCCGGCATCTATACGACAACGGTCACACGGCCCCAACTGTTCAAGCACTATCTGACAGAGCAGCTCGGTCTGCTCATGAAGAACCACAATGTCCACGTGACCGTATCGGAATCGGCAACGCCCATTCCTCTGCATTTCGCCTTTGGCGAAGGCGCGTATGTGGAAGCGGCGGCGGCCGCCGCCATGACGGATGTGCCGCTGCGCGATCTGTTCGATACGCCTGACCTTAACAATACGGACGATCTTATCGCCAATGGCGAATATGATCAGGTGCCCGGAGAGCCCGCGCCTCTGGCACCCTTTACCGCGCAGCGTATCGACTATTCGCTGGCGCGCCTCAGCCATTATACGGCCACCAGCGCCAACCATTTCCAGAATTTCGTGCTGTTTACGAACTACCAGTTCTACATCGATGAATTTGCGGCCTGGGCGCGCAAGATGATGGCGGATGGCGGAGAGGGATACACGGAGTTCGTGGAGCCGGGAAATATCGTCACGCTGGCCGGGTCCGACAGACCTGAAACGGACATGACCCTGGGCCGTATGCCGCAAATGCCTGCCTACCACCTGAAGAAAAAGGGTCATGCGGGCATCACCTTGGTCAATATCGGCGTAGGCCCTTCCAACGCCAAGACGATTACCGACCACATTGCGGTTCTTCGCCCTCATGCATGGTTGATGGTGGGCCACTGCGCCGGTCTGCGCAACAGCCAGCGGCTGGGCGATTATGTTCTGGCGCACGCCTATATGCGGGAAGACCATGTTCTGGATGACGATCTGCCCGTCTGGGTGCCGATCCCGGCTCTGGCAGAAGTCCAGATGGCGCTCGAAGGCGCTGTCGCGGAAGTCACGGGCTATGAAGGCTTCGAGCTGAAGCGCATCATGCGCACCGGCACCGTCGCCACCATTGATAACCGCAACTGGGAGCTTCGCGACCAAGCGGGACCGGTCAAGCGGCTGTCACAGGCTCGTGCCATCGCGCTCGATATGGAATCGGCAACCATCGCGGCCAACGGCTTCCGCTTCCGCGTGCCTTACGGCACCCTGCTCTGCGTGTCGGACAAGCCGCTGCATGGCGAACTTAAACTGCCGGGCATGGCGACAGAGTTCTATCGCACCCAGGTGGCCCAGCATCTTCAGATCGGCATCCGTGCCGTTCAGAAGCTGGCGGCCATGCAGAAGGAAACGCTGCATTCCCGCAAGCTGCGCAGCTTCTACGAAACGGCCTTCCAATAGTACGTCACCATGGCGCTATTTGCGCACAGGCACGAATAGCGCCATGGCGGTTCCTATCAGGGACGAGACGATGACAAGCAGGTGGACGTTGACCGCCGCCTGCCCCAGCGATGACAATGCGGCTTGATCCGCCGCCGCACCAAAGCCGACGGCGCCTGCCGTGATGCCAGCAGGATAGGTTCCGACGCCTCCCGGCGCGTGGATTGGCAGGACGGATGACAATTCTCCGCCCAAGGCACCACCAAAGCCCGCAGGCAGGTCGATACCAGCCATCAGCACCAGCACCCAGGCCAGAACGGCAATCTTGACGAACCAGTTTATGAAGGTCACGCCCCAGGCGCGAGCAAAGGCGCTGATATCCAGCGGCAAACCGGCTTGCACCTCATGGATGATGCTCTTTGCCTTGGCGGGCGCCATTCGTTCAGCGAGGCGAAAGACCGGATGTCTTGCGGCAAAGGCAAACACCGGCAGGAGCAGGAATGAGAGCCACAGCAGCCACATGACGATTTCGCTCTTTTCCAGCACCAGCCCAAGCCCGGCTGCAGCCAGCAGGGCGTGAAGATCAAACAGCCGCATGACGAGCAAGGCAGAAGTGCCGCGCGCAAGGCGAACGTCGAATTCCTTCTTCATCAACAGTGGAAAGCTGGTCTCGCCAGAACGGAATGGCAGCATGACATTGAGCAGGTTGTGGATCTGCACCACCCGAAACAACGGCATGAAGTGGCCGCGCGTTTCGTTTGGGAAATAGTCGTAGATCCGCCAGGTTCTCAGCACGTAGGTGCTGACTAGAAGCGCAAGCGCCAGTGCCATCGCGCCGAAGCCTGCCTGCTTCCAGAGCGTCAGGACGCTTCCCCATCCCCACGTCTCGTGGATGAAGGCTGCATAAACCGCAACCACAAGAATGGTGCCGAGCGTCATCGCGTTGCGGGTAAGCCACGCTGTTTGTTTCATTTTGCCCGGGCACCCTATCAATTTGCGGCCTTATCTAGACAACAAACATGCATCGTCATATCCGGCTCATTAGCACGTTATCGCTTTAGAATACAATTCACAACTAAACGGAGAAGCCTCGGTGTCGGAACCAACTGCCAATAGCTACGAGGTTTCACCGGACTTATCGCTTGTGGTTCCGATTTTCAACGAGGAAGACAGTGTAGGCCCCTTGATCGAACGCGTCGCAGAAGCGATGCTATCGGCAAAAACCGGTTGGGAGCTCATTCTCGTTGACGATGGCAGCACGGATGCCACCATTGCCAATGCAAGGACTTACATTGGTCGTGCCGGTCTTGATCTCAAGATCGTGGCTCTCCAGCGCAATTTCGGACAGACGGCAGCCATGCAGGCAGGTATCGACGCCGCTAAAGGCCGCCTGATTGCCACGCTGGATGGCGACCTGCAGAATGATCCCAAGGACATTCCCATGCTGGTGGCCGAGCTTGAGCGCCGCGAACTCGATCTCCTGGTCGGCTGGCGCAAGAACCGTCAGGACGGGCTTTTCCTGCGAAAGGTTCCTTCATGGATTGCCAACCGGCTGATTGGCAAGATCACCGGCGTGCGCCTGCATGACTATGGATGCAGCCTGAAGATCTACCGCGCTTCCATCATCAAGCAGGTCAAGCTGATGGGTGAGATGCACCGTTTCATTCCGGCCTGGGTTGCCGGCGTGGTGCCCAGCACAAGCATCGGCGAAATGCCGGTCACGCACCACGCGCGCCAGTACGGCGCATCGAAATACGGTATTTCCCGCACGTTCCGCGTCATTCTCGATCTTCTGTCGGTCATGTTCTTCATGCGCTACAAGGCGCGGCCCGGCCACTTTTTCGGTTCGCTCGGCCTTGGCCTTGGCGCGCTTTCGGCCGTCATCATGACCTATCTCTTCATCGACAAGTTCATCCTTGGCAATGATATCGGTGCCCGTCCGATGTTGATGGTTGGCGTGGCTCTGCTTCTGTCTTCGGTGCAACTCATCACCACCGGCATTCTCGCGGAAATGATTGCCCGCCTCTATTACCGCGATGAGCAGAACCCGAATTACATCATCGGCAAGATCTACAAGTCGGAGTGACGATCCATGCGCAGGTATCTTTCCCGCAATCCGGAGCTGATCATCACCCTGATTGCGGGCTATTACCTGCTCGCAATCATCGTCCGTCTCGTCCGTTCTCCGGGCCTGGAAATCGACGAGTCGCAGGCCGCGCTCTCGCAATTCTTCCAGTGGGGATACGGCTCGCAGCCACCCATTTATGACTGGCTTCAGCTCGGGCTGGCCAGAATATTCGGCATGTCCATCGCCACGCTGAGCATTCTGAAAAACACCATCCTGTTTCTCTGTTGCCTCTTCATCTGGCTGACGACGCGGCTTTTAACAGGCGATCGTTTTCTCAGCGGTGCAGCGGCGCTCGGTGTTTTGACGCTGCCGCCCGTTTTTCTCATGGCGCAAAGGGACCTGACCCATTCGCTGCTGGCCATTCTGGCGGTCGCGCTGTTCCTCTATACGTTTTTCCGCACGCTGCAGCGCCCAAGCCTTGGCGCCTATCTGCTGGCTGGGGTAGCTGTCGGCCTTGGCACCCTCTCGAAGTATAATTTCGTTCTCGTGCCGCTCGCCGCCATTCTGGCTGTCCTGCCGGAAAAAGACCTGCGGGCACGGGTGCTGGATTGGCGCATGTTGGCGGCGGTTGCGGTATCTGCGCTCATTGTCCTGCCGCACGGCCTGTGGGTGCTCAACCATATCGGACTGGCCACAGGCCAGACGATGGGGGAAATGACGGAGGGCCATGACGGCGTGTCCTTTCATGGGGTATATGGAGCGCTTGATCTCATCGGAGCGGCGCTGAAAGGTTCCGCAACCACGCTTGCCGTGTTTGCCCTGGTGTTTTTCAAGGATATCCGCCGCATTCTGCCCGCCAGCAACCAATGGACCCGCATCACCGGACGCATCCTGCTGCTCAGCCTGCTGATCGTTCTGGTTATCGTCTTTGCGCTCGATGTCACCAATGTCAGGCAGAAATGGCTGATCGTCTATCTCGTCCTGCTGCCGCTCTACCTCTGTCTTAAAATCCACGCGGCCGGTGTGGAGGTCGCACCGAAGCTTCCCGGAATGGTCGCGATCACCTCGGCGCTGACGATCGGCGTTCTTATTCTTCTGCTGTTCCGGGGGCTCGTAGCACCCTATTTTGGCCGCACCTCACTCGTGCATATTCCATATGACGGCTTTGCGCAGGCCGTGCGACGGGACGGTTTCCCGGAGCCGCAATATATCATCGCATCAAGTGGGATTGTCGGCGGCAATCTCAAGATACAGTTCCCGAAGGCCACGGTCTTCATCGGCAATCCGGCAACGGATGACGCGCCGTCCAACTGGCCCGCGGGCGCAACGGTTCTTCTGGCGGGCACGGATCTGGAGGGCAATATGCCAGCCAATCCCGGCGCGGAACTCGCCGCCATGGCCGCACGCGCAGCGCTTCCTGCGCCTGCGGATATACGGCACCTCGAAGTGCCCTATTATGGAAGCAAGGCTGAGAAGAGACACGCCTTCTACTATGCGTGGACTGTCACCGCAGCGAAATAGCGATCAGGCCGGCTTGATCACCGGCTCGATACGAATGGGGAACTTCACCGAATTGGCGATGAAGCATTTTTCGTGAGCCTCCTCATGCAGCTCAAGCGCGGTCTGCGGATCGCCCTTGGAAAGGGTAACAACCGGTTTCAGCGCCACTTCGGTAAAGTGGCCTGCCCCGTCGCGCGACAGCACCATCGTGCCCTCGGGCTCATCCACATAGTCGGCAACGACAACGCCGGAAACCGCACAAAAATGCAGGTACCAGAGCTTATGGCAGGCGGAGACGGAGGCGAGCAGAAGCTCCTCCGGGTTCCAGCGCGTCACATCGCCGCGAAAGGCCGGATCGGCCGAGCCATCGATATCTGGCTTGCCTTCAGCGGAAATCACATGCGTCCGGTCATATTCCCGGTAGCCGGAAGTGCCGGTGCCGCGGTTGCCTGTCCATGTGACCTTGATCTTATAGTGATGCTCATGCTCTGCCACGGATATTACACCCCCCTGGTGTCGCGCAGGTAATCCAGCCCCTTGCGCAGTGTCTCTATGATCTGGTCCACCTCGCCCCGGCTGATGGTCAGCGGTGGTGATGCAAGCATACGGTCGCCCGTTGCGCGCATAACCAGACCGTTTTCTAGGCAGTGATTGCGCACCAGCATTCCCACATCGTCCGGTTTGTCGAAACGTTTGCGGATCGTCTTGTCGGCTGCAATCTGCAACCCGCCCATAAGACCGACATTGACGGCCTCGCCGACTAGTTCGTGGGACAAAAGGCTCTCCCAGCCCTTGCGGAAATAGGGGCCGATATCGTCCCTGACGCGTTCGACCAACCCCTCGTCTTCGATGATACGCAGGTTTTCGAGAGCGGCGGCGGCGCATACCGGGTGCCCGGAATAGGTGAAGCCATGGTTGAAATCGCCCACCTCGGATATCATGACCTGCGCCACCCTGTCGGAAACCAGTACGCCGCCAATCGGCAGGTAACCGGATGAAAGCCCCTTGGCGACCGGGGCCATATCCGGCTCGAAGCCGAAATGCTGATAGCCGAACCAGGAGCCAAGCCGCCCGAAGCCGCTGATGACTTCATCCGAGATCAGAAGAATGTTTCGCGCCTTGCAGATACGGGCAATCTCCGGCCAGTAGGTCTGCGGTGGCACGATGACGCCGCCCGCGCCCTGGATCGGTTCAGCCACAAAGGCGGCGACGTTCTCTTCGCCCAGCTCATCGATCCTGGCTTCCAGTTCCCGGGCCGCCTTCAGGCCAAATTCTTCCGGAGAGAGATCACCACCCTCGGCATACCAATAGGGCTGGCCGATGTGGGAAATACCGTCGATGGGAAGATTGCCCTGCTCATGCATCCATGTCATGCCGCCCAGCGAGGCACCGGCCACGGTCGATCCGTGATAGCCGTTGCGGCGCGCGATGACGTGCGTTTTCGTCGGGTGGCCCAGTGCCTTCCAGTAGACACGCGCCATTCGAAACCACGTGTCGGTGGCCTCGGAGCCGGAATTGGTGAAGAACACATGGTTCATGTTTGGTCCGGCATGGGCGGTCATCTTTTGTGCCAGAAGTGTTGCCGGTGGCGTCGTCGTGCCGAAGAAGGCGTTGTAATAGGGAAGCTCAGTCATCTGCCTTGCGACGGCTGCGGCCATTTCCGGGCGTCCATAACCGATGTTGACGCACCATAAACCGGCAAAGGCATCCAGATACTTCTTGCCGGCGCTGTCATAGATGAAAACGCCCTCACCCCGTTCAATGATGCGGGTGCCGGAGGCGTTCAGCTTTCCCATGTCGGAGAAGGGATGCAGATGGTGGGCGGCATCTATGGCTGCGAGGTTTGACAACGTTGCCGTGTGGTTATTCATGTCGCGACGCACTCCCATGCCCATGCCCTTGCACAGGCGAGCATGGCGTCGGCCAACGCTTTTTGCAAGCCGCAAAGGAACAACGCAGCCATGTTCCTACATGGGATGCAGGCGCGACCTCAGGCTGTCGCAAAGTCCTTGGGAACGATGACCTTCAGCTCGCCAGCGTGCATCTTCAACGAGACATCCCGCTTCATTGGCAGCAACTCGCCGTCGATCACGCATTTGACGTCGTGTCTGCGCTTGGGAAAATGCAGTTCCGCATCGGTAACGGCCATGGCCGTCACGGCGGCGTTTTCCTTCAGCTTGCCGCGCATGATATCGATGGCAAGCCCAGCCACCCCTGAAGGCGTCAGCGCATCAGCGATATAGAGGCCAAGGTGCCCCCGCGTGATATCGTCGGCGACCAGGAGCGGGCTCGGCCCGAACTCGTTGTTGGATGCGGAGATCGCGCAGACCCTGCGGTGCTGGGTCTTTCCGTCCACCGTAAATTCCATGTCGAAGACGGGCGGGTTGAGCACGACGCCCAGCGCTGCGCGGACATTGGCGCGCATCTTGCCCAGCCGCGATGCATATTCCATCTTGTCGCGGTAGCGCACCATGCGCGCATGGAGGCCTGCGGAGAACTGATGCACGAAGGGCTGGCCGTTGGCAGTTGCAATATCGACATTTTCGACATGGCCCTGCGCCAGCGTATCGACTGCCTGCCAGATATCGAGCGGCAGTTTCAGCGAGCGGGCAAAGAGGTTCATCGTACCGGCGGGAACGACGCCAAGGGTAATCTTGTGTTTCCAGGCAATACCGGCAGCGGCGGAGATAGTGCCATCTCCACCACCGGCAATCAGGCCGTCCAGCCCTTTGTCATCGGCGGTCCGTTCCATCTCCTTGACGATGTCCTTGCCGGAAACGAGGCGGCATTCGATTTCGTGCCCTGCCTTGCTGAAAACCGTCTGGGCATGTTCGCAATAGGCGTCCATGTCGGTGGTTTTGAAGGTTCCGCCATCGCGGTTAAAGATCGCCACCAGCTTCATATGTTTATCCAGCCTTTGTTACACGCAAAGCGCGATCCTAAATGCAGCACGAAGGGTTACGTTCCGTACACCTTCGCGTGAGTCATGGATTTTGCAGAATCACATACTACCGCGACGCACAATTTGATGTTATGCCCGTGATAAGGTCATTTTAGTGACCACCACTTCCAGTCAGGGCAGGCCGAAATCTTCGGTCTTGCCCTTTTTTTCTTCGCACCCCGCAGAAGCCATGACCCAGATACGCCAATCCGAGAACCGCCCCGATGCGGAAGCCGAAAAGGCTGCGCCTTCTCCTGCAACAACGCTCACACCCTTTTCCATTGCCCTCATTGAGCTCGCTCTTGCCGCTGGTGGTTTCGGTATCGGCACTGGCGAGTTCGCCATCATGGGCCTCTTGCCGGATGTGGCCACCACCTATGGCGTTACCGTCCCGCAGGCTGGCTATGTGATTGCAGCCTATGCGATCGGCGTGGTCATCGGTGCGCCCATCATTGCGGTGCTGGCAGCGCGCATGACGCGCCGCGTGCTGCTGCTGGCGCTGATGAGCCTGTTTGCAGCGGGCAATATTCTCAGCGCAATCGCACCGGACTTTACCAGCTTTACCGTGCTGCGCTTCATCACCGGCTTGCCGCATGGTGCCTATTTCGGCGTGGCGGCGCTGGTTGCCGCATCCATGGCCCCCATCCACAAGCGCGCGCGTGCCGTTGGCCGCGTCATGCTGGGGCTAACCATCGCCACGCTGCTCGGCACACCGCTGGCCACGTTTTTCGGCCAGTTGTTCTCATGGCGCGCCGCCTTCTTCATGGTCGGCGGTATCGCGCTGCTGACGGTGGTTCTGCTATGGCTGTTTCAGCCAAGGGACAAGGTACAGGAAGGTGCCAGCATCTGGCGTGAACTCGGCGCGTTCCGTCGTGTCCAGGTTTGGCTGTCGCTGGCCGTGGCTTCGGTCGGTTTTGGCGGCTTGTTCGCCGTCTTCAGCTATATCGCCAAAACCACGACGGATGTCGCCATGATGCCCGTTGCCACCGTGCCAGTCGTGCTTGCGCTTTTCGGCATCGGCATGAATGTCGGCAATGTCGTCGGTTCCCGTCTGGCCGATCTCTCGCTCAACGGAACGATTGGTGGAATGCTGGCCTTCAATGTGGTGCTGATGGCGCTGTTCGGTCTGACCGCCCACAACCCTTATATGCTGTGCATCTGCGTCTTCCTCATCGGCTGCGGATTTGCCGCCTGCCCGGCCGTGCAGACCCGCCTCATGGATGTGGCAGCGGATGCGCAAACACTCGCCGCCGCCTCCAACCACTCGGCCTTCAATATTGCCAATGCTCTCGGCGCATGGCTCGGCGGCCTCGCCATTGCGCTGGGTTATGGCTATGCATCCACAGGCTATATCGGTGCAATCCTGTCCTTTGCCGGTCTCATCGTATTCGGCTTTGCCGTGGCGCTGGAAAAGCGCGAGAAGGCGGCTCTCACAGCCTGATTTCGCAGCACCCGCACAACACCCCTGACGGCCATTTGGACCGCCGATTTACCTTGCGAAAATTTCATATTCGGCCTGCTTGACTCAACCTGTTTTCGGGCGCATTTGCTTTGATATGCGCAGGTCAAGCCAAGGGTCTGGCGCAGATTTCCACGGAGCATCATTCGATGTCTAGCGACAGTAGTAGTCGATTGCCTTTGCCGAACACGGCGAAACGTGCACTGATCTGACACCTGTCGGCTCACCACGTTCCGCCGTGATCGGCGGATCGACTGGAAGGTGAGCAAACATGAACTTTCACAATCTCTCCCAGAGAGCCAGCAAGGCTGCACGCATTCTTCGCAGCGGTACTGGCCCCACGACAACAGCAGAACGCGTCGATCAGCTGAACGCGCTCGAATTGGACGATGCCGTCGTCGCTCTGCTGAAGATGCCACAGGCAAAGGCCGTCGCCGTTCTCGACCGTCCCGAACTTCACCGTGCCGCCGATATCCTCGCGCTTCTGCCGCTGGATCGCGCTGTTCCCCTCGTCAATCTGATGTCGGATGACCGGGTGGCAGACGTGATGGCCGATATGGACGACGAGCCACGCGCAAAGCTTTTCGCCCGGCTGGACCGCGCAACTGCAACCGCCATCCAGCACCTGATGACCTATCCGCCCCGCACGGCTGGTTCCATGATGACAACGGAGTTCGTCAGCGTGCCCGACCGCTGGACGGTGGAGGAAACCCTTGCGCATATCCGCATTGTTGAGCGGTCCCGCGAAACGGTTTATGCCATCTATGTGCTGGCTGAAAATGGCACGCTGGCCAATGTCGTCACCCTGCGCCGCCTCGTGACCGGCGAACCCTCGGCCTCCATCCTCTCCGTTGCATCCAAGGAAGGCATCACCTATGCCGATCCACTGATGTCGCAGGAGGATGTTGCCCGCCTCATCCGCAAGCACGACCTGCTGGCCCTTCCGGTGGTGGACGAGCACGACCACATTCTCGGCATCGTCACCGTCGATGACGTGATCGACACCATGATTGCCGATACCACCGAAGATGCGCATAAATTCGGCGGCATGGAAGCGCTGGGCAAACCCTATATGACGATGGGCTTCCTCGACATGATCCGCAAACGCGCCGGCTGGCTTTCCGCTCTGTTCCTCGGCGAAATGCTGACGGCCAGCGCCATGCAGCATTTTGAGGGGGAGCTGGAAAAGGCCGTGGTGCTGACCCTGTTCATACCGCTCATCATGTCCTCAGGCGGCAATTCCGGGTCGCAGGCCACATCGCTCATCATCCGGGCGCTGGCGCTGGGCGAACTCAAACTGTCCGACTGGTGGCGGGTGTTGCTGCGCGAGCTGCCAACGGGCCTAACGCTCGGCGCAATCCTCGGCGCCATCGGCTTCCTGCGGCTGACTGTGTGGCAACAGGCGGGCTTTTACGATTACGGCGAACACTGGCTGCTGGTCGGCTTCACCGTCTTTGCAGCCCTCGTCGGCATCGTCACCTTCGGCTCCATCACCGGCTCCATGCTGCCTTTCCTGCTGCAACGTATGCGCCTAGACCCCGCCTCAGCCTCGGCCCCATTCGTGGCAACGCTGGTCGATGTCACAGGTCTGGTCATCTACTTCTCGGTGGCACTGCTGATCTTGAGTGGGACTTTGCTTTAGGTGAGACAGAGCCATTGCTACACACTCCGCCGTCATCCTCGGGCTTGTCCCGAGGATGACGAAAGGCAAATTATCGTCCATCCGAGCCGCCTATCACCGCGCCCTAAGAGCACCCGCAACCGTGTGAATATGGGCCGCCCCAATTCCGCAGCAGCCGCCGATCATCGTCGCACCGGCGTCGGCCCAGGTGCAGGCGAAGCGGGAATAGGCGTCGTCGGTCAGGTCGGCGCGGGTTTCGTGCAGGCCTTCATTGGCAGCAGAGTCCCCCTGTTCGCCTTCGAAGGCATTGGCGTAGACGCCGATTTCGATTGAGGCGCCCTTGTCCTTGAAGACCGAGGCGGCAGTTTCCACAGCGGCTTTCATGACTTCCGGCTTGCTGCAATTGAAGAGCAGCGCCGCAGCGCCCGAGTCCGCGGCCCATTCGGCAGCCGCGCGCACCGTTTCGCCAGAGCGAAGCTGCGGTTCGTTGCCGTTAACCTGTGCGGCATCGTCGTTCAGGGTGAAGGAAACCCAGAAAGGCTTTCCAGTCCCAGCCACGGCCTTGCGCACCGCATCGCCTTCGGCAATCAGGCTCAGCGTTTCGCCCAGCCACACATCGACATGGGGAGCAAGATTTTCGACGAGAACCTTGAGGTAATCCTGCACGCGGGCGGGGTCGAAATTCTGTGGTTCGTAGGAGCCGAAGATCGGCGGCAGGCCACCGGCGACGGTGACTTTGCGGCCGGCTGCATCCGCTGCCTCGCGCGCCAGCTTGCCTGAGAGCGCGATCAGCGATGCGCCTTCTTTTTGGAAGCGCTCCTCACCAATGTGAAACGGCACCAGCGCGTAGGAATTGGTGGTGACGACATCGGCACCGGCCTCGATGAATTCCGCATGGACCTGACGCACGATGTCAGGCGTGTCGATCAGCGCCAGGGCAGACCATTCCGGTTGTTTCAGCTGCGCGCCCAGCCGTTGCAATTCGCGGCTCATGCCGCCGTCGAGAATACGGATATCGCCCATGTGAAAACTCCTTGAAACAATTATCGCCGCTGCGGCACCTGCGCTTCGACAAAGCCGAAGCAGCGCACAATGATGGCGGTGAGGATGAGGTAGAAAACGGTAACGACCAGCAGCGGCTCATAGACCAGCAGCGTATCCTGCCGGACCTTGTAAGCCACGGCGTAGAGATCCATGACAGTGACGGTGAAGGCAAGTGGCGTCGCTTTCAACTGCATCACCACTTCGCCCGCAATGGTTGGCAAGGCGATGCGGATGGCACGGGGCAGCCATATGCGGCGGATGAGCGTGAACCTGCCCATGCCGAACGCCCTGCCCGCCTCCAGCTCACCCTTCGGCACGGCCAGCAAAGCGCCGCGAAGCACCTCGGCCTCGTATGCCGCATAGTTGAGCGTGAAGCTGACGGCGGCGAAGAAGAAGCCTTCGCGCAACACAGGCCACATGAAGCTTTGCCGCAAGCCGGGTATCATCGGCAGCAGCGAGCCGACGCCATAATAAAGCAGCCAGAGCTGAATGAGCAGCGGCGTGCCGCGAAAGAAGGTGCAATAGCCGCGCGCCAGCATCCGCGTCAGCCTGCCACCACTGACCTGCGCAAACGCCAGCCCGATGGCGAGGATGAAACCGATGCTGACGGAAATCACCAGCAGCGCCACCGTCTGATAAGCGCCAGACAGCAGCAGCGGCCAGTATTTTTCGATCCAGGAGAATTCCATCATGTCTCCTCAGGCCAGCGCCGGTTGGCCGCGCCGCACCCGACGCTCGATCAATGAAAATACGAGGTTGGAAACCAGCGTGATCGCCAGATACATGAGCGCAGCTGCCGCGAAGAACAGGAAATACTGCTTGGTGCTGGCACCCGCCAGCCGCGTCGCCAGCGCCAGTTCCTGATAACCGACAACGGCCACCAGCGCGCTGTCTTTCGTCACCGCCAGCCACAGATTGGACAGTCCCGGCAGGGCATTCGGCACCAGTGCCGGCACCACCACACGGCGAAAGCGCAGAAAGGGCGACATGCCGAAGGCCCGCGCCGCTTCGATCTGCCCCGCCGGAATGGCGAGAATCGCACCCCGCAGAACCTCGGTCATATAGGCACCCTGCACAAAGCCCAGAACGGCGATGGCAGCGGCGAAACCGTTGATTTCAAGCGGGGGCATGCCGGCCCATTGCAACAGCCGGTTCAGGCCATCCGTTCCGGCATAATAGAGCCCGACAATGAGGATCAGTTCCGGCACGGCCCGGATCATCGTCGTGTAGAAATTAAGCACCATGCCCAGCGGCCTGTTGCCGGAAAGCTTGCCCAGCGCACCGGCCATGCCGATGAGGATGCCGATGAGATAGGCACCGGCGGAAATGGCAAGCGTGGAAACGGCACCCTTTAACAGCGTGCCACCCCATCCCGGAGGATAGGGTGACAGAAGTTGAACCATGGTTTCAATGCTTGCCATCAACGCGACCGTTTTGACTTACTTCGCGCCGTAGATGTCGAAGGTGAAGTACTTCTTGGTGATCTCGTCATATTTTCCGCTGGCGCGAACCGCAGCAAGAGCGGCATTCAGCTTCTGCTTCAGCTCGGCATCGTCCTTGCGAAGTCCGCCGGAGACGCCAAGACCCAGGATTTCCTTGTCGTCAGCCACATTGCCGGCATCCGCGCAGCAATCCTTGCCCGCATCGCTTTTCAGGAAGGCATCGAGAACAAGCGAATCGCCAAAGACGTAATCGATACGACCGGCTGCCAGATCCTGGAAAGCTTCGTCCAGCGTCTGATAGGTCTTCTCGTCGGCCACGTCCTTGAAATACTTGGCGTAATAGGCAGACTGGATGGTCGAGACCTGAATGCCGATGGTCTTACCCTTCACGTCGTCTGCGGTCGCGCCTGGCTTGCCATCCTTGGCGCCGATCAGCTTGCTTGGCGTGTTGTAGTATTTGTCGGTGAAGGTGATGACCTTCTGGCGTTCCTGCGTGTTGGACATGGAAGACCAGATCACGTCAAACTTCTTGGCCTCAAGTGCTGGAATAAGGCCATCCCAGGAAAGCTCGACGATGGAGCATTTTTCCTTCATTTCCGCGCAGACGGCGTCCATGAGGTCGATTTCCCAACCCTGCCACTTGCCTGACGCATCCTTGGCGAAGAATGGCGGGTAGGATTCGTTCATGATGCCGAAGCGCACATCGGCGCTGGCCGTGAAGGCGGAAAGCGCAAATGCCGATCCGGCTAGCAGCGTGGCGAATAATTTCATTCTAAATTTCTCCTGTTGGAATATCGAAAACATCAATTGGCGATGGCGCCGGTAAAATCTCTGGTGCGGGTGCTGACCGGGTTGCCAAAGACCTGCTCGGGCGTACCCTCCTCTTCCACGCGGCCCTGATGCAGGAACATGACGTGGCTGGAAACATCGCGGGCAAAGCGCATCTCATGCGTAACCAACAGCATGGTGCGGCCCTCTTCGGCTAGATCGCGGATAACCTTCAGCACCTCGCCCACCAGTTCCGGGTCCAGCGCCGAGGTCGGTTCGTCAAACAGCATCACGGCGGGTTCTACGCAGAGCGCACGCGCAATCGCCGCGCGCTGCTGCTGGCCACCGGAGAGAAAGGCCGGATAGGCGTCTTTCTTGTCGTAAAGGCCGACCTTGTTGAGCAGCGCTTCGGCCCTCTCAATAGCATCCTGCCGCTTCACGCCCATCACATGCACAGGCGCTTCGATGATGTTTTCCAGCACCGTGCGGTGAGCCCAGAGATTGAAATTCTGAAACACCATGCCAAGCCCGGTGCGCAGGCGTTCCACCTGTCGCCAGCTTTTCGGCACGGCCTTGCCATCACGCCCGATCTTGGTCGCCACCTCTTCGCCATTAACGGTCACGCGACCGCGGTCGGGCATTTCCAGAAAGTTGATGCAGCGCAGAAAGGTGCTCTTGCCGGAGCCGGACGAACCGATAATCGAGATGACATCGCCCTTGCGGGCTTTCAGTGAAATGCCTTTGAGAACGTCCTGGGTACCGAAACTCTTGTGGATGTTTTCCACATCAAGCGCGTAGCCGCTTTCACTGCTCATCAATTGGCCCCGACTGTCCTGTTCCCGGATGGATACTTAAAGAAGCGCACGGCATTTGCCGCGCAATAAACGGCTCTATTGCACATCCGGGATGAAAAATCATTCCGTAGGAGAGATTTCAAGGAAAATCGGCTCCTGCCGGTCCTTCACCGGCAGGAGCGTGGATGAGCTATCAGGCCGTGGCGCTGATGACGCCGGTACCGAGCAGGACCAGCAAGAGAGCGCCAACCACCACGCGGTACCAGACGAAGGGCATGTAGCTCTTGGTCGAAACCAGTTTCAGGAAAAACACGATGACGGCATAACCCACGAAGAACGCAATGGCGGTGGCCAGCGCTGTGGGGCCCCATCCCACCGGGTTATCCTGGCCGATGCTCTTGAAAAGCTGGTAAAAACCGGAACCGAACACGGCAGGAACGGCCAGCAGGAAGGAATAGCGGGCAGCCGCTTCGCGGGTATATCCCAAAAGGAGACCGGCGGTGATGGTGCCGCCGGAGCGTGAAACACCGGGAATGAGCGCCATGGCCTGCGCAAAGCCAAACAGCACGGCATCGCGCCAGATCAGTTTCTTCAGCGGGTATTTCTTCTGGCCGATACGGTCGGCATAACCGAGAATGAGGCCGAAGACGATCAGCATGACGGCGGTGATATAGAGATTGCGCAGCGAGTGTTCGATGGCGTCCTTGAACAGCAGACCCAGCAGCACGATTGGCACCGAACCGACGATGATCATCCAGCCCATGCGGGCGTCGGTCGGATCATATTCGCCACCGATGCGCAGGTTCTGGCGAAGCCAGGCATTGGCAATGCGCATGATATCGGACCAGAAATAGACTAGAACGGCCAGCTCCGTTCCAATCTGGGTGATGGCGGTGAAGGCAGCACCCGGATCGATACCGGAGGGAAGAAACTCACCCGCAATGCGCAAATGTGCGCTGGAAGAAATGGGCAGGAACTCCGTAAGCCCCTGAATAAAACCGAGAATTGCCGCCTCGATCCAACCAATTGTCATGCTTGTCATCCCTGACTGAGAATCACTGCCGCAACGCTATGAAGCAAAACGGGCAGATCCATGTTGCAATGCGGAAAATAATATTTGCAGAATTAGCGCAGCAGAAATGCCAGCGCCCAATCTGTAAGCCGACCGAATGGTGCACGCAACAGGGTTGGCAAACTCCAGCGTCCCTGCACGAAAACACCTTTGGCATGGCTCATGCGGCGAAAGCCTTCAATGCCGTGGTAAGCGCCCATGCCGCTTGCCCCCACTCCGCCGAAGGGCAGGTCGTCCTGCGCCACATGCAGCATCGTGTTGTTGATGCCGACATTGCCCGATGTGGTGCGGGCCAGCACCGCGCGACAGTCCTCGCTGTGCTCCTCACCGAAGAAATAGAGCGCCAGCGGCCGTGGTCGGGCATTGATAAAGGAGATGACCTCGCCGATGTCCCGATAGGTCCGCACCGGCAAAACCGGTCCAAAGATTTCCTCGCGCATGACAGTCATCTCGTCGGTTGCGCCGAAAACCAGCGTGGGCGGCATAACGCGGATACGGCTTAATGCGACATCACCGGCTATGCCCGGCTGTACCACACGCGCGCCCTTTTGTCGGGCATCCTCCAGCAGTCCGTTCAGGCGGTTAAAGTGTCGGTCGCTGACGATGGAGGCAAAATCGACAGTGCCCACGCCCATAGGATAAGACTGCGCAACAGCCGCCTCGAAGGCCTGAGTGAAGGCTACCAGATCGTCCTCATGGACAAAGACATAGTCCGGGGCAACGCAGGTCTGCCCGGCATTGGTCAACTTGCCGAAAGCGATGGACGCAACGTGGTTTTGCGTCGCATGACCCTTCTGGATGATGGTCGGGCTTTTACCACCCAGTTCGAGCGTCACCGGCACGAGGTTGGCGCTGGCCGCCGCCATGACGTGCCTGCCCACTTCGGTGCTGCCGGTAAAGAACAGGTGGTCGAAAGCAAGCTGGCTGAAGGCCGCCCCGACAGATGCATCGCCCAAGATAATAGCGACCTTCTCCTGCGGGAAAACCGCCACCAGCATTTCCTCAATCAACTGGCTGGTGCGTGGCGTCAGCTCGGATGGCTTGAGCATGGCCCTGTTGCCTGCGGCCAGCGCGGTTGCCACCGGCACCATGGCCAGCAGAAAGGGATAATTCCAAGGCGACATAATGCCGATGACGCCCAGCGGCTGATATTCCACATATGCGCGACCCAGCTGGAACGTCGGCGCGACATGACGGCGCTCCGGCCTCATAAAGCGTTTCAGATTGCGCGACAGGTAGTCGATGGCCTGTACCGTGCCTAAAATATCCAGCAGTGCCGTTTCCCGATGCGATCGTCCGCCGAAACCCGCATCGACCGCCTGTTCGATATCTCGCCTTCGCGCAATGATTGTCCGGCGCAGTGCCTTGAGATCGGCTTTGCGCGCTTCGAGCGTGGGCGGGCCGTCGCGCAGAAATGCATCGCGCTGCTGTAGCAATATGGTGGCAGCGTCGCTCATTCGGCTGCTTCCAGTGACGTTGTCGGCGCGTGTGGCGGAACAACACGCCTCTCGCCCTGTTCGCAGACCACATGCGCGTCGCCCCATGTTTTGAGGGCAGCGATCACCGGCTGCATGGAGTGGCCGAGCGGCGTCAGGTCGTAATCCACGCGCGGCGGCACAACGGCAAAGACCTTCCGGGAAATCAGCCCCGCCTCCTCCAGCTCCCGCAATTGCTTCGTCAGCATCCGCTGCGTGACGCTAGGAATGTGTCGGCGCAGTGCGTTGAAGCGAAGCGTGCCCTCATTCATGAGGTGATAAAGGATGACGCCCTTCCATTTTCCATCAATGAAACTCAGCGTCGATTCCACCGGACATCCGGGAAAATTGCCTGTCAGCTTGGCACGTGGACGGGACATCACAGTATCCTTTTTGTGCGTATAGACACAATATGTGCATTCTTGCGCTCCATGCCCATCTCTACCAAATAGGATCCGACGCAACAAGCAAAGGAGATCACGCCATGCGTGCTATCGGTTACAAAAGTGCAAAGCCCGTCACGGAAGCGGATGCGCTTCTCGATCTGGAGGTGCCAATGCCGCAAGCCGAGGGGCTTGACCTTCTGGTTGAGGTTAAGGCGGTCTCCGTCAATCCGGTCGATACAAAGGTGCGCCGCAACCAGGCACCGGAAAATGGTCAGGCGCGCATCCTCGGGTTCGACGCCGCGGGCGTCGTCAAATCGGTGGGTGAAGGGGTCAGCCTGTTCAAGCCGGGCGACGAGGTGTTTTACGCAGGCGCCATCGACAGGCCCGGCTCCAACAGCGAGTATCATCTCGTGGATGAGCGTATCGTCGGCAAAAAGCCGAAGAGCTTGAGTTTCGAAGAGGCAGCCGCCCTTCCCCTGACAGCGATCACCGCCTACGAGGCGCTGTTCGATCGGCTCAACGTCAGGCAAACCGTCCCGGGCGCTGCCAATGCCATCGTCATCATCGGCGGCGCAGGCGGCGTGGGCTCCATCGCCATCCAGCTTGCCCGACAATTGACGGATCTCGTCGTCATCGCCACCGCCTCACGTCCTGAGACGAAGGAATGGGCAACCAAGCTTGGCGCCCATCACGTTATCGACCATAGCCAGCCGCTTGCCCCTCAGGTGGAGGCGCTCGGTCTCGGTGCGCCCGGCTTCGTTTTCTCCACGACGCAGAGCGATATTCATGCGGCAGACAGTGTTGCGCTTCTCGCCCCACAGGGCCGCTACTGCCTGATCGATGATCCAAAAGGCGGCTTCGATATCATGCCCTTCAAGCGAAAGGCCATCTCGGTACACTGGGAGTTCATGTTCGCACGGCCGCTGTACCAGACCGCCGATGTTCTGGAGCAGCACAAGCTTCTCAACCATGTTGCCGAGATGGTCGATGCAGGCCAGATCAAGACCACGATGACGGATGTCTATGGCACCATCAACGCGGCCAATCTGCTAAAGGCCCATGCCTTGATCGAAACCGGAACGGCGAAGGGCAAGATCGTCCTGTCCGGTTTCTAAGCCTGAAAGCACTGAGGGAGCTCCAGCGACAGGCCGGGGCTCCCTCTTTCATCAAAAACAGTAAACTGCGTGCGCCGTCGAGCGTCTCAATCCTCGTCTGGATCTTCCGGGCAAGGCCATGAGGTCGGCGTCGTCAACCCCTGTGGAAGCTTCGTCTTGGCGTCGCCGCAGGCAATGTCGATTTGCTTCTGCTCCAGCCCCGTTGCCCCCGAAAGGTCCAGCCCTTCGATACGGGTAAGCAGAAGAAACGCGTTTTCGAAATCGATAGGCCCGGTCAAGTTCGCGCCTTCGAAACGGGCGCGGGACAGATTGGCCATCGTGAACTTCGCGCCCGTCAGCGTTGCGCCTTCGAAATCGGCACGGCCAAGCTCAGCCTTGCTGAAATCCGTTCCGACCAGCTTTGCATTCTCGAAACTGGCGCGCTGCATTTCAGCATTGTTGAACTTGGCATTTTCCGCATCAGCATCGCTGAAGTCACCGCGATAAGCCTCGACCTTGACGAAATTGCCTTCCTGCAACTGGGATGATGCAAGCGATGTGCGAATGAGCTTGGCCTTCTCCAGATTGGCTTTCTTGAAAGACGAGCCGCGAAGATCTGTGAAGGTAAAATCCGTGCCGCGAAGATCGGCACCATCAAGCACGCTGCCACCCAGCATCAGAAGTCGCTTGTTGCAAGCGCTCCAATCCAACCCCGCACTCGCCTCAGCCCGGCAGCTTGCGGCCTGGGTTTCGGACAAGGGCATAGCGACGGCAACCATCGTCAGTGCCGCACCACAAAGAAGTGGACGAATGCTTTGAGAAAGACGTCTGTCGATGGTCATAACCTGCTCCCACATCCGAACCTTGTCGGATCTCCAGGCAACGTACGCGCTGCATTCTTCATAAGTAAGCCACCGGGCAATATTCTACAATTCTGTGCACAACAGATAAGACAAAGTCTTAATCTAACCGGCGAAATCCCACATCGATCCTTTTTGTCACGTATAATTCTTACGCGGACCTCTTGCGCAAACGATGAGATCCGCGTCTTCGCCGTTTTTACATATTCGCGTAAACCGGCCCCTCACCGCCCTGCGGCGGTACCCAGTTGATGTTCTGGTTGGGGTCCTTGATATCGCAGGTTTTGCAATGAACGCAGTTTTGGGCGTTGATGACGTAGGTCGGCTCGCCGTCTGTCTCCACCCATTCGTAGACACCGGCGGGACAGTAGCGCGTGGAGGGACCGGCATAGACGTCATGCTCTGAGCGTTTCTGCAGATCCATGTCCTTGACCTGCAGGTGCACCGGCTGGTCTTCCTCATGGTTGGTCGAGGAAATGAAGACGGATGACAGGCGGTCGAAGGTCAGCACGCCATCCGGCTTTGGATAGGCAATCGGCTTGTGAAGCTTGGCAGGCTCAAGGCTTTCCGCATCCGTCTTGCCGTGCTTCAACGTGCCGAAAAGGGAGAGGCCGAGCAACTGGTTGGTCCACATATCCAGCCCGCCCAGTGCTACGCCAAGCGCTGTGCCGAATTTCGACCATAGCGGTTTGACGTTGCGGACGCGCTTCAAATCCTTGCCGATGTCGCTGTCGCGCCATTCGTTTTCGATTTCGATGACTTCATCATTGGCGCGGCCTGCAGCAATGGCTTCGGCCAGCTTTTCAGCGGCCATCATGCCCGACAGCACGGCGTTATGGCTGCCCTTGATGCGCGGCACGTTCACGAAACCGGCGGAACAGCCGATCAGGGCGCCGCCCGGGAAAGTCAGCTTCGGAACCGACTGATACCCGCCTTCGGTGATGGCACGTGCGCCATAGGACAGGCGCTTGCCCCCCTCGAACGTGTCGCGGATGGCAGGGTGCGTCTTGTAGCGCTGGAATTCCTCAAAGGGATAGAGATAGGGGTTCTTGTAGTTCAGGTGGACGACGAAGCCGACAGCCACGAGGTTGTCTTCGAGGTGGTAGAGGAACGAGCCGCCACCGGTCTTCATGCCCAACGGCCAGCCAAAGGAGTGCTGGACCAAACCCGGACGGTGCTTCTCAGGCTTGACCTGCCAGAGTTCCTTGATGCCGATGCCGAACTTCTGGACGTCGCTATCCCTGGAAAGGTCGAATTTCTTGATGAGCTGTTTGGCAAGCGATCCGCGCACGCCCTCGCCGATCAGCACATATTTGCCCATCAGCGCCATGCCGCGTGTAAATGCCGTGCCGGGTTCGCCATTGCGCTCCACACCCATGTCACCGGTAGCAACGCCGATGACAGCGCCCGCCTCGTTATAAAGAACCTCCGTGGCCGCAAAGCCGGGATAGATTTCCACACCAAGGGCCTCTGCCTTTTCGGCAAGCCAGCGACAGACGAGACCAAGCGAGACGATGTAGTTGCCGTGATTGTTCATCAATGGCGGCATGGCAAAGTTGGGCAGGCGGATCGATCCGGCAGGCCCCAGCAGCAGGAACTGGTCATCCTTGACTTCGGTCTTGAAGGGATGCCCCTCTTCCTCGCGCCAGCCGGGGAGCAAGCGGTCGATGCCGATCGGATCGACCACGGCGCCCGAAACGATATGTGCGCCGACTTCTGAGCCTTTTTCGAGAACGACAACAGAGAGATCAGGATTGACCTGCTTGAGCCGTATCGCAGCCGAAAGGCCCGCCGGACCTGCGCCAACGATGACAACGTCGAATTCCATCGATTCGCGTTCCGGCAATTCCATTGCTTCGGTCATATCCATCCTCTCCGCTTGCCGGTCCCTTCCGGCATTGTTTTTCTAACGCGCTTGCGCCTGCAGGGTTCATTGCACGCGCCGTACCAGCCTGCCTTTAAAGACCGCCATCTCGATAACTTTCTTCGCAAAGCGCAAAGCCGTTGTCGAGGTTGAAGTCAGGCAAATCGGCCACAAACCCATTACATTCTCTGACGCAATTGTAATAGCTTACTTTTACGTGCACGTAATTTAATGCGGAATGGCCCTTAGGGTCAAGCGCTCCGACAAGTCCCACGACAACGACGGCACTCAAACGAAATAAACCGCAGACGCCTTCAAAATCCGCGAGACCACCCCTATAACCTCGGCAACATGTTTCAGGAGGACAGCACTTATGGATTTCGGCATTTCCGGCAAACGCGCCCTTGTTCTGGCTTCGTCGCGCGGCCTTGGTCTCGGCATTGCAACGGCGCTGGCCGGGGAAGGCGCAAACGTGCTTCTGGTTGGTCGCACCGCCGAGAGGCTGGCTGCCAATGCGCAGGCCATCAACGCGCTTGGAAAAGGCAAGGCCGACTGGGTCGAGGCCGATCTCGCACAGAATGATTTCGTGCCGAAGATGGTCGAGGCCGTGAAGGAAAAGCTCGGCGGCATCGACATTCTCGTCAATAACACGGGCGGGCCTACGCCCGGCAGCGCGCAGGATATCACCGCCGAGACGCTCGAAACCTTCTTTCAGTCCATGGTGCTGCGCGTCATTACATTGACGGGCGCTTTTCTGCCGCAGATGAAGGAACAGGGTTGGGGGCGCATTCTGACCGTCGCGTCTTCAGGCGTATTCGAGCCCATTACGAACCTTGCGCTTTCCAACACGCTTCGGGGCGCACTTGTGGGCTGGAACAAGACCCTTGCCGCAGAGGTTGCCAGCAATGGCGTCACCGCCAACCTTCTTCTGCCCGGGCGCATCCACACCGACCGTATCGATGAGCTGGATGGTGCAAACGCCAAAAGGCTGGGCAAGAGCGTCGAGGAAATCCGCGATGCATCGGTGAAAAACATTCCCGCCGGACGCCTTGGCACGGTGGAAGAGTTTGCGGCCGCCGGCGCGTTCCTGTGCTCGCAACCTGCAAGCTACATTACCGGCACCATGCTGCGGGTGGATGGTGGAGCATCGAAGTCGATCTGATCGCACATCTGGCATCGTAAAGGCGCCAGAGCGTCAAAGAGCACGCCCACAGCTGCGCAGGCGTGCTTCTGCATCGGTAAAACAGACGAGCATCCGAAAATGCTTTCACTTCCCGCGCCAAGGCGTAGAGTGACGCATCGGTTCTCCATTGAGGCTTATCATGCGGATAGTTCGTCTGTTGCTTACCTTCTTCGGCGCACTTCTGGCCCTTGTCGGCCTGTTGTGGATGGGTCAGGGAAGCGGATATTTCCCCTACCCCGCGTCCAGTTTCATGATCGATCAAAGCCCATGGATCATCCGCGGAGCCCTCGTCGCGCTGGTCGGGCTTGCCATGATCTTTGCCGGCCGACGCCTCATTCGCTAGGCTATTTTACCAGCTGCGGCAGTTCGGCGATCAACGCATCGCGCGTGGCAAAGCTGATCGGCTCTTCGCTCTTCCAGTCCTTGATGTTCAGCTTGGCGAAAACCACCTGACGATCGCCCTTTTGCGCCCAACCGACAAACCAGCCAAGCCAGACGTCGCCGTCATATTTTCCATCCTTGGTCCGCATACGCCCGGACCCGGTCTTGCCCTGCACCTGCCAGCCCTCGGCTGCGGTGAACTTCGGCATGATCGCCATGGTTTTATCAGAGGCGGACTGGGAGACGGGAAGTTTGCCGGTGAGGAAACGGCGCAGAAACGCGACCTGTTGATCGCCGGAAATCTTCAATGACGACATCAGCCAGGATTCCGTCAGCCCGTCCGAGCGCCCTTTAATGCCGCGCACATCGGCGTTGCCATAATCGAACCGGCGCACATAATCGGCAAACTTTTCCTTGCCCAGCCTTCGGGTAATTTCCTGCGAATACCAGACGATGGATTCCTTTTCCCAAATCGTCGGATCGACAGACATCTGCTCGCGTTTCGGTCTTTTCCACTCGGGCCTGTAGTCCCAGCGCGGCGTGGTCTCGTTGGTTAGAATACCCGTATCATAACCGATGATGGCCAAAGGCAGCTTGAAGGTGGACTGGGGCGCAAAGGCCTTGTCGCAGCTGCCCTGCCGATGCAGGACGTCACCGCTCTCTGCATCGAGAACGACCGTGCATTGCACCGTCTGCGCGGCAACTGCATGCAAGTTTCCGATGCAAGCTTTTGAAATAAATGATAAAAGAACGACACCAATACGCCGCTTGATTGCCATGGACATGTCTCCATCCGGTTGTGATGGCTTACTTCTAGTCTGCGCTGTTGCACGGGTACAAATGATGATATCTGGCTGCTGACATGAATTAAACTTGGTCATACCATGGTACGCCCACATCTCCCGCTCAACGCCCTGCGCGCTTTCGAAGCGGCTGCACGCCATCTGAGCTTCACCCGCGCCGCGATTGAGCTGTGCGTCACGCAGACTGCGATCAGCCATCAGGTCAAACTGCTGGAGCAGCGGCTTGGCGTCGAGCTTTTCCGTCGCCTGCCGCGCGGCCTGATGATTACGGAAGACGGCCTAGCCCTGTTGCCCACCCTGCAGGACTCCTTCGACCGCATGGCCGATATGTTGCAGCGTTTCGAAGACGGGCATGTGCGTGATGTTCTGACCCTCGGCTCCGTCGGCACCTTTGCGGTGGGCTGGCTGCTGCCGCGTCTCAGCGCCTTTCAGGAGCGATATCCCTTCATCGAGGTGCGGCTTTCCACGAACAACAACAGGGTCGATATCGCCGCCGAAGGTCTGGATTACGCCATACGTTTCGGCAACGGCGCCTGGCACGATACGGAAGCGGAAGAATTGTTCGAGGCTCCGCATTCGGCGCTCTGCGTGCCTGCGATCGCCAGCCAGCTTCATTCCCCGCAGGACGTGGCGGCACGGCCGCTTCTGCGCTCCTACCGTATGGATGAGTGGCCGGAATGGTTCGAGGCTGCCGGTGTGACGCCTCCCAAGATCAAGGGCATCGTCTTCGATTCCTCCGTGCTGATGATTGAGGCCGCCTTGCAGGGGGCAGGCATTGCGCTTGCGCCACCGCTGATGTTCAGCCGCCAGCTTTCGTCCGGCGCGTTGGAGCAACCCTTTCCAGTCTATGTGTCCAAAGGGTGCTACTGGCTGACCCGCCTCAAATCCCGGACTATGACCCCGGCAATGGCGACGTTTTCGCAGTGGCTGCAGGAAGAAGCGGCGCAAATGCGGGCCGGGCAAGCGACAAAAAACTGAGCCACCCGGCTTGCCATGAACCGGTCATCATGCAATGACCCGCCCTCTTCAAAAATAACCGATGCCACAGGCATCCAGACTGAAGGGCAGAGCGCGCCCCGGGCGCGATTCCACCTGCCCAGGAACCAAGGACCATTGCAATGTCACGGACACTCGGCCTCGATTTCGGCACGACCAATACGGTCATGGCACTCTCCGACAGCGGGACCGACAGCCACTCCATGCGCTTTACCAGCAGCGCCGGAACCGCAGACAGTATGCGCACGGCGCTCTCCTTCATGAAAGACAGCAGCTTGGGTGCCGCTGCCCTTCATGTCGAGGCGGGCCACGCCGCCATCCAGCAGTTCATCGATAATCCCGGCGACTGTCGCTTCCTGCAGTCCATCAAGACATTTGCCGCATCGCCGCTGTTTCAGGGCACGCTGGTCTTTGCCAAGCGCCAGAGCTTCGAGGACCTGATGGAAGTCTTCCTGCGCAAGCTGAAATCCTATGCGGGCGATGAGTGGCGCGATGACATTTCCACCGTCATTGCCGGTCGTCCCGTGCGCTTCGCCGGCGGCAACCCCGACGAAGCGCTGGCGCTTGCCCGTTACAACGAGGCCCTCACCCGTGCGGGCTTTCCTGAAATTCATTATGTGTATGAGCCGGTCGCTGCCGCCTATTACTTTGCCCAGAGCCTGAAAAAGGACGCCAATGTTCTGGTCGCCGATTTCGGCGGCGGAACCACCGACTACTCGCTGATCCGCTTCGAAAGCCACGCCGGAAAGCTGACTGCCACCCCCATCGGCCATTCGGGTGTCGGCGTTGCGGGCGACCATTTCGACTTCCGCATGATCGACAACCTCGTGTCACCGGAAATCGGCAAGGGCAGCAAGTTCAAAAGCTTCGACAAGGTGCTGGACGTACCCGCAGGCTACTACGTCAATTTCGGGCGCTGGAACCAGCTCTCCATCTTCAAGACCACCAAGGAGTTCTCGGATCTGAAATCGCTGGTGCGCTCAGCGCTTGAGCCGGAAAAGCTGGAAATGTTTGTCGAACTTGTCGAGCATGATGAAGGCTATCCGCTCTATCAGGCCATTTCGGCAACCAAGATGGCCCTATCCTCCCAGGAAGAAGCGGAGTTCAACTTCTCTCCGCTCGGCAAGGCTGGCAAAAAGACCGTCAAGCGCAGCGATTTCAATAGCTGGATCAGCGACGATCTCGCCAAGATCGAAGGCGCGCTCGACGAAGTGCTGGAAAAGACCCAGACCGCCCCTGACGCCATCGACAAGGTGTTCCTGACGGGTGGCACCTCTTTCGTGCCTGCCGTGCGCGAGCTTTTCACCCGGCGGTTCGATGCGGACAGGATCGAGAGCGGCGGCGAGTTGCTGTCGATTGCCCACGGCTTGGCCATGATTGGCGAAAGCGGCGATATTGAGCGCTGGACAGCGTGATATCAGGGGTTTCGCGGGACCGGCAGTTGAGGTAGTTTTCAGCCCATGATCTCGGCCCAAGACCTTTCCCCGGCAGAACTGGCGGCGCTTCTGCATTTTCATGCGGATGCGGGCGTCGACTGGCTGCTAGAAGACACGGCCATTGATCGCTTTGCGGAATTTGCAGCCTCGCGCACAGCAAGCCCGGCAGCAAGGGACGCCCGTCCGGCGCAGCAAAGGGAAAACCAGTCCTCTGCTGCAGCGAACGTCCAAGGCGGCGCATCACGTTCTTCGCAGCCTGCCCCGCAATCGGCTGCTTCACGCGCCGCCGCCTCCATGCCCGCGCCTGTACAGGCCAATGTGGCCATGCCGGACGAGCAGGCCATTGCCGCTGCCCGCTTTGCCGCAGAAACTGCCCGCTCGCTTGGCGAACTCAAGACTGCACTGGAAAGCTTCAATGGCTGCAATCTGAAGAACAGTGCGCGCCATACCATTTTTGCCGAAGGCGACCCCTCTTCTGGCATCATGGTTATCGGCCCGATGCCGGATGCCGATGACGACCGAGAAGGTACGCCCTTCGTCGGCAAGACCGGCCTTTTGCTGGACCGTATGCTGGCGGCGATTGGCCTTGAACGTGCCAACCTGCTGCTCACGAATGTCGTGCCATGGCGCCCGCCCGGCAACCGCCCGCCATCCACCCCGGAAATGGAAATCTGCCGCCCTTTCATCGAAAGACAGGTCGCTTTAGCAGAGCCGAAAGTACTGTTGCTTTTGGGCAACTTCACTGCGCGTTTTTTCTTTGGCGGCACCGGCACCATCCATACGCTGCGTGGACAGTGGCGTGATGTCGCATCTGGCAACGAAACCGTGCCCGCAATTGCCACTCTGCACCCGCAGGAGCTTTTGAACGCTCCGGCCAGTAAGTCATTGGCATGGCAGGATTTATTAGCATTCCAGAGCCGTATTCGGCAATTGTGAATGCTTCCTTTTTGATCAATGTAAATGATTTATGAAAATAGCCATGCAAATGGCGCATAACAGCGGCGCATTTGCCTTTCTTGCCGAATCCCTGCTGCACTGCAATAAGTCATCTCGTCTTGGGAGGAAAAGGTTTAAGGAACCAAGGCAATGACCACTCGCTTCCGTCCGGTACATTCCGGCTTCGAAACACTCCGGCTTGCAGGCCTAGGCCCGCGCTCCAGCCAGGGTTACCACCGTTTTGGTGTTACGAACGAACAGCTGACCGCTCGCGCGTCCACACAGCAGGTTCGGACCACACGGCCCTCGGCAGTTTTTGCGGATTTCCGCGAACGCTGATTGAAATGCCTCAAGGCCATGCCTTGACCGGCTTTTAGAGCCCGACGCTTTGCAGCGCCTTTCCCATGGAGAGGCGCTTTTGCGTTTCTGGGGCCTGAGTTTGTAATCAGCGCCGCCTTCCACCCTCCCCGGCTCCCGGCAGATTGGTCAGCTTTTCTGAGAACAAGGGCCAATTGACCCAACGGGCTCACGGACCGTAGTTCATCTCCGCTGTCGCTAGGTCACTTTCGACACTTGTTACTATTGCAAGATCTCTCGGACTGCGCGCTTCAGGCTGAAACGCCTGCCGTCACGAGCCATGTCCATTTGAACATGCTGTTCTCGCAAACGGCAGGCGAAACGCGATTGGCGTCAAACAGGACGAGACAATCAGGATGCGGTGATCGTTGGATCCCAGGCGAAGTAGCCAAGCACGGTCAGGGCACCGGCGTGGTAGTAAAGGACTTCAAACAGCACGCTGTAGTTTTCCGTGCCTGCGGAAACGATGTCAGCCGCGACGTAGAAGTCATATTGAGGCGTTACGACATAGGCATTGGTGCCCGATGGCGGCAGAGGGATACTGCCGAGCGTTGTTCCGGGAACAGGGGTCTGCGGCTGAGCGAGCTTTCCCTCGATGTCAGCGGTAACCTTGGTACCGTTGAGATAGGTGATGTTCATCAGGTTGGCGGAATAGGTGGTGTTGCCCGACTGGGAAAGCATTCGCCAATGGATGGTGTCTTCGACGTCCGCCGAAATGTTGAGGTCACCCGTTGCCTGACCGCTTTTAACATATTGGCTGGCGGCAATCATATAGGCGTAGTTGTGGCCAACCCATGTCGGATTAGCCGGATCCTTGCTGGGACTGGTCGTGTTGAGGACGAGGTTGTTAACATCCACGACGATTTCAATATCAATAACATTACTCATTCTGCGATGGCTCCTTGAGGGCAATATCAACAGGCGAGATAATTATAGGTTGTTTTTGCTTAGTCAATGCAACCTTATGTGGAAGCCAAAAAAAGGCAAGCAGTATGATTACCGGATTATTTCCAGCGCCGATCAGATCGCCCTGTTTTCTGGACTGAAAGTTTTGCGCGTCGGAAACGCTTCGGTTGCGGTGAGCGCGCAGGCTGCCTGGCATGACCGCCCGTCAGTCAGCAGCCAGATCCCACCGGCCATCTCGAAATCGTCGCGAAAAAGGATTGGCCGGCAAACGCAGGTTTGCAGCGGCCGCGTTCGGTTCAACGCGGCCGCTGCAGCATCCGGTCATGCCTGAGCGTCAAGAAATGCATCATTGACGTATTTGAACTTGATGGCCTGCCATTTGCAGTATTCGTCCAGGAAGTCGCGGGAGAACCACATGCCGCTGCGCAGGCTTTCATTATGCCAGCCCATCGTGCCCTGCTCTGCCGCCTTGTTGAGAAGGCGCTGAAGATGGGTGCGGGACATCATGAATTCGGTGGCGAGAGCGCGGGCATCGACATAGCCGATATCGATACGATCGCAATCGCCCTCGGCATCCTCTATACGGCTGATGAATTCGTCCATGACAAGCGCGCCCGCTTCCGTCCAGAGGAACAGACCGATGCGCTCGGGCGGCTCCACCCAGTTTCTGTCGAGAAGGCATTTGCGAGCGGCGCGCGGCTGTGCTTTTGCCAGCAGGTGCGGTTTTGAGAGCAACTCGAGCGCTCGCGAACCGCCATCCAGCCCATCGATCGCGGACAGGTTGGCGACATACCACATCAACATCGCCTGCTCGCTCACGGCGGTCGCCCGATATCGCCGCGGACGCACAGCCGTAGGACCGACTTTCTCGGCATAGCGATAGATTTCCAACTGGTCGAGATAGTTCTGAACCGTGTTGCGACTGGCGATGCCATTGGCTGTTACAAGTTCGCGAAACTCCGCCACTGTAAACCCGCTTGGACCGGCTTCGAGGTTCAGCGCCATGCCAGCCTGTGTAAGCATCCACTTCTGGTGAGCCGAAAGCAGGCGCGCGATGCGAGGGTTCTCATTGAAGGAAACGCGAAGATTGCGCGCAAGCTGGCGGATCGCATCCAGCAGGCGCGGATGCGCAACCAGTTCCGAATATGTAAATGTCACGACCACCCCCACAAAAATGATGGGCATGAATTTGCAGCTTGGCGACGCTTGGCCGCCCGACTATGTTGCAATTGCATACATGAACTGCGCTTCGAGCGTAGCTTTGCGCAAATTGCCATTCCGCGTTTTACCCCAAACACGATGTGCCACCCAGAAATTTGCCTTAAATACCCGTTTCCCTCCATACCACGTTCATTCAAGAATTGAATAATGGTTTGATTAAAATGAAAAAAAATCCATCGGGTTGTATTCTGGTGGTATTTTAGTCATTTTACGCGTCAACCTTGAGGGGTAGACGCCTTTTTGGCGGCTTTACGCGCAAGCCCAAGCTGATGTTCTCTGAAAATGATGAAAATTCCGGCAGAGATGACGATGGCCGTGCCGATCAACATAGTTGTCGTCGGGATGTCGCCAAACAAAATATACGATACGGCGATGCCGAACAGGATTGAGGAATACTCGAACGGCGCGATTGTCGATACTTCCGCGTGGCGATAGCTTTCGGTCAGAAAAATCTGGGCTATGCCTCCGGCAACGCCGCAGGAAATCAGCAGAATGGTTTGGTTGAGATCGAGCCACTCCCAGTCGAATGGCAGGCTGACAGCAGACAGCAACGTCCCGGTCAATGAGAAGTACAGCACAATAGTCGGTGTCTTTTCAGTCACCACCAGCTGACGGACCTGCACCATGGCCAGACCGGCCAGCACCGCCCCTAAGAGAACAGAAAGCGCGCCGATCGCCTCACCTGCAGCAAAACCGCCCTCCTGCAACAGCGTCAGTTTCGGCCACAGGATGATGACGACGCCGCTCATGCCCACCAGGACGGCAGACCAGCGGTAGACGCGAACCGACTCGCCCAGAATAAGCGACGCAAATACCACCGCCATGAGTGGAGAGGCGTAGCCTATCGCGATGAACTCCGGCAGGGGCAGCAATGTCAGCCCGTAAAATCCGCAGATCATCGAGAGGATACCGAGCAGCCCCCGCTTGAAATGTCCGAACACATTGTCGGTGTGAAAGGCGCTTCGAAGATTTCGCAGCCAGGCAAGATAGATGACAATGGGCACGATGGCGAAGATGGAGCGAAAGAAGCTGATTTCGCCCGCGGGAACATCCGGCCCCACGGCTTTGATGCAGGTCTGCATCACGAGGAAAAAGGCGACGGAAACAAGCTTGAAGCTTATGCCCCGGATGGGGTTATAGGGGGCGGCACTCATAAGAACGAACATTCAACGGTTGCGGCTGTGAACCGGTTTCATTTCCACAGGCCAAGCATGGTCCCGCGCGTCTTTTCTAATAGATAGCAGATCGAAGTCTACCCTTGAACGAACTTTCGACCTGCCCCGCCTCGTGACCCCGCTCACGCAATCATCTGCTAATCTACTGAAATGCGATAGTTTTAGGTAATTGCTTCAAATATAAGCAAGTGACGCGTTAAAAAGCGGCGCTTCTTTCCCAAAACAAAAATAAATTACAACCTATAACAACCAATTTTTAACCAAATTATATTCTAAATTCTATCATTCAATAGTTCACACAGCCCCAACCTCCCCGTATTTCCGCCAATAATCGCAAACTCCATTTCAGAATTGACGAATCCATGAACCATAATGTGCAGAGAATTGCCGAGAATGACGCTCCACCCGCAACGCCACGCACAATGCGGGTGGTCACGGACGGCATGTCGACCGATTTGCGACGGTTTAGCATGGACAACAGCCACATCGTCAAACAAATCAGGCTGCTGGCCATCAATGCATTGATCGAAGCGGCAAGAGCGGGTGAAGCAGGCAAGGGTTTCTCTGTCGTCGCGAACGAAGTTCAGCGGCTTGCGCAGATCGCCTCCGATATTTCCTCCACCTTCGAACACACCGTTCTCAGCCGCATCGGCCTCAGCCGCCAGATGGCGGAAGCGCTGGTGGAGGAGATGGAGGGTGTGCGCCTGATGGATATGGCGCAGACGCTGGTGCAGCTTATCGTCAGAAACCTGTTCGAGCGCACCGCAGACGTTCGCTGGTGGGCAACGGACACGGCGCTTTGGCAGGCGCTGGAAAGCAAGGATGATGCCGACATCGCCTTTGCCGCGGAGCGACTTGGCGTGATCAGCCGGTTCTATACGGTCTATATCGATCTTGTCATGACAGATAAGCGTGGCGTCGTGGTCGCTTCTGCCAATCCGCGATACCAGCGCAATCTTGCCGGGCGCAGCATGGCCATCGAGCCCTGGTTTGCGGCGGCCTCGCAATGCCGTAGCGGCGACGAATATGTGGTCGATCAGGTCAAAAGCAGCCCGCTGCACGACAGCAGAGATGTGCTTGTCTACGCAACCGGCATACGCCAGGGCGGCAAGACGGATGGCGCATTGCTCGGCACGCTCGGCGTCTTTTTCGATTGGCAGGAACAGGGACGCTCGATCGTCGAGAAGGAAGCCAATCTTTCGCCGTCGGTCGCGGAGCGGACCGTCGTGCTGCTCTTGGACAGCGACCTGCGTGTCATCGCCAGCAGCGATCCATCCCTGCGCTTCACGCAATACCCCCTGAAAAACCCATCGAACGCCATGCGCGGCAGCTATTATGTCGGAAATGCCATCGTCGCCTTTGCCAAGACGTTCGGTTACGAAGATTACGATGGCCTCGGATGGTACGGTGTCGTCATTCAGCAGACAGAAAATGATGAGGCTATCCGCACGAGCCTGGGCCTGAAGGGCTGAGAATGGCGGCGATGAGCGATGTAGCAGGGCGGCTTGTAATAAAATTGCTAACCAATCTACTAGTTTATCGTAATATAATCGCCTGAGGCCCCCACAACTTCAGTAATCGTTCAACATTTAATGGAAAGATGCGTTCTTGCGAGACAAATTCATTGATCCTCATTGAACCGTTTGGTCTGGCGAGGCGATACGCAGGACATCATGTCTTGTGAATTTCACATGAACGTGACTCTCTTTCAATTTTACTTTCAGGGATCATCCGGCATGAAACCTGAATCGTGGCAGACAAGGTTCATTCAGGGATAGTCATGCGAACAGACACGGGCCAGATCGTTCACCTGGCGGATTATCGCCCAACCGATTTCGTTCTCGAACGAGTTGACCTCACATTCGAACTCGATCCTGAGAATACCAAGGTCGAAGCACGGTTGATCTTTCATAGGCGCGAAGGCGCGGACAAGTCGGCCCCGCTGGTTCTGGATGGCGACGAACTGACGCTGTCTGGCCTGTTGCTGGACCAGATCGAAATGTCTACGGCGCAATATGATGCGACGCCGGACAGCCTGACGATCCGTGACCTACCGGAAGAAACGCCGTTCGAAATTTGCGTGACGAACTACATCAACCCGCAAACCAACACGCAGTTGATGGGGCTTTATCGCACAAACGGCGTCTACTGCACCCAGTGTGAGGCCGAAGGCTTCCGCCGCATCACCTATTTCCCGGATCGCCCTGACGTTCTGGCTCCCTATACCATCACCATCATTGCCGCCAAGGAAGGCAACACCTTCCTTCTGTCGAACGGCAACTTTCTCGGCGGCGGCAATTATGACGAAGGCCGTCACTTCGCCGCCTGGTTCGATCCGCATCCCAAGCCAAGCTATCTCTTTGCGCTCGTGGCTGGCGATCTGGGCCTTGTCGAAGACACCTTCACCACCATGTCGGGCCGCGATGTCGCGCTCAAGATCTATGTCGAGCATGGCAAGGAGCCGCGTGCGGCCTATGCCATGGATGCGCTCAAACGCTCGATGAAATGGGACGAGGAACGCTTCGGCCGCGAATACGACCTCGACATCTTCATGATCGTGGCCGTGTCCGATTTCAACATGGGCGCCATGGAGAACAAGGGCCTCAACGTCTTCAACGACAAATACGTCCTTGCCGATCCTGAAACCGCGACCGATACCGATTATGCCAATATCGAGCGCATCATTGCGCATGAATATTTTCATAACTGGACAGGCAACCGCATCACCTGCCGTGACTGGTTCCAGCTTTGCCTGAAGGAAGGCCTGACCGTCTATCGCGATCAGGAGTTTTCCTCCGACATGCGCTCGCGCCCGGTCAAGCGCATCGCTGATGTGCGCCATCTGAAGTCAGAGCAGTTCCCGGAAGATGGCGGTCCGCTGGCGCATCCGCCACGGCCGGATAAATACCGCGAAATCAACAACTTCTATACGACGACCGTCTATGAGAAGGGTGCCGAGATTACCGGCATGATCGCCACCATTCTGGGTGCGCAGGATTTCCGCAAGGGCATGGATCTCTATTTCGAGCGCCACGATGGTGAAGCCTCGACGGTTGAGAATTTCATCAAGTGCTTCGAGGATGCAAGCGGCCGCGATCTCAGCCAGTTCTTCCGCTGGTATGTGCAGGCCGGTACACCGCTCGTCAGCGCCTCCACCACCTATGACGCGGGCTCGTCCACCTTCACGCTGTCGCTGGAACAGACTGTTCCGGCAACGCCAGGGCAAAGTGCCAAGCAGACGCTGCACATTCCCCTCTCCCTCGCTCTCATTCTCGAAAACGGCGAGATTGCACAGCCTTCCAAGGTTGAAGGCGGCGAATACAGGGACGGCGTCGTGCATCTGACCGAGCGCAGCCAGACCTTTACCTTCTCCGGCATTTCATCGCGCCCCGTCCTCTCGCTCAACCGCAGTTTCTCGGCTCCCATCAACCTGCACCTCGAGCAATCGGCGCAGGACATGGTGCAGATCGCGCGCCATGATACCGATCTGTTCTCGCGTTGGCAGGCATTGGCGACATTGGCCATGCCAAATCTCGTCAAGGCGACGGACGCGGTTCGAAACGGCAATGACGTCGAATTCGATCCGGCCTTCATCGCAACGCTGATTGAAATTGCGGCGGATGACAGTCTGGAGCCCGCCTTCCGCGCCCAGGCCCTGTCGCTTCCAAGCGAAGCTGATGTTGCCCGCGAAATTGGCGGCAACAACGATCCGGAAGCCATTCACAAGGCCCGTAACGCCGCGATGACGGCAATTGCCAAGGCAGGTATTGAAACCTTCCAGAGGCTGTTCACCAGCTTTGAAGACAAGGGTGCCTATTCGCCGGATGCACAGAGCGCCGGTCGCCGGTCGCTGCGCAACATTGCCATGAGCTATCTGTCCTTTGCGGAACAGACGCCGGAGCGCGCCTCGGCGGCCTTCTCCGCAGCCAGCAACATGACCGATCTTGCCCATGCTCTCAGCGTGCTGACGCAGCGTTTCCCGAATGCTCGCGAAACCGAAGAGGCGCTTTCCAGCTTCGAAAGCCGTTTTGCAGACAATGCACTCGTGCTGGACAAGTGGCTGTCAATTCAGGCGGCAATTCCAGGCAGCGATGCGCTGGCCCGGATCAAGGCATTGATCGGCTCCAAGCACTTCATCGGCACCAATCCGAACCGCGTTCGCTCGCTCATCGGCACATTCGCATTCGGCAATCCGACCGGTTTCAACCGTGCAGATGGGGAAGCCTATCGCTTCCTGGCGGAGCAGATTGTCACAATCGACAAGCGCAACCCCCAGCTTGCTGCGCGCATCCTCACATCCATGCGCTCATGGCGGTCGCTGGAGCCTGTTCGGGCCGATCACGCCCGCGCGGCATTGACCACAATCGAGCGGTCTCCTGCCCTCTCGACAGACGTTCGCGACATCGTCGAACGCGTGCTAAAGGCTTGACGTTACGTCAGTTTGGCGACTTTCGTGAAGGTCGCCAAACCTGTCCCAAAAAAATACGGAGTCGGTTCAAAGGGTTAAAATTCTTTTAACCTCAAGCTCTGGACAAGCCGAATCAGCTTTGATTCACTGGTGTCAGATTCGAGCGGCGGCGCTTCGAATTAACGAGGGACATCAAGGCGGGATAATGACGGACGTGCGGCGGGCGACTGCGGGCGATGAGCGCTCGTATGCCAAATTTGTTGATGTTGCTGCATGGGGCGAGAAGCTTGCTGGGACTCTGATGGCGTTCGCCTCAGCTTTCAGAAGCGGTCTGCAGATTCCACAACTGGAGACGCTGCTCAAGCGCCTCATTCCAATTCTCATTCTGGCTTTTCTCATTGTCGTCGCGGCTTCGCGGATGCTTGGCATCGTCGCCGAGTCCGGGCGCATGGAGGAATCGGCGCGGCAGGCCACGGCGCTTTCTGCCCTGGCTGCCAAGGCATCCTTCAACGGTGCCGAAAGCCTCTTTGCCCTGCAGGATCGTGCTGCGGCAGAAGCGCGTCTGCGCCGGTCCTTCCCGGCGGGCAGCCTCGATGACGACACCCTGCTTCTGGTGGCAGGCATCGATGGCCGCATTTTCGGCGGGCTCGGCAATGATGCCGCAATCTATCTCGGCACATCGCTCACCAATCTTCTTCCCGAAATTGCCATTGTCCGCCGGTTCCCCGGTGCGCCGGGCACCATCGAAACCGACATCGAAGGCACCCCGCACTACGCCACCATGCTGCCACTCGGCACCGAAGGCGGCATGATCATCGCGGCACGGTCGCTGCAGCCAATACGAAGCTTCTGGCGCAGTGAAGTTGCGCTGAACGTGACCTTGTTCACCGGCATTTCCGCAATCCTGCTGGTCATTCTGTATGCCTATTATATGCAGGTAAAGCGCGCGCGCACGGCTGACGAAATCTTCCTTGAATCCAATCTGCGCGTTGAAACGGCACTGTCACGCGGTCGTTGCGGCCTCTGGGATTTCGATCTTTCGACCCGCCGCATGTTCTGGTCCACATCGCTGTATGAAATTCTCGGGCTGCCTCCCAGAACGGAGCCCCTCTCCTTCAGCGACGCCGCCCGCATGATGCATTCGGAAGACGGCAATCTCTATGAACTCGCCCGCTCCGTCGGCTGCGGTGACCTGCGCCAGATCGACCAGATCTTCCGTATGCGCCATGCCCATGGTCACTACGTCTGGCTGCGCGCCCGTGCTCAGGTCATCCACACATCCAATGGCCCGCGCGTCATCGGGATCGCGATGGACGTTACCGAGCAGCATCGTCTGGCGCAGCGCTATGCGGAAGCCGATCAGCGGCTTGCAGACGCGATTGAAAGCACATCGGAAGCCTTCGTGCTGTGGGACAAGAACGACCGTCTGGTCATGTGCAATGCTCACTTCCAGCAGGCTTACGGATTGCCCGATAGTGTGCTGGTAGCAGGCACGGAACGCTCCGTCGTCAATGCCGCAGCCTGCCGTCCTGTGGTCGAGCGGCGCGTGGCCGATCCGGATCAGTCCGGGCTGTCTCGCACAACGGAAGTGCAGCTTGCCGACGCCCGCTGGCTCCAGATCAACGAAAGACGCACCCGTGATGGCGGCCTCGTATCCGTCGGCACCAACATTACCCTTCTGAAACGCCATGAGGAGCGACTGCGCGATTCCGAAAAGCGGCTGATGGCAACGATCGGTGACCTGTCTGCATCGCGTCACAAGCTGGAGCGCCAGAAGACCGAGCTTTCTGCGGCCAACGCCAACTATCAGGCAGAAAAGGAACGGGCAGAAGCAGCCAATACTGCCAAATCGGAATTCCTGGCCAATATGAGCCATGAACTTCGCACACCGCTCAATGCCATCCTCGGCTTTTCGGAAATCCTGCTGGCTGAGATGTTCGGCCCTGTCGGCTCTCCCAAATACAGCGAATACGCCCGCGATATTCATGACAGCGGCAAGCACCTGCTCAACGTCATCAACGACATTCTCGACATGTCAAAGATTGAAGCCGGCCACATGCGCATCAATCGCGAGAAGGTCGATCTTGCGCCGCTGGTGGAGGAAACCCTTCGCCTTACCGCCATCCAGGCCGCGCAGAAGAACATCTCCATCCAGAAGCGTGTCTGCGACGATATGCACATGGCGGTAGACCGTCGTGCCATGAAGCAGATCATGCTCAATCTTCTGTCGAATGCTGTGAAGTTTACCGGAACGGGCGGGCGCGTCGAATTGCGTACCCATGTTCATGAAAAAGGACTGATGCTGACCATTGCAGATACCGGCATCGGCATCCCTTCGACCGCTATCAACAAGATCGGACAGCCCTTCGAGCAGGTTCAGAGCCAGTATGCAAAGAGCCAGGGTGGTTCGGGTCTTGGTCTCGCCATCTCCCGCTCGCTCATCAAGCTGCATGGTGGCACGATGAAAATCCGCTCCTGCGAGGGCAAGGGCACGGTCGTCGCCCTGATGATCCCTCACGCGGAAACCACGGCTGGCTGCGCCTGAGAGTAATCGAAACGACGCGCCCCTTATGAAAAAGGGGCGCGCCATTGTTTGTCAGGGTGCTCTGCGAAGCGTAATGCGCGTCAACTCTGAAGGTACCCCCAGGCGCAGCGCAAAGCCCGGCCATAGTGCGGTGCCATTGTTCACATAGAGCAGCATTCCATCCACCTTGTAGAAGCCCGAGACGTAGCCGTTGTTGGCGCGTGCCACCAGCCTGTCCAGACCCCAGACCATACCGCCATGGGTGTGACCGGATAGCTGGAGCGCAATACCCTTTTGCGCGTTGCGCTCAGCCATCATCGGTTGGTGGTCAAGAAGAATGACGGGTGCTCCGGCTGGCGCGCCACTGATGGCGGCGGCAAGGTCAGGCGCAGGAAACGCGGTTCTCGTGGAAGACAGGTCGGTCACACCCGCAATGACAAGCTTCTCGCCACCCCGATCAATGACTGTGTGGCTGTTTGCCAAGGTGGTCATGTTCAAGCCCTGATAATAGGCCATCCACTCTTCGTAGCCGAAGAAATACTCATGGTTTCCCGGAATGGTGAAGACACCGTCCCGCGCTTTCAACTTCGCCAAAGGTGCGATGTCTGACGTCCGCGCCTCAACGCTGCCGTCAATGAGATCGCCTGTGACGACGATGAGATCGGCGTTGAGCGCGTTGGTGCGAGCAACGACCTCATTTGACCAGGAACTGTCAAACAATCTGCTGATGTGCAGATCCGTCAATTGCACCATCTGATAGCCCTCGAAGGCGGGCGGCAGGCCAGGTATCGCGACATCGATGTCCTTGAGCGGCGGAACGCGAATTGCCTGGCTGACGGCAAAACCTGCAAGACCAAGCGCTGCCAGCCCCATTGCATAGCGCAATCCCACCGGCACCGCAGGAAAATGTCCCTTGAACGGCATCAGCAGCAGGGAGACGATATCGAGCGCGATCTGCATCAACGCCAGCAGCAGGATCGTTCCCATCAGCACATTAAAGACGATGACGAGCGGTCGAAGAAACTCCGGCGAAAACACCGATCCAGACGAAATGCGGTTGACCAGATGATACTGCGACGCGACCAGAAGGATTATGGCGATGACGGCCTTGACGGAAAACAGCCAGGGCAGCGGCTGGAGAAATCTGAGGACGACAACCAGCCAGGGAATTCCGAATATGAGATGAAACATGAATGGGCCTTTATGTTTATTGTCTCTACGCACGCACCGCGCTAACGGATCAATCCGCCAACGGCAGGATTGATCCGAGCTTTCTTGGAAACGTTTGTGGAGAGGTAGGTCAGCCACAGATATGCGCAGACCCTAGGGGCGAACAGCTGTGATCGTTTTCAGATCTTCTTGTTTATATCATAGCATACAAAGGCAATCTTGTTGCCGTCGGGGTCGCGAACATAGGCCGCGTAGAAACCCTCGCCATAGTGGGGGCGCAGACCCGGGGCACCTTCATCCACACCCCCATTTTCCACCGCAATACTGTGCAGCCTGTCGATCAATTCCGAACCCGTGATCAGAAACGCCGTCATGGTGCCGTTCCCAACACCCGCCTTTCCGCCATCGAAGGGATAGCCTGTGGCAAACCGGGGCGCATTTGCATCTGTCTTGTCGCCCCAGAAAGCCACCTGCTCATCTTTGTAGCATTGCTTCATCCCCATTTCGGCAAACATGGGGTCATAAAACCGGATTGCCCGTGCGAGATCGGTTGTCCCGACCATGGTGTATCCAATCATTGATCTGTCTCCGTGCTGGACGAACCCTTAAATCTTTTGGCAGCAATAGCCTCTTCGATACCAGGAGCGAGGTGGTCGTGAAACCATGACATCAGCCGACGACTGTTTTCTGCCGCTGGCGCGTTCTCTGCGCCAGCGCCGATTAGTTCTGCGGCGGCGTGCGCCATCGCAACCAAAATACGAGCTGTCTCGGGTACGTAAGCAAGATCGACGTTGTTATCGTGTCGGCTGCGAATAATCCCGTAGCGCAGATTTTCCGAGGCAGTCCACCCGCTTGTAAGGAAGTCCTGCACGCTGACGTTATGTCCATTCATCTTGATCACAGCATCTCGATCCGCTTCCGAATACTGCGCTGCCTCAACCCTCTCGCACGTGTCGATTGCTGCATCCATCATGCCCCTGATGAGGCCCCAGTCAGTTTTCAATCATCGCCTCCCGGTTTACCCACCATCCTTGACCACCGCGGAAAATGCCTTACGAACCGTTTTTGACAGGCGTTTTACCTCGCCTTCCAGCGTGCTGATGTCGGGGCAATCGCCGGCGCGGCAGACGAGGTCGATCAGGCCGGCTGGTGCTTCCCTCGGTTCGAAGTCGCTGTCGATACACAGACGGATGATCTGCGACAGTTCGGTGAAGAGATTGAGTGCGGCCATGCAGTCGTCATAGGTCTGCGGCTCCATCGCACCTGCTGCCACACGCTTCCAGACATCCGCCGTGCTTTCACCGGCGACATGCGGCGGAAGCCCCTTTGCAGGTGCAACCAGCGTCAGATATTGGGCGACGAATTCCAGATCGACGAGACCGCCGGGGATCAGCTTGAAATCCCAGATATTGGCTGGCGGCTTTTCCTCGCCGATCAGCTTGCGCATCTCCGCCACGTCGGTCGAGATTTTTGCCACGTCCCGCTTCTGGGCAAGAACATCTGCGATGATGCGCTCGGCGTCCTTGATCAGCGAAGCCTCGCCGCAGATCAGCCTTGCGCGGGAAAGCGCCAGATGTTCCCAGGTCCACGCGTCTTCGCGCTGATACTTCTCGAAGGTCGAGATGCGTGTCGCCACCGGACCCTTGTTGCCGGAGGGGCGAAGGCGCATGTCCACTTCGTAGAGCACGCCCTCGGCGGTTGGTGCTGAAAGAGCGGAAATCAGCCGCTGCGTGATGCGCGTGTAATATCTTAACGCGTCGAGCGGCTTTGCTCCGTCGGATTCGCTCGCCGCATCATCATAGTCATAGAGAACGATCAGATCGACATCGGAGCCCGCCGTCAGCTCGAACGAACCGAGCTTTCCCATGCCCACGACGGCAACGCGGCCACCGGGATATTTCCCGTGGGCTGCTTCCATTTCCGCCAGAACCGCATTGACTGCGGCCTCGATGACGAGGTCCGCAAGGTGCGTGAAGGCTCGGGCGGCCACCTCCCCTCGGATGGCGCCGGTCAACAGCCGTACGCCGATCAGGAAACGTTGTTCGGCAGCGAAGATCCGCAAGCGGTCGAGAATGTCCTCATAGTGTCGTGCCGGGCTGAGGAAACCGTGCATCCGCTGGGACAGATAGTCTCGCGTCGGAATTTCCGTCATGAGGGCCGGATCAAGCATACCGTCGAAGACATGCGGACGCGCGGCGATAATGTCAGCCAGACGTGGCGCCGACGACATGATCGTGACCAGCAGCGAAAGCAAAAGCGGATTGTTGCCCAGAAGCGAGAAAAGCTGGATGCCGGCGGGCAGACCGGACAGAAAATTATCGAAGCGCAACAGCGCCTCATCGGCCCGCTTGCTTTCGCCGAATGCCTTGAGAAGATCGGGCGTCAGTTCGGTCAGCCGCTCCCGTGCCTCGGCGGATTGCGTTGCCCGGTAGCGCCCGTTGTGCCATGTGCGGATGACGCCCGACATGGATTCGGGCCTTTCGAAGCCAAGCCGCGCCAACGTCTTTAGCGTATCGGGATCGTCTTTCTGGCCGGTAAAGACCAGATTTCCACTCTCGCCGGACAGCTTCGTCTCCTGCTCGAACAGTGCTGAATATTTGCGCTCCACAAGGCGCAGCACCTCTTCCAGCTTTTCGGAAAATGCCTTGGTGTCGGCAAAGCCCAGCATGAAGGCGATGCGCTTCAGTTCCGCCTCGGTATCGGGCAGAATATGCGTCTGCTCGTCGCGCACCATCTGGATGCGATGTTCAACCTCACGCAAAAACCAGTAGGCTTCCGTCAGCTTGTCGCGGGTGCTGGCATCGATCCACTTGGCCTCCGTCAGCGCCGCCAATGCCTCCTGGGTGGAGCGCACCCGAAGCGGCGCCATGCGCCCGCCAGCTATCAACTGCTGCGTCTGCGCAAAAAACTCGATCTCGCGAATACCGCCACGCCCAAGCTTGACGTTGTGCCCCTTCACTGCAATGGCACCATGGCCTTTGTGGGCGTGGATCTGTCGCTTGATGGAGTGGATATCGGCGATCGCCGCATAGTCGAGATATTTGCGGAAGACGAAGGGTGTGAGTTCGCGCAGGAAGTTGTTGCCTGCCTTGATGTCACCTGCCACCGGTCGCGCCTTGATATAGGCGGCTCGCTCCCAATTCTGGCCCCTGCCTTCATAATAGGTCAGGGCTGCTTCGACGGGGATGGCAAGGGGCGTCGAACCGGGGTCGGGACGCAGGCGCAGGTCGGTGCGGAACACGTAGCCATCGGCGGTGCGCTCCTGCATGATGCGGATCAGCTTTCTCATCGTGCGCCCGAAGGTTTCCAGCGCATCCAGAGGATCGGCCACGATTTCTGCAGATGGCTCGAAGAACACGACAGCATCGATATCGGATGAGTAATTCAGCTCCTGAGCACCGAGTTTGCCCATGCCAAGCACGATGAGGCCGGAGCCTTCGCTGGGCGTTTCCATGGATTTTAGCGTCAGCTTTCCGCTCTGGTGGCTGGAGACCAGCAGGTGGTCGATTGCCGCGGCGAGACTGGCATCGGCCATGTCACTCAGCCAACGGGTTGTGTCGCGCGCCACGAATATCCGCCCCAGATCGGCCAGCGCGGCAATGAAGGACAGTCGTCGCTTGGCGGTCCTCAGACGCGTCATCACCTCTGCCTCGGATGGATAAGAGCCCCCATCGTCCGGGCGCCAGCTGTCGCGCGCGTCCTTCACCAGGGCGGAGAGCGTTTCGTCAATCGGGCGAGAGATTGCCAGCGTCAGCAGCCCCTCATCGGCGACAGCTGAATCCCGCAAATAGGGAGACAGCGTGAAGGCCTGGGCTATGAAATCCTTCAACGGTCTTTCGCTGGCAAGAAGATCAGCAACGGCAGGTTCGTTCCTCCCTATGTCCTTCAAGGTGGAGAGAACGGATTTCAGTTCCGTCTGGGTAAAGGCGCGGATTACGCCCGGCTGAACCTGGTCCAGTTGTCTTTCGGCAGTCGTTGCCTCGTTCACCGTCTCTCTCCCTATACGCTGAATGCTTTTTCCTCACGGAATCAGCCTCATTGTTTTTGGGTACGACCTTACGGTGTAGAGATCGGAAAAACCATCGAAACAGTCAGCCCCGGGGCTTCGCTGTTGTCGGGGTTGGTGTCTGAAAGGCGCAGAGAACCGCCATGCAGTTCCATCACCGCTTCCACCAGCGAAAGGCCAAGCCCCGTGCCGGGCTTGGAACGACTTTCATCCAGCCGGACAAAACGCTTGATGACCTCCGCACGCTTGTCCGCCGGTATGCCCGGCCCGTCATCCGCCACAGACAAGACGATGCTGCCATCCTGCCGGGCAAGCCGCACGGCAAGCGTCTTGCCGCCGCCGTGGCCGTCGGCATATTTGATGGCGTTATCGATGAGATTGGTCAGCGCCTGGCCGATCAGTTCGCGGTTGCCCTGCACGATCAGGCCGGGGGTGATATCCGCGGTCAGCGTCAGACCCTCTTCATCGGCCACCGGTTCGTAAAGCTCGGCACTGTCTTCGGCAATTGCCGACACATCAACATCAGTCATCTCGGCGGCGATGGAGCCTGCTTCGACGCGGGAGATCATCAGCAAGGCGTTGAAGGTGCGGATCAGCTGGTCCGATTCGGCGATAATGCCCTCGAGTGCGGCACGGCGCTTGTTCTCGTCACGGTCCTCCAGCGCGTCCGCTGCCTTGTTGCGCAGGCGCGTCAGCGGGGTCTTGAGGTCATGGGCAATATTGTCGGAAACCTGCCGCAATCCCTCATTCAGCTTCTCGATACGCCCCAGCATGGCGTTGAGCGAACCAGAGAGCCGGTCGAATTCATCGCCGGAGCGCCCTTGCGGCAGGCGCTGCGAGAGGTCGCCCGCCATGATCTTCTTTGTCGCATCAGACATGCGGTCGATCCGCTTGAGCGCATTACGGCCGATGGCAAACCAGATCAGGACAGCACCGCTGCCCATGATGGCAAGTGCCACCATCAAGGCGTTTCGCACCAGCAAACGGAATTTCGTCGGCTCGCCCAGATCGCGACCGACCAGAATTCGCAGGCCATTGTCGAGGACGAAAATATTTGCGGTGGCCAAGTGTTTGACGCTGTCGCCATTTTCCGAATACCGCTCGTAGCGGAAGGGAAACTCGGTCCAGCCCTCATTATCGAACACACCGGGCTGCACGGAGGCCACGTTGCCCGCTAAAATCTCGCCATTCGGCCCGGCAATCACATAAAGACTTGCACCCGGCTGGCGGGCGCGGCGTTCCATCATCCGCAAAAGCGGGTTGATGCCGCCGCGATTGTAAACGCGCTGCACATCGTTCACTTCCTGCTGCACGGCGTCGCGCGTCTGCTGGTTCAGCAAACCTTCGGAAAGAGCGGTAACGTAGAACACCAGAAATGCAGCGCAGAGCGCAAACAGCAGGATGTAAAGCGCCGAAAGGCGCACCGCTGTCGAGCCGAACAGAAGACGCAGACGTGCCATGAGGCGGAGTTACCCCTCATCCTTCATCATGTAGCCCGCACCACGAATGGTTTTCAGCAAGGGCTTGTCGAAGTCCTTCTCGATCTTGGAGCGAAGGCGCGACACATGCACATCGATCACATTGGTCTGCGGGTCAAAATGATAGTCCCAAACATTTTCGAGAAGCATGGTGCGCGTCACCACCTGCCCGGCATTCTTCATCAGATATTCCAGAAGTCGAAACTCGCGTGGCTGCAGCAATATTTCCTTGCCGCCACGGCGCACGTCATGTGAAAGCCGATCCAGCTCCAGATCTCCAACGCGGTAGATCATGTCCTGCTCGGGCTTGCCTTTGCGGCGGCCCAGCACTTCGATACGGGCCAGCAATTCGCTGAAGGCATAGGGCTTGGGAAGATAGTCGTCGCCGCCCGCCCGCAGTCCGGTCACGCGGTCATCCACCTGGCCCAGCGCAGACAGGATGAGAACCGGCGTCTCGATCCCGCGCCTGCGCAATTCGCTGATGACGGAAAGCCCATCGCGACGGGGCAACATGCGGTCAATGACCATCACGTCATAGGCATTTTCGACGCCCATGAACAGGCCGCTTTCGCCATCGCTGGCGTGGTCGGCCACAATGCCCGCTTCCCGGAATGCCTTGGTCATATAGGCGGCGGCTTCCAGATCGTCTTCGATAACAAGAATCTTCATGTGCGGGACAATAGCGTTCTCCGCGTCAACCACACAACCGGAAACAGATGCGCAAACCGGTTCCTTTGCCTTGTTTTCCATGGTGTTTCTCCGAAGATGGTGAAGGGGCGTAGCCGTCGTCATCGCAACAGCCGCAACGGGACGGCACTGGTCCGCATCGCATATGGAGAAAGGCGGGAAGAGGTCTGGCCCCTTCCCGCCTCCAGAACCTATCAGCCCTGGTCGATATCCAGAGCGATGAAGCGGCTGCCATCCTCCGTCTGGATCTGGAACAGCGCCTTGGAGCGACCGTCCTTCTTGGCCTGTTCGAGGATCTTCTCGACATCGGCAGCAGAGGCGACCTGCTGGTTGTTGACCGAGGTGATCCGCTCACCGACCTTGAGGCCACGTGCCGCAGCATCCGAGTCAGGGTCGACATCGGTTACCGAAAGACCGGCGCCGTCTTCAGCGGGTGCAACCGAAAGCCCGAGGCTCGACAGCACCTTTTCGCTGGATGACTGACCGCCACGGTCGTCATTCTGCGTTGCCGTCGCCTTGGAGGCATCGTCACTGGCGAGGTCGCCCAGCGTCACGGTGACAGACTGAGACTTGCCGGATCGCCACAGCGAAAGCTCGACCTTGCTGTTTGGCGCAAGCGAACCGATGCGGCGCGAAAGATCGCGGGCATCCTTGATCGGGTCGCCGTTCAGCGCGGTGATGATGTCACCCTGCTTGATACCGGCCTTGTCGCCCGGAGAGCCTGCCTGCGGGGCAACCACCAGCGCGCCGCTGGCTTCGGAAAGACCAAGCGACTCGGCAATATCCTTGCTGACGGGCTGGATCTGCACACCGAGCCAGCCGCGCTCGACCTTGCCGTCCTTGATCAGATCCTGCACCACATCCTTGGCAACGGAAGCAGGGATCGCAAAGGCGATGCCGACATTGCCGCCGGATGGCGAGAAGATCGCAGTGTTGATGCCGATGACTTCGCCGTTGAGGTTGAAGGCCGGACCACCCGAGTTGCCACGGTTTACCGCAGCATCGATCTGCAGGTAGTCATCGTACGGGCCGGAGCCGATATCGCGACCACGGGCAGAAATGATGCCTGATGTCACCGTACCGCCAAGGCCGAAGGGGTTGCCCACGGCCACGACCCAGTCACCGACGCGGATCTTGCTGTCATCAGCAAACTGCACATAGGTGAACTTGCGGTTCACATCCACCTTCAGCACGGCAAGATCGGTGCGGCGGTCACGGCCAACCAGTTTGGCGTCCAGCTCCGTGCCGTCGTTCATCACGACCGTATAGGCAGAACCGTCATCGACGACGTGATTGTTGGTAACGATATAGCCGTCTTCAGAGATGAAGAAGCCTGAGCCCTGAGCGGTTGGGCGCAATGGGCCCTTGCCGTCGCGGTGGCGGTTCGGGCCACGGTCGGCGCGCTTGTCCTCACCGGCACCCGGTCCGCCAAACTCCTTGAAGAAGCGCTTGAGCGGATGATCGTCAGGCAGCTGGTCGAGGCCACGTCCGCCGAAGTTGAACGAGAAGTTGCTGTTGTCATCGGAAGCGGGCTGCACGTTGGACTGTACGCGCACCGAAACAACGGCAGGAGAAACAGCATCGACCACATTGGCAAAGCTTGGCACCTGTGGCGCGGTCACTTCAACCGGCGCTGCAAAAGAATGAGCGATCGGGCCTGCCACACCGGTCGTCAGCATCAGGGCCGCAAGGCCACCAACGGCGGAAGACTTGAGGATGGTCTTCAACGAGGAACGTCCGTTTTGTGAATTAGACATGGAATTTACCTTCTTTCTTCATTCAGACTGTAGCCCCGTTCATCCGGGGAAGCGGCGTATGAGAAGAGATATAGGTGGCTTCACCTTACAGCGAAGTGTCTGGCGAATGAAAAATCAGTAATGTTAGTTAAACCGCCTTAGGGCTTTTCAAGAAGATCGCGAATGCGCGCCTCTTCGTCCGGCGTCAGCGCCTTGCCTTCCGGAAGAGCCACCCTGCGCCGCGCAAAAACAAAAACAGCCGCAGCCCCGATCAGGATCAGCGCCACGGGCGCACCCCACAGTGCAAGCGTTCTCATGCTGAAACGCGGCTTCAGCAGAACGAATTCGCCGTAGCGGGAAACCACGTAATCGATAACTGCCTCATCGCTGTCGCCCTGCGTCAATCGCTCGCGCACCAGCACGCGCAGATCCCGCGCCAGCTCGGCATTGCTGTCGTCGATGGACTGGTTCTGGCACACCATGCAGCGCAACTGCACGGTCAGCGCCCGTGCGCGTGCTTCCAGTGCAGGGTCGGATAGAACTTCGTCGGGGTTGAACGCCGCCGCAGGCAATACGGTCAGCAACAGCCCGAGAACGAGCGCGATTTGTCCAAGGCATCGGCGCAACATGGCGGTGGAGCGCCATGGGGTGGGATGAGCGCGCACCGTCATTCCGCTGCTCCAAGCGGCAGCTCTTTTGCTGCCTTGGCTTTCCGCGTGGGCGCGCCCACGCGCAGGCGTCGGTCGGAAAGCGACACGAAGCCGCCAAACATCATCAGCACCGTGCCACCCCAGATGCACAGAATGAAGGGCTTCCACCAGATGCGAACGACGATTCCGCCATCATCCATGGGGTCGCCCAGCGAGACGTAAAGCTGGGAAAGCCCGAAGGTCATGATGCCAGCTTCCGTTGTCGGCATCCGCCGGGCCGTGTAAAGCCGCTTGGAAGACCACACATCCGCGACCTCGACACCGCCCTTGCGGGCAGTGAAATGCCCGCGATCCTCGGTATAGTTGGGGCCGACATGGTGTCGAATACCGTCAAAGGTCAGGCTGTAGCCGCCCGCGTCGACAACCATGCCCTGACGCATTTCAACAACGGTTTCGGTTTCGAATGTCGTGACGATGACGATGCCCAGAACGGTCACGCCAAGCCCCATATGGGCGAGTGCCGTACCGAAGGCGGATCGCGGCAGGCCTTTCAGGCGCCGCCAGGCGATGCCTGTCGCCAGTTTGCCGAAGTTCGCCCGGTACCAGAGATCGGCGAGCGCCCCGAAGATCAGCCAGAAACCGGCAACGATACCGAGAGCGGCCAGTACCGGCCCACCATTTTCGACATACCAGAGCGTGAGCCCGGCCAGTGCGGCAAGAGCCGCTGCCACGAACAGGCGTTGAAACGCGCCTAAGAGATCGCCTCGCTTCCAGGCCAGCATGGGCCCGAACGGCGTTACGATCAGAATGGGGATCATCAACAGGCCGAAAGTCAGATTGAAGAACGGCGCACCCACGGAGATTTTCTCACCCGTCAGCGTTTCCAGCACCAGCGGATAAAGCGTGCCGATCAGCACTGTCGCGGTCGATACGGTCAGGATGAGGTTGTTGAGAACGAGCGCACCCTCTCGCGAAATCGGCGCAAACAGCCCTCCCGCCTTCAGGGTCGGTGCGCGCCAGGCGAAAAGCGAAAAGGCCCCGCCGATGAAAAGCATGAGAATGCAAAGAATGAAGATACCGCGGCTCGGGTCGGTCGCAAAGGCGTGGACCGAGGTCAGCACGCCGGAGCGCACCAGGAAGGTGCCGAGCAGCGACAGCGAGAAGGTCATGATCGCCAGAAGCACGGTCCAGATCTTCAGTGCTTCGCGCTTTTCCATCACCAGCGCCGAATGCAGCAGCGCCGTGCCCGCCAGCCATGGCATGAAGGACGCGTTTTCCACCGGATCCCAGAACCACCAGCCACCCCAGCCCAGTTCGTAATAGGCCCAGTAGGAGCCCATCGAAATGCCTGCCGTCAGAAAGGTCCAGGCCGCCAGCGTCCAGGGCCGCACCCAGCGCGCCCAGGCGGCATCGATGCGCCCTTCCATAAGGGCTGCAACGGCGAAAGAGAAACACACGGAAAAGCCGACATAACCGAGATAAAGCAGCGGCGGATGGATCGCCAGACCGAAATCCTGCAGGACCGGGTTCAGATCCTGTCCTTCCGCCGGAACGGGCGAGAGGCGCTCAAAGGGGTTGGATGTCAGCAGAATGAACAGCAGAAACGCGGTCGTTACCCATGCCTGCACTGAGAGAACGTTGGCCCGCAGCGTATCGGGAAGATTGCGGCCGTAAACCGCGACCATTGCGCTGAACAGGACGAGAATGAACAGCCAGAGCAGCATTGAGCCTTCATGATTGCCCCATACGCCCGTCAGCTTGTAGATCATCGGCATCAGCGAGTGGGAATTCTCGTAGACATTCTTCAGCGAGAAGTCGGAGATCGCATAGGCGTGCGTCAATGACGCAAAGGCAATGCCCACCAGCAGGAACAGCAGCACAGAGCCCACGGGCGCCATATCCATCAGCGCCTTGTCATTTCGGCGCGCGCCGATTGCTGGCAGAATGGAAACAACAAGCGCCACGCCAAGCGCCAGAACCAGCGTGTAATGTCCGATTTCGGTAATCATTTCACCGCTCCCGCCTGGGCCGCATCATCAGTGGTCTTCTGCCACAGGCCCTTGTCCTTCAGGCGGTCGGCAACTTCCTTCGGCATGTAGTTTTCGTCATGCTTTGCAAGCACGCTGTCAGCAATGAAGGCGTGGGTCGCAGCATCGAACGTGCCTTCGGTCACCACGCCCTGCCCTTCGCGAAACAGGTCCGGCAGAATGCCGGTATAGCTCACCGGCACACTCGCCCCGCCATCCGTCACGGCAAAGCTGACCGTACGGCCATCCCCGCGCTTGACAGAGCCTTCCGCCACCAGACCGCCAAGACGAATGCGCGTGCCCGGCGCCACGGCCGTCTTTTCCAGATCGCCCGGCATGTAGAAATAGGCAATAGACTGGCCGAAGGCGAACATGACAAGGAATGCGGCAATCATGATGAAACTGACGCCGCCGCCAATGATCGCCAGTCTCTTCTGTTTGCGGGTCATTGTGCCACTCCCTGCGCATCCACGCCAAGCTGCTGTGCCAGCGCCAGCAACTGCTTGCCCTGCTCTCCGGAAGGCGGAAAGGTCTTGAGACCCTCGGCCAGCGCCGCGCGCGCCTTGTCCTCGTTCTTCAACATCGCGTAAGATCGCACCAACCGCATCCAACCCTCGAAATTGTCAGGGTTTTCCTTCAGGCGCGCATCCAGACTTTCCACCATGCCAGCCACCATGGCCTGACGATCTGCCGGTGACATCGCGCTGGCAGCGGCCATGTCTTCCTGCGTGGGTCCGCCTGGAGGCGCCGCCTTTGCAGGCGCGGCCGCATCGCCGCCGGTATTTTGCAGATGTGCCTGCACAAGGGGAATCCATGGTGCTCCCTCTGGCGAATCCTTCAAGATACCCGCGAAGGCGCTGCGCGCCTCATTCATCTTGCCCGCCTGCTCCAGCGCCAGCGCCAGATAGAAGCGAACGCGCGGATTGCCGGGGCTCGTCTTTTCTGCGGTCTCAAGCGCCGTGCGCGCATCCTCGATGACGATACCCTGGTTGGCGGCAATCAGCGTTTCAGCAAGCCCCGTCAGCCGCTGCGGATTTTCGCCGCGCAGGCGGATCGCGTTGCGAAATGCCAGTTCGGCATCGCCAAGGCGCATTGTCTTCAAATAGATTGGAGCCAGAACATCCCATCCGGCACCGTCTTCAGGGTTTTGCGCCAGATGCCGTTCCGCCTTGGCAATCATCAGGTTCATGTCATTGCCGGGCTTTTCCAGACGCGCCTCAAGCGGCATGTCGGGCATGTTTGGGCTGCCCATGTAGAGATAAAGACAGAGCCCCGTCAGCGGCAGAATCAGCGTCACGATGCTGGCAAGCGCGTTGTGGCGGGACGTGACGCCCGCTTTTTTGCCGGTATCGGCGGAAGCGGCTGCCAGAAGCCTGCGGCCGATTTCCGCCCGCGCATAGTCCGCCTCCGTCTCCCCGATCAGCCCGCTCTCGCGCTCGCGCTGCAACTCCGCCAGCTGATCTCGATAGACAGCGACTTCACCATTGTGATGTGTGTCGGATACGCCTCGATTGCGCATCAGCGGGTAGGTCAGAACGATGGCCACGGCCGCCGTCAACAGGGCGATGATAATCCAGAACATGCCGTTTCAATTACTCGAATGCGCACCGCTTTGAAACAAGCCGCGGCGGGATGACGTGAATTTGAGGCAGTATGCCGCAAGCGGCGTCGCTTACACGCCAAAGCTTCGGCACATCCTGCCCATGTTCAAGCGTTGTGAACGACGCGGCCCCGGCTTGCCTTGACATACGTCAAGGAGGCTCAGGTCAGCGGCGTCCATGTTCCGTCTGTGTTGCGACAGGCCGCGCCGCGCACCTTGGCCGGCTTGCCGTCCACCGTCAGACTGTGGGTATATTGGCGACAATTCTGGTTGCCCACCTGGTAGGGCGCGTTGGCGATGACTTCGCCGCGCGTATCGCCGCTTCCCCAGACCACAGCCTGCCCGCCCGGCGCTGTCTCCAGTGCCTTGTATTCTGCTTCCAGCGCCTTGTTGAAATCGCTCCGGTCCATCTGCAGCCCACTGCGTCCGACGATACCGCCCTGGAGCGCGGAAATATAGGGTGTTGCAGACGCGCCGCTGCGCCCCAGCAAGCCGCCACCGGCGGTGCGGGTGTTTGAGCTCGTGCAGGAGCTGAGAACCGAAAGGCAGATCAGCGACAGCACGGCAGGGCGCATAAAACTGGAGTTCATCCCGGCAAATCCGGCTTTGCCCATCACGTCAACCAAGAATACACTCCTTATCAACGCGCCATCCTGGCGCGGTCATTCATCAGGAAATGTCTTGCCAGTTTTTGGCCGTCATGCAAGCTCTTTCGAAAGCCCCGGCAGCAGCAATTCGGCTTTCAGCCCGCCAAGGGCACTGCGCGACATGGCAAAGGTGCCGTGGTACTCAGAAACCACCTCGCTGACGATGGACAGGCCAAGCCCGGTTCCCGGGCGGCTCTCGTCCAGTCGTCTGCCGCGCTTCATCGCTTCGGTAATCTGCTCCGGCTCCAGTCCCGGCCCGTCATCCTCCACCAGAAGCGTTACCCAGAACCTGCGGGTAACATCCGGGTCGGAAGACGGATGCGTGCCCGGCATCACCGTCACAACCACCTTTGTCGTTGCAAAACGCGCGGCGTTTTCAAGCAGATTGCCCACCGCCTCTTCCAGATCCTGCTGCTCCATCGCCAGCACGGTTGCAGGCTGGTGCATGTCCAGTTCGAATGTCTTGTCGGGGTTGAGGCGGCGCATCACGCGCACCAGCCGCTCCAGCGCCGGTTCGGCCTCGGCACGCGCAAGGATAGAGCCGCGCTGCGCCGCAATACGGGCGCGGGAAAGATAGGACTGCACCTGCGCCTGCATCGCATCCACCTGTCCGCGCACCAGATCTCCGTGATGCGTATCCAGGGTGCGGGCCTCGTTCAGCAACACGGCAATGGGCGTCTTCAACGAATGGGCCAGATTGCCCACCTGCATCCGCGCCCGCTCCACAAGCCTGCGGTTGCTTTCGATAAGCGCATTGATCTCGGTTGCCAGCGGCTGGATTTCGCGCGGGAAGTCACCCTCCAGCCTCTCGGCATCGCCGCCGCGTATCTTGCCCAGCGCCACGCGCGCCTGGTCCAGCGGTCGCAAGCTGTAGAGAATCGCCAGACCATTGACGACAAGACTTCCCAGCCCGAACACGGCCAGCGCCAGATAAAGGCTGTTGGAAAAATCGCGCACATCGTCTTCGACAACATTGAGATTGCCGGTCACACGAAATCGCGCCGCCCTGCCCTCGCCGTCCAGCACGACTTCGGTTTCTGCCACCTGCACGCGGTTGCCCGCCTCGTCGGTGACAACGTAATAGCGCTCATAGCGGTTGTCGAAGGGCACATCCAGAATGCCCGGAACCGGCAGCGTCGCAACGCCAAGCGAGGACGAAACCAGCGGCGCGGTCTGAAAATTGCCCAGCGGCTCCACCACCCAGTACCAGCCGGTATCGGGCTGCGAGAATCTCAGATCGCCCAGCTGCGGGCTTCCGGCAAGCGTGTTTTCGTTGGAAACGGTAATGGAATTGATGACGTTGTAGAGCTGTGCGCGCAGAAGGTCGGTAAAGCTTCGCTCCACGCCCTGTCTGTAAAGTGTCGAAATCACCACCGCAATCACCACCAGTGCCAGCGCGGACCATGCCGACGCCAGCAGCAGAACGCGAGCGGTGAGTGAATTACTTCGCATCTGCTGGCGCTTGCATCCGGTAGCCGAGACCGCGAATGGTCTCGATCAGATCGACGCCGAGCTTCTTGCGCAAACGTCCGACAAAAACCTCGATGGTGTTGGAATCGCGATCGAAATCCTGATCATACATATGCTCGACCAGCTCGGTGCGGGAAACGACCTCCCCCATATGGTGCATGAGGTAGGAGAGCAGACGAAACTCGTGCGAGGTCAGCTTCAGCGTCGCGCCGTTGACGGTCGCCTTTGAGGATTTGGTGTCGAGCCGCACCGGACCGCAGACGATTTCGGAGGATGCATGGCCCGCGGCACGGCGGATCAGCGCGCGCACGCGCGCCAGCACTTCTTCCACATGGAACGGCTTGGTCACATAGTCGTCGGCGCCCGCATCGATACCGGCAACCTTGTCGCTCCAGCGGTCGCGGGCAGTCAGAATGAGAACCGGCATGGCCTTGCCGCTGGCGCGCCATTTCTCCACAACGGTAATGCCGTCCATCTGCGGCAGGCCGATGTCGAGCACGATGGCGTCATAGGGCTCGGTATCGCCGAGATAATGCCCCTCTTCGCCGTCGAAGGCCTGATCGACCACATAACCCGCTTCTTTCAACGCGTCGGTCAGCTGTCGATTGAGGTTGGTATCGTCCTCGACCACGAGAATGCGCATCATCAGTCCCTTTTCATTCCATCCATCGCTTCTGCAGTGCGATGGTCATTCCAGATCATGTTTACATGAGAATTTGCGGAATGGCGACGCCTACATGGGCACGCGCATCGTTACCTTACGGGGCCGTTCGCCATTGCCCTGAACCAGCACGGTCACGACGCAATTCTGGCCATCATTGGAGGGATATACGGAAAGAAGCTGGCCGCCCGTTTCCCGCACCACGCGGGAGACCGCAGAGGTACAATCGCTTGCCACGTAACGCAGCGCGCCACCGCTTTGCGTCTGCCCATCAGCCTGCGGCGCAGGAAAACCGGCCAGACCGGCTGCAAGCGTCGCTATGATGAGAGGTGATGCCATTACACAAACTTCCACAGACCAATCGGGATGCACGTCGAAACGAACTCTGGTTGAATATGTATCGCAAAGCGTCTGAATGGCAAATGAATGTGGGGCGGACCCTACGCCGAAGACCGATACACATGGCAGCACGCAAGATGCGCACCGCCATGTGTGCGCCCTGCGTTACCGGATGATGCTGTTTGCGCTGAGGCGTCCATAGAGCGCAACCAGTCCGCCCACGCCACCGGCAACGGTGACCAGCCCTTCCGCAAGCTCCTCTTCAATACCGGTCGGCAGGTTCAACCCCACCACATGCAACAGCGGTGCCAGCACCGCAATCAGCGCACCCCAGACGGTCTTCGACTGGTACCAGGATTTCATATTGTCCATCGTTTTTCCTTTCGCTTGATGGTATCGGGAAGATCAAACTGGAATGTCCGCACGCGCGGCAATGCCAAGCGGCACCGCCCGCCCAAGCTGGCGCACCCGGACAGAAAGAACGCTCTGGGCGACACCGAAATCGGCCATTTCGTGATTGGCCCCATAAAGGCAGGCGGCCTCGCTCACCTCCATGCTGCGTCTCACGATGCTGCCCGAGAGCACCTCGACGCGGTAACGCTCGCTTACCTCGTCCAGTGGAATATCGGCAGCATCCCAGCCATCGGCATCCACGCGCCCGCGCCGCACCCAGGTCAGCTGGATGCCCGCCTCTGTTCGCACACCGCGCAGATGCACCGGGGCCAAGGGCGTTTCGGCCCGCATTCCCCCGGCAAAGGCAAAGGGGCCGATCTGCGATACCTGCGCACCTGCTGCCTCCAGTATCCAGTTGAGTTGCAGGCCGCGCTCGTCGATGCGCAGACCCATAGCAACCACGCCTGCGTCCAGCACCACAACCTCACTGCCTTCGCCAGCGCCCGCCGCCATGGCATCCTCGGTGCCCGCCAGCCCCCGCAGCAACCGGGTCAGTCTCCAGTGCCCGGGCTCCACTTCCTGCGCACTGGCGAAGGCGGCAATTTCCCAGGCTCCGCTTGCGCTTCTGATGGCAATGCGGTTTGCACCGTTCAACACGGCAATGTCGGCCGCCGATGACAGATCGCCATAAGGCAGCGTCACATCGATCGCGTCGAAGCTGTTGAAACGACCGGAAAAACCGAAAGGCAGGGCACTCGCCAGCGCACCTATTCTGGCGGGTTGGTCGAGCACGGCTCTGGCCTGATATCCTTCGCTTGCACCAGAGGCCGAAAGCGCCATGCGCCGCCAGGGTTTGGCAAAGGCCGCAGCCCTTGCAAATGTCTGCGCCTCACCCACCTCGTAGCGCGGCAGGTCCATCAGCACGAGATCGGGATCGAAGCCACTGGAAGCACCGCTCAGCGCGTTCTTGCGCGGCGCTTCCACATCGGAAGCAATCGTGATCGAAGCCGGCGAAAATTCCCGCGCCTCGATCCGCCGCACATCGCCATCCTCGATCCGGCGAACCAGAAACCGACCGGTCGGCCCGCCCTCCAGTTCCACGCAGTCGCCGGGATCCAGAGCGATTTCGGCTGGCGAAATCGAGAAGCGTATGCTGCGCCGCGCCAGACGGTTGTCGCGCAACAGGTCTTCCACAAGGCTTTGCGTGGTCTCCTGCGGCAGCACCGCGCCCAGATCATATCGCAATACGCGGTTTCCGGCATGGTCGATTCGCCGGGATCGTACGCTTGCCGTCTCATAGTCCAGCGACGGGTTGTACGCCGTCAGCACCGCCTCGGCGGCAAAATCGCTGTCATGCCCCCGTACCTCGCTCCACAGCGCGGTGTCCTCGACATCGGCGAAGGCGGAAACAACCTTGGTTTTCGCCACAGCACGACCGCGCGACACGAAACGCAACGTCGCGCCATCTTCGATGACATCCACCTGAAAGGCCTCTAACAGCGGTTCAAGCAAGCTGCGGGCAGAGGTCACATCGGCCTGCACATGGCCCGTTACGTCTCCGCTGACGGCGGAAACGTCGAAATCCTCAAAGCCGTGCTCGCGCAGTACGCGGGCGATCAGGTCTGCCAGCGTCGTTGCCCCCAGCCTGCCGTTCAGCCAATGGCCGGTGCGCCAGTTTGCGCCGTCACTCCAGGTGGCACCATCCTGCGGGAATGCCGGATAGGGTCTGGCATCCCAGGTCCAGACGAAAATCCTGCCTGCATCCACCATCCCCGCCGGTGGCAAGGGCCCGGACCAGTGGTCGTGATGCGCCTCCAGAAAGCGCCTTTGCTGGCTGTCGGCGCGCATCCGGCTGGAAAAATGCGGATAACCGCTCTCGGAAGATTTCGGATCGATGAAGGCATTCGGGCGGTTCGCCCCCTTGTCGATGGCCGGGCAGCCAAGCTCGGTAAACCAGATGGGCTTCATGCCCGGCATCCATGCGCTGGGTGTGGTGCGCTCTTCTCCGCCAATACGGTCATAGTGCCGGTTCTGCCACCAGCCACGCAAATCCTTGTTGCGAAAGATCCAGTGCTTGCCCTTCAACCCGTCGGAGATGGGACTGCGCGTCCGGCTCGCCCGCTCTGCGTCGCTGCCATAGTACCAGTCGAACCCCTCGCCAGCCTCGATGTTGCGGGCAAAGCCCGCCGCATCATCAGGCCCGACAAGACCGTCAGGGTTTGCGCCCAGCATGTCCTCATCACGCCAGTCGGACAGGGGCATGTAATTGTCGATCCCGACAGCATCGATATTCGGGCTTGCCCACAGCGCATCCAGATTGAAGAACACATCGCCCGTGCCGTCTGCCGGGTGATAGCCGAAATATTCGCTCCAGTCGGCGGCATAGGTCAGTCTGGTCGAACCACCCACGATGGCGCGCACATCGCCCGCCAGTCGCACCAGCTCTTCCACGAAGGGAAAGGCGTTTGCCTCGTCGCGCACCCGCGTCAATCCGCGCAATTCGGAGCCGATCAGAAACGCGTCCACCCCGCCCGCCTGTGCCGCCAGCGCCGCATAATGCAGCACCATGCGGCGATATCCGTCGGCCCGGTTGCAGAAGTCGGAAATCTGGGTTCGTGCCGTTGCGGTGCGGTCAACGCTGCCGGGCCGCCCCGCCGCCGGATGGCAGGTTATGTTGCCGCGCCAGCCATAGGCGTCCTGCTGCGGCTTGCCGTATGGGTCGGCAAGCCCATTGTCTTCAGGCACATCCATCATCACGAAGGGGTAGAGGCACACTTTCAGGCCGCGTGCCTTGAGGTCTGCAATTGCCTGCAACACGCTGGCATCGCTGGGCGTGCCGCCATAGGCCGGGCCGCCATCCCTGCGGCTGACCAGCCTCACCTTGCTGCGCGTCATGCCGGCAACGGACCATCGGGCGCTTTCCCGGTCGCGATAGGAAACCTCCACACCGGGCAAAATCCGGCAATCGCCTGCGCGCATGTCGGTGCCGAACCACGACACCACCAGCGCCACGCTTTCAAGGTTAGGGCACAGCGCCTGCAATTCGTCGATGGAGGCCTGCCAGTCGGTCGCAGCCGAAAGCGTGTGACGGTTGAGGATGCGGCTTTCGCCCGCCCCCGACCGCTCGGAAACCGCAATGGTGGCATAGCCGTGCTCGGTCGCAGCGGGTATCACCGTCACCGCCTTGATCTGCCCCTCAAGCTTGCCGATGGGCCGCAGAACCTCGAAGTGAAGCAGCGGAATACGGTTGCCGAAACTGTCCAGCGGCAGCCGCTCGAACACGACATAGGACAGGCCGCGATAGGCGGGCGCATTGCCCGCCCCCTGCCGTGCCTCGATCAGCGGATCGGGCAGCTGCGTCTCGCTGCCGGGGTAGAAGCGCATTTCGATGCCGGTTATGTCCAGCTCCTGCCCGTCCGCCCACACCCGCCGCACCATCGCAGCCTCGCCTTCGCACAGGCCCACGGCAATATTGGCGAAATACTGGAAGGTCTCCACCGTCGTGCTGCTGCTACTGCTGCTGCTCTTGCCGCCCTGCCGTTCGCGCGTCACGCTTTCCTCGAAACGTGTGGCCCAGATCAGCGTGCCGCCAACCCGCACCGTTCCATAGGCACGCGCAATCGCAGCACCCTCGTCCGCGCCGGGAAGGCGGGCGGTGGAAAGCCGCGAACCCGTCACCGTCCTCGATGAAGACAGAAGCGCGTTGTCCACGGCACCGCCCGCCAGCGCCCCTGCCGCACGGCCAATCATTGCGCCGACAGGACCGAAAATGCTGCCGATGGCAGCGCCCGCCGCCTGAAAAACTAGGGTTGCCATGCGGCCTACCTCTCGGGAAAACGGAAAATACCGGCAATGCGCCTGCGCCACGCAGGCACCAGTGCCGAGCGCAGCACCTGCGCGGTTTCATAGGCGTGAATGAAATGATCGGCATCCGCCAGAATGCCCACATGCTTGGCCGCATAATCTGCCCGCCAGCGAAACAGCAGCATGTCGCCCGGTTGCGCACTCGCCGCCTCGACTGGCTGGAAATGTCGGATGGCCGCGGCCATCAGCCGGTCCTCGCCGCTGCGTTCGGCCCAGTCGCGCGCATAGGGTGGCGGCAGTTCCGGCTCGTCTCCGTAAAGCTCGCGCCAGATGCCGCGTATCAGCCCAAGGCAATCGCAACCCACGCCCTTCAGGCTTGCCTGATGTCTGTAGGGCGTGCCGATCCAGCCTTCGGCCAGCGCCAAAACCTTCTCACCGGTCGCGCTCATTGGAAAAGTGCTCCGCCGTCATGTTGCGTGCGGCTCGTGACATAGGAGTAGGCGAAATCCGCCCCCGGCATATGCGGACAACCCCTGAAGTTGAGATGATTGGAAAACTTCGTCTTGCAGGTGGAAAAGCTCTTGTCGCATCCCGCCGTCACCTGGAAGGCGTCCCCCGGTTTCGGCGGTGTTTCCAGCGGCAGCCAGAAGCTCAATATCGCCACCCCGTCCTTTAACGCGTGATCGTCGAGATCAAATCCGCGCCCGGCATTTGCCCCGCCCGCAAAGACCAGCTTGCCCTGCCGGAAAAAGCCTTCCGCAAATCCGCCAAGTCCAAAAACGGCGATCCGCCCCGCAGCATCCACGGACACCACGGTTCCCGTTGCCTGAAACGCCCTCAGGTCAGCCCGGCAGCGGGCGTCGCCAAGTGCGGCATCGCAGCGTCTTGCGTAAACGCGGCCCTGCGGCTGGCTCAGCCGGTGGGCAAGGCTGCGCAACTCGGCGGTAAAGGAACCGCCTGCACGCGTCACCTCGCCAATTTCTCGCACCTTCAACAGCATATGTTGCGCAGGGTCGCTCCAGTTGACGAGGTAGAGCTCCACCCGCGCCCCGTCGAAGCGGCCAGCCGACAGGTCCGCCTCGGAAATCGCCTCGCTGGAAAATCCGCCCGCCACCTCGCCACTGCTGGCCGAAAGGCCGGTCTCGCTGTCGCTTTCACTGGTCTGAAAGCCACTTGCTGCAAGGTAGGTCACGCCATCGAATGTCAGCGCCGTATCATGCTCGGTAAATCCCAGCACAGAGCCGTCGCGCAGGGTCACCTTCCAGCAATGGCAGGTCGTCGTCGCCTCGCCCGCCAAGTGGTCGGCGAGGTCGTCGGGCACGGTTTTCATGGCAATATCTCCACCAGTGGAATGGAAGGAATGCGCCCCGCCTCGAAACTGGCGAGACTGACATCGATACGATCCGTGTCGAAGCGCACCGGCACGTCGAAGTCGAAACCGGCGCGAATGGCCGCGCCTGCGGCTGGCACCTGCCCCTGGGCAAAGGTCACCATTCCCGTCTCATGGTCGGTGGTGAAGGCGGAGGCGGAAACCGCCGAACCATTGACGGAGATGACCACCGTGCCGCTCACGGGCTTGGAAATAATGCGCGTCCAGCCGCCACCGGCGTCGTCATAGGTCTTGACCAGCTGAAACCGAGCGGTCACACCATCGCCCGTCCCAATCCGCTGATCCATCGCCGTGGGGGTGGCTAGCGGCGGGCAGGAACTGTGATCGACAGGATCGCGGAACCGGAAGCCATAAAGCTGCCCGCCACGCGCCTCGAAAAAGGACAGGACGGCATAGAGGTCGGTAACGGAGCGCACGCCTGAACCCGCATCATAGGCGCGCCGGGAATTGCGCCACCTCTGGTTCCTGTTCTCGCGCCCGTTGGAAAGGTTGACGATATCGGTCCGCCGCACCGGACCACCGCTTGTGCCCAGCGCCAACCGTAATGGAAAGCGCACCTCATGAAATGCTGCCATAGGCTTGAATTCCTGATCTTATTTTGTAGCTCCGGTCACGGTCTGCCGCGCCGTCTTTCGCTCACAGGCCACGTTGTCCCCGGCCCACGCTGCGGGCCAGCATTGCGGAAATCTGCCCTTCGCTGCGGCGGAAACTTGCCGCGTCACTGGCCGTCACATTGAACACGATCTGCGTGCCGCCACCGCCACCTGAGGACGCCACGCCCAGCGAACCGTCTGCCCCGCGCTTGAGCGGCAGGATCGCCTCGCTGCCCGCCTCTCCCATAAGGCCCGTGCCGCCTCCCATCGGGAAGAAGGTCGGGCTGGAAACGACGCCGCCATCGGCAAAGGGCGTCACCCGCCCCGGTACGCCGCCCTTGGCGAAGGCAAACAGAGAACCGGCCCCTGATGTCAGGTTGCCGACGGCAGAAGACAGCATGTTTTCCAGCGGCTTCAGCCCGGCGCTCAGGGCAATATTCGACAACTTCGTCGCCAGCCCCTGCAACACGCTGTCCAACCCCTTTCCACCCACCGTCGCGGATTGAAGGGCAGAGGTCAGCGCAGAGCCGAACCGTTGCGAGCGCCGCTCCAGATCGTCCATAACAGAAACAAGCGCCTCCGCATCATCCCGCTGGTCGGCCAAATTCGTGTCATCTGCCATGGGCTTGCCTTTCTGATTCAACGCGGCTGTTCAGCCTCTTGAAATTGCGGTCGTTTTGGCCTGGCGGAAGGAAAGGACAGACGCCCCCCGCCGCGCTCACCCATCCGGAAACAGGCGCATCAGCCCTTCCAGCGCGGGCCGGTCGATTGTTGTGGCGTGCGGGCGCATCCCGCCGGTCATGGCGAAGAATTCCACTGGTGTCAGCGCCCAGAAGACAGCTGGAGGAAGCCGCAGCAGGCTCAGCCCCGCATGGATCACCTGCCCCCAGGGAAAGGGCTTGATGTCCTGGCGTTGGTCTGGGCCCGCTGCGGCCATCAGGGGGAAGCGTGTTGCCGCCCCTCGGTGCCGGTTCCGGCAAAGGTCGCGGTCAGGAGGTCTCCCACGATCGTTGCGTAACCGGCAATTCCACCATCGATGCTCATGGCCGCCACCTCGTCGTCGCTAAACAGGTTGCCGGCGCCACGCAGCCCTGCCCCGATGACGCGGATCATGTCGGCTGCCTTCATGCGCCCGCTGGCAAAGCGGCCGGCCAGGTCGGTCAGGTCGTCGGCTGCAAAGGCCGTCTCAAGCTCGGCCAGCGCTCCCAGCGTCAGGCACAATATGCGCCGCTCGCCATCCAGCATGGCTTCCACCTCGCCGCGCCTGCGGTTGGCGCGTCCAAAATTTGCCGCCCCCATCACGCCGCTCCAAAGGTCAGCGCGCCAGCCGATTCCAGCGCGATTTCAAACTGCACCTCGCCGTCATGGCGCGCGGAATATTCCAGCGCGGTGATCTGGAACGCGCCGGAAATCGTGCCGAAGCCGGGTATTATGATCTGCCATGCGGGAATATTCCCGGCGAAGAACTGCGCGCGCACCAGCTCGTCGCTCTGCAGATCCTTGAAAATGCCCGAGCCCGTCACCCCGGCCCGCTGAATACCGGCACCGGCCAGCAATTCGCGCCAGCGCCCGCTGCTGTCGCTATCGGTTATGTCCACGCTCTCGGCGTTGAATGCCAGCCGTTTGGTTCGCAGGCCCGCAATGGTTACGAATGTCCCGGAATTGTTGATCTTCAGCAGCAGGTCTCTTCCCTTCTGCGCCCCCATGGCCTGTCCTTTCTTTTGGTCTTGGTCGGTCTTGAAGAAGCACTGCCTATTCCGTGATCGCCCGAAAGCGGATCTCGGTCAGGAACGGCTTCGATTTGGTTTCCCGCACCGAACGGCTGGAGCGGTAAAACAGGCTGACGAGGGCAATATTGCCACTTAGCACCAGCGGGGCATCGTCCAGCAGGGTCAGCACCCGCAGGGCAATGTCCTGCGCCATCTTTCGCCCGCCTGCGGCGCTCCACACCTCGATTGTCAGCAGATGCTCCTCGCCCGGGGGCGTGTCGGCGGAAAGCTGGCGACTTTCCATGTCGCCAAACACCACGCAGGGCAGAACCGGCCTAGGCAGCAGCCGGTCGACGATGCCCCGGTCTCCCACCATCGCCACCAGCGCCGCGTCAGAGGCAAGCCGGGCGTGAATGGCCTGAAGCAATGCATTTGCCGCCTTCATCGGCTTTCCTCCTCACACCGGCAGACGATGAAGCGGCCGGTCTCATCGGGATCGATCACGGAGATGACGGCAAAGATGCGCGCACCCTTTTTCAACCGCATCCCGGCGGCGATATCGGTGCGAAACGCTGCCCAGATCCGGTGGGTGATGGTCACGCCGTCGGCGGATGCCCGCTCAAGAGACGTCTGAGAGACAGGCTCAATTGCCGCCCAGAGCTGCCGCAGCTGACGCCACCCTGGCGTCACACCGCCCTGCCCGTCCGGCGTTTCCTCGGGTGCCTCAAGCTCCAGCCGCGCCGTCAGCTTGCCCGGGTCGAGAAAGGTCAGGTTCATGGCTCACAGCCCCATGCGCCGGAACGGCCCGATCAGCCGGTCATAGCCTGCGGGCACGCCCGCTGGCTGGTCGGCGGGCGAAACGGCTCCGCGAAAGGCAAACATATGGGCGATGTGGATCAGCATGGCGCGCTTGAGCGTATCCGGCACATCGACACCGCTCTGTCCGAAACCGGCGGTAAAGTCGATTTCGATCCCGTTGAGCGGCTGTCCCGGCAGAGGTGGCTGGCGAAGCCACAGCCGCGCCGGGCGCGCCTCGCCATCCAGCATCCGGTCGATGCCGCTGATGTCGGTCGGGTCACCCGCATCGTCGAAAACCAGAATCTTTTCGATGGTTTGCACCGGCCCCTTGGCAATCTGAATCACATCGCCATCGGGCCATGCGTCCAGATAGAGGCGGAAGCTCTGCTGCGTCAGGCACAGCCCGGTCTGGCGCTCCAGATGGTCGCGCGTCGTCTTTATCAGCGAGAGCAGAAGCGCATCCTCATCGCTGCCATCGAGCCGCAAATGCTCTTTCACCTGGGCAAGCGTCAACGGCTCCGCCTGCGGCGGGGTCAGTGTGGCGTAGGTCATGATCTCTCCGGAAATAGCCTGTCGATTGCGACGGTGCGGCTGCAGACCCTCCCTTTCGGGAGTGTCGCGCCGCACCGCCTGCGTTGAAAGCTGGCGCGGAGGCGTCAGCTTGCGGCGAATTTCACCAGCTTTATCGCCTCGAAATTCTGCACGCCGCCACCCACACGCTTGGTGGTGTAGAACAGCACATAGGGCTTGGCGGAATAGGGGTCGCGCAGAATGCGGATGCCGGTGCGGTCAACGACAAGATATCCGGCACGGAAATCACCGAAGGCGATGGCCATGCTGTTGGCCGCCACATCCGGCATGTCCTCGGCTTCCGCCACCGGAAAGCCCATCAGCGCCGCAGCCTGACCGGCAGAGGCTGGCGGCTGCCAGATGTAATTGCCGGTCGTGTCCTTGAAGCGACGCAAGCTCGCCTGGGTCTTGCGGTTCATCAGGAACCTGCCATTCTGGCGATGACCGGCTTTCAGCGAATAGATCGTGTCGATCAGAACATCCAGCGGCCCGGTGGAGGCGAAGGCTCCCGCCGCACCGGTTGCGAGATAGCCGATCTTGCCCCAGGCATAGGAGGCATTGGCAACCGTTTCATAGGCCAGCACGCCCTTCGGCTTGTTCACACCATCGCCGGAAATGAAGGCGGTTCCCTCCTGCTCGGCAAAGGCCACGTCCACTTCGGCGGCAATCCATGCCTCGATATCGACGGCGGAATCGTCCAGCAGGCCCTGCGTCGCCGCCGGCATGGCGTAAAGCTCCATGGTCGGGAAGGACATTTCCGCAAGCTGCGGCGTGTTGGTCTGCGGGCGCGCCGCGGTCTCGGCCACCCATCCGGTGGAAAGACCCGCCAGCGCAAAGGGCTTTTTCAGCACCGCGCCGGAAACCTGCCGCACGGTCGCCAGCGCACGCATTGGCGAAACCACCGCCATGCGCTTGCCAATCTCGCTGTCTGTTTCCGTCGGCAGCAGAAATCCGCCATCGGCACCCGCGCTCCCGGCAAAGGCCTTGGCCTCCAGCTCGCGCAACGCGCCCTCATCCCCGCGCCTGATATAGGCTTCGAAGGCCGTCTTGTGTTCATCCGCCTGCGCCGATGTCGCGCCGCGCCTGCCCAGCGCCGGACGCGCCTTTTTCAGCGAAAGCTCGTCCATCGCCTGCTTGTTTTCATCCAGCGCCTTGTCGATGCGGTCAAGCTTTTCGCGGGTCAGCACGTCGCTGGTCATCTTGCGCTCGATGTCGCCAAGCCGCTGATCATTGGTTTCGCGGAAGGCCTCGAAAGCCTCCATGAAATCATCGAAAGCCGCCGTCATCGTTTCCGGCACGGCCTTGATCTGCGGTGCGACGGCTTGCAGGTTTGCATGGGCCAATGTCTGTTCTGTCATGGGGTCTTCCTCTGTTGTGAAGGATGGTTGAAAAGGAGCGCGGCGGCTCAACGCCGGAAGCTGCTGTCGGCAAGGCTCTTGGCCGCTCGGCGCATCGTGCGTACAAGCTCGGTCTCCCGGTCGCGGAAGAACCGCGCCTGCTTGACGTTGGAAACCCGCGCGGATGGCAGCATGGGAAAGGTCACGACGGAAATTTCCCAGAGATCGGCTTCCAGAATGCGGCGAATGCCACCACGCGCGGCCTTGCCCGCACGCACGGTCTGGAAGCCGATGGAAAGCCCGTCCAGCGCGCCTGTTTTCATCAGCGAGTGAACTTCCCTGGCTCTGGCAACCTCAGGCGCCAGCACACCCTCGACGAACAGGCCGCGCTCGTCTTCGCGAATGGTGCGCCATGCGCCGATCGGCTGGGCGGGGTCGTGCTGGTAAAGCATCCGGATGCCGGACGCGCCGCGCTCTTCAAGCGAGCGGCGGAATGCGCCGGGCTCGATCACGTCGCGGCCCAGATCCACCTCGCCGAAGACGCTGGCGTAACCTGAAAACACGCCGTCACCGGCGATGCCGCGCAGCTCCAGGCTGGCAAATTTGCGCGTGGCGGGGCGTGGCCCGCGATAAGCGTGCATGAAAAATCTCCTGCGATGTTTTAAGGGGATTTGCGGCGGCTCAACTCAGGGCTTGGGGCGGCCCGCGTAACGCTCGGCCACGCGCGCCATCACGCCAAGCCCCCACCAGGCGCAAAGGCTGGCGGCAGCAGATCCGGTCAGCATGATATCCTGCCCCGAAAGCCCCTCGGTAATCTCCAGCCGCTTGATGATCCACAGGCCCACAGGCCCGCCGAAGATCATGCCGCAGGCCAGCCCGGTCAGAAACCGGCTGGCCGCTTCGCGGTGGGTTTGCGGCAGCAGATAGATCAGCGAAACCCCGGCACCCGCCACCGCGCCGGTAAAGCGCGCAGCCAAAATGCCGCCTTCATTGGCAAATTCAGACATGGGTAATCATTCCGGGTTAGAGTGAACATGGTTGTGCAGCGAGCGCGCCACACGCCAGCAGTCGTGCTGTGCGCTTTTCCTTGAATCTTCAGAATCGGTTGGGGCGAAATCCTCACAGATCGATTGCGCATCTTCACAAACTGATTCAACGCGCCCTAGTAACCGACGGCCTCGCGCTTCTCGTCATCGCTCAAGAACGCCGCAGCCCCTACCCTTGCCCACAGCGCATCGCGCTCGCCGGAAAGCCCGGCAATCTTGTCGAGGTCAGGCTCCAGCCGCAACGCGCCTTCAAACAGCGGTGAGAACCAGGCGGAGAAGCTTGCGGCGGTCCGGCCGATCAGCGGAAGCACCGTCAGCCGGTAGAATGCGCGGTTGGCCTCCTGATAATTGGCGAAGGTGTTGTCTCCGGGAATGCCCAGCAGCATCGGCGGCACGCCCAGCGCCAGCGCAATGTCGCGGGCCGCACCGTTCTTGGCTTCCATGAAATCCATGTCCTTGGGTGAAAGGCCCATGCTTTTCCAGTCCAGCCCGCCTTCCAGAAGCAGCGGGCGGCCTGCATTCACCGCGCCCGCATAGCCATCCTCAAGCTCGCGCTTCAAACGCTCATACTGGTCGGCGGAGAGATTGCCGCCTTCCTTGGGCTGGTAGACCAGCGCACCGGAAGGGCGGGCGGAATTGTCGAGCAGCCGCTTGTTCCAGATACTGGCGGCATTGTGCAGATCAAGCGCTGCCCCCGCCGCCGAAAGCGGTGCAAATCCCTCATGGTCGCTCAGCGGGTTGAACAGTTTCAGATGCAGCAGGCCCAGCCCGTCACGGTCGGCATCGATGCGCCGCACCGCCCGCCCCTCGGCCCGATAGTCGAAAGCCGCAGGCCAGCCATCGCCGCCTTCAACAATGCTGATGCGGTCTGGCCGCAGAAGATGCAGCTCCCGCAATCTGTCGTCGACCACAAGTGGCTCGATGAATGCGCTGCCCGAGAGCATAAGGTGTCCGTAAAGCGCCTCCAGAAAATCCGGCCCGCTCATATGGCCATTGGGGCGGGAAAGCAGGCGCAGCAATGCGTGCTCGCCAATCTCCCTGTCGCCCTCATAGAGCAGCCAGCTGACGGAGGCCGCAGCTTCCGCAACCATGCGGGCGGCACGGTGGGCAACGGGGTTGCGCATGAAGCCCTCGCGGGCCAGTGCAGCATAGCTGCGCCCGGACCAATGGGCCCGGCCCATGTCGCCGGACAGCGCCAGAAAACCGCCCGCCGCCTTTCTTTCGGGCACGGCATCACGCTCCGCCGGGCGCCGCCACGGCAGGGAAAGAGAAAATCTCATGGAATGATCCTTCAACAAACGCCTTTAGCCCGTGCTGCGGCTGCAGACGGGTGACGGGTCGCTTCACATGGTCCTGTTTGTGTTACCGGATAGGCGTCTTGGTTGCTTTGTCGCTGTCGAAATCGGCGGCAACGCGCGTTTCCCGCAAGGGCTTTACCGTATTGGTGGACAGTTCATAGGCCGGGTCTGCCTTGTAGGCGGCAAGCGCCTCTTCGTTTTCGAATTCGCCATAGACGATGAAATCGACCGAATTGCCCCACTGGTCCCGCTTCACATTCTCGCCAATCTCAAGCTTTTGCGCGTGAGAGATGGCCGTCAGCCCCGAAAGCCCCTTGCGCACCGCGTCGCGGTTGGCCTCTGGTACGGTAAAGAAAACGATATGGCGGATCATCAAAACACCTGTCTTGGGAACGCGTGAGCGTCAACCGCCTATCATCCCGCCGCCTCCGGTGCAATCCGCGCGGCTTGCGGTCGCGGCTTGCAATCACGTCAATGCGGCGTGAAAAGCCCGGCCATATCCCGCCAGCAGTGCGGCGCGGTCATTGCCGTTGATGATGGCCCTGGCACCTTCCCAGTCGGCGCGGCTGGCGTCGAAATATTGCGAAAGGCGCCGCCCGGTAAAACTTCCGCGCAGCATTCCCTCGATGAGAATGGCGGCGGAAACCTGCGGCTCCAGCGCCCGTTCCGGCTGTGCTACGAGGTCTACGCCGATGACATCGGACATGGTCTGGTAGTTGCGCTTGTGCGTCAGCTGCACCAGCCCCCGGCCAAGCCAGCTTTTGCCGTCTGCGTCACGCCGCCAATAGGGTGTCCGCACCTGCCCCAGCCTTCCGGTTGCAAAGGCACGGTCCAGAATGCGGATCGCCGCGTCGTCGCTGGCGGCTAGTGTTTCGCGCACCGGCTGCATTGTCTGCGCCGTCTCGTGAAAGGCCGTGGCGAGTATATAGGCCAGCTGCCTGAGGTCGCCGCCGGGGGCGCGGGCTTCGAATTCGTTGAGCACAAGCTCGGTCCCCTCCACCTGGCGTGCGCTCAACCTTTCGGGAAACGGGTTGTCGCGAATCTCCGCAAAAAAGCGTTGCCTGTCGATCACCATTGTCACCTTTCCGAAATGACGCTCCTAAATGAGCGTTTTTCCCAGGGGTTCTTTGCAACCTAAATCGATTTGAAAAAATCCTAATCGATTTTAATTCGTGCGAACCGTTTTAAGAGAATATTTTACCTTGAATTAAGGAACTTTCGCCCGCTTACTCTGTTTCACACCGCGCAAAAGCTGCGCCAAACCCGCGAAGGAGGAATGCCATGACAGCGACTATTCCGCAGACCACCTACGATCGTATCGAAAGCGAATGGCGGCAAATGCGTGAGATGGGCTCCCAGCAGAAGCCTGCCCAGTCTACGAAAAAGTAAGGCAGTCGACATGCTGCCCGCAGCATGTCCGGACTGAACAATCGCCCGTGACGCCACACAGCGTCCCGGGCGTTTTCGTTTCCAGCCCTCACATCCCCCGCACTACATTCCCCGTACTCTTGGCTCGGCCATCGTCTCCATCGCCAGCGCCGTCAGCGCCCAGACAAGGGCATCCAGACGGTCGGGCGATTTTCGCGAAGACAACCCATCCGGGCCGAAGTCGGTCATCTGCTCCTCCAGTTTCTGAAACCTTCCCGCGTGCCGCACCCGGCCCTGCTCATAAAGCGCTGCCACCGGCTCGGCGCGGGTAAACTTGCCGCGACTGGCCCGCACCATTGATATCGGCAGGTTGGCGTCGATGCTTTTCAGCATGGCGCTTACCATTTCGCCGCCCTGGTTGACTTCCGCCACCACCCGGTCCGCCTCGAAACGCCGGAACGCTGCCACCACCGCCCGCGCCCAACCCGCAGGCGTGGCGCCCTCGGCGGAGCAATCCGCAAGAACCCGGAACGTCCCGTCAATGCCGATACCCGCCACCACGATCCCGCAGCAGGAGCCCTCGCCGCTTCCCGCTGGCGGGTCCACCGCCACGACAATCCGCGCCAGTGCAGGCGGCGGCGCCGGGTCGAAGATGGCTTCGAGATCGGCCAGCTTCCACAGGGCGTCGTCCCGCTGGGCAATCATCTCGCCGTCCAGCTCCTGCCGCCCCAGCCGCGTTCCGCCATAGCGTTTCATCATGGCGTCGATGAACCCCGGCGAGAGGTTTGAGGCATTGTCCGTGGTGCGCATCCGCACCGTCCGGCTGGCCGGGTCTTCCATCAGCGCCTTCAAGAGCGGTATCGGCCTTGGCGTCGTCGTCACCAGCTGGCGCGGCTTGTCGCCCAGGCGCAGCCCGAATTGCAGCATGTCCCAGGTCTCCTGGGCATAGCGCCACTTTGCCAGCTCGTCAGACCAGGCAAAGTGGAATTGCGGGCCACGCAGGCTTTCGGGGTCTTCCGACGAGAAGATCTGCGCCATCGCCCCGTTTGGCCAGATCAACCGGCGGCGCGATGGCTCGAATTCCGGTCGTCTGAACCGCGCCACGCGGCAGATGCCGGAGACGCCATCGATCATCACCTCGCGGGCATCTCCCAGCGTTTCCGCCACCAGCGCAATCCGCAGCTCGGAATGGTCGCCATGCGATGCGATGAGATGCACCCACTCGGACCCCGCCCTCGTCTTGCCGGAGCCGCGCCCGCCAATCAGCAGCCAGTTGCGCCAATCGCCCTCTGGCGGCTGCTGGGCCGTGCTGCCAACGAACCGCCAGTCGCGGTTCAACCGCGCCACGAACTGCTTCCTGTGTCTTTCGGCCAGCGCTTCCGTCATGCCTTTTGCAATCTCTTGGGCGCGCAGCTCTGCGCCGTCGTTGCCGCGACGTGCCAGCAATGCCCGTCCCGCCTCATTCTCGCCCGTCAGCTTGCGGCCCCTCCGGCGAAAGACCGGCATCGGCAAGTCTTGCCCGCACTTTCTGTTCGACGAGGTCATCGATCCGCCTCTGGAAGAAGGCCACAGCCTCTTCGTAGCTCTGGTTGTCCGCTTCGCTCTCGGCAGCCACCTCGCGGTCGCGGGCCAGTTGCCGTTGCAGCGTGTCGATCTTCTCAAGTGTCCGCACGATCAGCGACATGGCGTCGGTCGCGGCCTTCACATCGGCCCGCGCCGTCTTCCCCGCCCCATCGTCGATGGCCGCATCCAGCGCGCCATCCGCCCCTTCGCGCAAGTCACGAAAGAAGCGGAACTGCTCGCGCATCTCCGCCGTCATCTCGTTCAGCAGCCGCCACAACCCGTCCGGCCCGTCAATGGAGCCGGCTGGCCGCATATCTGCTGGTCGCTCCTGCGGCACGGATTTCATCTCCAGCACCACCAGCCGCGCGTCATAGACACGGCTTTGCGGCCACTCGCCGTAAAGCGAGAGCGCGTCACTCGTCATCAATGTCATGGTTATCTTCCACCTAAGCGCAACGAAGCCGCAAATGCATTACGTCGCGTTCACATCCGGCTAAGGGTGAGGCCTGAAGTTCATGGCTGAAGGGATCACAAGTCCTAAAGCCCCCGCTCCATCCGCACTTCTCCGACTGTACCTGAACACTACCCGAAGACCGTCACGCCGTCAAGGATTAAATTCCTATGATAGACGAAATTTATTCCGTGCACTTCTTCCACGCCTCTCTCCCGCATATTACACTGATCTCTTAAACAACGGCGAAGGACAGAAATATTGAGATGGATCAGACGCTTGGTCACGCCGCTTTCCAGCACGGGGATCGTCTTTGGCACGGTGCTGCTCTGCGTGTCGCTCACACCGTCCCTGCTGCCGCGCACCTTCGTCATGCAGGGTGTGCTGTGCGGTTTTTCCTTCGCCATCGGTTACTTCATCGGCATTCTGGCAAAGCATGTCGCCATCTATCTCGGCCTGCCGCAACCCTCGCGGCATGACAAGCGCGGCATTCTCTTCGTCGTCTCGCTTGCGGCCCTGGTCGCCGCCATCGGCTTTCTCTGGCAGGCCGCAACATGGCAGAACTCCATCCGCGCCCTCATGGAGCTTGATCCGCTAGACAGCGCCCACCGCATAAAGACCGGCGCCATTGCGGTTGGTGTCGCCGGGCTTCTCATTGGCTTTGGGCGGCTGTTCCAGATTGTCCGGCGGCTTTTTGCCCTGCGCAGCCGCCGTTTTCTGCCGCGCCGTCTGGCCAATGTCGTCGGCATCGCCGCCGCTGGCGTCATCGCGGTACTGCTTCTCAACGGCCTTGTGGTGGATATCGGCCTGCGCTTCCTGGACAGCTCGTTAAAGCAGGTGGACAGCCTCATAGAGCCGGATGTGCCCCGCCCTTCGGACCCCATGAAAACCGGCAGCGAAGCCTCGCTCATGTCGTGGGAATCGCTCGGTCGGCGCGGGCGTGAATTCGTGGCAACCGGCCCCCACAGCGCCGAAATTTCCGCCTTTACCGGTCGCCCGGCCATGGAGCCGATCCGCGTCTATGCGGGTCTCAACTCCGGGCAAACGCCTGCAGAGCGTGCCGCACTGGCGCTGGAGGAGCTGAAGCGCAGTGGCGGTTTTGCGCGCTCCACCCTGCTTGTCGTTGTGCCCACCGGCACCGGCTGGATAGACCCGGAAGCCCTTGATACAATTGAATATCTCCACTCAGGCGATGTCGCCAGCGTCGCCGTTCAATATTCCTATCTCTCCAGCTGGATCGCCCTTCTGACAGAGCCGGATTACGGCGTGGAAACGGCCCGCGCCCTGTTTGAAGCCATCTACGGCTACTGGACGACACTGCCGAAGGAAACCCGTCCAAAGCTCTATCTGCATGGGTTAAGCCTCGGCGCGCTCAACAGCCAGAAATCCTCCGATCTTTACGATGTTCTGGCCGATCCCTTTGAGGGCGCGCTTTGGAGCGGCCCGCCCTTTTCCAGCCCCACATGGCGTATGGCCACATCAGGGCGTGTTCCGGGCACGCCCTACTGGCTGCCGAAGTTCCGGGATTCCTCGGTCATCCGCTTTGCCGATCAGTATTCCAGCGCCCAGATGCCGGACAAGCCCTGGGGGCCCATGCGCATCGTCTATCTGCAATATGCCAGCGATCCCGTCACCTTCTTCGAAACATCGTCGGTCTATCGCCGTCCGGAATGGATGCAGCAGCCGCGCGGCCGTGACGTATCCTCATCCTTCCACTGGTTCCCGGTCGTCACCTCCCTGCAATTGCTGCTGGATGTCGCCGCCGCAACCACCGCCCCCATGGGTTACGGCCACGTCTATGCGCCCGAACATTACATAGACGCATGGCTGGAAGTGACCCAGCCCCAGGGCTGGAGCCCCGCCGAAATCCAGCGCCTGAAGATGTTCTTCAAGGCAAGGCGCGGCAGTATGGACCCGGTATAAAGCCAAGTCGTCACAACGGCGCCATCTTGCAAAATTACCCCTTAAGGGTAATATGAAGTATGGAAAAACGGCTCGCCCATTATGATCTAAAGACGATCATCGCCATCGTAAAAGAACGGCGCGCAGCAGTATTCACCAAGACCGCAATCGATGGCGGGCGGCGTATGGAACTCACGGTTGGCGAAATGATCGACGTCATCTGCGGGCTCAATGCAAAGTGTCTCTATAAGTCGATGACGACCCACAGCGACACCACTGTTTGGCAGGATGTCTACCATGCGGATACCCCCGGCGGCAGGGCCTATATCAAGCTGACGCTCTGAACGAACGGAGCATTGGTCATACAATTCAAGGAGTTGGAGTCATGAGTGATATCTGCATGTGCTGCGATTCTGGCGCAAAGATGAGCGCCTTTTCAAACGAAACCCACCGCATCGAACATCATGGGCTGGTGATCGAGATCGAAGGCCTTTCCGGCTTTCGCTGCCCGGTCTGCGGCGAAATCGAGTTTGATGCTGAAAGCGCCGAGCGCTACGCCGAGGCAAGTGATGCACTCATGCTGGAAGCCCGCCGTTCCACGGGTAAGGAGTTACGGCGCATCCGTAAAAAGCTCGGAATGAACCAGTTGGAAGCATCGAAAATTACCGGTGGCGGGCACAATGCCTTTTCGCGCTATGAAACCGGCAAGGTTACGCCTACGGCTGCCGTCATAAATCTCTTCCGCGTGCTGGAGAAGCACCCGGAGGAACTTGAGGAGCTTAAGCGGGCATAGCGCTGACACGCCACCTCACCGCGAGATCCGTGTCGACAATATCACCGAAGACAGGGTCCGCTCCACACCATCAAGCGCACCGATTCCATCGATCAGCCGGTCGAGATCCGCAATCGACGGTGCCGTCAGGATGGCGATGAGGTCGAAGCTGCCGCTTACGGAATGCAGCGTCGTCACCTCCTTGGTTGCCGCAAGCGCGGCTGTCACGCCCGCCAAAGCCTTTGGCGCAATCGTAATCAGCACATGTGCCCGCACCAGCCCCGAAAGATAGCTGTCGGAAAGCCTGATGCCATAGCCCGCAATCACCCCTTCCGCCTCCAGCCGCTCGATACGCGCCTGCACGGTGGTGCGGGAAAGCCCAAGCCTGCGCGCCAGCTCAGCCACCGGCATCCGCGCATTCTCGGCCAGCAGCGACAGCAACGCCCGGTCTTTTTCGCTTATCGGCATAATGCACAATCCTGTTGGCGATCTGGTCAATCTTACGGGTAAATCTGCACAGTGTGAAGCTACGAATCGACGCGAATTGACGGCATCATGGTACCTCAGTGCATTATCGCGAGGGGACAAAAATGAAACACATCGTCATTATCGGCGCGGGCAATATCGGCTCTGCAATCGCTTGGATGCTGGCCGTGACCGGCGATTACCGCGTCACCGTTGCAGACCGCTCCGCAGACCAGCTTGCCAATATTCCAGGCCATGAGCGCATCGATACAGAGATCGTCGATATCACCGATCGCCTTGGCCTGCAGGCTTTGTTGAAGGACAAGTTCGCGGTGCTGTCGGCAGCACCCTTCCACCTCACCGCCGGCATTGCCGAAGCAGCCGTTGCCGTCGGCACGCATTATCTCGACCTGACCGAAGACGTCGAATCCACCCGCAAGGTCAAGAAACTTGCCGAAACCGCCGAATGCGCGCTCATCCCGCAATGCGGCCTTGCACCCGGCTTCATTTCCATCGTCGCCGCAGATCTTGCCGCCCGCTTCGACAAGCTGGACAGCGTGCGGATGCGCGTCGGCGCGCTTCCGCAGTATCCGTCCAACGCCTTGAATTATAACCTCACATGGAGCACGGACGGGCTCATCAACGAATATATCGAGCCCTGCGAAGCCATTGTCGAGGGACGCCTTACCGCCGTTCCTGCACTCGAAGAACGCGAGGAATTCTCGCTCGACGGCATGACCTATGAGGCCTTCAACACCTCGGGCGGCCTTGGCACGCTTGCCGCCACGCTGGAAGGCAAGGTGCGCACCATGAACTACCGCACCATCCGTTATCCCGGCCACGTTTCCATCATGAAGGCCCTGCTCAACGACCTCAACCTGCGCAACAGGCGCGATGTGCTGAAAGACCTGTTCGAAAACGCCCTGCCCGCCACCATGCAGGATGTCGTCATCGTCTTCGTTACCGTCTGCGGCACGAAGAATGGCCGTTTCATGCAGGAAACCTATGCCCACAAGGTCTATGCCGGACCGGTCTCTGGCCGCATGATGAGCGCAATCCAGATCACCACCGCCGCCGGCATCACCACGGTCCTCGACCTTCTGGCACAGGACAAGCTGCCGCAAAAAGGCTTTGTCAAACAGGAGGATATCGGCTTGGCGGACTTCCTTGCCAACCGCTTCGGCCAGTATTACGCGCCAAAGGAAAGCCTGGCGAAGGTGGGTTGATTTACCAGCAGTGCCTGAGGGTGCGGTTTACCCTACCATCAGGCACACGCCCATGATTACGTCCCGCAAAACGTCCGAAACACCCGCTCATGCCCCATGGGCGCTTGAGCGTAAACCGCAAATTCCGGCAGCTCTTCATAGGGCCGCGCGATAGCCTTCAGCATGGCATGGAACGGCTCAAGATCGCCGTCTTCAACCGCCGCCGCAATCACCTCTTCGATACGGTGGTTGCGGGGAATGACTGCGGGATTGACGGCCCGCATGGCCTGCGCCCGCGCGCTTTCGGTCGTTGCTTCCTGCCAAGCCCGCTGGCGCCACCGGGCCAGCCATTCATCGGCACCGGCAAGGTCTATGAACATGCCGCGAAACGGCTCCGCGTTTCCATCGGCGGCGTCGCATAGCCTGCGGAACGTCAGCGTGTAATCCACTTCGGAACGGTGCATCAGGCTGAGCAGATCCTGCACCAATTGGCCGTCCGCATCGTCCTGCGTTGTCAGGCCAAGCTTCTTGCGCATCCCGGAAAGCCAGAGCTTCGGGAAGGCCTCGGCGAATTCGGCAAGCACGGCATTGGCCTCTTCCACCGCCTTGTCCTCATCGTCGTCCAGAAGAGGCAGCAGGCATTCCGCCAGCCGCGCAATGTTCCATTGGGCAATGCCGGGCTGGTTGTTATAGGCATAACGCCCCTGCGCATCAATAGAGGAGAAGACCTTGTTAGGATTATATTCATCCATGAAGGCGCACGGCCCGAAATCGATTGTTTCGCCCGATATCGCGACATTGTCGGTGTTCATGACCCCGTGGATGAAGCCCACCATCATCCAGCGGCATATGAGTTCGCGCTGGCGTGCAGCAATCGCCTGTAGCAGCGCAAGATAGGGCTTCGGCTCCGCCCGACCCTCCGGATAATGCCGCTCAATCACATAGTCACACAGCGCCTTGATGGCGTCGGTGTCTTCACGCGCGGCGAAATACTGAAAGGTGCCGACGCGAATATGGCTTGCCGCAACCCGTGTCACGACGCCACCGGGCAGACCGGTTTCCCGCTGCACCCGCTCTCCCGTCGCCACCGCCGCCAGCGCCCGCGTTGCAGGAATGCCAAGCGCGTGCATGGCTTCGGAAACGATATATTCGCGCAGGACAGGACCGAGCGCTGCCCTTCCATCACCCCGGCGTGAGAAGCGCGTCGGGCCGGAACCCTTGAGCTGGATGTCGCGGCGTTTGCCATTGGTATCAATGACTTCGCCGAGCAAGATCGCCCGGCCATCGCCCAGCTGTGGCACGAAATTGCCGAACTGATGGCCCGCATAGGCCATGGCCAGCGGCTCGGCACCCGCAGGCACCACATTGCCGGAAAAAATTGCCGCGAGCCTTGCGTCGTCAACGCCGGAAAGGTCGAGGCCAAGCTCCTGCGCAAGCTCATGGTTGAAGGCAATCAGCAAGGGTGCTGCAACCGGCGTTGGCAGCACTGCTGCGGAAAAATGCTCCGGCAGGCGGGCATAGGAATTGTCGAAACGGATCACGGGTTTTCTCCCTGTTTCCACTCATATGGGGACAGGCAACCGCAAATTCGAGGGTGCTTGGACCGCAAAGGTCGGGCCTTTTCGCGCAAGATGACGCGAACCTGCGAAAGATTACAACCCATTATTCACAATTGAATTACACAACCAGTGCTAGCAGTATCCGTTTTCAATTTCCATCGGGGTTTGTGTGGGACAAATGCATATGAAATCAGGTTTTTCACCGATATTGGCGGCTGGCTTTCTGTCCATCTGTCTTACCGCGCCTTCGTCGGCGCAGCAAATCGTCTACGCGGATCAGGGCAGCAACTGGAACGCCACCACCCGTAATTCATACTACACGCAGGATCAGGGCTCCCGTCTTATGCCTCTGTCGTGGTTGCGGGCGCTGAAGCGGCCGGATGGAACGAGCTTTCTGGCTGATGGCCTGACCCGCTATGGATATCTGCCCATGACGGGGCCATCTTCTGGCCTGCCCGTCGGCTTTCCGGTAACAGGCGATGGCCCGCAGCAAATGGTCGGCATGACCTGTTCCGCCTGTCACACCCGCGAAATCGCGGTCTCCGGCACGCGCTACCGTATCGATGGCGGACCGGCGCTGGTCGATTTTCACGGCCTTCTGGTGGACATAAACACCGCCACACAGACGATTGCCAATGACAAGGCCGCTTTTGATGCCTTCGCGAAGGAGGTGCTTGGCACCGAATATCAGGACCCCAATAGCCTTGCATGGCTGGAAACGGCGTTTGGACTGTGGACGCAGCGCTTCAACGCCATCGTCGCCAATGGCGTGCCGCATGAAAACTGGGGCGTCGGTCGTTTGGACGCGGTCGGCATGATCTTCAACCGCCTGACGGGTCTGGATATCGGCCCGCCGCCCTCCAATCTTCTGGTTGCCAATATCAAGCGTGCGGATGCGCCGGTTCGCTATCCCTTCCTGTGGAACGCCGCCATTCAGGATTACACGCAATGGCCGGGCTTTGCCGCCAATGGCAGCGATCTCCTGGGCCTCGCCCGCAATGTTGGCGAAGTCTATGGCGTCTTTGGAGAATTTGCGCCGAAGAGGGAAAAATGGTCGCTGCTGGGCTATGATTATCTGGCTGGAAATTCCGTCAATTTCAGCGGGCTTTCCACGCTGGAAGGCCTGATCAAGAAAATGGGACCGCCGAAATACCCCTTCCCGGTCGATCAGGCACTGGCGGCCCAGGGTGCTGTGGTTTTCAACCGCGCCGGCAACAATGGCTGCGCGGACTGTCACAGCATCCAGCCGGGGAAATCGCGTCTTTTCAACAAGACGTGGAGAACACCCATTCTGGATGTCGGCACCGACAGCCGCCAGTACGACGTCATGAGCTGGACCGCCTCGACAGGCGTCATGCAGGGAGCCCGTATTCCGTTCCTGAACGATAAGCTGGGCAAGACGGAGCCATCTATCGACATCCTCACCGTTGCGGTGGCGGGAAGCATCCTGCAGCACTATGGCAGCATATTGCTGGACACCCGCGAAAACGGCGCATCGCTGAAGGCCGCCGCCCCCACCGCGGACGCGAAGACCGCCAGCATTCCGGAACTGCGGCTGCCGAGCAACCTGCGTGAACTGAAGGAAGCCTTTCCAAGGTCGCGCGGTGAAGGCCGCACTGTCATGAAGAAGACGGCACCGGATGGCTCCACGGCCTTCAAATATGAATCGCGGGTGATACAAGGCATCTGGGCAACAGCACCATACCTGCACAACGGTTCCGTTCCGACACTGGCGGACCTGCTTAAACCCGCCGCCGAACGCCCGGCACAATTCAATGTCGGTCGCGATTATGACATTGAAAAGGTTGGACTAGCGTCCACGCAAAGCGGTGTTTCCTCAACAACCGTCACCACCGGCTGCGACAACCGCAATTCCGGCAACAGCCGCTGTGGTCATGAATTTGGCACGACCCTTCCGGATGCGGAAAAGCGCGCCCTGCTGGAATATTTGAAGACCCTTTGAGCGGCGGACCGGCACGGTTTCCCTGCCCCGGCCTCCCGGCGGCGATGGGGACCGTGCGGTACCCGTAATATTTATGCGAGTTCGCTCGTGCCTAGAAAGCCGCACTTGCTATGGCAAGCTTGCGGTTTTTCATATCGGCGACAAGGCTCTGGAAATCCAGGGATTTGAAATCCTTCACCGGCAGCGCTACCGCATCTGATGAAGCGAGCTGCGGTGGCTGGCAGTCGGTGCAGGCCGCATCTGCCATGGGCGGGGAAACCGCTTCCTCACCCTTGAAGCCGGATCGCAGACTTGCGGAACGCCTATCCATCGGCTCAAAACCGAACCGGCCGAGACCAGCGGCGTCAAAGCTGCGGTCAGTCGGCGGCTTCATCGCCTGCAACCACGAACGGGCAATCATTCGTTGGCCTTGCGACACGGTATAGTGAAGCGTTTGAGCCTGTTCGGCCTCTTGCGGGCCACAGCTGACACTGCCTGCCTGCGTCGCTGCCGGAACAGCACAACACAGCAATAGGGTCGCAATCGCGGTTCTTGAACGGAAAGCCGTCATCTCATCGCTCCCAGCCGAATCAGTGCCCATTTTCTGCGGGCGGGCAATGGCGAGGGTGCATTGATTAACAGTTAATTTCAACTATAAATAAATTAGAATTAACTTTACGACCCTGAAAACGGGGCATCTCACCTCAAAATCGTTAAAGACAGACGGCATTTCCCGCGGCGGAAGCAAGTCCGTCCGGTTGTGCTTGCACCTCTATTCACATTGGCATGTGTTCGGCGCGATTTGGCTGGCGGTGCCCGTGCGCGCACCAGCCAGCGCCACGTCTGTTGTTGCGGATGAACTTTAACCTGCCACTTTCGTTCCTATGCTGTTGTTGCACAGACATGAAAGGAAGTGGGAATGAACGATACCGCCTTGCCCGTAGAGATCGAAAGCGCAATCCGCACCATCCAAACCGATCTTCCGGTCAATGCGACCTTCCATGTGTGGCTGAAAGCGAAGAAAGCGGAGGAACCGGGCTCGGTGTCCTTCTCCAATCACAATGGCAAGTTCGGTGAAGTCTCCTCCACCAATGTCGATGAATACAACTTCCGTATCTGTCAGGTCTTTGGCGGCGGGCGGGTTGAGCTTAGCTATGATACCGTCACCACAGCTGTCTCGGTGATCTACTGGTTCACGGCCTCGGATGTGCTGGAAACCGGCATTACCGTGGTCCATACCAAGCCAGATAATGCCGCGCCTGATCTGCCGGATAGCTACCATTTCCGCCCACCCTTCGGCTGGATGAACGATCCCAACGGCTTTGGCCGCTTCGAGGGACGCCCGCATTTGTTCTATCAGCATTATTCGCACGGGTTGCGCTGGAACACGATGCATTGGGGCCATGCCGTGTCTTCGGATTACCTGCGCTGGCGGCATCTGCCGATCTTCCTCTTCCCGTCCGAAGATCTCACCACCCGACCGGACAAGCGCGGCGGTGCCTATTCGGGCTCCACCATTCCGCTCGTCGAAGGCACCGGCATCCGCGTGTTCTTTACCGAACAGGTGCAGGACCGCGTACCCGAACAGCAGATTCAGCTGACCGCAACATCCTCGGACCTCATCATGGCCGGTCAGGCCGATGTCATTCTCGGCCACCGTCCGGATGGGCAGGGACTGACGCCCGATTTTCGTGATCCCTACGTGGTGCGCGGCCCGGACGGGCTGTGGAAGATGCTTCTAGGCAGCCAGAGCGATGGCGGCGGTGTGATCCTCCTTTATGAGACACAGGACCCGACAGCCGCATCCGGCTGGACCTATGTCGGCAAGCTGTGGGTAGAAACGCGCTACAAGACAACCGCCATAGAATGCCCCTGCCTTCTGCCGCTCGATGGCCCCGCCAATTCGCGCTCAACCCGCTGGGTGCTGACCTACGGCCTCATGCATTCGGAAGATGCCGCAACCGGCCGCAAGAACCTCACCATGGCCGATGTCGGCTGGTTCGATGGCAAGACTTTTGTCAAGGAATTCGGGCAGGAGCTGGATTTCGGCACCGACAACTACGCCTTTCAGGCTTTCCTTGATGGCGATACCATTGTCGGCATTGGCTGGCTGGCCAACTGGGCGGATGCAACACCGGAAATCGATTTCCCCACCGCCATGACGCTTCCACGCCGCATCCATTTCTCCAACGGCGCCCTTTTGACACCGCCCATTGGCGCGGCGGAAAGCCTGCGCCACCGCATTCTCGACCGCACCAGGCTCGCCGCCGGTGAAAAAGTGGAGTTTCCCACCGGCGCCGTCGAGCTTCTGTTCGAGCTCACCAAACCCGGCCTTCCCTTCGAGCTGGAGCTTGATCATCCCGATGTCAGGCTCGGCGTCGTCTGCGATGAAACCGGCCTCTGGATTCGCCATGAGGATGGCAGCAGCGATGCCGCCTCGCCGCGCTATATCTCGCAGGGCGCGCGTCCGTTCCGGCTGCGCATCTTCATCGATTATGGCTCCATCGAGGTCTTTGCGGATCATGGGCGCTATGTCGGCACTAAGCGCATCGCCAGCTTCGAGCCGGTGCGGTCGGCGACGCTGAAAACCACCGAAGGTGCGGTGGCGCACGCCACCATCTGGTCGCTCAAGCAATAGGCTTCAGGAACATTCCGCGTGTTTCACCGTTCTCTTAACAATAGAACGACACACAGGAGAGCTTCATGACCAAGATACAGGAAACCGATCCCATTCTCTTTCCGTCTGAGGCGAACGAGAACAAGGGCGAGAAGAAGCGCGCTGGCCAGGGCATCGTCCTCGTCATTGCCGCCATCGGCATCATGGCCTTCGTCATCTACATGACGATGATCGTGTTCGCTACGACCCAATCCTGACGCATTGCTGACCAAATCCCTGTAATCAAAAGGAATTCCATCATGGACCCGCGCACCCCGCTCACAGAAAACGAAGATGCCCTCGATCAGAATCTGGTCGATCTCGAGGTAAACGACCTGCCTGCGGAAGGCGAGCTGTCACAGCAGGCTGAGCAGGAACTCCGCGAGGAAGAATCCGAAAGCGAAGACGACGCCTATCAGGAAAGCGACGAGGCCCTGCCGGATGATATGGAAGAGCGCGTCATTGACCGCAACCCTTCCCGCGAAGGCGGCGCTTTCGACGAGGTGTAAACCCAGATCTGAAACAGTTGGCTATTGGAAGGCGGCAGGACCAATGGGTCCCGCCGCCTTTTTCATGCGTTCAGTCGATTCGGGACGGGCTGTAGCCAACGTCGCGCATGGCCGCCTCAGCCGCATCGGCATCGCCCGCGACAGTCACCCTGTGCGTTGCCAGATCGACCGTGACGTCAGCGCCGGGAAGTGCTTCCGAAAGCGCGCCGCGCACCGTCTTTTCGCAGTGGGCGCATGTCATGTCGGGTACGGAAAATATTGATGTCATAGGTCTTTCCTTTCAGCGCTTAACTTTGATGTCTGCTCCTGGGTGAACCGGCGTGTCGGTCCCGGCCAGGTCGTCCAGTATCGGGCAATCGGGCCGGTTATCGCCGCCGCAACAATGGGCAAGGTGGGATAGTGTTTTCACCATGCCCTTCATTTCCGCAATCTTGCGTTCCAGATCGGCAATATGAGCAAGGGCGATATCCTTGACCGCGGCACTTTCCCGCCCCTTGTCGCGCCACAGCTTCAGCAGCGTTTCCGTTTCTTCCAGCGAAAAGCCGAGCGTGCGGGACCGTTTTATGAAGCGCAGATTGTGGATATCCTGATCGCCATAGGTGCGATAATTATTGCCCGTCCTCATGGCTGGCGTGATAAGGCCGATCTGCTCGTAATAGCGGATCATCTTGGCGGAAACGCCCGACGCCTGAGAAGCCTGCCCGATATTCATAGCGCATCCTTTCGGTCTGAGATCGCAACCCTCTTCAACCGCAGAGCATTGCCCAGCACGAAGACGGACGACAGCGCCATGGCGCCCGCCCCCAGCATGGGAGAAAGCGTGATGCCGAAGGCCGGATAGAGAACACCGGCGGCCACCGGGATGAGTGCTGCATTGTAACCGAAGGCCCAGAACAGGTTCTGGCGAATGTTGCGCATGGTAGCACGGCTCATTTCCATGGCGTGAACCACGCCGACAAGGTCTCCGCTCACCAGCACGACATCGGCGCTTTCAATAGCCACATCCGTTCCGGTACCGATGGCGATACCGATATCGGCCCGAGCAAGCGCCGGTGCATCATTGATGCCATCTCCAACGAAAGCGATGGTTCTTTCGCCCTTTCGCAGATCTTCGATGGCCTGCACCTTGCCCTCCGGCAACACCTCGGCCAGAACCCTGTCTATGCCCACCTGCCGGGCAATGGCCTGTGCGGTCCTTGCATTGTCGCCGGTCACCATGACGACCTCGACACCGAGATTTTTCAGGGAGCGGATTGCACCCGCACTCGATGGCTTCAGGGGATCAGCCACTGCAATGATGGCCGCCAGCCTGCCCTCGATGGCGGCATAGAGCGGCGTCTTGCCCTCGTCAGCCAGACGCTGTGCGTCCTGCGCGAAAGGCTTGACCGACAGTCCGAGCTTGACCATCAGCCGGTCTGCGCCCACCGCGACCTGTCTGCCATCGACCGTCGCCGAAATCCCGTAGCCAGTCAGACTTTCGAACGCGGTGATAGTCGGCTGCCGGTCCGGTGCCACCGCAGGGTTTCTGGTCTTTGCTGCCTCAACGATTGCCTCGGCGACGGGGTGTTCCGAGCGGCTTTCCACGGCAGCGACCAGCGACAGAACCTCTCCCTCATCAAAGCCATCTGCGACAATGAGATCGGTCATCTCGGGCATTCCCTTGGTCACCGTGCCGGTCTTGTCGAGGACAACCACATCGGCAGACCGCAGCGATTGGAGGGCTTCTCCCTTGCGAAACAGCACGCCCAGTTCCGCAGCCCTGCCGGTGCCCACCATGATGGATGTCGGCGTGGCGAGCCCCATGGCGCAGGGGCAGGCGATGATGAGAACTGCGACCGCATTGATCAGCGCAAAGGTGTAGGCAGGCTCAGGCCCGAACATTGCCCAGACAATGAATGTCAGGATTGCGATGGCAATGACGACAGGCACGAACAGCGCCGTGACGCGGTCCACCAGAAGCTGGATCGGCAACTTTGCGCCCTGCGCCTGCTCCACAAGCCGGATGATCTGCGACAGCATCGTATCGGCGCCGACCTTGGTTGCCTGGAATTTCAGCGTGCCGTTTTTGTTGATGGTCCCGCCCGTAACGGATGCGCCAAGCGCCTTTTCCACCGGTACCGGTTCGCCCGAGATCATGGATTCATCGATGAAGGACGAGCCTTCCACGACCTTGCCATCCACGGGCAGACGCTCGCCGGGGCGGATGATGATGGTGTCGCCGACCCTCACCTCATCAGCGGGAATATCCACTGTCTGCCCGTCTCGCTCCACCCGCGCGGTCTTTGCCTGAAGCGTCATCAGCTTGCGGATGGCATCGCCGGTTCTACCACTGGCGCGCGCTTCCAGCAGCCGCCCGAACAGGATGAGCGTCACGATGACAGTCGCCGCCTCGTAATAGACATGGCGGGCATTTTCCGGCAGCAGGCCGGGCGCAAAGGTCGTCACCAGAGAGTAGAGGTAGGCCGCGCTGACGCCGAGGGCAACCAGCGAATTCATCTCGGGCGCGCCGCGCAGCAAAGCCGGAATGCCGCTTTTCAGAAACCGCAGACCCGGCCCTGATATGACCGCCGTCGCCAGCAGGAAATAGAGATAATAGAGGTTCTGGACGTCGATGACGCCCATCAGCCAATGATGCATGGGTGCATAGAGATGACCGCCCATTTCCAGAATGAAAAGCGGTGCCGTCAGGATAGCAGCGACGGTCAGGTCGCGCTTCAAACGAACCTCATCACCGGCGTGATGCATATGATCATGGCCTGCGGCAGCGTCGTCATGGGCCTCGCCATGGCGCGGCTTTTTCTGCTTTGCCAGCGCAAAGCCAGCGGCCTTTGCCGTCTCAACCAGCATCTCGCCTTCGCGATTTCCCCCCATGCCCTCGACGGTAACATTGCCAGCCTCGTCAACTTCGGCATTGAGCGTCGTCGCAACCGCCTCCAGCACGGCTTTCAGCCGCGCCGCATCCTGCGGGCCTTTCAGCCCGGTTGCGAAGAGTTCATGCCGTTCCGGCACAACCTCATAGCCAATCTTCTTGACGGCAGCGGCAAGCGTCTTTGCCGAAAAGCCATCGGCCGCCTCAACGGTCAGCTTTCTGGTGGCGAAATTGACCGAGCTTGTGGCGACACCCGGCACCTTGCCAGCCGCAGTCTCGACGCGCCGCACGCAGGACGCGCAGGTCATGCCGTCCACGGACAGGGAGATCGGTTCGGCCTGGGTCAACGTCTTGATGGTCTCGTTCATGGGATTTCCCCTTTCACGAGCCGTTGTAATGGTTACCATCATGGGAAGGTCAAGCGGCTTTTTACGCTATTCGGAGCTTTTCTCCTGGCGAGGGTGCGAGCTACGACCTTAAGGCTAAGAAAGCCACCGCATCCCTGTATAAATCAATTTATTACTTTGGCTACCGCGGCGAAATAATTTTCTAAATTAGATATTTCAATATATTCGAGATCCGTCTGGAATAACAAACCGATCTATGCTTAAAACCGTTAACGAATATTAACGGGGGTCCAATATGCGTTTCTTGTTGTTCGCCGGCATGGCTGCCGGAATGATGACACTTGCTTCATGCGGCACCATGTCCAAAGAAGAATGCCGCGTGGCTGACTGGACGGTGGTCGGCGACACGGATGGCGCAGCCGGATATGAGCCCCAGAGCCGCTTTGCAGATCATGTCCGATCCTGCTCCAAAAGCGGCGCTACGCCGAACCAGACGCAATGGTATCAGGGCTATCAGACCGGCATCAAACGCTTCTGCACCCCGCTCAGCGGCGCATCCCACGGAGAAGGCGGCGGCGCGTACAACAATGTCTGCCCGCCCCAGATGGAGAAAGACTTCGTGCGCGGCTACAGCCTCGGCAAGCGGGTCTATGACCTGCGTTCACGCATTGATTCACTGCGCTCCGACATAAGCTCGCGGGAGTCGGAGGCAGACCGCCTGTCGGAAGAGCTGAAAAAGGCCGAGGACAAGGACCGCCGCGGCATCCGCGACCGGATAGACGATCTGGAGCGTGACCGCAGCCGCGCCCGCCGCGAGGCCGATGATCTCGGCTACGACCTCCAGGACGCCGAACGCGACCTCGCCTATTTCCGCCAGAACCCGAATGCGCCGATGTATCGTGGCGGCTATTGAGCGTAGCTTAAACGTGATGCCCAATCGAGCTACATAATGGGCACAAAGGAGTAAGCTCATGACTGCGAATGCATATGTCAGGGCGCGTATAGACCAAGAACTGAAGGACGATGCGACTTGACAGCCTTGGCCTGACAGTTTCCGATGTCATGCCCATGATGTTGACCCGGATTGCCCGCGAAAAGGCTTTGCCAATCGAGCTGACGCGCCCGAATGCAGAAACGCTGGCCGCCATGGAGGAGGCCCGCGAAATTGCCGCCAGAAAACATGGCCGCTTCAAGACATCGCAGGCCCTGCACGATGCGCTGGATAGCGAGGATAAGTGAAGGGCAAAAAGGATGGGGCAACAGGGGCGGCACAGAAGCGCACGACAGTGCCGCGCATGTGCGACTTTACCAAACAGTTCCTGAAAGACTGGAAGCGGCTCAGTGATTCCGGCCGCTTCGACATGGTCAAGCTGAAGGAAGTCCTCATCCTTCTCATCGCCAATGACGCGCCGCTACCTGCACAATTTCGCGACCATGAGCTGACAGGAGAATAGCGCGACTTTCGTGAATGTCACATTGGCGGTGATTTTCTGCTGATCTACAGGCTAGATGGGCCCAGCAATCTGGTCGTCTTTACGCGCGCGGGCACCCATTCCGAACTTTTTCGATAGAGCCTAACGATGAACCGAGAAGCGCGGTATATCGCGCAGGAATTCGTCGCGGACGACCTGCCCCATGGGGATGTCGGTTGGCTTGTCGTTGACGCGGAAGCGGACGAAGACGATGTGTTGGCCTTCGCGTTCTGCCCAGCCCACGAACCAGCCGAAGGGGCGGTCGGGATCGGGTTTGCCATCGGGGGTCTTGAGGTTGCCGGTGCCGGTTATGCCATGCGCGCTCCAGGCTTCCGCGCCGTCATAGACGGGAATGATGGCCTTGGTCTTGTTTTGCGCATCGCGCGAAAAAGGCAGGTTGTTGGCAAGAAGCCTGCGCATGAAGCCGATCTGTTCGACGGGCGAAATCTGAAGCGAGGTGCCAAGCCAGGCATCGGTCAGGCCGTTGTTTTCACCCGCGTCACCGGCCACATCGGCATTGCCGAAGCCCAGTTTCTTGACGAGGGCTGAAAACTTTTCCTGCCCCAGACGGCTGGTGATTTCACGCGAGTACCAGAGCACGGATTCCTTCTGCCACGTCGTTGGATCGACTTTCTTGCGCGCGGCTGGCGGCGCTTCCATGCCTTTTTTCCATTCCCAGACGGGATTGAATTCATCCAGCAGAATACCGGACTCATAGCCGATCAGCGCCAGCGGCACCTTGAAGGTGGAGGCCGGAGAGGCCCGCTTGTCGCAGCTTCCCTGCTGGGTAATGACCGCTCCCGTTTCCACTGACGTGACGAAGGTGCATTCAAAAGGCGGCAATGATTGAGCACGCGCGGGCGCGACCATGATCATCAGGCATATGGGCAGAAAAAGCGCGAAACGATTGCGCATAGATGATCCTTGACTTGCCGACCATACATCATAGCCGGTATCGGGCATAAGAAAAGATGGGAGCGCATTAATGGCTCGATGCGGCAGGAATAGGACCGCCGCCGCACCCTGCCCCGCCGCCCTCACAGGCACGCCTGTTTCAAGCCTGCTCCGGTTGCTGAGCCGCAGGTTCGTCTCCCACCGTCAAGGGCCAGTCGACGACGTAGTTTTCGAAATCGTCCACCTCGACATCAAGCTCGCTGACGGTACGCCCGCGCGCCGAAATGCCCGCAATATGCACCGTCTCACGGTCTCCGGAGACGAGATGGTGCCACCAGTAAAGGTCCTCGCCATCGCGCACCAGCGCATAGGCGCAGGTCGGCGGCAGCCAGCCGATCTCATTGACGAGCTTGAGGCTGAGCTGGATGCAATCGGGCACCGTGTCGCGCCGGTTGGGATAATCCGAGCACTGACAGCTGTCTCCATCCAGCAACTGGCAGGCAACAGAGGTGAAAACCACATCCCCGCTGTCCCAATCCTCCAGCTTGTTGAGACAACAGAGACCGCAGCCATCGCACAGGCTTTCCCACTCGCTGTTACTCATTTGCGCCAGCGTTTTGGTTTTCCAGAATGGCGCGTCACTCATCGTTAACATTTCCATTTCATTTTGCACCGGCGGGCTGCAACATGGCATAGCCCGTTTTGTCGTATCGCAATCTGTCGGATTATAAGATAATCCTTAAATCTGGCAGAGTGGTGGTGAGGGAATGACCCGCGCAAGGTTGCTGCGTCAAGCATCCGCTCGCCATATCGAACAGGAATTCGTTTCAGGTGCAGGAAGACAACAACAACAAACCGGCGCGCCGTAAACGCCATATTCTGCTGCGGATCGATTCATGGATCGATTCCGGCCTGTGGACAACCGCATCTCGCGTTTTCGACTTCTGGGAAGAGGTTACGATTGCCTCGCGCAAACTGCATGTCCGCGGCTGGAAGAAATTTCTCATCAACATCGCCGATGATGCGCTGACGGTTGGCACCGCCGGCACCGTGCTGATGCTGGCGCTGGCCCTGCCCGCCTTTGAGGAAACGAAGAAGGACTGGCGCTATCGTGGTGATTTCGCTGTTACTTTTCTGGACCGTTACGGCAACACGATAGGCCATCGCGGCATTATCCACGAAGATTCCGTGCCGATCGACCAGATGCCGGATCATTTCATCAAGGCTGTCCTGGCCACCGAAGACCGGCGCTTTTTCGAACATTTCGGCATAGACTTCATCGGCCTTGCCCGCGCCATGAGCGAGAATGCCCGCGCAGGCGGCGTCGTGCAGGGTGGCTCCACGCTGACCCAGCAGCTGGCCAAGAACCTGTTCCTGACCAATGAGCGCTCGCTGGAGCGCAAGATCAAGGAAGCCTTTCTGGCGCTGTGGCTGGAAGCCAACATGTCCAAGAAGGAAATCCTCAGCCTTTACCTCGACCGCGCCTATATGGGCGGCGGCACCTTCGGCGCGGCGGCGGCGGCACAATTCTATTTCGGCAAGAACCTGACGGATGTGACGCTGGCGGAATCCGCCATTCTGGCCGGCCTGTTCAAGGCACCGGCAAAATACGCACCGCACGTCAACCTTCCCGCAGCGCGCGCCCGTGCCAATACGGTTCTCTCCAACCTCGTGCAGGGCGGATTGATGACCGAAGGTCAGGTCGTTGGCGCGCGTCGCAACCCGGCAACCGTCATCGACCGCGAAGATGTCAAGGCGCCGGATTATTTCCTCGACTGGGCCTTTGACGAAGTGCAGCGGCTGGCCAAGGAAGGCAAGATCAAGGACCACACGGTCATGGTTCGCACCACGCTCGATACCGGCCTGCAGCAGGCTGCCGAGCAGGCCATGGAAGGCAGCCTTCGCGAATTTGGTGAAGGCTACAAGGTCAAGCAGGGCGCGATGGTGATGATCGAAAATCGTGGCGGCATTCGCGCCATGGTCGGCGGTCGTGACTATGGCGAAAGCCAGTTCAACCGCGCGACAGCCGCCCTCCGCCAGCCCGGATCGTCCTTCAAGGTCTATACCTATTCCGCCGCCATGGAGAAGGGCTACAAGCCGGAAACGCTGATTTCCGACGCCCCGGTGACCTGGCGCGGCTGGTCGCCACAGAACTACGGCCGCTCCTATGCGGGAAAGGTGACGCTGCAGACAGCACTCGCCAAATCCTACAACACGGTGCCCGTGCGGCTTGCCAAGGATGTGCTCGGCACGCAGATTATTGCCGATACGGCCAAGGCCATGGGCGTTGCAACGCCGCTTCGCACAGACAAGACCATTCCGCTCGGCACATCGGAAGTGACCGTGCTGGATCAGGCCACCGGCTATGCCGTTTTTCCGGCAGGCGGTATGCAGGCCCGACGCCACGGCATCGAGCAGGTGCTGGATTACGAAGGCACGGTTCTCTACGATTTCGACCGCGATGAGCCGCCTGCGCAGCGCGTTCTTTCCGAAGAAGCCAATTCCAAGATGAACCGGATGCTGGTGACGATCCCCGTGGAGGGAACGGCGCGGCGCGGTGCACTCGACAATGGCATCGTCTCGGGCGGCAAGACCGGCACATCGCAATCCTACCGCGACGCATGGTATGTCGGCTTTACCGGCAACTACACCACCGCCGTGTGGTTCGGAAATGACGACTTCACCTCCATGAACAACATGACCGGCGGCGCCCTGCCCGCCATGACGTTCAAGCGGCTAATGGACTATGCCCACCAGGGCATGGAACTGCGCCCCATTCCCGGCATCCAGAACCCGCTGCCCTCAGGGTCGCGCCCACAGCCCGCCACCGGTGCGGAAGTAGCCTCGACAGACGCCAATGCCCTGCCAGCCCTAACCCGCCCCCGCGCCCTCTCCGCCGAAGCCACCCGCGTCATCCGCGCCATCGGCAAGAAGTTGAAGGAGGCGTCGGCTCCGACGATTACCGTGCAGAAGGTTGCGGATGTTGGAAGTGATGGGGTGAAGCGGTAGGTTTAGATCGTTCCCCGCACACTCGCTTACCTAAGCGCATTCATCGGGGAACGCAATTTCTTACGACAATCGGTCCGTTGCTAGAATGTCCGCATAAATCCTGAAGGCGAGCAACTAGCCCTGATCTTCTGCGATCCGAAGGTCTGTCAGAAACTGATTGAAGCTCGGGGAATAGAAGGCCACCAGCCCGTTCTCCTCCGCCTCCTCCAGCGTCTCTGCCTCACCCTCGTAAGCTACCATCTCGTGATCTAAAACAAAAATCTGACCATTTCTTTCCTTTGACAGGCAGATCATGATGGAGTTGCCGCCAGCATCATTTCCAATGACGAAAAGCGCAGGCGGAAGGGGGTATGCACTAGGTTTGGTGAATTCTCTCTCAATCTCCACCAAGTCACACATATGCCGAAGCTGGAGTTCTCGCCCGTCGGTATCGCGATATTCGACGGGTGTATTAAAAATCATGCCGCCGCCCGAACGCTTCAGGAATGCTCTCAACGCTTCAGGAAGCGGAACTCCGATTCTTTCCTCAAAGCGCGAGAGTTCCGCCTCGGTCGCAGGCGTCCCGCCCTCGTTCTCTATGCTTGCCACGAATTCGTCCAGTGTCATTGCGTGTACTCCGTTCAATGCACGTATGGTAAACTTTAGCCAGCTCAAATACGTTCTTCATTCAGAACCTGCACACCCTTGTCTTTGAGAGACTTCAGAAGTTTAGGGCTGGGCTTGCTGTTTTCCAGGCCGCTGAACCGTCTCAGGCTTGGCAAGAGGGCAAAATCATCAATCGCCTTATTGGTGATCCGGACGACGTCATCGCCAACACCGGGATCCCAGAATGGGAAAATTTGATACATAAACCGAGAGCCACCATCGATGCCGCTGGATTGGTGCAAAGTCTCGACCTTCACTAGAAGCTCATTAGGAATATCCAAGTTTTGGAAATACTTTTTGGCTTCTGGAATGATATTGTATCCGTCTGTCTCGATGTCGATCTCACGCTTATCATACTCTTTTGCAAACTCATGGATGTCGAAAGCAGGCGTCAATATTTTCTGCCGATACATTAGCTCCTCTATGACGAGAAGCTTGAGACCGAAGTCCTTGAATCTGTTGTCGGAAGCCTTCGGCATTGGGTATTTCTTCGGTTGGTTCCGATAGTTGTCAGCATCATTGAGCAGCGCCGCTAATCGAACACAGCTTGTGAGAGGCAATCGCTGGATAGAAACTTTCAGGGCTTTTCTTGTCCCGACTGACACTGCGACCCGCCGTACGGCGATTGTCCATCGCTGCTGATCCCAACGTCCAAAGTCGCTTTCTATCAACGCCAGCTCTTTCTTATATTTTTCTAGATTTTCGACATCCCGCTTTCGCAACTCATCTGCAGACATAAAATTTTCTTTTTTGTATTGTGTTGACGAAATTCGATGTTCCTGACGTTCAACTGTATCTCGCATCCTAGCAATCTCGGCAGCCTGCGTTGTTGCCTCTACATTTAGGGTTTTAAGGAGAAATTTCTCGACAAAATCAGTCGTAGTCTCCAACGACCAGGACGTCGCGTCACGAAGGGTAAGCGCAACAATATCGGCAGCTTTTGCATGGAGCCTATTCGTCTTTCTGGCATAATGGCCCAGCATGTCATAAGCGAAGCTGCGCATCGGGCCTTCTGTGACATCCTTTCTCTCCAGGATGTAAAAGCGCAGGAGATCACTCACGAGCACTGATCCATCCGTATCATCCGCGAGCATCTCGCCAAGAACCAGACTTGTCTGCTCCGGGAAGGCTCGAAACAATTCGGCTATCATAGGGCGCAGGTCAGCGTCGATTTCCGGCGCTTCCACAGAATAAGGACGGTGCCAACAGTACGCTTCCAACATAGCAGTGGGAATATCACTCAAGTTTCCAGTTTTCCTATGGCTATGAATTGGACTTATGCAACGATCAATCGAACTCAGTGCGACCTCGAGCAGTTCTTTGTGCTCACGGTGCCGTTCAGAAAGCACTCGGAAAAATCCTGCGCGAACATCGCCGGGCATAGATGTTGATGGAGATGAAAAGAGTGTAATAAATTTATAGGCGAGGATCTGATCAATATCTCTGAATTCGTAGTCATTTATGAGTATAACTCTCAAGCACTGAAAATAAGCATCATAAATAGCTTCGACAAGAGATGAATTTCCGCTCAGGACGGCATAGAACTTATTTCGGATTTCGGAGCGATTTTGGTAGTTATCTGCAGGTACCGCGTCTAACTCTTGGAAAATCTCTTTAAGCTTTACAGGCAGTTCCGAAATCATCAGGCATCTCCCATCATAATATCCGCAACCAAAACGTGTTTTGCGATTGTGGCATTTTTGGAGCGCGGCGCATACGAACAGCAAATGCTGCAACCAAACTCCATCCCATTCGTTTGGTGACGTTGCATAACGCGGCCCGGTTGCGAGATGACCCGGCCCCTACAGACTGGCTGGAGCCGTCCATGAATGACATTTCGTCTCGCAGAGAGTCCTCTGCCTACCCATTTCAACTCTTTTTTGTGCCATTTCCCTTCGTGTGCTTCTCGCTGGCGCTTTGTACGGACATTGCTTTCTGGCAGAGCGGTAACCTGATGTGGCTGAATTTTTCGGCTTGGTTGTTGTTTGCCGGGCTGGTGTTTGGTGGGCTGGCTGTGGTGGCGGGGTTGCTGGATCTGTTGCGGAAACGCACGCGGCCCATGCGGCCGTCCTTTCTCGCTATCATCCTGTTTCTGGTGATGCTGGTGCTGGCTTTCGTCAACAGCCTTGTCCATGCCGGTGATGGCTGGACGGCGGTCGTGCCCTATGGGTTGCTGCTTTCGGCGGTTACCTTTGCTGTTTCGCTCATGGCGGTGACGGCGTCTTCCCGTAAATATGCACGTCTGGCCTGGAGAGTATGATGGCAAGCTCGCGAATTCTTCTGTCCGCCGCGCTTTTGAGCGGCGTTGCCGTCATCCTGCCCGCCTGCAGTGAACAGGATGGCAATTTTGATCCGTCGCAGCAGATTGGCGCAGACCCCGTTCTGCCTGAGCCCTCCAGAAATCTCATTCCCGACCTGAAGGTGGCAGAGGTCATCGGCTGGAAGGATGGCGAGACGCCAACAGTGCCGGAAGGGCTGAAAATCACGCTCTACCAGAAGGATCTCGTCAATCCGCGCACCGTGCACACGCTGCCGAATGGAGATGTTCTGGTTGTGCAGTCGCGGGCACCGGCTGGCGAGCCCCCTTCCCGGCCAAAGGACATCATTCGCGGCTGGATCATGTCGATTGCGCATGGCGAGACCGGCGAGCAGAAGCCGAGCAATATCATTACGCTTCTGCGCGACACCAATCGCGACGGCACCGTGGACGAGCGCCATGAGCTTCTGACGAAGCTGGACTCACCCTTCGGCGTCGCCTTTGCAGACAACACGCTCTATGTTGCCACTTCCTCCAACATCATGGCCTATCCCTACGAGCTCGGTCAGAACGAGATCACGGCTGAGCCGAAGATCCTGACGCCGCTGCCCGGCGGTCCCATCAACCACCATTGGACCAAGGATCTGGCATTGAGCCCAGACGGCACGATGCTCTATGTCTCGGTCGGCTCCAATTCCAACATTGTGGAAAATGGCATCGAAGCGGAGAAGAACCGCGCTGCCATTCTTCAGGTGGACCGTCAGACGGGTGCGTTCAAGCTGTTTGCGTCTGGCTTGCGCAATCCCAATGGCCTTGCCTTCAACCCGGAAAGCAAGGAACTCTGGGCCGTCATCAACGAGCGTGACGAGCTTGGGCCCAACCTCGTGCCCGATTACATGACATCGGTGAAGGAAAACGCCTTCTACGGCTGGCCGTGGAGCTATTATGGCAACCATGTGGACGCCCGCGTTTATCCGCCGCGCCCGGATATGGTGGAAAAGGCCATCAAGCCGGACTACGCCCTGTCCAGTCACGTGGCGGCGCTCGGCCTGACCTTCTCGCTCAACTCCGCCCTGCCAGCCCCCTATGCCAACGGCGCCTTTATCGGCGAACATGGCAGCTGGAACCGCAATGCCTTCAATGGCTACCGCGTGACCTATGTGCCGTTCGAAAACGGCAAGCCTGCGGGCAAGACGCAGGATGTGGTGACCGGCTTTATTCAGGGCGACAAGGCACGCGGTCGTCCGGTGGGCGTCGGGATCGATGGAACCGGTGCGCTGCTGGTTGCTGATGATGCCGGCAACGCCGTCTGGCGTGTCGCCGCAGCGGATGGAACGGTAACGCCAGCACCTGTTGCGACGGATGATGTTTCTGCCAGTGGCCCGGCCTCGCCAGCCGCAGCGCCAGCATCAGCACCCGCTTCTCAACCGGCAGCACCGGCCGCGCCTTCGGCACCGGCAATCCAGCCCTAGCTTCCCGAAGCGAGCACGAAAAAGCCAAGGCGCGGTCCCCACCCGCGCCTTTTGCATTTCCTAGAACAGAGTGCGACGAAGGACATTCAAAAGCGGCAAAGAGATTGGGATAGCTGCGCTTTGGAAGCGAAGTCCCCATTTCCCCGGATCGAAATCAATGCTAACCCTGACCTGTTCCAAAACGGGAAAACAGCGTGTTTCGAGTTCCATTTCTTGTCGCAATCTCGCTTATCATCGCCTTTGGCGGCGGCATTCTTTCAACGCTTGCGGCCCTGGAAGCGACAGATGGATTTGGCTCGATCAGGATCGGCGTTTGGGATGCATTTCCCGAGGCGCAGACGATCGAGGCTGACCCCTATGCCAAATCGCACAGGGCGGATTCCGGCAAGCTGCTCTATGGCACCGCCGAAGGTTTGAGCTTCACCGCCTCGGTGGATGCGGGCGGGCAGCGCCTGTCGGGCGCATGTCGCTACCAGCTTTCCGGAACGGTGCCTCCCTCTCGCTTCTGGACGCTCTACGTAGCCGACCAGCAGGGAAATCTGCTGGATGACGGCACCGGTCGCCCGGTTGCGCTCAACTCCCGCACTCTCTTGCATGGGGCGAAGGGTGGCATGAATATCAGCGTGGCCTCAAGCGCGCAGACCTACAACTGGCTGGCCGTGCCGCCGCGGGGCGATTTCAAGCTGGTGCTGACGCTGCTGGATACGCCCGTTGCGGGCAGCACGGGTCTCATCGACATCAAGATGCCGGACATCCAGAAGACAGGGTGCGGCGATGCTTAAGGTCCTGTTTGCCGTTTTCGTCGGTCTGGTGGGAGCGGCGGTGCTTCACCTCGTCATTCTGCTGTCGACACCGCATTTTTCCAACCGGGATGCCTATACGCGCGCCGTGGCGGAAGGCGCTGCGCACAAGTTTCACCTTCTGGACGACAAGCGGGAAAAAACCGAACTGGGCAGCGGCGATCCCTTCATGCGCGTCGCGGTCTGCACATTCGACATCACGGAAAAGCCGGTGCGACTGGCGGGCTTCGGGGCTGTCCCCTTCTGGTCGGTCGCCATTTTCGACAGCGCCTCAAACGAGGTTTTCAGCATGAACGACCGTACGTCGGCTGGGGGGGAGCTGGATATTCTGGTGGCAAACCAGGTTCAACTGGCGGCGATCCGCAAGGCCAAGCCCGAGGGTCTCTCGCAATCGATCCTCGTCGAAGCGAGCCAGGACAAGGGTTATGCCGTGTTGCGAACGATGGTGCCGCAGCCAAGCTTTATCGAAGAAGCAGAACGTTTCCTTGGAGAAGCCAAGTGTGAGCAGACGCCCTGGTCGTGACCTGACTCGCGCTTAGTACGCAGCAGATAACGTCAGGAAACGATTGCCGTATCGGTCTGGACGGACACCGGCTTGCGCTTTCGGGGCTTCTTCTTAGCGCCGAGCTGAATGTCGATCACGGGCCGCTCATAGCGGACACCGGTAAAAAACAGCAATTGTGCCGGCCCACTGACGACCTTGTGGCTGGTGTGCCTATCACCTTGGCTATTATAGCGGCGCCATGCCGCGTAAAATGAGATTATGTCTGCCATGGTCTTCTCCTCTCAGGCATGACGCTTGATTGTTGAATAGACGCGGACGCATCAGCGACACGCGGGAATGCCATCACCACAACATTGTGCATCTCCAGTCCACAGACTGGCATGGGGGACGTAACATGGCGGCTGCGCTAGACTCTTTGAAATCTGGTACGCAAGATGTCGCACCCTGAATCTAGCATCGAATCCGAAGCCTGCCTACGGATTAGAACCATGCGAAGGTTAATCATATATTAATGCTAATATATTGAAGCCAAAATATAATCCGTTAAAATTGAAATGCTTTTAGAAATATTACTGAAAGGATAAATTTTCAGCACTGTGGATACAACTTTCAGAAGAATTTTAAGTGGTTGTATTTGGTAACAAAATTTGAAAACTCGAAGAAATCAGGGGTAAAATTTCTACTTAATCATGTTTGACGGGTGACATTTATCTCATGTTTAAAGGCATTTAGCCGCCATGATAGCGGTTAGGGACTCGCCAATCCGTGCTGCGCATGGGCGGCGGGTTCCCGCTAGCGGCGTGGTTGTGCTAATTCGCCAAATCTCAAAAATCGTCAAAAAAATTATTTTATTAAAAATTCACTGTGCGTAAGTGAAAAAAATCGCTTTGCGCCATTGCTGGTTAACAGGGCGTCAACACGTTTGCTCTAACTTGAACGGATCGTTTTGTTTTGCGTCACATTGGGTATTGCGTTGACCGACCGGTTTCGAGAATTAGAAAGGCCGAGCGCCGAGAGGAAGAAAGATGTGGTGTTAATGGCCACTGTATCTAGTTTCGAAGGGCTCTCGCATCCGTCCAAGTCCGAGCTCCGCCAGTTTGCGGAACTCTTCATGCCTTTGTTCGCCGCATCCACGCCGGAAGCGAAGCGCGAAGCCGTTGCGGCTCTTTCGCAAAATCCCAACGTCCCTTCTGCGGTCGCGTTTTTCATCGCCTGCCAGCCCATCGGCCTGTCCGCTCCTTTTCTCATTTCCTCCAAGGCGCTGGATGACGAAACCCTGATCGCCGTGGCACGGACGCAGGGTGGGGCACATGCCAGAACCATCGTGCGCCGGGATGATCTTTCGCCCACCGTCATCGATACTCTCGTCGGCCTGCGCCATTCACGCCAGGCACCGGCAAAGCCTGCTGTGGAGGACAGCGAGGCGGCGTCCTCCTCGCAGCCAGTACAGAAGACGATTGCCGAGCGCGAAGAAGACTTGCGCCAGCAGCTTCGCACCATGGCGCAGCATCTCAACCGCCCGCACAGCGATACCCTGGGAGCATTGCGCCTGACCGAGGTGCAGGAAGCGCTTCTGGTGCGTTTTGCCCGTGAGCGTAACGCCCGGCAGTTTGCCAAGGCACTTTCAGACTGCCTTTCGGCCAGCCACCTCCTTTCCGAACGGGTGATGCTGGATATTTCCGGCCAGCAGCTTGCCACCACGCTGATAGGCCTGGGTATGGATTTCGCCGATGCGGCTTTCGTGCTGGGATGCTTCTATCCGCATCTGAAGGCTCGCAATGGCGACATGACGGGCGCGGAAATCATGCTGGAAAAGCTCGATCCCGCTCAGTGCGAAAATCGCATCGAAAGCTGGCGCCGTGCGGACCTCTATACGGTCAACCCGGACGATACCGAACGCCAAGGCCGCGAGCACAGAATCCCCGCCGAAAAGCTGGTTGTCCGTCGCTGATCCCCCGCGGGACATTGAAAGACGGACGCAGAATAGCGGTCTCAAGGTGCCGCCCCTCACTGCCATACGCTTGAGACGCCTGCCTTTACCTGGCGGCGTGGGGGTGACTTCTGTCACTCAGTCCAACCGGCCAGACAAGCTTACGTTACGGCAAGTAGTTGCATAAAAAAGTAAGAATAAATTTAGACAAATCGTAGAATTGTCGTCCTGCACACTCTGGTTGCAAAACGGAGTGAGTAGACCAGGCGGAGGAGCGCCATCCTGGAGGATTGCAATCTGTTGAACGCCTGCGCCCTATGATGGATGGCTACGCGCGATGATGATTCATGTCTTGATGACCGCCCAGGCGGTACGAATATTGCCGTGAGGGCACAATGTCATTTTTGAAAAATGCTACGATTAAAACGAAGGTTGTTACTGTCATCGCCTCAATGAGCGTGGCATCGATAGCCGGGCTGGGATATGTCAGCTGGCAGTACAAGCACACCGACAATGATTACAGCTATTTCATCGATCACAACGCCTATTCGGCTGTGCTGAATGCCCGCACAAGCGGCAACATCAACGGCTTGGCGATGCAGACCCTGCGCATGTCAATGGTTGATCCCGCAAGCGAGGCTTTTGCGGATGCGGTCAAGGTAACCAAAAACAATTTCAAGCAGATGGACGAGCGTCAGTCGCAGATCGCAAAGCTCGTTCCCGAGGGCGCAGAGGACACCCAGGTTATCCTCAAGGGTGCTTCCGAACTTGAGACCATGATCAACACGGTCATTTCCCAAGCGCAGGCCGGTCAGCGTGAGCAGGCCCAGCAGTCGGCACTGGCCGTGCTGGCCAAGGTCGGCGAAGTCTCGCCCAAAATCACCGCGGTTACGGAAAAGCTCATCAAGACCATCAACGATAGAAGCAGTGAGCTGAGCGGTAACACGGATAGCACAATCATGTCCGGCCTCATCGGCATCCTGCTGATGTCCGCGCTTCTCGTGGCGCTTGGTCTCTACATTTCAACCCAGGGCATTACGGCACCGATCGCCCGCCTTCGTGCGCGTATGGCCTCCCTTGCAGCGGGTGACACCGGCGCCGCCATCGACGGCATCGAACGCAAGGATGAAGTCGGACAGATGGCTGCCGCCGTTCAGGTCTTCCGCGAAAACGCCATCGAGCGCAGCCGGCTGGAGCGTGAGACCGAGGCCAATCGCTCATTGACGGAGCAGGAACGGATCGAGCGCGAGGAACAGAAGGCCACGGAATCGGCTGCTGTGCAATTTGCGGTCGACAGTCTCGCCTCCGCCCTTTCCAAGCTTGCCGAAGGCGACACGACCTACCGTCTGCGCCAGCCCTTCGCCCAGACGCTCGACGGCATCCGCAATGACTTCAACACCACGGCAGAACAGCTTCAATCGACGCTGACCCGCGTGGCGCAGAATGCACGCGGCATCGATTCCGGTGCCAATGAAATCCGCGCTGCGGCCGACGATCTGGCAAAGCGCACCGAGCAGCAGGCCGCATCCGTGGAAGAGACAGCGGCGGCGCTGGAACAGATCACCACCACCGTCAAGGATGCCACACGCCGCGCACAGGAAGCCGGTCATCTGGTCAGCCGTGCGAAATTGGGTGCCGAACAGTCTGGCGAGGTCGTTCGCAAGGCGGTTACCGCCATGAACGAGATCGAAAAATCCTCTGGCGAGATCTCCAACATCATCGGCGTGATCGACGAAATCGCCTTCCAGACCAACCTTCTGGCGCTGAATGCCGGCGTTGAAGCCGCCCGCGCGGGTGAAGCCGGCAAGGGCTTTGCGGTCGTTGCCCAGGAAGTGCGTGAACTGGCTCAACGCTCCGCCAATGCGGCCAAGGATATCAAGAGCTTGATCACCACCTCCAACACGCAGGTTGAACAGGGTGTGCAACTTGTCGGCGAGACGGGTACGGCGCTCGAAACCATCGTGACGGAAGTGCAGGAAATCAACCGCCACGTGGCCGCCATCGCTGAATCCGCGCAGGAACAGTCCTCCGCACTCCAGCAGATCAATACTGCCGTCAACCAGATGGACCAGGATACGCAGAAGAATGCGGCCATGGTGGAAGAAAGCACGGCGGCAAGCCACGGACTGGCCAGCGAAGTACAATCGCTCAACCAGCTTCTGGCGCAGTTCAAACTATCCGATAGCGGCTATGCTGCCGCGTCCAATACACCTCGGGCCGTCTCGCACAATGAGCGCCCATCGGCCTCCCCTGCCCGGGCACTTGGCCGCAAAATCTCGGCTGCCTTCTCCGGCAATGCCGCGCTTGATGTCTCCAAAACCAACTGGGAAGAGTTTTGATGGATAATAGACCTATCCTTCGCGCAGACGACGCGCTCGAAATCATCGCTTTCATGTTGAACGAACAGCAGTTTGCTGTTCGCACCACCTCCATCCGCGAAATTCGCGGATGGGCTCCGGTCACGCCCCTGCCGCATACGCCGCCCGAAGTGGTTGGCGTCATGAACCTGCGCGGTACGGTTATCCCGATTGTCGACCTGTCCTCCAAGCTTGGAATGCCGCCGGTTGAAGCCACCGAGCGCAGCGCCATCGTGGTAACAAGCGTCAAGGGCAAGACGATCGGCATGATGGTGGATCGCGTGTCAGATATTCTGACCGTGTCCGCAGCGGATCTGCAGCCGGTTCCGGCCACCGCAGGTCTTGCAACGACCGGCTATGCCGAAGGCATTTTTGCCCGGGACAAGACCATGATCTGCTTCCTCAACCTCGATGCCATCTTCGCCAATTCGGACCCAGATAACTGGGATTCGCAAAGCGCGGCCTGATCGCTCGATGACCGAATGAAGGTTGGGCTGTGGTTTCCCGGCCCCCTTCCCTGCTTTTCAGCGTCCGGCCTTGCGCCCGACATCCGGCGGATATCCGCACCCCCTGGTGCCTATTGCGAAACGACGGTGAACAAACCGTCCACGCTGTCAGTCTCCACCTCGACCACCCATAAATCGCTATCGAAACGGCGCTCGCGTTCCAGCAATGCCGCCACATCCTGCGCCTGCGCCAGCACCAGCCGCTGCTCGAACCGCCGGTCCTGCGCATCATCACCATCATCGGAAAAGCTTTGCGGTGCGGGGCCGTAGAGATTTTCCAGCCCGTTGCGAAGGCGCTGGCGGATGAAGATGGCACCAGCAGCATCCGCGCCCTTGACCTCAATGGCGGCAAAATCACCGGCGGAAAAAACACGGCGGACAAGAGCGGAGACGAAAATTTCGGATTTAACGCGCATGCTTACGCATTATCACAGGGCGCCGATGGATTTCAGCTTTTTCAGCACCGCTTCGTTTGGCTCGCCGGTTTCCGGCAAACGATAGTGCTTTTCGAAATTGCGGATGGCGGTGCGTGTCTGCTCGCCTGCCATCCCGTCCACCTTGACGTCGGCATAGGCAATGTTGACGAGGCCCTGCTGGATTTTCGCCACCAGGTCCTTCGTGGCCGGCTTGGCATTGCCGCCAGATGTCAGCGAGACGGACTGCGCCTTCGGCGTCTGGGCCTCGGCATTGCGGATGGCCGCCGCGACAGGATCCACGGCGACGCCGCCGGAATTGGGCTCCGCCGGGCGATCCTTCGGCAAGGCCTTTGGAATGGCGGCAACGGTGGTGGCACTGTCGATCTTCATGGCGGAGAGCACGCGGCTTGTCGGTTCGCCCGTCTGCTCCATGCCGACCGTTTCTTCGAAAAATAGAATGGCAGCTGTGGTCAAGGGTCCGGGCACGCCATCGGCCGGACCTTCATACAGGCCGCGACGGGCAAGCTCCCGCTGGATTTCGGCCACGAGTTCGGTTGGCTGGTGCGTTGCGGGAAGCTGGCTGTTGGCAGCGGCAGGCTGGCCAGGCGCGGCCACAGCAGGCGTCTGGGCCTGCGCTGGCGCATTGTCCGCCGGGCGTTCAATGCGGAAGGTGGTGACATTGCCATGCTCGCCCAGGCCCGTTGCCAGACGGTAGCCGGGAATGCCGTTTGGATTTTCCTCATCCCGCGTGCGAAGAAATGGCGAGGGATGGTGCCCGGGCTGATACCAGAGCGCATTGGCTGCCACGAAACCGAACACGACGAAAAAGGCGGCACAGCCGCCGACAAGTTTCGGATGACGCAAGACCTGCTGTCCGACGGCGCGGGCCGCCACGGAAACGAAACCCGGCTCCTTTCGGGCGGGTGCTTTCCTAGGCGATTTTCGCTTTGGCGCGGCCATCCGCAACATCCTCCTTCATCTTCATGTCCGAGCCGCCAAGCTGCTGCTTGAGGCGCGGGGGAAATTCCGCCGTGACCGTGGCGTTGTCCTGGTCTGCACCATGCGTACGACCGGAGCCATCGGCTGGCAGCAGAATGGTGACCACGGTCCCCTCTCCTGCGCGACTGGATATTGCAAAGCTTCCGCCATGCAGTTCCACCAGCCCCTTGACGAGGGCAAGCCCGAGACCCGTTCCTTCGTAGCGGCGGGTATATTCGTTCTGAACCTGCATGAAAGGCTGGCCCAGAAACGCGATCTTGTCTGCGGCAATACCGATGCCGGTGTCGCTGACGGAGAGCTTCAGCATACCGCCTTCGAGCGCCGCATCCATCGACACTACACCACCCGATTCTGTAAACTTGATGGCATTGCCGGCAAGATTGATCAGAACCTGCTGAATGGCGCGCTGGTCTGCGACCACTTCACCCATATCGCGCTGGATACGGCTTGTGAGCGTGAGGCCCTTCTGCTTTGCCTGAAGGCCGAGCATTCCCTCGCAGGTGGCGATGGCATCGCCAATGCGGAAAGGCTCCATCTGCAACTCATAGCGGCCCGCTTCCAGCTTGCTCATATCCAGCATGGTGTTGACGACGGAGAGAAGATGCGCGCCGGACTGACGGATGAGCGACACATATTCCCGTTGCCGGTCATTTTCCAGCTTGCCGAAATATTCACCGGCGAGGATATCGGAGAAGCCGAGCACGGCATTGAGCGGTGTGCGCAATTCGTGGCTGACAGCAGCAAGGAAACGCGACTTTGCGTCATTTGCCGACTCTGCCTCTTCAGCCTTGCGGGCGATCTCGCTGCGCAGCAGTTCCTTCTCGGTAATATCGCGCAACTGGCCCACGACACCAACGAGCCTTCCGGTCTGGTCGCGTGTTGGCGTCATGTCCATTCTGGCATGAATGAACTGGGTCTGGCGCGCGCCAATGGCGTTTTCGAAGCGAAGGTCTGCAAGGGCGCAATCGCCGCCCTGACGCAAATCGTCAAATGCCTGCATCAGCGCGATGCGATCCGAGACATGCACGAGTTCGGCGAAGAGATGGCCGGTGCAGTCCTGGAAATGCTTGGGAAACTGCTTGAGATCGCGGCCCGACACGCCTTTGACGACGCCGTGCTCATCAAATGTCAGGAGCAGGCCGGGAACCTGGCTGGCTGGCACCACATCCCGCGTGGCCTGCTCGATAACGGCATCCTCGGATTTGCGTGGTCTGCCAAGGGCAAGCAGGACGGCAACGACAGAAAGAAAGACAGCAACGACGGTTGCGACACCCAGCGGCAGGGCGACGGAGGCGGAAAAGGCAAAGCAGAAAACCGCAGGGACAACGAACAGCGCAGTCAGGCCAAAAGCCACGACGCGGCGCAACGAGTGAACCGTAGCGGTCCTGACGCTGGCGTCTTCCTCCATGCGTGACAGCCACATGCCGATGGCATGATCAATCGCCGCAATCGTTTTTTCCGTAATCTGACGCAAGACTTGAACACCGCATTCCAGTGGGCGTGAGCGCCCTTAACCATGGCCGACAATAGGGCTGTGCGGCTTAAGGAAAGGCTAAAAGCTGCCCGCGCAACCCCGGGTAAAACACCGTGGAATCCCATTTCGGGGCATTTGAGCCAGACTTCGTCTTTCATGGTTAATAGCGGGTAAGCGAAGGAATTTGTTATATTTTTCGTTTTGCGTTAATCTTTGTGGCAGGTCCGGGCGGCGCTATCGCCTGCAATTGCGGGGTGCTGCCGCAATTATGCTTAACATGGACCGTTAAACTTCGAGTGAAATGCTGATCTTCGTCCTGCGACGGAACAAATAGATACAATTTGAATTAAATTTCGCCGGTTTTTGCAAAGAGCTGTTGGTCTGTCGATTCTAGGATGTTTTCAAGCCCGGAGAACAGGGCAACACGGACGACCCGAAAAGGGCGACGATTGAACGGGGTAGTTTCGAATGTGGTTTCTGATCAAGTCATCGATCTTCTTTTCGCTGGTGCTCGTAGCGCTCTCCTATTTCGGCAGCTCCGACAACAGCAATTCGCAGACATCACAGATGAACGTTGCAGGCGCCGTTTCGGCTGCCAGCGAAGCCTACCGTTATGTCAGCGCCATCTGCGTTGAAAAGCCGGATGTTTGCGTCAAGGGCGCAGAGACATTTCACGCACTGGGCGAAAGGGCGCGTGAGGGTGCCAAGGTCGCCTATCAGCTGATCGATGCCCAGCTGGCTGGCACCAACCCCGATGAAAAGCTTGCCATTGCTGCCGAACCTGTCGAAAGCAGCGTGAGTGCACCGGCGCTGGAAAGCGTCGTTGCGCAGGACAGTGACGATTTGAGGACCGGTACCGTCATCAAGTCGCAGCCCTACGTTCCGATGCCACAGCGCCGCCCTGCACCCTGATCGACCTCCCGCTTTCTCATCTCCAGGATTTGCATCCCCCCTTGCGGCTCGATCATGGGCCGCCTGACTGCCCACCTCGTTGGCCAAGTGCCATGCCCTGCACGATTTGCGTCGTTGCAGGGCTTTTTTTCGTTACTCCAACGGTTCAATTCGCACCACGCTTGGCCTATATGCAGCGCAGGCGTCCTTGCATGGCAATGCTGGGCACGACATGACGATGATGGACGCAGCTTTGACAATGGATACCGGACCGATGACTTCTCTCGACAAGATCATGGACGACTTCGCCTTTCTCGATGATTGGGAGGATCGCTATCGCTATGTGATCGAGCTGGGCAAGGCGCTGCCTGACCTCGCCGAGGAAAAGAAGACCGCCGACAACAAGGTGCAGGGCTGCGCAAGCCAGGTCTGGGTCGTGAGCCACAGCGATGGCGCCGCCGATCCCGTACTGACGTTCGAGGGCGATTCGGACGCGCATATCGTACGCGGCCTCGTCGCCATCGTGCTGGCCGTCTATTCCGGCAAGCACGCCTCCGAAATTGCCAAGCTCGACGCCATCGAAATCTTCGGCAAGATCGGCCTTGTGGAGCACCTGTCGGCCCAAAGAGCCAACGGGCTGCGCTCCATGGTCAACCGCATTCGTGCCGAAGCGCAGGTGCTGGCCGCCTGAGGGCTCGACTGTTCATGGCAGCGGCCGATAGTCCTGCGCGCCCCAATGGTGGCTCTGCCGTCTATGGGCGTTTGCCGGTGGCGGTGGCGAATAGTGCCGAGCGAGCGCCAGAAGCGCGGTTCTGAGCATGAGCTTGGCAGAACGCACCGGCCATTGCCTTTCCCGCTCCACTAGCTCCAGACCTTTCTCGAAGCAGCACACATCGATTGCGACGCCTGAAAGTTCGGGCCCCATGGCCTCTGCTGCTTTTGAAAAACGCAGGCGCGCCGCCATGGCGCTGTCGCTCAAGTCCTGTGCGGCGTTGTTGTGCCCCTTGACGCGACTTGCGACCCTGGGCTCCCAGGAAGCCGTGACCCGCGGACTGAGCTGACCGCGATGAAAATCGCGCGCCAGCCTTTCGCCCGCATCCACCGCTTCGGCAGGAAAGAAGCTTTCTCCACCGCGATCCTTCAGCCGCCCCAGCGCCAGCAAGGGAGAAGATAGGTCGTTGCGGCGCACGGTCTGCCGCACACCTTTGATCTCGACCGCCGCGACGTCACAGCGGCGATGCTGCTCCTGAAAGATTTCGTCGCGCTCCTTCATCATGGCGCGGCGCAGAAAGGCCGCGGCTGTTTCCTGTGCGGTGAGCCTGCCATTATCAAGGCGCAGCAGGCCAGCCGATAGCCCTTCTTCCAGAACGGACCGTTCGATCCGCCTCGCCTCGGTGCTCTCATCAATGACGACTTCGACATAGATGCCGCTATCCCTGACGATTGCGGAACGACGTCCAAGAAGCCGCAGCAGCCTGACGAGCCCGTTGTGGATGGTCTGGTTCGGTGTTTTCTGGTCCTTAAGCATTGCCACCTCCCCGCAACGTTTGAAGAAGAGGCTTTACCTGTTCTTCCACGCTATCGACGAAAGCATCATATCCTTCGTCGTCTCTCAAATCCTCAACGCGCTGGCAGGCAATGCTGACGCTGGAGCGATCGCGACCGAAGCAGAGGGCAAGATCGGCAATGGGAAGAGACAGCGTGACATGGCAGACGTAAAGCGCGATCTGGCGGATGTGCAGCATGGCGTGACGGCTGTTGCGACGAAGCGCATCGCGACCAGCAATCTCAGCAAAGGCTTCATAGGTGATTTCACGCACACGCTGGCACACAACCCGGTGCTCAGCAGGCACAAATGGCGAAAAAGAACCGTCTTGCATTCTATATGGGGGATGGGGGGAAGCGCTCTCGCAGGGATCTGAACTGAGGGACATATCGTAACTCCTGGTGTAATAGGAATTAATTCATACACCAAGCGTTCAGCCGCTGCAATCCACCAAATGAAATCGTGAAATCACTAGGTGGCGAACCGGACGACTTACGAAATAAGGATTATTTTCTTATTCTGGCCGCAATACGCCATAAAAAAAGCCGGTCACGAGGACCGGCTTTCTTGATGCGGCAATATGAGAGATCAACGGCCGGACTTGCGGCGCTGGCCCAGACCCATTTCCTTGGCGAGGCGCGAACGCGCTTCTGCATAGGCCGGTGCGACCATTGGATAGTCCACTGGAAGATCCCACTTTTCCCGATATTCTTCCGGCGTGATGCTGTGATGCGTTGTCAAGTGACGCTTCAGCGACTTGAACGAACCGCCACATTCCAGGCAGATGATCTGATCATCCTGAACCGACTTGCGCACGGAGACCGCTGGCTTCTGCTTCTCGACACTAACGGCAGCTACCGTTGGGGTGGAGGTGCCGCTGAGCGCCGTGTGCACATCGGAAATAAGGCCGGGAAGCTCCGTAACCGGAACGACGTGGTGGCTAACATAGGCAGCAACGATATCCGCAGTCAGCTCGACCAGCAGATCTTGAGCGCCGCCGTATGTAGTTTCCGTCATTTATATGTCTCCTGTTCATGTCTTCACAAGCAACGGACAGACCGCCTGCACGTGAAACGAAGTTAACCCAGCCCACTGATTTGCGTCTGCTGTGAAAACTTATTCCCCATTACATCTATAAAGATGCGGAGAAAAATTCTTGCAACAACTGCGTGAAACGCCAGATATATCCCGATATTCTCTCGAGAACTTAGATTAGCCATTATTCAAATGCCCAACCGGAATATCTATAACGTAAGACGCAAATCAACATCATCTACTTTACCTGACGTGGATAGCACCAAACCAAAAAAAGTCCAATTATTATTTCGGAATAATTCAGACGAAAAACGGCCTATTCTATCTATAAAAAATCACAGGTAACAAAATAAGGATGTATGTCTGATCGCTGATCAAGTCGATGCGTGAGAAATAACGTCAGTTCAACTTCCGGTCTGCTTCCATATCATCCAAAGTGGTTACTTCAGCCAGACGATATCCCACTTTGTGGGCAGCTTTCGCAAGCAAATGTGCGGATACTGGGGCGGTCAACACAACAAAAAAGATACCCGCCAGAGAACGCGCCAAAATAGAAACGTCGAGTGCGTTTATACCCACGGCAAGAAGAAGAAGTCCTGAACCGACAGTTCCTGCCTTGGAGGCAGCGTGCATCCGAGTATAGAGGTCTGGAAACCGGTTAATACCAATGGCGGCAGTGAGTGAGAAAAACGCGCCCGCCATAAGGAGAAAAACCACGGGAATGGCAGTAAACCAGGTCATGACCGAGGTTTCCTTCTTGCTTTGCTTGGCGCCTTGGCGCGTCTGGCAGCGGCCTTTGGCGAGACGATATCCGTACCATCCAGAACCTCCCTGCCCCGGTGCTCGGGACCCGGCGTTCGCGACAGAACGAAACGCGCAAACGCAACTGTGGCGAGAAAGCCCACGAGACAAAGCGAGATGGCAATGTCGACATACAGCTTGTAACCCGTACGGATGGCGATGACGGCCAAAAAGCCGATGGCGATACCCACAAGCATATCCAGCGCCACAACCCTGTCTGGCAAGGTCGGACCCACGACGACGCGAAAAACGGTCAGCAGGAAGGCGACGGAAAGAATGGCCGAGGCAAAAATTGTGGCGAAGGAGACCAGGTCTTCGGGTGTCATTTGCGGAACGCCTCCATGATTCGCCGTTCGAATCCATCGGCAATCGAACGCTTCGTCGCTTCGACATCGCTGCAATCGAGCGCGTGGACGTAAAGTTTCGAACGATCTTCGGACACATCGACGGACAAGGTACCGGGCGTCAGCGTGATGAGATTGGCAAGCAGGGTAATTTCAAAATCGGTGTCGAGCTTCAGCGGATAGGCAAAAATGCCGGGCTTCAGTTCCATTTTAGGCGTGAGCACCAGTCTGGCCACAGTCCAAGCCGACAGGGCAAGCTCCTTGAGGAACAACAGGGCGAGGAACAGGATTGCCGGAACGCGCCGCCAATAGGTGCTGCTCTCGCTCCACTGGTGACGCACCATCGAAAGCGACAGGGCAGCGACCACGATACCGAAGACGAGGTTTGGGATCGTAAAACTGCCGGATATGGCCAGCCAGACGATGGTGAACAGCAAGCCCGGAAGAAACAGCTTCATCGGATGGCTCCTTGCGGAAAGACCGAGCGGATATAGGCGGCGGGGTCGGCAAGGCCGTCTGCGGCGCGCTGGCTGAGCGTGATGATGCTTTCCGGAAACAGGCCGAAGATGACGACCAGCAGCGTCAGCCCAACGACAGGCATCAGGCCCGGGGGATTGGCGACGGCTGGAACCTGCTTCATGCCGGCGGGAGACGGACGCCAGAAACACAGAAGGAATGCGCGGGCGAGCGCTATCATGCACAGGAAGCCGGACACCAGAATTGCCGCCGCCAGCCACCATGCGCCGATATCGATAGCGGATTTGGTCAGCATTGCCTTCGGCCAGAAGCCGGAGAAAGGCGGCAGACCGGAGGCCGCAAAGAATAGGGCCAGCGTCATGGCGGAAAACCATGGCGCCTTACCATAGAGGCCGCTGAGGTCCGACAGCGTCCATGCTCCGCCGATGCGGGCTGCGTGACCAATGACGAGGTAGAGCGCTGTCATGACCACGACGGAATTGAGAGCGTAAAACACCGCTCCGCCCACGGCCGAGGGTGAGCCTATCGCCACACCGGCCATCATGGTGCCGATGCCGGAGATGACGACATAGCCCAGCATTCGCCGCAGGTCGTTCTGTGCAAGCGCCCCCAGCGCGCCTGAAAGCATGGTCAGAACAGCAACGGCCGCGATGACGAGGCTCAGTTCTTCCCGCTGAACCGGAAAGAGCATGATCATCACCCGCAGCAACGCATAGACACCAACCTTGGTCAAAAGGCCGCCAAACAGCGCGGAAACGACAATCTTCGGCGTGTGATAGGACGCCGGAAGCCAGAAGTTGACCGGAAAGGCCGCCGCCTTCATGGCAAATGCCAGGGCAAACAGCGACGCCAGCGTCATCAGGGGCGCCTGCTGATCCGCCTGCGTGACCTTGATTGCGATATCGGCCATGTTGAGCGTGCCGAAGATGGCGTAGAGATAACCGACGGCAATGAGGAACAGCGTGGTACCGATGAGGTTCAGCACCGCATATTTCAATGCGCCGTCGATCTGTTCCCGGGTCGAGCCCAGCACGATGAGACCGAAGGAAGAGACCAGCAGCACTTCGAACCACACATAGAGGTTGAAGATGTCGCCGGTCAGAAACGCGCCGGTGACGCCGGCCATCAGCAGCATCAGAAAGGGATAGAAGCCGTAGCGTCTGCCGGTTTCATCAATTTCGGTGCGGGCGTGTACCGCGCAGGCAAGCGCTGCGAGCGCACCGGCCAGCGCAAGCGCTGTTCCGGTAAGATCCGCCGTGAATGCGATGCCAAAGGGCGGAAGCCAGCGCCCCATGACCATGGTAAAAGGTCCATCTGTCGCCACCTTCCACAGAAGGGCCGCATCAATCACCACCAGCGCTAGCAACCCGGCAATGGCGATGGCTGCGTGAAGCCGGGTGGAGTGACGCACCATCATCAGCACAGCGCCAAGGCCGATGCAGAGCGCGACGGGCAGAATGATCAGCCAGTCGGCAACCGGTGTCGTCTGCGCAACGAGGGCTGCGGAAAGATCGATGGTGGGAGAACCGGAAGCGGCCATGGGTATTTAATCCGTTCTCAATATCCGAGCGGCGGAAGCGGCTCACGAACCGGCTCCGCTGCGCGCATTTCATGGGTGTCATCCGTTTTCAATTCCTGGAAAGCCCGCCAGACCAGCACCAGCAGAAAACAGAAGAAGCAGAAGGAGATGACGATGGCCGTCAGGATGAGCGCCTGAGGCAGCGGGTTGGCCGTGGTTGCGGCCAGCACATCCTCCCCTGCTCCGATAATGGGCGGCACTTCGCGCGTCAGCCTTCCTGCGGTCAGCAGCAGCAGATTGACGGCATTGCCCATGATTGCGATGCCCAGCAACAGGCGCACGCTATGGCGCGACAGCATGAGATAGATGCCCGCTGCGAAAAACAGTCCGACAAGGATCGAAAAAACCGGTTCCATCAGTCACGATCCCTTTCTTCCAGTGCAAGCGCAATGGAGGTGAAGCCGCCGACGACAACCAGATAGACCCCGATATCGAAGGAGATGACGGTGGCGAGCGGCACTTCGACACCCAGCAGGCTTGGATAAATCCAGAGCCCGGTCATAAAGGGCACGCCCATAAAGGCAGAGACCATGCCGGAAAGCGTTGCCACAAGCAGACCGAAAGCGGAAATGGACAGGGGATGAAAGATGATGGCCCTGCGAACGGCCTCAACGCCATAGGCGATACCGTAAATTGCAAAGGCCGAAACCGCGATCAGCCCGCCAATGAACCCGCCGCCGGGCTCATTATGGCCGCGCAACAGCACGAAAATGGAAAACAGAACCATGAGGCTGGTAATGACCGGGGCGACGGTGCGCAGGATAACCGTGTTCATGCCTTGCCCTCCCCTTTTTGCTCACCCTTCAAGGGTTTGCCACCTGTGCGGATGCGGATGAGTGCGAGGATGGCAAGCCCGGTGACCATGACCACGGCAATCTCACCCAGCGTGTCCGTTCCGCGAAAATCGACGATGATGACGTTGACGACATTGTTGCCATGCGCGATGACCTTCGAATAGGCACCGAAAAAGTCGCTGAGGCTGTTGTTGAAGGTTTGCTCGGTGGCTTTCAGCAGCAGAAGCGCAAAGCCCGTGCCACAGGCAAGCGCGATCGTTCCATCCAGCAGCTTCTGCCCGCGGTGACGATGATCGGTAGGCGACAGCCGCAGTCGCGTCATGACCAGCGTCAGGATGACGACGGACAGGGTTTCGACCATGAACTGCGTGAACGACAGATCCGGCGCGCCAAACAGCAGGAAAAGCACGGCCACCGCAAAACCCTGAATGCCAAGCGCAATGATAGCGCTCAGGCGGCTCGATGCCGTGAGCACGGCGCCAAGACCGATGACGGCGATGACGACGAAGGCGGCTTCGTGGAGCTGAATGCCACCCGGCCAGGCGGGCATGGCCGGGAACTCGTCATAGGCATACATCGGCACCAGCAGCACAAGCGCGATGATGGCAAAGGTGGCGGTGACGTAAAATTCCAGCTTGCCCGGCTGCAAGAGCCGCGTGATGGAGAAGGACAGCCTGACGAGGCCGCGCATGACGGCATCGAATGCTTTATCTGGGCCCGGCCCGGCGGCCAGCAGCGCACGCGTCACATGGTGGCGGGCGGTGGCAAGCTTGGTATAGACCATCACCCCCAGCGCGACTGTGAACAGCGACAGTGCCAATGGCACGCCGATATGCGGAATGAGAGAAATATCCATCGGACGATTTTCGCCTGCGATGGCCGAGGCCGTGGGAACCGAGACGACCGCGTGAAAGGCACCGGAAAACAGCGCAGCGACCAAGCCGCAAAGCGCCAGGGCCGCAGGACCAAGCCACATGAGAACGGGCGCTTCATGGGCATGTTTCGGCGTTTTCGAGGGCTTGCCGACAAAGGGTTTCAGCGCAACCGCAAAGGCGACCGCCAGCATCAGCGCATTTCCAACCACGGCAACAACGGTAAAGAGAATGGAGCGCGGATCGGGATGCGCAAGCGCATAACAGATTTCTTCCTTCGCCAGAAAGCCCAGGAAGGGTGGCAGGCCCGCCATGGAAAGGGCGGCGGCCAATGCGGCGATGAAGGTGATGGGCATGGCCTTGCGCAGACCGCCAAGCTTCGTGACATCCCGCGTGCCCGCCTCATGGTCTATGATCCCTGCCACCATGAACAGCGCGCCCTTGAACAGCGAATGGGCCACCAGATAAAGCACTGCCGCTTCAATGGCATGTTCCGAGCCAAAGCCGACCAGCATGACCAGCAGGCCGAGCGATGACACGGTGGTATAGGCCAGCATCAGCTTGAGATCCGTCTGCCGGATGGCAAGGAATGCCCCGGTCAGCATGGTCAACCCGCCGAAGAAGGGCAGAAGGATTTCCCAGGCAGCCGTTTCGCCCATGACCGGGTTCAGCCGCATGAGCAGATAGACGCCTGCCTTGACCATGGTGGCCGAGTGAAGATAGGCCGAAACCGGGGTCGGTGCCTCCATGGCATTGGGCAACCAGAAATGAAACGGAAACTGCGCCGACTTGGTAAATGCACCGCCAAGGACAAGTAGCAGCGTGGCGAAGTAGAAAGGGCTCTGGCGCAATATATCATCGCCGTGGACCAGCATGGAAAGCTGCGTCGTGCCGCTGATGTTCCAGATGAAGATGAGGCCTGCCAGAAGCGCCAGCCCGCCGCCCCCTGTTACCACAAGCGCCTGCAAAGCGGCCCGGCGGGATGCCTCGCGGCGGTGATCGAAGCCGATGAGAAGGAAAGACGTGATCGAGGTCAGTTCCCAATAGACGAAGAGCATCAGGAGGCTGTCGGACACGACGACACCGAGCATTGCGCCCATGAAGAGCAGGAGAAACGCCATGAAGCGTCCCTGCTGCGGATGTCCGTTCATATAAGCGCCGGCATAGAGCACGATGAGCGTGCCGATGCCGGTAATGAGCAGGGCAAAGGTCAGCGACAGGCCATCGAGGAACCATGAAAAGCTTAAATTAAAGCTGGGAACCCAGGCATAGCCGCCGGTGACGACTTCGCCTGCGGCAATTTCCGGCACGAAGCCAAGAAAATGGACGAAAGCCAGTGCGGGCGCCAGCGCCAGAAGCCATGCGCCATTCCGTCCCAGTTTTGCGACTGCCAGCGGGGCGCACAATGCTGTTATAAACGGCAAAAACAGCACAACGAATGTCAGCGACGTGACATTGGCAATCATCTTTTCTCCCAGCCCTGCCGTCGGTTACGGCTTTATCTCGTTGCCTTTCAATTAGGCCAAGGTGACATATACCTCAACCGTTTTCGAATATGCGGGCAGTAACAAGGTCTTTATCCCCAACAACAGGCTCTTCGAAGACCTTTCCTCTTTTAACCGGGCAGCGACGATCCTATCTTAGGGACAAACGAAAGGATCTCCCGATGAGCGATCTCAAATCTCCCAAAATCACCAAGTCCGATGCGCAGTGGCGCGAAGAGCTGACGCCAGAGCAGTTTCACATTCTGCGGGAACATGGCACGGAACGTCCCTTTACCGGGCCCTATTGGAATAGCACGGAGAAAGGGCTTTATCGTTGCGCAGCCTGCGATGAGCCGCTGTTTATTTCCGACACGAAATTCGATGCCGGTTGCGGTTGGCCAAGCTATTTCGAGCCGGTCAAGGCCGACGCCGTGACAGAGCATCGCGATACCGCCTTTGGAATGGTGCGCACGGAAATCCGCTGCGCCAATTGCGGCGGCCATCTGGGGCACGTCTTCCCGGACGGTCCACCGCCCACGGGCCTGCGCTACTGCATCAACGGCCATTCCATGGTATTTGAGCCGCAGGACTGAGTTCAAGCCAAACGAAAGCCGCCCTACCTGAAAAGCGAGGCGGCTTTTTGCTGTCCGCTTTTTGAAGCCGAAGGAGCCGAGGATTACGCGGCGGCACCGCTTCCCGCAAAAGCGAAGCCTTCATCCTCCCAGCCGGTCATTCCGCCGAGCATGATCTTGACCGGACGCCCAAGGCGCGCAAGCGCAAGTGCTGCGCGATCTGCGCCGTTGCAGTGCGGGCCCGCGCAATAGACCACGAACAGGGTTTCCATTGGCCACGGCGACAGCCGCTCTGGCGTGATATCGCCATGGCGCAGATGGATGGCACCGGGAATGTGCCTGCGGGCAAAGACCTCAGCCGAGCCAACAACATGGAGAAGGACGAAATCCTGACCGCCCTGCTCCATGGCAAAGGACACGTCCCAGCAATCCGTTTCCATGGAGAGCAGGCGGGAAAAGTGGTCGATGACAGCCTGCGGCGGTGCGGCCTGTATATCCGATACGGTGCTCATGAATGTCTCCCCGAGTGTTGGAACTGACGCACGTTACCGCGCTCACGAAACTGCTGGCAGATGGCATGAATGCCATATATCGTAAAGATCATGCCAAACGATCACACCACCCACCCAACCAACCGCCTTGTCGTTGCCCTTGCCTATGATGGGCTGTGCACCTTCGAATTCGGTGTGGCCGTGGAGGTCTTCGGACTGGCCAGGCCGGAAATGGGCAAGGACTGGTATCGCTTTGCCGTGGCGGGCATCGATGAGGGCGAAATGCGCGCCACCGGCGGTGTGCGGTTCGTGGCCGATGGCGGGCTTGAGCTGATCGAGCAGGCCGGAACCATTATCGTGCCGGGCTGGCGCGGCATGGATGAACCGGTCCCGGAGGCACTCTGTGCGGCCCTTCGTCGTGCGCATGCCCAAGGCGCGAGGCTCTTATCCATCTGTTCCGGTGTTTTCGTTCTGGCCGCAGCCGGGCTTTTGAGTGGCAGACAGGCCACGACCCACTGGCGCTATACCGATGCCCTGAAGGCGCGGTTCCCAGCCATCCAGGTTCTGCCTGACGTTCTCTATGTCGATGGCGGGAGCCTGCTGACATCTGCGGGAAGCGCTGCGGGCATCGATCTGTGCCTGCACCTCATTCGTCGCGATTTCGGTACGAAGGCCGCAAACATGGTTGCCCGGCGGCTGGTCGTGCCACCGCACCGGGATGGCGGTCAGGCCCAGTTCATCGACAAGGCCGTTCCCGAAAACCACGAAAAAGCAAGGCTTGGCCCCCTGCTGGATGCCATGCGAGCGGAGTTGACACGGCCCTACACGGTTGAAACCCTGTCGAAAATGGCCGGCATGAGCAGCCGCACATTCCTGCGGCGCTTCGAGGCCGCAACGGGCACGACACCCGCCAAATGGCTGCTGCTGCAAAGACTGTCAAAGGCAAAAGACCTGCTGGAAACATCACGGCTCGGCATGGACGCGATTGCGCAAAACACCGGCCTTGGAACAGCAGCCAATCTGCGCCACCATTTCCGCCAGCAATTTTCGACAACGCCCGCCGCCTATCGCGAGGGATTTGCCATGTTGCCTGTCAGCCTAGCGGAAGCTTGAGTTCCATGCAGGTCAGGTCGAGCCACCGGCCGAACTTCGTTCCGACCTCGGAAAAGCGACCGGCAATGCGAAAGCCCATGGCCTCATGCAGACGGATGGAGGCCATGTTTTCGGATTCGATGGCGCCGATGAGGACGTGCACGTCATTGCTTCTGGCGTGATCGATCAGGGCCTGCATCAGTTGCTTGCCGAGACCGAGGCCACGTGCATTCTTGTGGACATAGATGGAATGTTCCCGTGTGTGCCGATAACCGTCAAAAGCGCGCCAGTCGCCGTAGGATGCGTAGCCCGTGACCTGAGCGTCCATAACGGCGACGATGACCGGAAAGCCCCGGTCTTTGCGGGCCTTGAACCATTCCTTGCGATTATCGAGATCAACGACGATCTCGTTCCAGATCGCCGTGGTGTTCAGAACCGCGTCGTTATAGATGTCCATAATGCCGGGAAGGTCTTCGACGGTGGCGTCGCGTAGTTGAATGGTCATGCTGATATCCGCTGCAAATCAAATCGCGGCCACCATAGAGCAAGTCGCGAAGCTGTGCAGCGGTTTTACGCGGTGACGTCTAAGCGGTGACGTCTAAGCGGTGATGGGGGCCATGCTGAAGCTTGTCATCACAGCCGTGTAATGCACGGCAGCAGCAACCACGACAAAGCCGTGCCAGATGGCATTCTGAAAGCGAAGACGCTCCCACACATGGAAGATGACGCCCATGGAATAGATGATGCCGCCGATGACGATGAGCCACAGGCTGAGCGGAGGCAGGTGATAGGACAGGCGATCCGCCACCATGACACCGCTCCAGCCCATGCCGAGATAAAGCAGGATGGTCAGGCGATCAAACCGGCCGGGAAAGAAGCATTTCAACAGGATACCGGAGATTGCTGCAATCCAGATTCCGGCCAGCGTGACCGCGATCAGGGGCTCCTCGATGCCGCGCTGAAGAATGGGCGTGTAGGTCGCGGCGATGAGAATGAAGATGGCCGAATGATCCAGCCTGCGCAGGAACCACTTCACGTTGGAGTGCGGCCAGATGTTGTAGGTGAACGAAATCGACAGGCACAGGACGAGCCCGAGCGCGTAGATCCAGACTGCCGCAATTGCGCTCAGGCTTCCCCACAGCGTGACATAGAAGATCAGCGCGGTCGCACCGATCAGCGCAAAGACAATGCCCACGCCATGCACAATGCCATCCGCCACGATTTCTGGAAGATCATACCGGCGGCCAAAGCGCCAAACTTCGCTCATAATCTGTTCTCGCACATCAATAATGCGATCATGCCGTTAATATCAGACAGGAACAAGACAACAGTTGCGAAAGACGATCACTTTGCATTCACGCCTGTCGCAAAAGTCTATCTCGGCACTGGCATTTGTCAGGTCTAGCGATCGATCAGCACCGGGCACCGGGCGTGGCGCACCACGCGGTCGGCAGTTGCGCCGATGAAATAGTTGCTCAGATCCGGCTTGTGCGATGCGATGATGATGAGATCGGTCTTCAAATCTTCCGCAGCCGCCAGTATCTCGCGCGCGGGCGAGCCGCTGCGGACATCCACATCGCTTATGCGGGAAGACTTTAATTTAAGGGAATTCAATTTCTTGCGGGCGTCCTCGACAGCGTTTTCGAGGATGTTCATCGGCAGGTCTATTGTCAGATAGATCGGCAGGTCTTCCACCACGTTGAGGAGGACGATATGGCCCGTCGCATCCAGCAACTCCTCTGCTTTCTTCAGGATTGCCTCTGCCCTCTCCGGCGAACTCAGATCGATTGGAACGAGGATTTTGTTGTACATCGCCATTCTCCCTTCAAACTCGAAAACACCCTTTGCGCTTCCGAGATTATCCTCTTTCTGACACTCCTCGTCAGCGAGAGAGTTGATCAGCGTCAAGTGTCACCCCTTTTTTATTGTCAACAAATAGCGCACGCTGCATCGCCAAACAGCTATCTTTGCTGAACGATCGCGAGCGCGCATAGTGCGGGCCAATATCGCCTGACTGGCCAATCCTTTTTTGGAGTGCAGCAATGAGTGAAGATAAACTGTTTGCGCTGACGCGCCCCGCCTATGTCGGCCAGGCACGACTGGTGGTGCGTGACCTGCCCCGCGTTTCGGAATTCTACCAGAACATCATCGGTCTTTCCGTCATCGAGACATCACCGAGCGGTCAAGTACTGGGCGTTGGTGGCCAGCCGCTTTTGACGCTGATAACATCCGGCAATGCCATGACGGCGCCAAGACAGGCCGCGGGCCTGTTTCACACCGCATTCCTGATGCCGAGCCGCGCCGATCTGGCGCTGTGGCTTGCCCATGCCGTGCATCACAATGTCGAGCTGCAAGGTGCCTCGGACCATCTGGTCAGCGAGGCCATCTATCTTGCCGATCCCGAAGGCAACGGCATCGAGGTGTACCGCGACCGCTCACCGGACGAGTGGAGCTACCAGCCAGACGGAACCGTCAGCATGTCTACGCTTCGGCTGAACCTGCAGGAGCTTTACGATAGCGCGCCCAAGGCAACCTTTGCCAAGGCCGCAGAGGGAACCGCCATCGGGCACATCCACCTGCAGGTTGGCAATCTTCCGCAAGCCGATGCTTTCTATCAGGACGTTCTGGGCCTGAAGGTCATGGCGCGATATCCGGGCGCAAGCTTTTTCGGTTCCGGCGCCTATCACCACCACGTCGCCGCCAACATATGGAACAGCAAGGGGGCACAAGCCCGCAGCGAGAACATGACAGGGCTTGCCGGTTACACGTTGAAATTCAACGAAAAATCTGCACTGGATAGCGCAGTCTCCGCCCTCGACAGGCTGGAAATAGCAACCGAGCGGCAAAGTGACGGCATTGCGGTAAAAGACCCATGGGGCATTGGCCTAAAGCTTTCCGCATAGGCCCACAAAGGCAGTCAGGCGAGCGCTGAAAAATGGTGCTCGCCTAAATCTTTTTCAGGCGGGAACACCCGGTCACATCGCGCGTTATACGCCCTGATGGGGGACTGCCAGATGAACGACCAGACGATCAGCAATCGAAAGCAGGCGGCCGCAGCCGCCGTTGACCATAAGGACCCGGTGTTGCGCGGGGCGTTAGCCTCTGCGCATGATGACGAGCGTAGTCAGCAGCCGCTTGGGCGAGAGGCTCTCGATGTTGCCGTAGCCTGGTCGATTGTCGGCCTGTTCGCCATCGTGCTGATGGGCGTCATCCACTCGCTGTCGATCATCCTTATCCCAATCGTCATGGCCATTGTTGTGGGGATGATCCTGGGTGTCGCTGCCACCAAGCTGAATTCTTACGGGATTCCGGGCTTTGCGGTGGCGTTGATCCTGTCATCGGCGGTCGCGCTGGTATTCTTCGTCGTCATCAATTCGCTGATCGACCCGCTTTCCACACTGGCCTCCGAAGGACCGGGCATCGTCGAGAAGGCAATAGACAGGTTCGTGCCCTATTTGCAGAGCCTGCGCTGGCTGAATTTTTCCGCCGCAACCTTCAGCATGAGTTCGATCTCGCTGGAATCGCTGATCTCAAGAAGCGGCGATATCCTGACCGTGGTGGGAGCCAATCTGACACCCGCCATTGTCCAGGGGCTGGTGTTCTTTGCAGCGTTGCTGCTGTTTCTCTACAGCCGTCTGCGGCTGCGCAAAGCCGTCATCATGGCCTTTCCCCAGCGTCACCAGCGTCTTCGCACGATACGGACCATAGGGTCGATCGAGCATGTGCTGAGCTCCTATTTCGCCACGGCGTCGCTGATGTATGCGGGTCTTGGCGTGACAATGGTCATCATCGCCTATGCCGGTGGGCTCGCCATGCCGTTCCTGTGGGGTCTGTTTGCCTTTCTTTCCAGCTTCGTGCCGTTTCTCGGCATCACTGCCATGACGCTTGCCCTGACGATTGGCGGCATCCTGACCCATGACAGCCTGCTTCTGGGGCTGTTGCCTGCCATCATATTCTTCACCATCCATTTGCTGATGGAGAACCTCGCCTTTCCGGCTGTTGTCGGAAAGAACATGGAAATCAACCCGTTTCTGGTTTTCGTTGCGATCATCTTCTGGACATGGATGTGGGGAGCCGCCGGTGCCATGCTGGCGCTGCCGCTGTCTCTCATTGGCATGACCATCGCGCGCGAGCTTTTCCCGTCACGCAAGGTCGTACCGAACCTGCCTTCCTGATGGGCTGTGGGGCGGCTTGCCGGATCAGTTCGAAGGGGCGTTGAAGGCGGGATCATCCAGCCTTGTGAAGATGACGCCGCGCGCCTTGAGCGCCAGCAGGCCGCGTACCACACCCTCTCCGGCCTCATGGGTCGGCTGGTTGATGTGGGCAATCACCACATCACCATCTTTTGCCGAGGCGATATGCTTTGCCGTCATGCCCGCCCCCAGCAGCGAACCGCCATCGCCATTGACGGAATAGCCAGCGACGCGTTCGCCTAGACCATTGATGGTGGCGATGGAGGACGCCGTATATTTCGCGGTTGCGCCTCGAAACCATTGGGGCTGGTGACCGGTGGCGGCGGCAACGGCCAGACGACCGCCCTCCACTTCCTGCTCAACGGCAGCCGTCGAGCCTGCCGCAGCGATTCCATAGATGGAAACGGGCTTGTCGACCGCCGGAATGTGATTTTCGCCGTGGTTTTCCAGCTCGAGCAAATCGGGATGCGACAGCATCACCGCCAAGGCCTGCGGATTATGCGCCAGCCACCGTGCCGTCACGAAGATCGTCGCGGGGATCTTCTCGTTGACCAGCGTATCGAGAATCCTGAAATCGGTCTTGCCCATGCAGGCATCGAGCGTGATGGCGACGCGGGGTGCGGCAGCCTTTCCCGGCTGCATCTTCAAGCTTGGCTCGACAAGACCGGATGCAGCAAGAGCCGGAGATGCGAGGGCGGCCAGCACCGGGACGAGAGTGAGTATCTTCAGCATGTCAGACGCCTTCGAGGAACCATTGAAACAGGGCGCTGATGCCTCGCGCAAAACCGCCGCATGACGTCCACATAATGCGTTGCACTCTGCCCGTAAACCGCCGAAATTATGGCGTGGCTGGTGGCAGGCCGTCGAGTTCGGCAAGCTTTGCCAGCGCCTCTTCCACCCGTGCACAATCGCTGACGCTGAGCGGCATGACCGGCAATGGCGGCTGAAGATGGGTCAATGACAACAGATTGGCCGCCGCATAGACCACACGAAAGCTGCCCAGTTCCTTGAAAAGGGAAAAGAGCGGCTGGAAATATTGCTCGATCCGCTGGACCTCGGCCTTGTCCTTGGCTTGTGCGCCACGCAACAGGCGAAGGCTTGGAACCGGAAGCAGACCGCCGATGACGCTGTACCAGCAATCGGCACCTTCCATGATTGCCTGGGAAGCGGCCCAATCGCCGCTGTAGCCGATTGAAAAGCCCTCGCCCAGCCTTGGCCGCAGACGCTCCAGCTCCTGGCTGAAGGCCATATCAGGTACAGTCGGCATTTTCGCTGCGCGGATATGCGGAATATAGGCAAGCCGCACCAGCAGCTCATCGCTAAAGGAAAAATGCGTGGTGGATGGATTGTTGTAGACGCAAAGCGGCAGATTCGTTGCGCCAGCAACGGCTGCGAAATGGTGATAGACCTCTTCCTGCGTCAGCGGCGTATAGGAAACCGGTGCCAGAAGCAGGGCGTCCGCACCACCGGCCTCCGCATCCTTTGCCAGCGCCACCGCATCACTTGTGCGCAACGCACCCACGCCGACAAGCAACGGCCTGTTGCGACCCTGCAGGGTTTCAGCCGCCGCCTTGATGGTGCGCAGCCGCTCCTCACGTGAGAGATAGGCGTAGCTGCCGGTGCTGCCAAGCAGGCCGATACTATCCACCTGCGCCGCATCCAGTCGTTCAACCAGCCGCGAAACGGCCTCGACATCGACACGTCCCTCGGCATCTGCCGGTGTCAACGGAAATGCCGAAAGCCCGCCAAAACTCAGATCCATACGCCCCGCCCCTGCTCAATCCCTCTGAAACAAGGATTACCAGTAAATGAGCAGTCGGCAATAACAATATGAAATCAGTTAGATATCGTGGTTTATCGGCAACATCGACCCGTGTTGGCCGCGGCGGTCAATTCTCAATCATAGAGATAATGCTTGGCCCATTGCGATTCCGGCACCTTGTCGCCGACCTTGTAGTCGAAGTCGCGGATGCCGAGCGTCGAGGGCGTGATCTGACACTTGTAGCGCAGCCGGTACCATTCGCCACCGCTTCTGAAGACGGCCCCGGTTGCCTTGATGCTATCGGTTGCGACGTCCGGGTCGCCGAAGGCATAGGCGATGACCTTGTCCGGCTTCATTCCCTTCTGCTCCTTGGCAATGCGCTCCATGGCCTCGATATCACAGCGTTGCTCAAGGCGCTCTTCGGGAGCAAGAGCATTGAGCTGGCGCAGAATATTGGCATCGACCGCATGGGCCGGGATGGCCATTGTCAAACCGGAGAAGGCTGCGAGAAGGGCAACGGGGAGAAGCTTGTCCATGAGATCCTGTCGGGCTTTTCGTTTCTTCTTGTTTTGATGCGCTGGAAGCAAGGCTACCGCCTGCCACCATCTGCACGCATGTGTGTGATTTGCGATCTAGTGGGAGAATGTGATCGAAAGCAGACCAAATTGTGCCCTGCCCTTGTCGATCCACCTTAGTTTTCCACCTTGATCGACCTTGGACGCCACTCTACATCTTGGTTCACGCAGACCCATGTCTTCATGAAAGCGAGTTTCACTTTGTCCATTTTCAAAAACCTGCCCGCAGCGCCCGTTGCCGAAAAAAAGCCCTCAAGCGACACGCATCATGGCATTACCCGCAATGATGACTATGCATGGTTCCGGGCCGATAACTGGCAGGCCATGTTCAAGGACCCCACCCTGCTGGACCCCGCGATCCGCACCCATCTGGAGGCGGAGAACGCCTATATGGAAGCGGCAATGGCAGACACCAAACCGCTGCAAGAAAAGCTGTTCGAGGAGATGAAAGGCCGCATCAAGCAGGATGATTCCTCCGTTCCGGTCAATGATGGTCCCTATGCCTATGGCACCCTCTTCGTGACGGGTGGAGAACAGCCGCATTACTTCCGCACGCCGCGCGGTGGTGGCGAAAAGCACGTTCTTCTTGATGGCGACAAGGAAGCCGAAGGCAAGGATTATTTCCGGCTCTCCGGCCTCGACCAGTCCAGCGATCACAATCGCGGCATATGGGGCTATGACGACAAGGGGTCGGAATATTACACGCTTCGCGTCCGCGAGATGGCCACCGGCAAGGATCTGGACGACATTGTCGAGAATACCGGCGGCGGAGGAGCCTGGGCTCCTGACGGCAAGAGCTTCTTCTATACGCTTCAGGATGAGAACCACCGCCCTTCCAAGGTCTTCCATCATATCATTGGCGAGCCGCAATCTTCCGACCGGCTGGTCTATGAGGAGAAAGACCCCGGCTTCTTCATGGGTGTGGGCGCATCCGTGCTTGATGACTTCATCTTCATCGACATCCATGACCACGAAACCAGCGAATATCGCCTTCTCTCGACCAAAGACCTGACGGCAGAACCGCAGATCGTGGCCGAGCGCGAGGAAGGCATCGAATATTCGCTGTGTGAGGGCGGCGATGTTTTCTACATTCTGACCAATGATGGCGATGCCAAGGATTTTCGCATCTGCCAGACGCCGGTGACGGCACCGGGCAAGGAAAACTGGACGGAAGTGGTACCGCATGAGCCGGGTCGCCTCATTCTCTCCATCGATGCCTATGCCCGCCATCTCATCTGGCTTGAGCGCCGTGACGGCCTGCCACGCATCGTCATCCGCGACCGCGTGAGCGGCGAAGAGCATTCGGTTGCCTTCGATGAGGAAGCCTATTCTCTGGGCCTGCATGGGGCTGCGGAATACGACACCAATGTCATCCGCTTCAGCTATTCCTCCATGACCACGCCAAGCCAGTTGTTCGATTACGACATGGTGACGCGCGAGCGCGTGCTGTTGAAGACGCAGGAAGTGCCGTCCGGTCACAATCCGGAAGATTATGTGACCCGCCGCGTCATGGCGACGTCGCATGATGGCGCGCTGGTGCCGGTCTCCCTGCTCTACCGCAAGGATACGCCGCTGGATGGCTCTGCCCCGTGCCTTCTCTATGGCTACGGTGCCTATGGCATTTCCATCCCGGCATCGTTTAGCACCAACAATCTGTCGCTGGCCGATCGCGGCTTCGTCTATGCCGTCGCGCACATCCGGGGCGGCAAGGACAAGGGCTTCGAGTGGTATGAAAACGGCAAGATGGAGCACAAGCAGAACACCTTCAAGGACTTCATCGCCGCAGCCGACCATCTGGTAAAGGAGGGCTTCACCTCCTATTCCGGCATCATCGCCGAGGGCGGTTCTGCGGGCGGCATGTTGATGGGCGCGGTTGCCAATATGGCACCGGAGAAATTCGCTGGCATCATCGCCGCCGTTCCCTTCGTGGATGTTCTCACCACCATGCTGGACGACACCCTGCCGCTGACACCGCCGGAATGGCCTGAATGGGGCAATCCGCTGGAATCGGAAGAGGAATATCAGTGGATCGCCTCTTACAGCCCCTATGACAATGTCGGCGCGAAAGCCTATCCGCCGCTTCTGGCCATTTCCGGCCTGACCGACCCGCGCGTGACCTATTGGGAGCCGACCAAATGGGTGGCGAAGCTGCGCGAGCACACCACGGGTGACGCCCCCATTCTGCTGAAAACCAATATGTCGGCAGGCCATGGCGGAAAGTCCGGTCGCTTCCAGCGCCTTGAGGAGATTGCCTTTGAATATGCGTTTGCATTGAAGGTGGCTGGCAAGGCTGCGGCTTAAGCCTGCTTGAACCCACCCAAGGCACCCCGCACTTGATGCGGGGTCCAGCCGACGCGCGTCTGCGCGTCGAGAAGAGGTCTTCCAGCCCAAGAACTTGGGCTGACTGGATACCAGCTCAGGGCCGGAATGACGGATCTCTATCCTGGTCATGATCGGGCTTGACCCGAGCATCTGCCAAGTCGCATCCGCAACGCGTGATTGGATCCTCGGGACAGGCCCGACGATGACGCAATCGGGGAAGGTGCGGGAGAAAAATACTCACTGAAATGCCTTTTTTGAGATTTTTTTCCACAAAAAACCGGCACCATAGCTACTTACGATATATATTAATCGTTAATTGAATTTTCATTTTTAATTCAGTCTAGCCGTAATTTTCTTCAGTAAATCTCCGTTTTTTACAAGTATTATTAAACCACCGAAATGGTTCCGCGAAACCCTGCATGGCAGCAATGCGGCATTTTGCGTTGCAATATCATCTTCTCGCCGTATTATAGAACCCGTTGACATATTTATGCGCTTTTTCGCCGCGGTGACTGCGGCACTCTTCGTCGCGTCCATGCGGCTTTTCTTTGGCGAATTCTTTTTCGTCTTTCCGCGCATGTCATTTTGCTCTGGAGCTTTCGCAGGCAACCGCTGGCGATGTCGATGCTCCATGGCTTTAGCTCTGCGTTCTGGCAGCGGTATCGTCTTGATGTCGCGCCAACGCTTCGGCAGGCCGGGCTTTGCAGTGCCCCGGTATGCCTCACATGAACACTGCATTAGACTTGGGGGTCTTACACATGAAGAAACTCCTCGCCTCGACCATTCTTGTCACGGGCTTCACACTTGCCGCCGCTGCCGGCGCAAGCACCGCCAACGCCGCTGAAGACTGCGGCAATATCTCGATCGCTGAAATGAACTGGGCGTCTGCGGGCGTCGCGGCCTATGTCGACAAGTTCATCATGGAGAACGGTTACGACTGCACCGTCGAGGTGGTGACAGGCGACACGACGCCGACTTTCACCTCCATGAACGAAAAAGGCCAGCCGGACATGGCGCCTGAAATGTGGGTCAATACGCTTGGTGCTCCCTATGAAGAAGCCATCAAGTCCGGCAAGCTCATTCAGGAAGGCAAGATTCTCAGCGATGGCGGCATCGAGGGATGGTGGATTCCGAAATATCTGGCTGACGCACATCCCGATATCAAGACCGTGGAAGATGCTTTGAAGCATCCCGAACTCTTCCCGGCACCGGAAGATGCCAGCAAGGGTGCTGTCTTCGGTTGCCCGCCCGGCTGGGGCTGCCAGCCAACGACTGCCAATCTCTTCAAGGCGCGCAAGGCCAGCGAAAAGGGCTTCACCCTTGTCGATACCGGCTCTGCTGCGGGTCTAGATGGCTCCATTTCCAACGCCTACGAAAAGAAGCAGGGCTGGCTCGGCTATTACTGGGCTCCAACGGCCATCATGGGCAAATACGACATGGTCAAGCTTGACGATGGCGTTGAACTCGACCGCGAGGCCTATGACAACTGCATCGCCAAGGCCGATTGCGCCGATCCAAAGCCGAATGCCTATCCCGTCGCTGATGTATTCACTGTCGTGACCAAGGAATTTGCAGAAAAGGCAGGTCCTTCTGCCGAATATGTAAAGAAGCGCCAGTGGGACAATGGCACGCTTGGCAAGATCCTGGCGTGGATGGACGAAAACCAGGGCACCAACGAAGACGGTGCTGCCTATTTCCTCGAAAACCACGAGGATATCTGGACGAAGTGGGTTTCGCCGGAAGTGGCCGAGAAGATCAAGGCTTCGATCTAATCAAGAGATGAGATGAGCCGAGGCCGCGAGACATCGCGGCCTTCCCATCTGTGGATGCCCATACCCACAAGCCCTTCCATCAACACCTTAGGGAAAAAAACAATAATGGCCCTCTGTAATGTTCTGCCGGATATGCTGTGCAAGTTTCCGGCCATTGGCAACAGCACCATGCGGGTTGCGCGCAAGTCCATCGATGACGGATTCCGCGATATCGTTCGCAGCTACGGCGATGTCATCGATGTCGTCACGCACCCGCTGCAGCTTTTTTTGAATTCATCCGAACGCTTTTTCACGCAGACGCCCTGGATCATCATCTTCCTCGGCCTGCTGGCGCTGGTCCATCTCGCCGGACGCAGCTTGCGCATCACGCTTGGTACGGCCGTTTCGCTGTGCCTCATCGGCGCCGTCGGCCTGTGGCGGGATGCGATGACGACGCTCTCTATTGTCGCGATTGCAACGCTGATCGCGGTCGCCATCGGCCTGCCGCTCGGCATTCTCATGGCGCGGTCCGAGCGGCTGCAGCGCTTCATCAATCCGGGTCTGGATGTGATGCAGACCATGCCGAGCTTCGTCTACCTGATCCCGGTCGTCGTCATCTTTGGCATCGGCAAGGTACCGGGGCTGATCGCAGTGGTGATCTACGCGATACCGCCGATGATCCGCCTGACTAACCTTGGCATTCGCATGGTGGACCGGGAAACGCTGGAAGCAGCGGACGCATTCGGTTCCTCCAACACCCAGAAGCTGTTCAATGTGCAGCTGCCGCTGGCGCTGCCCACCATCATGACCGGCATCAACCAAACCATCATGATGTCGCTCGCCATGGTCGTCGTTGCCTCCATGGTCGGCGTCGGCGGGCTTGGCAAGAACGTGCTTCAGGCGATCAACAACCAGTTCTTCACAATCGGCTTTCTGAACGGCTTTGCGCTGGTGGCCATCGCCATCATGTTCGACCGCGCAAGCCAGGCATTCGGAAAGCGTTTGCAGAAATACCGCGAGGTGCAGCATGGCTAAGGACATCGAAATCCGGTCGCTTTACAAGATCTTCGGCAAGCATCCCGAGAAGCATCTTGAAGCCGTTAAAAACGGTTTGAGCAAGACCGAGCTGAACGACAGGCACAACCATGTGCTGGGCCTCAACAACATCAACATCACCATGCCCGGCGGCAAGATTACCGTGGTCATGGGTCTTTCAGGCTCCGGCAAATCGACGCTGATCCGCCACATCAACCGGCTGATCGAGCCGACCGCAGGTGAAGTTCTGTATGGCGGACAGGATGTCTGCTCCATGGGCACTTCGAGCCTGCGGGAATTTCGCCGCCACAAGACAGCGATGGTGTTCCAGAAGTTCGGCCTGCTGCCGCACCGCACCGTTCTGGAAAACAGCGTTTACGGCCTCGATATCCAGGGCGTTTCGCGCAAGGAAAGCCTTGAAAAGGGTCGCTACTGGCTGAACCGTGTCGGGCTTGATGGCTACGAGGAGAATTATCCCAACCAGCTGTCCGGCGGAATGCAGCAGCGGGTGGGCCTTGCCCGTGCGCTGACCAACGATGCCGACATTCTGTTGATGGACGAAGCCTATTCGGCACTCGATCCGCTGATCCGCGTGGACATGCAGACCATGCTGCTCGATCTTCAGCAGGAGCTGAAGAAGACGGTTGTCTTCATCACCCACGATCTGGACGAGGCGCTGCGGCTGGGTGACCATATCGCAATCCTGAAGGACGGTGAGATGGTGCAGCAGGGCGACGGCCAGAGCATCATCCAGTATCCGGCCAATGAATATGTCAGCGACTTCGTGCGCGACGTCAATCGCGGGCGTGTGCTTCAGGCAACGACGGTCATGGAACCCCTGACCAGCAAGCCGGAAGGCATGTCGGTTGCCGAAACCGATACGCTGGAAACCATTGCCCGCGACATGACGGACGCCAATGAAACCACCGCCCATGTGGTGAATGAAGATGGCGAGCCGGTGGGCAGCATCGGTATCGAGACACTGGTGGCCGCCATGGTCACACCCGCCACGCAGGATGCGGAGCGGCCAGAGTCGGAAGCGGAGACGGAACCGACCCTGACAGACGAAACCGAAAAGAAGATCGCCTGATTCTACCGGTTGCCCTTCGCGACTCACGTTGCGGAGGGCGTTTTACGTTAGGGAATCGGTCCACAGGGCATTTTTGGCATTTGGCAAGCCCCTAAAATGCAAAAACGAAGCACTGGTTTTGGGTCTGTCAAGCGTAGAACGCGCCCAAAACATCAAGACGCAAGCCTCGCGCAAGCTTCGGCGGTTAATAAATCGTTAATCGATCCTGAAAGAGGTTTCGCGATGAACATCGACAACAACATTGGCGGCTCGCCTCACCACAGCCGCCCCCAGCATATTGAAAAGAGAACGGCAGAAACGGTCGTTCCCGAGCAACAGCAGGCGGGCCTTGGCGGCGGCAGGATTTCCTTTGTCAACGTTCTGGAATCCACCTCGCTCGCAAACGTCCTGTGGACGGTCAAGAACGATGCGGTTTCCGAAACGTCTTCGGCTCAAGCATCTATCGATATCGGCTCCGAGGCGGACAGCGCCTGGTTTCGTCAGGCCTATACCGAACATTGATCCCTGCTCAGGCCGAAAGCATCCCTGCTTTCGCCGCATCAACAGAACCGTTTATCGTTAATATCCGATTAATTTTCGAAGCGCCGCCAAGCCCGGCTCCCCCCTTCGAAAATACCGCTTGCAGGCCCTGCTCGGAACGTCTTCAAGCCCCGCTCAGTCCGTTGATCTCAACCGTGACATGCGACAATTCCGGGATTGCCTTCAGCTTTTGCCGATAGAATGAAGCCGCCTTTGGCGAGGTGGAATCGATGGCCACAATGGCAGCATGATGCCCCGGCCCAACCTGCCAGACGTGCAGATCGGTAATCCTCTCTTCTCCCGTTTCAACGCTGCTGCGAATTCTCGTAGAGAGATCCACGGCCTGCGGAACGGCATCCACCAGCACGGCACCCGTGGAGCGCACAAGCCCGAAGGACCAGCGCGCGATGACAAGGCCGCCGACAATGCCCATGGCCGGATCGAGGAAGGACCATCCATTCCACTTGCCCAGAAGCAGGGCGACGATGGCGAGAACCGACGTCAAAGCGTCTGCGAGGACGTGCAGATAGGCCGAGCGCAGATTGTTATCCTTGCCGGCATGGTCGCCATGGGCGTGAGCGCCGCGATGTGCGTGCGCACCGTGGTGGGCGTGATCGCCATGATGCGCGTGACTGCCATGTGAGTGCCCGTGCCCGTGCCTGTGACTGTGATTGTGACTGTGACTGTGACTGTGACTGTGACTGTGACTGTGATCATGGCCGTGATGGTGATCGTCTTTCAACAGCCATGCGCTGACGAGATTGACGACGAGACCGATGGCAGCGACGGCAATGGCTTGGTTGAAATCGATGGCGACAGGCGCAAAGAAGCGCAGCAGGCTTTCCCACGCAATCATGACAGCTGCGACGCCAAGCACGATGGCACTTGCGAAACCCGCGAGATCGCCGATCTTGCCTGTGCCGAAGGTGAACCTTGCATTTTTGCTTTGCCGGCGCGCATAGAGATAGGCGAGAGCCGAAATCAGCATCGCTCCCGCGTGGGTCGCCATATGCCATCCATCCGCCGTCAACGCCATCGAGCCGAACCAGCTCCCGGCGGCAATTTCTGCCACCATCATCGCGGTCGTCAAGGCAATTACCGTCCATACCCGGCGCTCGTTTCGCGCGTGATCCTGACCCAGAAAACCATGGCTGTGGGCCCCGTGAGAGCACGGATTACCTGTCGTTACCTTCATGGAGCACCTCTATCGAATGTAGGTCTTGAGAACCTGTGCCAGCTCTTGCGCAGCGCGGGCCCGGTCTTCGTCATTTTCGGCGTGAAGCACATGCTCATGCAGATGGTCCTGCATCACCTCCCCTGTCAGCCCGGAAAGAGCGCCGCGCACGGATGCCAGCAATTGCAGCACCTCCCCACAGGGCTTGCCAACCTCAAGCGCCCGCTCCACCGCCTCCATCTGCCCTTTCAGGCGGCGGATACGTGCCAGCAGCTTGTCCTTGTTCTCAATGGTGTGCGTCATGCAGCCTCCCGCAATATAGTATAGGGGGGTATACTATATGCTCTGATCAGGAATGCAACGCCTCCGCGACACAACCTTTACGCAAGCCAACTCTGGAATAATGCAACCCGGAAACAATCATGGGAGAGTGAGCATGACCATTTATCCAGTCTCTTCGGCTGACTTTTTTTATGCAGGATACACGGGCCAGAATGCGGAGCAGGACTCAAGCGCAGGGTTTCAGCTGGCTTTGGAAGAGCAGACATCGCAGACAGCGGAGAGAAGCGGGCCAGTGTCCCTGCTGGACGATTCGACATATGTGACACCCAACTCGATCTCAGCCCTTATGTGGGACATCGATACCAGAACGGCCCTGGAAAAAGAGAACGAACCGCAGACCCTGGAAGAAAAGCAGAAGGCACTCGACGTCAAATCGCAAGAGCTCGTCACAGAGTTTCTGACATTCTCGGATATGAGCCCCGCAGAGAAACTACGGGCCAGATTGCTGGGTGAGATGGACCTGTCTGAAGAGGAACTGGCGGCGCTACCACCTGAGGAGCGCGCGAAAATAGAGGAAGAAATCAAGGAAGCGATTAGACGCGCGCTCGGCATAGACGAGACGGCCCGGTCCCCGGGCGGTGCGGAAGAGGACACCGCCATGCAGGCCGCCTAAGGCTGGGCGTTATTCGACAATTGCTCGATTGCGAAGCTCTCTCCCCGTAGCTATATCTACAGAAGCTATAGATATGAGGAGAGACCATGTATTCCATCGGAGATCTTTCCAGAAGAACCGGCGTCAAGGTAACGACCGTCCGCTATTACGAGCAGATGGGCCTGCTGCGTGCCGCCGACCGGTCGGAAGGCAACCAGCGCCGCTACGAGAAGTCGGATCTGGAAAGGCTGGCCTTTGTGCGCCACGCCCGCGACCTTGGCCTGACCATAGATGCCATCCGCGAACTCATCGCCCTGAGCCAGCACCGCGAAATGCCCTGCGACGGCGCAGACCGCATCGCTGCAGACCATCTGGCAACAGTGCGCGAAAAGATCGCCAAGCTGAAAAAGCTGGAACACGAACTCGAACGCATCGTCTCCCACTGCGACGGCCATTCCATCGAGGACTGCTACGTCATTCGGGCGCTATCCAACCACGATTTGTGCGAGCATGAGCACTGATACGGCACCTGCGGGGGGCCTCGCGGACACTTTCAGAAACACGCGATCGAATCTGGCCTGCAAATAGTCGTGCCTCGCGCCCGGGAAGCAATCGACAATTGAAACGGTCGATTTGCGGCGTGTCGCGTTGGTTTAGACGTGATGCGTAACCTGTCGGCCCGCATCCTGTAATCGCTGAATGCGTATCACCAGTTCTTCTGCACAAGTTCGCCTGATGGCGCGCAAGCGTAGAACCCCGCGGTCGGTCCATATGCGTGGGTTGTTGCTAGAGCGAATGCGGGGCGTGCGCCATCTTCGGGTGAGTGACCCGGTCCGTTGCCTGTCATATCGGTCGATGTCAGGCCTGGGTCGACGGCGTTGACTTTGATCCCTTCCCGATCCAGCTCCTTGGCAAGCTTGACGGTCAACATGTTGAGCGCAGTCTTGGAGGCGCAGTATCCGCCAAAACCGACCGTCCATGTTTCGCTGCGCATATCCAAGGCATCCGTCAATGAACTCAGGCCGCTGCTCATCATGACGATCCGGGCCGCCTTCGATTTGCGCAACAGCGGCAGGAAGGCTTGAGTGACGCGCATCACCCCGAATACGTTGGTGTTGAACATCCGCTGCATCTCGTCAATTGACTCCTCGGCAAGCGAGGGAGGCGGGCCAAACATCAGCCCGGCGTTGTTGACGAGAACGTCGAGATGCCCAACCTCACGCTCGATAGTTTTGGCGGCGTTGGAAACGCTAGTATCATCCGTGACGTCGAGTTGTACTGCACGGGCATCGATCCCGCTTCCCCGCAGTTCGCAAGCGGCCACCTCGCCCCGTGAGATATCACGGCACCCGAGCCAGACCGTGTGCCCGGCGGCCCCAAGCTGCCGCGCGATGGCGAGGCCAATACCCTTGTTTGCTCCCGTAACGAGCGCAGTGGGCGATGTGTTGGTCATGATGATATCCCTGATCATTTCGATGCCAGAGAAATACTACGAAATTCGTATTATTCAACCTTCGTATTTTGCGATTTGCTGGGTGAGCCTCAGAAATTCGGTCTGGTCAACGGCATCGAGTGCCTGCAGCATCGCTTTGCAGGATGCTCGATATCCATCGATGTAGCCTGTAACCGCCTGCTTCCCCTTGTTCGTGATCGTCAAAGCCACCGACCTGCGGTTTGCCTCCGGCCGTTGCCGTTCAATCATCTCCCGACGGACCAGCCGGTCCGCCGAAGACGACATTGTTGTCAGAGCGACCTGAAGGTGGCGGGCAACATCCCCCAGATTGCACTCGGGATGATCATCAATGAAAAGAAGCGCCTGAATGTCGAGGGGATTGAGCGAGTTTTGCATGACTGCCGCCGCCTCCGCGACCTTGAAGCGACGGGTGAAGCGCTCAAAGGCGACGGCGAGTTTTTCGATTTGTTCAGGCGTAGGTTCTGTCATTCCCGGTATTAAGCATGTCTGCTGGAAAGACGTAAGCCATGTGCCCTGGAATTGGCATTCCATGAATGTATGTGATGAACATTCTTGGCGCCAAGCGCCCAAGACAGCAACTGGCCTTCAGCGGACTTTCGGCCCCGAAGCCCATGCCTTCCGCGCGCTAACACGCGGAAGGCGTTTCAGATTGCACGATATCATGCAAACTCAGTTGACTTGTGCTTTCGTGCAATACCAGCAACACGGACCCCGTAGAGGCGAGCAGTTTCAAGATCACCGACAGACATCTCTTCCGGTGCCGCGTCGGCATCTGATTGCGCCATAGGGCCAATATAAGATCCCATCCGGTTTGCATCATCTCTCAGGGATGCCTTGGTATTTGATGGTTTGATGCCCAGGCTTACCCACAGGCCACCATGCTGCCCCGCGAGAAGAACAAAATATTGCAGCGTGTTCAGCTTGTCGCCGTTGAGGCTGGCGCTGTTTGTAAAACCTCCAAAGACCTTATCCTGCCATTGCGCGGAGAACCAAGGTTTCGAGGATGCATCCGCAAACTTCTTAAACTGCCAGCTCGGCCCACCCATATAGGTGGGTGCGCCGAAGATGATGGCATCGGCGGCATTGAGTGCCGCCCATCCGTCCTCCGAAAGGTTGCCCTCAGCATCAATGGCATGGAGAGCCGCTCCGGCTCCTTCGGCGACGGCCTCTGCCATGCGGTGTGTATGTCCGTAGCCTGAATGATAGACGACGACGGTGTTCGAGGATGAGTGAGTGGTCATGACTGGCTCCTTGGCCGTGGGTTTTGATGCTTCGATCGTTCTTGAGAATGACGTCTTCTCGTTGAGGCTATGAAATCTGGATGACGACCGCGACCAGTAGCAGCAGCAGGAAGATTGCTGGCGGCAGGATACGACGGAAGTCGCGCGCCCGGATCACGGCGAAGATTGCGGCGACCATGATGCAGCCCCCAAGCGCTGCGCCGATTGCGAATGTCGAGCCTATGACAAGGAGAAAGGCCGTCAAAAGTTCCAGCAGTGCAGTGACCCAGCACCACCACCATGGGAAACCGTAACGGACAAATTCTTCTCGTATCGGCTTGAGAGCTGTCGCATTGATGACGCCGCCTGCAAGGAACGCGAAAGCGGAAGCAAGCGTCGCCAGATTCTCATACGAGAACGATATCAGGGTGAACATGACATATCCTAATCGTGAAATCGTCAATGTGACGATAGCGATGAACATATTTCTAGCAACGCTATATTGTCAATCTTTGCTAAAATTAAATTTTGCTGCTAAGATATTTGCCGTCAAAGCGGGGGTAAGCCAGTGGGTATCAGTGATCGTAAACAGCGGGAGAAAGCGGAACGGGAGAAGCGGATCATCGCCGCTGCACGCATGCTTGCCGAACGAGATGGCTGGGCTTCGGTTACAGTCCGACGCCTTGCACAGGAGATCGAATACAGTCAGCCTGTCCTGTATACGCATTTCGTAAATCGTGACGCGATCGTCGGGGCGGTTGCGCTTGAAGGGTTTGGAGAGCTGGGACCGATATTGCGGGCGTCGGTTCGCCAAGATGCAACTCCGACCGATGCGATTTTGGACGTTGCCACCGCTTACCTTCAGTTCGCATTTGAAAGACCAGCTTTATACGAAGCCATGTTCGTTCTGCCGAGCGGCCTTCGGTTTGCCAAGTCCGATACGCCCCAGGTTCTGCGGGATACGTTCGGGGCCATGATGGCGGTCGTGGAGCCATTTTGCGCTAACGCTGAGATAGCAACCGAGTCCTTTTGGGCTGCGCTACACGGATTGGCGGAACTCGAGCGCCATGGCCGGATCAGGGCAACGCACCGCGACGAGCGAGTAAGGCATGTCGTTGCGATGTTTGGCTGACCCATTCACCTGATACCAAGGGACGGCCGCTAGCACGAAGCATGTCGACTGTTGCGGGCGAAAGCGCAGCGGGAATATCGCCTGCATTCCCAGATGCCATCGACGTGCTAGGCGCTCCCACCCACCAAAACAGGCGCAGGGCCGACGCCTGCATTTGGCCCGCTGCGGACATTGCAGGACGAGGCCTGATTGTCTGAGATGGGCGAGAAGGGCAACGGCGACTTTTGGAAGCCCGACTCAGAAGTCGGACGGTGACATGTTCAAAAAGGGGGACGCAATGCGGGCTGGATCCTTCATCTCTCGGGCGCACCGACATTGCCTTTAACAGGTAGGCTGATATCCCACGGCAGTGATCCCGGCTTGCCTGCATCATTGCAATGGATATTGACGCGCCGGATATTGTCAGCATCATTCCGCCAAGTGGCTTTGAGAGGGACCGCACATTCGGTCAAGGCCACTTTTCTATTGACCGGCAGCGCGACCAGATTGCTGCCGTTCTCTATGTTCGCTGCATTTATGAATGATTGAGCGACAATGTCGATAGCTGCCAAAGACTGCATTTGGCTGCGAACCTGCCGCTGCCTCTCCGCAAATATTGCGTGACAGGCGCGCAGATTGTTGAGGCCGAAACGCGCACTGCAAAATTTGCGCATTTCATCAATGCGTTCTGCCGCTCCCATTTCAAAAATCTCAACATCGCACTCCCCACAGGCGAATGGATTTCTGAACATGACCTGAGGGGAAGGAGTTTGTTTGATGAAGGGCATCATCTTCGTTTCATGCTCTCGATGGTCCAGTTCAACGCCAACGAAAAAGACGGCGATCATGAGCAATCCAGCCGCCGCCGCAATCACTTTTAGCATGCAAGTATCGTCTCCTACTTCTCCAACTCTTGCGGATATAATCCAGTATCAAAGGGAAATGCCCTGAAGGTCGAATTTACCCCAAATTTGGTCGGCAGGGGCTGCGTGAGAGGTTTGAGGTGTCAGCGATCGGCGCGATACTGCCGAGGCAGCAGTTGGCCCGGCGGACTTCAGCTTGCCCGACTATTCAGGACTTGGCCCCATCAAATCATCGATAAAGGGAGCTTTCTTTGCGAGATACTCCGCAATGCCATCGCGATTGGAGGCCTCTAAATGAAGCTTCAATCGCTGATATTCCTGGCGTACCTTCGCATTGTCGATCAACAGGTCTCGGAAGCCTATCATGCGTTCGATCTGCCAATGGCCAGTCAAGCAGACATGGACCTTGTGCGTTCTCACCCCATCAACATCCTTACGATAGAAGTGGTGCCCGTGTGACAGGTTTGAGCCGCGAACATATCCCAACGAAACCATCGACTGATCGCGCTCGACCTGATTTGTTTGCTCGCGAACTTCGACCAATAGGTCGATCTCTGGCTTCGCCCACAATCCTACGACGGCAGTGCTGCCGACATGGTGGATTTCAATCAGATCGGACCCGAAGACATCAGCAATCAGCCGCTTTTCGGCAAGAAACATGGACGGCCACTGGTCGTTGTATGGCGTTATTTGACTGGTAAGTGTCATTTCATTTTCCCTGACACATCGAACTCATGCGCAAGAATAACTTCTGTGTCAAAGCCGACAATGTCCGTTGTTGGCGCAAGGCCGACGTCTGCAAGTGGCCCAAAGCGGACAAATGATTTGTTTAGAGCAAAAGTTGGGCTAAGCTCTTCCAGGTCAATTGGCATTTGGAGGTTAAATGACAAAGCATTTGCCAAGTGCTTTAGGCGGCATTGTCTCCGGGCTTTCAGTGTTTCTTGCTAGCGCTCTCTACGGTGATTTTTGGGTGCAGTGCGTCGCGGCGGGATGCGGAGGTTTCGCGGGAACTTACCTCGCGCAGAAGCTCGGTGGCTAAACAAATCCATCAAGGGCACAATGTCCGCGGTTGGCCTAATGCGGTCATTCGCCGTCGGAAAAATCGGGCGCGAAACTCCTGTTTTTGCACCTGAGTTTCGCGACCGAAATTCCGCTTGGAATTCGATGCGGCCGTTCTGTCGACGATGACAAGGGTTTCCGCGACAACGCTTCATGATTTTCAAGGAAGCAACGGTTTGCTCTCCACAGTTCCATATCCTTCCTCTCCAAAAACGAAGGCTGGTAGACCGAGGCCGCCAAGGCGCTGCCAAAGGCCTTCAATCCACTCCATGCAGATATCCACGATGACATCGTTCACGGAAAAGGCAGCTTCGTCCGGGTCGAACATGGGAACATCGGGCCTCATTTGACCGTCGATGCATTTAACTTCAAATAGCAATCGGTGTCGCTCTATCGCCTTGTCAAGCACATAGAGGTCAGGCCCCTCCAGGTGGACGACAATATCGAAGAACCCTTCCTCGCTTTGTCCCGGATGAACTCCCACCATGACCTGTCGCGCTTTCTGCGGAAGGGCGTGCTTTATGGCGTTGAGATGTTCCAAAGCCAGCTGGGAATGAACCTGTAAAATGCTTTGAAGCACAGTTTTGTATTCGTCCGCCGTCATTCCAGCTTGTCTCATTTCCAATCCTTCACCATGTCTTGTGTCGCAAAATTCCCAATCAAAGCGACAATTGTTTTCCTGACTTTTGCAACGTCGCAGAATAGGGAGTTTTGCTGTAGCCGCAATGTCCGGTATCGGCGCAACGCTGCCAAGGCAGCACTTGGCCCTGAGCGGACAACTACTTCCATTTCATCGGCGTTTCGGGGACTTTTGGGAGTCGACACAGGCCAATGCCGTTAAGTATCACCAGCATTCCGGCAAAGATCATGATGAAGCCCCCAAACATACCCGCCCCGAACCCGACAGGGCCATCATAAAGGTTGGCATCGAAGCCTGCATTAATCGGTTCGATAATCCATCTGAACCAAAGATATACCCCAATCACTTCAGCGCCGTACAAGACGGTCGCTGCTACACTACCGATCCTCCGCTTGGTGAAAGCGATCATAGCGTGAAAGATCAAAGCAAAGGGGCTTGTTGCCAAAAAAATGATAAACAGAACGATGAACGGTCCAGCGACATAAACGAGAGTGTCTCTCAAAATCGTCCTCCTGGTTCACTCTGTACATCGCGAGTTAAAGCTATTCTTTCATTATCGCAATGTCTCCTTTTGGCGCAAAGCTGACGCCTGCGATTGCCGCGCAGCCGAAATCCCACTTGACAGTTTTCCGATTCCGGCGCATTGAAACATCCATGATCACCGCACGCGCACCCATTTCCTGCACGTATTTTTGGGCCTTCCTTTAAGGGCGGCTCGACAGATCATTTTGTCAACAAGCCGCCGTCAGGCGGCTTTGTTGTTTTCAAACGTCCTGACGGCAAAACGAGAACCCGAAGGACACGAAAATGACCGAAGACAGCCTTCTGACTTTGCCGAGACCGCCGGTTGTTACCATCAGAGGTGCACGCAAGGCGGACCTGCCCCAGCTCAACGAGATGATCATGCTTCTGGCTGCGCATCATGGCGATGCCTCGGCGATTACGCCGGAAAAGCTGGAGCGAGACCTTTTCGGCCAGATACCGTGGATTACCGCGCTGGTGGCTGAGGCGGATGACGAGCTGATCGGATACGCCATTCTGGTGCCGCTGTACCGCGCACAGGAAGGCCGCCGCGGCATGGAACTGCACCATCTTTTCGTGCGCGATGGCCATCGTGGCCATGGCACCGGCCAACATCTGGTGGCGCGTGCGCGCGATGTGGCCAGGCGTTGCGGCTGCGATTTTCTCTCGGTCGGTGCAGCCACCGGCAACTTCGCCGCGCATAAGTTCTACGAAAACATGGATTTCGTCCCGCGCCCCGTAACCGGCATGCGCTTCATGCAGGCGCTGGCGTAAATCAGCCGCGAAGCGGAACCGTTCAGACGGTTTCAGACTTTTTGCAGACCAGCTTTTCTGTTTAATGTCGCAAGCGTGGTTGATTGCAGGAGAAGATAATGCCTCGTATCGCCTTGGCTCTGACTGAGGAATTCGGTGATTGGGAACCCGCCGTGCTGACGGCACTGGCGCGGGGTTATTTCGGCGTCGATATCGTCACCGCCTCCCCGGATGGCGCAGCCGTAACTTCCATGGGCGGGCTCAATGTCACGCCTGACATGGCCTATGATGAACTCGACCCGGAGACCGTTCACGCGCTGGTCATTCCCGGCGGGCTGATCTGGGAAAAGGGCAATGCGCCCGATCTGACCGATCTCGTTCACCGCTTCCGCGCCCAGCACCGCGTGGTGGCAGGCATTTGCGCCGCCGCCAGCGCACTGGCCGGAACCGGTGTGCTGAACACCGTTTCCCATACCGGCAACTCGCTGGATTCGCACAGCAAATATGAGGAATATCAAGGCCGTGAACATTATCTGGACCAGCCGCAAGCCGTAAGCGACAAGGGCGTTGTCACCGCGCCGGGCAGCTCGCCTGTAACCTTTGCAACGGAAGTTTTGAAAGCACTGGACCTGTGGGGACCGGAAGCCGAGGCAGAGCTTGGCGTTTTTGCGGCGGAGCATCTGCCCCCAAAGCAGTGAGGCCGCCGGCTGCGGACCCACCCTCCTAAAACTTGGCATTTCCCCGGGCGACTGCATCTCCTATGGTTGCAGCCGGCATGAGCCACTCGGTCTTGCGGCGAAAGGCTCATCCGCCTCCCTATGGCTGGGGAGGCCCTGACGCATGTCCAAGGCTTAACACCTAAAGGTCAGGGTGGTCGTTCTACTGCGGCTTACGAACTCCCCGGCCACCAGAGCCCGTTCATCGAGTGGGCGCTTCCGTTTTAAAAACTGATGCTGCTGTAAAACAAGGGCCGCACCCTACTAAAAATAGCCATTTCCTCTCGCCCCCACTTGCCCTATGGTTGCATCGAGACCGGACGTAACGGGCTGGTCTTGGGGCTCGTAACCCCTAACAAGGCGGTCGGTGTCGACCGCAATGACACCCCTCAGCCATATTGATGTGGCTGAGGCGGTCCATTGTGACTATAAGCTCTCCTGCTACCTCTATGGCTGGGGAGGCCCTGACGTATGTCCAAGGCAAACGCCTAAAGGTCAGGGTGGTCGTCCTTGTACGGCTTACGAACTCCCCGGCCACCAGAGGCCCGTTTCCTCCGGTGGTCGCTTCCGTTTCGACAGGAACCTCGGCCTGCGGCGCCTGTCCGCGCATGGCCGTTGCAATGGGGAAATGCGATGGAGAATTACAGTATCTGGGCTGATCTTCTGCACACATTCCGGATGATGTCGGATGGGGTAAAGATTTCGCTGATCTACATGCCTTGCGTCTTCGCCCTCGGCTTCGCCGGGCTGTACATGCACCACCTGCGCCGGGCCAACAAAGCAGAGCCACCGGATTCGAAGCCCTACATGATCCTGCCACCAGACAAGCTCGTGCGGCGTGAGCCCGAGGATGCGCGAGCCACAGCCCTACGCAAACTGGACGCCTACATCGCCGCCGCAGACCGCCCTCGCAAGGAATAAGCACGGACGGCGTTTTGTTGACAGAGTAGAGCGGATTAGATCGGATCGGAGCTGATTTGATCGGACACGCACCGCAACCCCACGCACCGCCACACAACGCCGTCACCCCGGACTTGATCCGGGGTCCAGCGATCCGACGTCTGTCGGATCAAGAGACTCTCCCCAACCGAAAGACGACATCCGTTTGATAAAGCGCCTCCCCTCAGCCCAAAGACTTGGGCCTGGCTGGCTTCCGGCTCAAGGCCGGAATGACGGGGGTGGGTGAGATGTCCGGTGGGACAGAGCGGGTAAGCCCCCGCCCGCCACATCAGACTTTAGGCGTCCGGCCTACTCCAACTGCGATAAAAACAGTCCTAGCGATCCAGAACGCGGCAAAGACGTGCCGGACTGGTGGTGGCCTGCGGCGTTATGGCGCGGCGCAGGTCGCGGCTGTTGATGTGCAGGCTGCGGTCGGCGGGCAGAGCGAGGCGGGTGATTTTGGTGGTGGCGGCGCTGAGGAATGCGGCCTTGTTTGCCGTGAAATAGGCAAGGCAGGCGTCTCGTTGCGGCTCGACTGCCAGAAGCGCCCGGAAGGCCAGCCGGTGCATGACGCAGCGGCCGGCATGGTTGGGGACAGGGAAACTCAGCGCATCGAGCCTATCGCTCCATTCCGCGTCGTCATTTCCCTGCCCTGTCATTCTACCGTGCCGCCTCGAACCGCTTGAGGAACAGACCGCTGAGAGCGCCGAGAATAAGCCAGAAAACGAAGCTCGTGACGGTGGCCAGCACCACGAAGCGGCGTTCCAGCGGCAGGGGCGCCAGCGCATGTTCGCCTTCTGGCGGCAGCGGTGCGCCGATGATGTGCGGTGCCGCAATCAGCGCCACGGCGAGAATGGCGGCCCATGGTTCTGCGCGCTTGAAGGCCAGCAGCGCAAGCCCGCTTGCCGTGGCAGCAACGGTGCCCACCCACCACATCTGGCGTGCGCCGAGTTCGGCTGCCGGGCTGCCGGGCAGCTCTGGCGGCAGGCCGATCATGGGGGCCAGCATGACGGCGGCAAAGCCCGCAAGGCCCCAGAACAGGCCCTCGCGCCAGCCATTTGCCGGGCCGCGCAAGGAAATCAGAGCGGTCAGCACCAGCGCATAGCCGATGGCCGTCAGCACATTGGCAGCGATGGTATAGGCGTTGCGCTCGAACCCATCTGCCGGAGCCCAGGCTTCGGCATCGTGGTGATGGTCCGAAGGCGTGGCGGCGTCATGGTGGTGATCTGCGCGTGCTGCTGCGGCGTCATGTCCGTGGACATGCGCGGCCTCGCCACCGGCATTTTCAAAGGTTTCAGCCTGCAGAATAAGCGGTGTGGTGCCGATTGCCTGCATGGCGCTGACGGCCAGACCGGCAATCAGCCCAACCAGAACGGCGGTAAAAACGATGTTACGGAAAAAAGGCATGTCTCGTCTCCCCTCAATGGCAAGGGAAGGCGTTTGCATGGCGCGTATCATGCGCGGCATTGTGCACGGCCTCGACATGCGAAAAGCCGACGAAACCGACGATGAACAGGCCGAGTGCGGCGGCTGTCAGCGCCTGCGCGATTTTTGCTGTGGTTGACGATACGGCCGATGAAGCCGTGTTTTGCTGTATGGACATGGTGACCCTCTCATGTGCGGCCGGGCCATTGCTGATCAAAGCCCACAACCGCATTCAACATTCACCACGGGGAAAGAGACACATGGTTTTAAAGGCGGGAATACCCGACCTGCCAACCGTGCTTACCCGGACACCCCGCCGGTATTGACGACACTTCATGTGATGGCAGGTCTCCTGGCTTGCGGGTCACAACCTTGAAAACACCTTCCCGATCCTCCTGGTCCGCATCGTATTTTACGAGATCGAAAACGATTTCGCGTCGATGCGCCAGATCAGTGGCTTTTGTTTTCAGGCTCTCCGCTCACAGTTGCGGGGGCAGCCACGAATCAAGGTTTTCACACCCCTATCGTGTTCCCTTTTCACTTTCCGGGCGAACCGGAAAGACCATCACACAACCGTTATCCGGCGATCGGGCGCTCGAGTCAATGGGCAATTACCGCGCGGGCACGGCCTTGAGATAGGCCGCGATGGCATCACGGTCTTCCGCTGTCAGACGCGCCATGTTCTGCTGCACCTTGACCATGGAGCCACCGGCGCTGTCGAAGTCCGGCGTAAAGCCGGTTTCGAGATAGCTGGCAATATCGGCCCGTGTCCATGAACCGATGGTATCGGAGCCCGGGGTGATATCGGGAATACGTCCCTCGCCTTCCGGGTTTGGTCCGCCGGCAAGCCACTGGTCTTTCAGGAAACCGCCCAGCGCATCGCGCGGGGTGTGGCATTCGCCGCAATGGCCGGGACCCTCCACCAGATATTGCCCGCGAACGACCTGCGCGTCGGCATTGGCGATCTGCACCCTTGGCTGACCCTTGTCGAAATAGAGGAACTTCCAGCCACCCAGGCTCAGGCGAATGTTGAAGGGAAATGGCAGGTCATGCGCCGGTGCATCATTGGTGCTGGCGGGCAATGTTTTCAGATAGGCGAAGAGATCGTTGATATCCTGCGGCGTCATCCGCGCGTAGGACGCATAGGGGAAGGATGGGTAGAGATGCTCACCATCCTTGCCAACACCGCGCGTCATCGCATCGCCGAATTGCGCCACCGTCCAGCCGCCGATGCCATGCTGAGGGTCGGACGAAATATTGGGCATGTGGAAGGTTCCGAACGGGCTTGGCAGCGCCTGCCCGCCGGACAGTGTCTTCAAAGCGTCTCCGGTCGCATCCGGGGCGGCATGACAGCTTGCGCAACCGCCTGCCCAGAAAAGAGTTTCGCCATTGGCAAGGTTGGGCTCGCCCAGATTGGCCCAGTGGCTTGGCGGTTGACGCTGCGGCGCGGTGACCCACATGAAAACGCCGAACCCGGCAATGCCAGCAACAACGACGCCACCCGCCAGCTTCGTCCAGATGGAAGCCATTGCCTTCTCCGCTCCACTCAAAAATTCAAAATGCAAAAAGGCCCGCCGGTTGAGTGGCGGACCTGATGGGCGTGTATTACTTCTTCAGGCGGTAGGTCTGGTGGCAGCTGCTGCAATCGGCGCCCAGCGTCTTCAGGGCCGCGCCAACGCTTGCCTGGTCTGTCGGCAACTGTGCCAGAACCATATCTGCATCCGAACCCAGCTTTTCTGACTTCGACTTGAAATCCGCAAAGTTCTGCCAGATGGCAGGTGCCGCAGCGCCGCCTTCGGAGCCAGCCGGGAACTGGTCCGGGAAGGCTTTCGCATTGGCGCTGATTGTCGTTACCGCTGTCTTGACGGTTTCTGCGTCATAGGGCTTTTCACCCTTGGCGATCGCGCCCAGCGCGCCCATGGCTCCGCCGATGCCCTTCATCAGGCCTTCGCGCTTTTCCATCTCGCCGGCTGCGGAAACCGCACCGGCGCAAAGACAGCCAATCATAATGGATGCGGCAATGGTTCTAAGCTTCATTATCTCTCTCTCCTGATCCGCACGAAGGCGGCATGTATGATCTATATGGTCACATAATATTCATCGCAAAACCTCTGCACAGTTTTGCGACACGCGCAATGAACGCACAGGAAGATGCCCGTTTCAAATGGCAAAAAGAAGTCACATTCCGGTGATTTTTGAAGCGAAATCAGGCGTATATCAATGACTGACAATTCCTTCCCAAGCGGTGAAACCGGCAACCACGATCAGCAGCAGACCTGCGGCGCGGCCAATGAAAACCGTCACATGCGGTGAAGACACCAGCAAATCGCGGCTTTTGCCTGCCGTCATTGCCAGCGTGCCATAGACGGCAAGCTGCGTGGCCGCTGTCATCAACCCCATGATGACGCCCTGTATCCAGATGGGGCCAAAGGCAGGCTTGAGAAACTGCGGGTAGACGGCCATCATGAAGAGATAGGCTTTTGGATTGCTGAGACACGTGACAATACCGCGGCGGAACGCGCGCCAGGCGGATGCGCTGGCATCGGCCTCCCCCCCTTCGATGACGATGGAGCTGCGCACCAGTCCGAAGCCCACCCAGATCATATAGGCCGCACCGAAGATGAGAAGCGGCTTGAACAGCACCGGAATGAGGCTTGCCAGCAGCCCCACGCCGATTGCGCCATAAAGCGAGTGAACGACCCCGCCCGCCACGATGCCCGACGTTGCCGCAAGGCCCGTCCGTTTTCCACCCGTCAGGGAACTGGCCAGAACAAACAGCATATCGACCCCGGGCAGGATGATGATGCCGAATAAAAGCGTGAAATAAAGCCAGAGATTTTCCGTGTAAGACATCTCGAATATTCCTGAAAATACAGCATTGGTCAAACATTGGATGTGCGATATCGCGTCGATAGCCATCCGTTTTTCCAGGAAATATCAAATGAATAAGTGTGGTCGATCCATCTCGCTGGCGATGCGTTTCAGCAAAGGCCGCACTGCCATCTTCTCAGAGGGCCAGTGTTCAGAAGATTAGCGTTCGGCTTTCTTCCCGCCCGAACCCGGTGATTTCGATGCGATTCTCGTAGACATCGGCAATGGCGAAGGTGTTTTCGTCGGGCGTATCCACCATGCCCTTGAAATTGACGAAATGCGTGTGGCCGAGCTGGCCGTAATTGCCGGTGTGGTTATGGCCGCAGAACCAGGCTTTCGCGCTTGGGTGAGCCGCAAGCAGAGACAGGATTTCCGGTGCGTCCCACATATTGTGAGCATTTTGCGGGTAGAGCGGATAGTGGCAGAACAGGATGGCATCTTCGCCTGCCGCATCTGCGGCGGTCAGGGTCCGATCGAGCCAGTCCAGCTGGTCCCGGCTGAAGGAAGCGTTCCACTCCTGTGCATTGATGGCACCGGCCTCTTGCAGCGCGGCCAGACGTGCGCTGGCCAGTTCCCGGCGGGCATCGCCGGGCGGCGGTGCAAACAGGCTGACATCATTGCCATCAAGCACCACGAAGCGGACGCCGCCGACTTTGAAATCATACCATGGTGCGGGCATGTTCAGGCGGGCATGAATGCGATCCAGATATTCGGGCGCGACGGAAAAGTCGTGGTTGCCCGGCAACAGCACGCAGCGATGCTCAAGCGCATCATAGCAGCCCAGGATAGCGTCGAAATTCTCCCATCCACGGTCGATGATATCGCCAAGCGTCACCACGAATTCGAGCTCGTGGGCATTGAATGTTTCAATGGCCTGCGAAAGCTTGCCCCGGCTTTGCGCGTAATAACGGTTCATTTCCGGGCGGGCCGGAATATCGGCATATTGGGGATCGGCGACGATGCCGAAGGAGAAGAGCGGCGTGGATGTGTCTGTCATGATGCCCCCGCATAGGCCGGGCGAATGACACGCTTATGACAGAACGAAAACACCCGGCACATGGCCGGGCGTTTCCTGTTCTCGTACGTGAGACGCTTACTTGGAAGCGGCCTCGTAGCGCTCCAGAACGTAATCCCAGTTGATGAGATTATCGACGAAGGCTTCGAGGTACTTCGGACGCAGGTTGCGGTAGTCGATGTAGTAGGAGTGTTCCCAGACATCGACGCCGAGGATCGGTTCTGCGCCGTGAACCAGCGGGTTCTCGCCATTGGCGGTCTTGGAAATTTCGAGCTTGCCGTTCTTGACGGACACCCAGGCCCAGCCGGAGCCGAACTGCGTTGTACCGGCTGCGACGAAATCGGACTTGAACTTGTCATAGCCGCCGAGGTCGGAGGCAAATGCCTGTTCCAGCTTGCCAGGCAGCTTGTTGCCGCCGCCGTCCTTCTTCATCCACTTCCAGAAATGGACGTGGTTGTAGTGCTGGGCAGCATTGTTGAACAGGCCGGCATTGGTGCCGAAGGACTTCTTGACCACTTCTTCCAGCGAAAGATCCGCAAGACCGGCTTCGGCCGCGAGCTTGTTGCCGTTGTCCACGTAGGCCTTGTGATGCTTGTCGTGGTGAAACTCAAGCGTTTCGCGCGACATGTAAGGCGCGAGCGCATCGTAATCGTAAGGCAGTTCGGGAAGTTCAAAGGCCATGGTTTTACTCCTTGTTGCAGCGGCGTGGCCGCTCCTTGAAACCTTGTGCGCGGACCATAAGAGCGGACGCCATCCGAGGCAACCTGTGAAATATCAAAATGTTCCGGCAAAAGAGAAAATTCCACCAATGCCTCTCGAAAAACATTTTTGACAGCAAGGCTGGCGTACCAAACACGAAAAATCCGTTCGATTTCCGGATGATGTCACAGCAGGGAGATTTTCATGAAACGCATGGTTCTGGCCGCATGTCTCGCAAGCCTCGCCGCCTTGCCCGCCGCCGCATCCTCCGGCGATGCCTGGCAGGAATTTGCGGCCGACGTGCAGGCAAAATGTCTTGCCGCATCGAAAGACCTGCTTGAGGACGCCAAGGCCGTGGTCGACCCGACCGGCAGCGAGCATTTCGGCCTGGCCATCATGACCGGCAAGGCAAAGGGCACAGATACAGCCGTCAGCCACATTTGCGTTTACGACAAGAAGAGCAAGGCCGTGGAACTGGGTAGCGAGCTGTCCGCAGATACGGTCAAGGTCGAGATGCCGGGCTCCACCAAGCCCTGACAGCGCGGTTCAGAAGCGAGGCGTGCTGTCCGCTTCACCCAGCGGGCGTTGCATGAGCACGATATCCAGCCAACGCCCGTGCTTCCAGCCAACCGACTTCAGCGTGCCGACCATGTCGAAACCGGCGGCACGGTGAACGCCGATAGAGGCTGCATTGTCTGAATCGCCGACGACGGCGACCATCTGGCGAAAGCCGCGCGATGTCGCATCCTCTATCAGAGCCAGCAGCAGCGTCTTGCCGATGCCCAGACCCTTGCGGCCCGGATCGACATAGATCGAATCCTCGACGGTTGCGCCATAGGCTGGGCGTGCCCGGTGCGGCCCGGCATAGGCATAGCCAGCGACCGTGCCTTCCACTTCCGCAACGATATAGGAAAATCCACCCTCGACCAGCGCCCGCCTGCGCTCCAGCATGGTCTCAGCAGAAGGCGGCTCGATCTCGAAACTGGCGCTGCCGTGAAGGACCGCGTCGCGGTAGATTTCGGTGATGACGGAGATGTCAGCCTCTTCGCAGGGGCGGATCAAGACGGCAGGTTTTTGCTGGGAATGCATTTCAATGTCCTGGGAAAATCGTTGCGCGCAGTTTGCATCAGACGGAAACCAAAATAAAGCTTATCCATCTTATGCAAACCATAAGGAATTCTTCGTTTCATGGATTTCGATCTCAAGCAGCTGCGCAGCTTTATCGACGTGGCGGATCTGGGAAGTTTTTCGGCTGCGGCGCAAAAGGTCGGCATGACGCAGCCCGCCATCAGCCTGCATGTCCGCTTGCTGGAAAAGCAGCTGGGCACGCGGCTGATCGAGCGTGTCGGGCGGCGGGCGCAGCCGACACCGGCGGGACGTGATCTTCTGGTCCATGCGCGACGCATTGCCGAGGATGTGGCGCAGGCCATGGAGGCGATTGCGCCCCATCGCAGTGGTGCCGCTGGCCGGCTGCGGATCGGCACTGGCGCAACGGCGCTGATCTACTTCCTGCCCGCTATTCTGGGCCAGATACGCCACGCCATGCCTGACATCGAGATCAAGGTTCAGACCGGCAACACGCCCGATATCCTGCGGCTTCTCGAAGACAATATGATCGATGCGGCTATCGTGACCCTGCCCGCCAGCGCGCGCAGCATCGACCTGCGCGACATCAACTGCGAGGAACTGGTGGCGATCTTTCCGCCGGCCGCCCCCGTGCCGCGCGGCAATATCACCGCCGACTATCTCTGCGACCAGCCGCTTTTGCTCTACGAGGGCGGAAACACGCGGCGGCTGGTGGATGACTGGCTGCGGGCAAGCGGGAAGCGCCTGCAGCCGGTGATGGAGCTGGGCAGTGTCGAAGCCCTGAAGAAGCTGTCGCAAGCCGGGCTCGGTATTGCCATCGTTCCATCCATGGCCGTGCAGGATGAGGCCGCTTCGGCATCGCTGGTGATACGGTCCCTCTCTCCAAGGCTGGAGCGGAGGCTGGCCCTTGCTCTTCGTCGCGACAAACATATGACCGCTCCCTTGCGCGCGCTGAGCGCACTTCTCAGCCACCGGTCAGAAGCGTGATGGCGATGAGCAGCATGGTCACCGCAATGACGCCTTCCAATATGCGCCACGCCTGCGGACTGGCAAAAATGGGGCGCAGCCAGCGCGCGCCATAGCCAAGGGAGAAGAAGAACAGCACGGAAGCACTGACAGCCCCTGCCCCAAACGATGCTTCCTTGCCGGGAAACTGGCTGGAGATGCTGCCAAGCAGGATGACCGTATCGAGATAGACATGCGGATTGAGCCACGTCAGCGCAAGGCATGTCGCCAGGGTGGGTGCGAGCGGTGTCACGTTGCCGGATGCGGCAAGAAGGACGCTGGACGAGCCCAGCGCCGATTGCAGGTTTTTGGCGGCGTACCACAACAGAAAGGCGGCCCCCGCATAGCGCATGACTGGCTCAAGCCCCGGCAGGATCGCGGCGATGCGGCTAAACGCCATGACGCCGACCGTGACCAGAATGGCCTCCGATATTGCGCAGGTCAAAACCACGGCCAGAACATGCTCTCCGCGCAGGCCCTGTCGCAACACAAAGGCGTTCTGCGCTCCGATCGCGACAATCAATGTCAGCCCCACGGTAAGCCCAGTCACATAAATCGAGAAATCCATCCGTACCCCCTGTTCGAAGGCTTGGATAATCGCGACAATCGGATTAATCCAGTTAATGTTCCTAAGCACAATTAAGTCAGGCTAATTCGAATGATGGATTATGCAGCATTTCGCGCGGTCGCCATGGTGGTGCAGACCGGCAGTTTCGAGAAGGCGGCTTTGGCGCTTCGCGTCACGCCTTCGGCCATATCCCAGCGCGTCAAGCAGTTGGAAGAGCGGCTCGGCACGGTGCTCATCCTGCGCGGGCACCCCTGTACGGCATCTGAAAAGGGAGAATGGGTCTGTCGCCACATGGAACATGTCGGCATGCTGGAGATGGAGCTTCTCGACCAGCTTCCATCCCTGATGACAGAGGATGAGCCAGGGCAAAAAGTGACGCTGAACATCGCCACCAATTCCGACAGCCTCGGCACATGGTTCATGAATGCCATTGCCGGTTTTGCGACCGATACGGACTATCTGCTGAATATCGCCGTTGATGACGAGGATTACACGGCTGACTGGCTGCTACGGGGACGGGTTCTGGCGGCGGTGACGAGTTTGGAAAAGCCGGTGCAGGGCTGTCGTGTGGTGCCGCTGGGCGCCTTGCGTTACCACGCAACCGCAAGCCCCGCCTTCATGGACCGGCATTTCCGGGGCGGCGTCACGCAGGCGAACCTTGGCCAGGCGCCTGCCCTCACCTTCAGCCAGAAGGACCGGCTGCAACTGACATGGGTTACCAAGCATTTCGGCCCGTCCATTGTCTACCCCACCCACTGGCTTCCTTCCACGCACAGCTTCGTGGACGCCTCGCTGCTGGGGATGGGGTGGGGCATGAACCCGCAACTCTTGGTGCGGGATCATCTGGCCGAGGGCCGTCTTGAGGAACTGGTGCCGGAAACACCGCTCGATATTCCGCTCTACTGGCAGGTCAACCGGCTGGCGGCAGACCGGTTGAAGCCATTGACGCAGGCGCTGGTGGATGTGGCGAGAGGTGTTCTGATCCAGAAATGAGGGCGCCAGCCCTCACTCGGCCCCGGCACCCGGCTTTGCCGACCATTCCATGTAGAGATCCAGAGCCTTGCGAGCCACCGGCCCGGCCTGCAATTCCCTGTCATCCAGCTTGGTGACCGGCGAGACCTTGGAATAATTGCCCGAGCAGAAAATCTCGTCGGCTTCGCGGAAATCCTGAACCGACAATGTCGCCTCGCGCACGTCGAAGCCCGCCTGGCGCAGCAGGCCCATGACGCGGGAACGGGTGATGCCGGCAAGGAAGGTGCGGTTTGGAACGGGTGTGAAAACAACGCCATCCTTGACCATGAAGACATTGGCCGACGAGGTTTCAGCCACATTGCCGTTCATATCCAGCATCAAGGCGCCACCGAAGCCGCGCGAGCGTGCCTCAAGAATGGCGCGGCCGCTGTTGGGATAAAGGCTACCAGCCTTGGCGTCGGTCATGGCGGTTTCAGGCGACGGGCGGCGCAGGGACGATACGGTCAGCGTGACCGGCGCACCGGCATCCATCGGCGCTTCGAACAGGCACAGCGCAAAACGGGTGGAGGCGGCGTCAGGGGCAACGATGCTGCCGGGCATTCCGTGTTCTGCCCAATACATGGGCTTGATGTAGATGGCCGTATTACCATCGAACCTGGTGACGCCTTCCAGCGCCAGTTGCTCGATCTCCTCAGGCGTCATCGTCGGCTTCATGCCCATGGCGATGGCCGAGCGATTGACACGCTGGCAATGGAGATCGAGATCCGGCGCCAGACCGTTGAACCAGCGCGCGCCATCAAACACCGTGGAGGCGAGCCACATGGCGTGCGATGTCGGTCCGATCAAAGGCGGATTGCCGGGCAGCCACTGGCCATCAACATAGGTCCAGGTTGGGGAACGCGGCGCAGTATCGACGGACATGATATTCTCCTTGAACATTTGCGGGAATGAAAGCCCCCACATGTTTTGCGTCAAGGCCAAATTCAGCTGTTCGCAGAAATTGATGGAAAGTTACGGGAAAATAGCGGATCGCTTGGACAATATTGCGCAACGCTCAAATCATATCGATCCACTCATCATCCTTTTTGATGGATCTTTGGATGGCGCGCCCGCTTTTGCCATGCAATTCTTTATTCGGCAGAGGAGTGCATCATGGTCTGGTCGGCGCAACAATATCTGAAATTCGAAAACGAACGCACCCGTCCCGCCAGCGACCTTCTGGCCCAGGTGCCGCTGGAGCGCTTGAGCGCAGCCTATGATCTCGGTTGCGGCCCCGGCAATTCCACCGAACTTCTGGCTGAGCGCTACGGCGTCAACGTCGTAACCGGGATAGACAGCGATGCAGACATGCTGGAAAAGGCTCAGCTGAGAATGCCCAATACCACGTTCCAGCGGGCGGACCTTGCCACGTGGCGGCCAAAGCAACCGGCTGATCTGCTTTATGCGAACGCCGTTTTCCAGTGGCTACCGAACCACCTCGACATCCTTGTGGCATTGATGGCCCACCTCAAGCCCGGCGGCGTGCTGGCCGTGCAGATGCCGGATAATCTGGCTGAACCCACCCATCTGATGATGGAGGAAAGCAGTGCGGCCGGAGACTGGAAATCGGCCTTCGAAGGCAAGTCCCTGAGACGGCAGCCGCTGCCCGCCCCCGCCACATATTTCGACCGTCTGTCGCCCGTGTCGTCGCGGGTCGATGTCTGGCACAGCATTTACAATCACCCGATGCAGAATGCTCAGGCGATTGTCGAATGGGTCAAGGGCACAGGTCTGCGGCCCTATCTGGAGACGGCGGGTGAGACCCATCGCGCGGCATTTCTTGCTGATTATCTTGCTCGCATCGACGCCGCATACCCGGCCATGGCGGATGGGCGTCGGCTTTTGCGTTTTCCTCGCCTTTTCGTCGTTGCCATCAAGGCGTAACAAGGCGGCACCCCGTCATTTCCGCTTGCACTCCACCCTCATTTGCGCAATTACTTTAAAAGCACGTTTTAATGTATCGATATCAATAAGTTGACCTAATTTTTTCACTCTTGGTTAGTTATTTTAAGAAACCAGTTTTCAATTTTATCTGGCTATTCTTCCCGGTGAATTTTATCGCTGGGGTATATTGTGCGTAATTTCTGGAAAGAGACATCAGGTAACTTCGGTATTCTTACCGCGCTATTGATTGTGCCTGTTTTCGGCGCTGCCGGTGTTGCGCTCGATCTCAGCCAGGCCCTTTCGGTGAAGGAAGATCTGCAACAGGCTGCCGATGCCGCAGTTCTGTCATCGGTCGCCAAGATGTCACCGCAGGTCATCGCAGCCAGAAAAATGTCCGGCGATGGCACGATCGAGCTGCCAAAGGACGAAGCCGAGGAATTTTTCAAAAACGATTCCGTTGGTCGCGACGATTTCGAAATCGAATCCGTTGCGGTGACCGTCGAGAAGGTCGGCAATTCGGTGCAGGCCGCCGTCAGCTTCAAAGCCACGGTGAAAACGACGCTAACGCGCGTTCTGGGCAAGGATTTCGTAACGGTCGGGGGCAAGGCCACGGCTGTTTACCAGACGGAAGCCTATAGCGATTTCTATCTCCTGCTCGACAACACCCCGTCGATGGGCGTAGGCGCCACCCCGGCTGACGTCAAGCTGATGATGGACAACACAAAGGACCAGTGCGCCTTTGCCTGCCACGTCGTCAGCAAGGATGGCGTCGACGATACCAACAGCTACTATCATCTCGCCAAGAAGCTGGGTGTGACGACGCGCATCAATGTCGTTGCCCAGGCAACGGCATCGTTGATGGACACCGCCACCAATATGCGCACGGTTACCGACCAGTATCGCATGGCAGTCTATACGTTCGGCGAAAAGTCACAGGACCCGAAGCTTCTGGAAGTCGTGCCTCTGACGACCAATCTGGCAATGGCAAAAAAGAAAGCGGCGACGATCGACCTGATGTCGGCGACCTCGAAGAAGTCGGATGAGAGCAAGTTGACGGATTTCGACAACACGCTGACGGAGCTTGGCAACCAGATGGGTTTGCCCGGCAACGGCACCAGCTCTTCCTCACCGAACAAGGTCGTGTTTTTCGTTTCCGATGGCGTGGGCGACAGCCACAAGCCATCCACCTGCACGAAGAAAAGCAATGGCGGACGGTGCCAGGAACCAATCGACACCCGCTTCTGCACGGCCCTGAAGGACAAGGGATACAAGATCGCCGTTCTCTATACGACCTACCTGCCCCTGCCCCATGACGACTGGTACAACACCTGGATCAGCCCGTTCCAATCGCAGATCAGCACCCGCATGCAGGAATGCGCAACCCCAGGCCTCTTCTTCGAAGTCAGCCCGACTCAGGGCATCTCGGAGGCCATGACGGCACTGTTCAAGCGCATCATCACCTCGCCTCGCCTGACGAGCTGATTTCCAGCGCGATCTGGTGGCATCCAGCGTTGGGTGTCACCGGCCAAATTGGCTAAAACCGTGCTCACGGCTTGAACCAATTCCCCCCTGCCCACTTATTCCCTTGTCATCCCGGCCCGCATTTCCTGCAGGGCTGAATTCACACGGGAGTAAATCCATGCACACAGTTACCGCCAATGGCGCACATATTCCGGCGCTTGGCTTCGGCACGTTCCGTATGCCTGACGAAGACGTCCATCGTATTCTTCCAAAGGCGCTCGATCTCGGTTTTCGCCATGTCGATACGGCGCAGGTCTACAAGAACGAGGCATCGGTGGGCGATGTCATCGCCAATTCGGGCATTGCGCGCGGCGATATCTTTCTGACGACAAAGGTCTGGGTCGATCAGTACAGGCACGATGACTTCATCCAATCGGTCGATGAGAGCCTGAAAAAACTGAAGACGGATTACGTCGATCTTCTGTTGCTGCATTGGCCGAAGAGCGATGTGCCACTGGCAGAACGCATCGGCGCGCTGAACGAAGTTCACAAGGCCGGTAAAGTCCGCAATATCGGTATTTCCAACTTCAACGTCGCCTTGATGGATGAGGCCATAAAGCTTTCCGACGCGCCGATTGCCAACAACCAGATCGAATACCACCCCTATCTGGACCAGACGAAAGTCATCGAAGCCGCCCGCAGACACGGCATTTCTGTCACCGCCTATTATCTGATGGCGGACGGAAAGGTGCCCGGCGATGCAACGTTAAAGGACATCGGCGCAAAGCACGGCAAGACCGCAGCACAGGTCGCTCTGCGCTGGGCCGTACAACAGCCCGATCTCATCGCGCTTTCCAAGACGGCAACCGAAAGCCGTCTGCAGGAAAACTACGATATTTTCGATTTCGAACTGTCCAGCGATGAGATGCAGGCGATCCACGCGCTCGCTAAGGCGGATGGACGGATTGTCAATCCGAGCCATCTGGCACCAGAATGGGACAAGTAGTCTCGCACTGATCCATGACTTGAGCGCAATGACTGCCCGGCACTATCAGTCATTCCTGCTTTAACGATGCAGAGCGTCCGCCAGGTCAAGCAAGCTGCCAACCCAATGACTTGGGTTGGCGAAACCCGGCTCAAGGCCGGGGCTAGGGTGTTCTCGAAAGACGAGATATCAGCCGTTCTGCGGCTTAGGAATGCAGACCGTTCACCATCCCGAAGACCTGATCGAAATTGCCGTTCTGGGCGGCAAAGCGAAGCGGCTTGCAGCGTTCGACGACAACTTCCGTTGCCTGCGGCTGGTTGGTCAGAATGTCCATGACCTCTGAGATATAGGCATCGAGCGGCATGGCACGCTCATCTGTGGCCTGATGGTCGCCCTGCAACGTGGTCTGCACATAGGGCGGGATGATTTCGATGACGTCGACCGACGTGGCCTTGAGTTGCTCACGGATGGACACGGAATATGCGTGGATGGCGGATTTGGTGGCGCTGTAGGTGGGCGTGGCCACCATGGGAACGAAGGCGAGACCGGAAGAAACCGTCAACACCGTCGCCTTGGGCTTCGTCAGAAAATGCGGCAGCAGCGCTGCTGTCAGGCGAATGGGCGCGAGAAGATTGGTGGCAATCGTTTCCTCGGCAATGTCCAGATAGGTCGGCGCGGCCTTGATATCTTCGTTCTTCATGATGCCGGCATTGTTGATGACGGCGTTGAGATCAGGATGGTCGGCGATGAGCCTGTCTGCAAACGCCTTGATGCCTTCGGCATCGGTCGCATCCATCGTAGCCCAGGCCATGCCCGGATTTGCCGCGGCGACCTCTTTCAGGACGTCTGCACGACGGCCGGAAATGATGACCTTGTTGCCGAGTGCGTGAAACGCCTGCGCCAGTGCGCGGCCAATGCCGGAGCCGCCGCCGGTGATGAGGATGGTGTTGCCTGTGATTTGCATGGGGTGCCTTCCTTGTTGTCTTGCCAAAACCTAGGTAGATTGCTCTCCAATGGATAGTAGGCACTGGAAAGATTTATACGCACCCAAAGGAGAGTGTCGGAATGACAGGGCATCTGAAAGATCAACCCATCGAAACAAGTCGCCGACCGGCCCCGCCGTGCAGAGCTGATGCGGCCATCGAAGCACTGGTGCGCGACATTATCGCCAAGGTGGCGGACAAGTGGACGATGCTCATTCTGGAAATTCTGGAAGAACACGGCACGCTGCGCTTCACGCAGATTGGCCAGCACGTTTCAGGCATCAGCCAGAAAATGCTGACAAAGACGCTAAGACAGATGGAATGCGACGGGCTGGTCACCCGCGTCATCCATCCCGTCATTCCGCCGCATGTTGACTATAGCCTGACCACGCTCGGCAAGAGCCTCGGCAGCGCCTTCTGCGGCGTCTGGATCTGGGCGGAAACGCATCACGCAGATATAGAAAAGGCGCGCAAGGCGTTCAGCGAACACCCAGCGCGCCCTGCGATTTGAGACTGGCTATCAGGCGAACTGGCTAAGGCCGGGAACAGATGAGATGACCTGATCCACTGTTTCGTCGCCTGCGTGCTGGCGGGCGATTGCGATGGTTTCTTTGGCAAGAGCGGAGATTTCGCCCATGCCGAGGCCCTGGCTCATCAGCTGCTGACCGAGACCCATGATGCCGCCGCCACCGATGGCGCTCATCAGGCCGCCCAGAAGGCCGCCGCCGCCCTGGCCTTCACCGTTGAAACGGGCCACAAGCTCTGGTGCGCCGGGGATCGATTCGATCATCTTTGCCACAGGCGCATCATCGGCTTCGCGCTGGAGAAATCCAAGCATCATGCCAAGAGCTTTTTCGGCCTGCTCGGGCGCTATGCCCACCTTGTCAGCCACCTGCGTTACGATCTCGCTCATATATTCCTCCTGATGCGAAAATTACGTTCACGTCAACGTAAAACAATTGCCCTGCAGACTCAAGGCCGTGAAAGGACGTGGCAGAAGCTTTTATGCCGCCTTTCTTTGAACCCTATCAAACAGTTGTCGAGGCTGGAAACAGTTCCTATAAGTATATTGCAAAGAATGGATAAAGGGCAACACGCCCGCGTCACCGGAGGGATTGCCAGATGCTGCAGGACGGAAAGCTTTACATCGGCACGAGCCGCAATCCTGACGACACGCTCAACAAGGGTGAATATCTGGACCTGAAATTCGGCAATCGCCACGGCCTGATTACCGGCGCGACGGGCACCGGCAAAACGGTTTCCCTGCAGGTCATGGCGGAAGGTTTTGCGCGCGCGGGCGTTCCCGTTCTCTGCGCCGATATAAAGGGCGATCTGTCCGGCATTGCCGCAAAGGGCGAGGCGAAAGACTGGGTGATGAAACGCGCCGAGCAGATCGGCTTTTCCGACCTGTCCTTCGAGCAGTTTCCGGTTATCTTCTGGGATCTTTACGGCGAAAAAGGCCACCGCGTTCGAGCCACTATCGCAGAAATGGGACCGCTTCTCTTGGCACGCCTCATGGATGCCTCGGAAGCGCAGGAAGGCGTGCTTAACATTGCCTTCAAGATTGCCGATCAGGGCGGCTTGCCGCTGCTGGATCTGAAAGACCTGCAGGCTCTCCTCAACTACATGGGCGAACACGCATCCGAACTTTCCAACCAGTTCGGCCTGATTTCCAAGGCATCTGTCGGCTCGCTGCAGCGCGGGTTGCTGGTTCTGGAGCAGCAGGGTGCCGAGCATTTCTTTGGCGAACCGGCACTGAAGATTTCCGACATCATGCGCGTGACACCCGATGGTCGCGGCACGATCTCCGTGCTTGCCGCCGACAAGCTGATGATGAACCCGCGCCTCTACGGCACCTTCCTGTTATGGATGCTTTCGGAACTGTTCGAGGAACTGCCTGAGGTTGGAGACCCTGAAAAGCCAAGGCTGGTCTTCTTCTTCGATGAAGCCCATCTGCTGTTCAACGACGCACCCCGCGTGCTGGTGGAACGCGTGGAGCAGGTAGTGCGGCTCATCCGCTCCAAGGGCGTCGGTGTCTATTTCGTGACCCAGAACCCGCTCGATGTGCCGGAAACCGTTCTGGCGCAGCTCGGCAACCGGGTGCAACATGCGCTGCGCGCCTACACGCCGCGCGAACAGAAGGCCGTAAAGACGGCAGCCGAAACATTCCGGCAGAACCCCGGCTTCAGCACGGCAGATGCGATTACCACGCTGGGCACGGGCGAAGCGCTGGTTTCAACGCTTGGCGACAAGGGAGCCCCCTCCATCGTCGAGCGCACGCTGGTGCGTCCGCCATCCGGCCGGGTCGGGCCTGTCAGCGACGAGGAACGCCGCACGATCATGAGTACGAGCCCTGTTGCCGGTGTCTATGACCAGGATCTCGACCGAGAATCGGCCTTTGAGATGCTCGCGGCCCGCGCCCGCAAGGCGGCCGAGGCAGAAGCTGCGAAACGAGCCGCAGAGGAACAGGCGCGCCAGCAGCCGGATACGGCAGCCGGTCGCTGGACCCTTCCCGGCTTCGGCGACGACGAGCCTGCGCAGACGAAGAAAGGCGGCGGCACCCGCAAGACGAGCGGTTACCAGCGCGAAACCGTCATCGAGGCCGCCATGAAAAGCGCTGCTCGTACCGTTGCAAGCTCTGTCGGACGGGCGCTGGTGCGCGGTATTCTGGGCAGTTTGCGGCGGTAACGTCCCTAACGGGTGCGCTGGAAATCAGACGACATGAATTGCTGGAAGCTGCCGTCGGGTTGGATCACGCTGCCGGAGAACGTGCGACTGTCGTCATCGTGCAATGTCACGACGTCACGATAGGTCGTCGTCTCACCGCTGCCGTCGAATTTCGGGCCCTTCGCTTCCAGCACCAGCGTCTTGCCATCCGGCTCCAGCCAGCCCTTGTAGGTCCAGAAGGTCGTCATCATGGAACCGATCCAGGATCCGACGTAATGTCCGCTGGCCGGATCGAAGCCAAGTGTCAGGACCATCGTGGTGGGCGTGCCATCCGGCATCCTGCCTTTGCCCTCCGAGACGATCCACAGCCCACCGATGGACTTTACCGTTTCCGTAAATCGCATTTGCGGATCGTTGGGATCGTATTCCTGACAGCCGGTGGCTGAAACCATATGCCACTCGCCGACCAATCTTTGCAAAAACGCGTGTTCTGCCTGTGGCTTTGCGTCTTCCATCTCCCGTTTCCTCCCTCTCGCTTCAGTGACAGCAGCCGGATGCTTTCGGTGCGTCCTCGTACTGGTCGTGGCGGCGCACCCAGTTCATCGTACCCTCTTCGTTGCGACCCTTTGGCATGAGGTCCAGCAGCATGAGGGTTGAGATGACCTGCTCCGCCCCGCGGGCGTAGGTGGAATAGGTGTGATAAATCCTGCCATCCTCACCTTTCGCAAAGGCGCTGGCACCGGGCAGATCTTTCAGTTCGCCCATGGCGGGTATATCCCGGTAATTATAGGTAATGGTTCCGGAGGCTACGTCCTCATCGCGGAACGAGACTTGGTAGTCGTAGCTGAAATCGTTTCCACTTGATGAGACCCAGGGGAACTTCCAGCCCATGCGCGCCTTGTAAGCCTCTATCTTTTCCAGCGGAGCGCGGGAGACGGCGACAAAAGCCGCATCGCCTGCCTTGAGATGAACGACTGCGCCGTCGAGATGATCCGCCAGGAAAGAACAGCCCACACAGCCTTCTTCCCAATCCGGCGCCAGCATGAAGTGGTAGACCAGCAATTGACTGCAGTGTCCGAAGAGTTCGCCCAGCGGCTTTGGGCCCGAGGCCGTGTCGAAAACATAGTCGCGCGTCACCGGCTCCCAGGGCAGCGCACGGCGCGCCTCGTTCAACCTGTCGCGGGCACGCGTCAGTTCCTTCTCCTTGACCAGAAGCGCCTTGCGGGCTTCCAGCCACTCCTGTCTTGAAACAACAGCATTCGGCATGACCTTATCCTCCTTCGATCGTCCATCTGCCTGCCTGACGCCAAACCATCACGACCACCCCCGCTCTGCGGCGACTCGTGCGATTTTGCTTGACTAATTACGTTGATATCAACATATATTACCTATGTCAAATATGCCGGTGATTCCTTTTTCGACAACGCTTTTTGTGCGAGACACCTGTCTCTGCCTTCACGCGCAACGTGCCGCACGCGCGCTTGCCCGCCGCTTCGACGCGGCATTGAAACCGGCGGGACTGACCAATGGTCAATTTTCGCTTCTGATGTCTCTGAACCGGCCTGAACCGCCGCCGATGGGGCCGGTGGCGCAGCTTCTGGCCATGGATCGAACAACCCTGACAGCGGCGCTGAAGCCGCTGCAAAAGCGTGGGCTGGTATCGGTAGAGCCAGACCCGAAGGACAAGCGCGGCAAACGACTTCGATTGACGGAAGAAGGCCTGGCTGTGCTTGTCCGCGCACTCCCGATCTGGACGCAGACCCATGTGGAAGTGGAAGCGCAAATTGCAAGCGGCGATGCCGATCGCCTCAGGCAAGACCTGATCGATCTCGGCTAGCGGCTGCCCTCGCCGAGTTGGGCAATACGCGGGTCTCCGGCAAAATCCTCAAGCGCAAACCCAATCCTGCGCATTGGAAATTCGCAGAGCGCCTGAACACCGGAATTTGCAAGCCGGATGCGCCAACTGGTGCGCTCTACCGGCTGCTTGCGGGAAAAGCCAAGCGGCGTCAGTAGGGCGATGTTCAGCCCTTCTTTCGGATCACGGACAGACTGGTAGAGGATGGCATCAACATCCGCCTCGCGCGAGCAGTCAGCCAGGCCCTGGCAGGGTTCATAATTCGTCGGGTCCGTCCAGATGGTCTTGTCGCGTGAAAGAGGTGGCTGCGTGAGATCCAGCGCGGACGGCGTGTCGATGGCGGCCGAAAAGGCAGTGTATTCCGCCGCATTGGCAGGTAGCGGCGTTGACGGCGACTCCGCATAAAAGAGCAGCCGGTAAAAGGCCATTTCAGCCAGCGCCGTTTCAACCGCCGCAGACGCGTAATAAACGCCCTTGGTAAAACCCGCCCTGCGAAAACGCGATCCGTGCGGATAGGCGGCATCGTAACGGAAGGGCGTGGCGAGAAGGTAATCGAGGCCATCACATTCAGGCGGAAAGCGCCTTTTGCTGTTTTCCAGCAGATCCTCAAGCAGGGACTGTTCCTCGACCGTATCGACAAGCTTCATGGTCGAAACACGGTGCTGCGCCTCCACCAGCCGCCACCAGCGTCCGGAAATTTCCCGTCTTTCAGAGCGGAGCGCGTCGGGCGTCCAGGTATGCAAGGACATCGAGCAATCCGGTAATGGTTGTGAGTTTTTCGGCTGGCGCAGCGGCCAGAGCGGTATTGTGGTTTTTCAGCCAGCCGCGCGCAACGGCTTCGTCCCCGCCGACAACAGCATCCAGGGAGCGAAAGATGCGGATGAGCAGCACCGCAAGCTCAAATGATTTGCTGGCTGGATCGAGAACGAAATCGAGCTTCTTCATGCGGGAAACAGTTGGTGCCGAGACGCCCAGAATGTCTGCGACGCGGGCGGCGCTGAGGCCCAACCGATCAGCTGCGGCAATGACGGCCTTCGTCACAACCCTGCCCTGCTCTGCGGGCGCTGCCTCTGCTTTCACGCGGATATTCATGGCATATCCTTTCCTTGGAAAGAATATAGCAGATTTCTTTCTGAAAACAAGAAGGGCTGGCGATGAGCCAGCCCTTGATGCGTCATGTCTTGGGAAAACCAGATTACGCCAGAGAAACCGGAACCTCGGTCGAGGTGCGCATGGCGTGGGAGTATGGGCAAACGATATGTGCCTTCTGGACAAGACCTTCCGCGGTTTCCTTGTCGAGACCGGGAATGTTGACCTTCAGGGACACTTCGATGCCGAAGCCGGTGCCATCATCACGCGGGCCAATGCCAACGGTTGCGGTTACTGTCGTGTCCTCGGGGATCTTCACCTTTTCCTTGCCAGCGACGTTCTTCAGCGCGCCGAGGAAGCAGGCGGAATATCCGGCTGCGAAAAGCTGCTCCGGGTTTGTGCCGGTTGCACCGTCGCCACCCAGTTCCTTCGGAACCGTCAAGGTGACATCCAGATTGCCGTCTGCGGACTTGGCGTTGCCTGCACGGCCGCCCGTTGCGGATGCCTGTGTTGTGTAGAGAATTGCCATGTCGATCACTTCCTTTGGTTGATGTTATCGATCATATAGCCCACAATTAAATTGTGCGCAATATAATTTTGCACATTGAGAAATTTTCCCGTTTCTGCAATATGTGTTGAGGAGATTGCGTCGCCTTTTGCATAGTGCAGGAACCGAGTGACAGGATAAATTGTTCCCTCTCCAGCAGCATTTTGGAGCTCACATGATGGACGACGGAACGATGGACGGCCTGCTGAGGCTCGACCTGCAAATATGCTTCGCGCTATACGGCGCAGCACATGCCTTCAACCGCGCCTATAAACCGCTGCTAGAGCCACTGGGCCTGACATATCCGCAATATCTCGTCATGATGGCCCTTTGGGAGAAGGAAACGGCAACCGTCAAAACGCTCGGCGAAATGCTGGGGCTGGATTCAGGCACCCTCTCCCCGCTCCTCAAGCGGCTTGAACAGGCAGGCCTGATCACCCGCAAGCGCGGCACCGTTGATGAGCGTCAGGTTCTGATAGCCCTTACGCAGGAGGGCGCCGGTATGAAACAAAAAGCCACAAACGTGATGCGCTCCATCGGGCAAGCAACCGGGTGCAGCCTGGAGGAGCTGGGGCAGCTGCGAGACAGGCTGAATGCGTTGAAGGAGAACTTGGTGAAGGAATGACGGGGGGGGCCGCTCGTGAAGTCTTGTCTTAAGAAGACGCAGCTCATTCGGCATCACTGAAAATGTCCGACATAACGCAGACACCTCCTGCCAAACGAAGTGAGGGCAGCCCAAGCTGCCCTCACTCAATTTTTACTGCCACACCACAACCCGGGCCTTGTTCGGCACGCGGTCGTAGAGGTCGATGATGTCCTGGTTCATCAGGCGGACGCAGCCTGACGAGACGGCCTTGCCGATGGAGTTCCATTCTGGCGAGCCGTGCAGGCGATAGAGTGTGTCCTTGCCGTTCTGGAAGATGTAAAGCGCGCGCGCGCCGAGCGGGTTTTTGAGGCCCGGTGGCATGCCGCCATTCTTCGAGGAGAACTTGACCAGTTCAGGCTGGCGGGCGACCATTTCATCCGGCGGGGTCCATTTCGGCCATTTCTGACGCCACTGGATGACGCCCTCGCCAGACCATGCGAAGCCTTCGCGGCCGATGCCGACACCGTAGCGCATGGCGGAACCGCCAGCCTCTACGACATAGAGGAAGCGCGAGCGCGTATCCACGACGATGGTTCCGGCAGGTTCGCCTGTCGGGTCGACAACGCGCTGGCGATAGTAGCGGCGGTCGATCTTCTGGTAGGGAACGGCGGGAATGACGTAGCCGCCATCTTCAACCGTGCCATACATGACGGCAAGTTCGTCATCGGAAATGCCACCGGCAAACATCGAGCGCATATCGCCCGCGAAATTGCTCGCAAGGGTTCCCGGCTGAACGCTGTTGAAAGGCCGAGCGCTGTAGGAAGCGCAGCCCGTCAGAAGCGATGCAGAGGAAAGGCCGAGAAGGGAAAGAAGTCTACGTCTGGAAATATTTGTGTCGGTGCTCATCATAAGGCCGTTTTTCTCACATCGAAGCGACTAGGCGGATGTACGCGGGGTTGCAGAACCATCCTTCAATCTCGCTGTACGTCGTTTGTTCCACAGCAGATCAGCTATTGGTATAGCAGTTAACAGATAGCTAAGGGACAGTTGCTGTTGCGCAACAATGGCACTTTTGGCCCGCTTTATTTCAGTGCGTGATCAGATAACCACAATCGGCGCACCCTGCGGCACGCGGTCATAGAGATCGATGACATCCTGATTGAGCATTCGCACGCATCCCGATGACGTGGCCTTGCCGACCGATTGCCAATCGGGCGTGCCGTGGACGCGGTAAAGCGTGTCCTTGCCATCCTTGAAAATGTAAAGCGCCCGGGCACCGAGCGGATTGTTGAGACCGGGAACCATGCCGCCATTGGCGGAAGAAATCGACGCCAGCTCCGGTTGTCGCTGGACCATTTCATCGGGCGGCGTCCAGCGCGGCCATTTGGCCTTCCACTGAATCTTGCCACGTCCGGCCCAGGCATAGCCTTCCCGGCCAAGACCCACGCCATAGCGAACAGCCTTTCCACCGGGCTGAACGAGATAAAGGAAATGCTGCTTGGTATCGACGACGATCGTTCCCGGTGCCTCGGCGGTCTGATAATCAACATCCTGCCGCAAAAAGCGCGGATCGACGCGAGAGTAAGGGATGGCGGGAAGCGTATGGCCATCATCGCTGATCTGGTCGTACATGACACGATGCAGCGGGTTGCTCACCGGCAGGCCGTATCCCAGCACCTGCGTGCTGTAGGCTGGCGATTGGCCCGAACCGGAAGGCCGCGTTGTGGATGGCGGACCATATTGCTGCTGGAATTGCGACCGGAAAAGATCCGGCGGGCGGCTGTTGATCGAGCCCGGCGTGGGCGGAAGCGGCGGACGCGGGATCGAGCCGACATTGTTGTAATTGAAGACGGGTGCCGTTTCCTGCACGAACACATCCGGGTTCATACGGCTCGTATCGGTTATGAACAGGCACCCGCTCAGGCCCGGCAAAAGGGAAAGCACCGCGAGAGACAGAAGGCGACGGCAGTGTTTCAGGGATAGAACTGTCATTGAACCGCTTCAAAGGGAGTCATCGTTGCGATGACCATGCCCTGCCCGGCTGGCGCGAAGCTGGAGAAACGGTCAGTTTGGCGCTTCTTCAGCCAAACTGACTGAAGAAGCGTATGCTTTCCGCCACCGCACCCGGCACCACGCCATTATGCGTGCCCTGCAGCAGCATGTTGTCGATCCGCATTCCGGCGGAACGGGCGCGCTCCATCAGCAATTTATGATCGGCATCAAAGGGGCGCTCTTCCGTTCCACGCAACAGCAGAGTCGGGCATTTCAGGCTTGGCCCGAAGCAGACCGACGAGCGCATGATGAATTCCTGCGGGTTGCTCTCGTCGAAACACAGCTCATCGGAATAACGATTGAAATAGCGCCAGGAATTGACACCGGCTGAAATCGGAACCGAGGCGCGGAACTGCCGCACCATGGATGCGAGCAGCGACAGGGTGCCGCCATTGGAGTGGCCGGCGAGATAGATGCGGTCCTTGTCCACTCCCGGCAGGTTTTCGAGATAGGTCGCTGCGGCAAGCGCATCGGATGTTTCGTCATAAAAGCCGGAATAATTACCCTGCTGACCGTTTTCACCGCGGAAGGTGGGCAAAAGGACGACATATCCCGCCTCCCAATAGGGCCTCATCAGCGCCCAGTGCCCCTCCCCGGTGGCGTTACCGCCATGGAGAAACAGGACTGCCGGTTTCAGCTTGGTCGCGGGCGTGTAGTCGGAAAGCCAGGCAACAAGCTCGATGGAGCCGTTCGGGCCGCCGGGATAGGTCACACGACGTCCACCCTCGGGTGTGCCAAGCGGTGACGATTTTTCCGGAGCCGAGATCTTTTTGACGAGATGGGTGTGGAAGCGCTTTCTGGCGTGTGCGTAGTCATCATGCTCGAACGGCATGACATCGGGCATCACAAGGCTGGCACCGGCAATTCTGGGGAGACATGCCGCTGCGGTCAAACCTGCGGCACCCGCAAGGATGGAGCGTCGCGATAGGGAACTGCCCATGGCAGATGGCGGTGATCGATCTTTCATATGCGATGACCCAAACAGCGTTGCGCACAGTGCAATTTCATCACTCCGTTTCGCGATTGTCTAGTTAATGTTTCGAAAGGGTAAATTCATCACTCGGCCTTTTCATCGATCATGGCGACGAGTGTCGACAGGCGGTCTGCCTCTGACGGAAGCTTGTCGGCGCGCAATCTGGCAATGCGTGGAAACCGCATGGCGACACCGGATTTATGGCGATTGGAGCGGTTGATCCCTTCGAACGCCACCTCCAGAACGAAGCCGAATTCCGGCGTTGCGCGAACTGCGCGGACCGGACCGAAACGTTCGACGGTGTTATCACGCACAAACTTGTCCAGCACCTCGAGTTCCGCGTCCGTGAAACCGAAATAGGCTTTGCCCACGGGCACAAGCTGCTCGCCATCCTCGTTTTCCGACCAGACGCCGAAGGTGAAATCCGAATAATAGCTGGAGCGTTTGCCATGCCCGCGCTGCGCGTACATCATCACCGCATCGATGTTGAACGGGTCGCGCTTCCACTTGAACCACGGACCTTTGGCGCGCCCGGCCTGATAGATGCTGTCCTTGCGCTTGATCATGACGCCTTCAATGACAGGATCGGGCGGTGCTTTACGCAGCATCTCCAATTCGTCCCAACTCGTGAATGGCACGAGCGGAGACAGGTCGAAACGATCCTGCGGTGCACCGTCGATGAGCCCCTGCAGCTTTTCACGCCGCTGAAGGAAAGTCTCGCCGCGAATATCCTCTTCCCCATCGAACAGAAGATCATAGGCGCGAATGAAGGCGGGGTATTCCTCCAGTATCTTGCCCGTCACAGTCTTGCGGTTAAGGCGCTGCTGGAGATCGGAGAAGGTGCGCGTGGCGTTGTTGGAGCGTGCGGTACCGCCAATCAGCAACTCGCCATCCATCACGCCCTCGAAATTGACCGTTTCGAGAATGTCCGGGAAAGCCCCCGAAATGTCGTCGCCGGAGCGGGAGTATAGCTTTTTCGTATCGCCCGAGCGGGAAAGCTGAACGCGAATACCGTCCCACTTCCACTCCGCGACAAAATTCTCCGGGAGGAGGTTTTGCAGATCGTTGTCGCCGACGGGCGTTGACAGCATGACGGAATGAAAGATCGCGGGAGTAGCCAGAATCGGGCGCTCTGCCTTGCCCTCAAGCCAGGCAAAGAGCGGCTCATAAGGCGGTTCAAGACCATGCCACAGGGTTTCGATTTCCGTGATATCGCGCTCGCCGAAATCAGCCAGGGCCTGCCGCGCAAGCCGCGCCGAGACGCCGATGCGCAGGCCGCCGGTGACGAGCTTTAGGAAAGCAAAGCGAGACGATGTGTCGAGCCTGTCCAGGAGATCGCGCACAGCCGAGCGGACTTCAGTGCGGCCCAGCGAATTCATCATGGCAATGACTTCGCCAAGACCGGGATCATCGGCTTGCGGAACATCCGCATTCTGGCTGGTGTCCCAGACAAGCGAGATGGTCTCGGCAAGGTCGCCCACATAGTCATAGGAATAGCGAAACAGCACATCGTCCATTCGCTCAAGAACCAGCTCGCGCAGCATGGCGGGCTTGATGCTCTTGAGGTTGAGCGTACCCGCGATAGCGGCCAGCCCATATCCCCTGTCGGGGTCGGGCGCATCGCGGAAATAATCTGTCAGCAGCTTCAGCTTGCCATTGCGCGACGGGGTCAGCACAAGACGGTCGAGGAGGTTTGCAAAAGACTTCATGCCATCAATCCCCCTCATCCTCGTAGCCGACAAGATGCAGCGGCCTTGCCGGAATGCCCTGCAACTCGCACCAGCGCACCAGCGCCTCCTCGCGCCCATGCGTGACCCAGACCTGTGACGGCGCGACTTCCTTGATGGTTTCCAGCAGTTCCGGCCAGTCGCAGTGATCGGAGATGACAAGAGGCAATTCCACGCCACCCTGCTTTGCGCGCTGGCGCACCATCATCCAACCTGACGCGAAGGAAATCAGCGGTTCGTTGAAGCGACGGGCCCATTTTTCCTGAAAGGCGGATGGAGGCCCAACGACGATTGCACCCTTGAACTGGGCTGGATTGCTCTTTTCAAGCGTGGCTGGCTTGAGCTCTCCCAGGTCTATACCCTGCGAAATATAGTAGTCGCACAGCCGTGCCAGCGCGCCATGAATATAGACGGGCTCGCGATAACCATTGTCGCGCAGGAGGCGCAGCACCCGCTGCGCCTTGCCGAGAGAATATGCCCCGACCAGATGGGTTCTTTCGGGAAACTGCCGAATGGATGTCAGCAGCTTGGCAATCTCGCGGGCGGGTTTGGGATGGTGAAAGACCGGCAGACCGAAGGTCGCCTCGGTGATGAAGACATCGCATTTGACCGGCTCGAAGGGTGCGCAGGTGGGGTCGACACCACGCTTGTAATCGCCTGACGCAACGATGCGCGTGCCAGCGTGTTCGATGGAAATCTGGGCCGAACCAAGGACATGCCCGGCCGGGTGGAAGCCAACTTTTACGCCGTTTACCTCAATCGTCTCGCCAAAGCCTACCGCCTGCTCGCTCGATGTGAAATCCTCGCCGTAGCGGATACGCATGATGTCGAGCGTCTGGCGCGTCGCCAGCACCTTCTCGTGCCCGGCGCGGGCATGGTCGGAGTGACCATGCGTGATCAAGGCGCGCGGAACCGGGCGAACTGGATCCACGTAAAAGTCGCCTACCGGGCAATAAAGCCCCTTTGGCGTGGGGTAGAGCAATTTGTCTGGCTTCATGGGCTCATTCGATGACGGCGTGGATGGAAGAAACGCTCACATTGGCAACCCGTTCCTCACCCGCCATGTTTTCGATGAACCCTACTCTACCGCAGCCGTCTGTTTTTCAACCACTGCGGCTGGCAGCCGGACATTTTTCAGGGACAGCGCAGCAATCAGACCGATAACGGCTGTGGCAGCGGCGGCGAGAAACAACGGCGTGAACGCACCGGCGTAAAGATTTGCCACCGCAGCCTGCGAAGCCGCCGGCAGTTCTGCCAGCATCTTTGGCGTCAGTTCCTGTATCTTGCCGACGCCGGGAATGTCGCCACCCGCCCCCTTCAGATTGGCGGAGATGATTGCGCCATAGATGGAGATGGTGATGGCCGCTCCGCCCATGCGGGTCAGGGAGACCGCTCCGCTTGCGGCACCCACATCCGTGCGGGGGGCCGAATTCTGGACCCCGATGATGGGCGCCTGTTGGCCGAGGCCAACGCCCAGACCCTGCGCAAACAGAATGATGGCGATGACGAAAAGCGGTGTGCCGGCGTGGGCCTGCGACAGGCACAGCATGGCCACGACAGCAATCGACAGGCTGATGATGGAGAATATCTTGTAGCTGCCGGTTTTCGAAATCAGCCGCCCTGCGGTCAAAGACCCCATGACGATGCCGCCAGCCACGGCGATGAAGAACAGGCCAGCAGACGACGGCGACAGGCCGGTGGTCGTTTGCAGGAACAGCGCATAGTAGTTGACCATGCCGATGCCCAGACCGCCGCTGACCAGCGAAATGATCATGAACAGCGGGAATGTGCTGTCCTTGAACAACCGCAAAGGCACGACAGGTTCAGGCGCGCGGCGCTCCACCTGTACCCAGAGATAGGCGGTCACGGCGCCGAAGGCGACAATGCCAAGGCTCTGCCACGCGAAGATGGAGCCGAAAAGCTGTGAGCTGTCGGCCCAGAGGACGACGCTGGAAATGGTTAGCGCAAGAAGAATGGCACCGAGATAGTCGATCTTCGGCTGCCGGTCCGGCCTGCGATAGGGAAGCATGAAGGCCAGTCCAGTCAGCACGATGATGCCGATGGGCAGGTTGATGAGGAAGATGGAGCGCCATCCGAACAGGTCGCTCATGGTGCCGCCCAGAATGGGACCGACGCTGCCGGACGCCATGATGACAAGGCTGGAATAGCTCTGATACCGGGCTCTTTCGCGGGGCTCGAACAGATCCGCATTGACGGAGAATATGGACACCATGATGCCGCCGCCGCCGAGACCTTGCAGCACGCGGGCCGCAATCAGCGAGTCCATGGACCATGCAAGCCCGCAGGCCAGCGAACCCGCCGTGAAGATGACGATGGAGGCCATCATCACATATTTGCGTCCAAAGAGGTCTCCCAGTTTGCCATAGACGGGCATGACCGCGCTCATGGCCAGAAGATAGGCCGAGCCAATCCAGCCAAACCGCTCCAGCGCGCCAAATTCCCCGACAATCGTCGGCAGTGCCGTCGATACGATCTGGTTGTCGAGCGTCGCCATGAACATGGCAAACATCAGAAAGAAGAAAACAACGAGCCTGCGACGGCGGTCCGGAACAAGAGGCGCCACAGGCGTAACAGACATATCCATGGGAGGGTCTCACGCTTGATGTGCAATTTATGTGACTTTAGCACATATATGTCAATGGCACATTATCGTATATGTGCTATAGTTACGGAAGAGTTGTTCGGGGATTGCAGGGATATGAACGAGCACGCAGCAGCGGCGCAGAATTTGGGAAAGGCTGATCCCGACATGGTGCTGGATATCAGCAATACGATGACACGTATGCGCCTGATGATCGGGCGGCGGGTGATCGGCCGCATGGCCATTGCCAAGCTGGCACCGGGGCTGGAGCTTTCCCATATCGATGTGCTCGATATCGTTCGCCGCGCAGACATGCCATCGACCGTCGGTTCGATTGCCGAAGCAATGCGGCTCGATCCGTCGCGCGGCAGTCGCGTCGTCGCGGAAATGGTAGGCCGGGGTCTGCTCAAACGTGATGTCTGTCAGGAGGACGGACGCCGCAGCGTGATCGGGATCACCCCCCTCGGCAGCAGCATTCTGGCGGAGATGCACAGCGCAAAGATCAGCATCATCAATGATGTCGTCAGCGACTGGCCCGCCGACGATGTGGAAGCCTTTGCCAGATTGTTCGATCGCTTCATCGGTCGGTTCGAAAAGCGCCTGATGCCGGATGCCGTCAGTCTAACGGGCGAGACAAGGGTCTGCCCTCCCCGCAGCTAGTCCTCAAATTCAGTTGACGGCCGAAGGGCGTTCAGGGCAGCGCGGCTTTCACGCCGGCTGGAGCCGCCGTTTTGACCGGGCCGTCCTTGCGCAAAGCAGCCTGCGTCTGGTGGTAGCGGCGCGCTTTCTGCCATGCATCAACCTGCCGGACAGACAGGAGCAGCGCGATTGCAGCGCCCGCATAGACGGGTGTCATCATGCTATCGAAAACTGTCTGCGAATCTCTCATCGGAATCTCCATCTTTTGTCGATGGCAGAGTACGATATGCTCGATTGCTGAAATTGCGCGAGATCAAACGCGGGTAGTCGAATGGCGTTCTGCGCCTTGTTCGACTTGCATAATAATCAATTATGACAATAGCTTATGCCAGAATTCATACGCTTTGAGGCAAACTGCCGCAGGCGTCAGATGCCCGATCCGAAGGTCTGGTCGAAGAAGCGCACACCGTTCCTGCCCTGCTTCTTGGCCTGATACATGGCCGCATCCGCCTTTGCGAGCAAAGCCTCCGGCGTGTCTCCATCGCCGGGGTAAAACGCCGTGCCGGACGAACAGGTGACGCTGACCGATCCGTTTTCGATTGGAATGGGCTCTGCCGCGCGTTTGCGGATGCTCTCCAACCTGTTCAATATCCCGATTTCATCATGCCTCGGGTTGCTGAAGATGATGGCAAACTCATCACCGCCAAGCCTGACGGCAATATCGGAGGCGCGAATGCAACTGGTGATCCGCTCTGCAAGAGTGCGCAATACGAGGTCTCCGACCGCATGTCCGTGCAGATCGTTGATTTCCTTGAAGTTATCGAGATCGATATAGCTGACCGCAACCAGCCGGTCTTCACGTCTGGCTTCGTGGATGGCCCGATGAAACTGGCTCCAGAACAGGTTACGGTTGGAAAGCCCCGTCAGAGGATCGTGATGCGCGAGGAAATGCACACGGTCTTCAGCGCGGCGTCGGTCAATCGCGATCCCGGCGATATTCGTCGCCATCTCGATGATTTCTTTCTCTATCTGGGTCGGCATCCTGACAGTGCCGGAATAGAGCGCAAACGTGCCGAGAAGCACTCCGCCATTTCCAAAGATGGGCGTGGACCAACAGGAGCGCAGACCGTGAAGCATTGCGGTGTCCACATAGTTTTTCCAGAGCCTGTCCTGATAGGTATCGCTGACATAGACGGGCTCTCTATGCCAGGCTGCCGTGCCGCAAGAGCCCACCTCGGGTCCTATCTCAATGCCATCGATGAGTGCCGTATAGGCCGCAGGCAGCGATGGCGCTGCGCCGTTTCGCAGGCGTCCCTGCTCGACCAGCAGAACGGAACCGCGCAGATTATCCAGAATGTTTTCGACAGTATTGACCGCACCCTCAAGAATTGTCGGCAAGGGCTGACCGTGGACAATCATCTCCAGCAGCGAGGCGTGGCTGCGGCGCAATGTTTCCTGCCATTTGGCGGCGGTGATATCGCGCGAGATACCGGCCAGGCCGATGATGTTTCCCTGCGCGTCGCGAATGGGAATGCGACTGGCTGAAAACCAGCGGATATTCCCATCCTTGCAGATGCGCTCCTCTGCGTCATAAACGCTTTCGCCGGTCTCCATGATACGGCGTTCCATGGCGTCTATGGCCCGCGCGGCATCCGGCGGAACCATGTCGAATATTGTCAATCTTCCCTTCTTGAAGGGGACATGGTCGAGGCCCGCGAGTGCAGCGGCATTCAGGTAGGTGAAGTAACCATCCATATCCTTGAGGAATACAATTTCGGGAATGTTGTCGAGCAGGTAAGCGAGCCGAGGATCGGCTATCCCAGGCTCAAGAAGATTTGCAGCCAGTGCCTGCACGTCAAGCAAGCGAGCGCTATTTTCTTCACGCATTGCGCAAGGATCCTTAACTGTTCCACCTTCGCCGGTCATTATTGCCCCACGATCGCCACCATGCCCTAGCAAACAGTGCTGCGCCAGCGATATTGGCATAGAATTACTTATGCCTTATTAAAGTAGATCTTAAACTGACCCTAGCGGAAAGTATATTTGGAATTGAACTATTATGCTGCAATATAGTCGCAGATAGCTATGATTCGACTTAAATGCAATCGAAAGCTGTGAGCTAGATTTAGAAAAAACGTGTATAGGAAGAACAATCCCGCTTCCGTTTTGGCGCTACCGGCAATAGCTTGGCCGCAGCGATCGAAGGGGGTTTCAAATGCTGACAATTTACGGTGTCTACCGGTCTCGCGCCACGCGCACCTTGTGGCTGGCGGGCGAGTTGGGGCTGAATTTCAAACTGGTGCCTGTCATTCAGGCCAGACGGGTGGAAGATCCACTGGCAGCCAACGCTCCGATGAACACGCTGACGCCATCCTTTCTGGCAATCAACCCCATGGGCACCATTCCCTGCATAGAGGATGACGGCATGGTTCTTTACGAATCCATGGCGATCAACCTCTATCTTGCCCGCAAGCACGGCACCGCCGTTGCACCCGCCGATCTGGCCGAAGACGCGCAAATGATGCAGTGGTCCTTCTTCGCCGCAACGGAAATCGAAACCAATGCGCTGAAGATTTCGTCCACCGTGTCGGAGGGGCTTGCCAATACAGATGCGGGCCAGGCCGTCATAGAAGTGGCCGCGCGCCTTCTGCGCCGTCCTTTCAAGGTTCTGGAACAGCATCTTTCCGAAAATGAATATCTCGTCGGAAACCGCTTCAGCGTTGCCGATATCAATGTTGCCGAGGTCGTGCGCTATGCGCAGGCGCACACGCCGTTGTTTGAGGCAAACCCGGCCGTCAAGTCCTGGCTGGACCGGTGCCAGAGCCGCGCCGCCTTCAAGGCGATGTGGAGCGCCCGCGACAGCGAAGCGGCGTGATCAGAGCGCCGAGGTAACCCGGATTTCGCCAATGGTGATGCCGTTCCAGTTCTTCATGGAACGGTTTGCCATGCCCATCATCCTGTTCTGCGCGGCGCTGTCCTTTTCCATGTAGCGCGCAAGCAGCGCTGCAATCATGGCTTCGGCGGCACGCGTGGTGCCGTCTTCGCATTTCACCGCCATGGCCAACCCCTGTTGCGGAAGCGCCGCGACGAAGACGCCTTCCGCCCCCGTCTTGGCAAAGATTCGGCCGGGATCGATTTCCATCAGCCTCGTGCAGGTGCGGCCAGTTCCAGCCACATAGAAGGGTTCTGCCATGCAGGCCTCCATCAAACGACGGGATGCCTGCGCACGGGCCGCTTCCAGCCCTTGCCCTGTCGCCATTCTGGCAAAGCCGTGCGCGAGGCTTTTCAGCGGAATGGCATAATTGGGAATGGAGCATCCATCGATGCCGCAATTGTCGTGGCCAATGGCTTCGCCCGTCAGGCTTTGCATGGTCGCACGAATTTCCTGCTGGAGAGGATGGTCATAGCCCACATATCCCTGCGGATCGGTACCGGTATGGCAGCAAGTGCAGACGAAACCGGAGTGCTTGCCCGAGCAGTTGTTATGCAGTGCCGTCGGCTTTTCCAGGGTCCGGGCCTGATGAATGATGGTTTTCTGATCCGAAGACCAGTGCGCGCCGCATTCCAGACTGTCGACATCGCGTCCCGCCTTGGCGAGCATGGCGGCGGCAAGTTCCACATGGGCGTCTTCGCCGGAATGCGAGGAACAGGCAAGGGCAAGCTCGCGATTGCCGAACCCATAGGCATCGGCAGCGCCGCTTTCGATCAGTGGCAGCGCCTGCATTGCCTTGCAGGCAGAACGCGGGAACACGGCCACATCCACATCCCCTGCCGACAGCAGCACTGAACCATCGCCATCCACAACCACCGCCATGCCCCGATGGCGGCTTTCGACAATATTGCCGCGGGTGACTTCGACGGTAACGGGGTTGTGCATGGTCTGGCCTCAAAAAATACGGATTTGGCTTCATTGTTTAGAGCAATTGTCTCCACGATGCACGAGATCGCCCAATTGAAATTCGCCAAACGTTTCGTCGTTGCCGTTTTCCTCATTTATCTTCTGCCCGCGCTGGCGTCAGCCGGTTTATGGGCGATGAAGGAACACCCGACAGGCTACCGTAATGCGCGCTGGTCCTCGGCGGGCATTCTGCCGGAAGCCAAAGCCGACAACCCCGCTGCCATTTATGTCTATTCGGCCATGACCGGCGGGCTCAAGGGCTCAATTGCAAGCCATGCCTGGATCGTCACGAAGCGGGAGGGTGCTGCGCGTTACGAACGATATGACAAGGTTGGCTGGGGCACGCCCATTCGCCGCAACGCCTATCCGCCGGACGCCTATTAGTATTCCAACATGCCAAGACGCGTGCTGGAACTGCATGGCGAGGAGGCAGCAAGGCTGATACCGAAAATCGAAAAAGCGATTGAAGACTATCCCTATGGGAAACCGGGTGGCTACCACATCTATCCCGGCCCGAACTCGAACACCTTCGTTGCTCATGTGCTGCGCAGCGTGCCGGAATTGGGCGTCGTCCTGCCGCCCGATGCTGTCGGTCGCGATTATCTTCCCAATGGCGCGTTTATCCATGTCGCCGATGACTGGAAGGACATCAGCCTTTCGCTTGGCGGCCTGCTGGGTGTTTCTGCAGGCGTGCGCAGCGGTTTTGAGCTGAATTTTCTAGGGCTTGTCGCGGGGTTCGACGTGGTCAATCCCGGGATAAAGATCCCCGGCCTTGGCTATTTCGGCACCGGGTATCAGCTGGGCGTGTGACGTTCCTCGCCGCTGCGATTGGCCCGCTTTGCCCGGATGCCCTGCGCGATGAAGACGCGCGACAGGCCGTGATAGAGCGGCTCTGCTGAAACCATGCGCGATGTGAGATAGCCAAGCATCGATGCGGCCATGATGGGGATCAGCGCCTCATGGTTTCCCGTCATCTCCAGAATGATGACGAAGGCCGTCATGGGCGCCTGAACCACGCCCGCGAAATAACCCGCCATGCCCAGTATGGCGCCAAGCCCTATGCTGGTTCCCAGAACCGACGCCACGGTGCTGCCGAAGCCCGCCCCGACAGACAGGGAAGGCGCAAATATGCCGCCTGGAATCCCTGACATCATCGACAGGAAAGTGGCCGCCAGCTTTTCGAGAAAGAAGAAGCTTGGGGCAGCATGACCCTCGATAGCGGAACGCGCCTGTTCGTAACCGGTGCCGAAGGTCGCGCCACCGGTGGCAACACCAATCATGGCTGAGGCCAGTCCGCAGAGAGCGGCGACGATCAGCATACGCTTGAGAGGCACGCTATGGCTCCAGCGGCGAATGCGCTGCGAAGCCTTGAGTGCGAAGGCGCTAAAAACGGCACCGAACAATCCGCCTCCGATCCCGCAGACCAGCACCAGCCCCCAGTCGGCTACGGTCTGGGCCGAGACGCTGCTCGTTCCGAAATAGGTATAGGTGCCGACAAGGCCAAGCGACGCCAGACCAGAGAGAATGACCGCCGTGAGCACGAGCCCGTTGGACCGCGCTTCATAGGTACGGCCCATTTCCTCGATGGCGAAGACAATGCCTGCGAGCGGCGTGTTGAAAGCGGCAGCGATGCCGGCGGCGGAGCCCGCCAGAATAAGTCCTCTGGCCTGCGCCATGCCGCCAAGCCTTGCTGCCTGCAGCATGATGGAGGCCCCCACCTGCACGGTCGGCCCCTCACGCCCGATCGATGCCCCGGACAGAAGCCCTGCAATCGTCAGGATAATCTTGCCGAAGGCCAGTTTCAGCGACAGCAGGCGGGAGCGATCCTCATCCTCGTGGAAATGTCGCGCCGCGATGGCCTGCGGAATGCCGCTGCCGCCGGAATTGGGGAAGACCTTGATGGACAGCCAGGCGCAGAGGGCAAAGCCAATCGGCGTGATGAGAAGCGGCAGCAGAAAGGCCCATGTACCCGACGATGTTACCGAGAAGAACAGATGCTGCGCCCAGTCCGCCATTTTCGCAAAGGCGACACTGATCACACCGACGGCAAGCGCACCGGTCCAGAAAATCGCACGCGGCTTCCAGACCTGCCAGTTACCCCACACCACACGGGTACGGCGCAACATCTTCATTTTTCTATATCTGGCGGGCATGGCAGCTTTTCTGTCGTCTGGGAGAGACCTTCCTTATCGAACCGCAGCGCCGCGATTGCAACCTTAACCCTGACAATTATCAAGAAGACTTGAGCGCCAGCGGCTTTTACCGATCACTGACTGCTGCGCGCGGGTTGCTCCATGGCTCCTGATTTGAGCGGGGCAAAGGCTGTTTGCCGAGAATATGGTCGGAGGCCTTTTCTCCGGTCATGATCGACGGGCCGTTGAGATTGCCATAGGTCACATGCGGAAAGATGGAACTGTCGGCAACGCGAAGGCCCTCCACGCCGATGACCCTGCATTCCGGATCGACCACCGCCATCGGGTCGTTGCGGTCGCCCATTTTGCAGGTGCCGCAGGGATGGTAGGCGCTTTCGAGATGCTCGCGCAGGAAGGCGTCGATATCCTCATCGGACTGGACACCCTCGCCCGGCTGGATTTCCGGTCCGCGATAGTCGTCGAATGCCTTCTGGCTGAAGATTTCCCGCGTCAGGCGCACGCAATGGCGGAACTTCTCCCAGTCTTGCCCATGGCTCATATAATTGAAGCGGATGACGGGATCGTCCTTGGGATCGCTGGAGGCAAGCGTGACATTGCCGCGCGATTTCGACAGGTTAAAGCCGACATGAACCTGAAAACCGTGGCTTTTGGCCGCTGCCTTACCATCATAGGAAATGGCGACCGGCAGGAAGTGGAACTGAATATCCGGCTGCTTCAATCCGGGCTCGGAGCGCAGGAAGGCACAGGCCTCGAACTGGTTGGAAGCGCCGAGCCCACCCTTCGTCACCAGCCATTGCGCGCCCGCCACGCCCTGCCAGAACCACGGCAGCCACGAATAGAGGGAGACCGGCTTGGTGGAAACCTGCTGGAAATAGAACTCCATATGGTCCTGGAGATTTTCGCCCACGCCGGGGCGATCCACCTTCACCTCGATGCCCATATCCTGCAAGTGCCTGGCGGGGCCGATGCCCGACAGCATCAACAGCTTGGGCGAATTGAAGGATGAGGCAGCGACGATCACCTCGCGGTTTGCGCCTATGGTCTCGATGGCACCCCGGCGCTCCACCTCAACGCCGGTTGCGCGACCGTTTTCAATGACGATCTTGCGGGCAAAGCCCTTGACCAGTGTGACATTGCCGCGTTTCAGCGCCGGTCTGAGATAGGCGTTGGCGGCGGACCAGCGGCGACCATTGTGAATGGTCTGCTCCATCAGGCCGAAGCCCTCCTGCTTGGAGCCATTATAATCGTCCGTCAGTTCGAAACCCGCCTGTGCGCCTGCCTGCACGAAGGCATGGAACAGCGGGTTCTTCACCGGCCCGCGCTGCACATGCAAGGGCCCGTCCGTGCCGCGCCAACCCTCTTCGCCGCCATGGCTGGTTTCCATTCGCTTGAAATAGGGCAGCACATCCGCATAGGACCAGCCGTGCGCGCCAAGTTCCTCCCAGCGGTTGAAGTCTTCGGCATGGCCGCGGACATAGACGAGACCATTGATGGATGATGACCCACCAATGACCTTGCCGCGCGGAGCGGTGATGCGGCGATTGTTGAGGTTCGGCTCCGGCTCGGAGTAATAGCCCCAATTGTAACGCTTCATGCTCATTGGCCAGGCAAGCGCGGCGGGCATCTGGATGAAGGGACCGAAATCCGTCCCGCCTGCCTCGATGACGATGACCGAGTAACGCCCGTCTTCCGACAGACGATAGGCCATGGCGGACCCTGCGGAACCCGACCCGACGATGACGAAATCTGCTTGCTGCATTGCGGTTGCTCTCTAAAAAATCAGCGTGGGCTCGGGTGGGGGTACGCTCCGACTGGCGGGTCAGTAAGGCGCTTCGACCTTGCCCGTCGCTACATAGACCGTCTTCAACTCACTATAGTGACTGAGGGCAGCCGCAGAGTTCTCCCGCCCGAAGCCTGACTGTTTGGAGCCGCCGAACGGCATTTCGACCGGGCAAAGATTGTAGGTGTTGATCCACAGCGTGCCCGCCTCCAGCTGGTCAACCACGCGGTGGGCACGGGAAATATCAGCGGTGAAAACGCCGCCCGCGAGACCGAACTCGGTGTTATTGGCACGGGCGATCACCTCTTCCTCGTCATCGAAATCCAGAACGCACATGACCGGTCCGAAGATTTCCTCGCGCGCAATGGTCATGCCATCCGTCACGTCCGCGAAGACAGTCGGCTGGACATAGGCGCCTTCGCCCGCAACATGGTTGGGAATGCCGCCGCCGGTAATCAGCGTTGCGCCTTCGGCCTTGCCCTTTTCGATATAGGCGAGCACCTTTTCCTGCTGTGCTTTGGAAACCAGCGGGCCGATCTGGGTTGCCTCATCCATGGGGTCGCCGATGACCATGGCATCCGTGCGGCTTTTCAGAGTGTCGAGAAACCGTTGTTTTGCGCCGCGCTGGACAAAGACGCGCGTGCCGTTAGAGCAGACCTGACCGGAGGAATAGAAGTTGCCGAGCATCGCACCGCCAACCGCACTGTCGATATCGGCATCATCGAACACGATGAGTGGCGATTTGCCGCCCAGTTCCATCGTGACATGCTTTAGGTGGCCGGCAGCGGCAGCAGCCACCTTCCGGCCTGTCGGCACCGAGCCTGTCAGAGAGACCTTGGCCACGTCAGGATGGTTGACGAGCAGCGGGCCTGTCTCGCGGTCCCCTTGGATGACGTTGAACAGGCCCTTGGGCAGACCGGCCTCGACCAGAATTTCGGCAATCTTCAGCGCGCCGAGCGGGGTATTTTCCGATGGCTTGAAGACCATGGCATTGCCTGCGACCAGGGCCGGGGCCGCCTTCCAGCAGGCGATCTGCTGCGGATAGTTCCACGCGCCGATGCCCACGCAGACGCCGAGCGGAACGCGCTTCGTATAGGCAAAATCGCCGCCAAGCGGGATATAGTCGCCGTTGAGGGCCGATGGCGCGATGCCGCCGAAGAACTCGAATGCATCCGCGCCCGAGGTGGAATCGGCAACGATTGTTTCCTGAATTGGCTTGCCGGTATCGAGCGTTTCCAGCTCTGACAGTTCGCGGTTGCGCTCGCGGATGATATCGGCGGCACGGCGCAGGATGCGGCCGCGTGCGGTGGGGCTCATGGCCGCCCATTCCTTCTGCGCCCGCTTGGCGGATGCTACCGCGCGCTCCACGATGGCCGGGGTGGCCGCGTGCAGCCGCGCCACGACCTCGCCCGTCGCAGGGTAGATGCTCTCGAAGATCGCGCCATCTGCGTCCTCGACATAGGCACCGTCGATGAAGTGCGAGGCTTTCGGTTGGGCTTTCAGTGTCATGTCGTGGTCCTCAAAGAATGCGAATGGACGGTTTGCCGTCTGTTGCGGGCGCGTCCGAAAAGGGTTTGAGCTGCGTATCGAAATAATTTTCGACCAGCGCCGGGGCTGCGGCCAGTCCGAGCGGAGCGGCGCGAAGGCTGTGGCGAATGTAGAGCCCATCGATCAATGCCGCTGCCCCCTCGGCAATCCTTGCCGCATCATCGGGTGGGCAGAGGCGGTTGAGACTATCCATGATGTTGGAGCGCAGACGCCGCGTATAGGTGATCAGCAGTCGACGCATCTCGTCGGAACGCTGCGCTTCGACATAAAAGGCCAGCCACGCTGCCACGGTCTCGCTGGTGAACTGGTCGCTCTGGAACGACACACGGACGATGGCGCTCAGCCGCGCGCGAGGACCGGAGGCCTGCGCGAGCGCCGCAATCGCATCTCGGCGCAGGGCGCGCAGCAGACTGCGGATGGTTTCGAGAAGCAGCTTCTGCTTGCTGCCGAAATAATGATGCGCAAGCGCCGCCGAGACCCCTGCTTCGCGGGCGATATCCGACATGGTGACGTTGAGGGACCCGTTTTGACCGATGGTCCGCAAGGCGGCATCCATCAGGGCCTTTTTGCGCAAGGGCTCCATTCCGAGTTTTGGCATTGGCCTTCTCCTTTGGTGGTCAATTTATTATTGATTGACTGATCAATCAATAATAAATGCGACACAGAAAAGTGTGCTTTGCGCCATGTCAAAGCAGTCTGAACACGTTGTTCTATGGTGCGATTGTGATAGGCTCTGACCAACTGGCAGATGGAAGGTCGCATCGCATGACCGATCGCATTCGCTTGACAATACACACCCACGGCCTGTCGCAGACCTGTGCTGGCGAAGACATTCGCTTGGACGGCCCTGTCGCTGGTCCACTTTTCACATCGATTTCAAGACTTTGCAGGAACCGAACAGGGGGATGAACGTTCCTCCCGGCGCATCTGTGAAATATGCGCCATCCAGACAGTAAAGTCCGCTGCAAAAGGCCGGCGACGGACGAGAAAAAAGGCCAAAACGATGCTGCCCGGCACCTGTGCCGAACGGCTCGTCAAAAAGGGAGAGAGATGATGCCAATGGTAACCGTATCCATTTCGCCGGAACAGGCGGCAAAAATGCGCGAAGCCGTGATGGCTGGCGACTATGCCTCAGGCAGCGAAGTCGTTCGCGCGGCATTGCGGCTTTGGGTAGACACCGTCGCCGCCGGCAGCAACCGCCACCGCAACGAGCGGACAACACCTCTTCCCCATGATGAACAGCTGAATGTCGCAGAGCTTTACGCGGCACATGCGCAGAAACGGCGCCAAGCTTAGCATCTTGATGTTTCTCAATGATGTCTGTTTTAGTGCGTCGCAGAGACGTCATGAAAAATTCAAAAAAGCTTCATCAACGAGAAAGTATTTGTTGAGAAGTTTCGACCACCTTCTCCATAAAAAGCGTCCATAAAATCCCCAAAAAGGACGCGACCGTGGAGAAAATTCATGCAGTCGACGGCGATCGACCCCGATATTATCAGGCGATTTGCCAGTGGGCAGATCGCTTCCATGGCGAAGCTCGTCCTGGAAACAGCCTTCCAACCCATCGTCGAAGCATCCACGGGCACCGTCTTTGGCTATGAGTCGCTGATGCGCGGCTTCGACCGCATTGGTTTTTCCAGCCCTCTGGACCTGCTTGACCACATCGAAACGGACGGACAGCTGGTGGCTGTCGAGCAGATGCTTGCCGGGCGCGCGCTCGCGAAATTCTCGACGCTGCCGGAATTCTCATCTGCAACCCTGTTTCTCAATCTCGACGTCCGTCTCATTCCCCACGGCAATGCCATTCTGGACACGCTTCTGGAGCATTTGGGCAAGGCGTCCATTCCGCCCTCCTCCATCTGTTTCGAGCTTTCCGAGCGGTTTGATAATACCAGCGTTCCGGAGTTCAGTGCACTGATTGCACGGATGCGCAAGGAAGGCTTCAAGCTGGCCATCGATGATTTCGGGGTTGGTCATGGCGAGATGAAGCTGCTTTGCGATTTCCCCGTCGACTACCTCAAGATCGACCGCTACTTCATCGATGGGGTCGACCGCAATCCCAGAAAGCGTCACCTCGTCAAGAACATCGTCAACATCGCCCATGTCCTCGGCGTCCGGGTCATTGCCGAAGGCATCGAGACAGAGCAGGAATTTCTGGCCTGCCGCGAACATGGCGTCGATCTGGTACAGGGCTGGTTCATCTCCCGCCCTACCACTTTCGTCAGCGAGTTGCAGAGCGCTTTTCCGCATCTGCAGCATCTGGGTGAAACCCGCCGCAGCAGCCAGAAACTGGACGAAATCCTCATTCGACGGCAAATCGAGCGGCTGCCGACGGTTTTTGAGAACGACACGATCGACAGCGTCTTCGAACTGTTTCGCCGCAATCCTGCCCAGGCCTTTTTCCCGGTTCTCAATGCCAATGGCGAACCGCGCGGCGTCATCAACGAACATCATCTCAAGGAATATATCTACCAGCCCTTCGGTCGCGACCTGCTCAAGAACAAGGTCTATGAGCGCACGATCTCGCACTTCGTGGATGGCGCGCCGATTGTGGGGCTGGATGCGGATGCAGAGCAGTTGATGAGCGTCTTTGCCAACACGGCCGGCAGCGCCTGCGTCATTCTGACGGAGAACATGCGCTATATCGGCGTCGTTTCGGCAGCATCCCTCATCAAGGTCATGAACGAGAAGCAGCTAAAGCTGGCGCAGGAACAGAACCCGCTGACGGCGCTTCCCGGCAACCGCGCCATCAGCAGCTTCATCGAGGACAGTTGCCGCGACAGCGACGACAACCGTTTCTTCTGCTATTGCGATTTCGATAACTTCAAACCCTTCAACGACAAATACGGCTTCCACATTGGCGACCACGCCATCACGCTGTTTTCTGCGCTGATGAAGCGTTATTTCTTCTCGGGCGACTGCTTCCTCGGCCATATCGGCGGCGACGATTTCTTCATCGGCGTGCGTGACTGGAACAAGGAAGAGGTAACCGAAATCCTGGAACGGTTGCTGAGCGATTTCCACGACGATGTGGTGCAGCTCTATTCCGACGAAGACCGTGCCGCAGGCCAGATCACCGGCTATGACCGTTTCGGCAATGAGCGGGAGTTTGCCCTGTTACGCTGCTCGATCGGCGTTCTGGAGCTTTCCAAGGGGCTTATTCTCGGCAATCCCGAGCGAATCGGCAGCGAGATCGCGACCGTCAAGAAGGCGGCCAAGGAAAGCGAAAACGGGTTCATCATCCGCACTTTCGGCGACCGGTCCTGATGCGGTGCCTGCGTCGTCTCGCTCGCCCGATTGCCAGCGCGCGGCTTTAAGACGCGGCGCCATGGCGCAAACGCACGCTTCCATCCCGGTCGCTTCTCGCATAGGTTTCCACCATTGAAAGCAATGGAGGCCTCCATGACACTGCCCACGACGATGCGATTTGTTGACCTGCCAAGTTTTGGCGAACCCGACGTGATGGTGTTTGCGACTGGTCCACTCCCGACGCCACGCGCGGGCGAAATTCTGGTGAAGGTGCAAGCCGCTGGCATCAACCGGCCTGATGTTGCCCAAAGGCAGGGTGCCTATCCGCCGCCGAAAGACGCAAGCCCTGTTCTGGGACTGGAGATTGCCGGAGAGGTTGTGGCCCTTGGCGATGGCGTCAGTGAATTTGCGGTCGGCGATCACGTCTGTGCACTGGCCAATGGCGGCGGCTATGCGGAATATTGCGTCGTGCCTGCGGGCCAGGCCCTTCCCTTCCCCAAGGGCTACGATGCCGTCAAGGCTGCAGCCGTGCCGGAGACATTCTTCACGGTCTGGGCAAATCTCTTTCAGATGGCCGGGTTGACCGAAGGCGAAAGCGTGCTGATCCATGGCGGAACCAGCGGCATCGGCACGACGGCCATCCAGCTGGCGACAGCCTTTGGTGCCGAGGTTTACGCCACTGCGGGTTCTGCGGAAAAATGCCAGGCCTGCGAAAAGCTGGGCGTCAAGCGGGCGATCAACTACCGGGAAGAGGATTTCCTTGAGGTCATCAAGGCTGAAACGGATGGCAAAGGCGTGGACGTCATCCTCGACATGATCGGCGCCTCCTACTTTGCAAAGAACCTCTCTGCGCTCGCCAAGGATGGCTGTCTGTCGATGATCGCGTTTCTGGGCGGCAACGTAGCGGAGAATGTCGATCTGCGGCCAATCATGGTCAAGCGGCTGACTGTGACCGGCTCTACCATGCGCCCACGCACAGCAGACGAGAAGAGAGCGATCCGCGACGAGCTGGTGGCGGAAGTCTGGCCGCTTCTGGAAGCCGGAAAGATTGCACCCGTCATCCACGATGTGATTGCCTTCGATGACGTAGCCGAGGGCCACAGGCTGATGGAAAGCAGCAGCCATATCGGCAAGATCGTCATGCGTGTGGCTTGACGCAAAATCGGTGCTGTTGTTACAATTGACAACAGCACCCTGTTGTTATAGAAAACAACATGGCCGCGACACTCCTCGAAAAATCCAGAAAGGTCATTGATGAAACGACCTTTTTTGAGGTGGTGCTATGGCATCTGCCCGAGCCTGTCCCTGGCAGCGCTCATCCATTCAAGTACCGTCTGGCGCTCGTTGTGAATGGTGAGTGCGTTCTTCGATATGACAATGAGCGCGGCAAGGGAGACCACCGCCATCTCGGTGATCAAGAAGAAAACATAACATTCACCACCCTTGGGGCGCTGTTCGAAGCCTTTCAGACCGACATGGAGAGGATCTTGAAATGACGAGTTTGACGATACGTTTAAGCACGATGGATGATATGAAGGCGCGGTTTGTGGCGGCAGGAAATTCTGCCCTTTCCGGTAAAGCGACGGAAGCGACGCCATCCATCGAGTTTTCCAGCTACGACGATCTGCATCGTATTCTCGCACCCTTGCGGCTCAATATTGTTAGAAGCCTCGTTGGGCAAGGTCCGCTTGCCATTCGCGAAGTGGCGCGACGTGTGGGTCGTGACGTGCAGGCGGTGCATAGAGATGTCACGACGCTGGTCAATGCCGGCATCATTGACAGGCATGAAAGTGGCGTCACCTTTCCCTATGACAATATCCACTTCGAGTTCGACATGCAGGCCGGAAAGGCGGCGTAATTCTGACACCCCTTGCAATCTCGGCGAATCGTATTACCTTCTTCTTATGTTCAACGTAGTGAAAGGAAGGTGATCCAATGTCTAATGAGATTTCGGTCTTCGTAGCAGGCAATGGAAAGGATTTGATTTTGACGAGGCAGCCCTCGGCCTGATCCGCCTTCCCTTGAAAACGTTGATTGCGTTTTCGGTCTGAAACAACGACCAAACTCATGGAAGGGCCGCCAAAAGCGGCCCTTTTCCTATTTCCGCTTGTTATGGGCGAAATATTTTCCAGCGCGTGGGTCGGAAGCGCAGTTCGTTTCCGACGGATACGGACGCATCGAGTGGCACCTCGATTTCCAGATGGTAGGGCTCGTGCCCGTCATTGGCGATATCGATCTCGGCAATCCTCGTTCCGGCAAGGCGGCGACAGGTGGTAACCTTGCCGTAGAGCGCATCGCGGTCGCTGGTCAGCACCACATCCTCCGGGCGGAAGAACAGGTCGCCCTGGCCATCATTGGCCTCCCTGATGCCGATGCTCTCGCCCTGAAACAGCACGTGACCATCACGGATCGTTACAGGCAGGTTTGACGACTCACCGATGAAGGAAAAGACGAAGGGCGAGTTGGGCGTGTCATAGACATCATCGGCCGTGCCGACCTGCTCGATCTTGCCCTGGCTCATGACCACCACGCGGTCGGCCAGCTCCAGTGCTTCCTCCTGATCATGCGTAACGAAGACGGTGGTATGGCCGGTGCGGTCATGAAACTCGCGCAGCCAGCGGCGCAGTTCCTTGCGCACCTTGGCATCCAGCGCACCGAATGGCTCATCCAGCAGCAGCACCCGGGGCTCAATGGCAACCGCACGCGCAAGCGCAACGCGCTGACGCTGGCCGCCCGACAACTGGTTGGGGTAACGTTTTTCCAGACCCTGCAGATGCACCATATCGAGAAGCTCGGAGACGCGCTTGCGGATTTCCGCCTTGGGCGGGCGGGTTGCTGATGGGCGCACTTTCAGACCGAAGCCGATATTTTCAGCCACCGTCATATGGCGAAAAAGCGCGTAATGCTGGAACACGAAGCCGACATTGCGCTCCTGCACGGAACGATGAGATGCGTCTTCATCGCCAAAAAAGATCTGCCCCTGCGTGGGCTGTTCAAGACCGGCGATGAGGCGCAGCAGCGTGGTCTTGCCGGAGCCGGATGGGCCCAGCAGCGCAATCAACTCGCCGGAACGGATGTTGAGCGACACGTCGTTCAAGGCGGGAAAACGGTCGAACTGCTTTGTAATGCCGGAAACTTTGACTTCCATAAAAATGCCCTTCAATGCTTGCCGGCAGCGTTGCCCGCGCCAAAGCGTATTTCAAGAATTGTTTTCAAGACGAGGGTAACGAGCGCCAACCCGGCAAGCAGGGTCGCCACCGCAAAGGCCGCACCGATATTATACTCATTATAGAGTATCTCGACATGCAGCGGCATGGTGTTGGTTTCGCCCCTGATATGGCCTGACACGACGGAAACTGCACCGAATTCCCCCATGGCGCGGGCGTTGCACAGCAACACACCGTAGAGCAAACCCCATTTGATATTGGGCAGCGTGACGAACCAGAAGGTTTGCCAGCCGGATGCACCGAGCGAAATGGCGGCTTCCTCATCGCCCGTTCCCTGATCCTGCATGAGCGGAATGAGTTCACGCGCAACGAAGGGGAAGGTCACGAAGATGGTGGCAAGCACAATGCCGGGAACGGCAAAGAGGATTTCGATGCCGTAACTTTTCAGCCAGGGGCCGAGCACGCTGTGGGAGGAAAACAGGATGACATAGACCAGTCCGGAAATGACGGGTGAGATGGAGAAAGGCAGGTCGATCAGGGTGATCAGAAATGCCTTGCCCTTGAATTCGAACTTCGCAATGCACCAGGCAGCGGCAACACCGAAGACGAGGTTGAGCGGCACGGCGATGGCCGCGACAAGAAGTGTGAGGCGGATGGCCGATAGCGCATCCTGCTCGACAATGGCTTCCCAAAACGACTCGAAGCCCTTGCGGAAGGCCTCCACGAAAACCGCCACCAACGGCAGGACGAGGAACAGCGCAAGAAACAGGAAGGCGATACCGACCAGCACCAGCTTTGCAGGCAGCGTTTCGCTGGCGGGATCCCGGAACGGGCGGGAGGGAACGGTGGGCGCGTTATCAGGCATAACCGTACCTCTTGCGGCTCCAGGCCTGAATGAGATTGATGACGAACAGCATGGCGAAGGAAATGATCAGCATGATCGTGGCGATGCCGGTTGCGGCTGCATAATTGAATTCCTCCAACCGGATGACGATCAGCAGCGGGGCGATTTCCGAGACATAGGGAATATTGCCGGCAATGAAGATGACCGAACCATATTCCCCGACGCCGCGGGCGAAGGCCAGCGCAAAGCCGGTGAGGATGGCTGGAACCAGCCCCGGCAGAAGAATGCGGGTGATGGTCTGGAAACGGTTGGCGCCCAGCGTTGCAGCCACCTCTTCCACCTGACGGTCGATCTCTTCCATGACAGGCTGCACGGTGCGAACCACAAAGGGCAGTCCGATGAAGATCAGCGCAATGACAATGCCGGAAGGGGTAAAGGCAATCTTGATGCCAAAGGGTTCGAACAGTTGCCCGACCCAACCGCGATTGGAGTAAAGCGCGGTGAGCGCAATGCCGGCAACGGCGGTTGGAAGCGCAAAGGGCAGATCGACAATGGCATCCACGAAGCGGCGCCCGGGAAAGCGATAACGCACCAGCACCCAGGCAATCAGCACACCGAAGACGGCGTTGACGAAGGCTGCGACGAAGGCCGTGCTGAAGCTGATGCGCAGCGCGTTCAAGGTGCGGCTATCGGTTGCGATGGCAAGAAAGTCCGAAAAGCCAAGCTTGGCGGTGGACCAGACCAGACCGGCCAGGGGGATGAGAATAATGAGAAAAAGATAGGTGATGGTATAGCCGAGCGTGAGGCCGAAACCCGGCAACACGCTCGATTGACGCCACTTCCATTTCGCTGGCGATGGGGTACTGCTCATCAAGGCTCCGGTAAAATGGGGGCCATCGTCAGCCGCCCTCTGATGCGTCTTCGACCGGCTTGCGGCCGGTCGATCTTGTATCCGGTCCGAACAAAGCCCTGGTGTGGGCCTGTTCGGCGTTTTGCATCATCCGCTTACTTTGCGGGCTTGTAAATCTGGTCAAAGATGCCGCCGTCACCAAAATGTTCTGGCTGTGCCTTGGCCCATCCGCCAAACTGCGGATCGTCGATGGTGACGAGCTTGATGTCAGGCAGTTGCTTCAGGAGATCCTTGGAAACAACAGACGGGTTTGACGGACGGTAGAAGTGCTTGGCGGCGATGTTCTGGCCTTCGTCAGAATAAAGATACTGAAGATAGGCTTCGGCAACCTTGCGGGTGCCCTTGGCATCGACATTGGCGTCAACCACGGCAACGGGTGGTTCTGCGAGGATGGAGATCGGCGGAACGACAATATCGAATTCGTCCTTGCCGAATTCCTCGCCAGCCAGATAGGCCTCGTTCTCCCAGGCCAGCAAGACGTCGCCGATCTGGCGCTGGGCGAAGGTAACGGTGGAGCCGCGCGCGCCGGTATCAAGCACCGGAGCCCGCTTGTAGAGTTCACCGACATAGGCCTTTATCTTGTCCTGATCGCCCTTGTATTCCTCATTCGCCCAGGCCCAGGCGGCCAGATAGTTCCAGCGCGCACCGCCTGATGTTTTCGGGTTCGGCGTTACGATCTGGATATCGCCCTTCACAAGGTCACCCCAGTTGTGGATGCCCTTCGGGTTGCCCTTGCGGACCAGGAAGACGATGGTGGACGTATAAGGAGAGGAATTGTGCGGCAGGCGGCTGCGCCAGTCTTCCTTGATCTTGCCGCTGTTCTTGACGATGGCGTCGATATCGCTCTGAAGCGCCAGTGTGACCACATCGGCTTCCAGACCATCGATAACGGAACGGGCCTGCTTGCCGGAGCCGCCATGCGACTGCTGTACGGAAACGTCTTCACCCGTGTCGGCCTTCCACTTTTTGGCAAAGGCTGCGTTGAAGTCCTTGTAGAGTTCGCGGGTCGGATCATAGGAAACATTGAGCAGCTTGCTATCTGCCCATGCCGTCCCGACAGTGCCGAGCGAAATGGACAGGGTGAGCGCCACGGCGCTGAGGCTGGAAAGAAGTTTCGACATGTTGAACCCTCCTGGATGTCTTGCCCTTAACACTACCGGATCAGTAGAGTTGGTCAATCAGGGCAATGACGATCGCAAAAGTGTTTCCCTTGTCTTGTCATCGGCGGCAACAAACACAGCGCGGCAACTTCGAAACGCGCAACAAGCACCGTTCAAAACATCGGCTTCACGCAAAACCAGTTCGGGATTTTTACCAACATTGGCGCAAATTGCCGGGTGCGTGATGACTTGAGTGCCGGGAAGTGGGTTGCGGCCTCACGCCGTCAGCAGTTCCGCAACGTCGGTGCCGCTGATTGCGTCTGCAATGGTCGTATTGAACAGGATATTGCGCGTGGCATCCGCCACCCGTGCAAAGACGTGGCGAATTTCGCACCCGGTTTCGCCGTCGCAGTCCTCGCAGCGCTTATAGGCCGTCTTTGAAAGGCATGGCAGCGGCGCCACCGGTCCATCGATGAGCCGTAGCACCTCTCCAAACGAGATATCGCTGGACGAACGGCGCAGCAGATACCCGCCCTGCTTGCCGCGACGGCTGGCGACCAGCCCGTCCCGTTTCAGCTCCAGCAATATCTGCTCCAGGAATTTCTTGGGAATGACCTGACTGCGCGCAATGTCGGAAATCTGGACAGGACAGCCCTCATCAGCTCTCGCTAATGCGATGAGGGCGCGCAGCGCATATTTTGCCTTCTGGGAAATCATTCTGAATTACCGAAACGGGATAAGCTGGTTGTGTTTTTCTACGAATGACATTCTTTTACCAGTGTAAATCTGAACCGGGCTTGAGCGATTGGGAGTCTTTTGCGCCTAAGAAGCGTGCAAGAGAGATATTTGCTCAGCAAGGCCATGCAGAAGCATAGCCATTCCTGTTAAAAAACCCGGATTTCAGGGATTATCCGCAACAGTAGAGTTCGGATACGATGAAATGACCATCAATACATCTGCGCATAGCTTTTCCAGCCAGGAAGTCTCTTCTCTGGACGATACACTTGCCGGTCTCGATCTGGCGCAGCGCCTCGCCTTTATCGCGGGACTTGGCGGGCGTGCGGTGTTTACCACCAGTCTTGGTATTGAGGATCAGGTCATTACCGCAGCAATCGGCACGCACCGCTTGCCAATTGACATCGCCACACTGGAAACGGGCCGCCTGTTTGCAGAGACGGTCAAGCTCATCGACGAGACCGAAGAGAGATACAACCTCACGATCCGGCGGTTTTACCCGCAACAGGACGATATCGACGCCTTTGCGGCAAAGTACGGGTTGAACGGCTTCTATGACAGCGTCGAGGCTCGCCATGCCTGCTGTCATGTGCGCAAGCTGGTGCCGCTGGCCAAGGCGCTCGAAGGTGCAAGCTTCTGGGTCACCGGCCTTCGCCGTGGCCAGTCCGGCAACCGTGCAACAACGCCCTTTGCCGAATTTGACGCCGAGCGCAATCTCATCAAGATCAACCCGCTGGCGGACTGGGACATCGGTCTCATCAATGCCCATGTCGCAGCGGAGAATATCCCCATCAACCCTCTTCATGCGCGTGGCTACCCGTCCATCGGCTGTGAGCCGTGTACGCGCGCCATCAAGCCCGGCGAGCCTGAACGCGCCGGCCGGTGGTGGTGGGAAAATGACGAGAAGCGCGAATGCGGCCTGCATGTGGCCGAGGCAGCGCAAGCCTCGATAATACCCACCGCATCATAACGATCATAGAAATCAGTACATTGCCGGAGTTTACAATGTCCAATGCAGTTCCGGAGACGGAAAGCAAAAGTGTCGCCTCACCCAAGCAGCCACTTGACCCGCACCTGAAGGCCCTCGAAAACGAAGCCATCCACATTTTCCGTGAAGTCGCCGCCGAGTTCGAGCGACCGGTAATGCTCTATTCCATCGGCAAGGACTCGTCCGTGCTGCTGCATCTGGCGCGCAAGGCGTTTTTCCCCGGGCGCATCCCCTTCCCGCTTCTGCACGTCAACACGGGCTGGAAATTCAAGGAGATGATCGAGTTTCGCGACAATATCGTCAAGGAATATGATCTCGACCTGATCTCCCACACCAACCCGCGCGGTGCTGAGGAAAATGTCACGCCGTTTAGCCACGGCTCTGCGCTTTATACGGATATCATGAAGACGGAAGCGCTTCGCCAGGCGCTGGATGCCGGCAAGTTCGACGCCGCCTTCGGCGGTGCGCGCCGCGATGAGGAAGCCAGCCGTGCGAAGGAACGGATTTATTCCTTCCGCACGCCCGACCACAAATGGGACCCGCGCAACCAGCGTCCGGAACTGTGGAATATCTATAACGGCATGGTCCGTCAGGGTGAAAGCGTCCGCGCCTTCCCCCTGTCCAACTGGACTGAGGTCGATATCTGGCGTTACATCCAGGCGGAAAACATTCCGCTCGTGCCGCTCTACTACGCCGCGGAACGCCCCTATGTGGAACGCGATGGCATGATGATTCTTGCAGAAGACGAGCGTCTGGAACTGCAGCCCGGCGAAGTCGTGCAGCGCGGCATGATCCGTTTCCGCACGCTTGGCTGTTTCCCGCTGACCGGCGCCATCAACTCTCATGCGACGACGCTGGACGAAGTGATTTCCGAGCTGGAGATCGCAACCGTCTCCGAGCGTCAGGGCCGCGCCATCGACCGCGACCAGTCGGGCTCCATGGAAAAGAAAAAACGCGAGGGCTATTTCTGATGAGCCAGAACGCCGCACAATCTGCAACAATTCTGCCATTCGTTGAACCTGCAAAGGCCGTGAAAGACGCGCGCCCCTTGCGTCTCATCACCTGCGGCAGCGTCGATGACGGCAAATCGACGCTCATCGGCCGCCTGTTATGGGATACGAAGGCCGTCAAGGAAGATCAGGCCGCCACGCTGCACCGCGACAGTGGCAAGCAGAACGATCTGGGCCTGCCGGATTTCGCGCTGCTGCTGGATGGCCTGCAGGCCGAGCGCGAACAGGGCATCACCATCGATGTGGCCTATCGTTATTTCGCCACCGACAAGCGTGCCTTCATCGTGGCCGACACACCCGGCCATGAGCAATATACCCGCAACATGGCAACGGGCGCATCGACAGCGGATCTCGCCGTGCTTCTGGTCGATGCCCGTACCGGCATTCTGGAACAGACCCGCCGCCACGCGACGATTGCGGCCCTGATGGGCATCCGCCAGTTCGTGCTGGCCGTCAACAAGATCGACCTGACCGACTACGACAAGGCAGGGTTCGAGCTGATTGCCCATGAGTTCCGCGAATTTGCCCTGTCGCTCGGCATCAAGCAGATCACCGCTATTCCCATGTCTGCGCTGAAGGGCGAAAATGTCGTGCTGTCCGGCAAGACATCCATGCCGTGGTATGAAGGCCCGACGCTGGCAGAAACGCTGGAGCTTGCCACCGTTCGCACCACCCAGACCGGCGGCTTCCGCCTGCCGGTGCAGCGTGTATCGCGCCCCGGCGAAAGCTTCCGCGGCTATCAGGGGACGGTTGCCGGTGGCGCCGTAAAGCCGGGCGATTCGGTTGTCATCCTGCCATCGGGCATGGTGGCGAATGTGAAGCAGATCGTCACCTTCGACCTCGTTCGCAATGCAGCCGTCGCAGGCGATGCCGTAACGCTCGTTCTTGACCGGCAGGTGGACGTATCGCGCGGTGACATGATCGTTTCCATCGATGCGCAGCCGCAGACAGGACATGCCTTCGATGCGCAGATCGTGGCGCTGCAGCCCGGCGGTATCGAGCCCGGCAAGCGCTACTGGCTGAAAAGCGGCAGCCGCCGCCAGCGTGTGACAGTGCAGCCGACAACCCAACTTGACCTGAAGAACGGCCAATGGCTGCCCCATACCGAAACCTTGTCCATGAACGCCATTGGCAAGGTGCGCCTCTCCTTCGATGAAACGGCCATCTTCGACCCCTACGACCAGAACCGCTCGACCGGCTCCTTCATCCTGATCGACCCCGATACCAACAACACGGTTGCTGGCGGCATGATCCTTGGAAAACGCAGCGATACCGGCAAGATATCGCAGGGCGAGCGCGTGATCATGTCTCTGCCTGCCGATCTGGCGGAAGCACTTCTGGCCAGCGAGCAGTTCTCCAGCCGCCGCGACGAGATCGACATCCGCCGGACCAGCAGTGCCACCGCGTCTCGTGTTTTTGACGAGCTGGATTGAGAACCTTCACAGCACTCAAATGAAAAAGGCCGCCGATCATGATCGGCGGCCTTTTACGTTCCGGAGGTCAGTCCAGACTTAATCACGTGTCAGCGTGAAATATCGCTGTGTTGTTTCGGTGCGATTGCGCAGGGCGGGCGGGAAAGCATATTCGCCACAGACTTCGTAACGGAAGCCATCCGCAATGAGAGTGTCATCCATGACGGCCTTCAGTTCCGCAGTCGTTCTGTAGATGGCGTTGTAAACGTCATCCAGCTCGTCTGAGAAATGCTCTTTCAGGGTCAGGCGAATGTCCATGTCGGACAGAGATTCGCGGACATAGATCTTGGCTTTCGGAGCTGCCAGTTGGGCAAGCAGCTTGAACGAATCGAGCACCGCTTCATCGTTGAGGTAAATCATCAGCCCCGTCACAACCAGCATGTCGAATGGCGGTTCGAGCTTCAGCTCTTCCACTTTGACATAGGGGACTTCAGCAACCTGAAAATGGATCGAGTTGCTGGCCATCGCCTCTGCATTCGCACGCGCGATCAATTCGTCTGAGAAGTCGAGGCCGAGATATTGATGGCCAGCTGCGCCGTAAAATGGCGCCAGACGGCCAGCGCCGCATCCCAGTTCCACGACCTTCGCTGGCTTATCGAGCCTTGGCAGCAGGTTTTCCCGCTCGAACTTGTCGCGATCCGTTGCCAGTGTCGAACCCGCAGATTGCAGCATGACGGCATCAACCGCATTTGCTTCCTTCTTCGCACGCGAATTGAAGAAGGTCTGGACCTGCTTTCCGTCGATTGTTTCTTTCGTATCGTAGATTCTGCTCATATGCGGACTTTCTCCTGCTCCACCATTTCTGCCCAAGGCGTCTCTAGCTTGCGAGAGCACTCAGACTGAAAAGGTGGAGGTTTTCTTTGGCCAGCGACAGATCCTGTTCGCTATCGATTTCATAAGCGATCAATTCCTGCGTCTCCATGGGCAGGAACTGGCGCAGCTGCTCGTAGACGGCCGTATTGCCGATGTCGGAGAAGAAGGCGTTCGGCAACCAGGAAATGTTTGCCCACTCATATTCTGTCGGGTCGTCACGGCGGAAACTGGTGGCAATGCCATTTTCGATGGTGGTGAACACAGCATCGCGCGTCTTCGTCTTGGTAATGGCCAGACGCGGCGTATTCGGCTTGCAGGACGCAAGGAAAGCCTTGAAGCTTGCCTCTTCGATCAGCATGTCGCCATCCATGAAAAGGCAGTCACCCTTGATATGGCGCGCGCCGAGCTCATAGCTGTGCAATGTCGTCGTTGCCCGGAAGCCGGGGTTGCGAACGACCATGACATCAGAGCGAATTTTCCGGATTTCGTTGATGACTTCCTTTTCCTCGAAGCCAACGACGACTCGCACGTCTTCCACATCGCTCAAGAGAGACAGAAGGTGGCGAAGGATCTTCACCCCCTCGATCTCGACAAGGCATTTTGGCTTGCCATGGCCAAGCCGGGAGCCGAGTCCGGCGGCTGCGATTACAGCGTGTTTAACAGGCGACATAAAGATTTCCCATCCAGCGCAACGTAGTTTGAAACTGAAATCAGCGCGTCAGGGGCGCTATGAAGTCCTGCAAAGGCGATGCCGATATCTGCGACATCGAAGATTGGGATGTCGTTGAAGCCATCGCCGATGGATACGAGCCTGTCAAAGCGCTCTTTCAGCTCAAGCCCGGCAACGTTTTTCCGCATGACGGTATCGAGACCCGTGATGCGGCCCTCCGCGTCCGTAATGGCGGTAGACGTGTAGAACTGGCACTTGAGGCGCTCCATCAGCGGCTGAACCCAGAGATCCAGATTGCCGGTCACCACAAAGCAACGATCTACATTCTCGCGAATGAAGGCTTCGATATCGGGATCAAACTCGACCTGCGAAACAATCGACCGAATGCGATCAATCCCGGCGCTGCGCAAAATGGCGAAACGCAGACGAAACGAATCTTCAAAGGGAATGACGCCAGCCATTGTCAGCTCGGTCAAAAGCCGCATCTCGGCCTCCAGACCCAACTCCGACGCAATCATCGGAAGAAGCTCTGCGCGGGTAATGGTTCCGTCGAGGTCGAATGCGAAGGCAGTCTGGATTTCCTCTCCCTTGAGGAGAGCCGGACTGCGCTGAAAGGTCAATGTCTGGGCGTGGGTCGCTTGGCGATACATATAACAACCTTCATGTACGAATACCGCTCGTCCCAATGCTGCAAGGCGCCCTCCAAAGTCGCGCCCGACAGGCACGCGCAATCCGGATATGTGCTTCAGAGCATCAAAACAGATGTGAATTCATCACTAGGAACATAACCTTTCCTCAGCCTGACCAGACCGCCCACAAAGAAAAAGCGCCGGCTGGAACCGACGCTTTTTTTCAGAATTTCATGTTCTGCGATGCTTCTAGAAGAAGAACATCCACAGCAGCGCGACTACAACCAGAGGCACGCCCATCGCCCACAATACCACAGCTTTCAACATCATATCTCTCCTCTATTATGTGGCTAGTTAACGCGCGGGGACACGCAATGGTTCCTGCCACCGACACCCTTGAGGATGGGGTAGTACAGGTCGGCGCAAGCAAACCCTGAGATAGATTCAGAAAATTGGGTGAGAGTTTTACAATGGATTCGACAACAAACGGCGCATCTCCGGCCTCCGTCAACGCAAAGCTCGACCAGGTCATCGCCGACCTGTCTTCGCTGGCGCAAAGGCAGCAAATCCAGGATGAAATCATGCTGGAACTGGTCAATTTCCTTGCACGATTCCGCGAGGACACCATCGGCCTGCAACAGACGACCGCCCAGAAACTGCATGAAGCATCGCAAGATATCGCCAGAAACGTCAGAGACCTTTCATCCTCTAACAACACGTTCGCAAACAACCTGGTCGAGAGCGTCAAGAACCTCGCCCGGTCGAATGAAGCCAGTGCGGCGAACAATTTCGCGCAGTTGCGGCAGATCGTCCATACCGGCATCCGCAAGATGCCGACGACATCGGGCAAGATCCGCTGCGTCTTCCTCGTTCATCTGATCGAGGCGTGGGATGCACAGATCGACATTTTCCATGCCATGCAGAAGGATGATCGTTTCGATCCGATCGTCATCAGTATCGACAGGGTCTTCCCCGGCGACAATGTTTGCGGCGGCGAGAGTTCCATCAGCGAGTCGCTGACAAATCTCGGCGTTCCCCATCTTCGCCTGGGCATGCCCAATTCGTTCGAGGGTCTGGATGTGCTGCGCGCGCTGATGCCCGACGTCATCTTCCGTCAGTCGCATTGGGACAGAGACTACCCTCCTGCCTTCCGCACACCGGAGCTTGGCTTTGCACGGCTTTGCGCAATCACCTACGGCGTCTCAATTGTTGCGAAATTCAGCCATTCTGAACCCAGCAACGAGATATCGCCGATGGCCTTCGATCAGCCCTATCACAGATCGGCATGGCGGGTCTTTTGCGAGACGGAACAGACGCAATCCTACTTTCGAAGCTTCCAGCATTCGGATCCCAACAAATTCGTTCTCTCCGGCTACCCGAAGCATGAGAGGCTCGCGAGCTTCATCGGCAAGGGTTCCTGGCCGATAAAGAGCGACGGCGAGAAAGCCTTTCGCGTCATCTGGGCGCCGCACCATTCCGTTGGCAGCGACTGGCTTGCATTCGGCGTGTTCCATCGCATCTACCGGGACATGCTGAGCTGGGCCCAACGCTCGCCCCGCATAGAATTCGTGCTGAAGCCTCACCCGGCGCTTTTTGCGCTTGTCGTCAAAATGGGTCTGATTTCCCAGGCCGATATCAACGACTTCAGGGCACGATGGGAAAGCCTGCCCAACTGCACAATTGTTGACGGACAGTACGGAGAGCTTTTCGATGCGTCCGACCTGATGTTGACGGATGGCATCTCGTTCCTGACCGAGTACCAGCTCTTCAACAAGCCCCTGGTCTTCATCGATTCCCAGCGTCGCGTTCCCTTCAACGCCTTGGGAGAGCTTGCATCCGCCTGCGCTGAACATGTTACCACCATGCCGCAGATCGAAGCTGCCGTTACGGCCTACGCCAACGGCAAGCCGTGGCAGCAGGGCGAAGAACGCGCCCGCCTGCTAGAAAAGCTCCTTCCCAACGAACGTCCTTCAACGGAAATCGTGCTCGACGCCATTGCCGGCGGCTTTAAAGTCTAGGTCGATCGACCGTCAAAAAAGCAGCAAGCCAGCATAAAATAACCCTCTCCAGACGAAGCGAAGATTTCGCCTATGTCTGAAGAGGGTTTTTCGTTGTCTGAACGGTTCTTGAAGAGAGTAACTTGCTTTTGCGCTCAGCAGATTGGGCAACAGCGCCGGGTGCCGGCCGCTGGGTAGACTCGTCGCTTATCTATGTCTTGAAAAAAAGCCTCCATCCGGCGGGAGGGAGGCTTCAAACTCGCTCAAATGAATTGATCGAGATAGGTCGGCAGATCGAATGCCGCATCGGTCCGTCTGAGAGGCTCCCCGAAGCGCGGATCCAGCCGAAGCCAGGCACGGGGCCCATCGTCATAGGTGGGGACATCGCGCGTGATGCGCTCCTTGACTGCCACCGGCAGCAGTTCCACGATATCGTTGCCGACGGCAGGGTCGAGGATTATCGGCAGATCGCTGAAAGCTGCGGCCTCTTTTGCCGCCACCACGAGCCCGGCGAGCTTCTGCAACGTGCCGATTGACGTGCCCGCCAGCGGCACTGTCTGATAGGCCGCCATCCTGTTGTAGAGGATATAGGCTTCTGGCCAGTTGCGCCCCTCGATATGCAGCCGTAAGGCAACGCCCTGTCGCACCATCATGAATTCGACGAGCCGGCGGAAGAACTCGTCACGCTCATGGGTCGAGGGTATCTTGTTCTTCCACATCTGTGCGGCGAGGTATTCGATACCGCCGCGGTAGGTATCCCACTGGAACATGCATTCATTATTGCCCTGCTGCATTCTGGGATCGTCAGAAATGGCGGTGACGCGAGCAAAGGGCTCCGGCATGAACAGGACATCGGCCTTGTCGAGCGCCCGCACCGTGTAAAGATAGGCCCAGAAAATGAAGGGCGTTGCACTCGATATGGATCTTGCCAGGACGTCGCGGCGAACGATCAGAAACTCGGGAAACACATGGTGATTGAAGACAAAATTGAGGAATGAGGAAAAATCGCCCCTCGATTGCCGCGTTGGTCCCGGAATCCGATAAAACGGTCCCAAATCGCGCTGCCCGCCTCTGGCATCGACCAGCAGCCACGGCGCCTGCACCATGCCGATGCCCGGTTCCGCTTCCATGATGCCAACATATTCCCTCACCTTTTCCGGGATCAGCAGGTCGTCATCTCCCAGGAATACGGCATAGCGACCACGCGCCCGGCGCATTGCGAAGGCATAGTTGCTGACAAAGCCGGAATTCCTGGTGCGTCTGTAGGGGCTTACTTCGGGAACATCGGCGAGTGTTGCTATGTAATCGGCGGTACCATCTGTAGAGCAGTCATCGACAATGACGATTTCAAAAGACATGCCCATCTTGCGAAACCACTCAAGATGGAAATTGACATTCCGCTCAAGCAGGAACTGCCTGTTATAGGTCGGCACACAAATGGATAGAAGAACTTCTGAATTGGACATTGCAACCGCCTGTGAATGACGCTCCGGCATTGCCCCGTGTGAAGAATTGTCTCTGAAACGACAGCAGAACTTGCCCCTCGCCGACAGTCAATTCTCAAGCCCGAGGACAGACGCGGGGCTAAGTCTCTTGCTACCCGCCAGCGCTGCTCCCCTCACGAACAAACAGCCCGACAGACTATGGCAAAGCGATATAGAGCCCGGCTTTTGCGAAGCTTACGCACGACCCGAGGTCTCTGCGCCACCGCAAGAACAAACAGCAATATCTAAGGAAAGGTGGTCGGAGTGAGAGGATTCGAACCTCCGACCCCGTCGTCCCGAACGACGTGCGCTACCAGACTGCGCTACACTCCGTGACCAGCGGCGCTTCTATAAACTAGCACCGTTTTCTCGACAAGCATGGCGATGAAATTTTTGTGACGGATCTTCTTTTGCAAACTGCGGCTCCCGCCCCTTCGACGCCTGCGAAAAATCGTTACAAAAAAGCAATTGTGGCAAAAAAACTTCAATCTCGTGGCCGTCGCCACTCCCGCTTCTCGATAAATCTGCTAGGGGAACGTCATCTCCCACAACACACCGGAAACGGCCCAACAAGGATTATTCGACATGCGTTTTCGCAGCGTAACACTGGCAGGTCTGGCAATTGCCCTGTCCGCCTGCACAACCACCGCCCCTTCACTCTCTCCCAAGAGTGCCGTGGAAACACGTTGGGTTGGACAGTCCGCAGGCGTATTCTTCGCAAAGTTCGGTCCACCCTTGAGTGATGTCGATACCGGCGATACGACCACATACAACTGGCGCGGCGGCTACAAGACGGCAAAGGTTCCTGCCAAGTTCGAAGAAGGCAAGGACGGCAAACGCGGTCGCCAGATTTCTCCGGCACGCACATCCTACCTCTCCTGCACGGTGCAGCTGGTTGTCGGCGGCGACTACAAGATCCGCTCGATCCGTACCGTGTCCGACCGCCCCGGCGTCAACGGCCCGAGCTATTGCGCGGAATTCCTCGCTGCCGAGTAATATCTGAGTACCACAGTTTCAGTGCCCGCCGGAGTTTCCTTCGGCGGGTCTTTTACGTCGGAATTGCCATTGCTCAACGTCGTTGGACGTCACTTTTGTGCCGGATTCCCATGCGCAGATCTGTTATGCGCTGATTGCATGTCTATATATATTAGAAATGCATTTTATACTTGGCTGAGCTTTACGCCGCCCTGCGGCAAGTAAGGAAAGCCTTTAGGTCCCCGGAAAATAAGGGAAAAATCTGAACCACCATTCATTGCCGGCACGCGACTTCAGCCGGGGTCCGTCTCCCACCGCTGCCGTGGTCTCTATTTCTGAGCTCCAAGCGACAACTGCCGAGAGTTGTCTTACCGATTTGATTGCGTTATTGCGCCGCACAAATTGAAGATCATCAAGCGTTAGGAAAAGACGTGACCAAAGTAGAACAGGGCAACGGCCTTACCACCGGATTTTCGCAGAACAGCCTCACGATGAACCGCCGACAGGTGCTGGGTACTGCGTTGGCGGGTCTCGCCGCTGCGGCGGTTCCGGGTGCGCCAGCGCTGGCACAGGGCACAACCAAGAAAGTGGACGTTCTCCTCATCGGCGGTGGCATCATGAGCGCGACACTGGGTGTGTGGCTGCATGAGCTGGAGCCCACCTGGTCGATTGAAATGCTCGAGCGTCTGGACGCGGTGGCGATGGAAAGCTCGAATGGCTGGAACAATGCCGGGACAGGCCATTCCGCACTTGCAGAACTCAACTACACGCCGGAAACCGCCAATGGCGGCATTGATATTTCCAAGGCAATCGAAATCAACGAATCCTTCCAGATTTCGCGCCAGTTCTGGGCCTGGCAGGTTCGCAACGGCGTCTTGAAAAACCCGCGTTCCTTCATCAACCACACGCCTCACATGAGCTTCGTCTGGGGTGATGAGAACATCTCCTATCTGGAGAAGCGTTATGAGGCGTTGAAGGCCAGCCCGCTCTTTGCCGGAATGCAATATTCCAGCGATCCGGAAGAGATCAAAAAATGGGTTCCGCTGATGATGCAGGGCCGCGATCCGTCCCAGAAAATCGGTGCGACATGGTCTCCGCTCGGCACGGATATGGAATTTGGCGAGATCACCCGCCAGTTCGTCGCGCATCTGAAAAGCCAGCAGAACTTCAATCTGCAGGTTTCAAGCGAAGTCGATGGCATTGAACGCAACGACGACGGCACATGGCGCGTAAACTACAGCAATTCGAAGGATGGCAGCAGCCACACGGTCGATGCCAAGTTCGTCTTCGTGGGTGCCGGTGGCGGAGCGCTGCATCTGCTTCAGATGTCCGGCATTCCGGAAGGTGACGATTACGCCGGTTTCCCGGTTGGCGGCTCCTTCCTCGTCAATGAAAACCCCGATGTGACGATGCTTCATCTGGCCAAGGCTTACGGCAAGGCGTCCGTCGGCTCTCCGCCAATGTCCGTCCCGCACCTCGACACACGCGTCATTGGCGGCAAGCGCGTCATCCTGTTTGGACCTTTCGCGACCTTCTCTACGAAGTTCCTGAAGGAAGGCTCCTATTTCGACCTCCTGACCTCAACGACCATGAGCAATGCATGGCCAATGATGAGCGTGGGCATGGATGAGTATCCGCTGGTGGAATATCTTGCGGGCCAGCTGATGCTATCCGACGACGATCGCTTTGCAGCGCTGCAGGAATACTTCCCCGGTGCCAAGCAGGGCGAATGGCGCCTGTGGCAGGCCGGCCAGCGTGTGCAGATCATCAAGCGCGACAAGGACAAGGGCGGCGTTCTCAAACTCGGCACGGAAATCGTCAGCGCCAGGGATGGCAGCATCGCAGCCCTGCTCGGCGCCTCTCCGGGCGCATCCACCGCAGCACCCATCATGCTGCAGGTTCTGGAAAAGGTCTTTGCCGAAAAGGTTGCCACCCCCGAATGGCAGACCAAGATCCGCCAGATCGTTCCAAGCTATGGCACAAAGCTGAATGCCGACCCGGAGAAGGTCATGCAGGAATGGGCATATACCAGCGAACACCTGCAACTGCCGACACCGCCGCAGATCGACATGGCGGCGATCAAAGCAGCACCGGGCGCAACAAACGAATCCGGCGTCAAGCGTCCAGACATGGCGCTGTAACGCGCGTTTTTCCCGCCGCAATCACGGCCTGTCGGAAATTTCGCAATACAAGGGCACGCCTACGGGCGTGCCTTTTTCGTTTTGCCGATACTTATAATTCGCAATCTCTGCTTGCATCCATTGTTGACGGATGGCAAAAATGACTCGTGAGCTATCATTCTCATCCGTGCCCCCCCCCGCGATTGCGGCTTTGTTTCTTCCGAATTCGAGCAGGGAAAACTGAAGTGACCAAGTCAACAGTTCCTTCTATCTGGCGAACTTCGAAACACGCTGCCTTCACGAAGCAATTCGAAATCAGCATAGAAGACCACCTGGCCGTGCGCTACGCCCGCAGCGAACCTTTACCATTCGGCCGGTTCGCGGGATTTCTTACTCTCTGCACGCTTTTCGCGGGTTTCATCATCGCATTTGGCTGGTGGACAAGCGGAGATCGTTTGATAGCTGTCCTTATCGTCATGGGTGCTCTCGCTGCGGGCCCAGCGCTGGCTTGGCTGCTTTATGGCTTCTTCCGCGCCCAGTTTCATGGCTTCTGGAAAGGTTTTCTCGAAGCCCGGGAGGCTGTGAATGTTCCACTGGAAATGACAGTTGACGACAAGGGTGTCTCCATTCTTGTCCGGCAACAAACATGGTTCTGTCCATGGGAAAGCCTCTACAGCGTTGAGGAAGATGGAGAACGTTACTATTTCTGGACCTCAAAGACACAGGCCCATGTGCTTCCCAAGAGACTATTCGAGCCTACAGAGGCTGAGGAATTTGCCACTGCCTTGCAAACGTGGTGGGGTCAGCAACCCGTCTCACCTCCACGCCTTGCAGGCTTCAAAATTCAGGCTTGAAAAGAGCTAAAACACGCAACCAGATTGCTGAAAGAGACAGAATTCGCTGAGAACGCATGTAATTTCAGAATGGCTGGGGCGCTAAGAAGATAGCTTGACTTTCACAACAGCTTTTAATTGCTTCAACTCGACGTGCGCTTCAAGCTACCGCTCTTCACGTCGGTATAAGTCATGAAGAGCCGCACTTTTGGAAAAGCCAGGCACGAGCAGACCCCCGGTCACTTTTATTGGGTGCCGCTGGTCGTGCTTTATTCCGGCGCGCGCGCAGCAGAACTCGCCCAACTCTCCTTGGAATATCCAAGTTAGGAGGAGCACACCTGTTATGGACTAACCGAAACGACGGATGATCGCGAGGAGGCCCTGAAGGAGCGTCAAGACGCTCGGCTCACGAGGCGTCGTGCAGACCGATAGCTAGCTGGTTCGGCTCGGTCTCCTATCTATCTGGAAGAAACAGACAGGGCTGGAAACAGTCGTGTCGTTTCCCTCGCCACGCGCGCACTATCACGCGGACATATGGTCGCTGACGTTAGCCGGGAGTTCCGTCGCTGTCTTACCAAGCTTCGAGTGAAGGACGCCTCGGATCTGCCAACGTCCAATCCGCAACGGCGCCATTGTTGCTTTAAAGCTAGTTGATGGCTTCAACGTCATCTTCAGCCATACAATCACGACATCGTCACTCGCTGCTACAGCAGTATTTAACGCATCTGTAGCAGCGCGTTCGGTTGTGAACGCGACTGCATATCGGGGTCGTAGTTGAGGCATCTAACTGTTAATTGGTTGCACCGAACGCCTTACCTTGACGGTTTAGTGGCTCTGGCAACCCTCCATTTCATATCGACCCAGACGTGACGTAGCAAAAACGGAGCCACCGCTTTACGGATCTGCATGGGCTCCGGCACGTATCCGTGTATGCGCTGACGGATGCGATTCATCTCCTGGAAACCAAGCTCTGAAATTTCGGCAGAAGTTTTCTGCTGATGATGAATGCGGAAAGCGCCCAAGAACTGCGGTATGTGAGCAAATTTCGCACCAGCATCTCGGAAGCGGACGAGAAGGTCCCAATCCATAGCAAAACGGAAGGACTCGTCAATCTGTCCGCCCACTTTCTCCCAAATGGATCGTCGCCAAAACAGCGTCTCTTGAGGTATGTAATCTGCCCAGGACAAGACATCCGAATCGTGACCGGGCATAATCCAACGACCAATTTCGCGGTCCTCTTCATCGATCATCAAGCGATTGCCGTAAACTACGTCCACATCCGGGTGGCGCGCAAAAAACCTGTCGATCGAGGCAAGCGCTCCTGGCAACAACATATCGTCGGAATTTAACCAACCCATGATATCTCCGGTCGTGTGACGAAACCCGCGGTTAATCGCGTCTGACTGGCCGCTATCGGCCTCGGATCTCCATCCAGCTAAGCGATCTTCATACTTCCGCAAAACCGCCTCAGTATCGTCTTTTGAACCACCATCTTGCACCAAGTATTCAAGGTTAGGATAGCCCTGATCCAAAACGCTCAGAATTGTTCGCTCAATAAAATGACCCTGGCCAAAAGACGGCGTCACGATGCTGATGCGCGCTGCATCTTTTCGGGGCGAAACAGGAATGTGATCGACCGATAGAGCAGTTCTCGGCGCATGTTGAACAAGGTGACCGAGACGTGGCCGCACGATCGATCGGTAACGATTGACCGCTCGATCAAGGGGCGATGTCAAACGAAGAAGCAACCTACTGCCGATTGTTCGAAAATGAAAAAGTTCCTCACGCAACTTGTAGACTTCCGCAAAGGTATTCGTTTGCGCCTGCTGAAGCTCATTCAGAGTTCGGCGGATCATTTCACGCTCACTTTCGGCCATGCGCAAAGCATGAATCTCGTCGCGCATCTCTTGAATCGTGTGGTCTCTGGCTTCAATAAGCGCCCACATGTCGCCGGTGTCATTTGTCATAGCCAAGAAGCCTGTCTGCCTGTTGGAGTCTCGAATCTGCGGAAAGCTCTTCAGCCTCGACTGGATGAACTAATATGTTCTGTCCACTCTTGGTATTATCTAATTGTCTCGCCAATGTGTTGTCTCCGGTGCATTTGTCAAAATTCGAAAAGCGCTGAAGCACGTCATTAATGTCCGTTGCAGGTAAATTGAGTGCTGAAATGATACGCGGAATTTCTTGCTCTGGCCTCCGGCTGATATGCTCTAGTTGGAAGACCGGGAGCGTGCTGACGGCCTGCGCATACGCTAGGTATGCGTTCGCAAAGTCATCGATTGTGAGATTCTCAAATTGGACAAAGTTATCAACGATGGATTTGTATACTGCAACTGCCCGTCGGGCTACGACGACAGAAAGTGTCTCAAAGCCAGCGTTACGTAGATACGCTGTCTGCTCAAGGACCCCGCTTGGGCGTCCATGGAACTGCGCAGTGTTGGGAAGAAAATTTACGGTTACCCAATCGCGAACAACTAGATGCTTTCCAGCATCGCGGGCTCGCGCATACAATAGCGAAACCTGTTCAGCATAAGCCAGGCGTAGGAACCGATTTTGCTCGTGCGCTGCGATCAATCCTAACCATTCCACGGCTTGCTCGCCTAGTGGCTTGTAGCTAACCGCCGGATTGACTTCGGAAAGGACAAGGCATTCGTTATGGACCCCGAGAAATTTGTTGACCAAAGTTCCGCCTGAGCGGGCAAACGAATGATAGATGCGCACGACCCCATTGCCATGTCCACCGAAACTGCCAAATGAGTCTGTTGTATCTCCGAACCTCATCAGCGGGCCTGCCTACAGTCACGCAAGAGAACATCCCGTGTAAAGTTGCGCTCATTCAACACGACCACGACCTCGTAACCATGACCGCAGATTGCGCTCGTCACCTCGCCGCCTTTGGAGTCTTCAACCACTATGAGGGCAGGCCGGTATTTCGAAAAATCTAACCCATCGAGAACCTCGAGCTCGTAGCCCTCCACATCAAGCGACAGGAGGTCCACCCTCTCGATGTTCCGTTCAGCAAGAATAGATGATAGGCTGCGGGCCGGCACCAGTAGTTCAGTGCTCTTCAATTCCTGAAGCGTTTCACCTCTTTGTATCCACTGTTTCTGTTCCGCGAGTGAGCCCCGCGCACCATCGACCATCGACATCAAGCCGACGTCGATAAACCGCACTGTCTCCCCTTTATATGACGAGGAGACGCAGGCAGCGTTGATTACATCCGCCAGTGGCCTATTTTTTTTACACCGTGCAAAGATTGCTGGAGACGGTTCGATAAGTACGGTTTTCCAGCCCTTTCGCTCGAAATAGAGTGAGTTCGACTGGTTAATGCCGTCATTCGCTCCGACTTCCACCATGAGGCCGCCACCGGCCGGTAAATGAGCCGCAATCTTTCGATCAAGCTCATCTAGGCCGAAGAAAGTTTTACCCCTATATTGTTCAGGTAACTCTGCATCATAATATTGCCAGACTTCCTCCACCCCGATCATGTTGAAAGGCGGTTGTCGGAAACGTAAACTGTCCTCGTGGAAGTGGCCGCTGTTCTCCCCGATGCCGCAGTTATAGATAACCGGGATGCTTGTCTTCACATGCTCCAGACCCAACACCGCGCTCAGCAATGCGATGCCGCTGTCCCAACTGAATTGCTGGCGCAGGACGTCTGTGACGTTACGCCCAGGCGTCACATCGAGGCGCTCAATGACCTGCAAATCTAGTGCCTCGTTGACCCAAGAAAGGTAATCAGCTTCGGACATTGAAAACATAGACTTCAACTGCGATAGGACGGGCAGAAGTTTAGTTCTCGTGGTAGCCCACCCCCATCCCTGGAAGCGGCTGAACCGCGCGCCTTCGCTATCCACGCGAAATGGATTACCATAGACAGAGAAAACTGTGGGATCAGTGCTCACGGCTCTAAGCGTTAGCTCGAACTCACGAATAGCATTCGCAGTGGGAAAGCAGTCATCCTCGAGAACAATGATATTCTCGTAATTCCGTGCCATAAATGCGAGGCCATCAAGCATCATTTTTTCGATGCCCAAGTGTCCGTTGTGAATTCGCCATTGCGCGTCGACGAAACTATTCGCAAGCTCGCGACAGGCCGTCACATCTTCTTGAAGTTCGTGCCGATGGGCGTGGCCATCCAGCCAGACGTGTGTGTTCGCCAAAAATCCCTGGCGCCGCAAACTTTCCAGCACGTTCCAAAGCGCCTCCCGTCTGCGAAAGCCAAAGACGATAATTCCAGTTTCATTCATGTGATCAAGCCTGAAGAGAACAGAGGGAACGGGTGAAGATCGATGTACACCATTCATATCGATTGATCGGACCGAGCCCCCAGAAGTCCAGGCGAACAAAACCCTGCGCCCTAAGGTAGTCGTAAGCAGACTGGTATTCGTCTCTGTCTGAGTTGTCAAAAACAATGACGCCTTCCGGGCCGAGCTGTCGAACCGCTACCCAGGTTGTAAGAACCCTTGCCATGCCGTCGACCACAACCACATCGAAATACTGCTTCGGAAACTCAAGGAGAACTGAAGCGTAGGCGTGAAAGCAATCATCCAGAAGGCCAGCTCGGTAATTCCGGGTTGGGTCGCTTGACAGGCGAGCCGCCATGGAAGCATGTGGATACTGCGACAATAAAATCTTGGAATGCTGGAAAGCGGTCGGTTCATCCATATGCTTTTCCACGACAACGACATTCTGCAGTTTATCGGACCGAAGATGTTCGGCCCAGAGCGGATCATGCTCTACTGACACGACCTCAGCCGCGCGACTTGCCCACCACCGAGAGGAATTGCCGGAACCGTATTCGAACACGCGATAACTTGGCCTGACGATTCCCGCAAGATAGCGGGTAGCAGAATAGGTAAACCAGGGACATGGACCTGACGTATCACATGCCTGCTGCGTCTCTAGACTAGACCACCAGCCCGAGCGTCGCAAATAGTCTTCCGACAACTCGTGCAGCAGTCCATCACGTTGCGCCTGCGTCAGGGTCATTCTGTATCATCCACTTCAAAGATGCGAGAGGTGGCTCCTGGGTCTCCTCTATGCGAAATCCCCTTGAACCGGAAATAAGGGCTCACTAGACAGTCCACGACTCCGTTTCGCGGATGCGACGCCGCTTGGTCGACCGAACGGAAACCTAATGCATGAGGAATTCCGTGAACGAATTCATCTGGAACATCACCAATACCGCGCACGCCGATATCGATGAGATAGTCCCCGGATAGAAAAAGGTTGTTGAAGGGGCTTTCGACTTCAACTCGGCTGCCTGCAGACACATCTAAACCAGTACCGGGAGGATGAGATGCTCCTCCGCCAAGCAGTTGGCCGCTTACCGACCGGACAACCCACGCAAAACGGACCATGTTAATGTCACGGTGAAAATCGACGGTAAACTTGAGTACGAAGGTTTCGCCTATAGGCAGAACGTTTACTTTCAGGTCCGCAGGAGTGCAGATACGATAATCGACAATCTCACCCCCTGCCGGTTCGGACCGCTCCGAAGGTAGGCTAGCGATGATCTGCTCGTATTCGTGATCGAAACTTGCGTCGACGGCCGTAACAGGCCCCTTTCCTGGCGAAGACTCGAGAACCGGCAGGACATCCAAAGCATTTGAAGACGCGACCGCACGCGAAGACGAAAGCGAGCGTGTCTTTATCTCAGAGCGAACCCGTTCAAGAGTACTCGGACCAGCACTGGCTAGATAGTTATATGCACGCACGGCTTCGGAAGCAGCTCCAGAAAAGAGCATCTCGCCGCGATCAAGGACAACTGCTTTCTCGCATAACTGTGTCAGTGCAGTCATTGAGTGGGAAACGAACAGCAAAGTAACGCCTTTTTGCCGAAGCTCCGCAATCTTCGCATAGCATCGTGTCTGGAAGCCAAGATCGCCTACCGCGAGTGCCTCATCAACGACAAGAATCTCGGGATCTACATTTACGGCGACCGCGAAGGCGAGTCGCACTACCATGCCGCTTGAATAGGTCTTGGTCGGCTGATCCAAAAAAGCATCGATATCAGCGAAAGCTGCGATTTCTTGGAAGCGCGCATCAATTTCACGGTTGCTTAGTCCGAGAATTTGGCCGTTGAGATAGACGTTCTCCCGTCCCGTGTAATCAGGGTTGAAGCCTGACCCCAACTCTAGCAAGGCTGAGATACGCCCCTTCACCATGACCGCGCCACCAGTCGGCGTCAGTGTGCCGCAGATCATTTGCAGAAGCGTCGACTTTCCAGATCCATTCCGGCCTACAATGCCAAGAGACTGTCCCTTGTTAACGACGAGGTCGACATCCCGAAGCGCCCAAAACTCCCGATAATAAGGAGCGGGTACAGAGAAACCATCAATTCCAACCGCCTCCAGCGGGCGGGAAACTGCTCGAAGCAAAGGTGGCACGAGAAGCTGTTTTAGTCTGTCGCGGGGGTTGGCGTAGACCTCGTAACATTTGCTAAGGCTCTCCGCTTTAATAATAGGCTCAGATGACATCGGCAAATCCTGACCGCGTCTTTTGAAACCAAGCAAACCCGGCGCAGGTGCTCACAAGACCGACGACAAAGCCGCACAACCAGTCAACCAAACCAAAGCCTTTGCCTTCAATAACAACGCTGCGAAGCTGCTCGATGGGCAGCGTTAGCGGGTTCAAATTCAGCAACCATCGATAGTCAGCTGGAAACATTTCGGAACTGAAAAAAACCGGACTAAGAAAAAGAAGTATAGTGGAAATGAAGCCGGTGACCTGCGAAACATCACGCATATACACACCAAGAGAAGACAGGAAAGCGCTCACGCCCAACGAAAATAGAACGAGCGGGAGAAAGACGACAGGTACGAGGAACACAGTGAGGTGCAAGCCAAAACCTGAAAAAAGACAAAAAGCGATAAGAACAAGGACGGAAATCAACAAATTTACAAAAGACGAAGCGACTGAGACAAGGGGTATGATCTCGAGCGGAAAAACGACCTTCTTCACATAGTTAGGCTGAGAAAGGATTAGGTGTGGTGCCCGGTTAATGCACTCGGCGAGGAACATGTGAAGCAGTAGTCCAGCAAATAAATTGACGGCGAACAAAACTGTTGAGCCGGAGGCTTCATTTAGCCATCTCGCTTTCAAGATGCCGCTAAAGAATACCGTGTACACCACCAGGAAGATTAGAGGAACGAGCAGGATCCAAGCGATACCAAAGGCTGAGCCCCGGTATCGTGATGAGAAATCGCGCTTTACCAGTTCTTTAATTAACCCCCAATGTCGGGCAAAGCTCTGGGCGATGGAGGCGGGTGAAGCGGGATGGTGCATTCTTACAGGAACCTTGATTTTCGGACGTAGGCCTCGTGAACATCAGGATGAATATGTGTTCGTCAGTACCCAATTGTTAACTCCGACGCAAATCCGGTCTGAAGGCAAATGAGGACGCGTGTCGAACAAAGCCCAGCATTTACGGCAAATCGAGTATGTATGAGGCGATTTGATCAGCAAGGTCTTCCGGCTTTGCTGTCGCCGTTTTCAGTTGAATTTCTGGCTCCTCCGGTGGCTCATAGATAGAATCGAGACCGGTGAAATTCCGGATTTCCCCAGCCAGCGCGCGCTTGTAGAGGCCCTTGGGGTCCCGACGAATGCATTCTTCTAGGGGCGTATCAACGAAGACTTCGATGAACTCGTTCTTGGCCATCAATTGTCGAGCCATCTGTCGCTCAGACCGGAATGGCGAGATAAAGGAAACAATAACGATGAGCCCCGCCTCCGTCATCAGCTTTGCAACCTCTGCGATGCGACGGATATTTTCCACGCGGTCGGCGTCGGTAAAACCTAGGTCACGGTTAAGGCCGTGGCGAACGTTGTCACCGTCGAGCAGCATGGTGTGGAAACCCTCTGCCTGCAGTCGCCGTTCCAGGCAGTTTGCGATCGTTGACTTTCCTGAGCCGGAAAGCCCAGTAAACCAGATCACCCTAGGAGCCTGCCCCTTCTGAGAGGCGCGCGACGCCTTACTGACATCGATCGCCTGCCACTTTATGTTATCTGAACGATGTAATGCAAAATCGATCATGCCAGAACCCACCGTGGAGTTGGTGAAGCGGTCTATCAGGATGAAGTTGCCGGTAGTCCTATTTTGCCTATAAGGGTCAAACGCAATCGGTGCCTGAAGCGAGATATTGCACACGCCGATCTCGTTCATGGCCAGCGTGCGCGCCGGCATGTGGGAAAGGGTATTGATATCGACGCTGTAACGCAGGCTGCTTATACTCGCGGCGACTTCATCACATTCTGTCCGCAATACGTAGCTCCGACCCGGTATCATTGGTGCTGAGTCGAACCAGATAACGTGCGCCTGAATCTGATCAGAAACCTGTGGGCGCTCCCCTGGCTTGCACAGGATATCTCCGCGCGAGACATCGACTTGGTCGTCTAGCACCACGGTGACTGGCTGTCCCGCCTGAGCTATGCCGATCGGCCCGTCCATGGTGACGATCTCGCGGACTTTTGAGGTCCTGCCGGATTTCGCGATCATCACAGGATCACCGGGGCAGACACTGCCTGCGGCAACCTCGCCGCTGAAGCCGCGGAAATCAAGATTTGGTCTTGTCACATACTGAACAGGAAATCGAAATGGTTGCGCTTCTGCGGCCTGATCATGTGTCCCCACCTCTTCAAGAAATCTAAGGAGAGGCGCGCCACTATACCATGGAGTATTGGGAGACGGAGCGATGATGTTGTCACCGAAGCGGGCGGACAATGGGATGGCTACAACTGTTTCAAATCCGAGTTTTGCGACAAAGCTTCGATAGTCGGCGACGATGGTCTCGTAACGCGCCTGTTCAAAGCCAACCATATCGATCTTGTTTACAGCCAGCACAATGTGGCGCACGCCAAGCAATGAAACGATGAAACTGTGCCTGCGCGTCTGTGGCAGTATGCCGTGACGCGCGTCCACCAGTACTATTGCTAAATCGGCTGTGGAGGCCCCTGTGGCCATATTGCGCGTGTATTCTTCGTGGCCCGGCGTATCTGCCACAATGAATTTACGACGTTCAGTGGCGAAAAATCGATAGGCAACATCAATAGTGATGCCCTGCTCGCGCTCGGCCTGGAGACCATCTACCAACAGAGCGAAATCAAGATGTTCTCCAGCCGTTCCATGCCGAGCGCTGTCACTTCGAAGCGCAACTAGCTGATCCTCGAAAATTTGCTTGCTGTCATAAAGCAAACGTCCGATCAGTGTAGACTTGCCGTCGTCAACGGATCCGCACGTAAGGACGCGCAAAAGTGACTTCTGCTCCTGCTGGCGCAGATACTCGGTGACATCATCGCTGCTATCAGGGATCAAGGGCATCAGAAGTAGCCCTCCTTCTTCTTGCGTTCCATTGATCCCTCCTCGTCTCGGTCAATCATCCGACCCTGTCGTTCCGAGGTTGTCGAGGTCAGCATCTCGGCAATTATGTCGTCGAGCGACTCCGCCTCGGACTCGATCGCAGCCGTCAGAGGATAGCAGCCAAGCGTGCGGAAACGTACTCGCAGGATTTGAACGTGCTCCCCTGGTCTGAGCTTCATTCGATCATCGTCTGCCATAATCAGCATGCCGTCCCTCCGAACAACTGGCCGCTCACGTGCAAAGTACAGGGGAACGATCGGGATGCGCTCCCTGCGAATATACTGCCAAATGTCGAGCTCCGTCCAATTAGAAAGGGGAAATACACGGATCGACTCACCCTGATTGATACGCGTGTTGAATGTCTTCCACATCTCCGGGCGCTGTTTCTTTGGGTCCCAGGCGTGCTGATTGTTTCGGAAGGAAAAGATGCGCTCCTTGGCACGAGATTTTTCCTCATCTCGCCGCGCACCGCCAAACGCCGCATCGAAGCCGTGTCGCTCCAGCGCTTGGCGAAGACCCAGTGTCTTCATTACATGGGTATGATAGTTTGACCCATGGATGAAGGGGTCGATGCCTTCCGAAACCCCATCCTCGTTGATATGTATGATCAAGTTGGGGCCGAATTCCTGTGAAAGCTGATCACGGAATTCGATCATCTCCCGGAACTTCCAAGTCGTATCGACATGCAAAAGTGGAAATGGTAGAGGCGCTGGATAAAAGGCTTTGCGAGCCAAGTGCAGCATTACCGACGAGTCCTTACCAATCGAGTACAGCATCACCGGCTTTGCAAAGCAGGCAGCTACCTCCCGGAATACGTGAACTGCCTCTGCTTCTAATCGATCCAGGTGAGACATTGTCAAAGGAGCGGCTCCAGATCGGGCGTGGCAACCGCAGCAATAGGTTCGCGAGCGGCAGCACTTTGAACATGCGGACAGGTCTTACAGAACGAGGTTCAGAAAGAAAAGGATTTTCGTCCACATTGGTCTCCTCCGGATACGCACTGAGAGATGGTTATGCGGTTCGAGCGAGTACCGGCTCAGCCTCCAGGAACGCAAGCGCGTTGAGTGACGCGCCGACGAAAACGATTCGCCTTAGCGTAAAAAAATGTGTATTGAGCGGCCCGATGTTGACGTAGCCTCTGGCAACATCTGAGAATGGGAAGTACAGCCAGGGCGAAGTTATGATCCAGTGCGCGCAACCGCTGGTGCGTCAGCTCCCCGTTTGCGAGTGTGTGAAGGTCAACAAATTGAGAGGCACCGTGAAAAAAGCTCTAATCACCGGCGTAACCGGCCAGGACGGATCTTATCTAGCCGAGTTGCTGCTCGCCAAAGGATATGAGGTGCACGGCATAAAGCGCCGGACTTCCTTGTTCAACACGGATCGAATCGACCACCTTTATGTGGACCCTCATGAAGGTGACCGCAAGTTCATCCTCCATCATGGTGACCTGACAGATTCCTCAAGTCTGATACGTATCATCCAGCAGGTACAGCCAGACGAAATATACAACCTTGCGGCACAATCGCATGTCGCCGTGTCTTTTGAAGAACCAGAGTACACAGCAAACTCGGACGGCATCGGGGCCCTGCGGATTCTTGAGGCCATCCGTATTCTCGGTCTTGAAAAAAGGACAAAGTTCTACCAGGCGAGTACATCCGAGCTTTACGGTCTCGTGCAGGAGACCCCGCAACGGGAAACAACACCGTTTTACCCGCGTTCACCTTATGCCGTAGCGAAGCTCTATGCCTACTGGATCACGGTGAACTATCGCGAATCCTATGGCATTTATGCCTGCAACGGCATTCTCTTCAACCACGAAAGCCCTGTTCGCGGCGAGACTTTTGTAACTCGCAAGATTACCCGCGCTCTGGCCCGCATCAAGCTTGGCCTGCAGGACTGCCTCTATCTCGGCAACATGGACGCGCTCCGCGACTGGGGTCACGCGAAGGACTATGTCGAAATGCAGTGGATGATGCTGCAACAGGAGGTACCAGAAGATTTTGTCATCGCCACTGGTGTGCAATATAGCGTTCGTGACTTCGTTAATGCAGCAGCGGCTGAAATCGACATGAGAATCGACTGGCGCGGCACTGGCGTAGATGAAAAGGGTTATGACGATAGCGGGCGCTGCGTCGTTGCTGTCGATCCCCGCTATTTCCGGCCGGCAGAGGTTGAGACCCTTCTGGGCGACGCCAGCAAGGCCCGCGAAAAGCTCGGCTGGACGCCAAAGATCACCTTCAGCGAACTTGTTTCGGAAATGATGCGTGAGGACCTAAAGTCGGCAGAGCGCGATGAAGTCGTCAAGAAGCACGGCTATAACACCTTCCGTTACCACGAGTAAGCCATGCGCAAGGATGCAAAAATCTACGTTGCTGGCCATCGCGGAATGGTTGGCTCAGCGATCGTCCGGCAGCTCTATGCTGCCGGCTACGAAAATGTTGTCACCCGTTCCAGCAGCGAGCTCGATCTGACGCAGCAGACGCAGGTCACTGAGTTTTTAGTTCGCGAGAAGCCAGATTACATTTTCATGGCAGCCGCAAAAGTAGGCGGCATACATGCTAACAATACCTACAGAGCGGACTTCCTCTATCGAAACCTTATGATCGAGGCGAACGTCGTTCATGCAGCATGGCAGGCCGGCGTTAAACGCATGCTGTTCCTCGGCTCGAGCTGCATCTATCCTCGTGATTGTCCGCAACCGATAACGGAAGACTATCTGCTAACCGGACCATTAGAACCGACGAACGAGCCCTACGCTATCGCCAAGATCGCTGGCGTCAAACTGTGCGAGAGCTACAACCGGCAATACGGGACATCCTATGTCTCGGCGATGCCTACCAACCTTTATGGGCCCAACGACAACTACGATCTTGCCAACAGCCACGTCCTCCCTGCCTTAATACGCAAGGCGCATGAGGCGAAGCTCCGTGGCGACAGCACCTACACTGTCTGGGGCTCGGGGCGACCAATGCGCGAGTTCCTCTATGTGGACGACATGGCAAACGCCTGCCTGTTCCTGATGGAGCAGGATGCGTTGAACGACGGTCTTTTCAATGTAGGGACCGGAACGGACGTCACAATCCGGGAGCTTGCCGAAACAGTAATGAACGTCGTAGGCTTCGACGGCGAGATCGTCTTCGACGCGTCCAAGCCCGATGGCACGCTCCGCAAGCTGCTCGACGTGACCCGCATGCAACAACTCGGTTGGCAAGCGAAGACCGAATTGTCTGACGGAATAGCTCTCGCCTACGCCGATTTTCTCGCCAAGCATACCGGAGGCTGATCTGGCAGATACCGTCGTTACCGTCGCCGTGCCCTCTTTCAACCAAGGGCGCTTCCTCAATCAAGCGTTGACGTCAATCTTCGAGCAAGACCTTCCCTTAGAAGTCTTTGTCGTCGACGGTGGATCTACCGACAATTCTTTGGAAGTGATTTCGCAATGGGAACACCGGTTGGCTGGATATCGTAGCCACAAAGACGATGGGCAAGCGGCCGCAATCAACGAAGGGATTAGCAGAGGTAGCGCAAAATATGTCTGCTGGCTAAACAGCGACGACTGGTTCTTACCCGGTGCTCTCGCACGTATGGTGAAGGCCGCTGAAGCTATGCCGGAGGCCTCAATGGTTTACGGTCGATGCTGGAATCACCATCAAAATGGCGGGAAACGCCGACCGGTATGGGTGGAGCCCTTCTCTGAACGGCGCCTGGCCCTGCGTTGCATCATTTCACAGCCGGCCACTCTAATCCGACGTAGCGCTTGGGATCGCGTGGGGGGCGTCGACCCCTCTCTCCAAATGACAATGGACTACGATTTATGGTGGCGACTCTATAAACGTGTTGGCGCCCCAGAATTCATTGAGGATTTCGTAGCAGTCAATCGTGTGCACGAAGCCACGAAGACCAGCAACAATCGCCGACTTCATTATAAAGAAGCGATCAACCTCGTGCGCCGACACCACGGCCGAGTCCCTCTAAAATGGTGGTTGGCGCAGCCCTACTCAGTTTGGTGGAAGTCAATCATTCGATAGGCTCGATGTGCAGTCTCCGCTGAGCGAAGTTACGATCATGTTAACTAGTTGAGTGGCCAAAGCATTCCAAATGAGACGGCTCTGGGATCGCCAGCAAAATGTCGAGCTTCTTTGTTTGACAAAATGTCTATCGACGTCAGCCCGCTCGAATCTTGTACTCCACAAATATTTGCCTCGGCGGGATTTGAAAACGTCGCCGTTGGCGGAACTGCAATTGTGACACTTTCTAAAGTTGACGTCAGTTTGATGGAGAGATCTGAATCTGCCCAGGCATTTACAAATTTCAGGTTTAAGCAGACTTGCTGGTCGTGACTATGCATAGCGACGAGTTCTAGGGTTACTTTCTGTGGAGCCCAACGAAAGCCGACATCTCCAGACGTTTCGAATTCGAAGGCGCCCACCAAATTGGAAAGGTGAGCAGGAATAGCGCTAAGATCAATACTACCCTTTCCATCATTGATTAGCTTCACAACGAAAGCGTCAGGCTCAATCTCCTTAACCAGTCCGCTGGCACCTCGCTGCTCCGCAAATCTAATGATTGTTTTGAGATCTGCAGCATTCGTCAGAAAGACTTGTTCTGGCTCTGAGCCGATGACTTCTGGCCGAAAGTGGGCGATTTTTTTTGCACCGTACATCGGAAAAAAATAGAAGTAGGGACTGTAGGTGGAATTTCCGGAGACATATGCCGGTAGACCACGCCCCTCTCGCCAAATGAAATCCATCGCGGCAGCTGACGCAGGATGATCATATCCGCCGGATGGTGTCACGGTTGGTTGCTGCGACCACAAAAAGGCATGATAGCGGAGATGCATCGTTACGCCAAGAAGGAAGAGGACCGAAGCAAACGGGACAATGGCAGCGCTCAACTTCGGTGTACGTTCAATGAGCGCTCTCCCACCTAACAAAACAAATATGGCTGCTAGCGCACCGATCCACCATTGTAGCGTATTGCGGGTGATGTCCCACAAGTTGAAATCGGGAAGGAGACCTAATCCGAGCTTTACGTGCAAGAAAGCTAAAAATGCAGTCAGAGGCAGGAAACTGAAAAGCGCGAGGAAAAATGGCGTTCTCAGGCGTGACGAAAGGAACGGGGTAAAAACCAAGGCAAATATTGCTAGCAAGGAAAAAACAGGATTATTTGTCTTATAAAACTTGAATAAGAAGTCAGCCGCAGTCATTTTCCCGTCAAGCGGCGCGTATGACTCTGTCACGGCCTTCCCATTTTCAACAGCAATGATTATGTGACCCGTCACAGGCATTACGACCGCGATGCCCAAGATGCAAATCGCTGGCACTGCCGAAGCAAAAACAAGCAATCCACCCCGGATTTGATAATCGCGGAGGCTGACACGCCTCGAAAATGCAACGAGAGCAAATGTCGCACCGGCTGCTAAAATCAGCACGTGAAGCAGAGCCACAGGTGATGAGCCGGGAGGCGCAAAATGGTTTTTTACTCCTACGACTGTGAGCGACAACGGTACGACACACCAGATGGCTTGGCGTGCCACTTGTCTCAGCACGGCTCCGCCTGAATAGAGAAAGTAAAGCGCCCAAAAAATCATTAAATAAGGCGTTGCTGCGGCCCCGAGGAGAAGCGCTGCGGACATGAACAGACCGGGCTCGTGTGCGTCGTCATCAGTCTCAGTCAAAGCAAGTAGCGCAGCAACCGCCATGACAATGGAATAAGCAGAGTCTTTTCCCGTGGTAAAAAGACCCCAAATACCTAGGTGGCTTAATACAAAATTTCCAAGGATTAACACAGCCGCCAAAAAGCTGAATTCGAATCTGAGTTGACGTGCTGCATAGAGTGCAACCGCAGAAGAAAGCCAAAACAACAACACTTTGTTCGCGGCAGCGACAGTCGTCACCGGCAAGTCCCAGTGGATCAATGAGGGTACGAGAGTGAGCCCGCCAAACCCAGACTGGATCGGAATGTCGAGCCCACCCAGCATGAGTGCCTTGATGCCCGTGAAGGCACCAGAGCCCAAGAGGTGCCCCCCACCCCAGCCTAAAATATAGTTCTGGACCTGCAGAATTTGAAGGGAATCAAGCGTACTCGGAAATCGCAGAGACGCGAACACCCCCAACACAGTCCCCAAGAAAAGAACTGCAAACAAAGGGATGTTGATAGTAGGACGTTTGCGCGAAAACCAAAACCCCAGCAATCCCAAGGCGATGTCGACCGAGATAATCGCAGTTGCGAGTGGGATCGGATGAGCCGGATCAACTATCACCCAGCAAATTATGAAAGTGACCGCGTTGACATGAACTCCAAAGGCAAAGGAAGACAACCAAGAAGAAACAGGATCACTACGAAATTTCATTCCAAGTGCAATGAGGCTCTGCTTGAGCCCCCACCCGGGCAACAGTACGCAACTCAACATAGACATGATGCCCACTGCTAGAACGTCAAGTGCCACATTGATCTCCCATTTCGCTTATCTTTCTGCTCCGCACGGCAGATGGCCGGCCAAACGTTCTGATGGGCCAGCAATTTCTAGACGCTGACTTTTGGAACCAGCTTGATGCCTACGCCAGCTTGCCGGCAATATGCTTCGCGACATCGCGGGCCTCGCGGATGGCATAGTTGGTACCCCTGTCCTCAGGGTAGATCTGAGCCATCGTTGATATGACCGCGTTGTCAAAGGGAGTTTCGCGGCCCGGCACATAATTGGAGTAGTTCCGCTCCGTCACCGGCTGCGCGTATTCTGAACGCCAGACCCGGTGCTCAAGAACCCACGACCTCTCCATCTCCGGGAACATCCTCTTGAGGTGCTCCAGAGCGAAATCGACATATTCGTCATCGCTGAACGACCAGACTGGATCTTCCACTGCGAGATATCTCGACAGAAATGCGATGTGCGATCCTTTATAATTTTCCGGCACATCAAAATTAGTGTGCTCGATCACGCCCACGAACGGGAAACCCGGATCGTTGACGTTTAGCCAGTACGTATCAGAGAGGCTGCGTTTCAGCCTAAGCACGAGGCACATGTTGCCGAGGTAGCGAACGCGTCGAAGGCGTTTCAGCCACTCTTGAGGCGCAGCGTCCCCGAAGATATCCGCAATGATCGGGAATGCAGTCGTGAACAGGAACTGTTTGCCCTCGACATTGCCTTCGAGTGTCTGCACGCTTGAAACATGGCCGCCATCGGCCGTGATGCCGAGGACCTTCTCTCCCAAGGTGACCTCGCCGCCCGCCTGCCGGACTGCCGACACCATGGCGTCCGCAAGGCGGCCAAACCCGCCCTTGAAATAGGCCAGCTCCTCGCCACCTTTGTCATTTCTCGTACTACCGCGAAGCACGAGTTTCTTCCACATCCATACGGCATTGACGGCCTCCGCATAAACGGAGAACTTGGACTCGATCAGAGGTTCCCAGACAACCTTGTAGACACGCCTGCCGGCAAGCGACTCCAGCCATTCGCGAATGCTCAGGTGCTCGATCTCCTTCCAGTCCTTGACGCGACGGACTTGGAACACAAGGAGCCCTAGGCGGATACGATCAACGAAGGAAAGCGCAGTGAACCGCATCAGGTCCAGCGGCGTCGAAAGCTTCCACATCCGTCCATTGAAGTACATACCCGTGCGCGATGGTAGGGTGACTATATCGCCCTCCATGCCAAGCTCCTTTACGAGTTCGGGCACGTGGATATCATTGTTGAACCAGTGATGATAAAACTTTTCCAGCCTTACACCATCATTGAACTCAAACGTGCCAGCAAGGCCGCCCACCTCGGTGTCTGCCTCGATCACCCTCACCTTCAGGCCTTGTTTGCTGAGTACGTAAGCTGCCGTAAGGCCGGTAAAGCCGCCGCCTACAATTACAACATCATTAACTTGTGACACGTCCAATCCTTTTTGAAATGCTTACAGCCCGCAACGCAATCCGCCTCAGCGGAGCGAGGCTTTGCTTGCGAAAGTGATGCGACGGTTCAGCATGAACTGGATGACGACGACCGCCGGTAAGGTAAGTAGTTTTGCTATCTTTTCGTCGATACTTCCATAGCTTACAAGAACCCACAGAAGAGCGGCTGAAAATGTAAAGCCAACGGCTGCGACAGCAAGGAAAACGGCTAACCGTTGCACGATCTTGTCCCTCGTCTTGAAGGTAATAATGCGGTTCAGGCAAAAGCTGATGAGCGTTCCGCACAAATATCCCAGGACATTGGCGCCCTGGTACCACATACCCGCCTGTACGCTGGTGTAGTAGACGAGATAATCCGTCGAGACGCCAATTCCGCCGCATACACAATAGAGAATGAACTGCATCACTACACCCCGTCCTGAGTAGTGGCGAGCGTGTCCGTCGTCTCACCGATGACGTACTGCGGCCGCGAATTAAGCGTCAGCAGTACCCGTCCGAGATATTCGCCGAGCACTCCGAGAGCAAGCAACTGTACGCCCCCGATAACGAGAACGGCAACAATAAGGGAAGCCCACCCAACCGGCATCACGTCGATCGTAAGCTTCTGCACAATAAGCAGAAAAGCAAACAAAAAGCCCAGCCCAGATACCATGATCCCCATCAGAGACGTCAGACGTAAAGGCACAAGCGAAAAGCTAGTTGCCATCTTCAGCCATAGGGAGATCGATTTTTTTAGACCATATCGGCTGCTGCCGGCATACCGCTCAAAATGATCGACATCGACTGAGCCTATATTGCGAGTGAACGACAGGATCAGCCCGTCGACATACACATAGGGTCCCGAATAAGTTAGAATATCCCTGCAGATCGCCGATTTAATTGCGCGGAACGGAGATAGGTACATGTCCGCGGGCTTGTCCATCAGGTAAGCCGCTATTCGGTTGTTAAACTTGCTTCCGACGACCTTCCAAGCGGCGTGATTGCGGTTGCGGAAGCGGGCATAAACGATGTCATGGCCCTCGACGATCTTTTCCAACAGCTTCGGGATATCACGGGGGGCGTGTTGCAGATCGTCATCCATGGTCACCACGACCTCCCCAGCAGCACGAGCAAAGCCTGCCATAAGGGCATTGTGCTGCCCAGCATTCATACGAAGCAAGATGCCGAAAACTTTCGGGCGAGCAGCAGCGAGCTCTTTGATGACGGCCCAGGTTCTGTCAGGGGAATGATCACAAACAATAATGATCTCGTAATTGCCATGAACGAAAGGATCGTCGCTTAATACTACTTCCAGCTGTTGCACTAGCTCTGCGATCGTAAGCTCGCTTCCATAGGCTGGGATAACAACAGAAAGCTTCAAAGATGGCTTATGAACCATAGTATTTCCTGAAAGTTCTTACGATGTAGCCGTGATCAAAAGATATTCCGAGCTCTGAAGCGGCCTCGAGAACCTCTGGAACGTCGATATTGTATGCTGCCCCATTTTCCCCAACTGAATAGTCGGCCCGTCGACCGAGCACAAGCTCGAACGCTTGGACAATATCGACGATTGCCACCGAAAACGGGCTGGCAATGTTGTAAATGCCGCCTTCGACACGCCCTGTCTGGACCAGATGGGTCACGATCGTAGCAACATCATCAACGTCGATGAGATTGCGACGCGCGTGCCTCCAGACTTTAAAATGCCTGCCTGAACTTACGTGTTCATAAAGAAAATTCGTCAGCAAATGCGGATTGGATGATCTGCCCACAACTTGTGGCAGACGAAATATCGCTCGACCTGACGCTGCTCCCACAAGCGCTTCCATCCGCAATTTGTGCTTTACATATGGCGTCTCCGCCATCTCTGGGTCCAGAACGCTACAGCTACCAAAGTAGAAAAGCGTGCTTGCTCTCTCCAGCGCGCGCCTTAAAAGCGTTTCTTCGCGGAGAAATTCCTCGGCCCGTGTCTCGCTTGAGTTGGACACACCAGAGGCGAAAACCGTAATTGCAGCATCGTCCGCGAAATATGGCAAGAACGCTTTAGCAACCAATCCACTGCCAACAATCATGATATTCTCAGCATGAACGTTAGCTGCCTCCAACCTGGCGCGCTATCTCGCCAAGATATTTGCCATAGCTGTTTTTGCGCAGGGCGTGGGCCCGCGCTGCCAACGCCTCGACACTCATCCAACCATTCCGAAGAGAGATTTCTTCAAGACAAGCAATCTTATAGCCTTGCCGCTTTTCAATGATCTCCACAAATTGCGAGGCCTCTAAAAGGCTTTCAAATGTGCCCGTGTCGAGCCAGGCAAAGCCACGGCCAAGCACTTGCACATTCAGAGAGCCCGACCGCATGTAATGCTGATTGATGCTCGTGATCTCGAGCTCGCCGCGCTCGGACGGCTGCACGCCCTTCGCGACGTCTACCACGTCGTTGTCATAGAAGTAGAGTCCAGTAACGGCATAATGACTTTTGGGGTTTGCCGGCTTCTCTTCGATGGACAATACGCGCATCTCTTCATCAAACTCAACCACCCCGAACCGCTCCGGATCCTTGACTGGATAACCAAAGACTGTTGCTCCACGTTTGACAGAAGCCGCTTTGTGTAACACCGGAGTGAAACCCTGACCGTAAAAGATGTTGTCGCCGAGGGCGAGGCATACATCGTCCTTCCCGATAAAGCTCTCGCCAATCAGGAAGGCCTGGGCAAGCCCATCGGGACGGGGCTGGACCGCATAGCTCAGGTTGATTCCGAACTGGCTGCCATCCTTCAAAAGTCGCTGAAAAGCAGGCTTATCTTCGGGTGTCGTAATAATCAAAATATCCTGAATGCCGGCCAACATGAGAACCGACAGAGGATAGTAGATCATTGGTTTGTCGTAGACCGGCAACAACTGCTTCGAGATGCCCTCTGTGATCGGGTAGAGCCGAGTTCCAGAACCGCCAGCCAGGATTATCCCTTTCCGCGTCATCGGTCTAACCCACTGCCGTACTGCTTCTCGATCCAGCGCAGGTATCCTCCGCTCGTCACATCATCAACCCAGGCCTGATTGTCGAGGAACCATTGAATTGTCTTGCGGAGCCCCGATTGGAATGTCTCTGTGGGGCGCCAACCCAACTCATTTTCAATCTTATGGGCATTGATCGCGTATCGCCGGTCGTGCCCGGGCCGATCCTTCACGAAGGTAATCTGTTCTGCGAAGGAACGCCCATCGCTGCGCGGCTTCAACTCGTCCAAGATCCGGCACAAGGACTTGACAACCTCAAGATTTGCCATCTCGTTCCAGCCGCCTATATTGTAAGTCTCCCCCACGACACCGTCATCAACGACGCGCATGATGGCTGAGCAATGATCCTTGACGTATAGCCAGTCACGAATCTGCTGGCCGTCGCCATAGATAGGTAGCGGCTTGCCTGCCAATGCATTGTGTATGCACAACGGAATTAGTTTCTCAGGAAAGTGATAGGGACCGTAGTTGTTCGAACAGTTCGTCGTTAGAACTGGTAATCCGTAAGTGTGATGATAGGCGCGCACTAGGTGATCAGAAGCAGCTTTGCTGGCTGAGTAAGGACTGTTGGGCTCGTAGCGACTTGTTTCATCGAATGGAGCAGCGTCGTGGCTCAGTGAGCCAAAAACCTCGTCGGTGGAGACGTGCAGAAATCGAAACCCGCTTTTCTGCGCGTCAGGCAAGGATGTCCAGAAGGACCTTGCCGTTTCCAGTAGCCGGAAAGTTCCCACAACATTTGTGTCTATGAAATCTCCAGGACCCTGAATAGAGCGATCAACGTGTGACTCCGCTGCGAAGTTGACAATGACTCGCGGTAGATGCTCGGACAACAGACGGGAAATGAGCGCGGTATCAGAGATGTCCCCTCGGACGAAAATGTGCCTATGATCGTCCTTGAGAGAAATCAGATTTCCAAGATTTCCGGCATAGGTCAGCTTATCAACATTGACAACCGGTTCGTCCCGGAACTGCAGCCAATCCAGAACGAAATTACTGCCAATGAAGCCCGCACCTCCTGTTACAACTATAGTCATTCGCTACTCATCCACCACTTACCGCCCCCAAAGCATCTGCGTATGCCGCTTCAATTGAATGGCATATCTCGTAGAAGCGACGATTGACAACAATTGCTTAGCGGCTCTGCACCATGCGTTAGTTTGCAATTTCTCGCAAGCCTTGAAGTGCCCGGTGGATTCAACTGAAAGCATTTGTTGCAACGCTCACATCAACGGACAGCAGCATGAAAATACGTCCGGTAATAGCCATAAGCCGACCCGCATGGTCTCCCGCGGATTATCGACAACACTCGTTCCCGTTCGCATCTTGCATTCACGTTCTCAGCCGCTTCAATCAGCATATCACTGCAGCACCTCGCTGCCTTCTAGGTGGTTTGGAGGAGTTACGAAAGGAAACTGTACTTTAGTTAATCTGTAATCCGCATTGCTTTATAACATAGCGCGCCCTGGAATCAGAGAACTCGCGTCAGCGCCCGCACAATAAAACATTACTCAAACACCTCTGGCCCGAGCACCCCGGTTGGCTGACTTCGCTGTCACCTTCTTCTCCGAAAAGATTCCCCGCACGGGTTGACATTGCGCCACTTCGGGAAGGCGGCGAGCATCACGATACTTAACTTTCTCCGCCACCAGTTGAGATGGCTACGTGCCAGTCCTCCGATCAGAAGCAAGCGGCTTGACCGGAACCATGAGCTGCGAAATGGCTCCAGTAGCGCGTTTTTCAACTCGCAAGCAGTCGAGGGATAAGGATTGGAGAAGCTGGCTGGGGCGCCAGGATTCGAACCTGGGAATGCCGGTACCAAAAACCGGTGCCTTACCGCTTGGCGACGCCCCACCAAGGCTGAGCGCTAAGCGCTGTTGCCTGAACGGCGCCTGATTAGCAAAGCAGGAGGGCAGCGGCAATCATTAAGTTGATGACACGACAATATTTCTTGTGTGTTGTTAAAAGCTTCGTGTTACCTCAGAGCCTCTCCGGCCCAAAGGTCTTTTGGTGAAAGCATTTATGAGCAAATATAGTGCCCGTCCCCCCGCCATCCCCACCACGCTACTCGATGACGACGTCGTGCGTATCATTCGCTGGGATTTTGAGCCCGGGGCGGATACGGGACACCACACGCATGGCCTTGGCTATGTCGTCGTGCCGATGACCGATTGCCATTTTCTGATCGAGGATGATAACGGCAGCCGGCAGGTGGATGTCGCGCGCGGAATGCCTTACCGGCGTGAAGCGGGCGTCTCGCATAATGTCGTCAACGCTGGCAGTGAAGCAATGTCCTTCATCGAGATCGAATACAAATAGGCATAGAGACGAAACCGATGGCAGACCCGGATTTCAATCGCGAGTTCGACCCGGCCTATGGCATTGCGGTTCCGGTGGCCGAGGGCGTGCAACGCATGACCGTCAACAACCCGTCGGCTTTCACATTTCATGGCACCAACAGCTATATCGTTGGCGAAAAATCCGTTGCGGTCATTGATCCAGGCCCAGAAGACGAAGCGCATTTCAAAGCCCTGATGGCTGCGCTTGAAGGCCGTGAACTCACCCACATCTTCGTCAGCCATACACATCGCGACCATTCACCGCTTGCTGCACGGCTAAAGCAGGCAACCGGGGCCGTTATCGTTGCCGAAGGGGCCCATCGCGCCGCCCGCCCCTTGCATGAAGGTGAAAAGAACCCCTTCGCGGAAAGCTCAGACACCGACTTCGTGCCCGATATTGCCCTGGCCGATGGAGAAAGCATTATCGGCGACGGCTGGACACTGACGGCGCTTCACACGCCGGGCCACACCGCAAACCACGCTGCCTTCGCCCTTGATGGCACAGGGATCGTCTTTTCCGCAGATCATGTCATGGCATGGGCAACAACAATCGTTGCCCCGCCTGATGGCGCGATGAGCGACTATATGCGCTCGCTCGACAAGCTGCTGATGCGTCAGGACCGGCTGTTTCTTCCCGGCCATGGTGGCCCCGTAACAGAGCCGAGCGCCTTCATGCGCGGCCTTCGCGCCCACCGGCGGATGCGCGAAACTGCCATTCTGGCGCGGATCAAGGCGGGTGACAGAAGCATAGCCGATATGGTGAAGGTCATTTACCGGAACACCGATCCACGCCTGCACGGGGCAGCAGCGCTTTCCGTGCTCGCGCATCTGGAAGACCTGATTGAGAAAGGCGAAGTCCAGACAGACGGACCGCCTGCGCTGACAGGCATCTACTCTCCGGCTTGATGCGCCATCGGCCAATCAGTAAATTCAAAGGCAAAGGGTGAGGACGCGGGGACCGGGCTTGCGCCACCTTCCTCTCAATTCTCGTTGAGGCCCTGCATTTCAGCGTCGAGGGCATTGAGATAGGATCTCGCAATATCTGCGCCCATGCCCAGATCATGCGGGCCAAAGCGGGATGCAACGCGGACATCGACCAGGGTGGTTTCCGTATCTTCGCGCAAACGGATAAGAACGTCGAACCGCAGACCCCAGATCAATGTGCGCATTTCGCCCTGCAGCGTTACGGTGCCGCTGCCGTTGAAGAATGTCGGCGCCGGGGCTTCTGCCGGTCTTGCAAGCGGCACCGGAACATTGGCAGGCAGCTCGTCCATCGGCGCATCGGCAGCTGCTTCTGTCTGATCCTGCGCGGGCACGCCCTGCTGGACATCCGGCAGTGAACCGATGAGGCCGTCGGTATGGAGAATGCGGATGCCCTCGGCTTTTGCAACCTTGCGGGCTGCGGTATAAACGCGGTCGATGGCACCTTCATAACGATGGCCCGTCAGGGACGGATAGGCTGCCACCTGAAGATCGCGGTCGGCTTTTGTGATCATGGCCGGGCGCGGCAGCCACTGCTGGTTGGCGGTGGGGATAGACAGCCAGTCTGGGGCTTCGGCGACATCCGTCGAGACTTCGTAAATGGCCGGTTTTTGCCAGTAAAGGCCTGCGGCAACGCCCACGACCCCCAGCGGCACTGATACCAGCAACAGCGCAGAGAGCGACCAGATGCCGCCCTTGGCACCCGCAGACCAGAGCCGTTGCAGACCGATGATGGCGAGCAGCAGCGCAACCCCTGCAATGGCGGCGGAGAGAAGGGTCAGTGAAACGAAATCGGGCGTGGTCAACGGACCGAAGCGGTGGAGCGGCGCCGCAATTAGAAACAGTCCAAGTGCCGAAAAGCCGAGAGAGCGGGAAAGATATGCCGCATAGGATATGGGCCTGACAAAACGCACAGTCATAGAGCGGCACCTGGATGCGCATATCGTTCCGACAGAACATCTAAGGGTCTGCACGATATGCTGGAGTTTCCTGCAAGCGCTCTCCACGCCGACATGTATCGCGCATGGAATCGCCATTTCTGACCTGTCTTAAAGGGTTTTCCTGTCAAAGGGAATCGCGGGGTGTACTGATCTGCTGAACAGACAGGACATTTCGGGGCCTTGTCTCCGTTGCGCAACCTTTGGCGCGCATCGGACTTTTCCCGGCGCAGAAACAGTCGTATCTAGGAGGCGCACAAGCAGCCACCCAGTGCTGCCATCAGGGAGTTATCATCATGCGTGTTTCCGTCGTTCTTGGTCTTCTTGCAACAACGCTTGCGCTCACCGCGTGCCAGACGCTGACCCCTGAAGAGCGACGCGCCCGCGATGAGGCGACATGCCGTGGCTATGGCTTCCGCACCGGCACCGACCAGATGGCCGGCTGCCTTCTGGATCTGGAACTCGACCGGAGAGCCGACGCCCGCGCCTGGCAGGCACAATCCAGCCGCGACATGTTCTACCGGCCCGTGGTGGTTGAACGCCGCATCATCGTGCAGAACCGGTAGGCTCTTACTCGGTCCGCAGGCGGATCCTTACATCTTCGCCGGCAAGGCCCTCAACGGCACCACCTTGGAAGCGACATCGCTTGTGGCTTGCCGGGCCATGGCGAGCGTCGCCTGCGCCGCCGACAATCTGGCAATCGGAACGCGGAATGGCGAGCACGAAACATAATCGAGCCCGGCATCCTCGCAGAAATGAATGGAGGCCGGGTCGCCGCCGTGCTCTCCGCAAATGCCGAGTTTCAACTCAGGTCGCGTCTGGCGGCCGCGATCTGCAGCGATGCGGATCAACTCCCCCACACCATCGAAATCCAGCGAAACGAAGGGGTCACGCTCTATGATGCCCTTGCGCTGGTATGTTTCGATGAAGCGTGCGGCATCGTCGCGCGAAATGCCGAATGTCGTCTGCGTCAGGTCGTTGGTGCCGAAGGAAAAGAACTCGGCGGCTTCGGCAATGACATGGGCACGCAGAGCGGCGCGCGGAAGTTCTATCATGGTGCCGGTCAGATATTCGAGGCTCATGCCCGTCTCTGAGGCGACGGCTGCAGCGACGCGATCGATCACGGCGCGAACATAATCGAGCTCTGAACGCAGGCCGACAAGCGGCACCATGATCTCAGGCACGACAGGCGCACCGGTCTGGCGGGCAGCCTCTACCGCCGCTTCGAAAATCGCCCGTGCCTGCATTTCCGCAATTTCGGGGTATGAGATAGCAAGACGGCACCCGCGGTGACCAAGCATCGGGTTGAATTCATGCAGCGCATCCAGCCGCTGCCGGAACAGGCTCTGCGACATGCCCATGGCCGCCGCAACCTCCACGATTTCTCCGTCCGTCTTCGGCAGGAATTCGTGCAGGGGCGGATCCAGCAGACGGATGGTCACCGGCAGGCCGTGCATGATGGAAAACAGCTCGGTAAAGTCCTGTCGCTGCATGGGCAGCAGTTGATCGAGTGCCGCCCGCCTGCCCTGCTCGTGCTCGGCAAGGATCATTTCGCGCATCACATGGATGCGGTCGCCCTCAAAGAACATGTGTTCGGTGCGGCAAAGGCCGATGCCTTCCGCGCCAAAGGCACGGGCTGCGCGCGCATCGGCTGGCGTATCGGCGTTGGTACGCACCGTCATGCGCCGCGTGCCATCGGCCCATTGCATCAGCTTGGCGAAATCGCCGGAGAGTTCCGGCTGGGTCATGGGAATTTCGCCCTTCAGCACCCGGCCGGACGAGCCGTCGATGGTGATGATATCGCCTTTTCTCAACATGCAGCCAATGCCGACGAGCACGCCGCTCCTCAGGTCCACGCGCATGGAACCGGCGCCGGAAACGCAGGGAATGCCCATGCCGCGTGCCACGACGGCTGCATGGCTGGTCATGCCGCCGCGCGTCGTCAGAATGCCTTCGGCCGCGTGCATTCCGTGGATGTCTTCCGGGCTCGTTTCCATGCGGACGAGAATGACGCGACGTCCCTCGGCCTTGGCAGCGACCGCCTCGTCTGACGTGAAAACGATCTCACCCGTTGCCGCACCCGGAGAGGCAGGCAATCCGGAGCCGATGATCGGGCGCTCGACAGAGGGATCGATGGTGGGATGCAGCAGCTGGTCGAGCGAGGATGGATCGATACGACAGATGGCGTCATCGGTGGTAATCAGCCCCTCCTCCACCATGTCGACGGCAATTTTCATCGCAGCCTTGGTGGTGCGCTTGCCTGAACGGGTCTGCAACATCCACAACTTGCCGCGCTCGATCGTGAATTCCATGTCCTGCATGTCGCGGTAATGGCTTTCCAGCCGCTGGCAGATGCCGAGGAATTCCGCGAAGGCTTCCGGCATCAGTTTTTCCATGGAGGGCTTGTCGGAGCCTGAGCAGATGCGCGCATCTTCGGTGATGGATTGCGGCGTGCGAATGCCCGCGACCACATCTTCGCCCTGCGCATTGACGAGAAATTCGCCGTAAAGCTCCTTCTCGCCTGTGGATGGATTGCGAGTGAAGGCGACGCCGGTCGCCGAGGATGATCCAAGATTGCCGAACACCATGGCCTGCACGTTGACAGCCGTCCCCCAGTCTCCGGGAATATTGTGGAGCTGGCGGTAGGTGACGGCGCGAGCGTTCATCCAACTGGCGAAAACGGCGCCGATGGCGCCCCATAGCTGTACCTGCGTGTCCTGCGGGAAAGGTTCGCCAAGCTCCTCATCGATCAGGCCCTTGTAGAGCGAAACGATGTGCTGCCATTCGCTGGCGGAAAGTTCGGTATCGTATTCGTGGCCGAGGCGGCCCTTCTCGTCTTCGAGTATTTCCTCAAAGATTTCATGATCGAGACCCATGACCACATCGGCATACATCTGGATGAAGCGCCGGTAGCTATCCCAGGCAAAGCGGGCATCGCCCGAATCGCAGGCTAGCGCCTGCACGGTCTGGTCATTGAGGCCAAGGTTGAGGACAGTGTCCATCATGCCCGGCATGGAGGCGCGGGCACCGGAACGGATCGACAGAAGCAGGGGTTGGCTGCCGGAGCCGAATTTGCGCCCGGTGATGGCTTCCATCGCGCAGATGCCATTGGCAACCTGAAGCTTCAAATCCTCCGGAAGGCAGCGACCACCCTGGTGGTAGCGCGCACAGGCCTCGCTGATGATGGTCAGGCCGGGGGGAACGGGCAGGCCAAGGCTTGCCATTTCGGCAAGGTTTGCACCCTTGCCTCCCAATATGGCAACGTCGCTCGCACGGCCTTCGGCGGCACCATCGCCAAAGGTATAGACCCATTTTTTCATTCTACGCTCTCCACCCAGAAGCGTTCTTGTTTTTCAACCCTTTACAGCATTGTGATAATGTTGGGAACGCCAGTTTGTGCAGGGTGGCACCGCAGTGCAGCATAAATGCGGCGTCTGTGTCGATAATATCAAACGCCCGCGACTGGCACGGGCGTTTTTTAGTTCACATGATGCGTGAGCATGTCCGCTCAGAACTCTTCCCAATCCTGCTTCAATGCCGCATTGCCATTGAAGGCGGATGCGATTTTTCGTCCGAGTGCGCGGGCCGGAGATTGAACCGGACGCTCGACTGGCGTTGCTGCGCGAACCGGCGCTTCGTAAGCATTTGCGGCAAGCTTGAACTGGCCCAGAAGCTGGTTCAGCGATGCGGCTTCACGCGCAAGGCTATGGCTTGCAGCAGTCTGTTCTTCCACCATCGCAGCGTTTTTCTGCGTATCCTGGTCCATCTGGTTGACGGCGTTGTTGATCTGCTGAAGACCCGAGGATTGCTCGTGCGCGGCTTCTACGATCGCGACCACATGCCGGTTGATTTCCTGCACTTCCGTCACGATGGTTTCTAGCGCACGACCCGTTTCGCCGACGAGCTGCACGCCCTGCTCCACCTGCGTGTTAGACGTGGTGATCAAGCTCTTGATGTCCTTGGCCGCACTGGCAGAGCGCTGGGCAAGTTCGCGCACTTCCTGAGCAACCACAGCAAAGCCCTTGCCTGCCTCACCCGCACGAGCAGCTTCAACACCGGCATTGAGCGCAAGAAGGTTGGTCTGGAAGGCGATTTCGTCGATAACGCTGATGATGTTGGAGATTTCCGAGGATGATTTCTCGATCTGCTCCATCGCAATCACAGCCTTGCGCACGACTTCGCCCGACTGCTCGGCCCCTGTGCGAGCTTTCGCCACCAGTTGACCGGCTTCCTGCGCGCGCTTGGTGGAGTCCTTCACTGTGGTTGTGATCTCTTCCAGAGCAGCAGCCGTTTCTTCCACCGAAGCTGCCTGCTGCTCGGTGCGCTTCGCCAGATCATCGGCTGCGGCCCGAATCTCATTGGCACCAGCATCGATACCACGGGCATTCTCGGCCACGCGGGAGAGCGCGGACTGGAGCTTTTCGGCAGACACGTTGAAGTTGTGACGTACGACATCGAGATGTTCGACGAAAGGCTGGCTGATGCGGTAGGACACATCGCCTTCTGAAAGGCGCGAAAGGCCACTTGCGAGATTGTCGACAGCAAATTGGGTATCGGCTGCTTCTCTTGCCTTCTGCTCTTCTCGGGCAATCCGGTCGTTTTCCGACAGGCTGCGATTGGCTTCGGCTTCCCGTTCCAGCCGGGCACGCTCCAGTGCGCTCTCTCGGAATACGGAGACGGCGGCAGACATTGCACCGATCTCGTCTTTTCGGTTGCCATGGGGCACTTCGGAAGACGTGTCATTGGCGGCAAGCCTGTCCATGGACATCGTGATTTCAGCGATAGGTTTCGCGATTTTTCGGAAACTGAACACGGCAGCCAATGTGCCAATGATGCTGACGATGACGACCATCAGAATGGTTGCGTTGAATGAAAACTCTGCGATACCCGTAGCTTTTGTCAGGGCTGCTTCTCCGGCGGACTTATTCAGCGCAAGCATTTCGGAAAAACGTGCAACCGCCTCGGTACCACGTGCAGTCAATTCCTTGATCGTCGCCTTAGCCTCGTCGTCCTGGCCAGCTTTCTTTTGCTGGATCAGCTTGGCTCCCGCTTTTTTATATTCATCGATAGCCGCTTCTGTTTCGCGCGCTTTTACCTGCATGAGCTCCGAGCTCAAGCTTCCGATATATGCGTTGAAAGCACGCTCCCGCGCTTCGCTTGCCTTGTTGAGATTGGCCTCGGTTTCCGCGATTTCTGTTGCATTGCGCGCGGCAAGCATAAAAGCATACTGGCGGCGGACATCACCGAGCAATCGATCCAATTCAGCCATTTGCGTCGAGCGCGATAGGCGGTACCCCATATTATCGAGTTCGCCCTGAAGCTGACTGACGGAATAAATAGAAAATGCGCCTTGAGCTGCTCCAAAGAAAACGACAACCGCGAAGATGAGTGGCAATAGCGTCTTAATGCGAAAATTGTTGAGCACAATATAACCCTTTGGTTTTAATACGTCATTCCCCCCAAGACGCATGATGAACTTATGTGGTGTGGATAATCTTCGTCCAGGTGTCGTGTGCGAGGTTGTTTGGGCGTCCTCCCGTAACGGACCTCCTGAGCCTTGCGCAGACCTATTTTCTAATATTCATAACTACAAAATCCGTTGGTGCAGTTTTCTAAATTACGAGAGCTTCAAACTCCTCGAATCAAAGCGTCAGACAATCGGGTTGAGCACAGTATATCGCCTCGATATCGGCGACTGGCATCGTGCCACAGGCACGGAATGACTTCTTCATGAAGCCTACATAGGCCGGACGTTACTTTGAACTCATTTCCGGAAAGTTAATTGGAATGATGAACAGTTAATAATCGAATATGACGAGCTCGCAAAAACAGGCAGCCTGTTCAACAGGGCTTTCACGCAAGACTTCAATGCAATCCAGATCTCGTTGAGTGACAAGCAACAGACGGAACCTGCGCAAGGGCCACCTTCCGATATCGGACAATCACCCCGCCTCAGCCAATCTTTCCGCCACCTGCAGATCCACGGACACGAGCTGTGATACACCCTGTTCGGCCATGGTCACACCAAAGAGGCGGTCCATGCGCGCCATGGTGATGGGGTTGTGGGTGATGATGACGAAACGGGTCTCAGTCGAAGCCACCATCTCGTCCATGAGATTGCAGTATCGCTCGACGTTGTGATCGTCCAGCGGCGCGTCCACTTCGTCCAGCACGCAGATTGGCGCGGGATTGGTGAGGAAGACGGCGAAGATAAGTGCCATGGCGGTGAGCGCCTGCTCCCCACCCGAAAGCAGTGTCATGGTCTGCGGTTTCTTGCCCGGCGGACGGGCGAGAATTTCAAGGCCCGCCTCGAGCGGATCATCCGATTCGATCAATTGCAGTTCCGCCGTGCCGCCGCCGAAAAGATGCGTGAACAGGCGCTGGAATTGGGTGTTGACGATATCGAAAGCAGCAACCAGACGCTCACGTCCCTCGCGGTTGAGATTGTGAATACCTGCGCGCAGCTTGCGCACGGCATCAATGATGTCGTCGCGTTCCTTGATCAGCGCCGCCAGCTTTTCAGACAGTTCCGCCTGTTCCTCTTCAGCGCGCAGGTTGACGGCACCGAGCCTCTCGCGCTCGATTTTCAACCGGTCGAGATCGCGCTCGACATCGCGGATCTCAGGCATCGGCGCGTCGACAGCCAAGCCCGTCAGGCGAAAGGCCAGATGCGGCTCGACATTGAGCGTTTCGTGAATGCGATGTTCGCTTTCCTGCCGCTTTTCGCGGGCCGAGACCAGCCGCTCTTCGGCACGGCCGCGTTTTTCGCGGGCCTCGGCAAGCTCCGACAGGGCAATTGCCGCGATGCGATCAGCCTCACGCTGCAGACGCTCCGCCTCGACAAGCTGGTCTGCGGCCAGTCGGCGTTCTTCTTCGGTCTTTTGAAGCTGCGTCAGGAGATTGCGGCGCTTTTCGTCGAACTCTTCCGGCGCGATATCCAGTTCCGCAAGCTCGTCGCGGGCCTCATCCTCGCGTGCGCGCAGCGTGGCAATATGGCCGCTGGCATTGTCGGCACGGGCCTGCCATGTCGCACGCTCCTGCGCGATGGCATTGATGCGGCGTCGTTGCGCCTCGGCCTCGCGGCTGAGCCCCTCATGCCGGGCGCGGGCCTCCGCCACCGTGCTGCGGTCGGTCGCAACCTCCAGCTGGCTTTCCCGCAGCCGCGTATCGAGATCGATGAGATCGACCGCCTCTTCCAGTTCGATCCGGGCGTTTTCTTCCTGCATGGCGATGTCATCGATCTGGCCGCTGATCTGGTTGATCGCTTCAGAGACGACATCGCGACGACGCAAAAGATCGCCGGACGCACGTTCAGCCACGGACAGCGCCTCACGCGCCTCAACCAGCTGGCGGGATGCCAGACGGCTGCGTTCGCGCGCTTCGGCAAGCTGGCTTTCCACCAGTCTGATATGATCGGCGCTGGCAGCCAGCTGTTCTTCGGCTTCCTCCAGCGCGTAACGCGCCTCTTCAACCTCGCCCTCAAGCTCTGCCAGACGGTTTTTCTGGGCCAGCCGCAGGGCGGCGTTGCCGGGAGCATCCGCGCTTGTAATGTGACCGTCCCACCGGAACAGCGCACCATCCCTGGTAACGAGGCGCTGGCCTGGTTTGAGAGCAGGCATAAGACGTTTGGCATCATCCAGGGTCGAGACGATGCCCGTCTGGCGCAGCCTGCGTTTCAGCGCCTCCGGCCCGATCACCTGCGCAAGCAGGGAAGGAATGCCATCCGGCAGGGAAGGATCGGTTTCACCTTCGCCATTGGCGGTCCAGTAGGCCGGAGCGGCAGGGTCCAGCGGGCTTTCGAGATCATCGCCCAAGGCGGCACCAAGGGCAGCTTCAAAGCCGCGATTGACCGTCAACTCTTCAGCCACGGGCGTGAACGAGCCGGATACGGCACCGGCGGCCAGCATTCTCGAAATCGTTCTCGATTCGGTTTCCAGAGCGTTGAGGCGGCTGCGGGCGGCTTCAACGGGGCCACGCGCCATGGCTTCCGCAGACCGCGCCTCGGCAACGGCTGTTTCCGCTTCCTCCACGACGATCAACGCATCCTCGACGGCGATTTCTGCGGCTTCCACGCTTTCGCGCTTCTCCGAAGGGTCAGGCAGGCCGGAGAGTTTTTCGTCTATGTTTTCGATTTCCGCCGATGCTTCCGACGCCTGACGCTCCAGCCGCGCTTTCCGGTCTGCGAGATCACGGATGGTGCGCTCAAGCTGACTGCGATTGGCGGAAGCTTCGGCGCGCTCTGCCGTGAGGCTTGCGAAAATGCGCTCGCTCTCGGTAAGCTTTGCCGCCGCCAGCTCGAAAGCCTCGCGTGTCTCCTCGAAATAGCGTCCAGAGTCGGCCATGATGTCGCGGATGTCGGCTTCCTCGGCATCCAGCCGGGCGAGGATTTCGGCATTGTCGGAAACCATTCGCTCTTCGCGTTCAATATCTTCACCCAGTTGCGCCAGACGACGGGCAAGCTCATCGCGGCGGCGAAGGATGCGGTTGGTTTCTTCGTCCAGCTGCGTGCGGGCAATTTGCAGACGTTGCAGGGCAGCAGCGACCTTGGCCTCGTTTTCGCGCAGTTCCGGCAGCTTGAAACTGGCGATGCCCTGTTCCTTTGCTGCTTCCATCTGCCGCTGCGCCTTTTCGGCGACCACATTGGTGGCCTGATTGAGCGCGCTTTCCGCCTCGCCCTCCGCCTGCTTGGCTTCCACCCAGCGAATATGCAGCAGGGTGGCTTCACGGGCGCGGATATCCGCCGAAAGCATCTTGAAGCGGTTTGCCTGACGCGCCTGTCTTTTCAGGCTTTCGATCTGGCTTTCCAGCTGCGCCGTTACATCTTCCAGCCGCTCAAGATTGCTCTCCGCCGCACGCAGGCGCAGTTCCGCCTCGTGCCTGCGCGAATGCAGGCCGGAAATGCCTGCTGCCTCTTCCAGCAATTGCCGGCGCGCCTGCGGTTTCGCATTGATGAGTTCGCCGATACGCCCCTGCCCCACCATCGACGGCGAGCGGGCGCCGGTCGATGCATCGGCAAACAGAAGCTGCACATCCTTGGCGCGGGCTTCCTTGCCGTTGATGCGATAGACCGAGCCGTTCTCGCGCTCGATGCGGCGCGTGACCTGAATTTCATCGGCATCGTTGAAGGCAGCGGGCGCGGTACGGTCGGAATTATCGAGATAGAGGCCGACTTCGGCGGTGTTGCGCGCGGGGCGATTGCCGGAGCCCGAGAAAATCACGTCATCCATGCCGGACGCGCGCATGTTCTTGTAGGAGTTCTCGCCCATCACCCAGCGAAGGGCTTCAACAAGATTTGACTTTCCGCAACCATTGGGTCCGACGACGCCGGTCAGCCCCGGCTCGATGAGGAATTCGGAAGGCTCAACGAAGGATTTGAAGCCGAGGAGCCGCAGCTTATTGAACTTCATGCCGCCGCCTCAAATGCAAAAAAACGGGCGCACGGAAGCATCCGTCGCCCGTTTTTGTCCGGTAACGTCTTTTAGAGAAGGCTGTCGACCAGAGCCGACATTTTTTCCACAGACATGTCTCCAGCGTAGCGCTTTCCATTGATGATGAAGGTTGGGGTCGAGTTGACGCCAAACTCAGTCGCACCGCGTTGCATCGTTGCGTTCACATCATCCAGAAGCTTCTGGTTCGTCAAGCAGGCCTCGAATGTCTCCTGTGAAAAACCGGCCAGTTTCGACATTTGCAGCAGGGCGGCGCGTGCATCCTGCGCGGTTGCCCATGTCTGCTGCTGCTTGAACAGCATGGAAACGAACGGATAATACTGCTGTTCAGGCGCGCAACGGGCCAGCATGAAGGCAGCGGCAGCGCGCGGATCGAACGGGAATTCGCGAATGACGAAATAGACCTTGCCGGTGTCGATATACTTCTTCTTGATTTCCTCGAAGGTCGTATTGTGGAAATGCGCGCAGTGCGGGCAGGTCATCGACATGTATTCGACGATCTTTACAGGAGCATTGGCATCACCCAGCGCACGGTCCGGCAGCGGGCCGGGCTTCATGACCTCTGCCATGTCCACATTGCCTGACGATTCAGGCAGTTCCTGCGCAAGCGCCTCATTCGGCAGCAAGGCAAAAGGCAGTGCCGCTGAAACCGCAGCAAGCGCAACGCCGCCCAGGAGGTTGCGACGGGTCATATTGAATTCGGGAAAATGCATGAAAGCACCTGTTTTTGAAAGACTCATTTGTCTGCGATTCCGATATAGCGGCAACCCGTTCATAACAAGCAGCCATTTCTCTTCTTCTTGTCAAAGAATTGTGACCAGTCAAGGACAGCTTGTCGCTAAATTATCCGTCCGCCGGCGCGTTTTTTCTGCATGACGGCTGTGCCCAGACGCTCCACCGCCTTGCGCAGGGCTTCGCTCTCGATGCCCTCCATCATGCCTTCCAAACGCCGGGCGGCTTCGCCGCGCAAAGGCTGTGGCTTTGGACGACGGTTCAGGGTCTGAGACACGGGCTTCTGGACGATCCTGATCTGGCGAACGGCGGGGAAGCCGAAGAAGCCGTTGATGCGGGAAATCAACTCACCCTGGGCGTGGGTCAGGAAAAGTGCGCGCGCACCTTCACAGGCAATGGTCAGGACACCGGGCTGGTAGCCGCCACGGTCCGGCCCCTCGTCGCGACGCGGCCAGGTGATCTTTTCCGGGCGCGTGCAATCTGCAAAATCCGCCCCTGCGATCTCGTCCCAGGAACCCAGCAGCGAGGTGCTGATACCGGCTCTCTTTGCCAGAACCGGATCGATGATGCCGTTTGCGATTTCGGCAATCTGGATGACGCCTTTGCGAGGCTTTTTCATTGGATGCTCATGAACTGATGGCTTGATCGACGCAGGCGGATGAACCAAGTATAGCCGCAATAAGAGGGCCACAGCAAACCATGCTTCATAAAATCGAAAATCCGCCTTATGCGGACATGCTGCTGGCATGGTACGACAGACATCATCGCGACCTGCCATGGCGCACATCGCCGCCCATGGCGGCAAAGGGCCTGCGGGCCAATCCCTATCACGTCTGGCTGTCGGAAGTCATGCTTCAGCAGACGACCGTTCAGGCGGTAAAGCCTTACTTCGCCAAGTTTCTGGCGCTGTGGCCAAGGGTCGAGGATCTGGCCGCCGCCACCAACGTGGACGTAATGGCCGCCTGGGCGGGGCTTGGCTATTACGCCCGTGCGCGCAATTTGAAGAAGTGCGCCGAAGCCGTCGCAAGCGAGCATGGCGGCGTCTTTCCCGACACCGAGGAAGGCCTGAAGAAACTGCCCGGCATCGGCGATTATACGGCGGCAGCCGTTGCGGCCATCGCCTTCAACCGGCAATCCGCCGTGTTGGATGGCAATGTGGAACGCGTGATTTCCCGCCTGTTTTGCATCGATGCACCCCTGCCCGGCTCCAAGGGCGTGATGCGGGCGAAGGTGGCGGACATAACACCTGCCGACCGTCCGGGTGATTTTGCGCAAGCCATGATGGACCTCGGCGCAACGATCTGCACCCCCAAGCGCCCCGCCTGCGCGCTCTGTCCGTTCAACGGCCACTGTCTGGCGCTTTCGCAGGATGAGCCGGAGCGGTTTCCGGTCAAGGCGGCCAAGAAACAAAAGCCGGTTCGTGTCGGCGCAGCTTTCATCGCGGTCAACGACAGGGGAGAAATCCTGCTGCGCCGCCGCGTCGACACCGGATTGCTGGGCGGCATGACCGAAGTGCCGACAACTGCATGGACGGCGCGGATCGATGGCGGCATAGACACCGATCACGCACCCTTTGCTGCCGAGTGGGAAGCCGCCGGCGCAATCACCCACGTCTTCACCCATTTCGAGCTTCGGCTGTCCATCTTCCGGGCGAAGGTCGCAAGCGGAATAACCACCGGGGCAAATGACGAATGGTGGGAGCCGGTCACAAATCTTGATGCCCAGGCGCTGCCGACAGTGATGAAAAAAGCCATCTCTCAGGCTATTCCTCTGGCATTTGATAAGAGCAGGAAAAATTGATGACCAAGATCAACCACATCGTTTTCGACATCGGCAAGGTTTTGATCCATTACGACCCCAACATTCCCTATAGCCGCCTCATCCCGGATGCGGCGGAGCGGGCATGGTTTTTTGAAAATGTCTGCACCCATGAATGGAACCTGGAACAGGACCGGGGCCGGACATGGGCGGATGCCGAGGCGCTGCTTTTGCAGGATCACCCCGACCACGAAGAGACCATCCGCGCCTTTCGCCTGCACTGGCACGAAATGGTTTCGCATTCCTATGACGATTCCGTCGCCATTCTCAAAGGCCTGATCGATGGCGGCCACGACGTGACCATGCTGACGAATTTCGCCTCCGACACTTTTCGCGAGGCGCAGAAGATGTATCCGTTCCTCACGCTTTCCCGTGGCGTGACCGTTTCGGGCGATGTCGGCCTGATCAAGCCCGATGTGGCGATCTATGAATTGCACGCGCAGACATTCGGGCTGGACCCGGCCAGCAGCATTTTCATCGATGACGCATTGGCGAATGTCGAAGGTGCAAAGGCTGCCGGATGGCAGGCTGTGCATTTTACCGGTGCGGAGAAGCTGAAGGCCGACCTGGCCGAATTCGGCATCAAAGTCTGATATCACGGGGACCACGAAACCATGCCAAACGACAAGGTTTATCTCCAAGGCCACATCGATGTGCCGCCAGATCGTCTGCAAGCCGTTGCTGAAGCGTTGCCGCTGCACATAGAACTCACCCTTGCCGAACCGGGCTGCCTGTTCTTCGAAGTCGTGCCCAGCAACGATGTCGCAGGGCGATATCTCGTCTCCGAGATATTTTCGGATCAGGCCGCTTTCGATGCCCATCAACAGCGCATCAAAAGTTCGGGATGGTTTGTCGTGACGCAGGGAATTTCACGCGACTATACCATTCGCAAAGGCGAATAGACATTCTCTGGCGCTGAGGAAAGAAAAGTGTCTGGTGCAGGCGAAAATGGCGGTCTTCAACCTGCACCAGTCCGTCCGCAAGCGGTCGGATTCGTTAATGTCATATTGGGAAAATGCCGCCCTTATTGATCTTCACCCACAGGATGCGAAACCAGAAAGATTTCGCAGGCGGTGCGGCGCGGCTTGATTGCCTCTCCCTTGGACAAATTAGCTACACACCCTTACTTGCTCCAAACTTGCCATGCAATTGATTTATTTTATAAAATACGTTCATGCTTAATCTGGACGCACTGACGCCCGGCGTCCAGGAAACGCCGGGCGTCAGTCACCCTTCATCCGGGACTGAAGGTACTAAACCGGATGAAGTATGGCAGGCCGTCGGAACGGCCTATCGCTAAGGCGAGGCGGTGGATCGCTTTTTACTCGGCCTTTGCCATTTCGCTGCGGATAAGGGTTCGCAGATCATCGATGGGTTTCAGGCTGTCGCCCTCGATCGTGTGCCAGAACGTCCAGCCGTTGCAGGCATCCAGCCCCTGAACTCTTGCGCCAAGGCGATGGATCGATCCTGCCTCTCCACCGGATGCGATGGTGCCATCTGCCCGGATGATGGCGCTGTAACGACGCTTGGCATCGGTCAGCACCTGGCCCGGACGAACAAGACCGCTTTCGAGAAGAACGTTGAAGGCAACGCGCGGCTCGGCCTTCTTGCCGGTCATGACCGTCAGCTCCGCCTTGCCCAGAGGCTCGACGGCGGCGATACGGGCTGATGCCGCATCAATATACTCCTGCTCGCGCTCGATGCCGACGAAGTGGCGGCCGAGACGTTTTGCGACGGCGCCCGTTGTGCCGGAGCCGAAGAAGGGGTCCAGCACAACATCGCCGGGCTTCGTGGAGGCCATGATGACGCGGGCCAGCAAGGCTTCCGGCTTCTGGGTCGGATGAACCTTTTTGCCGTCATCGCCCTTCAGGCGTTCGCCACCGCTGCAAATCGGAAACAGCCAGTCTGAGCGCATCTGCACATCGTCATTGGATGCCTTCATCGCTTCGTAATTGAACGTATAGCTCTTGGCCTTGGCATCGCGGCTGGCCCAGATCATCGTTTCATGCGCGTTCTGGAACCGGCGACCCTTGAAATTCGGCATCGGGTTGGTCTTGCGCCAGACGATGTCGTTGAGGATCCAGAAGTTCATGTCCTGAAGAATGGAGCCGACGCGGTAGATGTTGTGATAGGAGCCGATGACCCAGATGGTGCCATTGGGCTTCAATACACGGCGGCAGGCCAGAAGCCAGGCGCGGGTGAAGGCATCATAGGCCTCGAATGAGGCGAACTGGTCCCAGTCATTATCGACAGCATCGACCAGGGACTGGTCTGGGCGGTGGAGCGTGCCGCCCAGCTGCAGATTGTATGGGGGGTCAGCAAAAATCGCATCGACGGACTGGCTGGGAAGTGCCTCTAGCGCGGCGACGCAATCGCCCTTGATGATGCTGTCTTTCCAGGCGTCGCTTTCACCTGCAAGATCAAAACCGGCACGCCGAAAATCGGCCAGCGGAAACACTGATGCCATAGTTACTCGCTCCATACGCTTACTCAACTGAACTGAGGCTTATGGTTACCGAGTTTGGTTATCAAACCCTGAACGAGCGCAACAAAATCACGCTAAGTGCGTAAAAAAATACGCGAACTGCCATCGCGGATTTATTATCAGGGTTAACCGTAGACCTTCTTGATGGATCACTTATCGACACCTGGGCATCGATTTAAGCTGAGATGATGGGACGAATTTGCCACCATTCCGGTAATCGGTGGTGCGCAATGGAACCAGTCGTCACTTTTGGCGTTGTGATTTCGGAATTTTGCGCGCCATCTGTGTGGTGAAGCAAAAGGGTAAGGGTTGCAGGGGTCCAGTGAATATGCGCATTTCTCTCATCATAGTTTCGACGCTTCTTGCAGGCAGCGCCTTGGCACAGAGCGCCTCCCCGCCTGTTCCCAAGCCGCAGATCAACGTCAAGACGGATGCGGTGCTGGTCAAAGGCGGTCCTTCGCTTGGAGATAGCGACCGGGTGCGGTGGGACTTCTACAAGGCCGACAGCGCGGGCGGCCAGAGCGACGAGAATGTCGGCGGCGCCTATGACGCGACCTTTGAAGAGAAAATTCCGCCGGGCAAATATGTTGCCGTGGCCTCATTGGGGAATATTACCCGCCAAATTCCCGTCGAGATCAAGGACGGTGCAGTTGCCGAAGTCACAGCCGATTTCAACGCCGCACAGTTGACGGTGGTCCCCAAGCGCAGCGCCGACAGCAAGGAAGCGGAGCCGCAGGCCCGTGTCGACGTAAAGCAGGGCGCGACATTCAGCGACAGCATCTATGGCAGCAAGCAGATTTTCGTACCCGCAGGCGAACTGGCGCTGGAAGGTCGCATCGGCCCGGCGCGCGCGCAGGGAACCGTCACCGTCAAGGCCGGTGAAACCATCAGCCACGACCTGATCATTCCAAGTGGTGTCGTCTATGCCAATGCCGTCTACAAGGAAGGCGGCAAGGCTGTCGAGACTGACAATATCCGCTTCGAGACCGTCTCAACGGAAGAGACGCTGGATGGCACCCGCGAAACCCTGACCGGAACCTATGGTGTGAACAAGCTGATGCAGATGCCCGCCGGCAGCTTCATCATGCGTGCGCGCCTTGGGAAGGTCATGGTTGAAACCCCGTTCACCGTGACGGCTGGCCAGCGGGTCAATGTCACCGTCAATCTGAACGCCGGTGTTCTGGCCATAAATGCCAAGGACGCCCAGCGGATCGACATTCTTGAAACGACGAAGGATCTCCAGGGCACGCAAAAGGAGGTTTCAGGCCGCTACGGCACCACGCATCAGGAAACCCTCCATCCCGGCAACTACTCGGTGAAGGTAACCTATGGCGACAAGACGAAGCGCGAGCCGAAAATCGTGACCGCCACCGTGACCGCATCCGAGCGGACGGAACTGAGCATTACGGACTGATGTCCGGCTGCGGCGCCGTCCTGACGCCGCAGAAATCCATGCTTGCTACATGATCGCACAGTTGCGTCCATTCGCAGCCCGAGCATGGCTTTCGCAGGTCACCCCGCTGGAAGCCTGCGCGCATCTGTCGAATGAGAGCCGCATCTGGAACGATGCGGCTGCCGATCTCCAGACGACGGCCGAGCCACTGCGCAACAGCCTCCAAAGCCTTTGTATCGCGGTTCGTCACACTCGCTTTGAAACAATGCGAGTCCCTGTTTGTCAGCAAGGGCCCACAGATGTCGTCGGGTCCGGAAATGATTTCGATCTCTTCCCCATCTCGTAGCCGGGCGGCGACACGGTCATAATTGACCGTGAAGCCCGGTGTGTAGCCCTTGCCGACATAGGTGAGCATACACAGGAGATGGTGTGGCCTCAGACGAACGGTCACTGTGATGCCGGTGTCTTCTGTGCCATTGCCCGCAGGACAGCTGCGGCCAGCGCCGATTTCAGCACTGCGCCGAGGATGAAGGGGGCGACACCCGCCATCCATGCCTTCTCAGCACCGATGAGCCCCGCAAGCCACGCCCAACCAAGCGCCAGACCCAGGGCATTCGCACCGAAATGCAGCAGGAAACCGGCGACGGGGCGGTGACCGTGGATGCCCCTTTCGGTCATAAAACCAACAAGCACGGCCATGATCGGAAAGGATACGAGATAGCCTGCGGTGGGACCGACGAAGGGCGCAAGACCCGAAGCGCCGCCGGCCAGAACCGGCAGGCCGAGCATGGCTTCACCCAGCCAGGCCAGCACCGTCAGCCCGGCCAGCCGCCAGCCGTACAAAGCACCGATCATGGTGACGGCAAAAGTCTGCATCGTTATCGGCACCGGCACCATCGGCACCTGAATACGTGACGCCAATGCCAGGACCAGCGTTCCCGCAACGACGAACAATGCCTGCTGGACGAAAGATTTTGATGGAAGGTCGAAGAATCCGACCGGCGCGGTCCGAAACTGAACACTCATGATGGCTCCCTTTCAAATTATAGATAATTTACCAAGACGACTGCATTGATAGAGGAGATTAAGAACATGAGTCCAGCAAATCTGGATATTGCGCATAATGCGGTGGCCCACCCTGTGAATGACTTCCCGATAAACCTAGGAATCACAGTGTGTTAGATCGACTTAAAATTATCTATAATTTATCCGACGATCGCGAATGCGTCTCGCGTTACGCCAGCGGGTGTGCGCAATGCGGTGCGGCCAATCCACTGGACGTGACCATCGAGAATACGGATTGCTTCTTCCGTGCGGTCTGCGCGCAGGGCATCGATGATGGCACGATGATCTGTGTCGGTGCGCCGCTCCCAACCCGTCCGCCATGCCGAAAACAGGAACCGGGCACTCGCCGCATGTAGCCCGTCAATCGCCTCCATCAATCGCGGCATGTTGCAGGGCGCAGTAATCAGCCGGTGGAAACGGCGGTTCGCTTCCTCCCACTGGCGCACATCCATGGCGCCATCCCCTGCAATGGTGGCCGCTTCGGCTTCATCGAGAATGGTGGCGGTCATGTGCGGAATGGCATGGCGCAAGGCCAGAACCTCCAGCGCCGCCCGCATCTGTGCAACCTCCTGCACATCCGCCAGTCCGAAATCCGCCACACGCACACCACGGCGGGGAATGCTGACCGCAAGCCCCTGCGCTTCCAAACGGCGAAACGCTTCGCGGACGGGCACATGCGACGCGCCGAACTCTTCCGCGACGTGATCCTGTCGCAACCGTGCGCCCGGCCCCAGCTCTCCGCGCATGATGCGATCGGCAAGCGTTCTGCTGATCTTCGCCGCTATCGTGTCGTCAGGTTTGTTCTTCGGAGTTTTGGCCATGACCTGACATAAGGTGCCATTTGAAACTTGTCGAGCAAGGCATCGAGCCGCGCGAAGCGGACCTCGCGCAAGGCTCGTTTGCATCGGTGTCGGTTGAGCTTGCCCGCGACATGGTCTAAAAGCCGCACACGCTTGCGCGATCACTCACTTCTTCACATTCAATCGCTAAGGAGAGCCCATGAGTGGCTTTGACCTCATCATTTTCGACTGCGACGGTGTTCTTGTCGATTCCGAAATCATTGCAGCACAGGTCGAATCCCGCCTGTTGACGGACGCAGGTTACCCAATTTCGACGGAAGAGATGGGCGAACGCTTCTCCGGCATGACCTGGAAAAACATCCTTCTGGCAGTGGAGCGCGAAGCCAGCATCCCCCTCTCCGCCTCCCTGCTGGAAAAATCCGAAAAGCTGCTGGATGCGCGTCTGGAACGCGACGTGAAGATCATCGATGGCGTCAAAATGGCCCTGTCTCGCCTCACGACGCCTCGCTGCATCTGCTCGAACTCGTCAAGCGAAAGGCTGGACATGATGCTGACGAAGGTCGGCCTCAAGCCCTATTTCGACGGTCATATCTATTCTGCCAAGGATCTCGGTGCGGATCGGGTCAAGCCAAAGCCCGATATTTTCCTGCACGGCGCACAGCAATTCAACGTTTCGCCCGATCGGGTGATCGTTATCGAGGACTCCGTCCATGGCATCACCGGCGCAAGAGCGGCGGGAATGCGTGTTATCGGCTTTACGGGCGCCTCTCACACCTACCCAAGCCATGCCGACCGGCTGACGGATGCGGGCGCCGAAACCGTCATTTCCCGGATGCAGGACCTGCCTGCCACCATTCAGGCGCTGTCCGAGTGGGTCGGCGTTGCCTGAAACGCGCCCGGCCAGCACTGACAATCAGGGCTGCTCAGCTGGACCACATAAAAAAGCCCTGCGCGCATCGGCACAGGGCTTTTTTCTTTGTCGTACTTCAAGCCTCGGAAAAGATTATCCGCGGCGACCCTTCTTCGTGCTGACCTTGGAAGCATCATCGAAGGAGATGAAGACGTTGGTCTGACGCGATGCGCCGCCCGGAGCATTGGGAATGGCGACGTTGGGGTTGTTGAAGATGAACTGCGTACCGGCGCTGCCAGCGGGGACATCGACGGGGAAATTTGTGACCTGCGAGAATATCTCGCCGTTCCCATCCTTAACGGTGACGCGAATGGGCAGGTTGACGCGGCCGGGCTTGGAAAGCGGGCCCGGAACCAACCGGCCCTGTGCCAGCACGTTAACAGTCAGCGTTGCATCGCTCATGCTGCAGGAGCGCGTCGTATCGGAAAGCGACGCCTGATAGATGAGCTTGCTGGGATCATCCTTCGCGCCACCGGCATAGACACGGTGAACTGCGCTGCTATCGAGAATGGTAATGGCGGGGCAGTTTGCCTGCACGACCGGCGCCACTGCCTCGGCAGCGGGCGGGTTCACGGCAAGCGAATCCGATGGATTGGAAGAGTTGCAGCCCGCAAGTACGGCCAGAAGCGATATGGCGGCAGACAAACGCAAAAGATGACTTGTCACTCTGTTCAACCCTCTCAAAACTATCCCGATACAGGACCGCAGAAGCTGTTTATTGGCCTTTCAAGCCTGTCGGCGATGGTCTATAGCAGCGGCGCTGGAAAAAATCGATTGGCTGAGTTCGGATTTGCTTCAATTTTGCAAAAAGCATGTCAAACAGGCCAAAAGCAGCTTTTCCGCGGATAAGATGCTGACGACATTTGCCTGATAGACGACAAGGGACCATCTCGTGGAATATGTATCGACCAGGGGCAGCGCCCCATCGCTGGGTTTTTCCGACGCGCTTCTGGCGGGTCTGGCGCGTGACGGCGGACTGTATGTTCCGCGCAAATGGCCGACCATGTCCAAAAAGGAAATTCGTGCCCTGCGCGGAAAATCCTATCAGGAAGTCGCCTTCGAGGTTCTCTATCGCTTCACCGGCGATGAAATTCCCGCCGACGTCTTCCGCTCGATGATCGACGATGCTTACGCCACGTTCCGGCACCCGGCCGTTGCTCCCCTGGTTCAGACCGGCCCCAACTCCTTCATTCTTGAACTGTTCCACGGCACGACACTTGCGTTCAAGGACGTGGCCATGCAGCTCATCGCCCGCCTGATGGACTACACGCTGGCGCAGCGCAACGAACGCGCGACGATTGTCGGCGCGACCTCCGGCGATACTGGCGGCGCAGCCATCGACGCTTTTGCCGGACGTGAGCGCACCGACATCTTCATCCTGTTTCCGCATGGCAAGGTATCGCCGGTCCAGCAGCGACAGATGACGAGCTCGACGGCATCCAACGTTCATGCCGTGGCTGTTCATGGCAATTTCGATGACTGCCAGAACCTCGTCAAAGAGATGTTCAACGACGTCAAATTCCGCGATAGCGTCAAGCTGTCCGGCGTCAACTCCATCAACTGGGCGCGCATCATGGCGCAGGTGGTCTATTACTTCACCGCCGCCCTTTCGCTTGGCAGCCCGGACCGCAAGGTCTCCTTCACCGTGCCGACCGGCAATTTCGGCGATATTTTCGCGGGCTACGTCGCCAAGCAGATGGGCTTGCCGATCGACAAGCTGGTGATCGCCACCAATGACAACGACATTCTGGCGCGCACGCTTGCAACGGGTCGCTATGAAATGCGCGGCGTGCACGCAACGACCTCGCCTTCCATGGACATTCAGATTTCGTCCAACTTCGAGCGTCTTCTGTTTGAAGCCTATGACCGCGACGCATCCGCCGTCAAACGCTCCATGGACGGGCTCAAGCAATCCGGCGCTTTCGAGATCGGCGACAAGGCCATGAAGTTCATCAAGCGCGACTTCCGGGCTGGCCGCGCCACCGAAAAACAGGTAGCCGACACCATCAGAGACACGCTGGCGCAGACGGGATATCTGCTCGACCCGCACACGGCAACGGCCGTGTTCGTTGCGAAAAAGCATGAGAAATCAAAGAGCCCGATGGTGACTTTGTCCACCGCGCATCCAGCGAAATTTCCTGCAGCTGTAAAATCCGCTTGCGCAATCGATCCTGCCCTTCCACTATGGCTTGCTGATCTTATGAACCGGGAGGAGCGTTTCGATATTCTGGATGCTGAGCTGAACGCCGTTGAAACCTTCATCGGAAACCATGCTCGCGCCAAGAGTTAAGCAACGCGGAAAGACGTGATATGAGTGTAAATGTGACCCGGCTTGCCTCCGGGTTGACCGTTGTTACGGAAAGAATGCCACATCTTGAAAGCGTCGCTCTCGGCGTGTGGATCAAGTCCGGCTCACGCAACGAGACAGATGACGAGCATGGCATCGCCCATCTTCTCGAACATATGGCCTTCAAGGGTACGGCGAGACGTACGGCGAGACAGATTGCCGAGGAAATCGAGAATGTCGGTGGCGAGGTCAATGCTGCCACATCCACCGAAACGACGTCCTACTACGCCCGCGTGCTGAAAGACCACGTGCCGCTTGCCGTCGACATTCTGGCCGACATTTTGACTGAGTCCGCTTTCGAAGAGGCGGAGCTTGAGCGCGAGAAGAATGTCATTCTTCAGGAAATCGGCGCGGCGACTGACACGCCCGACGACGTGATCTTCGACAATTTCTCCGGTGTCGCCTATCGCGACCAGACCATCGGCCGCCCCATTCTCGGCACGCCGGATACGGTTCAGTCCTTCACGACCGGGCAGATTCGCCATTATCTGGCGAGAAACTACACGACTGATCGTATCTTCGTGGTGGCCGCTGGTGCGGTGGATCATGAAAGCTTCGTCAAGCAGGTGGAGCAGCGCTTCGCCGGATTGCCGCAGCAGCCAATTGCTACTCCTGTGATGGAAAAAGCCATCTATACGGGCGGCGAAATACGTGAGGCGCGCGATCTCATGGACGCTCAGGTTCTGCTGGGCTTTGAAGGCAAGGCCTATCACGCGCGCGATTTCTATTGTTCGCAGATCCTCGCCAACATTCTCGGCGGTGGCATGTCCTCTCGCCTGTTCCAGGAAGTGCGCGAGTATCGCGGTCTGTGCTACTCGGTCTATGCTTTCCATTGGGGCTTTTCCGATACGGGCATTTTCGGCATTCACGCCGCCACCGGCAGCAACGACCTGCCGGAACTGGTGCCCGTCATCATCGATGAGCTTCGCAAGTCCTCGCAGACCATTCATCAGGTGGAAATCGACCGCGCCCGCGCCCAGATTCGCGCCCAGCTTCTGATGGGTCAGGAAAGCCCGGCGGCCCGTGCAGGCCAGATCGCACGCCAGATGATGCTCTATGGCCGCCCGATTCCCAATGACGAGATGATGACGCGTCTGGGGGACATCACCACAGAGCGTCTGACCGATCTTGCGGGACGGCTGTTTTTCGATAAGGTTCCGACATTGTCTGCTATCGGCCCGCTGGAAAACCTCTCGCCGCTATCGGACATTACGGCGGAGCTTTCCGCATCGCCGTCCATCAAGATTCAGGCAAACGGCTGACGGCAGGGCATGTGTCCGTGGCAAGTGGGATGAGGTTTGACCTTACATGCTGCGTTTTCTTTCCCGCAACAGTGATACGCCAGAACTTCGCAATGCCGACTACCTGCTGAGACTGCCGCGATATTCGGATTATCGGCAGTGGTACAAGCTGCGTTCAGAAAGCAGGCAGTTTCTGCAGCCGTGGGAACCGACCTGGCGCGCCGACGAGCTGACCGAGAGCTCCTTTCGCGTGAGGGTTACCCGCAACGGCCAGGAATTTGCCTCCGGCCTTGCGGTCTCCATGCTGCTGTTTCAACAGAACACCACGCTTCTGGGCGGCATTACGGTGGGCTATATCAGGCGTGGTGCCGCGCAAAGCTGCATGATCGGATATTGGATTGGCGAGCCATATGCTGCCCAAGGCCATATGTCTGCCGCATTAAAGCTGGTAATACCCTACATCTTCAACGGACTTCAGTTGCACCGAATTGAGGCAGCCTGTATTCCAGAGAACTTCAAAAGCATACGGCTGCTTGAAAATGCCGGATTTCAGCGGGAAGGCCTCTTGCGGGAATATCTTAAAATTAACGGCGAGTGGCGGGACCATGTCATGTTCTCCCTCATCTCCGACAGTCAAAATCCCGTCGGGACGCAGTAGGATAAATGACATATAACAGCCTTGCGTCGCGCCTCATCAGACCTTTCGTGGCCGCAGCGCGCTTCATTTCCCTGCTTTTCGTCTGCGTGTTCTTCGCAGCGCAGGCCCATGCATTCGAGCCCGTCAAAATCTCCCGCGATGACAATGCGCTCGATCTGACGGCCACCACCGACATTTACGCCAATCAGGGCGAAGCCTTTCAGGTTTCAACGGCACCGGGACCAGATGGCATTCGCAGACGCATCGAGGTGCGCGCGTCTTCCCCCACCCACCAGGGCGACTGGGCGGTGTTTGCGCTCGCCAACGTTTCCGAGGAACAGCTGGAGCGCGTGATCGTCGCGCCGCATTTCCGTCTGGTCAATTCCAAGCTTTTCTGGCCTGACCTCGGCTCGCAGCGCATTATCGCTATCACCCCCAGCGAAGGCTTCGCGCTGGACCGACAGCCAAGTGCCGACGCAGACGTCTTTCGCATCACGCTGAACCCGGGTGCCGTCATCACCTTTGTAGCAGAACTTTCCACGCCGCAATTGCCGCAGCTTTATCTTTGGGAACCGGAAGCCTACAAGGACACAATCAACGCGTTCACGCTCTATCGCGGCATCGTGCTTGGCATTGCCGGCCTGCTGGCGGTGTTGCTGACCATTCTCTTCGTGGTCAAGGGCACCTCGGTTCTGCCGGCATCGGCAGCCCTTTCCTGGGCGGTTCTCGCCTATATCTGCGTCGATTTCGGCTTTCTGGAAAAGCTGATCACGGTCACCTCCAGCGATGAACGAATATGGCGAGCGGGCGCGGAGGTGGCACTTGCGTCCAGTTTCGTCGTCTTCCTGTTTACCTATCTCAATCTCAACAGATGGCACGCCCATCTTGGCTATGCGACATTTGCCTGGATTATCGGGCTTGGCGCGCTGTTCGGCGTCGCCATCTATGATCCCTCCATCGCCTCGGGCATTGCCCGGCTGTCCTTTGCGCTGACGGCGACGGCAGGGATCGTGCTGATCATCTATCTCGGCTTCAACCGCTACGACCGCGCCATTCTGCTTGTGCCCTCATGGGCGCTCATTCTGGTGTGGCTGTTCGGAAGCTGGCTGACGGTGACCGGGCAGCTCGACAATGATATCGTCCAGCCCGCGCTGGGCGGTGGCCTTGTCCTGATCGTGCTTCTAATCGGCTTTACCGTTATTCAACACGCCTTCGCGGGCAGCGCCTATCAACAGGGCCTGTTCTCCGATCTGGAGCGGCAATCGCTGGCCCTGACCGGCAGTGGCGATACCGTCTGGGACTGGGATGTGACACGCGACCGGATCGTGACGACGCCCGATGTTTCGGTCAAGCTTGGGCTTAATCCCGGCACGATGCACGGAGCGGCCCGCAACTGGCTGCCGCGCCTCCACCCTGATGACCGCGACCGTTTCAAGGCCACGCTCGATGTCCTCTTGGATCACCGCAAGGGACGCCTCAACCACGAATTTCGCATTCGCGCCGAAGACGGGCATTTTCACTGGCTGCAGATTCGCGCCCGTCCCGTGCTGGGCTCCAACGGCGAAATCATTCGCTGCGTCGGCACCATCACCGATATTACAGAGCAGAAGAATTCCGTTGAGCGGTTGCTTCAGGACGCCTTGAGCGACAACCTCACCGGACTGCCAAACCGCCAGGTCTTTCTCGACCGGCTGCAATCGGTTCTGAACCTTGCGCCGGACGGAGAAACCGTGCGACCAACGGTCATGGCAATCGACATCGACCGGTACAAGCTGGTCAACGACACGCTTGGCATCGCGGCTGGTGATAACATCCTGATTGCCTTGACGCGCCGTCTGCGCCGTCTTCTCAAGCCGCAGGATACTCTTGCGCGCCTGTCCGGTGATGAATTCGGGTTGATTCTCGTCTCGGAACGCGACCCGCAAAGAGTGGCCGATTTTGCCGAAGCGGTGAACAAGGCGATCATGGTGCCGATCAATTTCGCCAATCGCGAAATCATTCTGACGGCATCCATCGGTCTGGTGTCCTGGATAGACCAGCAGGAAAATGCCGCCGGTCTCTTAAGCGATGCTGAACTCGCCATGTACCGGGCAAAACGGGCCGGTGGAAACCGCGTGGAACCGTTCCGTCCCGCCTTCCGCACGTCGGGCACGGACCGTCTGCAGATGGAAAGCGATCTTCGCCGCGCCATTGAGCGCAAGGAGTTGTCGCTTGCCTACCAGCCGATCATCAAGCTGGACAATGGCGCGCTGGCGGGCTTTGAGGCGCTGATGCGATGGGAGCACCCCAAGCGCGGCAACATCCCTCCAAGCGAGTTCATTCCCGTTGCCGAGGCTTCGGGGCTCATTGAGCCGCTTGGCATGTTCGCACTCGAGCGGGCCGCGACCGATCTGATGGACTGGCAGCACGCCATCGACAAGCTGCCGATCTTCATTTCCGTGAACATTTCCAGCGCCCAGCTCCTCAACAATGAGCTGTACACCGATGTGCGCAGCATGTTGCAACGAACCCGCTGCAACCCGGCACAGTTGAAGCTGGAACTGACGGAATCGGTGGTCATGGAAAATCCGGAACAGGCACGTCTTGTTCTAGCGAAACTGAAGGATACGGGCCTAAGCCTGGCCCTCGATGATTTCGGAACCGGCTATTCCTCGCTCGCCTATCTGACGCGCTTCCCCTTCGACACGATCAAGCTGGACAAGGCGCTGGTTGCCAATACCAGCGACAAGCGCAACGTGCTTCTTCGCTCGATCATTGCCATGGCGCGGGCACTTGAAATGCAGGTCGTGGCAGAAGGCATAGAGACGCCGGAAGACGCAGCAGAACTCGCCCGCATGAATTGTCATTACGGGCAGAGCTTCCTGTTTGGCACCCCGGATACGCCGGATGAGGCCTTGCGACTGCTGCGTGAGCGTTTTCAGGTGGTCAAGAGAGCCTGATCCTGTTCTGACTGCATGGGCTGCTGTTGCGGCTGGGATTGCCAGTTGTTCTGCTGCTGGTCCTCAGGAACCTTGCCATGCAGCAGCTTGTGCAGAAATTCCAGCTTGACCATGACGGCGGGTGTCAGGACGAACGGGTAGAGATCCGCCTCGCCCATGCTGCGCTGCATGGAGTTGAGGGCCACGCTCAAAGGCACCCAGGCATTGACGATCTGGCGGGCGCTTCTGGCGCTGTAAGGCTCGAAAGAAACATCCGTTTCCAGCTCCTCATGCCCCTCCGGCTCAATCGCGATACCAAAGGCGTGCGCGGTTTCCAGCGTATCGACAATGTGGAGATAGTGGGCAAAGCACTCCGCAAAATCCTCCCAGGGGTGAACTGAGGCATAGGAACTGATGAAATTTTCCTGCCAGCCGGGCTGAGGACCCGACTCATAATTGCGCTTCAGCGCCTCGCCATAATCCTCACGCTCATCTCCGAATACTTCGCGGCAGGCTTCGAGCCGGTTGGCGTCACGCACAAGCTTGTTCCAGATGAAATGGCCGACCTCGTGACGAAAATGCCCGAGCATCGTTCGATATGGCTCGTTCATGTTGCTGCGAACCTGCTCGCGTGTCGCATCGTCCGCTTCTGCGGCACGAATGGCGATTAGGCCCTCGTCATGACCCGTCATGGCAGGAATGATGGAGCCATCTGGCGCGACTTCATCGATCAGAAAATCAAAGACGAGGCCGCCCTGCGGGTCCGCATCGCGATTCGGATGTGGCAGCTTCAATCGCAGCATGGAGTAAAAAAGATGGCGCTGCGCCTGGCTGAGACGACGCCACTGTTCCACGCCCTCCTCAGTCGAAGCATCCGGCACCAGACGATTATGGCTGCAGGCCGGGCAGAATTTGTGATCGCTGTCGGCCGGTACGGACCAGTTGCAGACATCGTTGACTTCATTTGCGCAGAAACGGATCTGACGCGAAGGATCTGAAACCAGCGACCAGTTCGGGTCACCTGCAGGCTCCAAGGCTTCCATCGAAAGACTTTCAGGAACGAAAACAAGGCGATGTCCGCATTTGACGCAGGAACGATTGTCGAAATGGACAGGCTGCCCACAGGCAACGCAGGAAAACAGCTGCATTTAACGCTCCGAGAAAACGCGCCGCGCCGAAACTCTTTGGTTCAGACAGAAATGGCGCCAATAAATTGTCGATTGGGACGGAAAAAAGCGCATGTGCTTTTTCGTAAACACATGCGCTCTTATTCAATTCGTTTGGCTGGGAAGCCGCAGGATTACATGCGGTCTACAGCGCCCTTGACGGCGTCTTTCGCATCGCCAACGGTCTTCTGGACCTTGCCTTTGGTTTCCTGAGCAGCGCCTTCGGCGCGCATACGGTCGTTGCCCGTTGCAGAACCAACGCCCTGCTTGACCTTGCCGGCAACTTCGTTCGCTGTACCAGCTACTTTATCGGATGTGCTACCCATGGTATTTCTCCCTAGATTATTGACCAGACATGGCGCTGGCAACCGAAGGAAAAACGTAACGACGCGGGTTTGGTTCCGTTCTTATTTATCTCATGCGTGCCCGGCTTCGGCAGACAACATGCGCGGATCTACGCCCATTAGCCCCAAAGCTCGCTCATACTTGTTGTCGAGCGTTCTGTCGAAAATCAATTCTTCCGATGCGGGGCAGTTGAGCCAGCCGTTGCTGGCAATCTCATTTTCGAGCTGACCGGGTCCCCAGCCCGCATAGCCCAGCAGCATGGTCGCCTTGTCTGGGCCACGCCCGCTGGAAATCGCCCGAACGATATCGAGCGTCGAGGTCAGCGAGATATCGTCGCTCACGGGTATGCTGGATTCACTGCTATAGTCATCCGAATGCAGCACGAAGCCCCTGCCGGACTCCACCGGTCCGCCGCACTGGATGGGAAACTCCCGCGTCCGGTTTGGCAGCATGATGGCGTCGTTGCGATCCATCATCTTGAGATGCAGCAACACATCGGTAAACGTGATCTGCTGCGACCGGTTGATGATGAAGCCCATGGCACCGGCATTGGAATGAGCGCAGATATAGACCACGGAACGCTCGAACGAGCCGCCCTCCAGTCCCGGCATCGCAATGAGAAAGTGGCCGTCCAGAAAGCCTCTTTCTTTTTTGTCCATGAGGGTTGAATAGGTCACTTGCGCCTCCGGTCTGCGGTACTCTGCAGCAAGCAGGTACGGCATCATGTTGGTCATTGGGCAAGGATGCGGCATAGACGCCAATCAATCAACCGAAAATGATGATTCAATTAAAATCGTAACTGGTCCGACAGTGCATGTTAGGCTAGACCGAAAATATGACATCCAAGCTTTCCACCTTCGCTCGTGCATCTGTCACCCCCATCGCTCTCCTTCTGGCGCTGGCAGGAACATCCACCCCGGCCAATGCCGACACGACCCCATGGGAACAAAGCGAAGGCGGGCGAATGCGCGTCATCAGCCTTCCCGCAGACCAGACCGGTCGGATAGATGCGGTTTTGCAGATAGAGTTGAAACCGGGCTGGATCACCTACTGGCGAGAACCCGGCGAAGCGGGCATTCCGCCAAAAATAACGCTTGAGCCTTCAAGCGGCGCAACGCTGACCTCCCTCTCCTTCCCCGTGCCGGACCTGATCGAGAACGGCGAGATGAAAGACATCGGCTATGACCGGTCCGTCAGCCTGCCCTTCGTGCTCCAGGCACAGCCGGGCTCTGACGAGGCCAATGCAAAATTGACGGCGTTCATCGGTGTATGCCTCAACATCTGCATTCCCTTCGAAGCCAGTTTCGACATCCGCAAGGATCATGGTCAATCCGCCAAGCCCGATGAGGTGGAAGCGATAGAGGCGGCAAAAGCGACCCTGCCGGAAGAAGCAACGGAAGACTTCAAGGTCCAGAACTTCCACATTACGCCTGACAAGACGCTTCTGGGCGTTGAATTGCGGCTGCCTGAAGATGCGCCGAAAGAAACCGAAATCTTCGTCGCCGGCCCCTCCGGCTACGCCTATTTCGAGCCACAGAACATGGTGCGGGACAAACGCAAGTTAACCTTCTACATGAACATTAAAGGCCTGCCGAAAACCTATAACCCCAAGGGTCAGCGTTGGACGATTCTGGTCAAATCCGGCCAGAAAGTCATGGAAGCGCCGCTGGACTTTCCGCAGTGACGTTGGTTGGAAAATCTCTGGCAAGTTAATGATTTAATACTCTATAGTCGCGCCGGATCATTGCCACAGGAGCGAGATTATGACCATTAATATCGGCGATAAGCTGCCATCCGCGACATTCAAGGAAAAGACTGCAGACGGCCCGGTTGAAACAACGACCGACGCGCTGTTCAGCGGCAAGAAAGTCGTCGTCTTTGCCGTTCCGGGCGCATTCACGCCGACATGCACCCTCAACCACCTTCCCGGCTACCTCGAAAACCGTGACGCCATTCTCGCCCGCGGTGTTGACGATATCGCCGTAGTGGCCGTCAACGATTGGCACGTCATGGGTGCCTGGGCGCAGGCTTCCGGTGGCCAGGGCAAGATTCACTTTCTGGCAGATTGGGATGCGTCGTTTACGAAGGCGCTGGGTCTGGATGCCGACCTATCCGCCGGTAGCCTCGGCGTACGCTCCAAGCGTTATTCCATGCTGGTGGAAGACGGTGTCGTGAAGTCGCTCAATATCGAGGAAAACCCTGGTCAGGCGACCGTTTCCTCCGCTGCGACCATGATTGAGCAACTGTGATTGTTGCGGTCCCCAGCCTTGCGCCGGGGACCATTTTCCAACGCCTTTTAAGTTCAGGCCGCCATATCAAAGACGAGCAAGCCGGCTGCTCCGCCGTCGGTCAGCCCGATCAGGCGCTCGCCGACTTCCATATGTTGCGGATGGGCGAGATATTCGTCTCGCGCCTCGACTGTTTCCAGCTTGACGATGAAGCCATCGAGAAACCCACCATTCAGGCCCTCTGACGAGACATTCTGGCCGTACTTGACCTCGATAATGCCGGGGAAGACATCTTTCAGGTCAGCAATCGCCTCGAAGATGGCTTGTTTTTCGGACGTTGTGGCCGCCGATTTGAAGCGTATGAAAACGCAATGCAAGATCATGGATGTCCCTCTCATGCCTGATGATTTCAGGCTTTTTGTCGCGCCCGCTTTGGCAGTGCCTTGCGGACAAATCAGCTCTCTCGATTGGAGCCGGGGCAGAATAGGTGAGCGTCGTTTTCCCGCAACCCCATTAAAGCACCCGTCCATTACCGCCGTTTGAAGGGCTCCATGCCTTTTCGGGCAAGCTCATCGGCACGTTCGTTTTCCGGATGCCCGGCATGGCCCTTCACCCAGTGCAGGGTAACCTTGTGGCGCTCGCGGGCAGTTTCCAGCGCCTGCCACAGCTCGACATTCTTGACCGGTTTGTTATCGGCAGTTTTCCAGCCCTTCTTCTTCCAGCCGAAAATCCACTTGGTGATGCCATCCTTTACATAGGCGCTATCGGTGTAGAGATCGACCTCGCAGGGCGCTTTCAGGGCGTTGAGCGACTGGATCGCCGCCATCAGCTCCATTCGGTTGTTGGTGGTCTCTGCCTCGCCGCCGCAAAGCTCTTTTTCCACATCGCCATAGCGCAGAACGGCACCCCAGCCTCCCGGCCCCGGATTGCCGGAACAGGCACCATCGGTGAAGATATCGACATGTTTCATTCTACCGACAGCCCATATTCGGCCACGTGACCGACCGCCCGGTGAAAACGCAATTTCCGCAGATATTCCAGCGGATCCTTCTTCACCACCAGCGCGCCCTCCGGCGTCGTCAACCAGTCGTAAAGCCGCGTCAGGAAGAAGCGAAGGGCAGAACCGCGCGCCAGAAGCGGCAGGGCATCAAGCTCGTCCGCGCTCATTGGACGAACGGACTGGTAGCCTTCCAGCAGCGCCTTGCCTTTGGTGACATTGTAAGACCCATCCTTCTCAAAGCACCAGGCGTTGAGGCATATGGACACGTCGTAGGAAAGGAAGTCGTTGCAGGCGAAATAAAAGTCGATCAGCCCAGACAGTTCGTCGCCCAGGAAAAACACATTGTCCTGGAAGAGATCGGCGTGAATGACGCCAGCTGGCAAGTGCTTTGGCCAGTTTGCGGCCAGATGATCGAGATCGGCGCGGATTTCCTGCTGCAATCCTTTTTCGACTTCATCAGCCCGCGCTTCAGACTTGTCCCAAAGCGTCTTCCACCCTTCGACGGAGAGCGCATTGGGACGCTTGATTTCGAAACCTTCCCCGGCCAGATGCATGGCAGCGAGCGCCTTGCCCACTTCCCGGCAATGGCGTGCTTCCGGCTTGCGAAGCCACATGCCTTCGAGAAAGGAAATCAGGGCGGCGGGGCGACCCGAGAGTTCCCCCAGGAGTTCACCGTCATTGCGTGGCAGAGGCAGCGGGCACGAAAGGCCCTTTGCGAACAGATGCTGCATCAGACCCAGAAAGAACGGAAGATCGGATTTCTCGACGCGCTTCTCGTAAAGCGTGAGAATCAACGGATCCCTGGTGGTGTGCAAAAGAAAATTGGTGTTTTCGACGCCTTCGGCAATACCCTTGTAGGACGTCAGTTCGCCAACATCGTACTGGCCGAGAAAGTCTTTCAGATCGTCTTCGCTGATATCCGTATAAACTGCCAATTTATGATCTCTTGCAGGCTGAGGGACTACGACGTCGAGCGATCAGACGCCGCTCGACGGTTTGGGTGGCAGGGCATCGCTGGCGCTGCCATTGACGAACGCCATGTCCTGCGAGGTGAGCTCGATATCGCGCAGCTCACGATTGACGAGGAAATGCTCTGTTTCTTCCACGGTCACTGCCAGATCGAGTGTCGTTTCATAGCGTGACTTGAAGGCCTGGATGATCTCGTCAACAATGACTTCGGGTGCGGAAGCACCGGCAGACAGGCCCAATGTCTCGATATCGCCGATCATGTCCCATTCGATTTCGCTGGCGCGCTGCACCAGGACCGAACGTTTGGCACCCGCGCGCAAAGCAACCTCTACGAGTCGCTTGGAATTGGACGAATTCGGCGCTCCGACCACGATAAACAGGTCGCAACCCGGCGCGGCCTGCTTCACGGCATCCTGACGATTGGTGGTGGCATAGCAGATGCTGTCGGCGGCTGGCGCCTGCATAGCGGGGAAGCGTTCCTGCAACTTGGCAATAACGCCTGCCGTATCGTCAACCGACAATGTCGTCTGCGTCACGAAGCCGAGATTTTCCGCATCGACAGGCTCGTAGCGCCCAGCATCCTCGATCGTTTCGATGAGCGAAACAGTGCCTTCCGGCAACTGTCCCATGGTGCCGATAACCTCGGGGTGACCGGCATGACCGATGAGAATGACATGGCGACCCAGGCGCTGGTGCCGCATGGCCTGCTTATGGACCTTCGAAACAAGCGGACAGGTGGCATCGAGATAGAAGAGATTGCGCGCCTGCGCGTCTTCCGGCACGGATTTCGGAACGCCATGGGCTGAAAAGACCACCGGTTGCTGGCGGTGCTCGGCGGGAATCTCGTTCAGTTCCTCGACGAAAATCGCGCCCTTGGCTTCCAGTCCCTCAACGACATAGCGATTGTGAACAATCTCGTGCCGTACATAGACGGGGGCGCCATAGGCTTTGAGAGCCAGAACAACGATTTGAATGGCGCGGTCCACGCCTGCGCAGAAGCCTCGCGGGCCGCAAAGCCTGATCGTCAGAGGCGGTTTGGAAACGGCAATATTCATTCCTTCTCCTTCAGCCTCCCGTTTTTCTTGAGCCCCGGACATAGGCAAAACCGACCACGATGACAAGGGCGAGTGCCAGTCCGTACCACGTTATCGCGTATTGAAGGTGATTATTCGGCAGATCAATCAGCGTTACACCACCCTTGGGCCAGCCGCCGGGGTTGGGCGCATCATTGGCATCGACAAAAAATGGCACGAGTTCGGATGGTGCTATGTTCGCCTGGCTGGCCATGGCCGACCAGTCTTTCCAATAATAGATATTCTTGCCCAGATCGTTTTCCGGCAGCAGGCTGGACGGTTTCGCAGCAAGGCGCGCCCGCGTCAGGCCTTCTACCGAGACAACACCGGCAACTTCGCCCTCCGCCCGCTTTGACGCTTCTTTCATCTCATAGGGGACAAAGCCGCGATTGACGAAAATATTGCGGCCATCTGTGAGGTGCATCGGCGTGTAGATGTAATAGCCGGTCTGACCCTGAAAGGTCGCAAAAAAATGCTGCTCCTTGCCATGGTCATATGTGCCGGAAACCAAGATTTTCCGGTACTCAATATCTCCACCTGATGCATTCAGCCGTTCGATGTCTTCAAGGCTCGACGGTGCTGCATGAATGCGCTGCTGGATATCGGCCAGCAAGGCCTCCTTCCAGAACATACGCTGAACCTGCCATGTGCCGAGCGCAACAAGAATGATCAGGGCCATCAGCACAAGCGGCGCTGCAAACCACAAACTCCTGTGCGACGGTTTGGAAATGGCACTGTCAACCACGATCGATCCTGCCTTCACTTGCGTTATTGCGATACTGCAGGGCGATCATGATGCCCTTCATCTTCTTTAGCAGAACAAGAGACAGGATAATGGCCGTCGGAATCCAGATCAAGGCGTGCAGCCAGACCGGTGGCGCAAAGCGTGCGTCGAACCACAGGGCAAGACCGATAATCAAGAAACCGACGATGAGCATGACGAAGACCGCTGGCCCTTCTCCCGCATCGGCAAAGGCGTAATCGAGGCCGCAGGCGCTGCATTTCGGCTTCAGCTTGAGAAAGCCTTCAAAAAGGCGACCATGGCCGCAACGCGGGCAGCAGCCCCGCAGGCCGACCTTCACCGGATCAACCGGCGGATAGAGCCCCTCGTCTTCCTGCGTCATCATATCCTCCCCATGTGGTCGCAGAAAAGCAAAGGGCGGCACGTGCCGCCCTTTGTTTCATTGATCGCGTTATCTCAGTGTGCCAGTGGCGCGCCCCAGCCGCCCCAGACGTAGATTGCGAAGAACAGGAACAGCCACACCACGTCAACGAAGTGCCAGTACCAGGCTGCAGCTTCGAAGCCGAAATGCTGCTTGGCGGTGAAATCACCGGCAATGGCGCGGAACAGGCAAACCAGCAGGAAGATGGTGCCCACGAAGACGTGGAAGCCATGGAAACCCGTGGACATGAAGAACGTCGCCCCATAGATCGAATTCTTGAAGTCGAACGGCGCGTGCATGTATTCATAAACCTGCACGAAGGAGAAGAAGGCACCCAGCGCAACCGTCAGCGCAAGGCCGCTGATCAGACCCTTGCGGTCATTGTGCAGAAGGGCATGGTGCGCCCAGGTGACGCATGTCCCTGACAAAAGCAGGATGACGGTGTTGTAGAGCGGCAGGTGCCATGGATCGAGAACTTCGACGCCCTTGGGCGGCCACTGCCCACCGGTGAATTCGACCCGCGCAGCCTGAATGGCTTCGTGCGGATAAAGGCTTGCATCGAAATAGGCCCAGAACCATGCCACGAAGAACATGACTTCCGAAGCGATGAACATGATCATGCCGTAGCGCAGATGCAGCGACACGACGCGGGTGTGATGTCCCTCGTGGCCTTCTTTTACCGTGTCAGCCCACCAGGCGTACATGGTGTAAAGCACGATCGCCAGACCCACGAAGAACAGCCACGGATGCGCCCATTCCAACCCAAACAGCTTGAAGGAACTGCCGTTGAGATAACGGATGTAGCAGATGCCGCCAAAGGCAAGAAAGAATGCACCCACCGATGCCAGTAGCGGCCATGGGCTGGGGTCTATGATATGGTAGTCATGTTTCTTCTGATGTACGTCTGCCATGTGATCGATCCCCGCAGGCTCTTCCCTAGTCTCATTCGATGCTGTGACCCTTGATCAGGGCCACGCTATGCAGCGCGACCTTTAAAGGCCGCACCTCCCTCTCTCAAAGTTTTGTTTCGTCACGTTCAGTCTTTACCGGCAAGGACGCAACCGGTTTTTCCGTCTTGGACGGATAAAAGGTGTAGGACAGCGTCAAAGTATGGATGCCCTTGGTTTCCCGAGCCTTTACGATCTCCGGATCGATAAAGAAAACGACGGGCATTTCGAGCGTTTCGCCTGGCTGCAACGTCGTCTCGGTAAAGCAGAAGCACTGTACCTTGTTGAAATAGGCCCCGGCTTCCATGGGCGTGACGTTGAATACGGCGCTACCGGTCGTGGCGACAGGCGAACGATTTGTTGCCTTGAACGTCACCTGAATGGTCTCACCGATCTTCGGCTCAACCTGTCTGTCCACCGGGCGAAAATCCCAGTTGAGACCCGTCGATGTGTTGGCGTCGAAAGTAACCTTCATCCGCTTGTCGAGGATGACGTCCGAATATTGCTCGACGCGCTGGGTGGTGCCGTTATAGCCGGTGACCTGGCAGAACAGGCGGTAAAGCGGCACAGAGGCGTAGGCCATGCCGACCATGCCGCAGACAAATACCGTGCATAGAACGAGAATGGAGCTGTTGCTCGTCTTCTTCGTCTTCGCCCTCGTCTCGGTTCCGGCCATGTCTCCTCCTCCCACGTTCCGGCTTTAAAAGCCGCCGATTTTGATAATGGTTATGATGTAGAACAACACGACCAGGGCGGCGAGCAGAACGCCAAGCGCGATATTGCGACCGCGCCGCGAACGTTTCTGTGCATCATTCAGCTTGATGGTTTCCATTACGCTGCTCCCGGAATGAGCGTCATGAATGACGGTGCAACGTGGTCTGCCAACAAGGCGGAGAAGATTGCAAAGAGGTAGAAGACGGAATAGGCGAACATTTTTTTCGCCTGCATCATCCGCTCGTCTCCATCAGGCATACGCCGGACGGAGATCGAACAGTAGATGAATATGGCGCTGAGGACGGCGGCAAATATGCCATATCCCGCACCGGCAAGACCTGTGAAGTAAGGCGCTACGGCCACGATTGCCGTGACCACGGCATAGGCGATCATCTGGTTCTTGGTCGAGCGTTCACCGGCGACATTTGGCATCATGGGGATGCCAACGGAGCCGTAGTCGCGCATCTTGAAGAGAGCCAGGGCCCAGAAATGCGCTGGCGTCCACATGAAGATGATGAGGAACAGGATCGTGCTGTCGAGCGATACATCACCCGTGACGCATGCCCAGCCCAGCATGGGCGGAAACGCGCCTGCCGCACCGCCAATGACGATGTTCTGCGGCGTCGAACGCTTCAGCCACATGGTGTAGACGACGGCGTAGAAAAAGATGGTGAAGGCCAGAAGACCGGCCGCAAACCAGTTGACCGCAAGACCGAGAATGGCAACGGAAAAGACCGACAGCGTGAGGCCGAAGGCCAGCGCTTCGCCCGGCGCGACGCGGCCGGAGGGTATAGGGCGCTTTGCAGTGCGTGTCATGACCGCATCAATATCCGCGTCATACCACATGTTGAGAGCGCCCGAAGCGCCCGCACCTACGGCGATACAGAGGATGGCGACGACGGCCAGTATCGGATTGATGCTGCCCGGTGCCAGCACCAAACCGGCAAAACCGGTGAAGACCACCAGCGACATGACGCGGGGCTTCAGCAGTTCGAAATAATCGCGCGCACCCGCCTCAGACAGCACAAGGCCGTCCATTTCCAGCGTGTCGCGATTGTCGATTACGGTCATTTTTCCTGCCTTCATGGGGAAACGCCGCGCATTCCTGCGGCGCTCCTTTATGTTTTATCCAAGCGTGAAACTGACATTTATCATGTTCAGATCATATACACGCCTAGACAAAATGCCTCAGCGGATACGGGGAAGCTGTTCCCACTGGTGGTATGGCGGCGGAGAAGACAGCTGCCATTCCAGCGTGGTTGCACCTTCACCCCATGGATTGTCGCCAGCCACACGCTTCTTGGCGAAGGCTTCCCAGACGCCGAAGAGGAAGATGAGGACAGCAACAGCCGAGATGTAGGAACCGTAGGACGAGACCATGTTCCAGCCCGCATAGGCATCCGGGTAGTCGATATAGCGACGTGGCATACCGGCAAGACCGAGGAAGTGCTGCGGGAAGAAAATGAGGTTCACGCCGAAGAACATGACCCAGAAATGCAGGTTGCCGATTGCCTGGTTGTACATGTAGCCGGTAATCTTCGGGAACCAGTAGTACCAGCCAGCAAAGATCGCAAACACGGCACCGAGCGACAGAACATAGTGGAAGTGAGCCACGACGTAATAGGTGTCATGCAGAGAGCGGTCGAGACCGGCATTGGCAAGCTGTACGCCGGTGACGCCACCGACCGTGAACAGGAAGATGAAGCCGATGGCCCAGATCATAGGCGTCGTGAAGGTGAGCGAGCCACCCCACATCGTCGCGATCCAGGAGAAGATCTTGATGCCCGTGGGCACCGCAATCACCATGGTTGCGAAAACGAAGTAGCGCTGCGCTTCGAGCGAAAGGCCGACCGTATACATGTGGTGCGCCCAGACGATGAAGCCGACGGCACCGATGGCGACCATGGCATAAGCCATTCCGAGGTAACCGAAGATCGGCTTTCTGGAGAAGGTCGACACGATGTGGCTGATAATGCCGAAGCCGGGCAGGATCAGAATGTAGACTTCCGGGTGACCGAAGAACCAGAACAGGTGCTGATACAGGATCGGGTCGCCGCCGCCTTCAGGTGCGAAGAAGGTGGTGCCGAAGTTACGGTCCGTCAGAAGCATGGTGATGCCACCGGCCAGAACCGGAAGCGAAAGCAGCAGAAGGAAGGCGGTGACAAGCACGGACCAGGCAAAGAGCGGCATCTTGTGCAGCGTCATGCCCGGTGCACGCATGTTGAGAATGGTGGTGATGAAGTTGATCGCGCCGAGAATGGACGACACACCGGCAATATGCAGCGCAAAGATCGCAAGATCCACCGCTGGCCCCGGCATCCCGCTGGTCGAGAGCGGCGGATACATCGTCCAGCCCCCGCCAACACCGTAGGCACCCGCAGGGCCTTCAACAAAAAGCGACAGGAGAAGCAGGATGAAGGCCGGTACAATCAGCCAGAAGGAAATGTTGTTCAGACGCGGGAACGCCATGTCAGGCGCTCCGATCATGATCGGCACCATCCAGTTGGCGAAACCGCCAATCATGGCAGGCATGACCATGAAGAAGATCATGATCAGCGCATGTGCCGTCGTGAACACGTTGTACATGTGCTTGCCACCGTCGATGGCAGCATCACCCTGAACACCGTAGACCATGGCAGCGAGGCCATGGAAAATCTGAATGCCCGGCTCCTGCAGCTCCATACGCATGACGACCGACAGGCCGCCACCGATGATGCCGGCGATGATCGCGAAGATCAGATAGAGCGTGCCGATGTCCTTGTGGTTCGTTGAGAGAAACCAGCGTTGGAAGAAGGTCGGCGTATGCGCATGGTGCGCATGGTCATCGTGATGCGCTTCGCGTCCATGCGTGTGGCCGTCGTGCGAGTGATGATCGTCGTGTGTGGAATGTCCAGCCATTGTCCTCACTCCTTACCTTACTTGGCTTCGTTTTCAGCAACCTGAACGGAGCGCGGAGCACCATCCACAGAAGCCATGAGCGCCCGGTTGGCACCGCTGAGATCGGCAGCGGCGGCATCGTGCCAGGTTTTGTATTGCTCTTCGGAAACCACACGTATGGCGATTGGCATGAAGGCGTGATCCTTGCCGCAAAGCTCGGAACACTGACCGTAGTATAGACCTTCCTTCTCAGGCTTGAACCATGTTTCGTTCAAACGGCCAGGCACGGCGTCGATCTTGACACCGAATGCAGGCATGGCGAAGGCGTGAATAACATCGGTTGGCGCGGCGGTGACGAGAAGACGGACCGTCTTGCCAACAGGCACAACCATCTCGTTGTCGACAGCCAGAAGGCGGGGATAGCGTGCCTTGTCGTCCTTGCCGGCGGCTGCGCGATCGGCATCCTTCAGCATGTAGCTGTCGAATGCGAGAGGCTCAGCACCTTCAGCGGCGGCATATTCGTAGTTCCACTGCCACTGCGTCGCGGTTGCCTTCAAGGTCAGGTCCGGATTTTCAGGCTGCGTCAGCTGCGCATTCAAAAGGTTGAAGGACGGAAACGCCAGGAACATCAGGATCAGGACGGGAGCGAGCGTCCAAACAATCTCGATGGCCGTGTTGTGGCTTGTCTTTGACGGCACCGGATTGGCACGGGCGCGGAACTTGACCCCGACGATGATCAAGAGAACCAGCACGAACAGCGTGACCGGAACGATAAACCAGAGCGTATATTGTTCGAACCAGCGTATCTCGTGCATGATGGGCGTTGCCGCCTCCTGCAATCCCATCTGCCACTCTTTCGGCTGATCGGCGTTTGCGCCGGCAGCCGTGAGCAGACAGATACTGCCCATCAAGCTTGCGTATATCCTGTTAGTCACGGTACCTCTCCCTCACGCGTTTGATCATGATCAATCTCAAACGCAGAATCCATGCTTATAGAGTAGACTTCAAATCATAGTTTGTCCTTCGCCGCAATATCGCCTTGGTTGGCAACCCGTGCATTTTTAACGGTAAAGCCTGCGCGTGTTAAATGCGCCGATGCCAAGGGTGCTGGCGGCTCGGCAATGTCGTTCTGACGCTGATCTGACCATGTTGCGTATCATCAAGTCCTATTTTGGCCGCACTCCCTTGGAATTGAGGGTCGTGGCCCTTCCCTTTCCCGAAGGGGAAGTCAAAATGGCCGCACTGATTCGAATTCCAGAGGTATCCATGCGTCTGTCCCCGATTGCGCGCGCTTTTCTCGTCGCCGCCGGTCTTTCCATCGCCGTTCCCGCCGTGGGCGTTGCCCAGCAGCCGCCGGGAACGCCAAAATCGACGCATGGCGCCTGGTCTGTCATTTGCGACAAACCAGCTGGCGCATCCGAAGAACAATGTGCGCTGATGCAGAACGTGATTGCGGATGACCGTCCCGAGGTTGGCCTCTCCGTCGTCATTCTCAAGACTGCTGACCGCAAGTCCCGCATCCTCCGCATCCTCGCGCCTCTTGGCGTGCTGCTTAAGGACGGGATGGAACTCTACATCGACAACAACAATATCGGCCGCGCCTATTTCACGCGCTGCTTTTCCGAAGGCTGCTACGTGGAAGTCGATATTGATGACGAGCTGCTGAAGGTGCTTCGGGCTGGCAAGAATGCCGTCTTTGCCCTGCGTGAGTCGGTCGATCAGGACCGTGTCGGCATCCCCATCGAGCTGCGCGGCTTTGCCGAAGGCTACGACGCCCTACCCTGATCTTGCGCCTGATCTTGCGTGGGCACGCGCCACCACTTAAATGCGTGATGGCTTGAAGCGCAACAACTGACGCCTTGGGCTCGACACTGAAACACGTATACTGGAGGCAGCGATGACCCAAGATCTTCTGACGCTATTCGATTGCGACGAAGCACAGCTGCGCGCCCAGGTCGCCGATGCTCTGGCCGGCGCTGATGATGGCGAATTGTTTGTCGAGCATGCCCAGGCTGAATCCCTTTCCTTCGATAATGGGCGCCTGAAGGGTGGAAGCTTCAACACGGATCAAGGTTTTGGCCTGCGTGCCGTGGCTGGTGAAACCGTTGGCTATGCCCATGCGGGTGAATTGTCCCTCGGCGCGTTGAAGCGCGCATCCGATGCGGTAGGTGCTGTCACCAAGGGATATTCCGGCTCCTATGCCGCGGCTCCGCAACGCACCAACAAGAAGCTTTACGGTGATGAAAACCCGATTGGCGCGCCGAGCTTCGAGGAAAAGGTCAAGCTTCTGACGGAGATCGACGCCTATCTGCGCGACAAGGACCCCAAGGTCCGCCAGGTCACCGCCAGCGTTTCCGCAAGCTGGCAGATGGTCGACATTCTGCGCGCGGACGGGCACCGCGTTAGCGACATCAGACCCATGACACGGATCAATATTTCCGTCGTTGCCGGAGAAGGCGACCGGCAAGAAAGCGGCTCTTATGGCATTGGCGGTCGGGTCGGTTTTGGCGATTTCATTTCCACCGAAAACTGGCAGCGTGGAGCCGACGAGGCGCTGCGCCAGGCGCTCGTCAACCTCACGGCCATCGATGCGCCTGCGGGAACGATGGATGTGGTGCTGGGCTCCGGCTGGCCGGGTGTCATGCTGCATGAAGCCGTTGGGCACGGGCTGGAAGGCGATTTCAACCGCAAGAAAACATCGGCTTTCGCAGGCCTGCTAGGCGAAATGGTGGCCGCGCCGGGCGTGACTGTCGTGGACGATGGCACGATCGACAACCGCCGTGGTTCGCTGACCATCGACGATGAGGGTACACCATCTGCCTATAATGTGCTGATCGAAGACGGCAAACTGGTCGGCTACATGCAGGACCGTCAAAATGCCCGTCTGATGGGCATGAAGGCGACCGGTAACGGGCGCAGGCAAGGCTATTCGCATGTGCCGATGCCGCGCATGACCAACACCTATATGATGGGTGGCGACAAGACGCCGGAAGAAATCATCTCATCCGTCAAGAAGGGCATCTATGCCGTGTCCTTCGGCGGCGGCCAGGTGGACATCACCTCCGGCAAATTCGTCTTCGGCTGCACGGAAGCCTACCTGATCGAGAACGGCAAGATCGGCGCGCCGGTCAAGGGGGCAATGCTGATTGGCAACGGTCCGGATGCGATGAAACGCATCACCATGATCGGCAACGACATGAAGCTCGATACCGGCATTGGCAATTGCGGCAAGGCAGGCCAGTGGGTGCCCGTCGGCGTGGGCCAGCCGCATTTGCGGATGGACCAGATCACGGTGGGCGGAACGAAAGCCTGACGCCTCGGCGGTGATGCGCGGTACCGAGCTACACCGATACGCGCCGTCACCTTATAGCCGGCGTGTTCAAATTAACCTGCAACGTTTCCAATGCCATGGAGTTACTCTGGCTGCGCATGAGCGCTATACCACTTATATTTCCAGAGGTGACAAAGCCAAAAATGACTTTCACAGCGAATGCCCTTGTGCCTGAACTTGCCGTCAGCGATTGGCCTAAAAGCCGTTCCTTCTACTGCGATCTCATCGGCTTTCACGTGGTCTATGAAAGACCCGAGGAGGGCTTTACCTATCTTGCGCTGGGCGACGCGCAGTTGATGATTGACCAGATGGGCGCAGGACGCACATTCGAAGATGAGACCGGGCCGATGAAATATCCTTTCGGACGCGGCATGAACCTGCAACTGATCGTGCCCTCGCTGGAAGCCATTCTCGAGCGGCTGGAGCGCGCAGGCGTTCCCTTGTTTCTGCCGCTGGAAGAAAAATGGTATAGGCGCGGCGAAACAGAGGTCGGCAACCGACAATTCATCGTGGCTGACCCAGACGGCTACCTGATCCGCCCCTTCGAAAGCCTTGGCGAGCGCCAGTTTCGGTTCGGTTGATCTCATGGCAGCGTTGTTGCGCAGGCCGAAAGCGGTCATCTTCGATATGGACGGGCTGCTGATCGAAAGCGAGAAGCATTACCGCGATTCATTTCTGGCCGCCTCGGATGAAGGTGGGCATGGCATGGCTGTCGAGGTCTATCAACGGGTGTGTGGCAGCCCGTGGGATGTCATCACCAAGACCATCCGCACGGAATACGGCCAGGATTTTCCGATGGATACCTTTCGCGACGCCTGGCTCCGGCATCTGGCCATATCGATGGCGGATGGCGTGGCGCTCAAGGATGGCGTTCTGGACATCCTCGATCTGCTGGATGACCTTGGTCTGCCACGCGCCATTGCAACGTCATCGGGCCACGAATCCGTCAATCGCCACCTTGGCCCTTTCGACGTCCTTCGGCGCTTCGATCATATCCTCGCCCGGGGCGATTACGCCGAGCCGAAACCATCGCCCCTGCCCTATCTGACCGCCGCCAGACGTTTGGGCATAGACCCCCGTGACTGCGTGGCGCTGGAAGATTCCTATCACGGCGTCCAATCCGCATGGAGTGCAGGGACGCAAACGATCATGGTGCCTGACGTCGCGCCTGCAACGGATGAAATGCGCGAGAAATGCGTGGCGATCTGCGACAATCTTTTCGATGTCGCAGACTTGATCAGAAATGCCTGACGAGGTTGAACCTCACGGATACATCCGCACCTTCGACCATTCGCCTTCTGGCACGTCGCGCCGGAATTCGATGCGGTCGTGAAGACGGAATTTGCCGTCCTGCCAGAATTCGATCGTCAGCGGCTGGATGCGAAAGCCCGACCAGTGGGGCGGCCGGGGAATGTCGCCTACTGCGTATTTTGCGGTATAGGTAGCAACAGCTTTTTCCAGCGCAAAGCGGCTTTCCAGCGGACGCGACTGCTTGGATGCCCATGCACCGATGCGGCTGCCACGCGGGCGCGATGCGTAATATTCATCGGCCTCCGCGTCACTCACCACTTCCACCAGACCACGAATACGGACCTGTCTGCGCAGGCTTTTCCAATGAAAACACATGGCCGCCTTTTTTTGGCCAAGCAATTCCTGGCCTTTGCGGCTCTCGAAGTTGGTGTAGAAAACGAAGCCCCGCTCATCGGCATGTTTCAACAGAACCATGCGGACGCTTGGCATCCCCTCCTCATCGACTGACGCGAGCGCCACGGCGCTCGGATCGTTTATCTCCTGCGCTGTGGCATCGCGCAACCAATCTGCAAAAAGAGAGAAAGGTTCATTTTCCTGTGTAAAGTCACTGGATGTTAACCGGCTTTCCGACATATTAAATAAAATGCTCCTTAAGCTGATTTGCACACCAGAGATGGATTCTGGTTTAGAGATGGTGAACGTCATAGCAAAGTCGAACAGTCTGACAAAGAGCTTGTTGTCCTCAGTCGCGGGTATTTCCGTAACTGCTTGCATGCTTGCCATGTTGACCGGTTGCGTAAGCCTCGATTTGTTTGGTGGCGAAAAGGTCGATCGGTCGCTTTCCACGGCCTCCGTTCCAAATAATCAGAACACCCAGACGCAATCGGACGATGCGACGATACGCAACGCCGTGACATCTGCGGATCTTGCCAAGATTTCCGATTCCCCCCTGCCCTGGGCCAATGCAGCAACGGGCAGCGCAGGGGTCGTGACCGCCATACGCGAAGACAGGACCAGTGGTTTCGTCTGCCGTGATTTCGATACAACGCGCCACTCTTTTGAAGGTGTCGCGAGCTATAGCGGCCAGGCCTGTCTGTCTGAGACCGGCGAATGGCTGATGACACGCTTCAACCAGAAATAAAGCGTTTACCCTGTCTCCCGGAACAGGCCGGGGACCCTCCCGCAAGGGCAGGCTGTAAAGGTCTGATTAGCAGTTTCTTGCAACAGTCAAATCCGTATTGAAACGAACGATGCAACGCAATGGTGGCGCGCACGTTCAAAGCGGGTGTATTTCGTGTTGCAGGCTTTTCATGATGGAAGAATTTGGCCTGAACCGACAAGCGTAATTGGTGGTTCGGATGCGTGATCCCTACTCTATTCTAGGCGTTCAACGGGATGCCGGGTCGGAAGAAATCAAGGCTGCCTGGCGTACTCAGGCGAAAGCCGTTCATCCCGATCATAATCAGACAGACCCAGACGCGACTGCGCGCTTTGCCGAAATCGGTCAGGCCTATGAACTCCTGAAGGACCCGAAGAAGCGCGGCCTTTATGACCAGGCAAGACGGGCTGCTGAAAACAAGAAGCGCGACCAGACAATCATGCAGCAGCGCGACGCCGCAAGACAGGCGGCCGAACGCGCCAAGGCTGCTGAGAAGTTGATGGAAGAACTGGCCAAGGCGCAGGCTCGCAACGCGCAGGCCGGGGCGGAAACGACGGCTGGCAGCGCCAAGCCCGAAACAGCCGAAGACATGCTGGAACGCATCTTTGGTGCGGATGCAAAAGCAAAGGCTTCCTCTGCGGAAAAGCAGACCGAAACGAACGGATCCAACGAGCACGCCTCTACGGAAACTGCCGAGCAGCAGAGTGAAAAGGCAAGATCACTGCGTGCTGCGAGCTTCTTCTCAGCCTTGCTGCGCCGCATTCGTGGAGCACCGACTGCACCTGAAAAGGCACCGGACATCACGGCGGAAGCAACGGTATCGGTCGTCGATCTCATCGAGCACAAGTGGATCACACTCAATATGCCAGAGGACCGGGAGGTGCGCTTCCAGCTGGAGCCAGGCATGACCGATGGTCATGTCGTGCGGCTGAAAGGCCAGGGCCTGAAGCTTCCTGAAGCGGCGCGCGGCGATCTCGTCGTCACTCTTCTCGCCTCACGCGACGGTCCGTTCCTCATCCGCCAGTTCGATATCCATACCAGCCTGCCCATTTCTCTGGCCGACGCCGTTCTTGGCTGCGAAGTGCCTGTGCAGTCTCCGCATGGCGAGTTACGCGTAGCGGTTCCTGCATGGTCTGGCTCCGACCGCGCCATTCGCGTGGAAGGAAAAGGGTTGAAGGACGGCAATGGCGGCTTTGGTGATTTCGTTGTCGAGTTGCGCATCGTGCTTCTCGATAGCCCCGACGCCAAGGTTATGGACCTGATGCGACATATGCGCGAAGGTCTCTACCTCTAGCAACGCGCAATCGAGCGCCCACATCTTGCCCGGAAAGGAGCGCTGTCCGGGCTCGATAAGGCAAATGTTGAAAGCCGTGAACAACCTTATCATTCTGCTATGACACGAGCGAGATGATCGCTGCCCTGCTTGAACAGCCGTTCGGCCTATGCCATAGGCAAGTTCGATTTTCGTACAGGGAGCACACAATGGCTCAGACATCCGGCCTGATGGCTGGCAAGCGCGGCCTCATCATGGGCGTCGCAAACAACCGTTCCATCGCCTGGGGCATTGCCAAGGCTTGTGCCGATGCAGGTGCCGAACTTGCCTTCACATGGCAGGGAGATGCGCTCAAGAAGCGTGTCGAACCTTTGGCGCAGGAACTTGGCGCGTTTATGGCCGGGCACTGTGACGTGACCGATCTTGCAACGATCGACACTGTCTTTGCCAATCTGGAAGCCCATTGGGGCAAGATCGATTTCGTCGTTCACGCCATCGCATTCTCCGACAAGGATGAACTGACCGGTCGTTATCTCGACACGAGCCGCGACAACTTCAACCGCACGATGGATATCTCTGTCTACTCGCTGGCGGCTGTTGCCAAGCGGGCTGATCCGATCATGAATGATGGCGGTTCGCTTCTCACCCTCACCTATTACGGTGCGGAAAAGGTCATGCCGAACTACAATGTCATGGGCGTGGCAAAGGCAGCACTGGAAGCGAGCGTGCGTTATCTGGCGGTGGATCTTGGCAATCGCGGCATCCGCGTCAATGCCGTTTCGGCAGGCCCGATCAAGACGCTGGCCGCATCCGGCATCGGCGATTTCCGCTATATTCTCAAGTGGAATGAATATAACGCGCCGCTAAAGCGTACCGTTTCCATCGAGGAAGTCGGCAAATCCGCGCTGTACCTGCTCTCGGATCTTTCCACGGGCGTGACCGGCGAAGTCCACCATGTGGATTCGGGATATCATACGATCGGCATGAAAGCGGTGGACGCACCGGACATCTCTGTCGTAAAGGACTAATGGCATTGCGCCGCCTGAGTTTCAGCCGGCGCAATTCACCTTGAATGGCCTTTTATGACGGGAGTGCGGAATTGCTGGTCTATGTCATCCGTCACGGACAAACAGACTGGAATGCAATCCGCAGGCTGCAGGGCCAGAAAGACATTCCCCTCAACGACTTCGGTCGTTCGCAAGCGGTCGAAAACGGCAGGACGCTCATTCGCATTCTTGGCGATACCGCCGAGGATTTCGACTACGTTTCCAGTCCGCTTGGCCGTACCCGCGAAACCATGGAACTTCTGCGCGGCGCGATGGGTCTGGACCCGTTAGCCTATCGAACCGACGAGCGGCTGGTTGAAGTTTCCTTTGGAGACTGGGAAGGCCACACACTTCCGGAACTGAAGCTTTCCCATCCGGAGAAAGTCCGGGCACGCAAGGCTGCAAAGTGGGATTTCATTCCGCCAGGCCCGGATGCCGAAAGCTATGAAATTCTGTCCTGGCGCATTGGAGCCTGGCTTTCGTCCGTGGAGCGGCAGACGGTCTGCGTCTGCCACGGGGGCGTCATACGCTCCATTTTCCGACTTGTCGCGGGAATGGACAAAGACGAGGCTGCGGAAATTCAAATTCCGCAGGACCGTATTCTAAGGGTGGAAACAACCGAACGCGCGGCCGAGTGGATCAGCCTGCCGCCGACCGCTTGAGAGACGTCCGAGCTTACTGCACGACTTCGAGGTCATCCACCACGCGCTTGCCGTCGACTTCCGTGTAGAAAACGATGACCTTCACGCCAGCCTGAAGTCCCTCGAAATTGAATTCCTCGGGCACCTTGTAGTTCTTGCCGTCCGCGAGAGTGATGGTCAGGCCCTTCACATCAACCTTGCTGATGGTGGACTCCACATCCACGCTTTGTGAAAAAGCGTTAAACGGAGCAAACAGACTTGCGGTGGCCATAAGTGCGGCAATCATCAAACGCATCGCTATAGCTTTCTTAAGGCTGCTGATAAGTTGTGTACGCAACAAGATTTGCCTCCCGAATGTGGCGGAATTCGCCCGCAAGCATGACATTTTCTGTCCAATTGATGAACGGATTTTAACCGTTAATCAAGCATTTAACAAAAATCATCTCGTTTGCGAGTCTAGCGAGATATTTTGCTGATCCGGGCATTGATCCTGCGAAATCTACATTATCAGATTTAGAATATATTGGTTTTTAAGCTGTATAGCAGAAAGAAATACGTCTCTGCGAAGGATAAGACCGCGTGAATTTCTGGGCCGATATTGGTGGGCGCCTTAACGAAGTCATAAGAAGAAGAGTGATGGCCGCACTGATTGCGCTGGCCATGGCTGGAATCATGCTGAGTGTCTTCAACTTCATGGATCATCGAAGCGCTGCGGCGGTGCGCGAGGATTTGGAAACACACGCCCAATATGCCCTGGAGCTCTTGCATAAAAGTCTCGTCATGAGGCTGAACAGCGACGTTGCGAAACTGGCCTCCATCGGGCATTACGCATCTCTCAGCGATGACCGCGACATGCCCGCAATGGATGAGATCGCAGCCCATCAACTGCGCGAAGCAGACTACTTCCTTGCAATTGGACTGGCACGGGACTTCCAGCTGCGAAGGTTCTATTTTTCCCAGAACTGGCCTGGAGTTTCCACCGACAAGATCGAAACAATGCTGAAGGAACGGCTCTCTAAGCTGGCCGCCCTGCCGCCTCAGCACCGTCTTCCCGAAGGTCAGCTTCTGGAGGCCTCGCCAGATGATACAATAATGGTGATGGTGGCCACGCCTCCGCCGGATCCTTCCAACGCAAACGACGATGATCTCGTTGTTGCGGTGGTGGATCGCCATCGCCTTTTGCATTCGCTCGGCTACGACACCAAGTCTCCGCTTGACGCGGAAACAGCAGACATCAGGTTCGAAATTCGTGACGTCGTGACCAATGAGGTTATCAGCCGCGTTCTGGAGCCGCTTCACGAAGACCCGCTGATCAAGTCCGTCGATCTTCCCGGCACGAGGTGGGAGATCCGTGCGACCCCAGCCTCTGGATGGGCGGCCGTCAAACCCTATTTCCAGTCCGTCAGCACGACGATTGCGATTGCATCGGTTTCCATGCTTCTGCCCATCCTTGTCGCAGGTCTGCTGCTTTCAGAGCGAAACCGCAACATCAAGACGCTCCGCCTGCGTGAGACACGGCTTCTCGAGCTTTCGCAGCGCTTCCAGCTGGCGATGGACTCTTCGAACATCGGCATATGGGAAATCGAGAACGATACGTCGCGATGCGTTCTGGATGAGCGCGCCGCGAGCCTCCACGGCTTTCCCATGCTGGAGCAGCATTTGCTGCTGACGGAGTGGCTGACAGCTCTGGTCGCCGAAGACCGGTCCAAAGCCGCCCGCTTCTTCTTCAACTGTTCTTCCGGGCAGCAGACGTCTTCTGAGGTCTACCGCGTTCCCGTGGCAGATGGTACCGTTCGGTATCTGCGCTCAGCCGGATCAAGCTACATCAAGCCGGATGGATCGCATCAGACAACCGGCATCCTGTGGGACGTGACGTCCGACATGATCATGGCGAAAAAGCTGCGCGAGGCAAAAGACACGACGGATATCAAAAACGCGGAGCTGGAGCTTGCACTGCAGGAGCTTTCCAGCCGCGAACACGAATTGGAGGAGCTGTCGGGTCGCCTGAAACTGGCGCTGGAGTCCTACAATTGCGGCATCTGGGAAGCCACACATGACTATTCCGAGGCGATCTGGAACGAGCGCATGTGCGAATTGTATGGCCTGGCCCCAGAGCCCGAACGGCATGTGACATCCGCCGAATTCCTTGCCTGCCTGCATCCCGATGAGAGACCAAACGCTTATAAGCGCGATGGACTGAGTGAGGATGACCCCAACTACAGCGTAACGCAGCGGGTTATCTTGCCCGATGGCACAACCCATTATGTCAAGGCTGTCGGGCGCCTTCACCACAATCGCGATGGCAGCAGGAAGCTGGTCGGGATCGCCTTCGATGTGACGGCCGATGTCTTGTTGTCGGAGCAGTTGAAGAATGCCAAGGACGAGGCAGAGGCGAAGAATGCCGAACTCGAACAGGCAAAGACACGCATCGAACACAATGCCCTTCACGATCCGCTGACTGGGCTCGCAAACCGCCGCAAGCTCGATCAGGAACTGGACGCATTGTCCTCGCAATCTGTGCCGGAGCGTGGACGCTTTGCAATCCTGCATCTTGATCTGGATCGCTTCAAGCAGATCAATGATACGCTTGGCCACGCTGCGGGTGACGCCATTCTGGTTCAAGCCGCCAAGATTTTGACAAGCAGCGTGCGCCAGAATGATATCGTCGCGCGTATCGGCGGCGACGAGTTCGTCATTCTGATGCGGCAGTTACAGGACAAGGACAACATCAAGGCAATCGCATCGAAAATCATTTCTGCCTTCAGCCATCCCTTCGATTTTGATGGCTTCTCCTGCCGCTGCGGCGTCTCGATCGGCATCGCCTTTGGGGAAAGTCCGGCTGACGACGCCCGCCGCACCCTTATCAACGCGGATTTGGCGCTTTATCGCGCGAAAGCGACCGGACGAAACCGCTACGAATTCTTCACCCAGAACCTTCAGGCGGAGATCGTCAGCCACAAGCGAACGGCAGACGAAATTCTGGCGGGACTGGAAAAGGGCGAGTTCGAAGCCTGGTATCAGCCGCAGTTCTGCGCAAGATCGCATGAACTGACCGGCGTGGAAGCACTCGTCCGCTGGCGTCACCCGACCCGCGGCATACTAACGCCCGACAAGTTCCTCAAGATTGCCGAAGAACTGGACGTCGTCTCCGCCATCGACCAGATCGTCCTGCGCAACGCCCTTCAGGACAGAAACATCTGGCATCTAAAGGGCATCGAACTGCCGCGCGTATCGGTCAACGTCTCGGTCAGGCGCCTGCACGACGATCATCTCATCGAAAGCCTCAAGGCGATGGCAATCCAGCCCGGCGAAGTCGCCTTTGAACTTGTGGAGTCGATCTTCCTTGATGAGAACGAGGATATTGCCGCAAGCAATATCGAGCGGGTCAAGGCGATGGGTATCGACATTGAGATCGATGATTTCGGCACCGGCCATACGTCGATCATCAGCCTTCTGCGTCTCAAGCCGAAACGCCTGAAGATCGATCGCCAGCTTGTGATGCCGATTCTGACCTCGCCGCAGGAACGGTCCATGGTTCGCTCCATCATCGATATCGCCCATTCGCTTGGCGTGGAAACGATTGCCGAGGGTGTTGAAACCCAGGAACATGCCGTTCTTCTGCGGCAACTGGGATGCGACATCGTGCAGGGTTACGCCTTTGCCAAACCGCTGCCTCCCGAGGAGTTCTCGGCATTTGCCACAGCCAAATCCTGGCGAAAGGTTTCGTAACGACACCTTGCTTTCAGACCAGTGCCCGTGAAGGAACGAAATTGGCAAAAGAAGGGCTTTTGCCAACCGAGCCTTTGCACTATGAAAAAACGCCTCTTTCTAGAAATGCGTTCCGCAAGCGGAATGCTGCGGGTTTGGTCTGATTACATGTCGCATAATAGTTTCGGTTATCTTTTCCGCGTTTCCACCTGGGGCGAAAGCCACGGACCGGCGCTTGGCTGCGTTATCGATGGTTGCCCTCCTGGCATTCGTTTCACCCTTGCCGAAGTTCAGGCATGGATGGACAAGCGCAAGCCGGGCCAGAACCGCTTTGTGACCCAGCGCCGCGAAGACGATATCGTCAAGGTTCTCTCCGGCGTCATGCTGGACGAGGACGGTGTGACGATGACGACAACCGGTACGCCGATCTCGATGATGATCGAGAATACCGACCAGCGCTCGAAGGATTATGGCGAAATCGCCAGCAGCTTCCGCCCGGGTCATGCCGATTACACCTATGATCTCAAATATGGCATTCGCGATTACCGAGGCGGCGGCAGGTCTTCCGCGCGCGAAACGGCGGCGCGCGTTGCTGCTGGAGCCCTGGCACGCAAGGTCGTACCGGGTCTTAACGTGCGCGGCGCGCTGGTGCAGATCGGCAAGCACAGGATCAACCGGGAAAATTGGGACTGGGCGCAGGTCGATCAGAACCCCTTCTTCTGCCCGGACGCCAACATGGTGCCCGTTTGGGAAGAGTATCTCGATGGCATCCGCAAGGCGGGCTCGTCCATTGGCGCAGTGGTCGAAGTTGTGGCAGAAGGTGTTCCCGCTGGTATCGGTGCACCCGTTTACGCCAAGCTGGACCAGGATATCGCCTCCAACCTCATGTCCATCAATGCCGTCAAGGGCGTGGAAATCGGCGAAGGCTTTGCTTCCGCCGAACTGACCGGCGAGGAAAACGCCGATGAAATGCGCATGGGCAATGACGGCAAACCGATCTTCCTTTCCAACCATGCCGGCGGCATTCTGGGCGGTATCGCGACAGGAGAACCTGTCATCGCCCGCTTCGCCATAAAGCCGACCTCGTCGATCCTGACCGAGCGCCAGTCCATCGATGCGGATGGCCGGAATGTCGATGTCCGCACCAAGGGTCGCCATGATCCGTGCGTGGGTATTCGCGCTGTGCCGATTGGCGAGGCGATGGTGGCCTGCACGGTTGCCGACCATTATTTGAGAGACCGCGGCCAGACCGGGCGTTTGAAGTAGGAATATAGCATGGCATATGATCAGAAGCGTGTTGTTGAAGCCATCAGAGCCTTCGAGGCAGGCGAAATTGTCGTGGTCATGGACGACGACGACCGCGAAAACGAAGGTGATCTGATTGTCGCCGCAGTCCATTGCACGCCCGAAAAGATGGCGTTCATCGTGCGGCACACATCCGGCATCGTTTGCACGCCCATGCCGAAGGAAGAGGCCAAGCGCCTCAACCTCAATGCCATGGTCGCCGAAAACGACAGTGCCCACACCACGGCATTTACCGTTTCCGTGGATTTCAAGCACGGCACCACCACAGGCATCTCGGCCGAAGACCGCACGCTGACGGTTCGCAATCTCGCAAACCCCAATATCGGCGCGGCGGACTTTACCCGTCCCGGCCATATTTTTCCCCTCATCTCCCGTGAAGGCGGCGTCCTCATGCGCTCGGGCCACACGGAAGCGGCTGTCGATCTGTGCAAACTCGCCGGACTTCCATTGATCGGCGTCATCAGCGAACTGGTGAATGACGATGGCACTGTCATGCGCGGCCCGCAGGTTTCGGCATTTGCCGAAACGCACGGCATGAAACAGGTTTCGGTGGCAGACCTCATCGCCTATCGCCAGCGCAAGGAAACGCTGGTCGAGCTCGAATCGGATTTCGTGCTCGATACGCCGTTTGGACCTGCCAAGGCGCAGACCTATTCCCTGCCATGGGACCCGATGCAGCACATGGCCGTCATCTTCGGCGACATCAGAGACGGCGTGGACATCCCCGTGCGTCTGCATCCTGAAAATGTGGCCGACGATATCTTCGGCAAGAAGCAGCCCGTTCAGCATTATATGAAGAAGATTGCCGATGAGGGCCGCGGCGTCATCATCTATCTGCGTGAAGGCTCTGTTGGCGTGGGCCAGGTGGCTGGACGCCGCAAGTCCCGCGATCCAGAGGAAGACCATGCTCAAGCCCGCTCGCGCGAAGACGAGTGGCTGGAAATCGGCCTCGGCGCGCAAATTCTCAAAGAACTCGGGATATCTTCCATCAAGCTCCTGACATCGCGCGAGCGCCACTATGTCGGTCTTGAGGGTTTCGGAATCCAGATCAGCTCGACGGAAATCGGCTGATCGAGGCGAGATTGCCTGACACTCCGCACCTGCTGCGGGGTGTCAAACTTGCGATAGCTAAGGCTCGCCCAACCAACCATCCAGATATCTGATGGTTTCGACACCGGTGAACTTCCCCAGCCGGTTCAATTCTGCGTCAAGCTTTGCCAGACGGCCAGACGACGGACGCACACCCGGTTCGAGCCACAGGCGCTTCACATCCAGCGTTCCGCCCTTGCGGTCTGCCTTCATGTCGATGCGGCCGATAAGGCGATCCGCCTCCAGAAGCGGAAAGACATAATAGCCATATTGCCGCTTTGGCTCCGGTACGAACACCTCAATCCGGTAATAGAAGCCGAACAGTCGTTCGGTGCGAGCACGGTTGCGCAGCAGCGGATCGAAGGGACTGAGCACACGGATGCGGTTTGGCGGCTCGATTGCAGCCTCCGCATCCCCCGTAAATCCTGCAAATGCGTAGGACATGCGATCTTTCGCGCCATCGGAAGACGCCAGCGACACTTCACAGAGTTCGCTGCGGTGGGCTGTCACCCACTGCCTGGCCTCCTGTGGCGAGACGATATCGAAGAACGCAGCAATCTCGCCGGAGGTCGCAAAGCCGAGGCGTGTCAAGGCTTCCCGACAGGCCCAATCCACGAAGTCCTCGTGGCTGACCTCTCGATCATGGTGCTCTGCCGGAATGACACGCTCTGCAAGGTCGTAGATTTTCTGGAAATTCACCCGTCCCGCCACGGCCAGCTTGCCCGTGTGCCAGAGATATTCCAGCGCCGTCTTGGACGGATGCCAGTTCCACCAGCCGCCGGATTGATGCCCTTCAGCCTTCATATCCCGGGACATGGCCGGACCATTCTCGGCAATGCGGCGGTAGGTTTCTTCAAAGGCAGAATCGAACCCCTCCCCGTGCCAGTTGCGCCAGCGTTCCTGAATGATCGGTTCGCGACGCCGGAAACGGTGTTTCCAGTAGGGATAGAATTTTGCGGGCAGAATGGAAGCGTCATGCGTCCAGTGTTCAAACAGCGCCCGGTCCTTCTCCAGCAACTCCGTGAGGTGGTGACGCCTGTATGTCTGGTTGCGGGAAAAGATGATCTGATGATGGGCGCGCTCGACCGTCGCGATACTGTCCACCTGCACGAACCCGATATCGGTAATGAGGTCCAGCAGCTGCGCCTTGTTCATGGCGCGCGCAGGCGGCGCTGACAGACCCTGTCGCGCAAGGAAGATACGTCGTGCTGCTTCATTCGAAATCAGAATCGCCATGCCAGCAGCTTAGTTTCGCGCAGACAAAAATCAATGTTCAGTTTTTGTTCCTTGTTTCGTTTGCCCATTGCAAAGTCTATAGGAAGGGCAGGAAGAGTTTGGGAACAGGCAGTTGGATATTCATTTCAGCGATGCGAGCGTGGCCTTCGAGGGCAGGATTGCGGTGGAGCCGCTGACGCTTTCTCTTCGGGAAAGACGCATCGGCATTATCGGTCTGAACGGCTCCGGCAAGACGACCGTTGCGCGGATGATCAACGGCTTGACGAAGCCGACGGGCGGGCGGGTCAGCGTCGGCGGTCTCGACACCGTCAAGGATGCGTCCTCGGTACTCAAGCAGGTTGGTTTCATTTTTCAGAACCCGCAAAACCAGATCATCCTGCCGATCATCAGGGACGATATTGCCTTTGGCCTCAAGAATAGCGGGCTGGACAAGACGGCAACGGAGGCTGCCGTGGACGCCATCTTGCAAAGGTTCGGCATTGAGCATCTCGCAAAACGCAGGGCGCATGAGCTCTCCGGCGGTGAATTGCAGCTCTCGGCACTGGCGGCCGTTACCATCACCGGCCCGAAAATTCTTATCATGGACGAGCCGACCAACCAGCTCGACCTGAGAAACCGTATGCTTGTGGAAAAAACTATGGCCGGGCTTGAGCAGAAGCTGATCGTCATTACCCACGACCTGCCGCTGCTGGACGGCTTTGACCGTGTGCTGGTATTCCATCAGGGCAAGCTTCACGCCGATGCACTGCCCGCCGTGGCGATAGAGCTTTATCGTGAGCTGGCGCTGTCATGAGAAGCCTCCATGTTGAAGGAACGGGCTGGCTCTATCGGCTTTCGCCGCGCATTAAGCTCGCAAGCCTGGCGCTCTTCAGCATCGGCCTGTTTCTGACACGCGATCTGACAATCCTGTGTGCCGCTACACTTCTGGCCGCATTCGTGCTGTGGCAGGCAGATCTCGGGTTTCGAGAGACCATCGCCCGCCTCAAGCCGGTCTTGGTGACCATTGCGATCATCGCTGCCATCAGCTTTCTCGTCATTTCGCCGCTTGATGCGACCATCGCCCTATTGCGGCTCGCCGCCCTTACGCTTCTGGCAACAGCAATAACGGCAAGCGTCAGCATTTCGCAGTTCATGGATGAAATCGCCTATGCCCTTCGTCCGCTGGAGAAACTGGGTCTTGCGAATGCTGCAGATGTGGGGCTGGCGGTGGGACTTGTCGTGCGTTTCGTACCGGAAATCATCAAGCGCCATGAAGCTCTTCGTGATGCGCAGCGCGCGCGCGGACTGGAAACCAAACTCCATTCCATCCTCATTCCGCTCGTCATTTTGACGTTGAAGGATGCAGATGCCATTGCGGAGGCCATTGACGCGCGCGGTTTCAGAGGCCAAACCTCATCGGCAGATATCATCAGGGGAGAAAAACGCCATGAAGACCCGTGACCTCGTTCTGATCTCGCTGTTTTCAGCCATCATTATTGCGCTTGGGCTTTTGCCGCCAATTCCGCTCGGTTTCATTCCGGTCCCCATCACCGCACAGTCGCTTGGCGTTATGCTGGCCGGTGTTGTGCTGGGTGCAAAGCGCGGGACGCTTGCTGTACTGCTGACGATTCTCATCGCTGCCATTGGTCTTCCCGTCTTGTCCGGCGGTCGTGGCGGGCTTTCCATCTTCTACACGCCCACCACCGGCTATCTCATCGGCTGGATCGCCGCTGCCTTCACCACGGGTTACCTCTCGGAACGTCTGGTAAACCGCAATCAGTCCGCTTTCGCGCAGGGGCTCGGATTTTTTCTGGCGAGCGTCGCTGGCAGCGTGGTCGTGCTTTACGCTTTCGGCATCACCTATCTGGGAATTGCAGCAGGCATTGGTGTTACCAAGGCATTTATCGGTTCCATGGCCTTCATCCCCGGCGATGTGCTGAAGGCTGTTCTTGCGGCCCTGGCTGGCCGCGCCGTCATGGCTGGATATCCGCTGTTGCCGCTGCGCGTTTAACGCTGAGGAGCAGCCGAAATGGCAACCCGACTTTACGAGCACCCGATATTTCTTGAACACATTACGCCGCAGGGCCACCCCGAGCGCCCGGACCGTTTGCGTTCCCTCAATATCGCGCTGGAGCATCCGAATTTCGAACGGCTGGAGCGCAAACAGGCTCCGCAGGCCAACGAGGATGCTGTGCTGCTGGCGCACCCGGAGCGCCATCTGACATCGGTCATGCGCCAGATACCGGAAGAGGACGGCGAAATCATTCGCATCGAAGCGGATACCTATGCCTCCCCGAAAAGCCTTCAGGCAGCCTTGACCGGCATTGGCGCGGCCATGGCCGCCGTGGACGATGTGTTCAGCGGTGCAGCCGACAATGTGTTTGTGGCCAGCCGTCCGCCGGGGCATCATGCCGAAACCGAAAAGGCCATGGGCTTTTGCCTTTTCAACAATGCCGCCATTGCAGCGCGTCATGCGCAGAAGGTTCATGGCGCAGAGCGTGTCGCCATCGTTGACTGGGATGTCCACCACGGCAACGGCACCCAGGATATTTTCTGGAATGATCCATCGGTCCTTTTCTGTTCCACCCACCAGATGCCACTTTATCCGTGGAGCGGTGACAAGAAGGAAACCGGCATCAAGAACAATGTGGTGAATGCGCCGCTTTCGCCCAACACCGGCAGCGACCATTTCCGCGAGGCTTTCAAATCGCGCGTGCTGCCTGCCCTTGCCGATTTTTCGCCTGACCTCATTATCATCTCTGCGGGTTTCGATGCACACCATCGTGATCCGCTGGCCCAGATCAATCTGGTGGGGGATGATTTCGACTGGGCAACGGGCCGAATTCTTGAGATGGCCGACAAATTTGCCGCCAACCGGGTCGTCAGCCTGCTTGAAGGTGGCTATGATCTGGAAGGGCTGGCGGAATCGGCAGCCATGCATATTTTGAGAATGATGAAGGGTTGAACATGACGGAAAATGCCAACACAGCCGATGTCAGCGGTTATTCTTTCGAAAAGGCTGTCGCCGAGCTGGAAAGCATTGTTGCCCGCCTGGAACGTGGCGATGTCGCGCTGGACGAATCCATCGCCATCTATGAGCGCGGCGAAGCCCTGAAAAAACACTGCGAAACCCTTTTGACTGCCGCTGAAAAGCGCATCGAGAAAATCCGTCTGGACCGCGCGGGCAAGCCGGTCGGTGTTGAGCCGCTCGACGGCGAATAGGCTGGAAGCTCCCGTAAATGCGACGTCACCCCCGGCTTGGGCAGAGGGTCTATCCGCTGTGCAATGTTGGGGTCTATGAGATCCTCGGGTAGCCGGAGGATGGCGCTGACGTCGCGCTCTTCCGCCTGATCAGGATGAGAACTCTGCATCCATAAGAGAACGCTCACGTGCCGCCGAAATCGTGGTAAGCTACCGGCCCGTCACGCAGGAGATTTGCCATGTCGTTTTTCCCTGGAAATGACCCGGCTGCAGGTGATGCATTCGCCTGCGATGCCATCGAGAACCTGATCATTCCTCGATCCAGCGATATTGGCGGCTTTGCCGTGCGCAGGGCGCTGCCGACGCGTGAGCGCCGTTTGGTTGGCCCCTTCATCTTTTTTGACCGTATGGGACCATCGATATTGAGCGCCGACCAGGCACTCGACGTCAAGCCGCATCCGCATATCGGCCTTTCAACCCTGACCTACCTTTTCGATGGCGAAATCAAGCATCGCGACAGTCTGGGCACGGAACTTGTCATCCGTCCCGGCGATATCAACCTGATGACGGCAGGACGCGGCATCGTCCATTCGGAACGGACACCGGAAAATCTGCGCGGCCAACCGCACTCCATGTCGGGGTTGCAAACCTGGCTTGCCCTGCCCGATGACAGGGAAGAAATCGCCCCCGATTTTACCCATGTCGGGCGCGATGCCATGCCTGTTATCGACATCAAGGGGGCCACGGGCCGCGTGGTCATCGGCTCGTTGGCGGGCCTGTCGTCGCCGGTCAAGACCTTTACGGAGACGCTCTATGTCGACCTGACGCTTGAGGCCGGAGTCAAGTTCCCGTTTCAGGCGGATCAGGAAGAACGCGCAATCTACATTCTGTCCGGCTGCCTGGAGGTGGCGGGCGATGTCTTTGCCGCCGATCAACTGGTCGTGTTTAGGGCGGGCGATGACATTACGCTGAAGGGCGGCGTTGGCGGCTGCCACATCATGCTTTTTGGTGGTGCCGCGCTCAATTCCAGGCGCTATATCTGGTGGAATTTTGTTTCGTCATCAAAAGACCGCATCGAGAAGGCCAAGGAAGAATGGCGAACGGGGCGCTTCGACATCGTACCGGGGGATGAAGAAGAGTTTGTCCCTTTGCCGAAGGGTTGAAATTCGATACAACGAACGCAATCTTGCTGAAACCGATGTTGCACACCATCTGGTACCGACAGCTTGAACATCAAATACGAAGGCCGAACGATTGACCGCAATGCTACAGACACCGTTGCTTGACCGGGTGAAATTCCCATCCGATCTTAAGGAGATCGATGACCGCGATCTGCCGCAACTGGCCAGAGAGTTGCGCGACGAGATGATCGACGCCGTTTCGACGACGGGCGGACATCTTGGCGCGGGCCTAGGCGTGGTGGAACTGACCATTGCCATTCACAAGGTGTTCAACACGCCGGACGACCGGCTCATCTTCGATGTCGGCCATCAATGTTACCCGCACAAGATCCTCACGGGTCGACGTGACCGCATTCGCACGCTGCGACAGGAGGGCGGTCTCTCCGGCTTCACGCGCCGCGCGGAAAGCGAATATGACGATTTCGGCGCCGGGCACTCCTCCACCTCCATTTCGGCTGGTCTTGGCATGGCCGTGGCGGCAGAGCTTGACGGTAGCAATCGCAAGGTCATTTCCGTCATCGGCGACGGCTCCATGTCCGCCGGAATGGCCTTCGAGGCCTTGAACAATGCCGGTGCGCTGGATGCGCGCCTGATTGTCATCCTCAACGACAACGACATGTCGATTGCCCCTCCCACCGGTGCGATGAGCGCTTATCTGGCACGTCTGGCTTCTGGCCGGACCTATATGGGCTTTCGCGATTTCGGAAAGAAGCTGACAGCCTATCTCGGCAAGACGATCGACCGCGCGATTACCCGCGCCGTCACCCATGCCCGCGGCTATGTGACCGGCGGCACGTTGTTCGAGGAGCTCGGCTTTTATCACATCGGTCCCATCGACGGCCATTCCTTCGAGCATCTTCTGCCGGTCTTGCGCAATGTGCGGGATAACCAGAAGGGGCCCGTGCTGATCCATGTCGTGACGCAGAAGGGCAAGGGTTATGCCCCTGCCGAAGCTGCTGCCGACAAATATCACGGCGTCAACAAGTTCGATGTCATCACGGGCGCGCAGGCAAAGGCAAAGCCCAATGCGCCGAGCTATACGAGCGTCTTCGCCGAGGCATTGGTGCAGGAGGCCACGCTTGACGAGAAGATCGTCGGTGTCAGCGCCGCCATGCCGAATGGAACGGGTCTCGACAAGCTGGCCGAGCTTTTCCCCAAGCGCACTTTCGATGTCGGCATTGCCGAACAGCACGCCGTGACCTTTGCCGCAGGGCTTGCTGCGGATGGCTACAAACCGTTCTGCGCGCTTTATTCCACCTTCCTGCAACGCGGCTACGACCAGCTGGTGCATGATGTGGCGATCCAGTCGCTGCCGGTCCGCTTTCCCATTGACCGCGCGGGCTTTGTTGGCGCAGACGGCCCTACCCATGCGGGCTCATTTGATACCACCTTCCTGGCCACCCTGCCCGGCATGGTCGTGATGGCGGCTTCGGACGAAGCTGAATTGAAGCATATGGTTCGCACGGCCGCCGCTTATGACGAAGGCCCGATTTCTTTCCGCTACCCGCGTGGCGAAGGCGTTGGCATCGAAATGCCAAGCCGCGGCGAAATCCTCGAAATCGGCAAAGGACGCATCGTCAAGGAAGGCTCAAAGATTGCCTTGCTGTCCTTTGGCACGCGCCTGGCGGAGTGTCTGGCGGCTGCCGAAGACATGGACGCGGCGGGACTTTCGACAACCGTCGCGGATGCGCGCTTCGCAAAACCGCTTGATCTCGATCTCATCCGGCAATTGGCGTCCCACCACGAGGTGCTGATTACCATCGAGGAAGGATCGGCGGGCGGATTTGGAGCCCACGTGCTGCATTTCCTGGCAGGCGCAGGTCTGCTCGATACAGGGTTGAAAGTCCGCACCCTAACGCTGCCTGACCAATGGGTCGAGCAAGCCAAGCCAGAAATCATGTATGCCAATGCCGGTCTTGACCGCGCAGGCATCGTTTCGACTGTCTTCAAGGCTCTGGGACAGAAGCAAACGGGACTGGGTTACGCGGTTTAAGCTACCGGCCCACGGTGAACATAAGCAAAAAGCCCGCCGGAGCGATCCGGCGGGCTTTTCGCTTAGTCTGTCATGCCTGGAGCCTAGAATTCTTCCCAGTTCTGGGCAGATGGCTTGGCTTCCGCTTCTGCTTGCGGGGCGAAGGCCTTTGCAAGATTCTGGGTAAGTGCGCGGGCTGGTGAGGAGACCGGACGCGCGGTTGGCTTAGCTGCGGCTATCGCTGGACGCGGCTTGGCCGAAAAGGAAGATTGGGGGGCCACTGGTGAGGAAGACCTCGGCGCTGAAGGGGCGATGGATGGCGTGAACACTGTCGTGCCACGACCCCCACCACCGAGATTGAACTGGCCGATCAGACCATTCAGGGCTTCTGCTTCACGTGCCAGCGAATGGCTTGCCGCGGTTTGCTGTTCTACCATGGCGGCATTCTGCTGCGTGCCCTGGTCCATGGTGTTGACGGCGGTATTGATCTCCTGCAGCCCGGTCGCCTGTTCGCGGGCGGCGGTAACGATCGTGGTAACATGCGCGTTGATTTCCTCAACTTCCATGATGATCGCTTCGAGTGCCTTGCCGGTTTCGTCAACCAGGTTCACGCCGTTTTCAACCTGCTGGCTTGAAGCACTGATGAGATTCTTGATCTCCTTGGCAGCGTTTGCCGATCTTTGGGCCAGTTCACGAACTTCCTGCGCGACAACGGCAAAGCCTTTGCCAGCTTCACCAGCGCGAGCTGCCTCGACACCGGCGTTGAGGGCAAGCAAATTGGTCTGGAAGGCGATATCGTCGATGACACCAATGATGCTGGTGATTTCGCCGGAGGATTTTTCGATCTCCTGCATGGCGGCAACCGCCTTGCGCACGACGACACCAGAGCTTTCTGCTCCCGAACGGGCGCGCTGAACCAGCGTGCTTGCCTCTTCAGCGCCTCTTGCGCTGTCACGCACGGTGGTCGTGATCTCTTCCAGAGCAGCAGCTGTCTCTTCGATGGATGCGGCCTGCTGTTCGGTTCGGCGGGACAGGTCATCTGCCGCAGCGAGCATTTCGGATGCGCCAGCATTGATGGCTGCGGCGTTCTCGCCGACGGTGCGCATGGTGCTCTGAAGCTTTTCGAGCGAATGATTGAAGTTTACCCGCAGCGGCTCCATCGAGGGGGCGAAGGGGGCGTCGATGCGGTAAGCAAGGTCGCCGTCGGCCAATGCCTGCAAGCCCTTGGCAAGTTCTTCGCTTGCAAAGATCTGTTCGGCCTCGGCGCGTGCCTTTTCTGCTTCATTGCGTTTCCGATCGGCTTCGGTGGCAAATCGCATACGATCGCCTTCTTCCGCCAGACGAGAGTTCTCGATTCCGGCTTCCTTGAAGACCAGAACGGCCTTTGCCATCTTGCCGACTTCGTCGCCGTGATCCACTGCCGGGACTTCTACGGAGGTGTCACCATCTGCAAGGCGGCCCATGGCGGCGGTCATGGCGACGATTGGCGAAACGATTGCGCGGGAGAGAGCCCAGATCAGGAGGACAGCGACGACGCCAGCCGCCGCACCACCTCCCAAAAGCGCAAGGCGCAGGCCACCATGGGCTTGTTCCTGTGCGGCGATCTGTGCTTCGGTGGCAACGGCCAATTCTGCCTTGATCTTGGAAGCTGCAGCACGGAAGCCGTCCAGCTGACCCTTGCCGTTGTTGCGTCCGATCTCGATGACTTCGGAAATCGGTGCTTCAGTGTTCTTGCGCGCCGCAAGCTGAGGCTCCATCAACTGCGTGTAGAACACGGTTGCCGCTGTCTGCATGTCATCAATGGATTTCAGGATGTCCGGCTGGTCGGCAGCGTAACCGCGCGCCTCATCCAGCTTCTTCAGCATCAATGTGCGGTTTGCAAAGACGTCATTGTAAGTGCTCTCGGTGCGGAACAGGATATAGCCGCGCTGATTGACAGCCTGTTCCAGCATTGCAGCCAGGGCAGCATCAACCGCTGAAACGATCTTGCCCGTGTTGACCTGTTCGTCGGAAATACGTTTTGCTTCAATGGTTTGTAAAAACACGACCGCCGATGCAACAAGGCAAACTGCCATCAGAGCAATAAAGGTCGCGACCAGTTTCAGGTTAATTGGGAGATTTTTTAAAGACATCGAGAACTCTTTCGACACGTCAGATATGACCGGGGCCAGATTCCCAGTGGCACAGCGTCATTGATTTTCCTGGGGCCGCCATCATGGCAGAAGTTTCGAGCCGAAACTCAGCTTGACGTAACGTTAGCGAGCAGCGGTTTATTTTCACTTAAACCCTGATTGGCTCCGACAGTCCCGCCATCAGACAATCACTGCACTGCTGGCATCCCTCATAAAATGCTTGCGTTACGGGCTTTTGACAGTCATTGACACGACCATGTCTAATTCATCTGAAAATCAACGGCTGGACCAGCTTCTGGTATCGCGCGGCCTGTTTGCAAGCCGCTCTCGCGCACGCGACGCGGTCTCCCGGGGTACCGTGCGGGTCAACGGCAAAGTCGTCACCAAGCCCAGCCTCACCTTCCCCGGAAACGTGAAGTTCGAAGTCAGCGATCCCGCGCAGGGCTACGTGTCCCGCGCGGCGCTGAAACTGGTGGCCGCACTCGACCATTTCGGCCTCGACCCATCCGGCCACGAATGTCTGGATGTGGGCGCGTCCACGGGTGGCTTCACCGAAGTGCTGCTCAACCGGGGTGCGGCGCATGTGACGTCCATCGATGTCGGCCATGGCCAGATTCACCCGCGTGTTGAAAGTGACCCGCGCGTCACCAGTATCGAAGGCTACAACGCCCGCTTCCTGACCAGCGACGACATTGACAACCGCCCGATCAGTTTCATCGTTTCAGACGTGTCTTTCATTTCGTTGAAGCTGGCGCTAGCGCCTGCCCTTGAACTGGCAGAGCCGGAGGCAATCGCCATTCTGTTGGTCAAGCCGCAATTCGAAGCGGGACGCGATGCCATCAGCAAGGCGGGGCTGTTGAAGGATCCTGAGACCGCACCGGCTGTTGCCGCAGAGCTGGAACGCTGGTTGGTCGAGGATATGGGCTGGGTCAGCCTTGGCCTCATTCCCTCCCCCATCGCCGGGGGCGATGGAAATGTCGAATTCCTGCTTGGAGGCAGAAAGCCATGAGCACCCAGACCGTCAAGATTCAAAGTCTGGGCGCGCAGGGCGACGGCATCGCGCACTGTCCCGATGGCACGGTTTACGTGCCCTTCGCATTGCCCGGTGAAACGGTGGCGATTGCCCGCATCAAGGACCAGGGCACGGTCATGTCCATTGCCGAACCGGCACCGGAGCGACGCGAACCCGCCTGTCGCCATTTCGGGCCAGATGGCAAAAACGGCACATGCGGCGGCTGTTCGCTCCAGCATATGGCTGACGAACCCTATCACGTTTTCAAACGCAGCCTCGTTGTCGCTGCGATGAAATCCAAAGGACTGGATGTGGAAGTCGGCGCACTCGTTCAGTGTCGACCGGGCGAAAGGCGTCGTGTCGTCTTTACCGCCCGCAAGACAGAAAAAGGGTTGCTGCTGGGCTTTAGCCAGGCCAACAGCCATCACATCGTCGCCATCGAGGAATGTCCCGTCAGCTCGGACGGGATCGTGTCGCGGCTGGACGCCATCCGCGCCATCGGCCTGCCGCTTGCCGGCAATGCCGAACCATTCCGCATTGCCGTGATGGAGACCCTGTCGGGCCTCGATATCTCCTTCGAGGGCCTCAAGGCTGTCAATGACAAGCAACGCCGGACCGTGACCGAAATTGTCCTGTCCATGCGCGGTATTGCTCGCGTGTCGATTTCAGGGGAAATTCTGATCGAGCCGCAAAAGCCGATGATCGAATTCGACGGGATCGCAATCTCTCCGCCTTCAGGCGGTTTTGCCCAGGCCACCAAGCAGGCGGAAGATGCCATGGCGCGGCTGGTCTTGGCGCATGTCGGCAAGTCCAAGCGCATCGCCGATCTGTTCTGCGGCTCCGGCACATTTGCGCTGCGGCTGGCCCGGCTGGGCAAGGTCCATGCGGTGGAAGCGGAAGACAAGCCTTTGAAGGCACTGGATCTGGCGGCGCGTAACACGCAGGGCCTCAAGCCTGTTACCATCGAGAAGCGTGACCTGTTCCGCCATCCGCTGATCATCAAGGAACTCAAGAACTTCGACGCCGTCGTCTTCGATCCGCCGCGTGCGGGTGCGGAAGCGCAGTGCAAGGAGCTTGCCCGCAGCGGCGTGAAGAAGATCGTCGCCGTCAGCTGCAATCCGCTTTCGCTTGCGCGCGATCTCGCCATTCTGATCGAAGGTGGCTACCGGGTCACCAGCGTCACGCCCATCGACCAGTTCTTATGGTCGCCGCATGTGGAAGCGGTCGCAACATTGGAAAAATAAACGGGAAGCCATCGCTCCCCATTGTAAGCCTTGCCGCTACAAGCGGGCGGTTACCATGCCGTATCGATATTGCCATTCCCCACCACGCCGTTGCACCGGCAGCGGCCGCCAACCCGACCCGTTTGCGCGGGGCAGACATAGGGGCGCGAGCGATTGGCGCTATCGGGCGGGGTTACCACGCAGACGAAACCTGGACGACGGCGCTCGTGATTGTTTCTGCGGTTGGATGGGCCGGCCTGGCTGTTGAAATTCTGAACTTCCACCACATCGCTTTGCGCTGGATGCGACGCCCATGGAGACTGAAGACTTGCTGCTTCCGCAATGCTGGAAACAGACATGGCGGCAAGCATTGCGAAGACGATGATGCGCATTGTGGCGGCTTTCTCAGGAGATGATCGATACCGTTCAGGAATATGTCTCATCCCTTCCAGTTTCGTAAAGGCTGTGAGTTTTCACCAACGAGGCTTAACGCCGCATGAACGCCTCGAAGGCTGCCCTTGCTTCCGCACTTTGCAGCTGCGCCGCGAAGTGGATGATTTCCTCATCGATCCTCGCGCGGATATCCGCGCTATCGCCACGCAGCAAATCCCGGGCAATCTTCAGCGCCTGTGGAGGCTTGGCCGCCAGCATCGCGGCGATCCTCAATGTTTCCGCCTCAACCTCCGTCTCGGCCACGACCTTCCAGATCAAACCGGCCTGTTGCGCCTGATCGGCCGAGAAGCCTTCCCCTGCCGCCAACAGAGCGAAGGCGCGCTGGTGGCCCATGATGCGCGGCACCAGCAAGCTTGAAGCGGCTTCCGGCACCAGTGCCAGATCGACGAAAGGCGTTTTGAACAGGCTGCGGCTTGAGGCCACCGTCAGGTCGCAATGCAGGTTCAGCGTCGTGCCAATGCCGATGGCAAGGCCATCGACACCAGAGACGATGGGTTTCTGTACGCCGACAAGCGCGTGGAGGAAATCGCCTGCGGCGAGCCTTCCCTTGCCGCCGGACATGGCAAAGGCCATGAAATCGGCCATGTCATTGCCCGCTGAAAAACAACCGGGAGAACCGAGAAAGGCGATGACGCGGATATCCGCGTCCGCGTCTGCGGCGCCAAGAGCCTCGATCATGGCGCGATACATCGCATCCGTGATGGCATTCTTCTTGTCAGGCCGGTTGAAGCGGATGACCTGCACGCCGGGTGCGGTTTCAGGACGTTCGAGAAGGATATGGTCGGTGGACATGGAAACTCCTCAACCCAACAAGATGCGGGCCGCCTCAAGGCTCGCAGCACCTGACATGACACGATCCTTGAGCGCAGTCGTCTCTGCCAGAAGATTTTCGGCGGCGAATCGGCAAAGCGCCGTGCGGCTCGGCCCCTGCCCGTCATCGACCGACGCAAGCGCGCCCTTGGCGAGATAGGCACCAGTCAGCGCCAGCCCGAACAGCCGCTGATAGGGCGTTGCCCCGGCCAGGGCTGCGGCTGTTTCATCTTTTGCGAGCGCGGCCAGCAGCCATTCCGTTGTCTCTTCCAGATCAGCAAGGCTGCGGTCCAGATAGCGTCCTGTCTCTCCCAGTTCCGGCGTGTTGGAAGCGTGTACCGCCTGCGCGAGCGCCTTCAGTTCACCGATCAGCCCGCGCACCTGCGCACCATCAGACAATGGCAGCTTGCGGGTGACGAGGTCGATGGCCTGAATGCCGTTGGTGCCCTCATAAATGGGCGCGATGCGGGCATCACGCAGATAGCGTGCTGCACCGGTTTCCTCGATGAAACCCATGCCGCCATGCACCTGAATGCCAAGAGAGGCCACATCCACCCCCGCATCTGTGGCGAAGGATTTGGCGACCGGTGTGAGAAGGGCTGCCCGCTCCTGCCAGAACTTCCTGTCCGAAGCTTCTGTTGCGGCATGGCTCATGTCGATGGCGTGCGCGCAGGAAAAGGCAATCGCGCGCGACCCTTGAGTGAGCGCCTTCATGGTCAGCAGCGTTCTGGCAATATCGGGATGCTCGATGATCGGGCTCATGCCCGTGGCCGCGCTACCGGGCGCCTTGCCCTGCGTCCGCTCTTTGGCATAGGCAACGGCCTTTTGCGTTGCGGCTTCGCAAATGGCGACACCCTGCATTCCAACGGCCAGGCGGGCGTTGTTCATCATGGTGAACATGCAGGCCAGGCCCTTGTTTTCCTCGCCGACGAGCCAGCCTATCGCTCCCTTTTCGCGACCGTGACGGCCATCGCCGAAGATCATGGTGCAGGTAGGAGAACCGTGAATGCCGAGCTTATGTTCGAGCGAGTGGCAGAACAGGTCATTGCGCTCGTCCGGTTTGCCTGCCTCGTCCGGAATGAACTTCGGCACCAGAAAGAGAGATATGCCGCGTGTGCCTGCAGGCGCATCCGGCAGGCGTGCCAGCACCAGGTGGATGATGTTTTCTGCCGCGTCGTGCTCGCCCCAGGTGATGTAGATTTTCTGGCCGAAAATTCTGTAGCTGCCATCTGCGGCACGTTCCGCACGGGCTTTGAGCGCAGCGAGATCCGAGCCTGCCTGCGGCTCTGTCAGGTTCATCGTGCCGGTCCATGCGCCGGACACCAGTTTCTCAAGATAGATGGATTTGAGTTCGTCGCTGCCATGCTTTGCCACGGCTTCGACGGCACCCATGGTCAAGGTGGGGCAAAGCGCAAAGGCCATGGAGCCGGAATTCCACATTTCCAGCGCAGCCACGTTGAGGAGATGTGGCAGAGCCTGCCCGCCAAACTCCTCCGGCGCCGTCAGCCCGTTCCAGCCGCCTTCGGCCCAACGACGGTAAAGATCTGCCCAGCCATCGGGCGTGCGCACGGCGCCATCCACGATGGTGGAACCCTGCTTGTCACCGATTTCGGCCAGAGGGGCGACTTCATCGCTGGCGAAGCGACCGGCTTCATGGAGGATCGCATCCACAATGTCTTCGCTCAAATCCCCGAAGGCACCTTTGTCCAGCGCATCCTTGAGACCTGCCACATGTTTCAGCGTAAAAGCGATATCGTCGACCGGTGCGGTATACATCCTGCCTCCTCCCGAAGCGTCTGCCTGCATTGCGATGAACTTCGGGGCTAAATGATTTTTACGTAAACGTCAATTTGAAAAATTGTCTCGCACGCCACCTCGCTGGCGGATAAACTGTCTTTGCGTTGGCGCAATGCGCCATTCGCCCGCCTGCAATCAAACTGTCACAAAACTCTGTTCTGCATGTCTGGTCGCGACGGTCAGGCTTGCTTACGGACTGCCACGATCGCCTTTTCAGGATCAGTGCCCATGGATATTCCCCACCCCGCCATCCCCGGCCTTGTCTGGGCCTACCACTTCCGCCCGGGCATTGAGCCCTGCAGGCGGTTGCCTGCCGATCTGAAGCTTGCGGACCTGCATCTCGATGACGGGTTCTTCTGGCTGCATCTCAATCTGGCCGACAGCCGCGTCGCCAGTTTTCTTGAAAACATGCCGGGGCTGGATGACGGTATCAAAGGCAATCTGACCACGCATGAGACCCATCCCTCGATCGTGGTGGACGATGGCGCTCTTTACGGCACGCTCGTCGATTTCCAGCGAGAGTTCGACCAGGAAACGCGGGATATCGGCTGGCTGCATTTTGCGCTGGGGGAGCGCTACATCATCACCACGCGGCTTCAGCCGCTGCGATCTGTAGACCGGTTGCGCGCTGCCATAGACAAGAACCCGAAGCGGTATTCTACGCCTTCACACGTCTTCGAAGGGCTGGTTGCGGAGTTTCAACGCAGCCTGATTGCACTCGTCATGGAAACGACGGAAGAGTTGAATGCGATCGAAGACTTCGTCTACGACGCTGCTCCCCGCGACGAACGACGGCGGCTCGCGCCCGTGCGCCGCACCGTTGTCAGGCTGCATCGTCACCTGCGCACTGTCTTGACGCTGATGCGCCGCGCATCTGCCGCAGATGAAGAGGAGATGCCGTTCGGATTCGAAGAAATCGCGGCTCGTCTGACAGGCCGTCTTGAAGCCATCGATCACGATGTCTACGCGCTTCAGGAAAGAGCCCGCCTTCTGCATGAAGAAGTGGACTCCAAACTGTCTTCGGAAACCAACCGCCACCTCTATATCCTGTCATTGATGACGGCCTTCCTGCTGCCGCCAACGCTGGTGACAGGTTTTTTCGGCATGAATACAGCCGCCCTGCCCTTTACAGAGGGTTCCAGCGGGACGATCTATGCGGCCAGCATCATCGTCGCATCCATCCTGTTTGCCTGGGTCATCCTGCGGCGTGTCGGCATTCTCTAGAGCCATTCCAGCAAAAGTGGGAATCGGTTTTGCGTTCGGAGTGGCGTAAAAACGAACAGATAGAGTGTTGAAGGCGAACTCGTCTTAACCGGAAACGCTCTAGACAGCAAAACGCCGCCCGGATGGAGCCGGGCGGCGTTTATACTGCTGAGCTTCAAGGCATTAGCCGTATGGCGAATAGCACGTCTGACGTGGGCCGTTATAGGGCTGGAACGTGTTGCTATAGGCATCGTAGGAACGATAGCGACCAAAGCACCAGTTCGTGTGAGCCTGGCTCATGCCAGCGCGGGGCGCTGCGCGGTAGACCGGGCGTGGGCGATATTCAGGTACCGGACGATACACTTCGCGCGGCTGGGCCAAGGCACCACCAATGATCGCGCCCGCACCGAATGCTGCCAGCGGGAACCAATAGCCATTATGGTTGCGATAACCGGGACGATAGTCGCGATAACCACGGTGGCCACGGTAGTAGCCGGGGCGGTGATCACGATAGTAGCCGCGGTCGCGCCAGTACTGGACGTTGACGACACCGTTTTCGGCATTTGTGGCTGCGGCTGGAGCAGCAATAACGGGCATTGCCTGCGCAGGCACTACCGAGCCAACCGCCGCTAAAAGCGAAAAGCCGGCGGCCCAAAGGATTTTCATCGAATTCTGCATTTCATTTCCTCCATCCACGGCCGGACATGTTGCCGGCTCATTGTGAATAACGACGTTCTTCTTGGTATTCTTACCCGCTCACGCAGGAGTATTTATATGTTATTCAGCTTATTGACCGGTAGCTGAACCCAGCATTAACAATGTGTTCACAGTCACTTGATGGCTTCACGATAAATAAAACAGTAAAAGCCCGACATCCGCCGGGCTTTTATGTTGGGCCTATATGTTATGGGGAAACGCACTGTCTGCGCGGGCCATTGTTAGGCTGGAATGTGTTGTCCGAGGCACGGTAAGACCGGTAACGGCTCGCACACCACTGCTGGTGATTGCTGCCGTAGGAAGGCCGAGCTTGGGAGGCTGCACCGCCGATGATTGCACCCGTCGCAAAGGCTGCAAGCGGGAACCAGAAGCCATCGTGCTGGCGGTAGCCGCGACGGTACTCGCGGTAGCCACGATGGCCGTTGTAGTAGCCCTGACGGTCCGAACGACGATAGTCGCGGCGGTCGAAACGGTGGTGACGGTCGCGGTAGATGCGACGCGTGCCATCGCGGTACTGTACCTGGACGACATCCTGGGTCGAAGCCTGTGCAGGCTTCTGCATCGGGACAGGAACCTGAAATGCCTGAGACGGCGTAAAGCTCGTCAACACCATGATCAGAGCTGTCGCAACGCTCGTCTTTCGCAAATTCAGCATGAATATTCTCCGTGTTATGACACTACGCGTTAAGACCGCGCTTCGATGGTCAAATAACGGGAAAACTCCATATTGGTTCCATTGGCGAGATTAGCTGACTATATTCAGGCCTCGACCTGGACGTCCGTCAGCGGTCTTGAACAACAGGCGAGGATGTATCCCTCTTCAATATCCTCATCGAGAATGCCGCCATTGTGGTTCATTTCTACTTCGCCGGACAGCTTGAGCACGCGGCAGGTGCCGCATATTCCGGATTCGCAGGCCGCACCGATGCGAACGCCCGCTGCACGCGCCGTCATCAGGATTGTCTGGCCGGACTGGCATGGCACCTCCTTGCCGGACAGGGTGAAGCCTATCCTGGCCAGCACTTCCCCATCGTCAGGGACGTCGCTGGGGCCGACAACAACGGGAGCGGACGGAGCAAAGCTTTCCTGATGGTAACGCGCCATGTCGAAGCCGGAGGCTTCCAGCATCGAGCGAACGGCTGCCATGAAGGGTTCAGGCCCGCAGCAGAATACGGTGCGATCCATGAAATCATGGGAGAGAAGCGCGATCTTCGCCTTGTCGACCATGCCTTTCAGACCTGACCAGAGGTCGGTGCGGCCGCAATTTTCAACGATGAAACCGAGCGACAGGTTGGGCATGAAGCGGGCGAGATATTCAAGCTCATGGCGGAACACGATGTCGGACGGTGAGCGCGAGCAGTTGATGAAGGAAATGTCGCTTTGGGGTGCCCGGTCGCTCATGTCGCGCACCATCGACATCATGGGCGTGACGCCGGAGCCTGCCGAAATGAACAGATACTTGTCGCCGGGGTGGCGCACATAGGAAAAATCGCCAAGTGGCCCCAGCGCCCGTATTCTGGTCCCGGGTTTGAGATTGTCGAACATCCAGCGGGTGCCGATGCTGTTGGCCTGCGCCTTGACCGTAACCGCAAGCGCATAGGGCCGCGAGGGGCTGGACGAAAGCGTGTAGGTGCGAAACAGCGGCTCCGGCCCTACCGGCAGCTCAAGCGTGACGAACTGCCCGGGGAGATATCGAAACCAGTTGGGACCTTCCGAACGAAAAAGAAAGGTCATTACGTCAGGTGTTTCGGGCGTTACCGAGATACATTCCAGCAGGTGAAGCTTGTCGCTCCACGGCTTCATCTCATCGATATGCTTGTATGTCGTCACCATGTTCGTCGCGGTCATGCGACCGCCGAGAGTTTTTGCCGATCACCGGACAGGCGGTCTATCATGAAATCGGAATACCAGTTCACGAACTGCATGACGCCACCTTCGTCTTCCATGGAATAAGGCCCCGGCTCATAGGCAGGCGAGCGAATGCCGAATGCATTCTCTTCCACGATGCGCCTGTCCTGATCATTGGTCTCGTTCCAGACATGGGTCAGGTTTTCGATGTCGTAGTCGACACCTTCCACCGCGTCCTTATGCACAAGCCATTTCGTCGTGACCTGCGTTTCCTGCGGCCCGAGCGGCAGCACGCGGAAAGAGATCAGGTGGTCGCCAAGGAAATGATTCCAGGTGGTCGGATAGTGAAACAGAAGCAGCGTGCCGATGTGGTCGATTGTGACATCATCCGACAGCGGACGACGCACGGCGCGCTTGCCCGACATGGTGTAGCTTTCGGCATCACCGATCAGCGGCATACGCGCCACCCGGAACTGGCCCTTGGGGTCGATCTTGAAGCGGCTGGGCAGACCGGCGGCTTCGCAGCGGGCCCAATGGCCGCCGATTTCCGGATCGCTGGCGCCGCCATCCGTGCCGGTCACGCTGGGATTTTCCGGATAGGTACGGCAAAGCTCGGGATGGTTGGCAGCGCAGTGGTAGCATTCCCGGTTGTTTTCCCAGACCAGCTTCCAGTTACCTTTTTCGATGATGGTGCTTTCATGCGCCACCTTGGCTTCCCAGACACGGTGTGGCGCCATGTAGGATTCGATTTCGGCTCGCACCGGCGCGAAATCCAGAGGCTGTTGCGCCAAACAGATGAAGACATATCCCGCGACGGTTTCGCAGGCGATCGGCTTCAGGCCGAAATCATCCTTGTTGAACTCCTCGCCCATGTGGCGGGCAAACAGGAGCTTGCCATCCAGATCATAGGTCCATTGATGGTAGGGACAGACCAGCCGCGCCGATTGACCCTTGTGCGTGGTGCAGACGCGTGAGCCACGATGGCGACAGGAATTGTGGAAGGCACGGATGGCGCCATCCTTGCCGCGAACGATGACGACGGCGTAATCGCCGATCTGAACCGTGAGATAGGTGCCAGCCTTTGGAACTTCGCAATCATGGGCAACGAAAAGCCAGTCGCGGTACCAGATATTCTCCATATCGAGCTGGAAGTAATCCTGATCCACGTAGAAAGGCTGCTCCAGGGTGAAGCCTTCACGACGGTTTTTCAGTTGGCGCAATACGGTTTCACGCAAATCCATGGCCATGTCCTCGAAAAATCGCGGTCGCCTCCATGCATATCCCGCGTCATGGGATTTATCTAATCATTCGTGCCGCTTCGCAGCACCACATGGAGCGACATTAGCTTCCGCATTGGCGACAATTTGCGACATGCCGAAAGGCTGTTTTGGGACGATATTTCCTATCGAAAACAGTATTTTGCGTCGATATTCACGTTAAAATGCGTCGCAATACGACACAGTCTGGCACGTCGCAAAGCCGGGACTTGCCGGTTTGCCGGAAAGACAAAATTAACGCCCATCCCCTAAAAATATGTGGATTGCCAATGGGAGTTCTCCGATGGAGAAGGGTACGCAAATCCGCTACTTTGATGCGAAAGCTGCCAAGGCTGCCCCCGCGCGCACCAAAACCGCCCATTCCGACTTCCTGCGCACCGGCAAGATTGCCCGCTACGAAGAAAAATGGGTTCCCAAGGAGCCGCGATATCTCTCCCATGAAGAAGTCGCGGCCATTACCGGTCGAAAGCTGCAGGCAGCCGGGGAAATCACCCATTCCCGGCTTGATTCCTTTCACAAATCCATCCGCTTTCCGAAGATGGTGTTTCATCGCACGATCGAAGCCAGCCCTCATCTGGGTTACTGCCACGTAACGGCATCGCGGACCAGTTTCGACGCCCGCACACCGGTGCTGTTCTCATTCTATTTCGCCAATTTCTTCTCTGAACTGTGTGGCGACGAGAACTTCTTCGAAAACATCGATCAGCGCCAGTCACGCATGTATTTCGCAATTGCCATGGATATGGCGGGCGACAAGACCGTGCAGATCAACAAGGCGATCCATCGTGACGGCCTGCTGTTTCGCACGAGCGACCCAAAGGTGGCGCTCAAGAACGTGCTGATGCTGGGCACCCGCTCAAATGAAATGCGCAAATTCATCCAGTCGCTCTAGCCCGTCACGGCAAACGGCTTTCCAATCCGCCGGAATACCTCTAAAGAATGCCGCGCAAAACCGTGCGGCGCTTTTCAAGGCGACGCGCCCCTTAAGGTGCAGCATTCATGGCGCGTCAGATTAACATCGAAGAAGACAGGGACATGGCCCTTCGCGAGGGTGTAAGCGTCCTCGCCTCCGGCCATCCCGTCGCGATACCGACGGAAACCGTCTATGGACTTGCCGCAGATGCGACAAACCCGGTTGCCATTGCCCGCATCTATGAAACCAAGGGCCGACCGCAGTTCAACCCGTTGATCTGCCATATGGCGAGCCTTGCCATGGCAGAAGACCATGTGACCTTCGATCCGCTTTCCCGCAGGCTGGCGGATGCCTTCTGGCCAGGGCCGCTCACACTTATTCTGCCGCTGAAAGCCGAAAGCCCGATCCATTCACTCGCGACCGCTGGTCTCGACACCGCTGGCGTTCGCATCCCCGAAGGCTTTGCCGCGGAGCTGATCAACGCTTTCGGCAAGCCGCTTGCAGCCCCCAGCGCCAACAGTTCCGGCAAGATCAGCTCGACCAGCGCCGCCCATGTCGAGGCCGATCTGGGCGACCGGGTCGAGCTCATCCTGGATGGCGGCGCATCGCCTGTTGGCGTCGAATCCACCATCGTCAAGATCGAGGCAGACGGGACCGCGCGGCTGTTGCGTCCCGGCGGCATCGTCGCGGAAGACATCGAACGGGTTATCGGCGTTCCGTTGATGCGTCCTGAGAAAGCTTCTGCTGCAATCGAAGCGCCGGGAATGCTGGCATCACACTATGCCCCGACGGCAGCGGTTCGCCTGAACGCCGTTTCTCTTGAGGCAGGCGAAGCGCTGCTTCGCTTTGGCGACGCCGACGTTTCGGGCCAGGAGAATGCTGCGGTCATCATCGAGCTCAGTCGATCGGGCGATCTGGTGGAGGCAGCAAGCCGCCTCTTCGACGCCATGAAGACTGCTGACGCAAGCGGCGCCCACAGCATTGCCATCACTCCCATTCCCCATCACGGTTTGGGCGAAGCCATCAACGACAGGCTGGCGCGAGCCGCCGCGCCCAGACCCTGACAACCTGCCACGAGGATCATCATGACGACGAATGCCCTGCCCGACGATCTGATCCAGCGCTTCGTATCCATCGTGGGAGACAAGAACGCCGTGCGCGACGAGGCCGGTCTGGCACCCCATCTGGTCGAAAATCGCGGTCTATATAAGGGCTCCTCGTCGCTGCTGCTGAAACCCGCCTCGACGCAGGAAGTTTCTGCGATCATGACGCTCGCCAGCGAAACGGGAACCGCCATCGTGCCGCAGACCGGCAATACCGGGCTTGTCGGCGGCCAGACACCCCGCAGCGATGGCAATGATATTATACTGTCGCTGGAGCGGATGAACGCCGTTCGTGATACCGATCCGGTGGCCAATATCATCGTGGTGGACGGCGGCTGCATTCTCGATACCGTGCATGAGGCCGCCGACAAGGTCGAGCGCATGTTCCCCCTTTCGCTGGGGTCGCAGGGCTCTTGCCGCATCGGCGGCAATCTTGCCACCAATGCCGGTGGCACAGCCGTTCTGGCCTATGGTAATATGCGGCAATTGTGCCTTGGTCTTGAGGTCGTCTTGCCGACCGGTGAAATCTGGAACGGCCTTCGTCGGTTGAAGAAGGACAATACGGGTTACGATTTGCGCGATCTCTTCATCGGTTCGGAAGGCACGCTTGGCGTCATCACCGGCGCGGTGCTGAAACTTTTCCCTAAGCCGAAGGGCCATCAAGTGGCTTTTGCCGGACTGAATTCTCCTGACGATGCGTTGACGCTGTTCGAGCGTGCCTCGACACTGTGCGGTGCGGCCTTGACGGGCTTTGAACTGATGCCGCGCATCGGCATAGAATTTACCGCCAGGCACATCCCCGGCGTTCGCGATCCGCTGGAGACACCGCACCCGTGGTATGCGCTGATCGACATCTCCACCTCGGATACCGCCGAGACTGCGCAGACGATGATCGAAACCTTGTTGGAACAGGGTTTCGAGGCGGGGATCGTACAGGACGCGGTCATCGCCTCATCCGAGGCACAGCGTCAGGCGCTCTGGCACATGCGCGAAAGCATGTCGGATGCGCAGAAGCCGGAAGGGGGCTCCATCAAGCACGACGTCTCCGTTCCCGTATCGAAAATCCCGGATTTCATGGCACAGGCGGAGGCTGGCGTCCTTAATGCCATTCCCGGCGCGCGCATCTGCGCCTTCGGCCATCTGGGCGATGGAAACATTCATTACAATATTTCCCAGCCGGTCGGGGCCGACAAGGCAGACTTCATCGCCCGCTGGCGCGAGATCAACCACATCGTCCACGGAATCGTTCTTGCCCACGGTGGTTCGATTTCTGCCGAACACGGCATCGGACAGTTAAAACGTGACGAGCTTGCCGATATTCGTCCGGGTATCGAAATGGAACTGATGCGTCGGATCAAGACAGCATTTGACCCTGCGGGCGTCATGAACCCCGGCAAGGTCGTAAAGATCTAATCCGAAAAGAGCCTGTCTGTGCGGATTCGGTGCGTGGTTCAGCCACGCGCTTCGGTTGTTTGCGGCGGACAGGCAGGCGTCAAATCGACCTAATCCCCGCCCATTTTTGGCTTTCGCGTATTTTGCTGTTGTCAACGCTCTTTCCCCTGCGCAAGCTGGTTTCAGGGGTGACCTGCGCGGGGGCAACGAGCGGGCATTCGGCAAAATTGCATTTTTGATGGAACTGATGCTGGCACAACCGGTGGCAAACCGGCACGCGTGTCAATTCAGGAATTTGAAACCCTGTCAGGCTGCTTTTTGCTAACCATTTGGGAATGCAAAGTTTTCTTAACCTCGATTTTTAAGCTGTCTCGAAGATGCCGCCGCTATCTTCTCCCTATCAGAGGACGAAAAGTCCCGGACGAGGCCATGAAACGGCTCTCAGGTAAAACAAGGATAGCATGATATGACCAACACTGTTCTGAAGCCCGAATGGGCAGGCGCTACTCTCCGGCTTGACCCTACACGGTTTCCGCAGCAGCTCACCTATGGCAAGGACAAGGGTTCAGCCGATGTCGCTATCACGCTCGATGAGCGCGGCGCAGTTCTTCGCAAGGTTTTGAATTCCAGCGGCCTTCCGCTTTCTTTCGCGCTGCCGGCCCGCGCCTTCAAGGGTGTGGCCGCCCGCGCCATCGACCATGGTGATGGCCGCGTTACCGTGACGCTCGAACTGCATCACGATGATCCGGACCTTTGCATTCCGCTGCTGGTGGCGCATGACCTTTGCGACATCGCGGCTGACTGGCGCAGTTGGTCTGAAGCATACCGTATTCCAATGCTGATGGTTGAAGCCGACGGCGTTGCGCGCCCTCTGGAAGACCATCTTGGACATGTGCGGACCAAGGCCACCCGCGCCCGTCGCCGTCACTCCTACTTTGCCGAGCGTCGTCCACGCTTCCTCGTGCGCCGCAGCACCGGATCGCTGGGCATGACCATGCGCATTCAGGGCAAGGAAATCATCGCTCGCAGCTGATACACAGCCGCTGCCATTCATCAAAAACCCGGCGCGTTGCGAAACGCCGCCGGGTTTTTCAGTTTCAAGCGATGATGAGCGGCAGGAGCAGCCCGCAGAAAATCAACAATCCGACCCGGTTGTTGGATTTGAACAGTGCCAGACACTGCTCGACATTGTTGATATCAAGCACCATGACCTGCCGCACCAGGAGAACGGCGGAAGCGGCAAGGCCGAGATAGCCAGGCCAGCTGACCCCGGCGGTTAGAAATGCCAGGAAAATGAAGAGGAGTGCGGCACCGTAAAGGCCGATCAGCCAGCCATGGGTCCGGTCTGCGAACAGAAGCGCGGTCGAGCCGATGCCGACCGTCACATCGTCCTCCTTGTCCTGATGGGCGTAGATCGTGTCGTAACCGATGGTCCAGGCAATCGCCCCGATGTAGAGCAGTAATGGCGCAAGCGACAAGGCTGCGAACTGGCCCGCCCAACCCATCAGGGCTCCCCATGAAAAGGCAAGCCCCAGAAAGAACTGCGGCCAATGGGTGAAGCGTTTGGCGAAGGGGTAAATCGCGACAAAGACAAGCGATGACAGGCCGACGATGATCGCGAACCCGTTGAAGCACAGCAAAACGACGAGCCCGGCGAGCGCCTGAAGGACGATGAAGATCTTCGCCTGTTTGCGGCTGACCCTGCCGGATGGCAAAGGTCTGGAGCGCGTTCTGGCAACCGCCATGTCGATCTTGTGATCCACAAGATCATTGTAGGTGCAACCGGCCCCACGCATGGCCACGGCACCGGCAAAGAAGAGGAACAGGTGAAAGGCCAGAGTGGCCCAGGAAAACGTCCCTTGAGCCAGCGCCGCGTTCGACGCCATGGCAGCAGACCAGAAGCACGGCCACATCAGCAGTTCCCAGCCGATGGGACGATCCCACCGGGCCAGCTGCGCGTAAGGCCAGAGGCTTCTCGGCAATACCCGATAGACCCAGTTGTTGGATGGCGCGTCTGAAACGCGGCCGGAAAGATCGTTTTGGTCAACCATGCAAGCGTTCTACGCTCGACATTTACGAAGCGTCAAGCAAAAGCACAGGCGCGCGATTTCAAGGCCAAAACCAAACGCCTTGGCAGCCAGAAACAATGAAACTGCGGGCTTGCGCGCCTCTTAGAAACTCACCTTTTCAAGCGGTGGTCGCGTTCTCTCGAACTCCAGCAGCCTTGCCTCATTGGCGGCAATATAGTCCCGGTTATCGGGCACGACGCCGCCGCGTTTGGTCAGCTGAAGCTGGAAGACGTGAAAATTTTCATGGGTGAAGGCCATTTCCGAACCGGCAAGGTAGAACTCCCACATGCGGAAGAACCGTTCGTCATAGAGCCCGATGGCCTCTGCCCTGTTGGCGACGAAACGTTTGCGCCACTCGCGCAGGGTATGGGCATAGTGCATCGGAAGAATTTCTATGTCGCGAACCAGCAGGCCGCTCTTTTCCACTGCGGGCAGAACTTCCGAGAGGGCGGGAATATAACCGCCGGGGAAAATATATTTTTCGATGAAGGGATTGGTCGCGAGCGGAGGGCTGGGCTGGCCGATGGAGTGAAGCACCATGACACCATCCTCATCCAGCAATTGCGCCGCCTTCTGGAAATATTCGCGGTAATGGGTCGGCCCGACATGCTCGAACATGCCCACGGAAACGATGCGATCATACTTGCTTGACGCGGCAAGGTGGCGGTAATCCTGAAGCTCGAAACGCAGCTTGTCACCCAGCCCGCGCTTGCCTGCCCTGTCGCGGGAAACGCGCAGCTGCTCCTCGCTCAACGTGATGCCGGTAACATCGACATCCGAGCTTTCGGCGAGATACATCGCCATGCCACCCCATCCCGAACCTATCTCGAGAATGCGCTGACCGCGTTGCGGCATCAGCTTTGCGGCAATATGGCGCTTCTTGGCTACCTGTGCCTCATAAAGGCTTATTCCCGGCGGGTTGAAGTAGGCGCAGGAATATTGCCAGTCTTCATCCAGAAAAAGATCGAAAAGCTTGGCGCTGAGATCGTAGTGGTGGGAGACATTGTCCTTGTTGTGGTTGACGGGCAGATGCATCCTGATCCGTGCGGCGATGATGCGCGCCATGCCGCGCCAGATCATCCCGAAGGTGAGCGCTTCGCTCAACGTGTTCTTTTTGATCAGCGCCAGAAAATCGTAGATGTCCCCCTCTACGACAGCCATTCGCCCTTCCATGTAGATTTCGGCAAGCCTGAGAGCGGGGTCCCTGGCGATATCGTCCATCGCCTCCTCGTCAGTAAAATTGAGCGCAACGCGCTCGCCGGTGCCGTCGCCAAAGACATGCAACCCACCGGGACCGGTGACGACCAGATTTCCAGTTTTGACTATTTTGCCAAGCAAACCATGCAGAGACGAGGCCATTCCACCTCCCAACAAGCTAAGTCTCACTTATCAATCGAGACTTAAGCTATCGCTTTCAAACAAAGTTTCAAGCGGCATGGTTTTCAAAAAAATTGAACGATTTCAAAATCAAGGGCGACGCCTCCAGCTTGGTGGAGGCGTCGATACAACCTGCGATCAGCGTTTCTTCATTGCTTCGGCCAGTGCTGCTGCCAGAGCACCCCCGCTTTGCGACCCCTCGTTGCGGGCCTGGGGTTTGGCCGAAGCGTGCCGCATGGCACTGGCATTTCCTTTTTCGCGCATCGGCGCCGGGGCGGCCTCGCCGCCATCCTTGCGCATAGTGAGGCCAATGCGCTTTCGCTTCACGTCCACCTCGACAACACGCACCTTCACCACATCGCCCGCCTTCACCACCTCATGCGGATCCTTGACGAAGCGATCGGCCAGTTGCGACACATGGACCAGCCCGTCCTGATGCACGCCGATATCCACAAAGGCACCGAAAGCGGCAACGTTCGTGACCGTTCCTTCCAGAAGCATTCCGGGCTTGAGGTCGGTAATCTCGTCCACGCCATCGGCAAAGGTCGCCGTCTTGAAGCTTGGACGCGGATCTCGGCCCGGCTTCTCCAGTTCGGCAATGATGTCTTTTACGGTCGGCAAACCGAATTGCTCATCGATGAACTGCTTTGGGTCCAGCGACTTCAATGCCGCACTATCGCCCATGACCGAGCGCAGGTCGCGACCACAGGCGGCAACGATCTTCTTGGCGACACCATAGGCTTCCGGGTGCACGGAAGACGCGTCCAGCGGCTCTTTGCCATTTGGAATGCGCAGAAAGCCCGCGCATTGCTCGAAGGTGCGCTGGCCGAGGCGCGGCACCTTGAGAAGTTCCTTGCGGCTGGCGAAAGGTCCTGTCTGATCCCTGTGCGTCACGATGGCATCAGCAATGGAGGCGCCAAGTCCTGAAACGCGGGCAAGAAGCGGAGCGGACGCGGTGTTCAGATCAACGCCAACAGCGTTCACCGCATCTTCCACAACGGCATCCAGCGAGCGAGACAATTTTCCCTGATCGACATCGTGCTGATACTGGCCAACGCCAATCGACTTGGGTTCGATTTTCACCAGTTCGGCCAGCGGGTCCTGCAGACGCCTTGCGATGGAAACGGCGCCACGCAGCGAGACATCCAGATTGGGGAACTCGGCCGCAGCACTGGCTGAAGCGGAGTAGATCGACGCGCCAGCTTCCGAGACGATAACCTTGGTGGGCTTGGTGCCCGACAATTGACCGAGCATATCTGCTACCAGTCGTTCCGTTTCGCGACTGCCCGTGCCATTGCCAATGGAGATCAACTCGATTTTGTGCTTGGCGATCAGGCCAGCAAGTTCCGCCTGCGTGCCGCGAATATCGTTCCTGGGCGGGAATGGATAGACGGTGGTGGTTTCCAGCAACTTGCCGGTGCCATCGACAATCGCCACCTTGACGCCTGTGCGGATGCCGGGATCAAGCCCCATGGTGGCGCGCGAACCGGCGGGCGCTGCCAGCAGGAGGTCCTTGAGGTTGCGGGCAAAGACGTGAATTGCCTCCTCCTCCGCCCGTTCACGAAGCTCCCGCATCAAATCGAGCGAGAGCGACATGGACAGCTTGACGCGCCATGTCCAGCCCGCGACCTCCATCAGCCACGCATCTGCCGGGCCGCCGCTGCGGATATCGAAAGCGCTGGCGATGGTGCGCTGCGCGGGTTTGACGGGCGATGGATCGTCCGCATCCACGTCGATGGTCAGCGTCAGGATTTCCTCGTTCCAGCCACGCAGCATGGCCAGAGCGCGGTGGCCGGGTACGGTCGCCCATTTTTCGGAATGGTCGAAATAGTCGGAAAACTTCTCGCCCGCTGCCTGCTTGCCCTCCACCACCTTGGCCCGGAAGGTGGCATTGTGGCGCATGTAATCACGCAGGCGACCGAGCAGATCGGCATTCTCGGTCATGGTTTCGGCTACGATGTCTCGCGCGCCTTCGAGCGCCGCCTTGACATCTGCGACGTCACCCTGGACATAAGCCTGCGCAAGAGCGGTCGGGTCGGCGTTGCGATTGTCCCAGATGGCCTGTGCCAATGGGCCAAGGCCCCGCTCGCGGGCAATTTCGGCACGGGTGCGGCGCTTCGGCTTGTAGGGGAGATAGAGATCTTCGAGTTCTGCCTTAGTGGTCGCCGACACGATCTTGACCATCAGCTCATCGGTCATCTTTCCCTGACCATTGATGGAATCGACGATGGAGGCACGACGGGCGTTGAGTTCGCGCAGATAGGACAGCCGTTCCGCCAGCGTGCGAAGCTGCGTATCATCAAGCCCGCCGGTAACTTCCTTACGATAGCGCGCGATGAAGGGAACGGTCGCACCTTCGTCCAGCAACGTTATCGCCGCCTTGACCTGATCGGCACGGGCATTGATTTCGGAAGCGATGAGCGGAGCAAGGCGGGCATTATCTGCGGACATTTTGTTCTCGAAACTGTTTTGAAAAATCTGCCCGAACATAGATGCTGATTGTGGCATGACAACAGGAAGCTTCGGCGGTTCCACAGAAAAGCCCCGGGTGAAGAAACGTGGCTGCTTGCTGTGGCGGGACAAAGAGCAAAGAAGCATAGAGTTAGGCGCTTTGTTCTTGACCTTTCCGCCCCCTGCCCTTAACGCCCCAGCAACACGTTAAAACGCGAGATGGCAGGGGTGTTGACCATGAAAGTTCTGTTGATCGGTTCGGGCGGACGCGAACATGCGCTGGCTTGGAAAATCGCCCAGTCTCCCCTCCTCACAAAGCTTTTCGCAGCACCCGGCAACCCCGGCATTGGCGAACATGCGACACTGGTTTCGCTTGATGTGGAAGACCACGGCGCCGTCATCGCCTTTGCCAAAGAAAACGCCATCGATTTCGTCGTCGTCGGTCCAGAAGCCCCGCTTGTGGCAGGACTTGCCGATGACCTTCGCGATGCCGGTATCGCCACTTTCGGCCCGTCCCGCGCTGCGGCTCGACTGGAGGGCTCCAAGGGTTTCACCAAGGACCTTTGCGCCCGTTACAACATCCCAACGGGCGCCTATCAGCGCTTCAAGGCTGCAGAACCGGCCAAGGCCTATGTGCGCGAACAGGGGGCTCCCATCGTCATCAAGGCCGACGGTCTGGCGGCTGGCAAGGGTGTGACGGTTGCGATGACGCAGGACGAGGCGCTTGCGGCGATTGACGACTGTTTCGACGGCGCTTTTGGCGCAGCCGGCGCGGAAGTTGTCGTTGAGGCGTTTCTGGACGGTGAGGAAGCGAGCTTCTTCTGCCTTTGCGACGGCAAGACCGCTCTGGCACTGGCAACAGCGCAGGATCACAAGCGCGTTGGCGATGGCGACACCGGCCCCAACACCGGCGGCATGGGCGCTTATTCACCCGCCCCGGTTATGACACCGGAAATGGTCGAGCGGACCATGAAGGAGATCATCGAGCCCACGATGCGCGGTATGGCGCAGGATGGCCATGCTTTCTCCGGCGTTTTCTTCGCGGGCCTCATGATCACCCGCAAGGGTCCAGAACTGATTGAGTACAATGTCCGCTTCGGCGATCCCGAATGCCAGGTGCTGATGATGCGGCTGAAAAGCGACCTGCTTCCCATGCTCTACGCCACAGCCACCGGCACGCTGGACCAGATCAAGGCCGAATGGAGCGACGACGCTGCGCTGACAGTCGTTCTGGCGTCGAAGGGCTATCCGGCTGGATATGACAAGAACACGCCCATTGACCACATTCCCGAAGCCAGCGACGAGGCGAAGGTGTTCCATGCGGGCACCGCCATCAAGGATGGACAGCTGGTGGCAACGGGCGGACGCGTGCTGAACGTGACCGCCATCGGCAAAACAGTCAGCGAGGCGCAGAGCCGCGCCTATGCACTGGCAAGTAACGTCCAATGGGAAAACGGGTTTAGCCGCAGCGACATTGGCTGGCAGGCGGTTGCCCGGGAAAAAGGCAAGTAGTCGACACTGGCAATTCGCTCAATATTTACCAGTCTTCCTGACCGGATTGAAAGAAAGTCACCGTAAGATTCTCGACGTTGGCAGCGGATTGGCCGTGAGCAACGGGGGTTTTCATGGGCAAGGTTTTGATGACGGTCGCATTCGTGCTGGCGGGTTTTCCAGCCATGGCGTCGTCTATCGAGATCGTGAGCGGAAATCGCACCGGCAATAACAGCATCATCGTTATTTCCTGCGCCGAATGCCCGCCCGCCCCTTCTCCAGTCAAAGCCGATAAAGCACCAGTGCTGGCGCTCGGCACACAGGATATCACCGTTCGGGACAAGGATGGAAAGAAGCAGCTGGTGCGCCAGGAGGCATGGCTGGGCGGATCTCCGGTGACCTATGTCAGCAACAATCCGGCATGGTTGCCAGTGCGGGACACCACCCCGCAGCTCGCCGAGGAGCCTTCAACGATCGACACGACGATGACGACATCGGCGGTTGCAGATAAGTCCGCTGGAGAAATTCCACCCGTGGCGGCAGTCACAACGCCACCAAGCTTCGAAGGAACCGCGTTGCGGCCCTCGCTCTGAGCCTTATAAATCCGTCTACCGGGAGTCCCAATAACCAACCCGATCAACCGATAATAGAAGACAAACGTTACAAGAGTGACTTATTGCAATTATTTTTCCAAATATTCGCGCCGATACTTTCAAATTTAAACAATTCTTCAACCTTCTAAAGCTTCATCTCACATATCGGTGCGATGATTGCACCATTACTGGCGCATCATGCGCGCTGCCCCCCACGCGTTATCAACCCAACCGCTGCCTTTCAGGCATCGGTGCTTTGACCCTGTGAGCGTCCATGAAGAACATGCCCATTTCTCGCCAATTGATCCTGCTTGTAGTGGCGCTGATGGCGGCTTTTGCCGTAGCGACCTATTTTCAGATCAGATCCTCCGTAAATGCGATTTACGAGGAACGCTATGGAATGCTGCGGACGCAGGTGCAGTCTTCCATCTCAATTCTGCAATCTTTCTATGACAAGGAAAAAGCCGGGACGCTGACCCGCGAACAGGCCATGACCCAGGCTTTCGCCATCGTCGCATCCATGAAGTATACGCCGGATGGCTATATGTTCGGCTATGACTATGACGTCAAAATGCTGTTTCACCCGGATCCAAAACGCGTTGGACAGAGCTTCAAGGGAAAGCCGGATAGCCAGGGTTTCGCCTATCGTGACGAACTGGTGCGGCTGGCGCGGGCTGGCGGCGGCGAAACGAGTTTCTACGGCCCCAAGCCCGGCGCTGAAGGCGACAACTTTCTCAAGAGCTCCTATGCGATGGCATTCGAGCCTTGGCAGGTGGTTGTGGTAACCGGCGTCTATATCGATGATCTCCAGGCTCAGGTTCGCTCAACCATCATCAACGCGGTTTCGGTTGGCGTCGGCGTTTTCCTGCTTGGCCTGCTGGCCGCCTATATCGTCATTCGTGGCATTTCCAGACCATTGGAAGAACTGCACAAGGCCTTGGGCGAAGTGGCCAATGAGAATGTCGATCTGCCCATTCCCCATACCGGCATGAAGAATGAGATCGGCCTGATGGCAAACGCCACAAAGGCTCTGCAGGACAAGGTGCGAGAGCGCCACACGATGCAGCGTCACCAGGAAGAACAGCAGCTGCAACTGGATAGCGAGCGTCAAACCAATCTCGATATGCAGCGTGACGAAGCAGCGCTTCAGGCCCGCGTCGTCAACACCATCGGCAACGCGCTGGCGCAGCTGGCACAGGGCGATCTGACCGTGCGCTGTGCCGATCTCGGTTCGCGATATTCCAACTTGCGCGACAATTTCAACGAGGCGCTTTCGCAACTCGATGCCGCCATGGCAAAGGTCAACGCCAAGAGCATCGATATTGGCGGCTCGAAGGATGAAATCCGCAAGGCGTCCAATGAGTTGTCGCAACGCACCGAGCGCCAGGCCGCCAATCTGGAGGAAACCTCCGCAGCGCTGGACGAGCTGACGGTCGCCGTGCGCCAGACGGCGGATGGTGCGTCCGAAGCGGCCAAGCGGGTATCTTCGATCAGTGGCGATGCCAACCGCAGCGACGTTATCGTGGAACAGGCAATCGGCGCCATGAGCGGTATCGAGCAATCATCCGAAGAGATTTCGAAAATCATCGGCGTCATCGACGACATCGCCTTCCAGACCAATCTTCTGGCGTTGAATGCCGGTGTAGAAGCGGCCCGTGCGGGAGAAGCAGGCAAAGGCTTTGCCGTGGTTGCTCAGGAAGTGCGCGAACTCGCGCAGAAATCCGCCGCTGCCGCCAAGGAAATCAAGGAACAGATCGCCCGCTCATCCTCCCAGGTGGAAAATGGCGTGCGTCTGGTTGGCGAAGCCGGCGATGCGCTGAAGCGTATCTCCGATCAGATCAAGTCTTCGAGCGAGATCGTCAGCAAGATCGCCCACTCGGCAGCGGAACAAGACACGACGCTGCGCTCCATCTCGTCGTCGCTCAACCAGCTGGATGCAGCAACGCAGCACAACGCAGCCATGGCGGAGGAAACCACCGCATCCGCCGAAGCCTTGGCCGCCGACACGGAAGAGCTTCTCAACCTCATCCGCAATTTCCGCGTTTCCAGCTCCCAGAACGGCAGCCTGCATGGAATGGCGCAGCAAATGCGCCGGGCAAGCTGACCTGCTTCTTTAACATCAATGGATCACACACACGCCGGGGAGAAATCTCCGGCGTTTCATTGCGTGAGGCGGTCCAGCGCATCGATATTGGCGGGTGAGAAGACGGCTATTCCGGCTTGGGCGAGCAGCGCAGCCGTCACGCCATTGCCCGCCTGTTTGCGGCCCGAAAACGAGCCATCATAGATGGCCACGGAGCCACAGGATGGACTGCCGTCAATCAGCAGGGCATAAGCACAGCCGTGCTCCTTCGCAAAAGCCAGCGCCTTTTGCGCGCCGTCTATGAATTGTGAGGTTACCTCACCGCCGGTGATTTCGATGACACGCGCCCTTCCCTCCAGCACATCAAGCCCGGACGCACCACCCTCGATTTCCGCTGGCGGACGCGGAACGGCCATACCACCAGCCATTTCCGGACAGATCGTCACCAACCGACCCTCCTGCTTCCAGCGTTCGACGGCCGGATGCGCAAGCGGCTTGCCCTTGCCGTCATAGCGAACGGCATGGCCGAGCAGGCAGGCGCTGATCAGAATCTTTAACGTCAACGCCTTCCGACCATATCACCCGGTGATCTTGGAGAAATCCGCAACGGTACCGGTTGCCTCACGAATGGCCTTTAAGAGTGCCAGACGATTGGCGCGGATGGCGTTGTCCTCATCATTCACCAGCACATCTTCGAAGAATTTATCGACCGGGGCGCGCAGAGTGGAAAGCGCCTGCATCGCGGAACGGAAGTCTTCCGCCTCAACCGCCTTGGCGGCATCGGCAGAGGCAGTCTTGATGGCAGCATACAACGCCTTTTCGGCATCGAGCTTCAGCAGCTCTTCCGAAACGCTGTTGGCAACCACAGTGCCCTTCTTTTCTTCCGCCGCCAGAAGCTGCGTAGCGCGCTTGGTGCCAGCCAGAAGGTTGATGCCATCCTGATCCGTCACAAATGCTGTCAGCGCCTCGACGCGACGCGCGACCATGAGAAGATCGTCAGTCTCAGGCGTCAGCACGGCCTCAATGAGATCATAGCGTGCACCGAGATCGCGGAGGTAGACCTTGAGGCGGTCGTGGAAGAAGGACAGGAGGTCGCCGTCTCTAACGATGCTCAGCAGCGGCAGACGAACCCCTCTCTCCAAAATCATCCGCACAACACCCAAAGCCGCACGGCGCAGCGCAAAGGGGTCTTTCGAACCAGTCGGCTTTTCATCAATGGCCCAGAAGCCAACGAGGGTGTCGAGCTTATCGGCCAGAGCCACAGTCAGCCCGACCTTGTCTTGCGGCAGACGGTCGGACGGGCCATTCGGCTTCCAGTGGTCTTCAATCGCTGCGGCAACGCTTCCGTTTTCGCCCTGAAGCAAGGCATATTTGCGGCCCATCAGGCCCTGCAATTCGGGGAATTCACCCACCGCTTCGGTGCGCAGATCGGCCTTGGCGAGAACCACGGCACGGTCCACTAGCGCTGCATCTGCGCCGATCACAGGCGCAAGCTGTTTGGCCAGTTCGCGGATGCGGGCCACGCGCTCACCCTGTGTGCCGAGCTTGGCGTGGAAGGTCACGTTCAACGCATCGAGCTTGGCCATGCGCTGGTCCAGCGGCTTGGTGAGATCAAGGTCGAACTTCGCGGCGGATGCCTTGAGTGTCTCAAGATCCGGCAGGTTGCCCTGATCGCGGGTCCAGAAGTGCTTGGCATCAGACAGGCGGGCGCGCACGACCTTGCCGTTGCCGTGCATGATTTCCTTGCCGCCATCGATGGCCTGAATATTGGAGACCAGAATGAAGCGGTTGGAGAGGCCCTCTGTCGCGCCCTGCGGGCGCGTCACGAAACACTTCTGGTTGGTCTTGATGGTAAGGCGGATGATTTCGGCGGGGATTTCGAGGTAGTCTTCCTCGAATGTGCCGATCAGCACCTGAGGCCATTCCACGAGGCCGGAAACCTCTTCCAGCAGGCCCTCATCTTCCACAAGGTCGAGGCCATTGGCGAAAGCCAGATCCTTAGCGTCATGCAGAATGATGTCCTTGCGGCGCTCTGCATCCAGAATGACCTTGGCCTTTTCCAGGCTAGATACGTAATCTTCGAAACGGCGCACGGTGATGGCTTCAGGCGCATGGAAACGGTGGCCATAGGTCACGTTGCCAGCAACGATGCCATCGATCTCGAAGGGAATGACCTGTGTTTCATCATTTTCAGGGCCGAATACACAGACGATGGATTGCAGCGGGCGCACCCAGCGCAGGCTTTCCGAGCCCTTGCCTTCGATGCCGCCATAGCTTGAACCCTTGGGCATGGAGGCCGGGCCGGAGCGCATGGATTTCGGCCATGCAAAACCCCTGATGATGCCGGGCATGACGCTGGCAATGATCTCTTCTGCCGGGCGGCCAGGCTTGGTGATGACGGCGATATAGAAATCGCCCTTCTTCGGATCGGATACGACCTGCGCTTCCGACACGGACGACAGACCGGCACCGCGCAGGAAGCCTTCGATCGCCTTTTCGTTGGCGTCGGTACGCGGACCCTTCTTTTCTTCCCGCACATCGGCAGAGCGGGCATTGAGGCCGCGAATATCCAGCGTCAGGCGGCGCGGCGTCCAGTATTCGCGGGCACCTTCATAGGTCAGGCCTGCTTCTACCAGCGCATCGGTGACAAGCTTCTTGAGATCACCCGCCGCCTTGCGCTGCATGCGTGCGGGGATTTCTTCGGAGCGAAGTTCGAGCAGAAGATCAGGCATATCTGTTTTCCGGTGTCATGGATTTTTCGTTGGCCTCTGCTAGCAAAATTTGAGGCCGGTGCACAATGTAAATATCGGGCGCCCCCGTGCGGGCGGTGCGTCGCAAACAGAAGTTCTTGACCCGCAGGCCCTTGCCATGGCACCTGTCCGCATCCAAAGTCAGTGCATTCTGACTATCCTCTTTTGACCGTGAAGACTGCAATGACCGACGTTCCAGACCATATGAACCCGAAACGTTCCTTTCAGGCGCTGATCCTGACGCTGCACAATTACTGGGCGGACAAGGGCTGCGCCGTGTTGCAGCCTTACGATATGGAAGTGGGCGCGGGCACGTTTCATCCGGCAACCACGCTGCGCGCACTCGGCCCCAAGCCGTGGAAGGCCGCCTATGTGCAGCCATCGCGCCGCCCTTCCGATGGTCGCTATGGCGAAAACCCGAACCGTTTGCAGCATTATTACCAGTATCAGGTCATTCTGAAGCCAAACCCTTCCAACCTGCAGGAGCTTTACCTCGGCTCGCTGAAGGCCATCGGCCTCGATCCGCTGCTACATGATGTGCGCTTTGTGGAAGACGACTGGGAAAGCCCGACGCTGGGTGCCTGGGGTCTGGGCTGGGAGTGCTGGTGCGACGGCATGGAAGTTTCACAATTCACCTATTTCCAGCAGGTCTGCGGTATTGAATGCTCGCCTGTTGCGGGCGAGTTGACCTATGGCCTCGAGCGTCTGGCCATGTATGTGCAGGGCGTCGATAATGTTTACGACCTGAACTATAACGGCCGCGAAGGCGACGAGAAGATTTCCTATGGCGATGTGTTCCTGCAGGCAGAGCAGGAATATTCACGGCACAATTTCGAATATGCCGATACCGCCATGCTGCACCGCCACTTCATCGACGCAGAGAAAGAGTGCAAGGCGCTGCTGGATGCCGGTGCGCCCGGTGAGAATGCCAATCAGGTTCTGCACAAATGCGTGTTTCCGGCCTATGACCAGTGCATCAAGGCATCGCACGTTTTCAACCTTCTGGATGCACGCGGCGTGATCTCCGTTACCGAGCGGCAGAGCTATATCCTGCGCGTTCGCACACTTTCCAAGGCCTGCGGCGAAGCCTTCCTGATGACAGATGCCGGTGGCGCGAACTGGAATAAAGACGCAGCCTGACGGCATGACTGACGGGCGATGACATGGATGGCCGGAACGCAAGTTTTCCGGCCAGACCTAGAGGGTTTCACGAGGGGGAACGGCACATGTATATCGCACTGGCTATTGTCGCGGCAATCGCGCTCTATGTCGTCTTCATCTATAATGGTCTCGTCAAATCCAGGCAGATGACCGAAGAAGCATGGTCTGGTATCGACGTGCAGTTGAAGCGTCGCGCCGATCTCATTCCCAACCTCATCGAAACCGTGAAGGGCTATGCCGCTCACGAAAAAAGCACCTTCGAGGAAGTGGTCGCCATGCGCAACCGCGCTCAGGCCGTGCCAGCTGGTGATGTCGAGGGCCGTGCGCAGGCGGAAGGTCTTCTCTCCCAGGCCCTGGGAAAACTGTTTGCTCTCGCAGAAGCCTATCCCGACCTCAAAGCCAACCAGGGCTTTCTGGAGCTGCAAAAATCACTTGAGACCATTGAGGGTGAAATCCAGATGTCGCGTCGTTACTATAATGGCTCTGCGCGGGATCTGAACGTCAAGGTGGAGAGCTTCCCGTCCAATCTCGTGGCGCGCAATTTCGGCTTTATCAAAGCCCCCTACTTCGAGATCACCAACGAGGCGGATCGCGCTGTTCCTGCTGTGAAATTCTGATGCGATAACCGGCACCGTCCGGTTGAGAAAACGATAAAGCCATGATCGAACTGACCATTACCCCCCCAAACCACCCGCTTTCCGGCAAGGTAGAGCCACCCGGCTCCAAATCCATCACCAACCGCGTTCTTCTGCTTGCTGGGCTTGCCAAGGGCCGCAGCCTGCTGACCGGCGCTCTGAAAAGCGACGATACGCTGTTCATGGCTCAAGCCCTGCGCGCCATGGGCGTTGATGTAACGGAACCGGACGCGACGAGCTTCGTGGTGGAAAGCGATGGCGTGCTGAAAGCGCCTAAAGAGCCGCTTTTCCTTGGCAATGCGGGCACGGCGACGCGGTTCCTGACGGCGGCTGTTGCTTCCGTCAACGGCACCGTTGTGGTTGATGGCGACGAACATATGCGCAAGCGCCCGATCCAGCCGCTGGTGGAAGCCCTGATCGCGCTCGGCATCGATGCACATGCGCCAACCGGCTGCCCGCCTGTAACCGTCAAGGGCAACGGCCTCGGTTTTGCGAAGGACAGCGTCACCATCGACGCCAATCTTTCCAGCCAATATGTCTCAGCACTGTTGATGGCCGCACCCTGCGGCGCAAAGCCGCTGGATATTGTGCTGGCCGGTGAAGACATTGGCGCGAAAGGCTATATCGACCTGACGGTGGCGGCCATGGAAGCCTTCGGCGCCAAGGTGGAGCGCGTTTCCAACGCCGTGTGGCGCGTGCAGCCGACAGGTTATACAGCGACTGATTTCCACATCGAACCGGACGCATCTGCCGCCACCTATCTATGGGGCGCGGAATTGCTGACGGGTGGCAAGATCGATATCGGCACGCCGGCGGACGCCTTCACCCAGCCGGATGCCAAGGCGCACGGCATCATGGCGCAGTTTCCCAACCTGCCCGCCGAAATAGACGGCAGCCAGATGCAGGATGCCATTCCGACCATTGCGGTTCTGGCAGCTTACAACACCACGCCGGTGCGCTTTGTCGGTATCGCCAATCTGCGCGTGAAGGAATGCGACCGCATCCGTGCGCTGTCGCTGGGCCTCAATGCCATCCGCGACGGGCTGGCGCATGAGGATGGTGATGATCTGATCGTGCATGCCGACCCCGCACTGGCAGGTCAAACTGTGGCTGCGTCCATCGATACGTTCCACGATCACCGCATTGCCATGAGCTTTGCGCTGGCGGGTCTGAAAACGGGTGGTATCGCCATTCAGAACCCTGTTTGCGTGGGTAAGACCTATCCCGGATACTGGAAGGCGCTTGCATCTTTGGGCGTTCAATACAGCGAAACCGGACAAGACTGATTGCAGAGAAGGACGCCGCCCATGAAGACCCAAACCGCCAGATATCTCGCGCTTTTCGTCTTCCTGCTGGCGGCCCTTCCGGCAGCGGCTGAGGAGTTCATCAGCTCCTATCATTCGGTTGTCGATGTTGCCAAAAGCGGGCAGCTGACGGTGACCGAAACCATCACGGCCCGGGCGGAAGGCAACCGGATCAAGCGCGGCATCTTCCGCGATTTTCCGCTTTATGCCCTAGACGCGAATGGAAACCGCACCAAGGTCGGCTTCAACGTCGTCTCAGTGGAGCGGGATGGCTCAAAAGAAGACTGGCGCACCGAAAGCATTGATGGCGGCATCCGCATCTATACCGGCAATGCCGACAGGCTTCTGCCGGTCGGCGAACATATTTTTCAGATCACCTACACCGCGGACCGCCAGATCCGCTATTTCGATCGCTATGACGAATTGACCTGGAACGTCACCGGCAATGGCTGGCAGTTCCCCATGCGCGATATCTCGGCCACCGTGTCCCTTCCCCAAGATGTGGCGCCAACGGGCACGGCTGTCTTTACCGGAAAACTGGGCGCGACCGGCAAGGACGCCCGCATGTTGACCGAAGGCAACGAGGTCTTCTTTGCCTCCACCCGTCCCTTCTATCAGGGCGAAGGCATGACCATTGCGGTAAAGCTGCCAAAAGGAGCAATCGACCCACCGACAGCTGCGCAACAGAGAAGCTGGTGGTTGCTGGATCATCTGGGCTCGATTCTGGGGGTTTCCGGGTTCATTCTCATCCTGATTTATTACTACAGGGCGTGGTCAGCTGTTGGCCGCGATCCCGCCAAGGGCACGATCGTGCCGCGCTGGGATGCGCCTGAGGGATTATCGCCTGCGCTCGTCAACTACGTTGATAATCACGGGTTTTCCGAAGGTGGCTGGACGGCCTTCTCAGCAGCTGCCCTCAATCTTGCCGTCAAAGGCTACGTCGTGCTGGAGGATTTGAAGACGTCGCTCATCATTCGCCGCACCGAAAAGCCGATTGGAGACAAGTTGCAGCCCGGCGAGGCAACGCTGATCAAGACGGTCGATGAGCCCGGGATGGCATTCGAGATCAACAAGAAAAATGGGTCGCGGGTGGTGTCGCTCGGAAATGCTTTCCGCAAATCCATCGAAACCGAACATAGCGGCAAATATTACCAGGCCAATGCAGGTTTTACCGTGCTGGGCGTCGCGCTGTCCATCATCGTGGTCTTCGCCGTTGTCGTCTTCGGAAATTTCGAGCCTGAAGCTCTTGTTGCCATGTTCGTTATCGGCATCATGTCCTTTGTCGGCACGATTTTCGCACTCCTGTTCGGGAAATCTTTTACGCGGGGCGGCTCCTTGCTCAAGCGCGTGGGAATGATCATCGTGCTTGCGCTTGTGGGGTCGATGCTGATCTCCGGCATCGGCGGCGCGATCAGCGTGATCTCTCTGGAAGCGCTCGAAGCCCTGCAGTTGCCCGCCATCATGTCGGTCGCGGGTATTATAGCAACCAATCTCATCTTCTTGTTGCTGATGGGCGCGCCGACACCGCTGGGCCGCAAGCTGATGGACGGCATCGAGGGTCTGCGGCTTTACCTCACTGTTGCGGAGAAGGACCGCATGAACATGCAAGGCGCACCGCAGATGTCGCCGCAGCATTTCGAAACGCTATTGCCCTATGCGGTGGCGCTGGGTGTGGAAAAGCCGTGGAGCGCAGCGTTCGAGACATGGCTTGCCAGCGCAGCGGCGGGTGCCGCTACGGCCTATTCTCCGGGCTGGTACAGCGGCAGTTACAGCAATTTCGGCGACAGTATCGGAGGGTTTTCGTCGTCCATGGCATCGACGATTGCGTCCACCATTCCGCAGCAGACGACTTCGTCCTCCTCCTCCAGCTTTTCTGGCGGCGGCGGTTCGTCCGGGTCTGGCGGTGGTGGTGGCGGAGGGGGCGGCTGGTAGCCGCCTCTCTAACAAGGCTAAACCTCGTCTTCCTTTTTCAAGCGGTATTCCCCGGTGTTCGGGTCCTTGATGAGCGTGCCGGTAGCGCCCGTTTCGCGCTCTTTCTCTTGCCGCTTTGATTTCTGCGACAGTTTTTCGGCATCATTCACAAAACGCTTGTAAAGAATGATCGCCCCGAAAACGAGCAGGGCGAGCGTAATCAATTGGGCCATCTATCGTTTGTCCATCAGAATCCGTAACGTGACCACAATGCCTTTTCTTCGGCCACTTCCGCAAGCCCTGCGGCGGCGGATGCGGCAATCGACTGGCCTTGCAGGCCAACGCCCGGCAACTTCTTGCCGAAGAAATTGCGCGCGCCGCTGACAAGCTGAAGCTTGACCTTGTCGCCATAGCGACGGCGCAACACGTCTCGCATATCGCCCAGACCATCGATGAGGCCCAGATCCAGCCCGCGCATTCCCGTCCAGAACAGACCGGTGAAAAGTGCCGGATCGTCCTTGAGCTTCGCGCCGCGCCGCATCTTGACCATGTCTATGAAAACATTGTGTATCTCGACCTGAAGAGACTTGAGATATTCGATGTCGTCATCCTTTTCAGGCTGAAACGGATCAAGGATCGCCTTGTTCTGGCCGGATGTATAGACACGACGTTCAACGCCGATTTTCTTCAGCATTTCGGGAAAGCCGAAGCCGCCGGAAACCACACCGATCGAGCCGACGATGGAGGTGGGGTCGGCGATGATCTCGTCGCCAGCCAGGGCGATCATGTAACCGCCGGAAGCTGCTACATCTTCCACAAAGATCAGCACCTTCTTGTTCTTTTCTTCCGCCAGCTGGCGAATGCGGTTGAAGATCATCCGCGATTGAACCGGCGAACCGCCGGGCGAATTCAGCGTGATGGCGACCGCCGGGGCGTCCTTCATGCCGAATGCCTTGTCGAGCAGCGGACCATAGGATGCCAGATTGAGTGCGGGACGAAACTGACTGCCACCGGCCATGATTGCCCCGTGCATACGCACCACGGGAATGACCAGTTCGGTCTTGCGAAATCGCTTCGGCACCAGTCGTTTCAGTAATCCAACCATTTTTTCCTCATCGTCCTACTCATGTGTCAGACGATGTGGGTATCGTGCAGACAAAGACAATGGCGGGGCCGGTGATAATTTGGTGAGGCTTTGCCAGCGACAGAGCGCCTTCCCGTTGCGTCAGCCCGCTCCGAGCGCGCTCGTCTCCTGCCGCTTTTTCTCGCTCGCGCCAGTCCGGGGGTAGGCTTTTCGTCCGTTGGTGAGGTCATCCACCTCAGGCAGAAATGCATGGCTTGCGTTTTCGTGCATGACAAGCGGCGCCCGGAAATTGAGCCGTGCACGAGACCCTTTGATGGCTGTGACAAGCATCCGAACCGCATCCTCTTCGACCCTTGGATGGATGAGGGTGATTTCCAGGCCACCGAACCGGCGACCACAGGCGGCGATGATGTCGAAGATGGATTGTGGTCGGGCAATGAGAGACAGCTGGCCACCCGGCACCATGATGGCGGCGGCCGTGCGCAGCCAGTTTTCGAACAGGCCATCCGTCATCGCATGGGCCGCCGCTTTCAGGGCATCGGGGGTCTTGCGGTCGCCCGCGTCATTGTAGGGCGGGTTCATGATGACATGGTGGAAATGGTCGTCCAGCAGACCGGCCCGCCTGCGCGCATCGGCCCGCAAGGTAACGTCTGCCTGCCTGACGCGGACACGCCCTGCAAAGGCCTCATTTGCAGGAAGCCGGAGGCTGCGCGTGGCGAAATCAACCATCTCGTCAGAAAGCTCGAAAAGGGTGACATCGGCTTTTTCCAGCCGGGATGCCACCGCCATGCCTGCGGCCCCTGCCCCGGCTCCAAGGTCGGCCACGCGGCACGGGTTCTGGTCTGCCACCAGCGCTGCTAGAAGCATGGCGTCGATGCCTGCCCTGTGGCCCCGGCCCTTGGGTTGCAAGATCTGGAAGCGGCCGCGATGAAACGCATCCACTGTTTCTGAAACGGATGCGGCCATGTGTTATGTCCGGTCTTCGCGAAGCTTGTCAGCCAAGCCAGCATCGGTCAGGATCCGGCGGGCCTCATCGCCCCGGTCATCCTCCACCAGCAAGCGGCGCGGCAAAAGCCCAAGAGACCCTTCGAGGATGCTCATGCCCTGATCTGCGATCATGCTGTGGATGCCGGCGTCCTTCATAAGGCTCTGCGCAAAGGACAAGAGAACGGCGTCGTTCGTGCGGATCAGTTCTCGCATTGGTAAGTTTCCAACTAAAATCCCATCTTTTTGAACGGTGTGAGGCAATTCGCCCCTTGCCGCTTGCACCGCTGCTTTCTATTGTCGGCCCCAATATCGAACAGGAGTCCGGTCCGTTGGGCGTCGTCATACCGCTTGAAGAAAGCAAAAACAAACTCGCATCCGTCAAGCCGCTTGTCGACCTGACCCGTCCGGATATGGAAAGGGTCAACCAGCTTATCCTCTCCAAAGCTGGATCGGATGTCCAGATGATACCGGAGGTCGCCAACCATCTGATTTCATCAGGCGGGAAACGACTGCGCCCGATGCTGACGCTCGCATCTGCCGCCATGTTCGATTATCAGGGCGATCACCATATCAAGCTGGCAACCAGCGTCGAGTTCATGCACACCGCAACGCTGCTGCACGATGACGTGGTGGACGAAAGCGATCTGCGCCGTGGCAAATCCACCGCGCGCACCATCTGGGGCAATCAGGCCAGCGTTCTGGTCGGCGATTTCCTTCTCGGGCAAGCCTTCCGGATGATGGTCGATGTCGGCTCTCTGGATGCACTCGATGTTTTGTCGACCGCCGCATCTGTTATCGCCGAGGGCGAAGTCCTGCAGCTTTCCGTCGCCAAGAACATGGAGACCACCGAGGATGACTATCTTCAGGTGATTCGCGCAAAGACAGCTGCCCTGTTTGCCGCCGCCGCCGAAGTTGGCCCGATTGTTGCCAAGACCGACAAGGCCACACGCGGTGCGTTGAAGTCCTACGGCATGAACCTTGGCCTGGCGTTCCAGCTGGTAGACGATGTTCTCGACTACGGCGGAAAATCCGCCGATCTCGGCAAGAACACCGGCGATGATTTCCGCGAGGGCAAGATCACGCTGCCTGTGATCCTGTCATATCGTCGCGGCACTGCGGAAGAGCGTGATTTCTGGAAGCGCGCCATCGAGAACGGTGAAAGCACCGATGAAAACCTCGAAGCGGCGCTGGTCCTGATCAAGAAGTATAATGGTTTGACGGACACGATTGCCCGCGCCAAGCATTACGGAACGATCGCGCGCGACGCACTGGCACCTTTGCCACAGAGCCCATGGAAAAATGCGCTGATGGAAGTGATCGACTTCTGCATCCAGCGCGTGAACTGAGCGGGCGGCCCTATCGGCCTGGTTGATGGCAGCCGGACGAAATCCTCACGGTTGTCATCGGTGAGTCCGGTGGAAATTCTTGCAGGCTTGCTCCAAAAAAGCCATTCTGTCGTGACGTGGTGTGATGGCGTGAATCGTTTCGGGTTCATGCATCATGATCCAATTCAAGCCTTGCGGCACGAGGGTGCACCCCTGCTGCCCGGACCGTAAGGCGGGAAACTGATTTTTCGGTGCGAATGCACAAAAGCAAAGGTTCCTTCATGCGGCGCAAACCAGCATTTCGTCTATTCTGCGGCGCGGCTTTCATTGCCGTGCTTTCCATCGGCGCGGGCACGACAGCCGCTCTGGCCGAGACGAAACCAGCAGACAAGCCCGCCGAAACCGCGACCTTCGATCCCGCAAAGGTAAACACCTTTTCAGGCGCGTTTCTGGCTGCCCGCACCGCAGATGTCGATCAGGATTTTGCGACCGCGATAACGCTCTACAAGAAAGCTCTCGATTTCGACACGGCGAATGTTGAAATCCGCCAGCGTCTGATGATCGCGCAGCTGCTCAGCGGTGACTTCGATGCCGGGGCAAAGATCGCCGACTCCTTGAAGGATGATTCGTCTGTCGAGCGCGTGACGACCATTGTTCGCGCCTTGGCCGCCATCAAGGACAAGAAGTTCTCTGACGCCGAGAAAATCCTCAAATATAGCGGCCCGAACGATCTCGACCGTATGGTCAACACGCTTTTGACGGCATGGGCGCGCGCCGGTGCTGGCAAGAACAAGGAAGCTTTGGCTCTCGTCAACGGCATGAAGGGACCGGGCTGGTTCTCGATTTTCCAGAAATATAATGCCGGCGCCATCGCGCTCGTCTCCGGCAATATCGACGCTGCCCGCAAGAGCCTCAATGATGCGGTGACCGACCGCGAAGGTGGCGCGACCGCAACCGACACCTATATGCGTGCGGTCATGGCGTTGGCCCGGCTGGAAGCAAAGGCAGGCAACAAGCAGAAGGCGCTCGACACCATCGCCGTGGGCGATACTTTTGCGCCCAATTACGCGCCCTTGAAGGCGCTGCGCCAAAGCATTGAACGAGGCGACAAGCCCGAACAGCAGGTGCAGACCCCTGTGGACGGCGCTGCCGCCGTGATGTTCTCCATTGCCGGGGCTCTCAACCGCGAAGGCGCCGAGGAAATCGTTACGCTTTACCTGCAGACGTCGCGCGCGCTGGATCCGAAAAGTGCCGATACGCTCATTCTCCTTGGCGGCCTGGCCGAAGCGCAGAAGCAGCCCGAGCGTGCCATTGCCTTTTACCGCGAAGTCCCGGCTGACTCGCCAATGCATCGCATTTCGGAATTGCAGCTTGGCCTGACGCTGGCACAGACCGACAAGGTTGCGGAAGCACGGACACACCTCAAGTCGCTGCTTGAGTCCGACCCTTCGGATATCCGCTCCTATCTCGCCTATGGGTCGGTTTTGTCCGATGCCAAGGATTATCAGGCCATGGCCGCCAATTACGACAAGGCGGTTGAGGTTATCGGGGCCGTGCCGAAGAAGAGCGACTGGACGATCTTCTTTCAGCGCGGGATTGCCTATGAGCGGCTGAAGCAGTGGGACAAGGCCGAGCCCGACTTCAAGCGCGCGCTGGAACTCAATCCCGAGCAGCCGCAGGTGCTGAATTATCTGGGCTATTCCTGGGTCGACAAGAACATGAACCTCGAGCAAGGGATCGACATGATCCGCCGCGCTGTCGAGCTTCGCCCCAATGATGGTTACATCGTCGATTCGCTGGGCTGGGCGCATTACCGACTCGGCGCTTTCGATGAGGCGGTGACGGAACTGGAACGCGCCATTGAACTGCGCGCCGGAGACCCTACCATCAACGACCACCTGGGCGACGCCTACTGGCGTGTCGGTCGCAAGATCGAAGCCGTCTACCAGTGGAACCGTGCCCTCATTGGCGAAAGCGATGATGTCGACAAGGCCAAGGTGAAGGAAAAGATTGCCAACGGCCTGCCACCTCTGGAAAAGGACGCGCAGAATACCGCCAAGAAGGATCAGGGGCAGCCTCAGCCCGTTGCGCCTGCTCCCGCGCCGGACAAGAAATCTTGAGCCACAATGTTGTCGAGTGAACATGCCGGAGCGACCGAGACCATCGAGGCCGCTCCCGCCAAAATCAACCTCGCGCTTCATGTTACGGGTCAAAGAGCAGACGGATATCATTTGCTCGAATCGCTCGTGACCTTCACCGAGGTCGGTGACGTGATCCGCATTCGCGATGCCGCAGAGGACAGTTTCCGCATCTGCGGACCCTTTTCCGAGCTTCTTCAGCAGGAAAACGAAAGCGGTAATCTCGTTCTGAAGGCACGCGACCTTCTGCGGACGGCTTTGCCGCAATATGCCGGCCCGGTTGCCATTCAACTTGAAAAGAATCTTCCGGTTGCCTCGGGCATCGGCGGCGGATCTGCCGATGCTGCGGCTACTCTTCGCGCTCTTTGCCGTCACTGGGATTTAAAGCCGGATGCTGGGACGCTTCAACGGATTGCACTTTCGCTTGGAGCGGATGTGCCCATGTGTCTGGCCAGTCGACCTTTGATCGCCAGCGGCATTGGCGAAACCATCACCTTTCTTGCGGATATGCCGGTCATGGCGCTCGTTCTGGTCAACCCGCTGAAGGGCGTTTCGACACCGGACGTGTTCAGACGTCTTGTCAGCAAGCAAAATCCGTCACTGAAGCCGCGCGGCCACAGCAGCTGGATGGATTTCATCGCGCAAAATCGCAATGATCTTGAGCCCTCTGCCCGCGCCATTCTGGCGGAGATTACCGAGGTCTCCGATTTGCTGAGTGGCACCGGTGCGCAGCTTGTGCGCATGTCGGGCTCGGGTGCGACATGCTTTGGTATATACCCGGCGATGGATGATGCCACCGCGGCGGCGGCCCAGCTTCGCCACCAGCGCCCCGGCTGGTATGTTCAGGCAACGAAAACCATAGGCGGAATTTGACATGAGTGCAGAGAGACCCTTTATCCCGGTCGGCATTGCGGTCCTGACGGTGTCAGACACGAGAACGCTGGAAGATGACAAATCTGGCCAAACGCTTTGCGCCCGCATCTCCGAAGCCGGTCACATGCTCGTAGACCGCGCCATCGTACCCGACGACAAGGCCGCCATTCAGGAGCAGGTGCGCAACTGGACCCTCTCCGACGAAGTCGATGTGGTGATTACAACGGGTGGCACCGGCTTTACCGGCCGTGATGTGACGCCGGAGGCACTGGAACCGTTGTTTGACAAGCGGATGGATGGTTTCTCTGTGGTGTTCCACCGTATCTCGGAGGATAAGATCGGCACGTCGACAATCCAATCCCGCGCGACGGCTGGCCTTTGCAATCAGACCTTCGTCTTCGTGCTGCCCGGCTCTCCCGGCGCCTGCCGGGACGCCTGGGATGGCATCCTCAAGCCGCAGCTGGATTATCGCCACATGCCCTGCAATTTCGTGGAAATCATGCCCCGCCTTGATGAGCATCTGAAACGCGGAAAGTCCTGAGCGCTTACCGGGCAGCCCGCAGCACGCGTGCGGGAATAAGCTCGGCACTCAGCCGCCTGCTTTTCTGTGCTTTTGTGAAGTCGGACAGCGGCATACCGGGCCTTGCGGCGGACAGGGCATGCTGCTTTCCGAGCAGCAAGCCATATTCCAGCGGCGGCTGGCGTCGGCTAAGTCGCGAAAGGAAAGATGGCTTGTAGTGGCGGGACGGAGAAAACCGCGCCGCTTGCGTGTTCAGAGAGGTATATTCGAGAATATCCTCAATCCAACCGCTCTGGGGACGACTGCCCGGCTCCATGATCAGGATCCACTCACCGCGTGCAGATGCCACGATATCGCAAATGTCCCATTCCGTATGAAAGCGGCAACCCGCAGCTTCCGCCACCCGGGATGAGCCATCGCTGGACGCGTGATCGAGCACGATGACATCGCTGATGAGCCCCTCCACCGCTCCCGATACGAGCGTTGAAAGCGTGTGAGCGAGCTCAGGCTCCTGGTCACGGCATTCCATTATGACTGTCAGCATCTCGTCGTCAGCAAACCTATGAAATTTCTTCTATAAATTTCTATCGCAATGCAAAAGAAATAGCTATCACGCGTTTCCGCATTTTGTTCTTGTATTGTTCTCATCCTTCGTTTAAGAATCTGGTCATCCAACATGCTGGCAATTGCCGGTCAGGAGCATCCAGATGAGACAACATGTGCTTTCGGGGCAGGCTGCATTCCAGCCGGGTCATAGCCAGGATATTGCCAATGCTTTGGCTGATGCATCTGGTCTGCGGATCGAGATCGATCGCAGGCGCGGACGTGGCGCGGGCATCAACCCCGGCGGTCGTTTCGAAGCCCTGCAGCATGAACCTGTGGATGATGGCTGGCAGATCATCGAAGAATTGCCAGAATTTCGCACTGAAGTGCAGGTCGAAAAGCCGCGCAGCATCATTACGCGCAACGAGTCACCCGATATTCCGTTTGATCGGTCCATCAATCCCTATCGGGGTTGTGAGCATGGCTGCATCTATTGCTTTGCAAGACCGAGCCACAGCTATATGGGCCTGTCCGCGGGTCTGGACTTCGAAGCAAAGCTGTTTGCGAAGCCTGATGCCGCCAAGCTTCTGGAGAGAGAGCTCGCCAAGCCCGGCTACAAGGCCCGGGTCATCGCAATCGGCACGAACACCGACCCTTACCAGCCGATCGAGCGGGAGTGGCGCATCATGCGTCAGATTCTTGAAGTGCTGGCAAAGGCGGAACATCCGGTCGCGATCGTCACCAAGTCCGGGTTGATTACCCGCGACATCGATATTCTGGCGCCCATGGCCGCCAAGGGGCTGGTGAAGGTCGGCATTTCGGTCACGACGCTGGACCGCAAGCTGGCGCGCAGCATGGAACCTCGCGCATCAACACCCACCAAGCGGCTGGAAGCAATAAAGACGTTGACGGATGCGGGCATTCCAACGGCTGTCATGATGGCACCGGTCATTCCCGCCTTGAACGACCACGAGATCGAACGGGTTCTGGAGGCCGGAAAGGCCGCTGGCGCGACGGAAGCATCCTATGTCTTGCTGCGATTGCCGCTTGAAGTCAGCCCGCTGTTTCGCGAGTGGCTGTTGCGCAATTATCCTCACCGCTATCAGCACGTCATGTCGCTGGTTCGCTCGATGCGAGACGGCAAGGATTACGATGCCGAGTTTGGAAAACGGATGAAGGGCGCCGGGCCCTATGCGTGGCAGATCGGCCGCCGCTTCGAGATGACGACAAAGCGCCTTGGGCTGATCCGCCGTGGCATACAACTGCGCGACGATCTGTTCATTGCTCCTGGCGGTGCTGGCGTTCAGTTGTCCTTGCTTTAAACCAAGCCTCATCTCCTCTCGCTAGCCCGACAGGCTGACGAGTGGATGCACAGAATACCCATAGTGTCGTTGCCCTGCGCTATGGGTTTGCCCCCGGCATCTGCCGCCTCGCAAGGGTTCCGCTTTTCTCCGCTTGGAAAAGCCAGGAGGCCTATCAAGCCTCCCGCATCAGCCTTCCGCCCCCCTTTGGCTGCTGCATTTACCCTGCGACCGGGGGCTTGCAGGAGATCGGTTGCCTGTGCCAGTTTCGCCGCATGAAACAACGCACAGCATCCGATTCTCCTGCCCTCTTCGAGATCATCGACACCGGCCCGGATTTCAGCATGGAACTGGAGGCAAGAAAGCGCGGGCAATGGCCTGTCGCCGGTACGGATGAGGCAGGAAGAGGCCCGCTTGCTGGACCTGTCGTCGCTGCAGCGGTCATTCTCGATCCCGATAACATCCCCGCTGGTCTTGATGACTCGAAAAAGCTCTCGAAGGCGCGCAGGGAAGTTCTGTTTGGCCAGATCCTCCAGAGCTCCATCGTGTCCATCGCATCGTCAGGACCTGTCCTGATCGACCAGATGAATATCCTGCGTGCCAGCCTCGATGCCATGCGGCGCGCCGTCCTGGGACTGGAGATAGCGCCCGCGCTGATATTGGCGGATGGGCGCGACGTTCCACCCGGCCTGTCCTGTGAAGGCAAGGCCGTTATAAAGGGTGATTCGCGCTCTTTATCGATTGCGGCCGCATCCATCGTCGCCAAGGTCACGCGTGACCGGATGATGGAAAAGGCAGGTGCGATCCACACGGCCTATGGTTTCGAAGCCCACGCCGGGTATGGCACGCCAACCCATTTGCGAGCCATCGAGGCACATGGCCCATGCCCGCTTCACCGCATGAGTTTCCGTCCCATACGCCGCGTGTGAAAAGGATGCACTCAGCCGGCGCGACGCAACTCGTAGGATCTATTTTCGTATCCGTTCGATGTTTGCGAGGCGAGTTGGAAATGCTGCAACAACTCCCTTAGCCTGTCGCTCTCGCTCGCGAGGGCAGACGTGGCCGACGTTGTTTCCTCGACCATAGCGGCGTTCTGCTGTGTCGTTTGATCCATCTGGTTGACGGCGGTGTTCACTTCGGCGAGCCCAGTTGCCTGCTCATGCGCCGACGAGGCAATGGCACCCATATGGTCGTTCATAACGGTAACATGACGTTCAATGGTCTTGAGCGCGTCGCCCGTCTGGCGGACAAGTGACACTCCGTTTTCCACCTCGATGGACGACTTGCTGATAAGCTCCTTGATTTCCTTCGCAGCCTTGGCCGAGCGCTGCGCCAGTTCCCGGACTTCCTGCGCCACGACAGCAAAGCCTTTGCCCGCTTCACCGGCCCGGGCTGCTTCAACTCCGGCATTCAGCGCGAGAAGATTGGTCTGAAACGCAATCTCGTCGATCACGACGATGATGCTGGAAATTTGCCCCGAGGAGTTTTCGATTCGCTGCATCGCATCGATTGCGGTGGCAACCACGTCCTCTGAGAACTTCGCAGCACGGTTCGCCTCGGTTGCGGCCCCGCGCGCTTCGTTGACCCGTCGGGCCGAGTTGCCGACATTGACTGTTATTTCGTCAAGCGCGGCAGCTGTCTCCTCCAGCGTAGCGGCCTGCTGCTCCGTACGCTTCGACAGGTCAACGGACGCCTTGGCAATTTCGCGGGTGCCGCTGTTCATCGTCGCAATCGAATGCTGAACTTCTGACAGCGTCGTTCCCAACTGCTTCACGGAGCGATTGAAATCATGACGCAATTGCTCAAAGTCTGGCGCAAATATCTCGTTGATCTGGAATGAGAGGTCGCCGTCCGCCAGGCGCTTCAGGCCAGCGGCCAAGCCAGACGTTGCGACCTGAAGCCTTTCCTGCGCGTCGGCTTCTGCTTTCTGCTGCATGACAATTCTTTCGGCCTCAGCCTGTTGACGAAGGCTTTCACCCTCGGCTTCCAGACGCCTTTTCTCGATTGCGCCCTGACGGAAAACTTCGACCGCCTCAGCCATCGAGCCAATTTCGTCCTTCCGGCCTTGAGCGGGAATGGTGATATCCGTTTCACCATCCGACAGACGTCGCATCACGCCGGTCATCCGGGCGAGAGGTCTTGCCAGATGGATGTTGCCGAAAAGAGTTGCCCCGACCCCAATGGCGAGAGCGAAACAAAGGGAGACATAATTGAGGATAGTGGCGGAACGGGCGATCCCTACAGTGGTGGCGCCCTCTTCTCGCACGTCGCTTTCCATGTCATCCACTGCGCCTTGAAGTGCGGTCTTTGCGTCGGTGTAGAATTTGAGAGCCTCCCCAACGAATGTGGATCGAGCTTCTTCACTCTTGCCTTCGTTCAGCAACGCCTTGACGCTGTCCCAGCGACCTTCCGACAGTTTCCATTTCTCGAGGAAGGACATGAAAAATTTCTTGTCGGCTTCATCAACGAGATAATTCTGGTATTCGGCAAATCCCTTCTCGAGGGAGAGCCTCGCCGTTTGCATCTGAGCCTCGAACTGTGGGCGCGCCTCTGCCGGAGAACTCACAATCGAGCTCTGGGCATTGCGGACGTCGCCAACGGTGGCATTAATCTCACCAAGAAGAATGAAGGCCGGGACGCGATCTTCGACAATCGTTCCGATACCGCCTCGGATATTGTTCAGAGAGGAGATCGATGCGATCCCCTGAACGCCAGCGACAAGTAACATGACACCGGAGAGCCCGGCCAAGACGACGCCGATTGATATCTTCATTGGAAAGTCCTCAAACTGTCAAATCCGGAGAAGTACTCCAGGAAATAGATTTACGTCTAAATTTGTCAGCAAACTTATCCACGGTCGCTCCCCATTCAAACCATTGAAGGATGGCGCTTCTCCCTGCATAGTCTGATACTTGCATCGATTAATATTTGAATTTTATTAAATTTTCTTTATTGGACTTTTTCCCTGGAGCACTTGTCTTCGACCCGACCCGTCATGACGTCCGTTCTGCTCAGCTATACAAGACGATATCCATGTCTTTCTTCAGCGTCGGCTAAACACGGGACGTATTACTGGGTGTGGGTTGTCCTGAACTCTCAAGGTGGCGATGAACTGGAGCGTCACCTCGTGGGAAGGGACGCTCTTGCGCAAAGAAAAACCCTCCCCGATGTCTCGGAGAGGGTTTGTGGTTTGAAGACCAGACAGAGTGTGGCTTACCGCTAGATCAGTTGAGGCGCGTCTTGACGTCACCGACAGCCGTCTTGAAGAGCTTTGCCTTAGAGGCAGCGGTCATCTTCTCGGCAATCAACTTCTCGGAAGCGGCGATGGCCAGATCAACTGCGGCAGAACGGACGGCGCCGATGGCATCGGTCTCGGCCTGCAATATCTTCTGTTCGGAAAGCGCGTTGCGGCGTGCCACAAATTCTTCCGTCTTGAGCTTGGCTTCTGCCGTCAATGCGGCAGCTTCGCGTTCGGCAGCAGCGATGATGTTTGCTGCGTCGGCTTCGGCTTCCTTACGCTTGCGCTGATATTCAGCCAGCAGATGCTGAGCCTCTTCGCGCAGGCGCTTGGCTTCCGCCAGCTCTTCCTTGATGTTTCCAGCGCGCTCATCGAGCGAGCTTGCCAGCATACCTGGAACCTTGAGGTAAGCGATCAGAACGAAGAAAAGGATAAGACCGACGAGTGCGAAAAATGTTGCATCAAACGCCATATCAAGCCTCCTTCGCTGCGGAAGCAGCAACCACGGCTGCCTTTGCATCCGTATCCTTGACCTTGGTGCCGATCAGCTGATCGACAATGGCAGTCGCGGTTTCTTCAGCAATCGTACCGACGTCGGCAAACGCCTGCTCCTTGATGCTGGTGATGCGAGCTTCTGCGGCAGCCAGCTTCTCAGCCAGCTCTGCCTCGATCGCTGCGCGATCCGCATCCGCCTTGGTCTTTGCGGCTTCGCGAGCGGCAGCTGCGATTGAGCCGGCCTTTGCGCGAGCAGCGCTCAATTCTTTTTCATAGGTTTCGATAGCGGCATCTGCCTCGGCCTTCAACCGGGATGCTTCATCGAGGTCCTGTGCGATACGGCCGTGACGGTCTTCGAGAATACCGCCTACGCGCGGCACGATGACCTTCTTCATGAGCACGTAGAACAGGCCGAACGTAATGGCCAGCCAAAGAAGCTGGGATGCGTAAGTGGTCTGATCGAACGGCGGGAACACTGCGGATTCGTGACCGGCGTCATGCGCCACTCCGGTTTCCGTATGCGTTGCTTCCGGAGCGGTCTGACCGACAGCCGGAGTTCCGGTATTCGTTTCACTTATCGCCGGTGCTGACTGGGCCAAAGCCTCGGTCACGAACATGCTCACCTCCAGGGGTAGTGCAAATGCGAAGGATCACGGCACGCCAGAGCGAGCCGTGATCCATACCTGATGCCGAAATTAGACAGCGAACAGGAGAAGGAGAGCTACGAGCAGCGAGAAGATGCCCAGAGCTTCCGTAACGGCGAAGCCGAATACCAGACGGCCGAACTGGCTATCAGCGGCAGACGGGTTGCGCAGTGCGCCCGACAAGAAATCGCCGAAGATACGGCCGAGAGCGAGGGACGTACCAGCCATGCCGAGGCATGCGAGACCTGCGCCGATGTACTTTGCTGCTTCCGCTTCCATGTTAAGCTCCTTAGAATGGGTTGTTGCGGCTATTTTTGACACCCGTGTATCGGGGCCAGCGACTTTACTTCTCAGTGACCGCCATGCACGGCGTCGTTCAGGTACATGCAAGTCAGTACCGCGAAGACGTATGCCTGCAGGAAGGCGACGAGAAATTCCAGACCGGTCATTGCGACCGTCATGATGAGTGGCAGGATTGCGCCACCGATACCAAGTGCGCCAAGAGCACCCATGGAAGCGACGAAGCCCGAGAAAACCTTCAGCGTGATGTGACCGGCAAGCATGTTCGCGAAGAGACGAACGGAAAGGCTGATCGGACGCGAAAGGAAGGAGATGATTTCAATGGACGACACGAGCGGCAAAAGCACCGCCGGCACACCTGATGGCGCGAAGATTCCAAGGAAATGAAGACCATGCTTGTAGAAGCCGTAGACGACGACGGTTCCGATGACGAGGCACGACAGCGCAAATGTCACGATGATCTGGCTGGTGACCGTGAAGAAGTACGGGAACATGCCAAGCAGGTTGGCTGTCAGAACGAACATGAACAGCGAAAACACGAAGGGGAAGAACACCATGCCCTTTTTGCCCGCACCTTCGCGCAGCATCGAGGCGATGAATTCATAGGACATTTCCGCCACGGACTGCATACGCGTCGGGATCAAGCCCCTGTTCGACGTTGCGAAATACAGAAAGCCTGATGCAGCAGCTACCGTTGCGACCATAAAAAGAGACGCATTGGTGAACGAGAAATCGACGCCACCGATCTCAATCGGGATGATCGGCGTTACCATAAACTGATGGGTCGGATCGTTTGCCACCGTGTGCCCTCTTAGCCTGTTGCCGCTCGCAGCGGCACTTAACGTCTATGGAAAGGAGCGATCACTCGCCTTTCTTCCCACCCTTGTCTTGTCCCAACCCGCCTTCCATGAGCGGCGGCTTGGCCACCACTCCTGCGGAACGCAGTACATTCAACACGCCTGCACAGAAACCCAGAAGAAGAAGAACGATCATCCCCCAAGGCGACGTGCCAGCAAAATGGTCCAGAAGATAACCCAGCATCGCACCGACGATGACCGCGGAGATAAACTCAGAAGAGAGCTTGATTGCCATTGCAAAGCCTTTCCGGCTTTCAGCAGCATTCTGCTCAGTCCTTGCTTCCGCGTCGTCCTCCGCTTTCACCTTGGCCAATTCGTCGGCAAGGCGTTTGCGGCGCTCATCCAGACTATCGTTACGGTTGCCAGTCATTTTCAAAACCCGCCTTTCTTCTCCGTTCCGGTGTTGCCAGAACCCCTCGGAGTTGTAAACGGCAGGGCTTCAAGCCTGTTCCAGCCCGCTCTGAAGTCGCGCGCAACATAGTTTTAGGGACTTCGCTAGTCAAGGCACTGACCGCGCTTCCCATATTACAAAATTGTGTATGAAATTCATGCACTTGCGCGATTTGCGCGGTTTTCGCGTGATGTGAGTGTCAGGAATCGGCATTTTTGACACGTTTATCCCGGGAAAAAGCCCGGCAGATCAGCTCCAGCCGCCGCCATAGGTGCGGTAGAAGACGTGCAGACCGATTCTTCCGACTTTTTTCATGCTTTTGCCCCAGGCCGGGCGAACATAGACCGCATGATAATGCGTCGCGGAGCCCACTTCGTTCAGCCAGATCTTTCCGGCCGTCGTGGCCATGGCCACTTCACGGGCCATTTTCCAGTGACGCTCCGAATTGACGCGGTCTCTTATGTTGTCACAGGCAAATGAGAACTGGCAGCGATTGCGCCAGTCCTTGTTCTGGTAGACGACACCGCAGATGGTCTTTGGATAGGACGGATTGCGCACGCGGTTGAGAATGACCTGTGCAACAGCGGCCTGTCCCTTGACCGATTCGCCGCGCGCTTCGAAATAGATGCCGGAAGCAAGACACTGCTGCTCGGCGGCCGAAAAGACTTCTGCTGGCAGGGGCGTTGCCGCCCAGGCATGATCGTCGGCAGATATCTGCGGAATGAAACGACCTGCATCCGGCTTCTTCAAAATCGCGTCAAAGGGCGATTCCCGGGCGAAATCCGGTTCGGGAGGAGCATAGGCCGTCGCCAGCACATCGGCCGTGCGGTTTGTAATCAGCTCCGCCACCATGGGGGAAACGCTCTTTTCCTTCTTCGCCTCATCGCGACGAAAATAGAAGGAGGCGAGTTCAATGTCCTTGCTCTTCTTCTGCTTGACGAAGGCCGTCCGGTCCTTGCGCTTGAGCGGCTCGATATCGAGCATACTGGTGCGTTGCAGAACGGAACCTGCGGTAAAGGATTTGGGCGGCTGCATGATTTCCGTGGAAACCACCCTGCCCTTCTTGGCGGCCCGGTTGACGCGGTCGCTGTCCGGCGTGGTTTCCTTGCCGCTCTTGCCGGTGACGAAGGACACTTTCTTGCCATCAGGCGTAATCATGCCACCGCCGGTCAATGCCGAATCCGGAGATGCCTGATCAAATGCGAGAGACGCCTGGTGGACCGAACCCGCCGGGGAGTTGGTGAGAACCATGCGCCATTGTTCGCCACCGGCATCAAGCCCCGCCAGAAGCGATGCAAGGTCGGCGCGTGCGGCGAGAGAGGGAAATGCAAGCCAGGCGGCAAGGCCGAAGACGACAGGCGATGTCCATTTCTCAAACGAGAACAAAGACCCGCGACGCGATACTTTTCTTGAACGCAAAACCATCACTCCGGACACAAGACGCAACTCACTGCTACGGCTCCGGATAATCTCTCATTAACCTTGATGCTTGGTTAACGCGCTGGCGGCGACGGCGATCATTTTAGTATGCGCGCATGTAAAAAGCGCCATCCGTTACCGGGATGGCGCTTGATTTTATCGCTTCGGTTCCAGCGTCAGATCACGACGTGGGAGCCGAGTTCCACCACGCGGTTTGCCGGAAGCCGGAAGTAATCGGAGGGATCCGCCGCCGTTTCGGCCAGCCCGATGAACAGACGGTTCTGCCAGCCGGGCATTCCAGATTTTGGATCCGGCACGAGTTTGCGGCGGCCGAGATAGAACGAGGTCGACATGATGTCGAACTTGTACCCCGTGCGGCGCAGATAGCCGAGCGCCTGGGTGACGTTCTGCGTTTCCATGAACCCGAAATGCAGTTCCACGACCACGAAGCGTTCGCTGATCTTGGTGATCGTGTAACGTTTGTCCGGGTGAACGCGCGGCGTGTCTTCCGTACGGATCGTCAGAATCACATTCTTGTCGTGCAGAACGTGATTATGCTTGAGATTGTGCAACAGGGCCGCAGGTGCTGTTTCCGGGTCGCCGGTCAGGAAGATGGCCGTGCCGGGAATGCGAACCGGCGCGTGGGAGCTTTCCTTCTCAACAGACGCCACGAAAGCCTTCAGCGGTATGTCCGTGCGGCGCGTCTTGGCGAACAGGATTTTGGAACCGCGCTGCCATGTGGTCATGATGACGACGAAGGCCAGGGCCAGAAGAACCGGAACATAGCCACCATCATGGATTTTCAGCAGGTTAGCGCCGAGGAATATCAGCTCCAGCGAGATGAAGGGGAAGATGACAAGCATGGCAAGCGAAACCGACCACTTCCAATGCGTTCTGGCGAACTGGAAGAACAGGAGGCTGGTTACGACCATGGCACCGGTGACGGAAATACCATAGGCGGTCGCCAGAGCATCAGAGCTCTTGAAGGTCAGCACCAACGCCACGACACCGAACAGAAGGATGGTGTTGACGGACGGAAGGTAGATCTGCCCCGTATTGGTTTCGGACGTGAAGAGAATTTCCATGCGCGGCAGATAGCCAAGATGGATGGCTTGTCTGACCAGCGAGAATGCACCGGTGATGACGGCCTGGCTGGCAATGATGGTTGCAGCCGTTGCCAGAATGACCGCCGGCAGCAGCGCCCACTGCGGAAACATGAGGTAAAACGGGTTGGCCATCGCTTCCGGGTATTTGAGCACTAGCGCGCCCTGCCCCAGATAATTCAGTGTCAGCGCCGGAAATACCAGGACGAACCACGCCCACTGGATCGGTCTGCGGCCAAAGTGGCCGAGGTCGGCGTACAGCGCCTCCGCTCCGGTAATCGTCAGGAATACGGCACCGAGAACAACGATACCGTAAAAACCTTCGGCAAGCAGAAATTCCACGGCATGCCACGGATTGAACGCATAGAGAATGCTGTAGTCGTCCGAAATGTGCATGAGGCCGACGAGGCCCATGACGATGAACCAGACTGCGGTAATCGGGCCGAAGAACTTTGCCACCGTTTCGGTGCCGTGCGACTGGATGGCGAACAATGCCACCATGATACCCACGGATATGGGTATGATGAATTCATCCATCTGCGGCGTTACAAGCTTCAAGCCTTCGACGGCCGAAAGGACGGATAGAGCGGGCGTGATCATCGCATCGCCCAAAAACAGTGCTGCACCGATCAGACCCAGCATGATGAGAACGCCGCGCTTTGCGCCCGCCGTCTTCATCAACAGGGCAAGAAGGGAAAGAGTGCCGCCCTCGCCATCATTGTCTGCCCGAAGAAGGAAACAGATGTATTTGATCGTGACGATGATGGTGAGAGCCCAGATCATCAGGGAGATGAGCCCGATGACCTCCGACTCGGTCACGCCATCATGGGAAATCGGCTTCAAGGCTTCGCGGAAAGCGTAGAGCGGGCTGGTGCCGATGTCGCCATAGACGACGCCGATTGAACCGAGCATTGCCGGAAACAGCCCCTTCAGACGACGGTCGTCCGTGTCCGGTTTCTCGAGGCTTTCCTTATCCAAGGCATGAGACATGTTTATCCTGACCGGTTAAAGCCAGCCCTTCCAGCGGAAAAAGATGAACGGAATGATGGCTGAGACGAGCATGACGAAGACCGCCAATGGATATCCGTAGGACCATTGCAGTTCCGGCATGACGTTGAAGTTCATTCCGTAGACGGATGCCACAAGCGTGGGCGGCAGAAAGACCACCGACGCAATGGAAAAAATCTTGATGATGGCGTTCTGCTCGACATTGATGATGCCCAGAGCAGCGTCCAGCAAAAAGGTCAGATTGCCGGAAATGAAGGAGGCGTGTTCGGAAAGCGACTGTATGTCCCGTCCGATGGAGCGACCCGTTTCCTTGTTTTCCTTGTCCTGCTGCACATTTGGCGTGGCTTGCAGAAAGGATTGCAGGCGCGCAAGCGATGCAAGGCTATCGCGCACCTTGGATATCAGCCGGTGATAGGCCGAGATATCTGCGATCTTGTCTTCGAGATAGCGGGGCGCCTTGCGCTTGCTGCGCGCCTGCTCTCCGAATATCCCGGCTGCGACATCATCGATGCGCACAACCGAGGTCTCCAGTATCTCCGCTGTCCGGTCGACGATCGTCTCCAGAAGCTTCAACAACAGCGACGTGCCGCTGCGCATCTCGTTGGGAACACGCGAGATGGCGCCGATAAAGAGATTGAAGGATTTCGGCTCGGCATAGCGAATGGTGACAAGCCGCCGGCCCGCCAGAACGAAGGCGACATCCGTCAACCGCGGATCGCGGGAATCTGCGTTCCAGACCAGCGATCCCGTCATGAAGACATTTCCGTCTTCGACATAAAGTCGGCTGGATGGCTCGATATCTTTCAGATCTTCGCGGGTGGGCAATTCGACACCGAGCAGCTTCTCGACGAAGAGCTCCTCGGATCGTTCGGGATTCACGAGATCGATCCAGACAATATCGTCCGAAATCTGCGGGGCCGATAGGTCCGCCGACAGGCTGATTGCCTCGCAATTCGAGCGATAGGCTTTGATCAATCAGTTTCTCCGGTCAGCACACCGACAAAGGTCGGAAGGCTGCTCTAACACATCATGTGTGGCTTCCGCAAACGCCCGGATGGACGGCGGATCAAACGGCGCAGGGCTATGCTCCGAATGCCCGCAATAATCAAGGGCTATTTTTCACAGGAAGCTCTTCCAGCCTCACGACCAACTGCCGCGACCGAGCTGCTGTATGTGCGCCAGCGTTCGCATGACGATTCAGAAAATACGGAATTAACGATTGAAATTCAGCGGCTTAAATCGATACTCCAGCGCGTTTTTCCCGCTTCCCCTGCTCGAAACAGACACCTCACATGGTTCCGGCTGGCACCACGAGCAATGTCAAGTTGTGGAAAAGACAGAGTGCCATGCGCAGGACGCATCGATCAGACCGCTATTCGAAGATGATGCGCGGTGCTGGTTTGCTCAAACCCGCCCCCACCTGGGCCCAAACCTTCTCGGCAATATCACGGTAAATCTTTGCCTGTGGACCGTCCGGTTCGGACACGACAACGGGCGTTCCAGCGTCCGATAGCTCGCGAATGGAGATCGTCAACGGGACTTCGCCCAGAAACGGAACACCAATGCGCTCCGCCTCGGCCCGCGCACCGCCGTGACCGAATATATCGTAACGCGCACCTGTATCCGGCGCTATGAAGTAGCTCATGTTTTCGATGACGCCGAGAAGTGGAACCTCGACCTTTCGGAACATGGTGATACCCTTGCGGGCATCGATCAGTGCCATGTCCTGGGGTGTGGAAACAATGACGGCACCGGCCAGAGGCACCTGTTGGGCAATGGTCAACTGCGCATCGCCGGTGCCCGGCGGCATGTCCAGCACGAGCACATCGAGCTCACCCCATGCCACTTCCCGCAACATCTGCATCAGGGCGGATTGAACCATGGGCCCGCGCCAGATCATTGCCGCCTCTTCATCGACCAGGAAGCCCATGGACATGACCTTCAGGCCGTAATTTTCCATGGGGAGGATGATGCGGTTTTCCACCTGCTGCGGTCGTCCCGAGATCTTCAACAGGCGAGGAAGCGAAGGCCCGTAAATATCGGCATCGAGAATCCCGACACGAAGGCCGAGTGTCTGGAGGCCCAATGCCAGATTGACGGCTGTCGTGGATTTGCCAACCCCGCCCTTGCCCGACGCTACCGCGATGATCGAGCCTATTCCCGGAACGCCAGCCTTTGTCCGCGCCTGCGGCGCCGCCTTTGCGGCACTCGCCGACGGTTTTTGCGGAGCAGAACCGGGTTTGCGATCTGCTGTCAACGCCACCATCGCCGATTTAATGCCGGGCACGGCCAGTGCGGCTTTTTCGGCGGCCAGTCGCAACGGCTCCATCTCATTGGCTTTTTCAGCCGGAACAGTGACAGAGAAAAAAGCTTTGCCGTCAGCGATGAATATTTCCGACACCATGCCGAGAGCCACGATGCTCTGATCGCTGCCAGGGTAGACGACGCTTTCGAGTGCCTTTTCAATCTCTTTCTTGTCTATCTGTGCCATGTCATGTCCATTCTTGCGACAGTTCTCGCCCGCAGACCGTGCCGAGAAGAGCACGTGTTGCCAGGATCGGGCCGTTACCCGCTCACATATGTGCCGATATGTCAGTTTTCCCCGACCGTGTCGAATTTTTCCGGATCGAAGATACGCCCGTCAAAAAAGGCATCTGGACCAAGGATCAGCCCGGAGCGTGATGCGCCGACATGCACAGGTTGATGCAGCGTGCCCTCAAGCTTCATATTGGCGGACGGAACGGGTGCGAAGAGTGGCTTGATGGCCTTGCGGAAGATATCCGGGCGGAAGGCTTCACAGGCCGCTTCGTAGGCTTTGACGTTTGCCGAAAACTCGGCCGGACAATCGCTCCACCGCAGCATCTGGGCAAAAAACCAGAGCGCCTGACTTTGCCAGGGAAAATTGGCCGCTCCTGCGCTTGTGGAAAAGAAGTCAGGGCATTCCAGCATACGCGCGGGAGAATGCGAGATGAAACCGGTCAATGCAGGCAGTATGAGTTCGCCGTCAGTGTCCAGATATTGAGGAGCGGCCAGAATGCCTGCCAGTTCCTCGATATTGGCATTGCTGGAACACCACTCTCCCGCCCGATAAAGAGCGCGCAGAAGCGCTTCCAGCGTCGGGGCATTGGCGCTGGCCCAATCGCGGGAGACGGCCAGAACCTTTTCGGGCGCATTCTGCCAGATGTGCGATTTTGTCGTCAGTATACGTGCCGTGCCGCGCAGGACCGCCGATGTTCCATAGGGTTCCGATACATAGAAGCCATCGATGTCGCCGTTCTCAAGCATATCCGGCATGGCTGCGGGTGCCACCTCCAGAAGGACGATCTCTCGGTCGATCCGCAATCTGGCACTGTCGATCAGGTAACGCAGTTCGAACATGGATACGGAAAGCTCATGCTCGACGGCGAGCATGAGCGGCTTAAGCTTTGCCTCGGCGCGTGAAGAAGCCAGGCGCGCAAGCGCCCGCGCTACGCTACCTGGATCCGGAATTTTCATGCCTTGCTCAACCAGATCGTCATGAACGACCTTCGAGACAGCAAGAACCGCGCCGCCGGTAGCAAGGACGAATGGGGCTATGAGATCGGCGGGGAGACCAGGCATTCCAAGCGCGGAAGCAACCGGCAGCACCGCAGGAAGGTGCATGCCGTGCAGGCCGGTGTCCTCCCACGCGTCCAACAGCTCGCGGGGAGACGATGCCTTTGAAAGTTCGAGCGACAGACCTTCGTCCGTGGCAAATCCTTTTTCAGCCGCCGCAACAAGGACCGCACAATCAACCGTGGGAGAAAATCCAGCCTTGAAGCTTCTCGTAGCTGACAAACGAATCTCCTTGCCGCAAGCCATTCAAGAATTGCTTACGACGGCACAGATAACAATCAAAAAATCGAAAATATTCCTATTTTATCAGACCGACTCTCAGCGCCTTGGCGACAGCCTGTGTTCGATTGACGGTGTTCAGCTTTTTGGTAGCCCGATTGAGGTAGTGATTGACGGTATGCTCGGACAAAAGGAGGATTTCAGCGATCTCCGCGCTCGTCTTGCCGGCAGCGGTCCAGTTGAGGCAGTCGATTTCGCGGTCCGTGAGGGTTTCGGGAATGCGCGCATCAAGGCTGCGCACGAAAGCCAGACGGCTGAACACATGCGATGCGATATAGGATATCTCGGCCATGGCCCTGGGAGAAAAGACCACGTCCTGACCATGGAAGGAAACCGCTCCGCGCTGACCTGTCGCATCATGGACCGGGCACCAAAGACCGCTGTTCATGTCAAAGCGATTGAAAAGATCCACGATCATAGCGGTGGAAGCCGCGTCAAAGCCACGTGTTGCAAGGGTAAGGTCGACTTGGAAGGGCACACAGCACTGTTTCAACTCTCGTAAAACGTTGCTGCGCGACAGGAGCCGTTCATGGTCGTATTGGTGCAAAAGTTCAGCGGGCCAGTTTGTAATGACGGTGAATTGAGACAGTTCCGTTGCGATGTGAGAAGGCAGGTTGATGACCATAAATGCCTTCAGACCCCAAGCTTCAGTCACTTTCTTGAGGAATCTGAATATATCGAACTGAGTTTTTAGCTCGGCCACTTCCTGCGCCGATTCCGCACCGGGGAGCGTAGAAAATGGGGTATCTGACTTCAACATCGTCTTTTGTCTTTACGGCTGTTATAAAATGAAAGTTGTCGGCTAAAGAAATATCCCACAAACAGATACCAATTTACCACATTTTTGCAAACAAAAGTTGATGAGATAATTAATCACAATTTTCGAAAATGAGGATTGTTATTGTACATTTATGGAAAATCTATTGGGATTCACTCATGATTTGGAGATGTCCTTACGAGTATATCCGAAGAAATATTGGCCGCTGCTTCACAAATAATTCCAGCCCAACCCTCAAGTCGCTCGCGACTAAGCCTATAGGTTGGGCCCGTTACTGAAATAGCTGCGCTATACGACCTTCCGGTTGCAACTATTGGTACTGCAATGCATTGTATTCCTGTCTCGTGTTCCTCAAGATCAAAACCAAAACCCCTCTTTTTGATTGTTTCGACTTCCTGTTTTAGCTCGGACGCAGAAACTATGGTGTGCGGGGTGTAGCTATGAAATTCCATGGCCGAAACGGTTGTATTCAGAACTGCTTCCGGTAGCAGTGAGAGGGCCGCTTTTCCCACGCCAGTGCAATAGGCTGGCGACACGCGGCCGATCTGTGAATGCATTCTTACAGAGTGTTTTCCGTCTATCTTGTCTAGGTAAATGATCTGCGTGCCTCGCAAAACGCCCAGATGAACGGATTCCCCTGTCTGTTCCTGCAGCCTGCGCAGGTGCGGCGCAGCTATGGAGCGCAGATCGTTACCATTCCAGGCCTGGGATGCGAATGTCAGCAGTCGCAGTCCTGCTACGTAGGTCTGCTCGTCAGTGTGGTCGAGCAGCCCCTCTTCTACAAGGTGCATCAGCTGCCGGTGCAATGTCCCTCTCGGCTGCCCGGACCGCTCCAGTATATCGGTGAAACGAAGAGGCCTTGCCGAGGCGGTCACGATTTCCAGAACGTGAATAAGCTTACCAAGCGTACCCGTGCCGCTCATCTGCGTTCTTTCGCCATGATATGGCATGATGTTTCCTCGATCAACCAACCAGCCATGCTTGACATTGCAAGAGCGGAAAGTGCACTATTCCATTTAATGAAACATAGTTCCAAATAATGGAACAGGCAATCCTCAATCTGGAGAGCGGGATGGCGCAGGTGACGAGGCACGACCCTGAGTTTGCGGATCAAGGCGTCTTGATCACCGGCGGCGCCACCGGCATCGGCGCCTCACTGGTCCGCGCCTTTTCCAAAAGCGGCGCGAAAGTCGCCTTTATCGATGTCAACATCCATGCGGGAGAGGCGCTTGCCGGATCCTTGAGCGGCGACGCCCGTCATCCGGTCACCTTCGTCCATGGCGATCTGCGCGTAGCCGATCAGCTTTCGAGCGCCGTTGATGCTGCGGCACAGGCTACGGACGGGATCAAGGTCCTGGTCAACAATGCCGCCTGGGATGACCGGCATGATATTGACGAGGTGACCAGTGAATACTGGGACGCCAACCATGCGGTCAATCTGAAGCCAGTCTTTTTCGTCACTCAGGCCGCCCTGCCCTATCTGCGTCAGGCCCAAGCCGCCTCGGTCATCAATTTCTCCTCCATCTCCTATCTTCTCAATATGGGCGAACTGCCCGCCTATGCTGCAGCGAAAGCCGGCATCATCGGGCTTACGAAAAGTCTGGCCGGGCGGCTGGGTCCGGAGAACATCCGCGTCAACGCGATTTTGCCCGGCATGATCGTCACCGAGAGGCAGCGGGACCTCTGGCTGACGGACGAGTCCATTTCCCAGGGCGTGTCGCGCCAATGCCTGAAACGTGCGCTGTCGGCCGAAGATCTTGTCGGCCCCTGCATGTTTCTTGCCTCATCCGCATCTGCCGCCATGACGGCGCAAACAATCATCATCGATGGAGGTCTTTTGTAATGTCCGATGCCGCATTTGTTGCTGTGGACTGGGGTACAACCAGTTTCCGGCTTTGGCTGATGAGCGCGTCCGGGGAAATCCTCGGCGAACGCAGAAGCGGCGAAGGCATGACGACCGCCATGCAGACGGGTTTTGCAAAGGTGTTGTCTTCCCATCTGGCGGCACTCTCTGCGCCTGCCGGTCTGCCCGTGATTATCTGCGGCATGGCTGGTGCTCGTCAGGGCTGGGTGGAGGCTGGCTATGTGGATGTCCCGGCTGATCTTTCGGAAGTCTTGAAGGGTGCCGTGCGCGTCGAGGGCCAAACGGATGACATCCGTATTCTGCCCGGACTGGCGCAACGTTCGAACGATGCGCCAGATGTGATGCGTGGCGAGGAAACACAATTGCTCGGGGCCTTGTCCGAACACCACAAGACCGGCGAGCAGCTCGTCTGCATGCCGGGAACCCATTCCAAATGGGTCAGCGTCAACGCGCTCAAGGTCACCGGATTTTCAACCTTCATGACCGGGGAATTGTTCGACGTCATCTCAAAGCATTCCATCCTGTCCCACGCCCTTGCAGACGCAAGCCCATTTACCGGCGATCTTCCAGCGTTTCGTTCTGCGGTGGCCGATAGCTATGCGCATCCGTATATGGCGACCAACCGGCTGTTTACCGTTCGGTCCGGGCAATTGTTGCATGGCCTCACACCCACCGACGCAAAGGCAAGACTTTCGGGCACCATGATCGGGCTGGAGATTGCCGGAGCGCACTCCACTGCACCCAGGAGCGCCAAGGTGGTGCTGATCGCATCCGGCGCGCTTGGTGCCCTTTACAGCGCCGCTTTTGAGGCGCTTTCCATGGATTTCGTTACCATTGATGCCGATGAAGCCGTTCGCAACGGGCTTGTCGCCGCCGCAAACGCCATATGGCACTGAGGAGTTTAAGATGCGTATCCCCTTTCCACCCATGAAATATCCGTTGGTCGCCATTCTGCGCGGTATAAAGCCGGAAGAAGCAGAAGGCATTGTCAGTGTGCTTCTCGAAAGCGGCTTGCGCGCCATCGAAATACCGCTCAATTCACCGGACGCCTTTCGCTCCATCGAAATCGCTGCGAAGCTGGCACCGTCGGATGCCCTGATCGGCGCGGGCACGGTGTTGACAATCGATGATGTCGCAAGGCTTGATGCGGTGGGCGGCAAGCTCATGGTCAGCCCCAATGTGGATGTCGAGGTGATCACGGCTGCACGCGAAAAAGGCATGGTTACCATGCCCGGCGTTCTGACACCGACGGAGGCGCTGCTGGCGCTGAAAGCGGGAGCAACCGGCCTCAAGTTCTTCCCCGCCAGCGTAATCGGTCCGTCGGGTATCAACGCCATCAGAACGATTCTGCCGAAGGATACGCTGGTTGCCGCAGTCGGCGGCGTGTCGGACAAGAATTTCAGCGACTACACCAGCGCAGGCATCACAGCCTTTGGCCTTGGCACGAGCCTGTACAAGCCAGGCATGACGGCCTCAGATGTCCACGAACGCGCGCTGATGACCGTCAAGGCCTATGAAACAGCGATTGGAGCATAGGGATGGCCACCATACACGACTTCAAAGGCAGCGTGCTGGATGCCACGCAGATGCATCTTGGTGAAGGACCGGCGTTCGATCCAATCACGGGCAAGCTTTGCTGGCTGAACATTCTCGGCAAGGAACTTCACGAACTCGATCTTTCGAGCGGCCAGAAAGCTGTTCACGCCCTGCCTTTCATGGCAAGCGTCGTCGCTCGCATCGATGAGAAGCGTCAATTGCTCGCGTCCGAAGATGGACTCTTCCTCCGTGACCGGGCAACAGGCGAACTTTCCTTTCATGCGGATTTCGAGCCGGGCAAGCCTGGCAATCGCTCCAATGACGGCCGCGTTCATCCCTGCGGTGCATTGTGGATCGGCACCATGGGCAAGAAGGCCGAAGATGGAGCAGGCGGCATCTATCACGTCGCCCGGGGCGTGGTGACGACGCTGGTCGAGAACATCAGCATTTCCAACTCCATCTGCTTCTCTCCCGATGGAGCGACGGGGTATTATGTGGATACCAAGGTCAACAGATTGATGGCCGTTCCACTCGATCCGGCAACCGGGTTGCCGGTTGGACAAGCCAAGATACTGGTGGATCAGGCTGGTGAGGACGGTGGCATCGATGGCTCCGTATGCGATGCGGATGGCCATATCTGGAATGCGCGCTGGGGAATGGGTGCCGTTGATCGCTACTCCGCCGATGGAAAGCATCTCGATCGATATCTTGTGCCAGCGGAACAATCCACGTGTCCGGTCTTTTTCGGCAGCGGCCTCAACCGCCTTGGCCTCACCTCAGCCTGCGAAGGTCTGGACGAGGCCACCATCAAGGCCAATCCGATGTTTGGCGCGACCTTCGACCTTGGCATAGAGGTCAAAGGCATGGCCGATGGCGCTTACATCGCCTGATCCCTGACCCGGGAAAGGCGCCCTTTGGCTCTTTCCCGGGTCAGCTGAAATCCAGACCGGATGTCGGCAGATCGCGGTAGTTTTCCTGAAGATATCGCTGGGTGGCGGCGGCATCTACCGGGCGTCCGTAGAAATAACCCTGCCCCATGGCACAGCCGAGACTGCGCAGCTTGTCGGCCTCGGACTTGTTTTCGATCCCTTCTGCTACGACCTCCAGATCGAGACCATCACACATGGCCACGATTGCCTTGATGATATGTTCGGACGGGCGGTCGGTGCTGATCCGCGATACGAACGCCCGATCGATCTTCACCTTGTCGAACGAGAAATCTCTCAAGCGGCCGAGACTTGACTGGCCTGTGCCGAAGTCATCCAGCGAGATTTTGACGCCCGCCTGCTGAAGCTCGCGGATGATGCGCTGGGCCGTGTCTGCCGATGTCATGACCGCGGTTTCGGTGATCTCAAGCTCCAGCCTTCTGGGATCGAGCCCCACGCGCCGCAAGATGGACAGGATGTTGCCAGCCGTCGTCGGGTCCATCAATTGCGCGGACGAGAGGTTGAAAGACAAGAACAGCTCTCGCGGCCATGAAAGCGCGGCTTCCGCCGCCTTGCGCAACAGCGTTTCGGAGAGAGCGTCGATAAAACCGCGCTCTTCCGCCAGCGGCACGAAAACGGCGGGCGAGACGAAGCCGAGATCGGGATCGTTCCAGCGCGCGAGAGCCTCGAAGCCGATCACCGTTGCACTGTGCAACCGCACGATAGGCTGAAAATGCACATCCACCGCATCGGTGATGATGGCATTGCGCAGAGCCTGCTCGAGCTGCGTGGCACGTTTCATCTCCTGCGCAATCTCACGCGAATAGACAGTAATCTGCCCGCGACCGCGACGCTTGGAACGATAAAGCGCAGTTTCCGCACTTTTCAGCAGATCCTCGAATTCCTCGCCCGCGAAGGGATAAATGGCAAAGCCAAAGGATGACGATAGCCGAACGTTGCGGTCGCCCAGATCATAGGGAGCGGACAGAACATCCTTGATCATGTTGCCGACGCGCTCGGCACCCAGCCGTTCGAACACCAGCGGCAGCACGAAAGCAAATTCATCGCCATCATGACGCGTAACGACAGCGCCATCAGGCACACAGGCTTTGAGACGATGCGCAACCTGACACAGGATTTCGTCGCCCGCTTCGGCGCCAAAAAGATCATTGATGGGTTTGAAACCGTCTATATTCGCCACGCCGATGGTAAACGGCGCCGGATCAGTCGCACGTTCTGCGGCAAGCATTCTGATCTTGTCGCGAAGCCTGTACCGGTTGCCCAACCCTGTCAAAGGGTCGCTATACGCCATGGCCTGCAACTCGTGCTGGCTCACTTGTGGCGCATTTGGCTCGGGCGGTTTCATGCGCATGTCCTAGTCAACAAACTGAAGTCAGTGTTGATCAATAATGTTTGATTCTTGCGAAAACACTATCGCGGAACTCTGCGAAATTGCCACCGATTTTCCGGGCCCGATTTCTATATTTTCCCGGCTCAACCATGGTTGAACTGGTTTTTCTGAGGCATGTATCGTTTCAGTAATGCTTCTATCATGTCGGGGCTGATCGGTTTCAACAGCATATCGTCCATTCCCGCATCCAAGCAGGCCTGTCGGTCACCCTCAAAAGCAAGAGCAACAACACCAATAACGGGGACGCGGTCCTGTTGATGCGATATCTTGCGCAGCCTGCGGGTCGCTTCAAAGCCATCGAAATCCGGCAGTGTCGTATCCATCAGCACGAAAGACGGTTTTTCCTGCTCGTAAAGCCGCAGGGCCTCAGCACCCGTAGCCGCGATCTTGTAGGTCAATCCCATGCTTTCGAGTATTTGTGAAAAGACAATCTGGTTTATCGTGTTGTCTTCCACGACCAGAACTTCAGTCGCTCGTTTAGGGGGCGCTTTCTCCGTGCCGGTGGAGATGTCCACGCCTTCCCCTGCCCGTTCGGCGATCGCATTCTGGGCGATGAGACGGAAGTGACGCGTAACCTGACTGATGATCATGCCTTCAAGCTGAAAATCATCGACCGTCATGACGTCGACGCCGTAGACTGGCGGCAGATCAAGGCAGGCGACGTCCAATTGTATGTCCACGACCACGAGATCGATCCGCACATTGGCGGAGGCGGCATACTCCATGAAGGCTTTCTGCTCTCGGTATCCCGATGCAACTGCGCAATCGATACCCATGGCGCTCATCTTCTTCGACGCCTGTTCGCCAAGCTTTGCATTGGGCGTAACGATCAAAATGCTGCGACCCTGCAAAATTCGGGAAGCCTGATGGTGCTCGTCGTCCATGTAGGACGTCTGAACGAATGACATGTGCTCCAGCCCGGAAATGACCTGTTTTCCGTCCGCTCCGGTGGTGGCGAAGGCAGATACATCATCCATGGTCGTAACGAGAAAATATCGGCCCGGTTTACCGACCCTCTGCTTTCTCGTGATGACGAGAATTTCCTCTCCCGTAAGGCGCGTTAAACGCTCCGGCAGAATAGCTGGTCTGCCGGTGTCCAGCACATGGCGGTCCATGGCATCGATCCGCGAGGCAACAGGATCGGAATGAATGTCGGCAACCGTGCGCCCGAGGATAAGGTCTGCCGATGTTTCCAGCAGGGCGCAGCCAGCCTTGTTGACACCGACATAGGTCGCGTTGCGGTCCTTGACGAAAATCGAAAGCGGCAGCGTGTCCAGTATCTCTTCGGTCAGTTGCACCCGTTCAATATCGGAACGCCACTGGTCCTCGCGTTTCTTCTGTTCGGAAATGTCGGAAATGACGCAGATGCCCATGCCTGACGGCAATCGTCGTTGGGTGAAGCGCAGCCAACGGTCGCCAAGTCCGCGCTCGGTAAATTCCGACCGCTCTTTCCAGTGTGAGGCGAGACGTTCAGCAATCCAGTCTTCACGATCTGCCAATCGCGGCTGCACGGCATCGCCATCCGGCCTGCGGCAATCGTAGACAGCGCCAATGAAATCGCGAAGGCGCGTTCCGGTGGCTATGTCCGCTTCATTGAGGGGCAGAAGACTGAGCACTCGCCGGTTGGCGAAGGCAATGTGATCATCGCGATCATAGCCGATGAGGGCAACCGACATGGCATCGCAAAAGGCTTCGAGCATGGCAGTATACATATCTGCGCAGGTCGACGCCCCACCATTCATTGCACTTCCTCACATGCCTGTCTCAAAGCGAATTACACTCACAAAATCGGCCTCTGGCCGGGGGAAAATGGCTGAAGATAAAGGGCATGTTGTGTGAAACCTGAAGCAGACTGGCACGTCCTGGCAACGCCCTCTGCTTTTCGTCACAAATCATCCTGCTGCGGTGGGCGCCGGGATGATGCTGCATTCATTGCGAGCTGGTTGCACACTAAAATTATTAGCTTAAGACGCACTTAACGCTGTGCCCAAGAAATATTTGGCGGGACAACCCCGCATTTTTCGCCATTTGGATGGATTTTGCTTTCGCAAACCTCTCGAATCCTCGAAAATGGCGTCATGTCCATCAAACAGCTTTCCGAAACCCTTATCAATCAGATTGCCGCCGGGGAAGTCATTGAACGCCCATCCAGTGCTGCAAAGGAATTGATTGAAAATGCGATCGATGCGGGCGCTACCCGGATCGAAATCGCCACCGCTGGCGGCGGCAAGGGTCTCGTGAGAATTTCGGACAATGGCTGCGGCATTTCTGCTTCCGATCTTGAACTGGCAATCCGCAGACATTGCACATCCAAGATTTCCCTGAACCTGGACGATATACGGACGCTGGGTTTTCGCGGCGAAGCCCTGCCCTCCATCGGCTCGGTCGCCAAACTGACGATCACCAGCCGTCAGAAGGATGCGGCCGAAGGCGCCGTAATCTCGGTTGCTGGCGGCAAGGTGTCGCCTGTCCGGCCCGCTCCCTCCAACAGGGGAACGACGGTAGAGGTGCGCGATCTGTTTTTTGCCACACCGGCGCGCCTCAAATTCCTGAAATCGGAAAAGGCCGAAGCGGGCGCGATCACGGAAATAGTCAAACGCATGGCCATCGCCTTCCCGCATATCCGCTTCGTCCTGTCGGGAACGGACCGGTCGACGCTGGAATTCCCGGCAACGGGTGATGACCACCTTGCGCGCATGGCGCAAATTCTTGGCGCCGACTTCAAGGACAATGCCATCGAAATCGATGCCATCCGCGAGGACGTAACCCTGACGGGCTTTGCGGGCGTTCCCACATTCAACCGCGGGAATTCGGCGCATCAATACATGTTTGTGAATGGACGCCCGGTGCAGGACAAACTGCTTCTGTCCGCCATTCGCGGTGCCTATGCCGAAACAATTCCCCATGGCCGCTATCCCATAGCGGTGCTCTCTCTCACGCTCGATCCCGCTCTTGTGGATGTGAACGTCCATCCCGCCAAGTCCGACGTGCGGTTTCGCGATCCCGGCCTTATACGCGGGCTGATCGTTGGTGCCGTGCGGCAGGCTCTGACGCGCGAGGGAGACCGGGCGGCAACGACGGGTGCTGCGCAGATGATGAGCGCGTTTCGTCCCGGCTACAGCCCCTCTTCCGTTCGGTCTTTTTCATCGCAGGCATGGTCGCCAGCAACCTCGCCGTCGCGGCCCCTGTCCGTCGGCGGCGAGCTGGCGCTGCGCGAAACCGCGCAGGCACAATTTGCCGATATCACCATGCCGACGGCACGTGCCGAACAGGCTGGACCTTCCAATGATGGCATTCCCACCATGGATGCGGCGCGCTATCCTTTGGGCGCGGCAAGAGCACAGGTGCACGCCAACTACATTGTGGCGCAAACGGATGATGGCCTTGTCATCGTTGACCAACACGCAGCCCATGAACGGCTGGTCTTTGAGGAAATTCGCAAGGCGCTCCATTCCATGCGTCCTGCCTCTCAGGTTCTGCTCATTCCGGAGATTGTCGATTTGCCGGAGGAGGATTGCGATCGGTTGATGGAACATGCTGCTGGCTTCGACAGCATGGGCCTTGCCATTGAGCGTTTCGGCCCCGGAGCCATCGCCGTGCGCGAAACTCCCTCCATGCTGGGCGAGGTCAACGTTCAGGGTCTGGTGCGGCAACTGGCGGACGAAATTGCCGAATGGGACAGCGCCGCCAGTCTTGCCAACAAACTCGAATATGTCGCGGCCACCATGGCCTGCCACGGCTCGGTCAGGTCGGGCCGTCGCATGAGGCCAGAAGAAATGAATGCGCTTTTGCGGCAGATGGAAAACACACCCGGCTCAGGCCAGTGCAATCACGGCCGCCCCACCTATATCGAGCTCAAGCTTTCCGATATCGAAAGGCTGTTCGGCAGAAGTTAAGCCGATCCCACGCGCCACCGCTGGCATTTTCGCAAGGAAAAAGCTAGAAAACAGAGATCGTCAGGAGACAGGACAGATGAACAGATTTGAAGGCGGCGGCAGCCGTGAGGCGAAGATCGAATATCTCGATGGGGATATGCGCATCGTTCAAAACGGTTCACACGTCGTCTGCGCCATGACGGGCAAATTCATTCCGCTGGATGAGCTGCGTTACTGGAGCGTTATCAAGCAGGAGCCCTATGCCGACGCAGCAGCCTCTCTTGAGGCGGAGAAGCGAGCCGGTGCGCTTCCAAACCAGAAGAGAAGTGCCTGAACGGCATCGGCCTTACATTACGATCTGCTCAAGTAAATTGAACTTTGTGCGCAACCCGTCAGGAACTATCGCTGACGGGGCTGGTTAGATCAGCGTTGCAATGCAACGGCACAATTTTCAACAGGAGCTGACAATGGCCGAGAAGACACTCGACGATCTTTTTTACGATACGCTGAAGGACATCTATTACGCCGAACGTCAGGTGCTGAAAGCTTTGCCGAAAATGGCACGCGCAGCAACCGACCCAAAGCTGAAAGCTGCTTTCGAGAAGCACAAGGAAGAAACGCAGGGCCAGATCGAACGCCTGCAGGAAGTCTTTGAAATCATCGGCAAGCGCGCACAGGGCAAAACCTGTGAAGCAATCCAGGGTATCATCGCTGAAGGCGAAGAAATCATGGAAGACTACAAGGGCACCGCTGCACTCGACGCCGGCCTGATCTCGTCCGCGCAGGCTGTCGAGCATTACGAAATTACCCGTTACGGCACGCTGAAGGCCTGGGCAGAAAAGCTCGGCTATTCGAAGGCTGTTCCGTTGCTGGACGCTACGCTGACCGAAGAATCCACGACAGACGAATCGCTCAGCAAACTTGCGACGACATCGGTCAACGCTGCTGCTCAGAAAGCTGCGTGACATCTCTTTAGCAGAACCGGGCGATCCACCCGGTTCTGCATTACGGACATAAAAAAACCGGGCAATGCCCGGTTTTTTGCTGTTGTTATTGCGCCGGCTGCGCGGGTCGGGCTGGCTGCGAGGCCTGGCCTGGATTTGGATTGCTGTCGGTCCCACCTGTTGCTGGCTGTGTGCCAGACGGGGCGTTGTTGTCGAAAGCACCTGTGCCGCTTGGGCCGGGGTCTGCCGGTGCATTTGGTGTCGATGGGCCAGGCGCGGACTGTGTTTCTGTCGTCGCTGGCGCGGTACTCTCCCCCCAGGTCTCGGCAACAATCCAGACGGCGCCTGCCAATAGTAGGCTGATAACGAGAATGATCAGAACGGGACTTCCCCGGAAACCTTGGCGACTCTCGCGTGGGGTGAAAACTTTCTTTTCGGTACCCTGCGGCATGTGTTCCTCCTGAAGCAATGGAGAGCACTCCAAGTGCTCAACTCTTCAGGAAAAGCGCGCTGAGGTCGTATTGTTCCTTCGCCGCTGCCATATTCGGACCATGGGCCCTATTAAGGTTGCTGAAGCCTTCTGCGCCTGCAATTTTCCATGGCCGTGTCGATGATTGCCGCAGCCGCATTCGGGTCATCGAATTCCATATCTATCTCGATGACACGGCTGGCGCGGTGCAGAGCCGATGCCGGCCCATGACGCCCCTCAAGCCGCATCGCGTCCTTGGCTGTTGTGACCGGCAAGAGGTTGGCCTTGGCTGCCTCCTCCATCAGATCGGCAATCTCTTCGTCGCTGAACTGGTGATGATCCGGGAATGAGCGCCGGACCACGAGATCGGCGCCCAAAGACGAGACGGTACGATAGAACTTCTCGGGATCTGCAATGCCCGCATAGGCGAGGACAGGTTTGGCCTTGAGATCCGCCTGTGGCCGGGGACGTATGGATGAGACGTAAATCTGTTTACCCGCCCGTGCTGCTGTTCGAATGATCGCATCCGCCGCAGGTCCATCGCCGACCTTGAGAATTGCAGACAGTTGGCGCATCTGCTCGTCCAGCGGTGCCCGGACGGGTCCCCCAGGCACGAGATGCCCATTACCGATGCCTCTGCGGGTATCGATGACGACCAAGGCATAGTCCAGTGTCAGCCGCGCGCTTTGAAAGCCGTCGTCCATGATGATGAGGTCAACACCCTCTTCGACAAGGCGTTTTGCGCCTTCGACACGCCTGCGGGAAATGACCGTTATCGCCTCACGAGCGAGCAAAAGGGGCTCATCGCCAACATCGACAGACCGGTGATGCCCGACATCGACCCGTGTCGTCACGTCCAGTGTGCCGCCATAGCCACGGCTGAGGAAACCCGGCGTCAGCCCCATTGCGATGGCTGCGCGCGCAATTGCAATGGCAGTCGGGGTCTTGCCCGCACCGCCGACTGTGAAATTGCCGATACAGATGACCGGTACGGGCACGGATGCACGCTTTGCCCGTTTCATCGTCCGTCCGGCGACCTTGCCATACACGAAGGAAAAAGGAGCCAGTGCCCAGGCCTGCCAGCCGGATTTTTCCCACCAGAATGGCGGTGCTTCCGAAACCATCCGTCCACAAACTCCCGCTATTCCCTGTTTGTTAGCAGAAGCTATCTGCCAGAAAGGTAAGGATTTTGCAAAGAGGGGAAATAGTCTAGAGCGCAGCGCGGGGCGGAAGAAGACTTTCGAGACCTGTTATATCGTCAAAACAATAGTCACAGTCTGCCGCAAGACTTTGCCTTGTGCCCGTGCCGGTGAGCACCGCGATGCCCAGCCCCGCCTTGGCATTGCGCGCCATGTGCAGATCGTGGTTGTTGTCTCCGACAACGGCGATGCGATCCGGGGTAAGACCGATTGCCTCGCAAAATCCGTAAACCATCCCCGGCTGCGGCTTCGTGCCGTGGCCGCTATCGTAACCGGCGATGAAATCGACACTGTGTTCGATGCCGAAGCGTCGCGCGGTTTCGCGTATAGAAGCCTCATTGTCGCTGGAAGCGATGCCGAGCCTGTAGCCTCTCTGCTTCAGGCGGGAAAAAAGCCCCTGCAGATCCGTGACTGGCACCGATTTGGAAGCCGCATCGGTAAACAGCTTGTCGAGGCGTTGCGTTAGTTCACCCACGTCGCAGGGCGAACCGGCAGCTACCAGACCAGCGGCAATCTGGGCCGTATTGCCAGCGGCCAGCAGACTGTCGGCTATGACATGGCCGGTCACGGGGTCCATTCCACAGGCCAGAAGCAGGCGGTCGGCCAGTGCCGCGTCGCCACGGGCGGCAATTGCCGCAAGCTCACGGTTAACAGGACCCCAGCTCGCATCATAGCCGATCAGCGTTCCGTCCTTGTCGAACAGGATTGCCGCAATATCATCCGGCGATTTAACCAATCCGGCCGCGTCCATCGTCAACCAACAGCACTGCGCGGCTGAAGCTTGGCGGTTACCGTCAACGGATTGATGTAAGGCTCAAGCGCCTTGACGGTTGAGGACAACGCACCGCGCATGTCCTGTATGACCCTGCCGCCGGCATCGATCATCTTGTAACGTTCGTTATCGTTGACCAGCAGATAATGCACGGCCTTTGCCAGCATCTCGACATCCCGGATGATGCGACCGCCACCGGAACGCAGAAGCTTCTGGTAAGCTTCGCGGAAATTCTGAACATGCGCACCGGAAAGAACGGCGCAGCCCAGCATTGCAGGCTCCAGCGGGTTCTGACCACCTTCCGCCATCAGCGAGCGGCCCACGAAGGCAAGTTCGGTCAGCCGCAGGTAAAGACCCATTTCGCCGATCGTGTCACCAAGGAAAATGTCCGTCTGCGGCGTGATGACGTCGTTGCGGCTTCTGCGGGCAACAACCAGATCCATGCCCTTCAACATCGCCTCGATCTCATCGCACCGCTCAGGATGCCGGGGCACGATGATGGTGAGTTGACCGTTTCGAGACTTGATTGCAGTGTGAACCGTGCCCGCCGCCTTTTCCTCCCCTTCGAAGGTGGAGATAGCGGCCCAGGTCTTGCGTCCGCCAATCTGGCGGCGATAGTTTTCGAGCAATGCCATGTCGCAAGGCGGCGGATCGGTATCGCCCTTCAGGTTTCCTGACACGACAACCGGCCAGGAGCCCAGGTCGCGAAATCGTTCTGCGTCCACGTCGGACTGCGCCACAACCAGCGCCAACTTGCTGAAAAGCGCCTCTGCGACGTCTGAACGGCGGTGCCAGCGATCAAAGGAGCGATCCGAGAGCCGGGCATTGACGCGGATTTGCGGGATATGCCGCCGCTCAAGCTCCATCATCGTGATCGGCCATATCTCGGACTCAGCCGTGATCGCCGCATCCGGTGTCCAGTAGTTCAGAAAACGGTTCAGGCAAATCTTGATATCGAGCGGCACATATTGATGGATGACGTCTCCGCCGAGGCGCGTGCGGCTGAGTTCTGCCGATGTAACAGTGCCCGTGGTCAGAAGAACGTGTATGTCGCGCTTGCGGATTTCACGGATGAGGGGGACGAGCGCGAGCGTTTCGCCGACGCTTGCGGCATGAAACCAGACGAGCGGACCGCGCGGGCGCTCGGCGCTGGAATAGCCAAAGCGTTCAAGGCGGCGATGCTTGTCTTCCTTGCCTTTGGCAGAGCGATACATGAGATAGGGCCGCGCGAAGGGATAGGCCGCGACACCAGCAATTCTGTAACCCGAAAGGGCGAAACGCGCGATTCGGCTGTTCATGACACCCTGCCTTCGATCATTTCGCGCAATGCTTTCCCCTGTGATCCCTACAAGAGCACCGCGTCACGTCGAAACGCCACATCCGCATCGCTCTATGTTCTTGTTAAGACATCGCATCTTCTAATAACCGTGTGACGATCTTAGGTCGATGTCTGAGCCTACTTCATACAAAAATGCGTCTTTTTTGTTTCAGAACGGAAGAGAGCTCTCGAAAAGCCGAGTGGCACCCAGATGTTGTGCGTAACCTTACGGAAGCCGCACAACTTTTTGCCCCACTGGGTATAGTACAAACGAAGTAGGAAAGCAGCGATTATTTGCTATCTGGCTCAAGAAGACGGTGCATATGCACTATAAAGTAGCGCATGTGAGCGTTATCCACAGTCTGCTGGGCTTTTGACTTCCATGCCGTCAATGCGGTTGCGTAGTCCGGGAAGATACCGACGATATCCAGCGCCTTCAAATCGCGAAACTGCACGTCCTGGAGATTTTCAAGCTCGCCGCCGAATACGAGGTGCAGAAGCTGTTTCTGGTTGCCCGCTACAGTCATATTTCACTTCTTTCTAATTGTCTGTTGGCCCGAGAAGCCTTCATCTGCGGGATTTTGCTGTGAAAATCAACCTCTGTCAGACAAGTTCAACGGCTCCAGCAAATGTGGAAGCAACAGGTTGCCCGCCGCGCATAATTCCGGGTGGGAGACCTGCCGTCGATTGTATACCAGACGTTTGCCATCCAGCCCGACCAACATTCCTCCGGCACGCTCGAGAATGAGATCCGCCGCCGCGAGATCCCAATCATGGGAATGCGGTTTGACCAATGTCCCGTCAATCCGGCCATCTGCGACCATGGCAAGCCTGTAAGCAAGCGATGGCACATGTGCGATCCGATCAACCCGCGACTTCAGGCTTCCGGGAAGCTTTGCAATAACGTCTTCGGAGGCTGCCAGCCTGATCTTGTCGGCACGGCTGGACGAAACGGCCAGAGGCTTGCCGTTCTTCATGGCTGCCCCCGTTGGAAGCGCGGTAAATTCTTCGTCATAGGCCGGTGCAACAAGCGCTGCGGCGACGGGCTTGCCGTGATGGACCACCGCCACACTGACACACCACGTATCCTTGCCGGCAATGAAGGCGCGGGTGCCGTCGATCGGGTCCACCACGAACACCGTGTCCCGCGTCAGCCGGTCACTATCGTCATCGGTCTCTTCGGAAAGCCAGCCATAGTCCGGGCGCGGCGTGCGCAGCAACCGTTCCAGCAATTCATTGGCAGCGTAGTCTGCTGCACTCACGGGCGAATGGCCACTCTTCCACCAGACTTCCGGGTCCTTGCGGAAATAACCCAGCGCGACTTTTCCAGCCTGACGGGCAGCATCCACAATGAGTTCGAGATCGGAGTGCCAATCGGCAACATTCATATCTGTCATCTTCCGTTGGGAGGCGGCGCATAAGCATGAGCACATGCGGCCACCGTCAGACCATGCGCATGGCCTGTGTTCAAAGGCAACCGCCGGCCGGTCGTATCAGCGCCCGGCGATCGTCATGCCTTCAATGGCAAGTGTCGGCGCAGCCACACCATATTTGCGGTCGATGTCGTTTGCAGGCGTAACCCGCATGAACATGTCCTTCAAATTGGATGCGATGGTCACTTCCGAAACCGGGAAGGCCTTCTCGCCATTTTCAATCCAGAAACCGCTTGCGCCGCAGCTATACTCACCCGTCAGAAGATTGGCGCCATGGCCGATCAACTCCGTGACGTAGAAGCCGCTACCCACCTGAGCAATGAGGTCCTGTGGCGAGATATCGCCGGGCTCCAGCGCCAGATTGGTCGATGCGGGTGATACAGCCGTTCCGCCGCGCACGCCACGGCCATTGGTCGTAAGGCCAATCTCGCGGGCAGTCGATGTCGACAGGAACCAATGCTTGAGAACGCCGTCCTCGATCATGACAAGCTTTTCGCCGCGAATACCCTCACCATCGAAGGGCCGGGACGACGGGCCACGCACGATCTGCGGATCATCGGTAATCGAAAGGCCTTGTTTGAGAACCTGTTGGCCCATCTTGTCACGCAGGAAGCTGGTCTTACGGGCAACGGAAGCACCGTTGATGGCACCGGCAATGCTGCCAACGAAACCACGCGCGATGCGTGGGTCGAAGACGACGGTCACATTGCTGCCCGTGTCCACCTGACGCGGATTGATACGCTTGACGGCTCTTTCACCGGCGCGTCTGCCGATGTCTTCGGGATTGTCGAGATCCTTGAAATAGAGGCGGCTGTCATATTCGTAGTCGCGCTCCATCTTCGTGCCTTCTCCGGCGATAACGCTGACGGAGCGGCCGAAACGGCTTCCCATGTAGCTACCGGAAAAGCCGTGCGAGGTTACAAGCACGAGACCGCCCATGCCACTGGATGCCCCGGCACCCGAGGAGTTGCTGACACCCTTGACGCTGAGCGCAGCCTCTTCTGCGGCAAGAGCCGCTTCACGCAGTTCATCTGCCGAAACTTCGGTCGGATCGAACAATTGCAGATCATCATAGGAAGTCGCCAATCGATCCTTGTCCGCAAGGCAGGCAAAGGGGTCTTCAGGCGAGACCTTGGCCATGGCGACCGCGCGTTCCGCCAGTGTCTTGAGGTCGAAGCCGGGATTGGCCGAAACGCTGGCAACACGCCTGCCAACAAAGACGCGCAGCGAGAAATCATCGCTTTCGGACGATTCCGTGCTTTCGACCTTGCCGAGCCGGACGCCGACAGATTGCGAGCGGGAGCGAACGATGACGGCATCTGCCTCATCTGCACCGGCGCGGCGGGCCAGATCGACCAATTCGCTGGCGCGATCGAGAAGCTTTGAGGAATCAATGGCTGAGGACATGGGGCGAAGCCTTTCGTTGACCTTCATTTATTGCGACGCACACGCCGCATCAAGGCCAAAGGCGCATTTCACCCGTAATTGAGCGAAATGCCTACGGCTCGATACCATGGCCGCGATGGTAAAGCTCCACCTGCATTTCAATCTGCCGCTTGAGTTCGTCTTTCGTCACTTCGGATTCCGCAAGCACTTCATGTGCTTTCCTGAAATCCAGCACCTTGAAACGATTGACCGGGGGCCGCAGAAAGATATGCGGCGGGCGCATTCGCAGTTTCAGCGAAATGACCGACTGCATCATCAGCTGGCTTGCACCAAACAGGCTTTCAAAGCGGCTGGGCATCGTCGTCCCGTCACCTTCGGGCCCTCCCACCACATCCACTGCAATGACGATATCGGCGTCATCGAGCAGATGGTCATAGGGCACCGGATTGAAGATGCCGCCATCGATCATGATGCGATCGTTCATCCGAATGGGCATGAACAGGGCCGGAATGGCAGAAGATGCCGCCAGCGCCTGGCGCAGATCGCCACTTTCGACGATGACTTCGGATTGCGCGTAGTAGTCTGTCGCTGTGACTTTCAGCGGAATGCCCAGATCTTCAAACCTTTTGGGCAGGGCGGATGGCAAAAGCGCATCGAGCACCAGTTCAAGATTGAACTGACCCAGACGAAATCCGAAAGCTGCGTGGCGCATGGAGGCCGGGCCGAGGCTCCAGAGCCGGTTGGCAACGCTGCCCTTCTTGCCCATCAGCTCAAGTGTATATTCCCTGATGTCACGGCCACTCATGCCAGCGGCCATGCCCGCGCCGATGATGGAGCCGATCGAGGAGCCCGCTATTGCCGTGGGGCGAATGCCGAGCTCGTCGAGAGCCTCGACAATGTTGATGTGGCAGATGCCACGTGCGCCACCGCCACCAAGGGCGAGCGCAAAGGATGGGTCGCGGATTTCTCTTGTGGCTTCCTCGCGCTTACGCTTCTTGCCAGAGGCCTTTTTTTTCTTTCCAGCCAAAAGTGCGGCCTCTCCTACATGTCATATGCTTGACCCGCTCTATGAGACAAAGACGACAGGAGAGTGACGCGCGCCGAAAGACGCGCATCATCGAGGGCAAATAATCGTCAGGGCTCGTAGCGATAGAAATGCATCTTGGAGTCGCCGAAGGTGCGGCTTTCCAGCAATTTGAATGCGGGTTCGACGGTAAGCAGCACGTCTGCACGCTCTTCCAGAATGGCAAGCGCGCCGGGCACGAGCCAGCCGCCGTGATGGGCCGCCGCCAAGGCCTTTTCGCCCTGTCCCTGTCCATAGGGCGGATCGGCAAACAGCATATCGAAGGGCTCGATATTGTTGACGCTACCCAGTTTGGTCGCGTCACGACGCAGGATGCGCGCGCGGCCATGCAGGCCCAGAGCATCGATGTTTTCCCACAACAGCCCCCTGCCCTCGACGCCGTTTTCGACAAACAGCGCCACGCGACAGCCGCGCGACAGAGCCTCGAGCCCGACCGCGCCTGTGCCTGCGAAAACATCAAGAACGCGCGTCCCATCCAGGCTTTCGGGATAGGCGTGGCTCAATATGTTGAAGAGGCTTTCCCGTGTCCGGTCTATCGTGGGTCTGATTGTGTTGGATTTCGGAGCGGCCAGTGACCGGCCGCGAAACTCACCGCCTACGATCCGCATTACGCGTCATTCCTCTGCCTCCAGAAGGTTTACCACCTGGACCCTTGCCACCGCTACCGGGACCTTTGCCGCCGGGACCCTTGGAACCACCGGGCCCCTTGCCACCGAACCCGCCCTCAGACCGCTCTGCCCGCGGCTTGCCGAAGCTCGGCTTGCCACCAAAGCCACCTGGCTTGCCGCCAGAAGGGCGGCCTTCGCGAGGCTTGTCACCGAAGGGCTTTGCGCCGCGTGGCTTGTCGCCGAATGGACGCTCTGAACGCGGACGGTCACCATCCTCACGTGGCTTGCGATCACCGAAGGGCCGCTCGCTGCGCGCAGGGCGATCCCCGAAGGACCTCTCCGGGCGAGCCGGACGATCTCCAAATGAGCGTTCTCCAGCATCGCGAGGCTTGCGGTCGCCATAGGGCCGCTCACTACGTTCCCCGCCGCGGGAAGGACGGTCGCCAAAGGGCTTGTCGCCGCGTGGGCGTTCACCCCGGTTGCCTGCGTCGCGTGGCTTGCGGTCACCGAAGGATTTCTCGCCGCGCTCACCCCTGCCGCGACCACGGCTCTCGTCCTGCGCCGGCTTGTCGGCGCGAATCCATTCACCGTCGGAATCCCGGTGCCTGACAATTGCGCGGCGCGCATCCGCCTCTGCCGAAGGCTTCTTGAAGACGCTTTCTGCCTCGGCGCGCACGGACTTGCGCTCCTTGCCGTCACGCGTGGGACGCGCGCCTGGTGCCATCCACACATTGGCTGTGCGGTTGCTGCCCATGGGCGGGCGCTTTGGACGGTCGTCGTCACGATCCTCATCGCGACCCTTTGCGAAAGGCTTTCCGGGACGCTTTGCATCCGGTTTGCCCTGCGCACGGTCACGCGGGTTGTCGCGCTTTTCTGCAAAATTGCCGCCGCGCGGGTTCTGCTCGGCATCACCACGCTTTGTCCATTCGGATTTGACGGGACGCTGAACCGGGGCCTCGTCTTCCTCGACAACGGCATCATAGATCGGCGCATCAAAATTGGCACCGGCAGCCTCGATGAGGCGGGGGCCAAGCTGATCGCGCAGCATGCGGCCACGCACTTCCACCACCTGGCTCTCCGGCAGGTCACCCAGCTGGAACGGTCCGTAGGAGATGCGAATGAGGCGGTTCACTTCCAGACCCAGCGCACCAAGCACATTCTTGATCTCACGGTTCTTGCCTTCGCGAAGACCCATGGTGATCCAGACATTGTGGCCCTGCGTGCGGTCAAGCGTGGCGTCGATTGCGCCGTAGAGAACACCGTCTACCGCGATGCCCTCCTTGAGCTTGTCCAACGCGGCCTGATCGACCTCGCCATGGGCGCGCACGCGGTAACGGCGCAGCCAGCCAGTGGTCGGCAGTTCAAGAACGCGCGAGAGGCCGCCGTCATTGGTCAGCAGCAGCAGGCCTTCGGTGTTGATATCGAGACGACCGATGGAAAGAACGCGCGGAAGCTCCTTCGGAAGATTGTCGAAAACTGTCGGACGCCCTTCCGGGTCGGAATTGGTCGTCACCAGACCGGCTGGCTTGTGGTACAGCCACAGGCGCGTACGCTCCGCACCACGGATCGGCTGGCCATCAACCTCGATCTTGTCATCCAGGGTGGCATTGACGACAGGGCTGTCCAGCTTGACGCCGTTCAGCGACACGCGCCCTTCCATGATCATCCGTTCCACATCGCGGCGCGAAGCCACGCCTGCGCGCGCCATGATCTTGGAAATCCGCTCCGGCTTGCTCGGCGCCGTCTCGCTCACGACAGTCTCGGCCTTGGCTGTAAATGGCTTCTTGTCGCGCGCCGTATCCGGTGTCGCCGAAGGCTTCGGCTTCCTGTCACGGTCGAATGTTTTGCCGCCAGCGCGCTTCGGCTTGTCTTTGAATGTCATTTGTTGTTTGCCTGTTGTTTGCCGTGTCCTATCAGGTCGCGCGGCACTGGTTAAGAGGAAATTGCACGGACAATGGCGGAAACGACGCATTTCATGGACCTTGCGCTTGAAGAAGCGCAAAGAGCAGGCCAAAGGGACGAGGTCCCCATTGGTGCCGTGCTGGTACTGGATGGCCGCATTGTCGCCAGCGCCGGCAACCGCACACGCGAATTGAACGACGTCACAGCCCACGCCGAAATCCTTGCCATCCGCATGGCCTGCGAGGAACTGGGCAGAGAGCGACTGAGCGGCGCAGACCTTTATGTGACCCTTGAACCCTGCACCATGTGCGCCACGGCCATCTCCTTCGCCCGCATCAGGCGCCTCTATTATGGCGCCAACGACCCCAAGGGCGGTGCGGTGGAAAGCGGCGTGCGCTTTTTCAACCAGCCGACATGCCACCACGCTCCAGAGGTCTATTCAGGCATGGCAGAGGTGGAAAGTGCGCGGATTTTGCGCGGATTCTTTCAGGGCAAGCGTGGAGAGTGAAAGGCGCAAAATGCCCCTCTTTCGTCATACCGGGCTTGACCCGGTATCCAGCGGAGCCGCGTCTGGGGCGATAAAGAGTCTTTTGCGATCAAAAGACTTTATCGCACCGGACCCCGCATCAAGTGCGAGGTGACAGAGTTCGAAGCGACGTTTTGCAACGCCCCTACCCTCCAAAGGCGGAAGATGCGAACTCCTAATCCTTACTGGAAGGGGTTCCACCAGCTCTTGCCGGTGCCAGCCATGGCGGCGTTCTTCTTGCGCTCTTTTTCCTTCTTGGATTCCGGCGTACCGAGATCGGCCAGCTCTTCCTGCGGAACGCTGCGATATTCAAGCGGCGGGTCTGTCAGGAACTTGCGCTGATTGCTGTTGACGATGGAGCCGCCCTGCGCATCGGCCTTGGCCTTGCGGAATGCTTCCCACTTCTGGCTTTCGGTCATCTGGCCGTTTGTGCCGTTGCCGGCCAGCAGTGGCGAGCGATAATTCGGATTGTCACGGTTTGCGTCGGCTTCCTTGCGCAGACGCTCGCGCGCTTCTTCCGGCGTCTCAGGCCATTGCGGATTGGTTTCCCGGTTGGCAAGGCTCTGTTGCGGCTGCGTCAGCTGCTCGGCACGGGCCTGGGCAGGAACGACGAGACTGGGGCGCGGGTTATACTTCACGCTGCGCTTGTCCTGATTGCCGGTAATGGACGTGGCGTTGCCAAGGTCGTCAACCAGCTGTTCGGCGGACGACTTGCCCGTTCCGTAGGTCGGGCTGGTGCAGGCGCTCAGTGCAAGGCAAACAGATACCGCGCCAAGAACGGTGCCGTATATGCGAAAACTCTGCGTCATGCTCATGGAAACCCTTCCGCCCCGAAGCGCCTTCATGTCCTTCCGGACATTCACAGGGCGCTCTTTATCCTAATTCCCGTCGCCGCGCATTCTAAAAAATCGAAGTGATTTTCAGATCCATGCTTTAGCTTTCCTGACGACTGGGTAGCCCCCATTGCTGCTAAAATCCGGCCAATTTCAGGCAGGTTTACCGGATGAACGCTTAAAGTGCAATTCATCCGGCCATTTTCTTAAGCGCCGACGCCAAGTTCGCGCAACGCGGCGGCATCTCGCGCCGATACGTCGGGGAACGCAGGATCGGAGCCCACATCCGTGGTGATGCGCCAGGAACGGGCACATTTCTGTCCCTCGGCCAGCTTCTGCTCGACCGACACCTTCTGGACGTCACCGAGGCGGAAGGCATCTGCAGGACCTTCGCCAGCAACGACAGAGATGGCCGAGGTTATGCAGATTTCCGCGAAGTCCTCACCCTCAAGTGCAGCCAGCAGTTCCGGGTCGGCAACATGCACGACCGGGGCTGCTTCCAGCGAAGAACCGATACGCTTTTCGCGCCGCTCAACTTCCAGAGCGCCGGTCACAACGGTGCGCACCTTGCGGATCTTCTCCCAACGTGCGGCCACTGCTTCATTCTGCCACTCGGAAGGAATGGCGGGGAACTGCACGAGATGGACCGATTCCGCATCCGCATAACGGGACAACCATGCTTCTTCCGTGGTGAAGGGCAGCATGGGGGCGAGCCAGGTGACGAGGCAATCGAAGAGCTTCGAGATGACGCAAAGCGATGCCCGGCGCTTGAGCGACGAGGGAGCGTCGCAATAGAGCGCGTCCTTTCGGATATCGAAGTAGAAGGCCGACAGCTCGACATTGGCGAAATCGATCAGCGCGCGGGTGATCTTCTTGAAGTCGAACGCGTCGTAACCGTCGCGCACGACCTTATCCAGTTCGGACAGGCGGTGCAGCACCAGCTTTTCCAGCTCCGGCAGATCGGCATAGGAGATCTCTTCGCCCTTGTCATGCGCCAGCGTGCCCAGCATCCAGCGGATGGTGTTGCGCAGCTTGCGATAGGCATCGATATTGGTCTGGATGATGGCCTTGCCCAGACGCTGGTCTTCCCAGTAATCCGTTGTCATGACCCACAGGCGCAGAATATCAGCGCCGGATTCCTTCATCACGTCCTGCGGTGCCACGACGTTGCCGAGCGACTTGGACTGCTTGCGGCCCTGCTCGTCCATGGTGAAGCCATGGGTGACGACGGCCTTGTAAGGCGCACGGCCACGCGTCGCGCAGCTTTCCAGAAGCGACGAGTGGAACCAGCCGCGATGCTGGTCAGAGCCTTCCAGATAGACATCGGCTGGCCATTTCAGGTCAGGGCGATCTTCCAGCGTGAAGGTGTGCGTTGAGCCAGAGTCGAACCAGACATCGAGGATATCACGGACCTGATGCCACTTGGCGTGGTCATGGTCCGCACCCAGAAAACGCTCCTTGGCACCTGGCGCAAACCACGCATCGGCACCCTCGACCTCGAAGGCCTCCAGAATGCGGGCGTTGACGGCATCATCGACCAGCACTTCGCCCTTCTCATCGGCAAAGACGGCAATCGGCACGCCCCAGGCGCGCTGACGCGACAGCACCCAGTCCGGGCGGTTCTCGATCATGGCGCGCAGACGGTTCTGGCCAGCGGCAGGCACGAAACGCGTGTCGTCGATGGCCGACAGAGACCGCGAGCGCAGCGTCGTGCCGTCACCCAGTTCCTTGTCCATATAGACGAACCATTGCGGCGTGTTACGGAAGATGATGGGCTTCTTGGAGCGCCAGCTGTGCGGATAGCTGTGCTTCAGACGGCCACGGGCAAAGAGGTTGTTGGCCGCAATCAGCGCCTTGATGACACGCTCATTGGCATCACCCTTCTTGCCATTGTCGTCCATCACGCGGGCAGCACCTCCTTCGGCGGATGGGCCGAAACCGGGGGCATCTTCCGTGTAGAAACCGTCATCGCCAACCGGGAACGGGATCTTGGTCGAGATGCCACGATCTTCCAGCGCGCGCAGATTGGAGGTCCATGCATCAAAGTCTTCGCGACCGTGGCTTGGGGCGGTGTGCACGAAGCCGGTACCGGCATCATCGGTAACGTGATCGCCATCGAGCAACGGAACCTTGAAGTCATAGCCGAGTGACGCCAGCGGATGGGCACAGGTGATCGCGCCCAGTTCCTCTGCCGTAACAGGACGGACCAGCTTGAAGGTCAGTTTTGCCTTCTTCGCGGCTTCATCGGCCAGCTTCGTTGCGAAGATCAGCTTTTCGCCCGGCTGCGGGCCAAAGTCGTTCTCTGCCGCCTCCACTTCGAACAGACCGTAAGGGAAGCGCGAGGAGAAGGAGATGGCGCGGTTGCCGGGGATGGTCCAGGGCGTTGTCGTCCAGATGACGACCGACTGACCTTGAAGATCAGCGGCACCTTCAACCACCGGGAACTTCACCCAGATCATGTCGCTCTCGACATCCGCATATTCGACCTCGGCCTCAGCCAGAGCCGTGCGCTCGACAACCGACCACATGACGGGCTTGGAGCCGCGATAGAGCTGGCCGCTCTTGGCGATCTTCAGAAGTTCGCCAGCGATGCGGGCTTCCGCATGGAAGTTCATGGTCGTGTAGGGATTGTCGAAATCGCCTTCGATGCCGAGACGCTTGAACTCTTCCGACTGGACCTTGATCCAACCGGCGGCGAACTCGCGGCATTCCTTGCGGAATTCGTTGATTTCCACCTCGTCCTTGTTCTTGCCCTTGGCGCGGTAGGCTTCCTCGATCTTCCACTCGATGGGAAGGCCATGGCAATCCCAGCCGGGAACGTAGTTGGCGTCAAAGCCGCGCATCTGGAACGAGCGGGTGATGACGTCTTTGAGGATCTTGTTCAGCGCGTGGCCGATATGGATGTTGCCGTTGGCGTAAGGAGGGCCATCATGCAGCACGAATTTTTCGCGGCCAGCGGCAGAAGCGCGCAGCTTCTTGTAGAGCCCCATCTGCTGCCAGCGCTTCACCGTTTCCGGCTCTTTCTGCGGCAGGCCGGCGCGCATGGGAAAATCCGTCTGCGGCAGGTAGAGCGTGGTGGAATAGTCAATTGTCTGTGCGGTGTCGTTCATAACCGTGCCGTTCGTTGCGGGGCCCTGAAAGGTCGCGCCCGTGTCTTTGATTCAAGAAGTGCGATAACGGAAAGCGCTTCGACAAGCGCCAAAATCCCGGACCTTCCGGCTGTCACAGCGCGGGGAAGGCCGGGCCAATAATTCGGGATATCTTCATCGACCGATACTGGTGCATAATGCCGTTCTTTAAGGTGTTTCGCGCCGTTTGAAAAGCGAATAGATGACGCGCTGCGTTCCCGCCGTCTCAGAAAGCGATTTTGCTGTCCAGCGCGCCGAGCGGTGTGACGCCTGACAGAAGCGCCCTGGCCTCTTCCTCATCGCGCTTGATCTGTGCCACCAGCGCGTCCAGCCCGTCAAACTTCAGCTCGTCGCGCAGATGGCCGAAGAACGAGACCGAGCAGGTTTCGCCATAGAGGTCACCGGAGAAATCGAACAGATAGGTCTCCAGAAGGGCTGCCCCATCCTCCGTGACAGTCGGGCGGTAGCCAAAGCTTGCCACGCCATCATGCAGCGAACCATCCGGTCGGCGAAAGCGCACGGCATAGATGCCCGGCTTCAAATCCGTCTCCGGCGGCAATGCCATGTTGGCGGTGGGATAACCCAGTGTGCGGCCAAGCCTTTGCCCACCGATCACCTCTGCCTCGACCGTATATCGATAGCCCAGAAGACCCGCCGCGCCCGCGACATCGCCCTGGCTCAGGAGATCACGAATACGGCTGGACGATATGATCTCGGTACCCTCATCGCGGAAGGAATCGATCAGGACGACATCAAAACCGTGTTTCTTACCCGCCGCCATCAGATAGGCCGGGCCACCCTCGCGGCCCTTGCCGAAGTGGAAATCGACACCCGTGACCACGGCGCTGGCGCCAAGCCAGTCCACCAGAACGGATTTGACGAAATCTTCCGCCGATCGCTGCGAGAAATCCCTGTCGAACGGATATTCGATGACGGAATTGAAACCCTCGGCTTCCAGCACACGCGCCTTGATGGACGCGGGCGTAATTCTGAAGACCGGCATTTCCGGGCGGAATACGGTGCGCGGATGCGGCTCGAACGTCAGCACCAATGCGGGCACATCGCGGGCAGCTGCCAGTTCCAGCGCATGATCCAGCACGGCGCGATGGCCGCGATGCACACCATCGAAGTTGCCAATTGCGACCACGCCACCGCGCAGTTGCGGTGGCAGCGGCTCTTTTTTCTCGTTGCGATGAAAGACAGTCATTTCCGCAGGATCCCTGAACAGCCCGATCACGCCAGACGTGGCATCCACCAACCGGGGGCAGCGCCCTCTTTCTGCAGATAGTCCTTCAGAAGCGTTTCGTCGATCTCACCGTTCAACGCATAGTCCGCGGCATGGATGCCACCGGCGATGTAAAGAAGCTCAAGCCCGGCATTGATGGCGCCCTTCACGTCCGTCGGCATCCCATCGCCGATGGCCAGAACGCGGTCCTTGGAAAATTCGCCATGCACCTCTCTGGCTGCCGACAGGCAGGCCTCATAGATCGGCGAATGCGGCTTGCCTGCGATACGAACCTCCCCGCCCAGTTGCTCATAATATGCGGCCATGGCACCGGCACAGGGAATGATGCGCTCGCCGCGCTCCACCACCAGGTCGGGGTTGGCGCAGATCATCGGCACGGAACGGGCGACGAAACTCTTGAGCATGTCGGTATAGTCTTCCGGCGTTTCGGTCTCATCATCAAAGAAACCGGTACAGACGACAGCTGTCGCCTCTTCCTGCGACACGACTTCGACGTCGAGACCGTCCAGCAGCGGCATGTCGCGCTCGGGACCGAGCAGAAACACCTTTTTCGGTCCTTGCGAAATCAGTTCGCGCGTCACATCGCCGGAGGTGATGATGCGGTCATAGGCGGTGTCCGGAACGCCCAGCGCCCGCAACTGCGGAATGACGCCCGGAGCAGGACGCGGGGAATTGGTGATGAGCACCACCGTCAAGCCCGCCTTGCGTGCCGCTTCCAGCGCAATTGCAGCATCCGGAAAAGCGCTGACGCCGTTGTGCAGCACACCCCAGACATCCGAGAGAACGACGTCGAACCAGTCCGTGATTTCGCCAAGGGTGGAGATGCGTTGCGCCATGAGATGCTTCCAAGCTTCAAGAATTCATGGCGTGACATTGCAAACCGGCACGCCGATTACAAGCAAAAAAGCTGGCCCGCAAAGGCGGCCCGCCTCCGGCGAATTCGCGTTTTTGCATCGCAGCATGTTGCGAACGCACCTCTGGCGTGTTTTTATAGGGGTGGGGCTGGCTTACTCAATCGAGGAGCCATCGATGAAGAGGATAGATCAGCTCGAGGGTCTTCGCGGTCTTCTGGCCGCATGGGTTGTTCTGGTTCACCTGCTACCGGCAGCCGGTATCGACCCGGACAGCATGGGTGCGCTGAAACCCCTGATCAACGAAAAAATCCGCGTCCAGATATTCTGCATCATGAGCGGTTTTGTCATCTTCGTGATGATGTCATCGCTGTCTGAAGATTACTCGACCTACATAGCCCGGCGCATCAAACGCATCTATCCGGTCTATATATTTGCCTTCTTCCTTTCCATTGGCTTTGCATGGATAGCCTATCAGGCGCTGCACACGGCAGACTTCGGAAGTGTGCGCAATGCCGGTCGCATCGCCATTCTGGACCGCAGCTTCGAAAACTGGGAAATGAATACGCTTGCCCATATGACAATGTTGCACGGGATCATTCCCGATAGCTGGCTGCCGCTGGGCGCCTATGCCTTTCTGGGTCAGGCGTGGAATATTTCCACGGAGTTCCAGTTTTATCTGATTGCCCCGCTCGCCTTCTGGTGCCTCCACCATTCCAGCAATCTGATGCGCGTGGGTTTTCTGGCGGCCGCCGTCTTGGGCGTCTGGTATTTCCGTCACTGGCCGAATGGGGCAATCCTTGCCAATTACGCCATTTATTTCGCGACAGGCATCGCCAGCTACTACCTCTGGAAGATGCGCTGGGACGACCAGCCGTTCATGTCGCCGCCCCTCGTGTTGCCGCTGGCCGCCGTGGTCGGGTATTTCGATCTCGCCATTGGTGCCTGGATCTTCGTTTTCACCAGCGCCATCATGGTGCGGGACAAGGGCCGCAAGAAGGGTTTCGTGGCACTGTTTCTGGAGCATCCCGTCATGATGTTCCTCGGCACGGTCTCCTATTCGCTCTATCTGCTGCACATGATCCCGCTCTATGGCTGGATGTATGTGCTGAACGATCAGGGCCTCAGCCAGGGCACCTACTTCGCCATGCTGGCGGCGCTGACTTTCGCCACGGCCATTCCCTTTGCCTACCTCGCGCATAAATATGTCGAGCGGCCGTTCTACAAGTCGAAGAGCCACCGCGCCCCTTCATTGGCAACAGCGAATGCCACCGCGGGACCGGTTGTTGAAACGAAATAGCGCAGCGAATGACGTGCCGTCGGGCTCACCAGCGGCACATCACATCAGCCAAAGCCGAAGGACGCCGCCTGCAATGCCGAGCGCCAGCACCGGCACCATTCCGACCTTCCAGCGCATCAGCATCAGCAGGGACAGCACCAGCAATCCGGTCGCGAAGGGATCGAGCGTCGTCCAGACCGGCCAGGACATGCCCGGGCCGAAGCTCGGCACAACGGCGATGCGTTTGACCTCGCCAAACAGCACATGCAGTCCAAACCAGAGGGAGAGATTGAGAATGACGCCGACGACCGCAGCCGTGATGGCTGAAAGCGCTGACGAGAGGGCACGGTTGTTGCGCAGCTTTTCGACATAGGGCGCGCCGAGAAAGATGAAGATAAAGCTCGGCACGAAGGTCGCCCAGGCCGTTATCGTCGCACCCAGCACACCCGCGACCATAGGGTCGAGCCATTCCGCATGGCGGAAACCTGCCAGGAAACCGATATAGGGCAGCACCAGCACGAGGGGCCCAGGTGTGGCTTCAGCCAGCGCCAGGCCGTCCAGCATTTCGCCGGCGGTCAGCCATCCATGGGTTTCCACCGCTACCTGCGCGACATAGGCCAGCACGGCATAAGCCCCGCCAAAGGTGACGACCGCCATGCGCGAGAAGAAGCCTTGCAAATTCGCCAATGTCTCCGGCGCGGAGGAAAGGAAGATCAGCGCCAGCGGGATTTGCCAGATGACCAGCCCCAGCACGAGACCCCTTACGCGCGACAGGAGCGTGACGGATGTCGTTTCCGCATCCGTTTCACCTATTTCCACAGCGGCATGACGCGCCCGCAGAAAGCCGATCAGACCCGCTGCAAAAATCACCAGCGGAAAAGGCAGGCCGAAGACGAAGAGCGCGATGAAGGCAGCAGCGGCGATGCCTGCCAGAAAGCGGCTGACCAGTGCGCGCTTCGCCACCCTGATCAATGCCTCGATGACAATGGCCAGCACGCAGGCTTTCAAACCAAACAGCAGGCCCGGCAGCCAGTGCGTATCCTGATAGAGGCAATAGGCCGCGGCAAGAGCGACGATGGTCAGGAAGCCCGGCAGAATGAAGAGCGTTCCGGCGATGATGCCGCCACGGACGCCATGCATCAGCCAGCCGATGTAAGTGGCAAGCTGCTGCGCCTCCGGCCCCGGCAGCAACATGCAATAGTTGAGTGCGTGCATGAAGCGGGCTTCCGATACCCAGCGCTTCTCATCCACGACAATACGATGCATCATGCCGATCTGCCCTGCCGGCCCGCCGAAGCTTAAGCAACCAATGCGGGCAAAGACGGCGGTGAGCTCTGTGAGCGAGGGCCGGACGGTCGGGGAAGGGTCTGCAATATCTGTCATGAAACCCTGATAACCATTTTCCATGAAATTTTTCCGACAGGGCGTTCTTGACTCGCCAATGCTGCACCCCTATCTCTGCCTCGCTAGCACTCTCCAATGAGGAGTGCTAACAATTATCACGCGGACCTGATGGTCCGTTAAGTCATTTGATCGAGGGATTAGACAATGACAAGCACTACTTTCCGCCCGCTCCATGACCGCGTCGTTGTTCGTCGCGTTGAGTCTGAAGCCAAGACCAAGGGCGGCATCATCATTCCTGATACCGCCAAGGAAAAGCCACAGGAAGGCGAAATCGTCGCTGTCGGCACCGGCGCTCGCGATGATAGCGGCAAGCTCGTTCCTCTGGACGTCAAGGCTGGCGACCGCGTTCTGTTTGGCAAGTGGTCCGGCACCGAAGTCAAGCTCGACGGCGAAGACCTTCTGATCATGAAGGAATCCGACATCATGGGCGTTATCGGCTGATTTTAGCCGGTTCTTCTCAATCCTTACATGACAACCAATGGGCCGTGAGCCCGGGAGTTTTCTACAATGGCAGCTAAAGAAATCAAATTCGGCCGCACAGCGCGCGAAAAGATGCTTCGTGGCGTCGACGTTCTCGCAGACGCAGTGAAGGTCACGCTCGGTCCTAAGGGCCGTAACGTCATCATCGACAAGTCCTTCGGCGCACCGCGCATCACCAAGGACGGCGTTTCTGTCGCCAAGGAAATCGAACTCGAAGACAAGTTCGAAAACATGGGCGCACAGATGGTCCGCGAAGTTGCTTCGAAGACCAACGACATCGCCGGTGACGGCACCACCACTGCGACCGTTCTTGCACAGGCCATCGTTCGCGAAGGCAACAAGGCTGTTGCAGCCGGCATGAACCCAATGGACCTCAAGCGCGGTATCGACCTCGCTGTTTCCGAAGTTGTGAAGGACCTTCAGGCCAAGGCCAAGAAGATCTCCACATCTGAAGAAGTTGCACAGGTCGGCACGATCTCTGCAAACGGCGACAAGCAGGTCGGTCTCGACATTGCTGAAGCCATGCAGAAGGTTGGCAACGAAGGCGTTATCACCGTCGAAGAAGCCAAGACCGCTGAAACCGAACTCGAAGTCGTTGAAGGCATGCAGTTCGACCGCGGCTACCTGTCGCCTTACTTCGTCACCAACCCTGAAAAGATGGTTGCTGACCTCGAAGACGCATATGTTCTTCTCCACGAGAAGAAGCTTTCGAACCTGCAGGCCATGCTGCCTGTTCTCGAAGCAGTCGTTCAGACCGGCAAGCCACTCGTCATCATCGCTGAAGACGTTGAAGGCGAAGCTCTTGCGACGCTGGTCGTCAACAAGCTGCGTGGCGGCCTGAAGATTGCTGCTGTCAAGGCTCCTGGCTTCGGCGATCGCCGCAAGGCCATGCTCGAAGACATCGCGATCCTGACCGGCGGTACCGTTATCTCCGAAGACATCGGCATCAAGCTCGAAAACGTCACGCTCGACATGCTCGGCAAGGCGAAGAAGGTTTCGATCTCCAAGGAAAACACCACCATCGTTGATGGTGCTGGCCAGAAGACCGACATCGAAGGCCGCGTTGCCCAGATCAAGGCTCAGATCGAAGAAACCTCTTCCGACTACGACCGCGAAAAGCTGCAGGAACGTCTTGCCAAGCTCGCTGGCGGCGTTGCCGTGATCCGCGTTGGCGGCTCCACGGAAATCGAAGTCAAGGAACGCAAGGACCGCATCGACGACGCTCTGAACGCGACGCGCGCTGCTGTTCAGGAAGGCATCGTCCCAGGCGGCGGTACTGCACTCCTGCGCTCTTCCACGAAGATCACCGTCAAGGGTGCAAACGACGACCAGGAAGCTGGCATCAACATCGTTCGCCGCGCTCTTCAGTCGCTGGTTCGCCAGATCGCTGAAAACGCTGGTGACGAAGCTTCCATCGTTGTCGGCAAGATCCTCGACAAGAACGAAGAAAACTTCGGCTACAACGCTCAGACTTCTGAATATGGCGACATGATTGCCATGGGTATCGTTGACCCGGTCAAGGTTGTTCGCACAGCCCTGCAGAACGCAGCTTCGGTTGCTTCCCTGCTGATCACAACAGAAGCCATGATTGCAGAGCTGCCGAAGAAGGATGCTCCAATGCCTCCAATGCCAGGCGGCGGCATGGGTGGTATGGACTTCTAAGAAGTCTAGACCCTCTGAAATACGAAAGGCGGTCCCCACGGGCCGCCTTTTTTCGTTGTGGTCATGTTCATATTTGCCACCAAGCGGTCGCCATGAAACAGAGCGGATGAAGGCTGGTCGTTCGCACCACTGTCTTCAAATAGTGAACAAATTGTCTCCAGTTGTTCATCTGTATTGAGACAGCGAATTGGCGCATATGTCATTTATCAATTAACGCCAATCGGGCAACATCTTCGGAGATTTCCATGTCCAGCAGTCAGAATGCACTCGTGCTTGTTGCGCGTATTCTTCTCTCCTTCATCTTCATCTTTTCTGGCTTCGGCAAGCTGACCGACCCTGCCGGTACGGCGGGCATGATCAGCGGCGCTGGCCTTCCTGCCGCAACCGCTCTTGCCTATCTTGCAGGCGCTTTCGAGCTGATCACCGGCCTTGCCGTTCTCGTCGGCTTCCAGACCAAGGTAGCGGCCTTTGCTCTTGCCGCGTTCTGCGTGTTCACCGGTCTCGTCTTCCACAGCGGCACGGTTGCCGTTCCCGGCTGGCCTGATGCAGCTCTGGGCTGGATCAACACACTGAACGGCATCATGCTGATGAAGAACATCACGCTGGCAGGCGCCTACATTCTTCTCGGCACATTCGGCGCTGGCGCCTATTCCATCGATGCCAAGCGCGGTGTTGCAGTCGCGCACGCATAAGCCTTGACGTCTCAGACATGCAGAAGCCGCCGGATAACCCCGGCGGCTTTTCTATTGGGTGAAGTCCTTGGAATAGGCTGGTAGCTCTTCGATACCATCAAGCCATTCCGCCTTGGAGCGCGTCCAAATCTGCGCACGCGGCTTTAGGTCAGAGCGCTCGTTGATGGCACCCCATCGGATGCCCCAGATGCCATCTTCCTGCTCTGCGCTGGTGAACAAGGGCGATCCGCACTCCCCGCAAAAGTGCTGCAAGCGCATGTTGCCGTTGTCGCCTGCCTTGCGGTAAACCTTCGGCTTAGCGGCAGTCAGCGTGATATCAGAGCGTTTGGCGCGGATCGTGACGCGAAACGGTGAACCGCTTAGGCGCTGACAATCGGTGCAGTGGCAGATACCCACCTTTTCCGGGTCCGCCTCTGCTTCAAATCCAACATTGCCACAGTGGCACTGGCCCGTAATGCGCATCGCTTCCTCCATCCATTAGAAGGAGAGCATAGAGCAATTACACCCTTAGCCAAGCGCTGCCTGAACCCGAGCGATAATATCCGCCACCACGGCGTCGCCATCATGCTCGGCTTTTCGCGCCCGCACGAAACAGGCCTCGGAGCGTAAAATGACGCCATCTGTCAGAATTTTCAGATGATTTGCCTTGAGCGTCGAGCCGGTGGAAGTGATATCCACGATGATATCCGCCTGCCCTGCTGCCGGAGCACCTTCCGTGGCGCCAAGGCTTTCCACGATGCGATAAAGCTGGATGCCGTGCTGGCGCGAGAAGAACTGCTGCGTCAGCCGCCAGTACTTCGTGGCGATGGCAAGGCGGCGCCCATGGCGGGCGCGGAACTCGGAGGCCACATCGCCAAGATCGGCCATGCTGTCCACATCCAGCCAGATCTCCGGCACGGCGACGACGACATCGGCATGGCCAAAGCCAAGCCGGGCGCAGAATTCGACGCGATTTTCGACATCGCTGAGGTCTTCGCGGACAAGGTCTTCGCCGGTCACGCCGAAATCAACCGTGCCATTGCCGATTTCGCGAGCGATTTCGGAGGCCGAGAGATAGGCGATCTCGATATCGTCCCGCCCCTCAACGCGGCCTCGATAGGAGCGGTCACTGCCGATGGCGACAACCTTGAGGCCCGCGCGTTCCAGAATGGCAGACGAATCTTCCTTCATGCGCCCCTTGGAGGGCAGAGCAATGGTGATGGTCATGGTTTGGCACTCACGGCTTCGATGCGATCCAGCCAGAGCGAGAAGCCAACCGCCGGTATCTTGTCTTTCGCGCCGAGCAGCGTCATGAGCCGGTCGAAGCGCCCGCCACCGGCCAGAACCGCCGTCTCCCCTTCGACACCCACCTCGAACACAAGGCCAGTATAGTAATCAAGCGGACGCCCGAAGGCAGCACGATACTGCACGCTGTCCAGATCGATCCCGCCATTGGCAAGAGCAGCGACACGGGCATCAAAGGCAGAGAGTGCGGCATCCAGTTTCAGCCTTGCCTTGTCGGCAAACTGCACAAGCGTCTGCGAGGCCTGCGACAAGGGCGCTTGCAGGGACAAAAACTGCTTCAGCAGTTCGAAACTCTCATCCGGTAGACGCGTGGCGGCCAGCGCCAGCTTTTCGCGCAGGCGTCTGGCAATCTCCTGCGGGGCACGGCTGGCATTGGTGGAATAGCCGGTATCCTGCATGACGCTGTCGATGTAATCGACGAGAACCTTCTCATCGCCCGTGGCGAGCAGACCGGCCACCCGCGCATCAAGCCCCGTCATTGGCTTGGGGCTAACGAGGCTTTGCAGCAGGGCATCAAGCTGCACCGTATCGCCGAATGCCTGCACCAGCCGCTTCTGCCAGCCTTGCGGCAGACCAAGTGCTGCAACGACCGCTTCGAACACCTGCTGATCGCCCAGTGTAACGGAAAGCCTGCGGCCCGGAAGCAAACGCTTCAGCACGGCACTCGCGTCACTCACGGCCCGGGCATCGGCGCTGGCGATATCCGTATCGCCGAGGTCTTCGATGCCGGCCTGATAGAACTCGTTCGCTCCCTCACGGCGCTGACGGAACACCTCGCCCAGATAGGAATAGCGTTTCGGCGTGCCGGTGGCGGTTTCGATGTGGCGCAGACAGACGGGAATGGTGAACTCCGGGCGAAGGCAAAGGCTCGCCCCCGTCTCGCTTTCTGTCAAGAAGATGCGGCGGCGCAAATCTTCGCCAGCCATATCCAGAAACGGTTCCGCCGGTTGAATGACCGGGGTGTTGACCCGTGCCGTATTGCGGGCCGCAAATTCATCCAGAAGCTCTGCGGAAAAGTCTGGCATATCGATCAGAGGCATGGAAGACCTTTAAACGTCATCAGCGAGGTCGCCGACTTGATTGCGATCGTAAGCTACGGTGCGATTTTCGCTTTCTTTTGCCCGGCGGCGATCCTCGGCCTGTGCTGCCAGGATTTCTTTCACCTTGGAAACCAGCTCCGACTCCGGCACCGTTTCCTGCGCCACACGGGCTTCGCGCCATGCGGCGTTGTCCTCGATCTCACCCGACAGGCGCTTGCCTTCGATCAGGTCCTTGATCTGCACGACACCCTCGGCGCGCTCGTCACCGCCCTGAATGATGGCGATGGGCGCACCCATGCGGTCGGCATATTTCAGCTGATTGCCGAATTTCTTCCAGTTGCCCTGATACATTTCGGCGCGAATGCCTTCAGCACGCAGCGCCTGCGTGAAGCGCTGATAGCGGCCCATGCTTTCCACGTCGCCGTCCATGACGGTAATAAGCACAGGCGCAAGCGGCTTTACCTGCCCCAGCTTGCCAAGGTTCTTCAGCGCCGTCATCAGGCGCGAAACGCCGATGGAGAAGCCCGTTGCCGGAACCGGCTGCCCCATGAAACGCGATACCAGACCATCATAACGACCACCGCCGCCGACAGATCCGAAGACGACCTTCTCGCCCTTCTCGTTGGTGACGTCGAAGGTGAGTTCGGCTTCATAGACCGGGCCGGTGTAGTATTCGAGGCCACGAACGACGGAGGGGTCTATCTTGATGCGGTCAGGACCATAGCCAGCGCCGGAGACCAGCGCGCCGATCATGTTCAGCTCTTCGACACCCTCTGTGCCCTTTGATGTTCCAGCAATAAGCTTGGCGAGTTCGTCAGCGCTTTGCGCGTAATCCTTGATCCCCACGAAGAACAAGACGTTCTCGATCTGCTCGTCACCCAAACCCGCGCCCTTGGTGAAATCGCCGGATTCATCCTTACGACCGGGGCCCAGCAGCAGCTTCACGCCTTCGGGGCCAAACTTGTCGAGCTTGTCGATCGCGCGCAGCACGTTGAGGCGACGGCCAGCATTTTCCTCACCGCCAAGGCCGATGGCTTCCATCACGCCATCCAGAACCTTGCGGTTGTTGACGCGGATCACGTAATCGCCGCGCTTGATGCCGAGCGCTTCCAGCGTATCAGCCATCATCATGCACATTTCGGCATCGGCCTGCACGCCCGGCGCGCCAACCGTATCGGCATCGAACTGCATGAACTGGCGGAAGCGACCGGGGCCTGGCTTTTCGTTGCGGAAGACATATCCCGCACGATAGGTGCGGAATGGCAGCTGTATTTCGTTGAAATTCTCCGCGACATGGCGGGCAAGCGGCGCTGTGAGATCGTAGCGCAGGCTCATCCACTGGTCGTCATCATCGGTCAGCGAAAACACGCCTTCATTGGGGCGGTCGCTATCAGGCAGGAACTTGCCGAGCGCATCGGTATATTCAAACAGCGGTGTCTCGATGGGATCGAAGCCATAGAGTTCGTAGACACCACGGATTTTCTCGATCATCTCATTGGTGGCATGGATATCGGCAGCGGAACGATCCACGAAGCCGCGCGGCAGGCGGGCTTTCAGTTTCTGAGGCTTTTTTGCTTTTTCGCTCATGATGCCGGTCCAATTATCTCTTGAAATCAAGCCGGTGTCATAGAGGACGAAGCCCTATGCGGCAAGGCCGCAGCTATGCAGATTTACTGGCGTGCGGACGGAATTGATGCTAGGTGGGATACACGCATCCCACTCTGACGCCGGGAGAAGAGACCATGAGCAAACAAACCGCCATCCGACTGCCCGACGAAACCTATGAGCGCCTCAAGGCTCTATCCGAGCGCACCGGCCGCACGTCGGCCTATTATATCCGCGAGGCCATTGAAAAGCATATCGAGGATATGGAGGATTTGTATCTGGCGGAAGAGGCGACGCGGCGCATTCAGCGCGGTGAGTCGAAAATTGTAAGCGCCGAGGAGTTCTGGCGTGAACTGGACAATTGAGTACGATATCCTTGTCCAAAAACAGATCAAGAAACTTGATCCGCAAACCCGCATCCGCTCCTTCCTTCACGAAAGACTGGCGCAACTCGATAATCCCCGCAAAATCGGCGAAGCACTGCAAGGCTCCGAACTCGGCAACTATTGGCGCTACCGCGTCGGCGATTATCGCATCCTATGCGACATCCAGGACAACAGGCTGGTCGTTCTCGTCATTGAAATCGGCCACCGCCGGGAAGTCTATCGCTGAACCATGATCCTCGAAGCCATCAATTACGCCGCCACCTACGGCAAAACGCCGCCGGAATTCCGGCCTCATATACGCTATTCCGTTAATCTCTGGGCGCGAGCCAACCGCTGCCGAAAGATGTGGGCTGAGCATGAGGAAAACAGCAGAAAGTTTATTCTCGCGACCGCGTCCAGAATGCGGCAGCGCCGCACCGCTGTCGTGCTCGGTTCCGGCCTCGTGCGCGATGTGCCGTTAGGGGCACTGGCCTCCGCTTTCGATACGGTTGTGCTGGTCGATCTGGTGCATCTGGCAAGTCTACGTGCAAAGCTTTGGGCAAAGCCCGGAAACAACGTCGTTCTCAGCAGCCGCGATCTGTCCGGTTACGACGCCGTGAAGGCAGGGCAAACGCCGGAACCCTTGAGTTTTCTGCGGCAGGTGCCCTATCTCGATCTCGTCATTTCAGCCAATCTCCTGTCGCAGATCGGCACCGGTGTGCAGCACCGCCTGGAGAAAGAGCCTGGAAATGTCATGCCTGACGATACGCTGCCACGGCTTATCCGCGCGCATGTGGACGGGCTCTGCGGCTTGCCATCGAAAGTTTGCCTCATCACCGACACCGGCTTTGAAGTGACTGGCAAGGATGGAGCGGTGCAACAGATCCACGACCTGACGCACGGCGTGCAGATACCAAAGATTTCTCGGCAGTGGACGTGGCCGGTCGTGCCCTTTGGCGAAGAAAGCCGGGATTATCAGATCATCCATTCGGTGGTCGCCAGCGAGCTGGCCTGACAGCCATTGTGCTGACGTTTTTCCGTCGCTACATCTGTGCCATGCGTCCTGTCATTCATATGCTGATGTTTCTGGCCTGCCTGCTCTACGGGGCGATGCCCGCGCAGGCGGCGTTTGGGCTTTCAATCCCAACGAGCAACGCCAACAGCCAGATGTCTCACGCACAGCACACAGACCACGCCGCTTCTAAACCGGCGCCCCACCACGCTGGAATCGGCGATCCCTGCCCGCATCGGGGCAGCATGAGCCATGCGCCTTTTTGTGCCGCCTGCGTCGTCGTTATTCCGCAGTTCCGCTTTGCCTCAAAGGCAAGGTTGACGCAGGTTCATCCGCAGGGCAATCCGCAGCAGGCTTTCATCGGCAACATCCCTGCGCCGCCGTTACCCCCTCCCCGCGCCTGACCTACATTCAAATAAAAACGCAAAATTCCGTCAGACACAGGAAGGATAATCCATGTCCATGAAAACCGTCTCACTCGCCGCAATGCTTGTTGCTGCTTTCTCCCTACCCGTCTCCGCGCAGGAAGGCGGCGGCCATGCGGGCCACGACATGTCAAAGAAGACGACATCCGGCAGTGCTTCAACCGAGGCATTCACGGAGGTCGCCAAGAAGATGCATGAGGATATGTCGGTGGATTACACGGGTGACGCCGATGTCGATTTCGTGCGCGGAATGATCCCGCATCACCAGGGCGCAATCGATATGGCCAAGGTCCAGCTGCAATATGGCCAAGGTCCAGCTGCAATATGGCAAGGACCCTGAAATCCGCAAGCTCGCGCAGGAGGTCATCAAGGCGCAGGAAGCGGAAATCGCCATGATGAAGGAATGGCTGAAGTCTCGCGGTCATTGAGACCGAAGACGGAGGGGCAGCTTATGGCTGCCTCTCTACCGTTATCGTGTAATTGGCACCAAGACCCCGGCGCGATGCGCTGAGAACGAGGATGGGGCGGATCAGCCATTCGGTATCTGCGCTGGGCGTCAGCACTGCCTCGTTGTTTCCCGCATCGCTGAAGAAGATTGCGTCGTCATCCGGCTTGGCGAAATCGAAGATGGCCATGACAACGAATTCGCTGCGGCTGGCCAGCGTTATCTTCAACGTTTCCCCGGCCTTGACCTTGAGCCGGTAGACATCACCGCGCCCTTGCCGCGTCCAGCCGTTCAAGACCAGCGGCCCGCCAGGCGGCAGTGTTGCGGGTTTCAATGTCTCGCCATCGTCCAGCCAGATGCCATCCACATTGCGGCTTTCCGCCTGAACCGGTGTGGCGCAGGAAATGCCAAGAAGCAGGGCCAGAGCCATGTGTGAAAATCGGGTCACGGGCGCACAAACTCCAGCCTTTGCAGTTCGATGCGAGAGCGGCAATGGCATCCTTCGATGTGATCATTGACCATGCCCATGGCCTGCATGAAAGCATAGATGGTGGTGGGCCCGACAAAACTCCAGCCGCGCTTTTTCAGATCTTTTGAAAGGCGGGTAGATGCAGGTGTTATCGGGTTGGCGCGCAGGGTTGCATGGTCGAAAACGGGCGGACGCTCGTCCGGTTTGGGCTCGAAACTCCAGAAATAGCAGGCGAGCGAACCAAATTCGTCGCGCATCTCAATGGCACGTCGGGCATTGTTGACGGTGGAAACAATCTTGCCCCGGTGCCGGATGATACCCTTGTCCGCCACGCAGCGCTCGATATCCGCTTCGTCGAACAATGCCACCCTGTCGAAATCGAAACCGCAAAAGGCTGCTCGAAACGCCTCGCGCTTTCGAAGGACAGTCAGCCAGGACAGACCGGACTGAAACCCTTCCAGACAGATCTTTTCAAAAAGCCTGATATCGTCCTTGACGGGACGCCCCCACTCCTCGTCGTGGTAGTGGGCATAGTCCGGCAGTTCCTGCTGCCAAGAGCAGCGGGTGATGCCATCTGCGCCCGTAAAAAGTCCGGTTTCACTCATGGAGCCATTGCCTTTTTCCCTGTTGGCTGGTGATTACCATTGATTCACCCTGTTTCAAAACCGCCTGCTAACCCTATTAAAAGGTTTAAGCAAAATAGCGGCTTTTCATGATCGCGCATTTACCATTCGCTGTTTTTGAGGTGCGAACGTGACGATTATTTTCCGGTGCCATGTAGAGAGTCCACCCGATGTCGATGAAATCCGTCTTTCTGGCGCTCAGCGTTGTCTGCGCCTTCTCCATGCCAGCCGTCGCCAATGATCGCTATCGTGAACGCCCGCCGGTCGTCGTCAGCCCGGATCTGACGGCACCATGGGTCATGCAGCTTGGCGGCAGGCAGGTTCGTCCCGTGGTTTATCCCCAGCGCCCCGTTCGCCCTTCCCTTTTCCAGCGGCAGACGGTTCAGCCGCGCGCGCAAGCCGTAGCGGCCAGACCGAATACGCCGAATATGCGGATCGCTCCCCAGTTCCTGCCGCAGATGGTGCAGTATCAAGGCAAGGAAGCGCCCGGCACAATCGTCATCGATACGCCAAACCGTTTCCTCTATCTCGTCATGGCGGATGGCAAGGCACGGCGTTATGGCGTCGGCGTCGGCAAGCCGGGTTTCGAATGGGCCGGTACGCACAAGATTACCCGCAAGAATGAATGGCCAAGCTGGACGCCGCCCCAGGAAATGATTACCCGCGAGGCCGCCAAGGGACACTACCTGCCAGCCTTCATGGAAGGCGGCCCGCAGAACCCGATGGGTGCACGCGCCATGTATCTCGGCTCGACGCTTTACCGCATCCACGGCACGAATCAGCCCTGGACAATCGGCAGCAACAATTCCTCCGGCTGCATCAGAATGCGCAATGAAGACGTGACCGATCTCTATGAAAGGGTCAATGTCGGCACCAAGGTGATTGTGATCTGATGGCAACGGTTGGGTGATTCCTGCCTGCCATCCGTTGCCATGCCCTCGAAACGCACTTGTCGGCGCGACGGAATGCGTTAGAAGTAACGCATAAACTTGGCGGGGGACGTCAAGGCCGGAAGCGCTGTCAAAGCTGCATACCGGATTTTAGGAAACGGGCGGGTCAAACCGCCCGTTTTTTATTGAGTCTGCCAATGGCGTCCGGCTCCGCGCCACCATAGGCCCAATCCAGCAATTGCACGGTGTGCAGGATGGGCATGGACGCAGCGCTCGCAATCTGGGTGATGCATCCTATGTTGCCGGTGGCGATGATATCGGCCCTGGTCGCCTCGATATTCTTGACCTTTCGAGCCTTCAGCTGTGCCGAAATCTCCGGCTGGAGAATATTGTAGGTGCCGGCAGAGCCGCAGCACAGATGCCCTTCCGCCGGGTCGCGCACGGCAAAGCCCGCTGCCTTCAACAATAGCTTCGGTGCCATCACGATCTTCTGGCCATGCTGCATGGAACAGGCTGAATGATAGGCCACCGTCAGGCCGTTTCGTTCCAGCGCAGGCAGGTCGAGATCGGAAAGATATTCGGTAATATCCTTTGCGAGTGCCGATATCTTCTGGGCTTTTTCGGCATAGGCCGCATCCAGCCGCAGCATATGACCATAATCCTTGATTGTCGTTCCGCAGCCCGAGGCAGTGATGATGATGGCATCGAGACCGCCATTTTCGATTTCGCCCATCCAGACGTCGACATTGCGCCGCGCGAAAGCCAGCGCCTGCTCCTCCCTGCCCATGTGGTGAACCAGAGCTCCACAACAGCCTTCGCCCTGCGGCAATACGACCTCGACGCCGAGCCGCGTCAGAAGCCGGATGGTGGCATCGTTGATGGCCGGATCGAGAACCGGCTGGGCGCAACCGGTGAGAATGGCAACGCGTCCGCGTTTCTCGCCCTGCGGCAAATGAGAGCCTTGGTGTGCAAAGGCCGAAGCGGAGGGTACGGTTTTCGGCGAAAGATCCAGCATGGAGGCCAGCGGCTTCAGCGCCTTTGTCCAGCGCAAAAACGGTGCCAGCGGCTGGCCGAGCCGGGCGAGCCAGAGCGCCTTGCGAAACCGCTTCGGATACGGCAGCACGAAGGCCAGCAACTGGCGGATCAGCCGGTCCATCAAGGGCCGCTTATATGTGTTTTCAATGTGGATACGCGCATGATCGACAAGATGCATGTAGTCCACGCCTGAGGGACAGGTCGTTGTACAGGCAAGGCAGGACAGACAGCGATCGATATGCGTGACCACCTGCCGGTCCGCCGCCCGGTCGTTTTCCAGCATGTCCTTGATGAGATAGATGCGTCCTCGCGGACTATCCAGCTCATTGCCCAGCGTCACATAGGTGGGACAGGTCGCTGTACAGAAACCGCAATGCACGCATTTGCGCAGGATCTTTTCGGATTCGGCAACGTCAGGATTGCTCAGCTGCTGTGGCGTAAACGAGGTTTGCATCAGCGAAGACCTCTCGAGGAATGGAGATGAAGCATATCAGCGAGGTCCCATCTTGCCGGGATTGAAGATTCCGGCCGGATCAAGCTTCGCTTTAATGCGTCTGGAAAGCTCATCTTCGGCAATCACGAGTGGCTCGAAAGCCGATATGCCGTGGCGGGAAGCGGGCAATGCCCGCAGCAAAGTGGAATGGCCGCCACCAAGCGCCCGGATGTGGCGACTAAGCAAATTGGCTTCGGGATCGAACTCCATCTGCATCCACACCAGCCCGCCCTGCCAGTCGTAGAAGGCATCAATGCCCGCTTCCAGCCGCAGCGCAGCCACCAGTCTGTGGCCTTGGGAGGGTGCGACCGAAACGCGCCATAGGGGCTTTGCCTGATTTGCCGCATAGGGCGCTACATCGCGAATATCGCGCCACAGCACCCTGCTTTCATCGGCGTCAAGAAAGCGAGAGGGGCCAAGCGCCGACAGAATGGTCTGCAGCTTTTGCGCCCGCGCATCAACGGAGGCCGGAAGCCCTTCCAGCCTTAGAACGGTTGCCGCACCATCGGGCAGAGAACCATTCAGGAAACGGGACCGGACGCTTTCCGGAAGATGCGCGGCACCGGAAACCTCGGTACTGGTTGCCATGGCAGCGGCCATCACATTGGTTGCCGCGTCGTCCTCCAGCCCGGAAATGAGCAGCGTGGTTTGCGCAGGCGGTGTTGGCAGCACGCGGAAGGTGACCTCCGTCAAAAAACCAAGCGTTCCGAAAGAGCCGGCCAGAAGCTTTACCAGATCAAGTCCGGTTACGTTTTTCATCACACGGCCGCCCGCCTTGATGATCTCGCCCTTGCCATTGACGAAACGGATGCCGAGCAGGCTGTCGCGCGCAGCACCCGCCACATAGCGGCGAGGCCCGGAAACATTGGCGGCGAAAACACCGCCGATTGTCGGCTCTCCCTTTGTGCCCATCAATGCACGGTGGTCCATCGGCTCGAATGCCATCATCTGCCGCGCAGCAGAAAGTGCTGCTTCCACCTCCGCCACCGGTGTTCCAGCTTTCGCCGTCATCACCATTTCGGCTGGGTTATAGGCGACAATGCCACTGATACCGCGCGAGGACAGGGTGGCGTCTGCCTCCACACGGTTGCCGAAGCCGGAGCGCGTATTGCCACCGATGATTTCAAGCGAGCGGCCAGCCTCCGCGTAGTCGCGGATGATATCGGCAGCGCCAGCCTCATGTTCGGGAGAAAGCGCGGACCTCGTCATGCCGGACGACCATCCAGCGGGAAGACCTTGGAGGGATTGAGGATCCAGCCCTCGTCGAAGGCAGAGCGCACGGCCATCTGCTGCGCAAGGTCGGCATCGGAATATTGGTGGCGCATGAGGTCGCGCTTTTCTATGCCGACACCATGCTCTCCAGTCAGGCAACCACCCGCATCGACGCAAAGCCGTAATATGCGATTGCCCGCCTCCTCTGCTCTGGCGGCTTCGTCCGGATCATTGGCGTTGAAAAGAATGAGAGGATGCATGTTGCCATCGCCGGCGTGAAAAACATTGGCGACGCGCAGGCCGAGGCTGGCAACGATTTCACCCGTCTGCTGCAGCACATGGGAAAGCTGGCTAAGCGGCACCGTGCCGTCCATGCAGATGTAATCGGCAATACGACCGGTTGCGCCAAAGGCAGATTTGCGGCCTTTCCAGATGGCAGCCGCCTCCACCGCCGACTGGCATTCGCGCACCGTCTTGACGCCGTGCTGGCGGGCAATGGCAACGATATCGGCCAGCATGGCGTCCATCTCGTTTTCTGACCCCTCCACCTCGACAATCAAGAGCGCTCCGACATCGAGCGGATATCCGGCCTTGGCGAAAGCCTCGCAGATTTCGATGGCCGGTTTGTCCATGAATTCGATGGCAACGGGAATGATGCCCGAGCCGATGATATCGGCCACGCAGGCCCCGGCTTCATCAGAGGTCTCAAAACCGAAAAGGACGGGTCGGGCACCTTCCGGCTTGGCAAGCAGGCGCACGGTTGCTTCCGTGACGATGCCAAGCTGGCCTTCGGAGCCACAGACGAGGCCGAGCAGATCATATCCGCTTGCATCCAGATGCTTGCCGCCCAGCTCCAGCACCGTGCCGTCCACCAGCACCATTTTTACGCCAAGGAGGTTATTGGTGGTGACACCGTATTTCAGACAGTGCGCGCCGCCCGAATTCATGCCGATATTGCCGCCGATGGTGCAGGCAAGCTGCGAACTTGGGTCTGGCGCATAGAAGAAGCCTTCAGGGCTCGCGACTTCAGAAATGGACAGGTTCGTGACACCTGCCTGCACCGTGGCGGTGCGGTTGAACAGGTCCATTTCAATGATGCGGTTCATCTTGGAAAGCCCGATGACGAGCGCATCTTCCTGCGGAATGGCCCCGCCGGACAAAGACGTTCCCGCACCGCGCGGCACCACGGGAATGCCGTAGCGGTGACAATATTTCAAAAGAGCGGAGACCTGAGCCGTCGTTTGCGGCAGCGCCACGGCAAGCGGCAATCTGCGGTAGGACACGAAGGCATCTGTCTCAAAGGGTACCAGTTCGCGCGTCTCGTGGATCAGGCATTCGGGCGGCAGAAGGTCCGTAAGATCGGCAATAATCTTCGCCCTGTTGTCGAGCACGGAGGATCGCGGCTTGAGAAACTCTATCGTTTGCGACATGTGCTCCACGCGCCTCCTCCTTGCGATGCAGAGCGGCGAGTTTACGAAGCTTTGCGCCTTGGACGCAAGCCATGCAAATGCTAGAGATTGTTTCCAAATCGGAAAGAATGGCTGGCACCAATGACGAATCTTGGCGATCTGGAGGTTTTTGCAAGCGTCGCTGCATCCGGCAGCATGTCGCAGGCCGCCAAGGCGCTGGGCTATTCGCCTGCGGTCATTTCCAAACGGATCAAGCGTCTGGAAGAAAAACTCGGCGCTCGACTTTTTCAGAGAACAACCCGCCAGATTTCGTTGACCGAAGCGGGGCATGGGTTTCACCAGCGTATTCTCGCGGTTCTGGAAGGACTGGAAGAAGCCGAAGATTTCGTCTCTGGCCGGTCCAATACGCTGAATGGAACGCTGAAGGTCTCCGCGCCAACGTCTTTCGGGCGAATGCATGTCGCCCCTCACCTCAAGGGCTTCATGGACAGGCATCCGTCGCTTGTCATCAACCTCGTGCTGAGCGATGAATTCATCGATATCGTGGCGGGTGGATACGACCTCGCGATACGAATAGCTGATCTCTCCGACTCAAGTCTCGTCGCCAAACGGCTGGCACCTGTGCGCAGGGTGCTCTGCGCCTCACCGGGCTACATCGCGCAATACGGTTTGCCGCAGTCGATCGATGAGTTGAGACATCACCGCTGCCTGCCCGCCCACAATAACGATCTCTGGCGGCTGGAAGGGCCGGAGGGACCGACCAGCCTGCGGCCCGAGGGAATGTTGATTACCAACTCCAGCGAGGTTATCCGCGAAGCTGTCATTTCAGGCCTCGGCATTGCCTTGCGCTCGACCTGGGATATCGGGGCAGAGCTGAAATCCGGTACCCTCGTACAGGTCCTGCCCGCCTATGAAAGCTCGAAAAGCGTCGCGCTTTCAGCTGTCTATCCCAGCCGCAGTTTTCTCCCGGCCAAGGTCCGCCTGTTCATCGATTATCTCGCGGATCTGTATGGTCCGATACCCTTCTGGGATCAGCAATCGGAAATTTAATCGTCTTCTGATGGAACTTTTCCCGATCTAACTCATTTTTATGGGGTTATTTGGAAATTTTTACCACGATGGGACGCTATGACTACCACGAGCGAAACTGAACGCTATCCCAGGATAGCACTCATATCGACGCATGGCTACGTAGCCGCACACCCGCCGCTTGGCGCTGCCGATACCGGAGGACAGGTTGTTTATGTCCTCGAACTTGCCCGTAAACTTGGGCAGCTCGGTTACACCGTAGACCTTTATACCCGCCAGTTTGAAGACCAGCCAGAGTTTGACGAGGTGGATGACCGCGTACGCGTCGTGCGCATCCCCTGCGGCGGCAAGGACTTCATTCCCAAGGAGTATCTGCACCGTCACCTGATGGAATGGTGTGAGAACGCGTTGCGTTTCATCAAAAAAAACAATCTCAACTACTCATTCATCAACAGCCATTACTGGGACGCAGGTGTTGCCGGTCAGCGGCTTTCCGAAGCTCTGAAGGTTCCGCATCTTCATACGCCACATTCCATCGGCATATGGAAAAAGCGCCAGATGGAGACCGACTATCCGGAAAAGGCCGATACGTTCGAGCTTGAATTCAACTTCAAGGAACGCATCCAGCACGAGCTCATCATCTACCGCAGCTGCGACATGGTGATTGCGACAACGCCGGTGCAGCTGGACGTGCTGATTGAGGATTACGGCCTGAAGCGCAAGCATATCCACATGATCCCGCCCGGCTACGACGACAACCGCTTCTTCCCGGTGTCCGAGGGCTCGCGCCAGATGCTGCGCCAGCGTTTCGGCTTCGAGGGCAAGACCGTGCTGGCACTGGGTCGACTGGCGACCAACAAGGGCTATGACCTGTTGATCGACGGCTTTTCCGTTCTGGCCGAGCGTGAACCCGAAGCCCGCCTCCATCTTGCTGTCGGTGGCGAGAACATGGACGAGCAGGAAACGACGATCCTCAACCAGTTGAAGGACCGCGTGAAATTACTCAACCTTGAAAACAAGGTCGTCTTTTCGGGCTATGTCGCAGATGAGGACCTGCCGGATATCTACCGCGCCGCAGACCTTTTCGTCCTGTCCAGCCGTTACGAGCCCTTTGGCATGACGGCCATCGAAGCCATGGCCAGCGGCACGCCGACGGTTGTTACCATTCACGGCGGCCTGTTCCGAGCAGTCAGCTATGGTCGCCACGCGCTGTTTGCCGATCCGTTCGACAAGGAAGACCTTGGCATCACCATGATGAAGCCCTTCAAGCACGAGCGGCTTTACGGTCGACTGTCGCGCATGGGTGCGCACAAGGCCCGCAGCCTGTTTACCTGGACCGGTATTGCGCAACAGCTTCTTGCCGTTGTCGAAGGACGCCCGATGATGCCTGTGCTCGAGGAATCCGATTGGGCAGAACCATGGAATGACGGCGATTGAAACCGGTTCGCATATTCTCCACTGATCTCGACGGGACCGTTGTCGGCAACACAGCCGCAACGGCCCGCTTCCGTGACTTCTGGCATTCGCTGCCAGATGATGTCCGCCCCCTGCTCGTCTTCAACAGCGGACGGCTGCTGGACGACCAGTTCGAGCTGCTCGAAGGCGTACCTCTGCCGCAGCCCGATTATGTCATCGGCGGCGTTGGCACCATGCTGTCGCGCCATGACGATCCGTCGCTGCACGAGGCTTATACATCCTTTCTGGGCGAGGCCTTCGACACCGAGAAAATTCACTCTGTGCTTTCGTCGGTTTCCGGCGCGTCCATCCAGCCGGAGCGCTACCAGCACGGTCTGAAATCCAGCTGGTATCTTCATGACGCAACGGCCTCCGATCTCGCCGAAATCGAACGATTGCTGAGCGAGAACCACATCGAGGCGCGCATCGTCTATTCCAGCGACCGAGACCTGGATATCCTGCCCCGCAGTGCCGACAAGGGTGCCGCCATCCGCTGGCTCTGCGATCATCTCGACATCGGTCTTGATGAAGTCGTCGTCGCCGGGGATACCGGAAACGACCGGGCCATGTTCGAACTTCCCGGCGTGAGAGGCATTGCTGTTGGAAATGCCTTGCCGGAGCTAAAATCGCTCGCAAAAGATCGTGATAACGTCTTTTCTGCACTTGAAGCTGAGGCTGACGGCGTTATATCGGGGCTTAGACACTGGCTGTCCGTCTAGGGCAGAAATCTCGATCACTCGATATGTGTGTCGAACATCAAAAATGCTCGCTCATAAGCTGCTGCTTATTGACGTGCACCATTCATCGCCTGACAATCAGACGAATCATAGGAAAAAGCTGGGGACAGCCTTTCAGGCCGCTTCTCTATAATGTTGTGAATACTATAATTGCAACCTAACCACGTGGGAAAAGGACTGCCTTGAACATTCTCACCCGACTAGCAAGTGATGTCTGCCTGATGCTGCGCCGGCCCATGCGGCAGCAATATGCAGCTCTGTGCTATCGTCACAGGAAAAAGACGGGTGAGTTGGAAGTTCTGCTGTTGACCAGCCGCGATACAGGCCGCTGGGTCATTCCCAAGGGATGGCCGATGGAAGGCAAGAAGGCCCATGCTGTCGCGTTGCAGGAAGCATTCGAAGAAGCAGGCGTTCGCGGCAATGTCGAAAAAGAAGCATTTGGTTTTTTTGATTACGAAAAGAAACTGCGTAACGGCGTAAAGGTGATGTGCCGCGTACAGGTGCATTTGCTCGAAGTGCTTGATCTCGTGAAGAACTTTCCCGAAAAGGAAAGCCGCACGCTTGAATGGGTTTCCCCTGAAGAAGCATCGCGTCGGGTCAATGAACCGGAACTGAAGGAACTTTTCCTTTCATTCGGCAAGCAAATGGCGCAAACGCAACAGCAGCAAGACGTAAATACAGTCAATTTGTAATCCCCTACGATATACCGCGACTGCGCCTGCAAATGCGGTCTTCGCCGCAGCCGAAAGCCGATAGATGGCGCAACAGCCCCAGAACCGAATGAAGCCGACACTCGACAAGGATCTGGACAAGCTCACTCTTGTCGAAGAGGCGAGCTATCACCTGACACGCGGCCTGACCGCTCCGGGTCTGGGCCTCCTGTTCCTCATGATTTCAGCGCTTGTCACCAGCGTCTACGTCGTTGGCCAGCCCAGCGCGATGATCATCTTCACCGCTGTCGTCATCGGCGCCTACATGGCGATGAGCATTGGCGCGAAAGATGTCGCAAACAATGTCGGACCTGCCGTAGGTGCCAAGGCGATGCCCCTTGCCGTCGCCCTCGTCATCGGCGCGGTCTGTGAAATTCTGGGCGCTGTGACCACCGGCGGAAACGTCGTGGAAACGATATCGAGCGGCATCATCAATATCAGGACCATACCTGACAGTTCCATATTCGTCTGGGCAATGCTGTCCGCCCTCATCACCGCCGCCCTGCTGGTCAATCTTTCCAATTATCTCAGGGCTCCCATTTCCACCACCCACACAGTGGTGGGCGGCGTAGCCGGTGCGGGTACGGCCGCTTATGGCTTTGCGGCTGTGGACTGGCTTTCGCTTGGCCGCATTGCCATGACATGGGTGGCCACACCCTTCATCAGCGCGTTTTTTGCGACGCTGCTGCTTGCCTTCATCAAGGAATTCATCATTTACCGCGACGACAAGATCGCCGCGGCCCGCACCTGGGTTCCTGTCCTGATAGGCGTGATGAGCGGCGTCTTCACGGCCTATCTCATCTGGGTCGGCCTTCATCAGGTCGTCAGCGTTTCCTTCAGCACACCCATCCTCTCCGGGCTCGTCATCGGTCTGTTGACCTGGCGCCTGTGCATTCCGTTGATTGCCAAACAGTCGCAAGGGCTGGAGAACCGCAACCAATCCCTGCGCAAGATGTTTCAATGGCCGCTCATTCTGGCTGCGGCACTCATGTCCTTTGCCCATGGCGCCAACGATGTGTCCAATGCCATTGGCCCTGTCGTTGCCATCGTGCGTGCCACGCAGGGCGTCATTGTGGGAGACACGGCCTCCGCTCCGCAATGGGTTTTGCTCATTGGTGCATTCGGTCTGTCTTGCGGCATCCTTCTGTTCGGCCCACGACTGATCCGACTGGTCGGGGAGCAGATCACGAAACTCAATCCGATGCGGGCTTTCTGCGTCTCGGTTTCCACCGCACTCACGGTTCTCGTCGCCTCCCGCTTCGGTATGCCCGTTTCGACCACGCACACCGCGATCGGCGCTGTCTTCGGCGTCGGCTTCTTTCGCGAATGGTATACGCAAAATGCCCGCAAACGGCTGGATGCCGAGCGTTCGGAAAACAACGACCGCAGCAAGGGCGATGGCGGAAGTGCCGAGGATAATGAAAATTCGTCCGAAGTCCGCAGGCGCTATCTCGTTCGCCGCTCGCATTTCATGACCATTGTCGCTGCATGGATCATCACCGTTCCCACCAGCGCCGCACTGGCTGCTGCGTGTTATGGTGTGATGTATGTATTTTTCATTCGACTCTAGGGCAATTCGAAGAGAAAGCGGGAGCCGGGTTTACATCTGCATTGCGCTGAAACGAAAGACAGCGCATTGAAGGCACCACCCTTTCGCTGCCACTGCTGCAACGGGATGGTTCAGGCTCCAGAACACCAAAGAGAATCATGCGCGCCAATTTCAGAATGCAACGGCTTTTCGTCACCGAGGCTCTCAATTGCGAACAGGCCATCGAAGCAAACAGCGACCAGTTCAATTATCTCGCAAATGTGCTGCGCTTGGCGGATGGGGCTGAAATTCTGCTGTTCAATGGCCGTGATGGTGAATGGAAAGCACAACTCTCCTACCCTACCCGCAAGAAAATCCTGCTGACGCCCAAGGAGCAGACCCGCCCGCAACCTTCTGCGCCGGATTTGCAATATCTGTTTGCGCCGCTGAAGGTTGGGCGCATGGATTATCTGGTGCAAAAGGCCGTGGAAATGGGCGCCGGCGTGTTGCAACCCGTGATGACGCAGCATGTCCAGGGCAAGATTACCAATCTCGACAAGTTGCGCGCCAATGTGACGGAGGCCGCAGAACAGTGCGGGATCCTTGCCGTGCCGCGCGTCGAGGAACCGATCAAGTTGAAAGACTTGCTGGAGAGCTGGCCGGACGACCGCCGGATCATCTATTGCGATGAGGGCGACGAGGGGCAAAATCCCATCCCGACGCTCAGCCGGATCAAGGAGACGCGTATCGCGCTGCTGGTCGGCCCGGAGGGCGGATTTTCGGACGAGGAGCGACATTTGCTGCGGAACCATCCCAGCGTGACGCCCATTCCGCTAGGGCCGCGTATCCTGCGGGCGGACACCGCTGCTGTGGCAGCGCTTGCCGTCATTCAGGCAAGTCTCGGCGACTGGAGATGAAAAGCGTAGCGAGCGGGAGGCCCATCTCCTAGGGTGGCGCATTCATCTTTAAAAGAAATTCATTTGCGTGTGGCGGTGGCGCGCCCTATCAGCGAGAACAAAGCCTCTCAGGCGACATCGACAAGGTAATTCCATGGCCCGCGACACGACAGATCAGACACCCATATCCTCCGTCCAGGAATTGACCGATTATCTGGCAGGCGGGTGTCGACCTGCAGAAAGCTTCCGCATCGGCACCGAGCACGAGAAATTTGCGTTCTTCAGGGATGACCATTCTCCGGTCCCCTATTTCGGCGAAGCCAGCATTTCCGCACTGCTGAAGGGTATGCAGGAGAAACTGGGTTGGGAACCCATCATCGATGAGGGCAACATCATCGGCCTTGCCGAAGCCAACGGCATGGGCGCAATCTCCATCGAGCCCGGTGGTCAGTTCGAGCTTTCCGGCGCGCCGCTGGAAAATCTGCACGAGACCTGCAAGGAGTCCAACCATCATCTGGCGACGCTCCGCGAGATTGCCGAACCGATGGGCATCCGCTTTCTGGGCATTGGCGGCAGCCCGCTATGGACCTATGATCAGACACCGCAGATGCCGAAATCGCGCTATGCGATCATGACGCGCTACATGCCGAAGGTCGGCACGCAGGGGCTCGACATGATGTATCGCACCTGCACGATCCAGGTGAACCTCGACTTTTCCTCGGAAGCGGATATGCGCCAGAAGATGCGGGTTTCGATGAAACTGCAATCCCTGGCAACCGCTCTCTTTGCCTCGTCGCCCTTCACCGAAGGCAAGCCGAACGGGCTGCTATCATGGCGCGGAGATATCTGGCGCGATACGGATAACCGCCGTTCGGGCGTCCTGCCTTTTGCATTCAAGTCTGATTTCGGTTTCAACGATTACGTCGAGTGGGCGCTGGAGGTGCCGATGTATTTCATCGTCCGCGATGGCAAATACCGCGACTGTACGCACATGACGTTTCGCGAATTTATGGCCGGTGCGCTCAAAGGCGAGATCGCGGAATGGCAACCGAACCTCGGCGATTGGACCAACCACCTGTCCACCCTGTTCCCGGATGTTCGCCTGAAGCGCTTCCTTGAAATGCGCGGCGCAGACGGTGGTCCATGGCGCCGCATCTGTGCGCTGCCGGCTTTCTGGGTCGGTCTTCTCTACGATCAGACCGCGCTGGACGCAGCTGATGCGCTGTCCGCCGACTGGAGCGTGGAAGATGTGATTGCAATGCGCGATACGGTGCCAGCCCAAGGCCTCAAGGCCATGATTGCGGGCCGAGACCTGCTGGATGTAGCCCGTGACGTTGTTTCGATTTCGCGTCAGGGCCTGCAGGCGCGCAAGCGCCTGAACAGCGAGGGGCAGGACGAAAGCGTGTTCCTGAACCCGCTGGATGAGGTGCTGGCAAAGAAGTCAACGCTGGCCGAGGACCTGCTGTCGCTTTACCACGGCCGCTGGAACAACTCCGTTCTGCCCGTCTTCGAAGAATATCAGTACTGACATTTCTGCATAAAAAAGCCCGGTGCGGCTAAGGCCGGACACCGGGCAAAAGGCAGGGCTAATTGGCAAATCACCCTGCGGGGAAACTGATTGCTGTTCGAGCTACAGAGCTTTGACCGAAGCGATCCTGGCTAGCTGCGCGAGACGCGTGGTCGGGTCTTCACGAAGACCCAGGTTTAGAGCCTTCCTGACATCGCTGCGGGTCAGACCGATGTCCGCCAGCTGATGATCGTCCAGATCCAACAGGCTATTGGCCTTGGTGCGATTGACAATACGACGCAGAAACGTGACGAAACCTTTGACGACAGATTGAGCGACCTGTCGGCCCATGGCCGCCTGCGGTGCGATCAAACCAAGTTCCATTTTCCGTTCTGCCGTGCGCATGACACTATCCTTTCATCCAGGCACGATGAGGCGCTGCCGCTGCGCCCATGCGCAGAGGCCGCCGGTCCGGCCGTCCTCGCGAACGACCCAACTGATTGTTTGATGTTTCGAGCGTCAAAATGTCGCAAGACTATTGATCAGTCCAACGAATGTTTTTAATGTCAGGCATCAATCATTCTGATGGATGGCACGCCATGTCCGCACCCCTCGATATAGACCAGTTGCATACCTTCATTGCAATCATCGATTCCGGCAGCTTCACCAAGGCGGCGGACCGGGTGTTCAAGACCCAATCGGCCGTTTCCATGCAGATGCGACGGTTGGAGGAGCGGCTGGGAAAGCAGCTTTTTGCAAAGGACGGGCGCGGCAACCGGCTCACCGCTGAAGGCGAAAAGCTGATGCATTATGCCCGCCGCATCATCCGCCTGAACAATGAGGCCGTCGCCGCTTTCGATGATAACCGTCTGGAGGGCACGCTGCGCATCGGCACGCCGGATGACTATGCCGACCGCTACATGCCGGAGATCATTGGTCGCTTCGCCAAGACGCATCCGAATGTCGAGCTTTACATTGTCTGCGAACCTTCGGTGAGTCTCGCGGAAAAAATGGCACGGGGCGAGCTGGACATCGCGCTGGTGACGCACAATCCCCGCGCCCGTACCTCCGATATCGTTCGGACCGAACCCCTCTGCTGGGTGGCCTCCGCAAACCATCCCCTGCGGGACGACGTGCCCGTGCCACTCGCCGTGGGGCGACGCGATTGCCATTGGCGGCAGCTTGCCGCTTCGGCGCTTGATGCCGACGGGCGCGACTATCAGGTCCTGTTTACCAGCTGGTCATCCACCGTTATCGCCGCTGCCGTGTTGGCTGGCATGGCCGTTTCCGTACTGCCGGAATCCACCTTGAGAACCGGCATGAGGGTGCTGACGGCTGCAGACGGTTTTCCGCCGCTGCCGCCCGTGCAGATCGGCCTGATGAAGCGCCCGGGTCTTTCCCCTTCGCTGATCAACGCCATCACGGACCACATCACCGCGTGTCTCGACAATATTTCGCTGAGTTCACCGCCCGATGAGCTGGACGGTGATCTCAAGCAGTTTCCCAAGGTGGCGCGGTTGCGAACCGGCCAGCTGGCGCCGGGCTGGTAATCGCCGACCACATGCCTTCCGGGCAAAGCCAGCCTTGCAAAAGCGTTTCCGCCTGAAGCACTCTGTCGCCTTCCGGTGACGCACGACCAGACATAAAACCGCACCCCTCCCCGCATGTTCCGGGCCGATCTCCAAGAGATGGACGGCCCGCAAGCAGTGCCTATGACGTCGTGTCTGAAGGCACCGTCGCCTGACGCGACCGCCGCTCTGCCGAGCTCGTCACCCCATTACTGCACCCCTTCCGCACAATCTGCAACGCCGTACCGCCAAATCACATCCAGGATATTTACAGCGATCTATTTGGCTTATTATATAGAATAAAACATCAACGATTCTCCAAATTTGCAATAATAACAAATATTAAATCCAGAAAATTTTCGAAATATATTTATATTCGAATAATTTTATCAAAAACGAGTTAGGAAGCTATGTATTCATTTTTATATTCGCAGCGTCGCGGACACAATCCTTTATATACGGGATCATATAATTCTTGTCGCAGGCTCGCCCTGCGCCATGCGCTCCTGATGACGACGGTTTGCGTGCCGCTTTCGCTTCTGGCGCTGACGGCAGCCTGCTTGCGGACCGCGTCTGCGCAGTCCATCACGGCAACCGGTGATATTAGCCCGACACTACCCGGCCCAACCGGTTCCTGGTCGCCGTCCGGTCGGATCGAAGTAGGTGCAACGAGCACCGGGGCGCTCAGCATTACGGATGGCGCGACGCTGAACTCGATCGATTCCGCCCTTGGCCTTGCCGCCGGCAGCAACGGCAGCATCACCATCAGCGGACAGGGCTCCACCTGGGTCAACCAAGGCGGCATCCTGATGAACGATGTCGGCACCAGTTCTCTGACCGTCTCCGACGGGGCGCGGGTGGAAACCGTCAACGGCAGTCTCTCCATGGGCCCGAATGCAAGCCTTACCATCACCGGGGCCGGCACATCGGTCGATCTTGGAACCCTGACGGCAACGGATCCGGCAAACTGGACGAGTGCGGCGGGTTATCTTAATCTCAACGAGGGAACGGCAACGCTCTCCCATGGCGCGCTCCTTCATGACGATGCTGGCTATATCGGTGGTCTCGGCGCAAGCTGGGCCGAAATGACCGTGACCGGCCAGGGCACGCATTGGACGAACAGCCTCAACGTCTATGTCGGCGGCAACGGAAACGGCGTTGTCGGTTATGGGCGCCTCACCGTCTCCGACGGCGCCGTGGTATCGGCTCATACCGGCGCGGTCGGCACCGATACCGGCTCTTTCGGCGAGATGACGCTGACCGGCGCAGGCACACGCTTCGAGTCGCTGTCAAACGCTTATTTTAGTGGCAACATGCGTGTGGGTTTCAACGGCAACGGCATCGTCACCGTCACGCAGGGCGCAGAACTGAAGGTCAGCAACCAGCTGGATATCGCCACCAATACCGGCAGCACCGGCGCGCTGAACATCGGCGCGGCAGAGGGGTCGGCGGCGGCCGCAGCCGGCACGATCTCGGTAACCAACGGCATCTATTTCGGCGACGGTACGGCCAAACTGGTGTTCAACCACACCAGCGACCCCTATGAATTCGACCAGAAGCTGTTCGGAAATGGCGGCGATATCCTGCAGATCGCGGGTACAACCATCTACACAGGCGATGGATCGGGCTTTACCGGCACAACGCATGTGGAAGGCGGAACGTTCGTGCTGAATAGCACGCTCGGCGGGACGATCGAAATCGGAACCGGCGGCACGCTGATGGGGTCCGGCTCCATCGGCGCGATCGAGATCACCACCGGCTCCACCGTGGCGCCGGGCAATTCCATCGGAACGCTGAACACCTCCGGGACTTATGTCCAGCAGGCAGGCGCACTTTATGAAGTCGAACTCGACCCCACGTCGACGGCCTCTGATCTGATCAATGCGGGCGGCACCGCCACGCTGCAGCCCGGAGCGCTGATCTCCTGGTCCCGCGGCGCGGCTGGAAGCTTCGTGCCGGGCGCGCAATACAACATCCTGACGGCAGCCGGCGGTCTCACCGGAACCTTCGACTGGTCCGGCTCTCCCGCCGTTTCGGCCTTCTACGATCTGGTCGATTCCTATGACACCAACAACGCCTACCTGACCGTTACCCAGACGACGGCGTTCACCGATGCCGCCATGACACCAAACCAGATTGCCACGAGCACGGTTCTGCAATCGCTTGCCATCACCAACAGCCTGCGGGCAGCCGTCGGTATGACGGCCGATTTCGATGCGGCGCGGGCTGCTTTCGATCTGGTTTCGGGCGATGTCTATGCCTCCCTGCGGTCGCAGATGCTGGATCACGCCCGCGTTTCCAGCCAGGCTGCCTTTGCGCGACTTGCCGATGACGAAGAGGGTTTTTGGGCCACCACCCATGGCGGGCGTCTTTCCCTGTCCAGCGACGGCAATGGCGGCGCAATGGCCGCCAACAGTTTTGACATGATCGCCGGCATGGATCGCAGCATCACCGACTGGCGCCTTGGCGTGTTGATCTTCGGCGCCACGCAGCACATTTCTGCCGGAGACCGGGACATGACCGGCACGCTGAACACCGGCGGACTTGGCGCCTACGCCGGCGCCGACTGGGGTGCAACGGCCTTCGATCTGGCGGCAAGCTTCGGCTACAGCGGCATCGACACCACCCGCAACGTGACCATAGGCAACATTTCCGATCACCTGACGGGAGATTATGGCGGGCTTTCGGGCCAGTTGTCTGCCCGCCTGTCGCAGCGCATCAGCACGCCGCAGTTTGACATCGTGCCTTTCGGCGAGGCCATCTACCTGACAGCATACACCCGCGACCTGCGTGAAAGCGGCGGCCTTGCCGCCCTGTCTGTCGATGGCGATACCGATCACGCGCTGATCGCAACGATCGGCACGACGGTGGAAAAGGGCCTGACGCTGGAGGACGGGCGAAAGGCGGATTTGAAGTTGGGGCTGGGCTGGCAGCACGCCGATGCCGACACGCCGCAATCGCGTAATGCTTTCTCCACCGGCAATGCCTTCACCGTGTCAGGCGTTGCCTTGCCGGAGAATGCGCTGGCGCTCAATGCAAGCTTCGGTGTTGCCGTTGGCGAGAAGGCGGCGCTCGGGGTGAGCTACAATGGGCTGCTGAGCGGCGACGGCGATGCCCATGCCGTCAAGATCAACTTTAACAGCCGCTTCTGAAGATAAGGGCGGTGCGCGGCAATCCTGCGCGCACCGCCAGCATCGCAGCGTGGATCAGCCGAGATATTTCCGAAAGAAATCCACCGTTCGGCCCCAGGCCAGATCCGCAGCCTTCTTGTCATAGCGTGCGCTGGACGTATCATTGTTGAAGGCGTGGTTGACGCCATCATACACAAAGATTTCGAACTGCTTGCCGTTGGCTTCCAGCGCCTTTCGATAGGCGTCTATTCCGGCATTGATGCGCTCATCCAGTCCGCCATAATGCAGCATCAGCGGCGCGCGGATCGCCGGCACGTCCTCGACCGGCGGCTGGGCGCCATAATAGGCGACACCTGCGTTCAGGCCTTCAGACTTCGTGGCCAGTCGATTGACCAGTCCGCCACCCCAGCAGAAGCCGACGGCACCGACCTTGCCGTTTGCCCCCTCGCGCTTTGCCAGCCACGCGCGCGTGGCCTCTGCATTTGCGACAGTGGCAGCCATATCGAGACCGCTGAACATTTCCCGGGCCTTGTCCTCATCATCAGGTGTTCCGCCCTGAGGCGACAGGAAATCCGGTGCGAGTGCGACAAAACCTTCCAGCGCGACACGGCGGGCGACATCGCGGATATGTCCGTTCAGACCGCGATTTTCATGGATGACAATGACAGATCCCAGCGATGCCGAAGCGTCTTTGGGCCTGACGAGATATCCCTTCATCTCGCCCTTTGCCCCGGGGTAGCTGACGGTCTCGGCGACGAGACGTTCGTCCGCTTCTTCAACCATGGCAGCCTGCGCGTTGCTGGCAGCGAGCAGAGGCGCAATGGTTGCGGCTGCGGCGCCAGACCCGGCAAGCAGCGTCAGTTTTTCCATGAATTTGCGGCGATCAAGGCTGAGATGCGTATATTCATCATAGGCGTCGATCATGGCCTGAGTGATGTCTGGCTTGTCCGTCATCATCTTCTCCCTTATGCGCGGCTCAAGGTAACATTAGCGCATATCAGAAGAGATCGGTGTAGCGACGCAGGCTGCGTGAAACAACTTTTCGCGATCTGGAACCGGTGGCGTCAGATCACGGGTAACCGCCTACTCCAATGCCAGCCATACGGCCAGCCAGCCCCACATCAGGATAACCGACGCCATGCTGATGGCGAAAGCGGGCGCACGATAGCGGAGGTTGTTGCTGGTGACGTGGACATAGGTGTGCACGTAACGCGCAATCACAAATACCCAGCCGAGAGCAACGGTGCCGATGTTATCCGCATCGGTAATGTAGAGGAGGATACAGACAGCATGGAACAGCACCGGAATTTCGAACTGGTTGGCAAGGTTCTTGTTGACCACAAGGCTTCGGTCCGATTCCTTGCCCGTCTCGCGAAAATTCTGAAAGGCTTGCCTGTCGCTGAACGTATATTTCTTGCGGCGTAGAAAGAGCAGCACATAAAGACCGAAGACCAGAAATGCGTGAGCAATCATGGGCCAGAACATTGCGGTCGTTGGTGACATTCTCTTTTCCTTTCAGCAAAACGCTCTCCGAAGCTGCGTGCGCGGAGAGCGTCTCTTTATTGGCATTTTACATAATGGATCGAAAGATCAAACTGCGCCGGGGTAGTTCGGGCTTTCGCGGGTGATCGTCACATCATGGGCGTGGCTTTCGCGCAGGCCCGCACCGGAGATGCGAACGAAGGTCGCCCGTTCCTGGAAGTCCTTGATGGTACCGCCACCGACATAGCCCATAGCAGCCTTCAGGCCACCTGCGAGCTGGTGCAGCACGCCGGAAACCGGCCCCTTGTACGGAACCTGGCCTTCGATACCCTCAGGTACCAGCTTCAGCGTATCGCGCACTTCCGCCTGGAAGTAGCGATCTGCCGAGCCACGTGCCATTGCGCCAACGGAGCCCATGCCACGGTAAGCCTTGAAGGAGCGGCCCTGGTACAGGAACACTTCGCCCGGGCTTTCATCCGTACCGGCCAGAAGCGAGCCGATCATGACGGCGGATGCACCGGCGGCGATTGCCTTGGCAAGGTCGCCAGAGAACTTGATGCCGCCATCGGCAATGACAGGAATATCCACGGCCTGCGCCGCTTCCACAGCCGACATGATGGCCGCAAGCTGCGGCACACCGACACCGGCAACGATGCGTGTGGTGCAGATCGAACCTGGACCGATACCGACCTTGACCGCATCCGCACCGGCATCGATGAGCGCCTTGGTGCCATCGGCTGTCGCGACATTGCCGGCGATGATGCGAACCGAATTCGACATCTTCTTGACCTGCGTGACGGCGTCGAGAACGCGCTGCGAATGACCATGGGCCGTATCGACCACCAGAAGGTCCACACCGGCCTCGATCAGACGCTCTGCCCGCTCAATTGCATCGGCACCAACGCTGATGGCGGCTGCGGCGCGAAGGCGGCCCTGTGCATCCTTGGTGGCATTTGGGTTGAGCTGCGACTTTTCGATATCCTTGACGGTGATCAGGCCGACGCAGTTGCCCTTGCCATCGACGACAACCAGCTTTTCGATGCGGTGCTTGTGCAGGAGACGGCGGGCTTCCTGCTGATCGACGCTGCTTTCCTTGACCGTCACGAGGTTTTCGCGGGTCATCAGCTCGTAGATCTTCTGCGCAGGATCGGACGCAAAGCGCACATCGCGGTTGGTAAGAATGCCCACGAGGCGGCCGCTCTTGTGGCCACCAGAACCGCCATTTTCAACAACTGGAATACCGGAAATGCTGTAGGTCTTCATCAGCGCCTGCGCTTCTGCAAGCGTGGCATCCGGTCCGATCGTCACAGGGTTGACGACCATGCCGCTTTCGAACTTCTTGACCTGACGGACCTCCTCGGCCTGTTCGATGGGTGTCAGGTTGCGGTGGATGACGCCGATGCCACCGGCCTGCGCCATGGCGATGGCAAGGCGGCCTTCCGTAACCGTGTCCATTGCAGACGACAGGATCGGCAGGTTCAGTTCGATATCGTGGGCAATACGCGTGGAGATATTTGTCTGGCCCGGCATGACTTCGGAGTGCCCCGGCTGGAGCAGAACATCGTCGAATGTCAGAGCGTCAAGACCTGTGGGGGTTTGTATAATGCGTGCCATGGCCAAATTCCTATTTTGAAAATGCAGGACGACCCGGAACGAAAAGTTCACCCCGGCGCCATGCAAAGGATTGCTTGGAAGTTGGCGAGGGCTGGTAACACGTTCATGACAGGAAGGGAATAGAAAAAACCCGGAAACAAAGTCCGGGTTTCCCCTGTTGCCGCAATGCAGCAGATGTCAGATGTCGAACTGGTAGGATTTGGGCACGAAGCGGTAACCGACATCCTGCTTCTCGGCGTAGCCCACAGCCGGAAACGGCATGTGATAACCAAGGAACGGCAGGCGGTCTGTCGCAATCATGTCGAAAACCTTCTTGCGACTTGCAGCGGCGGCGGCCTTGTCCATGTCGAACTTGACTTCCCATTCGGGGCGCTGAAGAGACAGCACGAAGTGGTTGGCGGTATCCGCCGTCAGCACCAGCTGCTTTCCTTCGGATTCGACACGGAAGATCATGTGGCCCGGAGAGTGGCCGAAGGCGGCCATGCTGGTAATGCCCGGAACGACCGTCGCACCGTCACCGATAAAGGTTGCTTTTTCGGCCAGCGGCTTGACGTTTGCCAGCACGCCCTTCTGTCCGCCTTCAGCCGGCGTCCCGACGCGCTTGGCGTCTGTCCAGAAATCATATTCGGCCTGGCCCATGACATAACGTGCCTTCGGAAAAGCGGGCGCACCCTTTTCCATGAGACCGCCAATGTGGTCGCCATGCATATGCGTCAACACGACCACGGTCACATCGTCAGGCGTATAGCCTGCGGCTGCAAGACCTTCCATCAGGCGTCCATTGCCAGCCTCGCGACCGCTTTCGCCAAAGCCGGTATCGAACAGGACGAGATCGGAGCCTGTGTTGATGAGTGCAGGCGAGAAACTGTTGACGAACTGATCGGCGGGAAGAAAATTCTTCTGGAGCAGATCGCCCACCGCATCCTTGCTCTGGTTGGTGCCGAATGTCTCACCAGGGGCGCCAGAAGCACGGGCGCCGTCCTTGACGACGAGAACTTCGAACTTTCCAAGCTTGAATCGATTTGTTTCGGGTGGCATCGCGTGGTTCACCTTCATGGATGTCTGCGGTTGGTTGGATTGGGCAAAGGCCGTGCTGCGAAGCACGAAGGGCGCAGCCAAAGCGCCAATGCCCGCGGCCGCGAACAGGCCACGCCTGTTCATATTCAGAAAACTGCTCATCAAAACCTCCTTCAATATTTCATCCCGTCGACAGGACTATCACCAGTAACGCGCAAGATTGTGTAGAAAAATCAATCTCACACAGACGTGAATGGAAACGGCAGCCTTGCAGATTGTTTAGTTGGCAAATGGTGCGCAGGGGCGTAGTTAACTCATAACGACCCCATCAGGATGCGGGCTTCCCGCAGTCAATCCATGAACCGCATCATCCCGCTCATTCTTGCCGTCGCTCTCTTCATGGAGCAGATGGACTCCACCGTCATCGCCACCTCGCTGCCAGCCATTGCGGCCGATCTCAATGTGGGGCCGATCACGCTGAAGCTGGCACTAACCTCCTACATGGTGGCGCTGGCGATCTTCATTCCCATCAGTGGCTGGATGGCGGACAAGTTCGGCGCAAAGAAGATTTTTCGCTTCGCCATCGCCATCTTCATCGTCGGCTCCATCTGTTGCGCCGCCTCCTCATCCGTGGTCGAATTCGTCCTGTCACGCTTCCTGCAGGGCATGGGCGGGGCCATGATGACGCCGGTTGGAAGACTTGTGCTTCTGCGCACGACCAAGCGCAGCGAACTCGTATCCGCAATGGCGTTGCTGACCATTCCGGGTCTCGTCGGTCCGCTGACCGGCCCGCCGATCGGTGGCTTCATCACCACCTATTTTTCCTGGCATTGGATATTCCTCATCAATGTGCCCATCGGGGCCATTGGCATTTGGCTGGCGACCATCTATCTGCCGGAAATAGAGACGACCAATCCGCCGCCCATGGATACGAAAGGCTTCATCCTTTCAGGCGTCGCGGCATCCGGCGTCGTTTTCGGCCTGTCCGTCGTCAGCCTTCCCGCGCTACCACCCATCATCGGAATTGCCGCTACCCTCATCGGTTTCCTGTGCGGCTTCTGGTATATGCGTCACGCCAGAGCGCATCCTGCCCCTATTCTGGATTTCAAGATTTTCAAAAACGCCACCTTCAGAGCAGCCTCGGTCAGCGGTACGATCTTCCGTATTTCCACCGGAGCGATACCGTTTCTCATGCCGCTGATGCTGCAGATCGGTTTCGGGTTGAACCCGTTTCAGTCGGGCATGATTACCTTTGCAGGTGCGATCGGCGCGATAACCACGAAGTTCATGGCGCGGCGGGTCTTTGCCGCCACCGGTTTCAGGTCCGTGCTGATCAGCGCTGGCGTCGTGGGCGCCTTTACCACGCTTGCCAACTCCTTCTTCACGCCCGATACGCCCTATCCTCTGATCATGATCTTTCTGGTCACGGCAGGATTTGCCCGGTCCTTCTTCTTCACCGGCACCAATGCGCTCGGCTATTCGGACATTGAAGACGCGCAGGCAAGTCAGGCCACCTCAATGGCATCGGTTCTGCAGCAGATCAGCCTTGCGCTGGGTGTTGCCTTTGCGGCAACCATTCTGGAAGTCAGCAGCTACATGTCGGGCGCGCATTTGCAGCTGGCGGATTTTCACACCGCCTTCATGGTCGTGGCGGCTGTCTCGCTGATTGCCATCGTTCCGCTGATTGCGATGGACCGCCGCGCCGGTGCTGCCGTTTCAGGCCATAGAGAAAAGGCATCGACGCCCGCAGAATGAAGATATGCGCTGGTTTCAGCGCATATCCATGTCTTCGTAGTCGTCATCGCGTGGATCGGGGCCCGGTTGAATTGTGTCGGGATCGACATCCTGTTCTCGGGTCGTGGCGTCGCCGGGTTTTCTTCCCTTGAAGTGCTTGGCCAGCAGGAACATTTCCACCGATTCCGAGCGCGACGATGCGGGCTTGACGTGGATGACCTGCTTGAAGTTCTTCTTGAGCATATCCAGAAGCTGCCGTTCCGTTCCGCCCTGGAACGTCTTGGCAAGGAAATGCCCGCCTTCGGCCAGCACCTGCACGGCAAAATCGGCAGCCACTTCGCACAGATGCATGGTACGGATATGGTCGGTTTTCTGGTGGCCGGTGGTGGGCGCAGCCATATCGGAGAGAACGAGATCCGGCGTTCCGCCGACAGATTCGATCAGAAGGTCCGGTGCAGCCGGATCGAGAAAGTCGAGATGCAGAATCTTGACGCCGGGAATGGGATCGAGCTCGAGAAAGTCGATCGCTGCGACGCGAATATCGTCTTCGGTCGAATCCGTCACCTTGGCGGCAATCTGCGACCAGCTTCCGGGAGCAGCACCCAGATCGATGATGCGGCGCGCACCTTTCAAAATCTGATGTTTGTCATTGATCTCCAGCAGCTTGAACGCCGCGCGCGCGCGGTAGCCTTCCAGCTTTGCGCGCTGAACATAGGGATCGTTGATGTGACGCTCGATCCAGGCGCGTGAAGACGGCTTCAGCTTCGCCTTCTTTACCTTCTGGCCGATCTTGCGTCCGGTACGGTTGGTACTTGTGGGCGCCTTGCTCATGTCAACCTTTCCGTTCCGTCTTGCCCTGCATCTGTGCACGGCGAATTCTGTTGCGGCGCCATGCGCCATCGTCTGCCATCATATCCGTCAAAAGGCCTTCGCGAAGCCCCCTGTCCGCGACCCGCATTCGCTGCGAAGGCCACCGTCTGCGGATCGCTTCGAGAATGGCACATCCGGCCAGCACGAGGTCGGCACGGTCAGGACCAATGCAGGCATTGGCGGCTCTGCCCGCAAAGTCCCAGGCCAGCAGCTTGTCCTGCATGGCGGTGACCTCGGCATCTGAAAGCCATAGCCCGTCCACCTTGCGTCGGTCGTATCGCGGCAGATCCAGATGCACACCCGCCAGCGTCGTCACCGTGCCCGACGTTCCGATCAGATGAAAATCCTCGTGCGGAGCTTCCTGCGCCAAAGGCGGGCAATGAAATGCGTCCAGCAGCCCCTCGACCTCGGACACCATGGCCGCAAAGACTTGAGGCGTCACATCGCGACCGCCATGCCGCTCCGAAAGCGTCACGACGCCGACTGGAAGCGATGTCCAATGGGTAATGTGGTTTGCAAGCCGGTTGGAGCGGTTTTCGCCTACGCGAATGACGGCAATCTCTGACGATCCACCGCCAATATCGAAGAGAACGACGGAGCGCGCTTCCCTGCCCACCAAGGAGGAGCAACCGGAAACGGCAAGCCGGGCTTCGGTTTCGCGGCTGATGATCTCCAGATCTAGACCGGTTTCACGCGTTACCCTGGCCAGGAATTCCTCACCATTGCTCGCAGCGCGGCAAGCCTCGGTCGCAATCAGCCGCATACGACGGATCGAGCGTCCGGAAAGCTTGGCGGCACAGACGCGCAAGGCTTCGACTGCACGGTCCATCGCATCGTCGGACAGGCGGCCGGTCGAAACCAGCCCCTCGCCAAGGCGTACAATCCGGGAAAACGCATCAACGACGCGGAACTGGCCGGGACGCGTGGGCTGAGCAATCAGCAGACGGCAATTGTTCGTTCCAAGGTCAAGCGCGGCATACATGTCCGCACTTCCGTCGCTGCCGCTATCACGATAATGGCCTTGCGTCCTGGCCAGCAGCCGCGCCTGTTCAGGAGCTGCAGACGAATGCTGCGCGGCAGCCGGGCCATTTTGGCGGGCAGCAGGCTTGGGCGCATGAGAGGGAACAAGCGGTCTGCCCTGCGGACCACGGTGGCTGCGCTTGCCGCCTCGGCTCTTGCGTTTTGCCTGCGGCAAAGGGCTGCTTGCTGGTTGTTCAGCCGCGCCTTGGCGAGCGACGACTGCATCCTGGGCAGGTTGCGTTGCGCCCTGTCCGCGCGAACGCCTGCGGCGCTTGCGCTTTTTCGGCGCCGAGTCTCGCTCGGGATCGCCTTTGGATGGGGAATCCGGGCGGGAATCGACACCATGAAGCTGCGGCGAAACATTAGCGTCACGGGGTTTGCCGTTACGCCTGCTCTTGCCACGACGGGAGCGCTTGGCACTCCCTTTTTCCACTGTCGATGCCCCTGGTTCCGACGGCTTTGGGCCGTTTCCGGGGTCAATCACTGTCTTATCCATTCCGCCGCGCGAAAGCTTCAAGCAATGCTGCTGGCGTCCATAAAGGTTACGTTGAGGTAAGCATACCAGCGCAGGACATTTTAGCCAACCGATTTTTGCCGCAGCCTCATGGGCAGCGTTCTTCTGAAACGATGATCAGTTGCGCGCGCTTTCGGATCACGAAGCGACGGCATTCTCGAAAAACGCAGCCTGCTTGTCGGCAAGTCGATCACGCACGGACAGAATGTCATCCAGCGCCTTCTCGAATGCCTCTACGCAGGCGGGATCGAACTGCGAACCCGAACGGCCCTTGATATGCGCGACAGCCTTCTCGACTGGCCATGCTTCCTTGTAGGGGCGCTCCGTGGTCAGCGCGTCGAAATTGTCGGCAACGGCAACGATACGGCCAGCGATGGGAATGGCGTCACCCGCGAGACGTCGTGGGTAGCCCTGCCCGTCCCACCTCTCATGGTGGGTAGCTGCGATGCTGGCCGCAAGCCGCAGCAGGCCCGATTTCGATTCACGCAAAATGTCGGAACCCAGCAGAGTGTGGGTTTGCATGGAGGCGAATTCCTGTTCCGTAAGCTTGCCCTTCTTCAACAGCACCGCGTCCGGTATGCCGACCTTCCCCACATCATGCATTGGCGCAGCCAGACGGATGTCGGAACAGAACTCTTCATTCAGCCCAAGGGCCTTCGCAATCAGGTGGGAATATTCGCCCACCCTCTTGGTGTGAAAGCCCGTGTCGGAATCCTTGAAGCTCGTTGCAATCGAAAGGCGGTCGATGATCTCCTCTTCGCGGGCGCGAATTTCGGCAACCGCCTTGTCGACCTCGACCCGAAGCCATTCCGCCTTGTCGGCAAGCTTGTTGCGCGCGTCCACCAATGCGATGAGGTTTTTCAAACGGGCGAGAAATTCGAGAGGGTTGACGGGCTTGTTGAGGAAGTCGATCGAGCCCGCATCAAGACACGCCATCCTGACCGTCATATCCGTATCGGCCGTAACCATCACCACCGGCTTTCCCCGATAGCGATCAAACATCTGAATTTCCCGAAGCAGTTCGATCCCGTTGTAACCAGGCATCTGATAGTCGATGACAGCGATTTCGAAATCGAGATCCGGCATTTTCGAGAGCGCTTCTGAAGGATCGAGGAAACCCAGCGCCTCGCAGCCGGGAAGCGTCGCGACGAGCTCCGATAACAGCGTCAGATTGGTATTGTTGTCGTCCACGACGAGAATGCGCATTGTCAACTCCTATGCGGCATGAACGTGCCGGTGTTCTTGGACTGCACGCTGAATGCCTTGCAATTCGGATTGGGTAAGTTGTGCATGACGCAGCCTTTGGGCCTCATCAGCAATCTCCTGCAGGCCGACATTGCTTGCCGCACCTCTCAGGCTGTGTAGCATTCGATCGCAGGTCACGATGTCGCCGGAGCGCATTGCATTCGAGACCTCAGCCAGAATATTGGCGGCATCCGTAAAGAAGCTCTCGATCAGGTGATCGAAACCATCCTTGCCCAGGACCTCGATGAGTTCCTTCTGCTGCCGCTCGTTTATTCCGGGTTTGGCATCTTCTCTTGCGGCTTGCGACGCACCGGCGCCAGGGATGTTCTTTCGGATGATCGCATCCAGCTTGGCGAGATTGATCGGTTTCAGCTGGAAGTCCGTCATACCGGCCTCCTCGCAGGCTTTCCGGTCGCTCTCGGAAGCATTTCCGGTCAGGGCCACGATGGGGACGGTTCTTGTCCAGCCGTCGAGCGCACGGATGCGCCGCGTGGCCTCAATCCCGTCCATATCAGGCATCTGCATATCCATCAGCACAAGATCGAAGCGATGCGATGTGACCTTGGCCAGAGCCTCGATGCCATTCCCCGCAACGGTGACCTTCTGTCCCAGATGCGCAAGATAGCCAGCTGCAACTTCCTGGTTCACCAGATTGTCCTCGACCAGGAGGACGCGCAGAGGGGGCAATGCAGGGCCTGAAATTGCCGCTGGTGCAGCCATTGTCCGGTCGTGATTGAGAACGGCGGGCTCTGCCGGAATCTCGAACCAGAAGGTGCTTCCCAGACCTGGTTCGCTCGAAACCCCGATTGTGCCGCCCAGCGCTTCGACAATCTCCTTGCAGATCGTCAGACCCAGCCCCGTGCCGCCATATTGCCGGCTGATGGACGCATCCACCTGAGAGAAGGGCTTGAACAGCTTTTCGAGACCGGCCTCATCGATGCCGATGCCATTATCCCGGATGGCAACTTTCAGCAGCGGGACCGGCCCTGTATCCGAAAACGTCATTTTCAACGCGACGACGCCATTCGACGTGAACTTGAGAGCATTGCTGAGAAGGTTGAGAACGACCTGCCGCACACGGGTGACATCGGTTGAAATAACAGAGCGCCCGCGCAGATCGCTGACATCGGATACAAGCGTGTTGCCCCGCTCGGCGGCTCTGTCGCCCATCATCGCGACGACGCCGGACACGACCTCGATAATATCGGCAGGCGCCCTGTCGATATCGACATGGCCGTTCTCCATCTTCGAATAGTCGAGGACTTCGTTGATGATCTCCAGCAGGGTCTCGCCAGAGCGGCGGATCGTCTGGACGCCGATGGCAATGCGGTCCGGCAGGCCGGAGAGCTCCAGCAGCTCCGCTGTGCCAAGGATCGCGTTCAAGGGGGTGCGAACCTCGTGTCCCATCGTGGCCATGAACTGCGACTTCGCGCGGTTGCCGGCATCAGCACTGGCATAAGCCGCCTTCAGCTCGACTGCAAGGTCCTCGAATGCGCGCGCGGCAGACTTCACCGAACGAAGCTGTCGTTGAAGCATCACGACAAGAATGCCGACACAGACCGACAGGACTGCGGTCAAGGTGCCGATTTTCAGCTGCAGCAGTTGCAGGGCATCCCGCGCATCCGCCCGTTCAGCACTGACGCTGCTGTTGACGCCCACCAGCAGAGAGCCCGTATCGTCTACGAGTGGGTCAAGCACCTCCATGAAGTCCTGAAGCTGACGGCGCTCAAGAGGCTCACCGCTCGAAAGCGCGGTGAACCAGCCCTCATATTTGAGGACTGCCTGCTCAATGTTGTTGATGGTTGCCGTAAACTTCGGATCGTCAAGGATTTGCAGATCGAGATTGGCCTTCTTCAGTATCGTCATTCTCGAATAGAGAATATCGTAGCGCGTGAAGAATGAGCGTTTCGCTTCTGCGGAAAAATCACCGCTGGCGACCATTACCCTGGCTTCTTCCTGCAGTCGCCGGGCTTCGCGGTCCAGCTGGTAGACGGACCACATGGCGTTTTCCCGCACGCCGTCCTGCAAGGCTTCGTATCGCTGGTAAATTCCCGACATGAGGTAGATCAGACCGGCAAGCAGAATCGCAACGAAAGCCTGCAAAAATGCAGTGCTTTTGCTGGCCTTCCTTATTCCGTCGCCATAGGACCGAGCCCGAGCCCCCATTACCTCACCTCGATCGCCTTTATCTGCCAGACAGAACGGGAGAAGTACTTTTCATTGTAGAGGGATCTGTCCTTGTCGAAGGGATAGATCAGGAAGATCGGACCCTTGTCGCGCACCGACATCACTGCGCCGTTCATGCGGGTGGCAAGGATTGTGTCCAGCCTTGTGGCATCCTCGAAAGGCATCTCCGCGCTATAGTCATTCAGCGCGATGACCTTGAGCTTGCTGCCGCGAGCCCCTGCTGCGTTCAAAACAGCGCGAAACAGTGGTCCGGCAAATGTGATCTCGCCTGTCGTCCAGGGCGTTTCCATCTTGCCCGATCGCGAATCCAGCGCCTCAAGCATCTCAAGATCGAACTGGGCAGTGGTTCCGACATTCGGGTGCGTAATATCTCCGGAAAGGGTCAAAATGACCGGACCCTTGGGGGCGTCAAGCGCGAAAGCTGGAAAGGAGATGATGCCGATGGCAATGACCAAAAGAGAACGAAAAAAGACTCGCATCTTAACCACTGGAATTTAGTCAGCGAAAACCGCTGCGCATGAACGGGCAATGCCTTCTTCGGCTCTCCCGACATTAAGCGTGTTGAGCACGCCTAGGTCGCCGACATCATGCCGGCGCGGCCAAATGGCCCGGTGCGCTAAAAATAAGCCGATGCAATTGCGCAATCGTTAATTTACGGCATCCAAGTTTAAACTAAGCCAGTTTACCGGCTGAAGACTTCGCGCGGTGGCTTTCTACTGTCCATTCGAAATGACGCATGGACGACTTCAATACGTCGTCAATCGATCAATCTGCGTCTTATTGCTTGCGCGATTGCCTGCGTCCTGTTGGCCGCCCCAAGCTTCTTTGTCGCGGATTTGATGTAGCTGTTGACCGTTTCGGCCTGATAGCCCGTTGCTTTCGCAATATTCTCGCTCGTCAGCCCCAGGCTCGCCTGGACAAGGCAAGCCAGCTCGCCCTTGGAGAGCTTCATGTGATCGGCGGCAAAACGGTCCAGCAACGGTTTTGTAAATGTCTTGTAGACGCCCTCGGCAATCATCTGAAGAAAAGCTATTTCCTCATCGTTGAATGGCGTGATCCTGGTAAAACCAACCGTGCCATAGGGTGCGTCTTCCCGGCAGATGGGGATAATCGTTCTGTTGTGAACGTTGAAGGTGCGCTGCAAATACAGCAGCCGCTGCGGCACCTCCGAGGTCTTGTAGACTTCCGCCTCGACCACCGGTGTCTGGGACGACCTGGCGGCAACAACGAAGGGATCCACAAGGTGCAGCTTGTCGGCCATGTAGGCTTCGACAAAGGCCGGGGGCAGATCCGTGTCAATCGATAGCCCTCCCCCAAAGCGATAATGATCGACATCGAGGCCCGAGACGATGATGTAGTCAAAAGGCACTGCGTTGCGAAGCCTGTCCATCAGGTTGCTTTGCCCAAAGAACCGGTGGCTGGGGACAGACCGAAGATCGACATAGTCCTTCAACGCGTCAGGATCGAGGACCGACAATGCGCTCACCGGCATGGATTTGTCTCACTTTGCAACATTAGCCCGCCTTCTCACCCCTTGCTTGTTAACCTGAGTTTAATAACTTGATAAAACGCAAGGATTGCGGGGCAATTTCGAACTTTTTTCATTCTGGCAGGGCGTTTTGACCGCGTTCGACTGCACCAAAGCGTGAAAAACTTGCAATCGATAAACCTCTACAACCTGAATTAACCTGAAATTAATATCTGGGCTTCAGAACTAGTGCTATCGGTTAGACAGAAGTTGCGAAACCTTCAAGGCGTTGAAGACTGACAGAAAGATTTAGCGGTAGATCTTAAGTCAGTGCCCCGGTGCAGCAACCAAAAATCGGATCGGGTTCTCGTGCTGGTGAGAACCCTGCACCATCTCTCTCGGCGCGGATAGCGCTTTATATGTATATACTCATGCACTCGGACTTAAAAGGCTCCGTTTGGTATGATCGAAAAATCGGCTCGGCGGGCCTTTTTGGCTCGTTGAGCTGATGATATCAGGCTTTTGCGCTCAAATCGTATTCGTAGGCAACATATGCCTCGAATGCGTTGATCTTGGCTGGAGCGAGTTTAAATCACTTGCGCCCCCCTCAGGAACGCCGGAAATAGTTGCCGTTGCCGGCCAGAACCGGCCCCGTGCGCTCGCAAACGTGCCGCTGTACTAGCGGCTTGCCTGGGCCCAATATCGCCCTCTCCCCCTGCAATTTTAAAAATAATGCTAATTTGGCAGGCAATGACCTCCCAAATCAGCACAATTGCTCATGTTTGATTTTATAAATTCATCTTTCGTCAATAAGTGAACCCTACAAATGGGATCATCGGGCCAATAGCCTTCGCCAACCGCCTTCAACCGGGACGCGAGCCACAGGAAAAGCCCGGAGACTGCAACCGATCATCCACCGTCGTCTAATGACGCACCAGCAAGGTCCCCACGTCTGTCGACCAACGGCAACGAACGAGAAGTCATGCCTTCGCAGACGTCTGGGGCCGAAGGAGACGAAATGAAACTACCGCTACTTGTATCGGACGCCGACCGTATCCTTTCGGCCATGCACAATTCTCAAGCCATCATCGAGTTCGATCCTACGGGCAAGATCCTCACAGCGAACGCAAACTTCTGCTCGGCGATCGGCTATTCCCTGAGTGAAATCGTCGGCCAGCATCACCGTATGTTCGTAGACCCGGCGGAAGCTGCGTCACCGGACTATCGCGCATTCTGGGAAAGGCTGGCAGCCGGACAGTTTGATCGCCGCCAATATCGGCGCATCGGCAAGGGCGGCCGTGAAATCTGGATCGAAGCCTCCTACAACCCCGTCATGCGCGGCGGCAAGACCTACAAGGTCATCAAATTCGCCACCGATATCACAGCCACGAAACTGAAATCTGCGGAAGATGCTGGCAAGCTGGACGCCCTGTCCCGTGCCCAGGCTGTAATCGAATTCACGCCCGCTGGCGACATCATCACCGCAAACGAAAATTTCCTGAAGACGCTGGGATACCAGCTCAACGAAATTCAGGGCAAGCATCACGCCATGTTCTGCGATCCGCAATATGCGAGAAGCCCGGACTATGTGCGTTTCTGGGAACGTCTGCGAAGCGGCGAATTTATCGCGGAGGAGTTTACCCGCATTGGCCGAAACGGCAACAAGATCTACATCCAGGCCTCCTACAATCCGATCATCGGGCTTGATGGCAAGGTGTTCAAGGTCGTCAAGTTCGCCACAGACGTCACAGGCCGGGTCCAAAACGTCATCGAACTGGGCAGCAGCCTCCAAAGCCTTGCGGAAGGAGACCTCTGTTCGGTCATCGACCAGCCCTTCATCCCATCGCTCGACCAGTTGAGACAGGACTTCAATTCTGCTGCTGAGAAATTGCGCGGTGCCATGCGCGACGTCGGTCTCAATGCCAAGGCGATCGCAGCAGGCTCCGCCGAAATCCGGGGAGCGGCCGGGGATCTTGCGAAACGTACGGAGCAACAGGCTGCCTCGGTCGAAGAGACAGCAGCCGCTCTGGATGAGATCACCCAGACCGTTGCAGGCTCGAGTCGCAGGGCAGAGGAAGCTGGCAAGCTGGTTGCGGATGCGCGTACAAATGCCGAGAGATCCGCAGTCGTCGTCGGTCGTGCCATCGAAGCCATGGGGGCAATCGACAAATCCTCCAAGGAAATTGCCAATATCATTGGCGTCATCGATGACATTGCCTTCCAGACCAATCTTCTGGCCCTGAATGCGGGCGTGGAAGCGGCACGCGCCGGAGAAGCCGGCAAGGGCTTTGCGGTCGTTGCACAGGAAGTCCGCGAGCTCGCCCAGCGTTCCGCCACAGCGGCAAAGGAAATCAAGGCACTGATCAACCAGTCGACGGATCAGGTTAAAACCGGCGTCGAACTGGTGGCGGAGACCGGCAGCGCGCTTCAGCGGATTTCCACGCAGGTACAGGAAATCGACACGAATGTTCTGGCCATCGTGGAAGGTGCGCGCGAGCAGGCCATCGGTCTTCGCGAGATCAACACCGCCGTCAATACGATGGATCAGGGCACCCAGCAGAACGCCGCAATGGTCGAGGAATCCAATGCTGCTTCGCATAGTCTCGCAAATGAAGCTGAGCTGCTGTTCAAGCTGATCTCGCAGTTCAACGTCGGCAGCGATGGTGGTGCCAGTGCCCGCAAGCAATTGCGCGCGGTAGAGCCTTCACAATCCCCTGCAAGACAAATTCGCAAAAACCTGGCTCGCGCCGTTTCCGGCAATCTGGCCACCAATGAATGGGAGGAATTCTGATGCACTCTCCAACAGACTTCGGATCGGCTCCATCTGTCGACATCATTGCCTTCCATCTTCATGAGCAGGAATTCTGCGTCAAGACCACCATGGTGCGTGAGATCAGAGGATGGGCGCCTTGCACTCCCATTCCTCACGCTCCCGAAAATGTACTCGGCGTGATGAACCTGCGCGGAACCGTCATCCCCATCATCGACCTCGCCGGTAAGCTGGGGATGGGCTCCAACCGCGGTAACGAGAGATGCGCGATCGTGGTAGCAGATGTCGATAACGTCATCATCGGTCTCGTCGTGGATCGGGTCTCCGATATCCTGACGATAGAAGAAAAGCGGGTGCAGCCCGTTCCGCCTCTGGCGGTAGGTTTCGACGCCCGCTTCACCCGAGGTATGATCGCCCAAAATACCGGAATGACCTGCTTTTTGGATCTGTCAGCGCTCTTCTGCGGAAGCGACCTTTCCGGAGATCTTGAGAATGCGGCAGCCGACGACACGCGCCATTGAACTTGTGGAAGCGCTGCTGGCCGCCGGGTGCGATATGCGGGCGGCCGGTGACGGATATTACATTGGCGAACCTGCCGACAGGGCATCGGCACAGAACGTCAGGAATATCCTGCGAGACTTCGGCTCCAGGCGGCATCTTCTGGGAGAGATTGCAAGCTATCTCCGGTCAATCGGCAGAGATATCCAGGAGCCCGAAGAGAAATGAATTTAAGTTTTTATAAATATACAACCGCCAGGCCAACCGCCTGGCGGTTTTCTTTTTAATACTATCCGCTCGCAGATCCAAAAAAATAACAGATAAGCAACAATTTGTCGGCATAAATACTTTGAAAACGCCAATGCTACTGCGGACATGAGGAAATTTTGCGTTTTGCTAATTCGAGGACATTCTCTGATAAAAAAGAAAAAGCAACTTTAGGACACATTATATTTTCTTTAACTTGAATTAGATTACACTCTGAGTTGACGGGGATTTTATTTACTCGCATGTTGTGGCGAAGGCTGGTCTACCATCTTTCGCTTGGCATGAGATTTTCAGTGTCGATTTTGGGGCGGGAAGCCGGGCAGTAGGGAACAGGGGCGACAGGGCGGTTTTGAGAAATCACGACTGGCTTTGCACAGCATTGGAACTACGGCTCGGCCAATCGAAATGGCCCGCCTGAACCTGATTGCGCGTTGAAACGAAATCCTTTCAGCAATTGACGGGGAGGCTTGCCTCCCAGGCATCGCACTGGAGAGAAACGTGAAAAACCTCAGCCTTCGTAGCCTTTTATATTTAATTGCATTTGCACCCTTAGCCGCCTTTCTGTTCTTGAGCATTTCCTCTGTCTGGACGAGCTACAACAGATATATCGCCCTTGAAAATCAGCTGGCGGTGCAAAGGCTCGCCAATGTCGGAGCCGATATTGCGCTGCTCGTCCCCGGCGAAGGACTGGCCCCTCCGGACCAGGTAGCGGCAAGACGCAAGGAAACCGACAACGCGTTTGTCAACTTGCGGCAGCTCTATGAAAGCTGGAAGGCTCTGGGCAATTCGGATCAGCAGATTGAAGCCACCGCAAAGTTCCTCTTCGAAAGCAAGTCGCGGCTGGATGAGTCCAGGGCAAGAAGAGACAGGAAGCAGGGTCTTTCGGAGGCGGAAGAACTGGCCACGCTCTACCCCGTGGTAGCAAACGGCATCTCGCTGATTGCGCGATCCGGCGCTACCATCGGCGATCTCGATCTTGCGCGCTTCATTGAGGGCTTCCATGCTCTCATGCAAATCAACGATGCAAGCCTGCTTGAGGGCTATCTGGCCACCAAATATCTGACCGACGAGGATTTCGCCAAGACCTTCATGGGCTACGTCGCCCATGCGCGCGAGGTCAAGCAAATCTACGGCGTGACCATGCGCGCATTTTTGCCGGCCGACATCATCAAGGCGCTGGATGATTTTGATAAAAGCGAACAGGGCAAGAGTTTGGAAGCCATAGCCAACGCCATGGCCACCAACGCACCCAAGGGACCGGCGACGCTGACCTTGCCGCAGCTGGGAGAGGCCGTGAATGTCGGCGTGGGCGTCAAGGCCCAAGCCATCGTCAAGACGGGTATTGCCCTGAACGCCGCAGCGCAAGCCCGCCAGACTGCGCTTTACAACGACTTCATCAAAGGTAGCGTCATCGCACTGGTCGTCACCATTCTGGTGGTAATCCTGTGTGTCGTCGTCATGCGCAACGTTTCTGGCATCATCCGGGTGATTGAAATGCGCATGGTGGAACTGGCCGAAGGAAAGACCGAGGCTCCGATTCCCTTCTCGACACGTGGAGATCAGTTCGGCAGCATCGCACGCAGTGTCGAAGTGTTCCGCCAGAGCGCCATACGAAACCATCAGCTGGAGGCGGAAGCGGAAGACGCGCGCAAACGCAACGAGGCGGAACGTGCAGAGTTGCAGCGTCGCGCCGAGGCGGAAGCGGAAGCGCGTCTCAACAAGGCCACCGGAGCTCTTGCACACGGCCTACAGCGACTGGCAGGCGGCGACATGAATTGCGAAATCCATGAGGAATTCGCACCGCAATTCGAAGCCCTGCGTCATGACTTCAACACCTCTGTCAGCCAGCTTCGCGGCGTGCTGGTGGCCGTGGGCCAGTCGGCCAGCGCCGTCAAGGCAGGAAGCGGCGAGATTTCCCATGCCGCCGACAATCTGGCGCGCAGAACGGAACAGCAGGCTGCTTCCCTTGAAGAAACAGCTGCGGCGCTGGAAGAAATCACCACCAACGTCAAATCGACATCGACACGCACCAATGAAGCACGAGACCTCGTGCGGGATGCGCGCGGCAACGCCACGCATTCCAGCGAAGTCGTGGGCAATGCGGTATCGGCGATGGAGCGGATCGAGCAGGCGTCCGGGCAGATCGGCCAGATCATTGGCGTCATCGATGAGATCGCCTTCCAGACCAACCTTCTGGCGCTCAATGCAGGTGTCGAAGCCGCCCGCGCGGGTGAGGCTGGCAAGGGCTTTGCCGTCGTCGCTCAGGAAGTCCGAGAGCTTGCTCAGCGGTCTGCGAACGCGGCGAGAGAAATCAAGGCACTGATCAGCAATTCCAATTCGGCTGTCGATGAGGGCGTGAAGCTCGTGGGCGACACGGGTCGTGGCCTCACCACGATTGCCGAGGTGGTCGAATTCATCAATCAGCACATGGACGCCATTTCCGCGGCTGCCCAGGATCAATCGTCGGGCCTGATGCAGGTCAGCACCGCGGTCAATCACATGGATCAGGCCACGCAGCAAGGTGCCGCCATGGTCGAGGAAATGAATGCCGCCAGTGCTGGTCTTGCCCAGGAAGCCACGAAGCTCGCTGACCTTCTCAGCCAGTTCAGGACGGAGCCGACTGGCGGATATTCAGGCCGGAGCAGCAACAGAGCGGCCGTGCACGCGGCAGCATAGGCTAAAAAATCTCCCCCACAGGCTTTGCAGCATGTGGGGGAGATCGCAGTTCAACCACTTACGACTTTGGCTTGGGCACGTAGAGAGGCATGGAAACGGCCAACCAGACGGCATTGGTCTTGGGCGAATTCTCCGCGATGATCGAGAACTGGTAGCTGAGTGAAACTTCGGCCGGACCGAAATTATAGCTGACGGACGGGCCGAAATTGAAACCCTTGTACCGTTTGCCGGATACCTTGGTCGAGCCGGCTTCGTCATCTTCGATCTGGACGAGGAAACCGCCAAATCCGCCGATCTTCAATTTATCCGTGACGGCATAGGTGACCTTGAAATCCGTACTGAACAGATCGCCCGAAAGATAATCTGTCGCAGCGTTTCGGTTGTTGTAGTGATAGCCGACGAGCACGCCGAAATCCCAACCGGTTGGATCAAAGTAGTCGTAGTGAACCGCTGCATCGACCGTGGAATAGCCGTTCTGGAGGTTCACGCCGCGCGATGCACTATAACTTGAAGTATGCGCAGCATATCCCAGCGAAACGCCGATGTTGTGATAGTTGTCCACGATGTAGTTTGCGGTCTGGACCAGACCCAGGTTACCAAACCCGTCCACCTCGCCGGAAACCGGGATATTCTCGAAATCCACATTGTTATAGGCGAATGGCAGCACGACCTGCGAAGCAAACCGCCAGCCATCGAGATCCCCAGGCCAGATGCCCAGGATTCGGGTAATACTGGCGGCACCTTTCTGATCCAGATCGAAAAGCGGGTTGCGGTTTCCATCCGAGCCATTGTACCGGCTTGCCGAAAAATATCCGGTCTGGTTGACCATGAAGACGCCCGGGACAGGTGGCAAGGCGCCGAAAAAGGTCGCCGGTGCGCCAGGGCCCCAGTTCATGGCCCCCGGCTCTGCCGCCATACCGGTGGAAACCGTGCCGGCCACACCAGTCAAACAGGTGCAGGCACACATCAAAACCTGAGGAAGCACTCGGCGGAAATTTCCGCGCTGACCTCGTTCAGCGTCTGGTCTTGAAGACTTTCGGCCACGACTTTGCCTTCCTAATGCAATCATTGGTTCAAGTATCATAATACACCCCCGTATATTTGATGATCTTATATGCACGCATGACGACGCATCCGGCGCCTGAGAAGACGCTGGGGTATCGCTGTTCTAATGTTCGTGAAATTGCGTAACGCAACAAAGGAAAGACGAGCAATTCCAGGTATCGGTGATGCCGTCTAGACTATATTCCCATCATTCTAGCTTTTCCCCCATCGGTTCCCATTGGGCGAATCATGCACCAATGGTTGTATTTTCCAACTTATCCCTAGGAAGGCAAGCTTGCTTGAAGCTATCTAATAACTTTTATTCTAATTCACTCGGAGATTACATTAATATTATATTATTCTAAATATTACTTATAGCTAAACAGATACTTATGGAGAATATCAATCTCGCGCACCGGGCAGGCATGCACGCCCGATTTCGACTTACGCAACGCAGACGGATTTTTGATATTATTTATCACTTTTAGCGCGAATAAATATTCTCACCTTCCCGGTGGCTGGAAATTCCGCGAAGACTCTACGCGCGGGCCTCGTAGGACCGGTCCCGGGCGCCCCGACCAATGCAGATCAAGCATGTCAGCACAAAGCCGCTCAATAGGCGAATTAGACGCCTGTCGCCGACCTCAGGACATCCATGGCGCGAGATGACGAATCCACACGCAGGGCGCGGACAACGACCGGTCATCACGACAAATCTAAAACCGATGTGGGGAGATGGTACGGTTGGGGGGTCTCGAACCTCCGACCTCAGGTGCCACAAACCTGCGCTCTAACCAACTGAGCTACAACCGCATATGAAACGCCGCAGCGTCGTCACGGGGGCTCACATACGGGGACTTTTTCCGTTTTGCAAGTCCTTAGACAATTTTTGCGAAAAAAGCTTGGGAAAGCAAGCATGTTTCACAGGCATGGATCCTAACCGTGCAAAAAGCGTTGGATTGATGAGATCCATGGGGCTTTGCCAATTGCAAAACATCTTCCCTGCCAGCACATTCGCTTTGAGACACAAGGCTCATTCTGCGCCCAGGGAATTAACTGTAATTGCCAATTCCTTAAGGAGAAGATGGACCGAAACGCGCTGTGAAGTTATTTAAGATTCTGTTAACATCGAGCCGATGCAGGCTGTATGCTGCCTCATGAGGAGGTCGTGCCGTTGCGCAGGTCGGTTCGTGCCAGAATAGGTTCCAACATGCCCGCCGTTCAATATCCATTTATCGACATTGCCGTTCATGAGCGTGTACGCGACCGTTTCGGGCGCGGCGAAGCCATGGCGCTTTTTTCGATGGATCTGAAGAACCCGCTCTGGGCAAACGGCAGAGGTGCTGCCCTGTTCGGCACGCCTATGATTTACGATTTCCTTGAACATGGCCCACGGCAGCAGGACGTTACATTCAGGCAATTCGCTGCAACCGCATCGCGGCTGACGACGACAGGTGAATGCCGGCAATTTTCCATCCGCATCCATTCCGGCTTCAAAAGCATCTCCATTGTTGCAACGGCTGAGATCATCGAAGCGGAGCCGGGGCAGCCGGCCGTTCTCTTCAGCGCACCCGTTGACCAGTCCGTGCCCGGCATCGATGAACGTGCGCGTCGAATGCTGGAAGGGTTCGATGACCCTGATATTCACATGGCAGTGCTGGACGGCGATTCGAAGATTGTGGCTGCATCCCACGGTTTTGCGACGCTTGGAATAACGCCGATCACCATGCGGACCCTCCTTTCCATGGCGGCCAGACAGGCCGGCAAAGTCGTCAAGCGTCCGGTTCCTGCGGGCAAGGGCTACCTGCCTGCGGCGGCGGGCCAGCTCTCTTCCGACCCGGAATTGAACCTGATCTTCGTGGTCGAGACCGTTCTGGGGACGCTCGATCCCTCCAGCGAATTTGTAACGCCGAAGGTTGAGACGGCGGCGCCCCAAACCTTGCCAGCACTGTCGGCTGCCCTACCCGTCGAGGATGCGCAACCAACGCCGCCGATAGCCTTTGATGAGGTTCTCGATGCGGTCGCTGATATCGAAGAGGTTTCGGAGCCCGACGACGCTGATGCCGAAACGGTTGAAGAGGCCCAGGACGTCCTGCCTGTTGCAGCTGAGGATGAAAAGCTGGACGACAGCTTGATCGAGGACGACCTCGAAGCAATCGCTGTTGACGACGTCGTCGAGACGGCAGAACCCGAGATCGACGAGGTTCAGCCAGAGCAGCAGAAAGCAGCGCAGCAGGAAACAACGCCAGAAGCGTCGCCATCCGCTGAAAACGGAGAGCAGACGGCGGATGAGCAAAAACCATTCGTTTTCGACCCGAACCGTCGCGCATCACGCTTCGTTTGGAAGATCGACGCTGCCGGACGCTTCAGCTCCATATCACATGAGTTTGCCGATGCGGTCGGGCCAAAGGCCGCCAATGTCGAGGGGATGAGCTTCGCCGATCTTGCGGCGCTCTTCAATCTCGATCCGGATGGCAAGATCACCGAGCTTTTGAACCGTCGCGACACATGGTCCGGCAAGACCATCCACTGGCCGGTCGAAGGCACGTCGCTGACAGTTCCGATCGATCTGGCGGCGCTGCCAACATATACGCGCTCACGGGAATTCGATGGTTTTCGCGGCTTTGGCATCGTGCGGCTGACGGATGCGGTGGAAGACCCGAATGCTGTCGGGCTGACCCTGGCGAGCGGCACAGCCGCACCTGAACCTGAAGAAGCACAGGAAGCCGCGGACAGCGACGTTGCGGCAGATGAAACAACATTGTTCACCCTCCCCGGCGATGACGAGGATGTGCTGGCGCCCGACGTCAGCGAGGATGAAGCCTCTCAGCCCGGCACCTTGGAAGCACCAGCATCCTATTTGCCGCCGGAAACGGAAGTGCCCGTGCTGCAACTGACCGAAACGCCCAGCCGGCGTTATTCGGACAAGGTCATTCAGTTCGAGAACAGACGCAGCAGGCTGCGTGATGAACTGAGCGCGAGCGAACAGGCCGCGTTCAACGAGATTGCGCGGACGTTGAAGCCCGTTGCCGACAATGATGCTGGCACCCAGGACACCCCCGAGGTCGTCGCGCCGCTGATTTCCGAGGCAGCGCAGCCGATCATCGAGAACGAACAGACGCATGAGATCCAGCAGGCGGCCCTGCCGCTGGAGGAAGCCCCTGTTGCCGATGCCTCCCCGGAAACGGACGAGCTTGCTACGGAAGAGCCGGATGATTTCGCCGATTATACGCGTGGCGATGCGCCGGTGAGTTTCGTGGTTCCGCAAACGGCGGCGCGTGTAGAGACAGATCGCACCTCAGAGAGTGTCAAAGCTTCCGATGAGTTAAGCGGTCCACGCGGCCCGATGTCGCTGACAGCGGATGCCGTCGATCAGATGCCGATCGCGCTTCTGATTCACAGTGGCGACAGGCTCATTCATGCCAACCCCGAGTTTCTGCGTCTGACCGGTTATGGCAGCATTGCCGAGCTGGATGAGGTCGGCGGGCTCGATGCATTGCTGCAGCGTGACGAACTGGACGCCGTTTCGGAACGCTCTGGCGGCATGATCGCGGTGAGCGCGGAGAATGATCTCATTCCGGTAAGGGCGCGGCTGCAATCCGTCCGCTGGGAGGATGCAGCGGCTCTGATGCTCTCACTTATTCCCACCGAGGAAAAGAACGGCATTTCGCTGCGGGCAGAAGACGCTATCCCTGAGAACGCCGACGAAAGCGAAGAAGCAGAACTTGGCAGCCTGCGCGGTCAGATCGAGGAGCTTCATTCCATCCTCGAAACGGCCACAGACGGCGTTGTTCTCTTGGGCGAAGATGGCACTATTCGGTCGCTTAACCGCTCTGCGAGCGCATTGTTCAACTATGACAATGCGGAAATTTCGTCCAAGCCATTCGTGACGCTGTTTGCCCATGAGAGCCAGCGCGCGGTGCTGGATTATCTCTCCGGTCTTGCCAACAATGGCGTGGCGAGCGTGCTGAACGACGGTCGCGAAGTCATAGGGCGCGAGGCATCCGGCGGCTTCCTGCCGCTGTTCATGACAATTGGGCGGTTGAAATCCTCCAACGGCTATTGCGCGGTCATCCGCGATATCACCCAGTGGAAGCGGACCGAGGAAGAGCTTCGCAATGCAAAGCGCGTCGCGGAAACCGCCAATGCCCACAAGACCGATTTCCTGGCACGCGTAAGCCATGAGATCCGCACACCACTGAACGCGATCATCGGTTTTGCCGATATGATGGCGACGGAGCGTTTCGGTCCCGTCGGTCATCCACGCTACATCGAATATTCCAACGACATCGTCCGCTCAGGCCGTCATGTGTTGGATATCGTCAACGATCTCCTGGATATTTCCAAGATCGAAGCGGGACAGATGGATGTGGATTTCAAGGCAGTTGCTCTGAACGACACGATTGCCGAAGCTGTCTCTATCGTGCAGCCGCAGGCCAACAACCAGCGCGTCATCATCCGCACCGCGTTGTCGCAGGCGGTGCCGCAGATTGTTGCCGATCTTCGTTCGATCAAGCAGATCATGCTCAACATACTGTCCAACGCCATCAAGTTTACGCCATCCGGCGGTCAGATCGTCGTTTCAACGGCGTATGAAGCCAATGGAAGCGTCGTGCTGCGCATTCGCGATACCGGTATCGGCATGACCCGCTCCGAGCTCGAGCAGGCGATGAAGCCGTTCCGGCAGGTCTCGTCGTCGAGCAACCGTGTGCGTGGCGATGGAACAGGGTTGGGCTTGCCTTTGACAAAGGCAATGGTCGACGCAAACAGGGCCAATTTTTCCATCACATCCGCGCCAAACCAGGGAACTCTGGTGGAAATCAGCTTTCCGTCCCAGCGCGTCCTTGCGAACTGAGGCCTTCCGGGATTAGCAATGGGGACGCAAGTCGTCCCCGGCTTGCGTCTCTGTCGAAGCATCGGCTTGCGCCGATGACGCAAGGATAAGAGCATTGCTGCCGACCCACAGTCCTCATATCGCTGCCGCCTCCGGACGTGGCCGGGTCGCCTGGCTTTCTCTCTGGACCCTCCTGCTTGCAGCGGCTGTGGCCATGCCGTTGCTGACCATCTTCTATCTGGCATTGACCGGCGGCACGGATGGTTGGCGGCACCTGTTGGTCAATGTTCTGCCTCGGGCTGGTTGGCAAACGCTGGCGCTGATGGCGATGACCGGACTTGCGACCGCTTTCTTCGGCATCGTCTCGGCATGGCTGGTGTCGACATTTCAGTTTCCGCTGCGCCGCTTCCTTTCTTTTGCACTGGTTCTGCCGCTTGCCATCCCATCCTATCTTGCAGCCTATGCCTTCGGCGAGTTTCTCGACTTTGCGGGCCCGGTGCAGACGATGATCCGGTCGCTTTTTGGCTACAGCAGCATTCGCGATTACTGGTTTCCGGATATTCGGTCCCTGCCGGGCGCGGTGCTTGTGCTGAGCAGCGTTCTCTATCCCTATGTCTATCTTTCGCTGCGGGCAGCCTTTGGTCTGCAGGGGCGTCAGGCCGCAGAAGCCGCCAGAATGTTGGGAGCGTCGCCCTGGCGCATATTCGTGTCGGTGCAACTGCCCATGGCGCGCCCCGCGATCATCATTGGGCTGGCGCTGGTGATGATGGAAACGCTGAACGACATTGGTGCCGTGGAGTATCTCGGCGTGCGCACGCTGACATTCGCCATATACGAGACCTGGCTCAATCGCGGGAACCTTGCCGGAGCAACACAGATCGCGTCCATGCTCATCATCGTGGTGGCTGGCCTTATCGCCATCGAGCGCATGGCGCGCGGTCGCCAGAGATACGCCGGGACCAGATCGACATCAATGAGCCGGATGGCCGGGCTTAAGCCCCTGAGTGCGGGTCGCAGATGGCTGGCGACAGCGTTTTGTGCACTGCCCGTGCTTTGTGGCTTTGCCGTACCGGTGCTCGTGCTGGGCAGCTACGCCGCAAGGCGGCTGGAGGCCCTGTCCAACCCGAAATTCGCCAGGGCGCTTGCGCACAGCCTGGAGATTTCAGCCTCGGTCGCTTTGGTCACGCTCGTCTGCGGATTTCTGTTCGCCTATGCCCAGCGTGTCAACGCATCACCCCTCGCCCGCGCAGCAAGCCGCATTGGCTCTCTCGGCTACGGCATACCCGGCACCGTTCTTGCAATCGGCGTCTTGTTGCCGCTTGCGGGTTTCGACAATGCGCTGGATGGCTTCCTGCGCCTCCACCTGCATTACTCCACCGGACTTCTTTTATCTGGAACGGCCTTTGCGATCATTTACGCGCATGGCGTGAGGTTCATGACGCTGGCCGAAGGCAATATCGACGCAGGTTTCCAGAAGCTTTCGCCGCATCTCGACATGGCGGCGCGAACACTTGGCCGCAACCGCCTCCAGACATTGATGGCCGTCCTGTTGCCCAACATTCGGCCAGCAGCACTTACCGCAGCTCTGCTTGTCTTCATCGAGTCATTGAAAGAGCTTCCGGCAACCATCTTGTTGCGACCATTCAATTTCAACACGCTGGCAACGCTTGTCTACGAGGATGCGTCCCGATCGCGCGTTCAGGACGCCGCTCTACCGGCCCTGATTATCATCGTAGCAGGACTTATACCGGTTATCCTGGTTTCCAGATCTCTGGAAGGGAAGTGACCCGCGTTCCGGGCAACTCTGCGGTCTGACGGACTGACGCTGAGACTTGAGGGCCAGCATTGGGTGCAAAAGAAAAGGCAGCCGAAGCTGCCTTGAAATTTGTGCTTTTAACGAGAGTCAGGAATAAATAACATCATGTTTTTTGGCCACCGGCCCGGCAACCCTCTCATTGAGTGCACCCGCGTTGCCTCTACATTTGACCTGTGTAAATTAACAACGCGTTAACAAGCCACTACACCATTTAAGGGCAAAAAATTGCCCGCCAAGTTTGAACCGTTGGGAAAGCACGAGGCGCTCCCCGATCCAGGCACGGTGCCGCACGGTTCAGCCCTTTGCCGCCGCGTGTTCATCGCGCAGTTTCTGCAACTCGCTTCGTTTCGACGCTATGGACGCGCAGATGACGCCGACCGTCACCAGCGCGATCAAGATGGTGCAGATCGCATTGATCTCAGGCGTTACACCAAGTCTCACCTGCGAATAGATTTTGATAGGCAGCGTCGTCGCACCGGGGCCAGTGGTAAAGCTGGCGATGACGAGGTCGTCCAGCGACAGCGAAAAGGCCAGCATCCAGCCCGCAACCACGCCGGGCAGGATAAGCGGCAGTGTTATGCGGAAAAATGTCTTTACCGGTGGGCAACCGAGGTCCAGCGCGGCTTCTTCCAGACTGCTGTCGAAGGTCAGCAGACGGGATTGGACGACTATGGCGACGTAGCACATGGTGAAGGTGGTGTGAGCAATGACAACCGTCCAGAAGCCGCGGTCGACACCAATCGACACGAACAGCAAAAGCAGCGAGAGACCGGTGATGACCTCCGGCATGACGAGTGGCGCATAGATCATGCCAGAAAACAGCATTCGCCCGGGAAACCGTGCAAAGCGTGTGAGCGACAGGGCCGCCAGCGTTCCAAGGATCGTGCCGATGGTCGCGCTCAGCAATGCAACGCGAACGGTAATCCAGGCCGCATCCATCAAGCCCTCATTGGACCACATGGATTTATACCATTGCAGCGAAAACCCGCCCCAGACGGTGACGAGCTTCGAGGCATTGAAGGAATAGATTATCAGAATGAGGATCGGGATGTAGAGAAAGGCAAAGCAGAGGGTGAGGATGGTGGTGTCGAATTTACCGCGCTTCATGGCTTATACCACCTTCTTCTGCTGGTTCTGGAAGATGGCAATGGGCACGACGAGAACGAGCAGCAGGAGCACTGCAACGGCCGATGCGAGCGGCCAGTCTCTGTTGCCGAAGAACTCCGTCCAGAGTGTCTTGCCGATCATCAGCGTTTCCGCGCCACCGAGAAGGTCCGGAATGACGAATTCGCCGGTAATGGGAATGAAGCAGATCATAGATCCCGCAATGACGCCGGGCAAGGACAATGGGAAGGTGATTTTCCAGAAGGCCTTCCACGGCGGGCAGCCCAGATCGGCTGCAGCCTCCAGCAAGGTTGCATCCAGCTTTTCCAAGGCCGCATAGAGCGGCAGCACCATGAATGGCAGGTAGGAATAAACAATGCCGATGAAGACGGATGTATCGGTACGGAAAATATTGACCTGCTGGTCAGGCCCGAGAATGCCGATCGTCTGGAACAGGACCGTCAGAAGGCCTTCCGGCTTGAGGATGCCGATCCAGGCATAGACGCGAATGAGAAACGACGTCCAGAACGGCAAAATCACCAGCATGACGAGCGTTGGGCGGATGGTGGCAGGTGCGCGCGCCATGGCAAGCGCCATGGGATAGCCGACCAGGAGTAACAAGAGGGTGGAGATGGTCGCGATGCGCAACGACGAGAGATAGGCCTCGATATAGAGAGGGTCTTCGGTCAGGAAAATATAGTTTTCGAAATCCAGCTGCGAGAAAAACTCGCCAATACGGCTGAAACCTTCGAACACCGGCACGTAAGGCGGCATCGCTATGGCGGTATCGGAGAGCGAAATTTTCACGATGATAAAGAAGGGTGCTGCAAAAAACAGCGCCAGCCAGAGATAGGGGACGGCAACAACCAGCCAGCGCATGGGGCTTTGCCGGTTTTCAGGTGACGAGATCGCCATGACTACCCTCCCTCAGCGTGTGAGAACCAGACCGGAATCGGCTTTCCAGCTTAACCAGACCATATCGCCAAATGTTATCGGGCGGTCGACAAGCCGGGAGACATTGGCCTGCGCGGCCCGCATCACGCGCCCATCATCGAGCTTGACGATGAAAACCGAGAAGTCACCGAGATAGCCGATGTCCCAAACCTCGCCATGGCCGACATTGATGGATTGTTCCGCGGGCGGATCGAGCGAGATGCGAACCTTTTCCGGCCGGATGGCAAAGGCAACCTTGCTGCCGACAGCGGCGGCACAGTCCTGCTCCACCGCCACAGGCAGCCCTTCGCAATCCAGCATAACCGTTTCCGGCTTGCCCGCGCTAGCAGCCTTTTCCCTGATCTCAGCCTCGAAAATGTTGATGTCGCCGATGAAGTCGGCCACGTAGCGGCTGTTGGGTGCTTCATAGATTTCGGCAGGCGTTGCCACCTGAACGATGATCCCCTTGTCCATGACCGCGATGCGGTCAGAGACGGTCATCGCCTCTTCCTGGTCATGCGTAACGATCAGGAAGGTCAGCCCCAGCGTCTGCTGAAGATCCATCAACTCGAACTGCGTTTCTTCGCGCAGTTTCTTGTCCAGCGCGCCCAGCGGCTCATCCAGCAGCAACACTTTCGGTCGCTTTGCAAGCGAACGGGCGAGAGCGACACGCTGGCGCTGACCGCCGGATAACTGGCTTGGCTTGCGCTTGGCAAACTCGGTCAGCTTGACCAGACGCAGCATCTCTTCAACGCGTGTCCTGATGTCGGCCTTGGATATATTGTCCTGCTCCAGACCAAACGCGATGTTTTTTTCCACCGTCATGTGGGGAAACAGCGCATAGGACTGGAACATCATGTTGGTTGGCCGCTTGTAGGGCGGCACCCCGGAAATGTCCTTGCCCTGCAGCAGGATACGGCCCTGTGTCGGCTCCTCGAAACCTGCCAGCATCCGCATCAATGTTGTCTTGCCGCAGCCGGATGGCCCAAGCAGGGAGAAGAATTCGCGCTCGTAGATATCGAGCGTCAGATTGTCGACTGCAACAAAGTCACCGAATCTCTTGGTCACATTCTCGAAGCGGATGAAGGGTACCGATGCCGGATCGGTCCAGGGAGAGAATTTGCGTTTAACCGGGCCAAGAGATTTCGCCATGAACTGTCCCATTTGTTTTTTGTAAAGGCTGAACGAGAAAGGGGCAGGAGTTTCCACCCGCCCCTTTTAAAAACCCGGTCAGCTGCCGGTTTTTATCTGGGTCCATACGCGGTTCAACACGCGCTGTTCCTTCGGCCCGTATGGCGAGATGGTGAAGAGCTTCTTCATCGTCTCTGCATCCGGGTAAACCCCGGGGTTCTTGGAAACAGCCTCGTCCATCAACGACTGGGATGCGAGGTTGCCATTGGCATATTGAACGTAGTCCGAAGCCTTGGCGGCCACCTCAGGCTTCATCATGAAGTTGATGAAGGCATGGGCTGCATCGACGTTCTTGGCATCTGCCGGAATGGCAAAGGAATCCATCCAGATATAGGTGCCTTCCTTGGGGATGACATAGTTCACTTCAACGCCATTTTTCGCTTCTTCAGCGCGGGTCTTGGCCTGAAGAATATCGCCGGACCAGCCGATGGTGATGCAGCTGTCGCCATTGGCGAGTTCATCGATATAGGCCGAGGAGTTGAAGGTTTTGACCGAAGGGCGGATCGCCTTGTATACATCGCCGCCCGCTTCCAGATCCGCCGTTTCCTTGCTGTCGGGGTTCTTGCCGATATAGTTCATGGCAATTGCGAAGGTTTCATCGGACGCATCGAGGATGTTGATACCGCAGGATTTCAGCTTTTCAGCGTTTTCAGGCTTGAAGATGATATCCCAGCTGTCGACCTTCACGTCACCCAGCGCCGCCTTGATCTTGGCTGCGTTGTAACCGATGCCGGTGGTGCCCCACATATAGTTGACGGCATATTCGTTGCCAGGGTCGTACTGCGCCAGACGCGTTGTGATCTCCGGCCACATGTTCTTGAGGTTCGGCAGCTTGGACTTGTCCAGCTTCTGGTAAACGCCAGCCTTGATCTGGCGCGCCAGGAACGGCGAAGTCGGCGCGACGACATCATAACCGGAATTGCCGGCCAGAAGCTTTGTTTCCAGAACCTCGTTGCCATCATAGACGTCGTAAACGACCTTGATGCCGGTTTCCTTGGTGAATTCTTCCAGAAGAGCAGGATCGATATAGTCCGACCAGTTGTAGACGTGGACGACCTTTTCCTGCGCAAAGGCCGTGCCTGCGGCCAGAATGGCGGAAGCAACGGCGAGGCTGAAACGAAGCGAACGATGTTTCATGATGTCTCCTGTTTGAACGCGCTGTGGGAGAGCGCGCAATCCCCTTGTTTTGGCAGAGACTAGAAAGGAAAACTTGGCTCGGCAAGCGGGAAATGTGCAGCGCGGCAATTTCAAACAATTGTGTTGTTTGGCGCTACTGAAAATCGAAAACACTCAGGCCCGTCACCATTTCATCCAGCCCCAGCGGCCGCGTCAACGGCGCCTCCGCCCGCGAAAGACAACCCTGCCGCTCGCATAGCCGACAGGACGGTCCGATGGCGATGCTGCCCGCCTTGATGCCGATGACGTCGCCATAGACCGTTTCTTTCGCAAGCGCTGCTTCGCAGGCCAACATGACAGCAGTGCGACGAATGCGCTCTCCAAAACCCGCCTGCGGTCCATCCAACGATCGCGCAACCGTGAGATAGGCGGCTCCGTCAGGCATCTCCACCTGTTCGGCCAGCACCTGCCCCGGCTGGGAGAAAGCCGCGTGAACATTGAGCTTGACGCAGAGCCCGCCGAACCGCGCCTGCGGAAAGCCCTGCGCGCCCGCCTTGCGGAAACGGTTGCCGGCGCTGTCGATCTCCATCAGGAAAAACGGAGTGCCTGAAGCGCCCGGACGCGCCAAAGTGACGAGGCGATTGGCGACCTGCTCAAACGACACGTTAAAGCGCCCGCGCAGAATGTCGATATCGTAACGCGCACGCTGCGCCGCTGAAAGAAAGGCGCTGTAGGGCATCATCAGCGCGTGGGCGGCATAGCGGGCAAGCTCGAACCGGGCGATGCGTTTGGCTTCCTCGCCCGACAGCGACAAATCCTGCAATTCCGCGCCGATCTCCTGCGTCAACGCCAAAAGGCAGGCCTCCATCGCCATTTCGCGCAACTGGTCCTGAGGCGACAGGCGCTCGGACAGGAATAGCCGCATCGAATGCCTGTCGTAACGTCGGCGCAGATTGGGCATGGCATGAACAGGAATGGAGCGTACGACGATGCCGTGGTGCTTTTGAAGCCATGACTTCAAGGCGGAGGCCAGATCGTCACCGGGAGAAAGAGCCGCATGAAAAGCCTCCGCCGCCGCATCCAGCTGGGCAAAATGCGCCGAGCGCCGCTCGAACAGCTCTCTGACTTCATCAATCGGCAGACGTGTGGCCGACAGCGTTGTTTGATGGCCCTCACGCGCCAGAAGATCGGAAAGGTCGCTCAGACGCTGCGCCTGTTCGCGATAGGCCCGGTAGAGCTTGGTGATACCGCTCGCGGCGTTCGGAGCTGCTTCTGCCACCTCGACCAACTCCTGCCCCGAAGGCACCTCCCCCGCAAGTAACGGATCGGCAAAGACCTCCCGCAACTGGCTGGCGATGCCGCCGCTCTCGCCCTGCAGGTCATCCAGATCGACCTTGTAGACGGAACTGAGCTTCAACAGCAGTTGCACGGTCAGCGGTCGCTGGTTGCGCTCTATGAGATTGAGATAAGACGGCGAGATCGACAGCGCCTCGGCCATGGCCGTCTGCGTCAGACCCAAGCCGTTGCGCACGCGCCGAACACGCGGCCCTGCAAAAATCTTGGCCTCCACCAAAATCTCCTCCCTTTACAAATCCGCACAGTAAACATCGCTTGGGCGATTTTACAAATTTTACAGTTTTACAACACCACCCTGTCAAAGACGATACAGCATGACCTCTTTCAAGTCACTGATTTTCCTTTTTATCTGGCGTAGAAATTCACGAAACTGTAAATTCAGTCACATCGGATCACGCATCTCATCGGAGTAAGGATGTGTGGCTTTTCTGACGGTTTTGACACGGGAGAGAGACATGACTGATTTTTACAAACTGGTTCCGAGCGCGCCTCACGGTCGTTTCGATGGTATCGAACGCACCTACACAGCCGCAGACGTGGAGCGCCTGCGTGGCTCCGTCACCATCCAGCATTCTCTCGCCGAAATGGGCGCGAACCGGCTGTGGAAGCTCATCAATGAGGAAAGCTACATCAATGCACTTGGTGCGCTCTCCGGCAATCAGGCCATGCAGATGGTTCGCGCGGGGCTGAAGGCGATCTACCTGTCCGGCTGGCAGGTTGCGGCAGATGCCAACACGGCATCATCAATGTATCCGGACCAGTCGCTCTATCCGGCCAATGCGGCACCTGAACTGGCAAAGCGCATCAACAAGACGTTGCAGCGCGCAGACCAGATCGAAACGGCAGAGGGCAAGGGCCTGTCCGTCGACACATGGTTTGCGCCCATCGTTGCCGATGCGGAAGCCGGGTTTGGCGGGCCCCTCAACGCCTTTGAGATCATGAAGGCTTTCATCGAGGCGGGTGCTGCAGGCGTACATTACGAAGACCAACTGGCATCAGAGAAGAAATGCGGCCATCTGGGCGGCAAGGTTCTGATCCCGACAGCGGCACATATCCGCAACCTGACGGCAGCGCGTCTGGCTGCCGACGTCATGGGAACGCCAACGCTGGTCATTGCCCGCACGGATGCGGAAGCTGCCAAGCTTTTGACCTCCGATATCGATGAGCGAGATCAGCCCTTCGTGGATTATGATGCCGGGCGAACGGTGGAGGGCTTCTATCAGGTCAGACACGGGCTGGAGCCCTGCATCGCCCGCGCCAATGCCTATGCGCCCTATTGCGATCTCATCTGGTGCGAAACATCAAAGCCGGATCTGGAGCAGGCAAAGCGCTTTGCGGAAGGCGTGCACAAGGTGCATCCGGGCAAGAAGCTGGCTTACAATTGCTCTCCGTCCTTCAACTGGAAAAAACATCTTGATGATGCGACGATTGCCAAGTTCCAGCGCGAGCTGGGTGCCATGGGCTACAAGTTCCAGTTCATTACCCTTGCCGGGTTCCACCAACTCAACTACGGCATGTTCGAACTGGCACGCGGCTACAAGGACCGGCAGATGGCAGCCTATTCGGAGCTACAGGAAGCGGAATTCGCCGCCGAAATCAACGGCTACACCGCCACCAAGCACCAGCGCGAAGTCGGCACCGGCTATTTCGATGCGGTCTCGGTCGCCATCTCCGGCGGCACGTCATCCACAACGGCGATGAAGGAATCGACCGAACACGACCAGTTCCGCCCGGCTGCTGAATGACGACTTGAGATAAGCACTTGCGACAAGCAACACACAGGCATCAAGCCCATTGAACGGAGGAAAAGACAATGGCTTCGATTTCCAGAGTTAGAGAACGTACCGAGGAGCAATCCTCGTCCATGAGCCAGGAGCAGCAAAGCGCCATCCGCGTGCTCGCCAATGATCTGCACCGCCTCAACCAAGCCGTCATGAATGCGGTCGAGGCCGGTGTTTCGGTCGAGCTCGTCCGCTCCGCCCGCCACCACGGCGGCGATGGAAACTGGGGCGACCTCATGATCCCCGTCATCGTCGCACAGGGCAAGGCGGCAGCGTGACCCTCGATCTCAAGCCGGGCGGTTATGCCGTCCGGCAAAAAGATCGGAATGACCCTTGATCAATTTCACCATGCGGTCCGCCACCGTTCTGATATCGCGACGGTGGCGATCTTCATTGTTCATGACGATCCATTGCTTATGGCGTAGCTCCTCGATCACCTCGCCCTCTCGCACCAGTCGCGCTTCCGCATCGCCGATGAAGCAGGGCAAGACGGCAACGCCAGCACCAGCCAATACCAAATCCAGCAAAGCAGTCGGGCGATTGACCGAGACTACGATGTTTCCTGCCTTGTTTTCGTGCGGCCATCGCAGATAAGCGGAAATCGCGCTCTCACCAGAAACGGCCAGCCAGCGATCGGTAATAGAAGCTGCGGCATTGCGCAACCGATACGCCGCATAAGCAACGTCGCCGCTCTTGATGGCGGCAAGGTTCCGTTCTTCCGGCTCAAAAGCCCGGATGCCGATATCGTTCTCACGATGTGAGAGGCTTGCACGTTGTTCTGCCACGAAGAGATCGACGCGGAAGTCATCGCGCTCAGTGCAGATTGCGGAAAAATTGGTGGTCAGGAGACGGGCGTTCCACGTTCCGGCGGCAATGCGAACAAGTGACGAGGCAGCAGCGGACTTTCGCCAGCCATCGATATTGCGCGCCGCATCTTCCATTGCCTGCAACTCGTCAAGCAGCGCTCGGCCATCTGATGTCAGCACATAGCCGGCCTGGCTTCGGATGAAGAGAGATTTGCCAAGGGATTGCTCAAGCTCCAGCATTCGCCGCCCGATGGTGGCCGCGCTAAAACCGGTCGCAGCGGCAGCGCCGGTCAGGCCGCCGCTTCTAGCGACATCCAGGAAAATCTGAAATGCATCCCAACCGAGGTTTTTCATAAGTGAAAAACATAGGGCATTCTTGGCTGCATATAAATCAAAAAAGATCGCTCATGCTGAAGCCCTCAAAAGATGGAGGTTGCTATGCAAGAGCTTTATTCGGCACTGGTCTTGTTGAATATCACCCGCACGGACAGGCCAAGAAGCGGGCGGGAGGAAGAAGACAGGTTTTACGCCGACGCGGCGCAACAGTCTGCGCCTTGGCGACTTGCCAGAGCCGCGATTGTTCGTTGCGGTGAGGCTACCCTAAGCCTAGTGCAAAAGCACCAGAAACGCAGCGATAGCGCCAGCCGAAATAAGGCTGAGCCGGAAGGCGTAGACTGCGTTGTCACTGGCTGTGCGAGCGATGGCAATAGCACGGGCGGGTTTTCTGGACATCATCATGAGCGGCTTCCTGAACGAGAAACATAACCGATCGATGCCGGGTTCCGGCGTCCAGCGAGACATCATGTATCAACTTGCGTTGTGCTGGCATTCGATCAGCATGACTCCGCCCTCTTAATAAGGCATTAAGATGTCGAGGCTTTACACAGATTCCCCGGCGGCATGTCCCGAAGCCCATGCCCACTGGAAATTGTAGCCACCGAGCCAGCCCGTCACATCCACGCACTCGCCTATGAAATAAAGGCCCGGGACAGTTTTCGCCTGCATCGATCTGGAGTCGAGATGGGACGTATCGACACCGCCGAGCGTGACTTCTGCGGTGCGGTACCCTTCCGAGCCGGAGGGCTTGATCTGCCAATCCTGCGCATGTGCCGCCAGCGTGTTAAGGGCTTTGTCCGAGAGGTCGGCGAGATGGGTGGAGATGCCGGCCAGTTCCACCAGATGCTGGGCAAGCCGCTTCGGCAGAATTTCGCTAAGCGCAGTCTGCGCAGACTGGCGGCCATTGACCTTCTTGGCGGCTTTCAGATGTTCGGCCACATCAAGTTCAGGTTCAAGCCGCAGGCGAATGCTATCGCCCTCTTTCCAGTAGGAGGAGATTTGCAGGATGGATGGGCCGCTCAAGCCGCGATGGGTAAAAAGCAGCGCCTCACGGAAGGACGTCTTTCCGTGCGAAATTTCGGCAGGCACGGCGACACCCGAGAGCGCCGCGAGCTTTTCCAGCTGCGTCGGTTCCAGCGTCAGCGGCACCAGGCCGGGGCGGGTCTCGATCATGCCAAGGCCGAACTGCTCGGCAATGCGATAGGCAAAGCCAGTCGCACCCATTTTTGGAATGGATTTTCCACCTGTCGCCAGAACCAGACTATCTGTTTCAATGACGCCAGACGATGTCGAAACCCGAAAGCCGCCCGTGGGAATGGCGTCGACAGAGGCGATCTCCGTTTGCAGCCGCAGCTTTGCCCCGACGGCCTGCATTTCGGCCAGCAACATACGGATGATATCCTTGGCGCTGTCGTCGCAGAACAACTGGCCAAGCGTCTTTTCATGCCAGGGGATGCGGTGCTTCTCGACAAGGGCTATAAAATCGCTCGGCGTGTAGCGGGCCAGAGCCGATTTGGCGAAATGCTGATTGCTGGACAGGTAGTTCTTCGGCCCCGCATGGATATTGGTGAAGTTGCAGCGACCGCCGCCGGAGATGCGGATTTTTTCGCCCGGAGCCTTTGCGTGATCGATGACAATGACGGAACGACCGCGCTGACCGGCACGGATGGCGCACATCATGCCAGCAGCGCCCGCGCCCAGAATCAGCACATTACATTTTTCCGTCATGGAGTTTCCCTAGTTTCAGTGTACTTCCTCTTTTCGAAGTCCGACCCGTTGTCAATGGCGCTTTCCCCCCTCGCCAATTGCCAAAGTCTGGTTATGATGACGCCAATTGAAACACACACCCGGTGATTTATGCCTCCCAAGAAAACCATGCTCCGTCCGAAAAAACCGGCAAACATGGCAAAGAAGATACAAGCCGACGTTTCCTCCACACGCGGATGCGCCTCCTGGCGGGAAGCCGCCCAGTGGCTGAAAGCCCGCGGCATCGAAGATATTGAATGCATTACGCCAGACCTTGCGGGCGTTCCCCGCGGCAAGATGATGCCGACCGCCAAGTTTACAGGCGATACATCGCTTGCCCTGCCATCGGCCCTCTACCGCCACACGATTTCGGGCGAATATCCGGATGAAACGGCGAATTTCCGTTACGAGCCGCGCGACAGCGACTTGAAGCTGGTTCCCGATCTGTCGACGCTCTGCGTTGTACCCTGGGAAAGCGACCCCACCGCGCAGGTCATTTGCGATGTTGTGGATCAGGAAGGCAAATACGTTCCCTATACGCCGCGCAACGTGCTGAAAAATGTGCTCGACCTCTACAAAGACAAGGGCTGGAAGCCAGTCGTTGCCCCCGAAATCGAATTTTATCTCGTCGCCATGAATGACGACCCCGACTATCCGCTCCATCCGCCCAAAGGCCGATCGGGGCGTTCCATCGTCGGCGGCCAGAGCTATTCCATTGCGGGTATCAACGAATTCGACGAGTTGATCGACGATATCTACCACTTCTCGGAAAAGCAGGGTCTGGAAATCGACACGCTGATCCATGAAGAGGGTCCGGCGCAGCTGGAAATCAACCTGCGCCACGGTGACCCGATAGAGCTTGCCGATCAGGTTTTCCTGTTCAAGCGCACGATCCGCGAAGCAGCCCTTAAGCACGGCATCTATGCAACCTTCATGGCAAAGCCCATGCAGGGCATGCCGGGTTCGGCCATGCACATCCACCAGTCGGTGGTCGACATCGAAACGGGCGAAAACGTGTTTTCCAACAAGGATGGTAGCCCCTCCAAGGAATTCTTCGCTTTCGTCGGCGGAATGCAGCGTTACGTACCGAATGCGCTGGTCATGCTGGCGCCTTACGTGAACTCCTATCGTCGCCTGACACCGGATATGGCCTGCCCGGTCAACAATGCCTGGGGTTATGACAACCGCACCACGGCGTTCCGCGTGCCGATTTCCGGCCCGTCCGCACGGCGTGTGGAAAACCGCCTGCCAAGCTCCGATGCCAACCCCTATCTGGCGCTGGCGGCATCGCTCGCCTGCGGCTGGCTGGGCATCATGAACAATATCGAGCCGACCGAGCCGACCTATGAGACGGCCAATGAGGGCTCGATCGAGCTACCGCGCGGGCTTCTGGAAGCGGTGGCGCTTCTGGAAGGCGAGCCGCAGCTGGAGCGGGTTTTCGGCCATGAGTTCGTCGGTCTCTATGCTGGCCTGAAGCGCGGAGAGTTCGAAACCTTCATGCAGGTTATCAGCCCATGGGAGCGGGAGTTCCTGCTCCTCAACGTGTGAGGACCTGAGCATGGCATGGCAAAGCCCGATATCTCCGGGCGTTTCCTGGTATCAGGACAGTCTGGGTGAACGGCCGCAATATGCCGCGATGGATGGCTCCCGAACGGTTGACGTCGCCATTATCGGCGGCGGCTTTACAGGCTTGCAGGCCGCGTTCAATCTGGCCAAAGCGGGCGTTTCGGTTGCGCTTGTCGAAGGCTATCGTTTCGGCGATGGCGCATCTGGCCGGAATGGCGGCCAGTTCGGCACCGGCCAGCGCGCATGGCCGGATGAAATGGAAAAAGAGTTCGGCTTCGAACGCTCCAAGGCGCTGTTCGACATTGCCGAAAACGCAAAACACTATGTGCTGGATTTTGCCCGCGACCACGGCATCGACATGGAATTTCTGCCGGGACAGCTCAATGTCCTGCATAAGAAAAGCTATGAGAGGACCTATCGTCAGAGCGTCGAGGCCATGCGTAGCCGCTATGGCTACGACCATGTTACCTTCATGGAAAAGGCTGAAACCGCAGAGCGGCTTGGTTCCGATCACTACCATTTCGGCGTTCGTGACACCGGCACTGGCCACATCCATCCGCTCAAGCTCATCGCCGGGCTGGCGAAGGCCGCAAAGGCTGCGGGCGCGCAGATCTTCGAAATGACGCCTGCCAGATCCATCACCCAGAGCGGCGGCAAGACCATGATCGAAACGCCATCCGGAACGATCACGGCGGCACGGGTGCTAATTGCCACCAATGCCCATATCGGCAATCTGGAGCCGGTCACGGCAGCCCATGTCATGCCCATCCGCTCCTTCATCGGCGCAACCGTTCCGCTTGACAGGTTCCCGACCATCATTCCGGGAAAAGAGGCGGTTGCCGACAGTCGCTTCGTGGTGCGCTATTTCCGCAAGACGCCGGACAACCGGCTGCTGTTTGGCGGCAGAGAAGCCTACACGGCGGATTCGCCACGCGACATTTCCAAGCACATCCGCAAGCAGATCGCGGAGATCTATCCGGCCTTGCAGGATATCGAGATGACCCATGCCTGGGGCGGATCGGTCGGCATAACGCTGACCCGTCAGCCCTTCGTGCGCGAAGTCATGCCCGGCGTGATGTCGATTGGCGGTTTTTCCGGCCATGGCGTGATGCTGTCAAATTACTGTGGCAAGCTCTATGCCGACATGGTGGTTTCCAGGGACAAGGCGCTTGAGCAGTTTTCGTCACTCGACGTGCCCTCCTTCCCCGGCGGCACGGCATTGCGGGCACCTTTGCTGTTCCTTGCGCTTTCTTGGTACGCATTGCGTGACAGGTTCTGACCGGACACTATAAAAAGAAACTTAAAGACATGCTCTGTAACAGCAATTACAATAGCTTATGAGCAAAAAACAGAATTTTGCACAACACGTCTGGCATTTTTAAATCGATTAGATTATGGATGCCTCCAACACATGAGAGATCGAGAGAATCGGTATGAGCAGTCAAATCATTCCAGTAGAGCCCTTCGATTGCGTCGTCTTTGGCGGCACTGGCGACCTGGCCGAGCGTAAGCTTCTGCCAGCTCTCTACCACCGGCAGGTGGAAAACCAGCTGTCGGAACCAACGCGCATCATCGGCGCCTCCCGTTCGGTTATGACCCATGACGAATATCGCAAATTCGCTCAGGATGCTCTCAAGGAGCATTTGAAGAAGGGCGAATATGACGACGAGCAGGTTGCGAAGTTCTGCGCCCGCCTGTTCTATATCCCGGTTGACGCAAAGTCCGATGGCGGCTGGGACAAGCTGAAGAAGCTTCTGGACGAAGGCAAGGACCGCATTCGCGCCTTCTATCTCGCTGTCGCTCCGGGCATTTTCGGCGATATCGCCTTCAAGATCCGTGACCACAAGCTGATTACCAAGTCCACGCGCATCGTCGTGGAAAAGCCGATTGGTCGCGATCTGGCGTCGGCGCTGGAGCTCAACGACACGCTGGGCAACGTTTTCAAGGAAGAGCAGATCTTCCGTATCGACCACTATCTCGGCAAGGAAACCGTGCAGAACCTGATGGTGCTGCGCTTTGCCAATGCGCTTTACGAGCCGCTGTGGAACTCCGCGCATATCGACCATGTGCAGATCACAGTTGCCGAATCCGTTGGGCTTGAGGGCCGCGCCGGATATTACGACAAGGCCGGTGCGCTGCGCGATATGGTCCAGAACCATATTCTCCAGCTTCTGTGCCTCGTTGCCATGGAACCCCCCTCTTCCATGGATGCGGAAGCGGTGCGTGACGAGAAGGTGAAAGTTCTTCGTTCGCTGAAACTGATCGACCAGTCCAACGTCGAGAAGCTGACGGTGCGCGGCCAGTACCGCGCGGGCGCTTCCGCTGGCGGTCCGGTCAAGGGCTATCTGGAAGAGCTGGAAGGCGGCGTCTCCAACACCGAGACCTTCGTTGCCATCAAGGCAGAAATCGCCAACTGGCGTTGGGCGGGCGTACCCTTCTACATCCGCACCGGCAAGCGTCTGGCCACCCGTGTGTCCGAAATCGTCGTTACCTTCAAGCAGATCCCGCATTCGATCTTCGACGATGCTGCGGGTAAGGTAGAGGCCAACAAGCTGGTCATTCGCCTGCAGCCGGACGAAGGCGTCAAGCAATCGCTGCTCATCAAGGACCCCGGCCCGGGTGGCATGCGTCTGCGTCAGGTCTCGCTCGATATGAGCTTTGCCCAGGCCTTCAATGTCCGCAGCCCCGACGCCTATGAGCGCCTGTTGATGGATACGATCCGTTCCAACCAGGCCCTGTTCATGCGTCGTGACGAAGTGGAAGCGGCGTGGAAGTGGGTCGATCCTATCTTGAAAAGCTGGGAAGCGGTCAATCAGGGCGTTCAGGGTTACACGTCAGGCACATGGGGCCCGAGTGGCGCGATTGCGCTGATCGAACGTGATGGTCGTACATGGCACGAAGCCGAGTGAGGAAATGCGAATGATTGCGCAGGAGCATATCTTCAATAGTGGCACCGAATTGGCCGAGACTCTGGCAAAGGAAGTTGCCGACCGTCTTGGACGTGCACTCGAAGAGCGCGGTACGGCAAGCATTGCCGTTTCCGGTGGCTCTACTCCGAAGCTTTTCTTTCAGGCACTGTCCCGGCATGAGCTGGACTGGAAAAACATCAGCGTGACGCTGGTGGATGAGCGTTTCGTGCCGCCGGAAAGCGACCGTTCCAACCACAAATTGGTGGCGGACAATTTGCTGCAGAACGCAGCTGCATACGCCTATTTCGTGCCGCTCTATCAGTTTTTTGCAACACCGGAAGACGCTGCAACGCTGGCAACCGTCAAGACGGAAGCAATCTGCGATCCATTCGATGTCGTGATCCTTGGAATGGGAACGGATGGCCACACCGCCTCCTTCTTCCCCGGCGGTGACAATCTCGAAGAGGCACTCGATCTGGACGAGGAGCGCGCCGTTTTGCCGATGGCAGCGGAAACCGCAGGGGAAGAACGGCTGACGTTCAATCTTTCCGCGCTTCACGATGCCCGTTTTCTCGTGCTGCACATTGAAGGTGCGGCAAAAAAGGAAACGCTGGAAAAGGCAAAGTCCGATCTGGACGAGGAAGACATGCCCGTACGGGCCGTGCTCAACCGCGCGGATTCGCCCGTACATATTTACTGGGCGCCCTGAGCTCCGTCGCGTTGCCGCGGCGACCTTAGGTGCCTGAAACAACAACATGATCACCGGCTGACGGTCCCAAGCGTCCAGCCGATGGTCTCCAGAAAGACAGGATGAACGCCATGGCTGCCGACCCTCGTATTCAGGCTATCACGGCCCGTATTGTCGAGCGCTCGAAACCTTACCGCGAGATCTATCTCGAAAGGCTTCGGCTTCAGGTCTCCAAGGGCGTTCATCGCTCCGTTCTTTCCTGCGCCAATCTCGCGCACGGATTTGCCGTCTGTTCCCCCGCCGACAAGGCCATCCTTGCCGGCGACAGGGTTGGAAATCTCGGCATCATAACGTCCTATAACGACATGCTCTCGGCGCATCAGCCCTTTGAGGTCTACCCCAACATGATCCGGGATGCCGCGAAGGAAGCGGGCGGCATTGCGCAGGTTGCAGGCGCGGTTCCGGCCATGTGCGATGGCGTCACGCAGGGTCAACCGGGCATGGAGCTGTCGCTGTTTTCTCGCGATGCGATTGCCATGGCGGCGGGCATCGGCCTTTCCCACAACATGTTCGATGCGGCGGTGTTTCTCGGCGTCTGTGACAAGATCGTGCCGGGTCTTGTCATTGCCGCGCTGACCTTCGGCCATCTGCCATCCATCTTCATTCCCGCGGGGCCAATGACATCTGGCCTGCCGAATGATGAGAAATCGCGCGTTCGCCAGCTTTATGCCGAGGGCAAGGTTGGCCGTGCGGAACTTCTGCAAGCCGAGTCCAAGTCCTATCACGGCCCCGGCACCTGCACCTTCTACGGCACCGCCAATTCCAACCAGATGCTGATGGAAATCATGGGCTTCCACATGCCCGGCTCGTCCTTCATCAACCCCAACACGCCGCTTCGCGATGCGCTGACGCGGGAGGCCACCAAGCGGGCACTGGCGATTACCGCGCAGGGCAATGAATTTACGCCAGCGGGCGAAATGATCGATGAGCGCTCCGTGGTCAACGGCGTTGTCGGTCTGCACGCCACGGGCGGCTCGACGAACCACACGCTGCACCTCATCGCCATGGCGCGCGCCGCTGGCATCGTGTTGACCTGGCAGGATATTTCCGACCTCTCGGACGTGGTGCCGCTTTTGGCCCGCGTCTATCCGAACGGTCTGGCGGATGTGAACCATTTCCACGCAGCCGGTGGCATGGGCTTCCTCATCAAGCAGCTCTTGAAGCAGGGCCTTGTGCATGACGATGTTCGCACCGTCTTCGGTCAGGGGCTTGAAGCCTACACGATCGAGCCGACGCTGAACGACGATGGGACGGTCGCGCGCAGAGCTTCGCCTGAAGTCAGCCATGATCCGAAGGTTCTGGCCAGCATCGAAACGCCATTCCAGCCAACCGGTGGCCTGAAAATGCTGACCGGCAACCTAGGCAAGGCCGTGATCAAGATTTCCGCCGTCAAGCCGGAGCGCCATATCATTGAAGCACCGGCAATCATCTTCCATGACCAGCAGAGCCTGCAGACCGCCTTCAAGGAAGGCCGGTTGAACCGTGATTTCGTGGCCGTGGTCCGCTTCCAGGGACCAAAGGCCAATGGTATGCCGGAACTACACCAGTTGACGCCACCGCTCGGCGTGCTGCAGGACCGTGGCTTCAAGGTCGCGCTGGTCACCGATGGACGCATGTCGGGTGCGTCGGGCAAGGTGCCTGCGGCCATTCACATGACGCCGGAAGCAGTCGATTGCGGTCCGATTTCTCGCATCCGCGATGGCGACATGATCCGCCTTGATGCCATCACCGGCACGATCGAGGTTCTGGTCTCTTCCGCCGAATTGTCTGCCCGCGAACCCGCGACAGCCGACCTTTCTGACAATGAATGGGGCATGGGCCGCGAGCTGTTTGCACCCTTCCGGCGCAGTGTTGGCGCAGCCGATCACGGTGCGAGCGTGTTTTCGAACTGAGCCGACGCAATGGATCCGCTGAGCCCCGCCTACCCCGTCCATATGCAGCTTGAGGCATATAACGCTCGCGACATGGATGCTTTCATGATGTGGTGGGCAAGCGACTGCCAGTATCATGTCTTTCCCGATCAACTCGTCGCCAATGGCGCCGGGGAGATACGCGAAAGGCATGTCGGGCGGTTCAAGGAGCCGAACCTTTACGGCAAACTGCTCAGCCGCATCGTGTCCGGCAACACGGTGGTCGACCATGAAACGGTGACGCGCACCTTCCCGGAAGGCCCCGGAGAGGTGGATGTCATCTGTATCTACGAGGTCGTTGAGGGCAAGATTGCCAAGGCGTGGTTCAAGCTCGGAACAGTCCGGCTGCACCACTGACCGGTTTGACTACCAGGCGCGGATATCGAGTTTGCGATCCCTGTGGGCCGGATGCGTGCTGAACACGAAAATACGGTCCATTTCCTTCTTGCTCAGAATATGCAGGAACCGGACCTGGATTGTGTTGTTCGGGTTCACCTTCATCAGCAGACAACCAATTTTGGTAATCCGCGCATCGGGAATATCCAGATAGAACTGCTGGGGAAGGTTGTACTGCGTCATGAGCGCGAGTACTGCCTCCGATTGCGAGATTTTGACAACGTCGCAGCGACGTGACGCCATATTCATCACGGCTTTTTCGGTATATTCGATACGCGCAGCATTCATTGTGTCTTCCATTTTGAAACGACCTTCGCGGTCGTACATGAAAGACTCTTCCTTGCTGAGATAGGTGGGTTTGCCGACGTCTGCCCGGGAGTTCACTGGGGGATCCCTCTGTTATTATTCAAGGGTGAAGACTAGCCAGAACTGATTAACAATTTCTCTCGGCGTTTCGATATGGAACAGATGCCGGAGGAGCCTGTGGATAACGGGAAACCCTATCGCGCCAGCATAGGGAAACACATCTCAAGCAATTGATGTAAAACGATTTTATGAGATCTGGAATGAATATTCCAGGCTGGAACGGCCTCGTTTCATGGTTACGAAGCCGTTCAAATCGGCGGTTTACCGGCGATAGGTGCGACCTTCTCCGTCAAAGAGATGCAGTTTTTGGGACGGTGCAGAAAAGCGCAAAAGCTGACCTTTTTTGACCTCGGCTATGCCGGGTATTTTCACGATGATCGGCTCCTGGCCATCGGGTGCTTCCAGATAGAGCAATGTCACTTCGCCAAGAGCTTCGACGATGGAGACCTTGCCCTCGAAAAGGTATTCGTCACCGGTCGCGATAGCCAGATCTTCTGGACGCACGCCGAAGGATGCGGACTTGCCCTTTTCACTCTCACTGGTTGCAATGTCGACCGAGAGGGTTTTGCCACCAATGAGCTCTATCGATGTGCGGGCGCCGCTGGCCGTAATCTTCGCCGGAATGATGTTCATGGCCGGTGACCCGATGAACCTCGCCACAAAGAGATTTGCCGGGTTTTCATAAAGCTCAAGTGGAGCACCCACCTGCTCTACACGGCCTGCATTAAGGACGACGATCCTGTCGGCCAGCGTCATGGCCTCCACCTGATCGTGCGTGACGTAGATCATCGTCGTATCGGCCATCTGCTCGCCAAGCTTGGCGATCTCGATGCGGGTCGCCACCCGCAGCGCGGCATCTAGGTTGGACAGCGGCTCATCGAACAGGAAGACTTTTGGATTGCGGCAAATGGCGCGACCAATGGCGACACGCTGGCGCTGGCCGCCCGAGAGTGCCTTCGGCAGGCGTTCCAGATATTGCGTCAGCTGCAGGATATCGGCAGCGGCGCGCACGCGACGGTCGATCTCCTGACGGCTTTCCTTGGCAATTTTCATCCCGAAGGCCATGTTGTCATACACGGTCATGTGCGGATACAGCGCATAGGACTGGAAGACCATGGCAATGCCACGCCGCGACGGCGGGATTTCGTTGACCAGCTGCCCGTCAATATACATCTCGCCGCCGGAAATTTCCTCCAATCCGGCAATCATACGCAAAAGCGTGGACTTGCCGCAGCCTGACGGACCGACAAAGACGATGAATTCGCCCTGTTTGATATCAAGATCAATACCGTGCAGGACTTTGACCTGCCCGTAGGATTTGCGGATATCCTTCAGAATAACGCCAGTCATGCGGTGTCCTCCCTCAATCTTCAGGCGTGGCGGGCGAAGTAGGCGCCCCATGCCGGTAATGTAACTTCGTTGCCGCTCTGCTCTGCGGAGAAGCCGTGACCGTCGAGCACCTGCCAGTCACCCTGCGGCAGTGTCACCACAGAGGGTTCTGCCGAGAGGTTGAACAGGCACAGCACGGTCTCATTGCCAAGCGTGCGCGTATAGCTCGACACCGTGCCAACGACCGGCTGGAACTCGATTGTGCCCTTTGCAAAGGCCGGATGCTGTTTGCGGAACGTCAGGAAGCGGCGGTAGTGCTCCAGCACCGATGTCTCATCGCCCTGCTGGGCGCTGACGGCGCGTTGCTTATGCTCTGCCGGAATGGGAAGCCATGCCTTCTCAGCCGTGGAAAAGCCTGCCAGTGCGTGGCCAGCATCCCAAACCATCGGTGTGCGGCAACCGTCACGGCCCTTGAACTCCGGCCAGAACTGAATGCCATAGGGGTCCTGCAAGTCTTCAAATGCGATGTCGGCTTCCGTCAGCCCAAGCTCTTCGCCTTCATAGATGCAGACCGAACCGCGCTGCGTCATCAACAGGGCGGAAAGAACCTTTGCAAACGCATCCTTGTCTTCCACCACATCGCCCCAGCGGCTGACATGCCTGACAACATCGTGGTTGGAAAAGGCCCAGCAGGCCCAGCCCTCGGGCGCTGCGCGGGCGAAATCCGCCTGCACATCGGCAACGCGCTGCGGCGTCAGGGCATCGGGTGCCAGAAACTCAAAGGCATAGCACATCTGCATCTTGTCATCGCCGGAGGTATATTCACCGACGATCTCAAGGCCACGCTGGCTGTCACCCACTTCCCCGACAGCGGCGATATCCTGAAACTCATCCAGCACAGCGCGGAAGCGTTTCAGAAATTCCAGATTTTCCGGGCGGTTCTTGTCGTAGATATGTTCCTGGAAATTGTAAGGGTTCACGGCAGGCGCGGTGGACGCGTTGCGGCGCTCCGGGGCGAGTGCCGGATTGTTGCGCAGTTCCTTGTCGTGGAAGTAGAAGTTGATGGTGTCCAGACGGAAGCCATCAACGCCACGCTCCAGCCAGAAGCGGGTAATGTTGAGCAGTTCCTGCTGAACCTCCTCATTGTGCAGATTGAGATCCGGCTGCGAGGTGAGGAAGTTATGCATGTAATACTGCATACGGGTGGGGTCCCACTGCCAGCCGGAACCGCCGAAGATGGAGAGCCAGTTGTTGGGAGGCGTGCCATCCGGCTTGCCATCGCTCCAGACATACCAGTCCGCCTTCGGGTTCTGGCGGCTGGAGCGGCTCTGCACGAACCATGGATGCTGATCAGACGTATGCGACAGGACGAGATCGATCATGACGCGGATGCCAAGGCGGTGCGCTTCGGCAATCAGCCCATCGAAATCCGCCAACGTGCCGAACATGGGATCGACATCGACATAGTTGGAGACGTCGTAACCGAAATCCTTCATGGGCGAGGTAAAGAAGGGCGAAATCCAGATCGCATCCGCGCCAAGCTTGGCGATATGTTCCAGCCGCGAAGTGATGCCCTTGAGATCGCCAATGCCATCGCCGTTGGAATCCTGATAGGAGCGCGGGTAGATCTGGTAGATCACGGCACCACGCCACCAATCCTTATCGGGCACGAGAGCGGAAGAGGTCATTTCGGTATCCTGTCTGGTATGGGCATTCATTATGGATCAGCCTCCCTTGACCGAGCCTGCCAGCAGGCCGCGAACAAGGTATCGTTGGAGCGCGAAGAAAACGCAGAGCGGCACGATGATAGTGACGAAGGCCGATGCGGTAAGGATTTCCCAGTTGCCGCCGCGTGAGCCGAGCAGCGCATTGAGCGCTCCGGTCAAGACCAGCTCGTCCTTCTGCGTGCCAAGGAAGACCATGGCGACGAGCAGATCGTTCCATGTCCAGAGGAACTGGAAGATGGAGAAGGAAGCAAGAGCCGGGAATGACAGAGGCAGGATGATCTTGACGAAGATTTCGAAATCGCTGGCGCCATCGACGCGCGCACTTTCGATGATTTCCTTCGGCAGACCGGAAATATAGTTGCGAAGCAGGTAGATGGCGAGCGGCAAGCCAAAGGCCGTATGCGCCAGCCAGATGCCCGCATAGGTCTTGGATGGCACACCGAAGACATTGCCAATCCAGTTATAGAGCTGCAACAGCGGGATAAGCGACATCTGCAACGGCACGACGATGAGGCCGACGACCATCGCAATCATCAAGGACCGGCCGCTGAACTTCATCCACGACAGGGCATAGGCCGCAAAGGCTGCAATGAGGATCGGAATGACGGTGGCAGGGATGGCGACGGTCAGCGAGTTGACGAAGGACTGACCGATGCCTTCCGAGGTCAGCACCGTACGGTAATTGTCGAGCGTAAAGATGGGCGGCGTCGCAACCGCAAGATAGACACGCTTGGCACGTGAGCCTTCAAAGCTGGCATTCTTGCTATATTGATAGGTGCCGTCCTCATTGATAACGAGCGTTTCGCCCTCACCCAGATCAGCCACCTCTCCGGCCGGAAAGGCTTCAGGGTCCTGCACACGCACACCAAAGGCGGAAATCTTCCCGCCTGCGCCATTTTCAAAGACATTGCCGGCAATGACGTAACGGTCGCCTTCCTGCTTCTGCGTTGCAGGATCGGCAAGGCGAAGGGCTTCAGTCTGGCTGGAGCTGGAAAAGGCCGTCCACCAGCCGGAAACGACAAGCTGGTCCTTATCGCGCAGTGAGCTGACGAGAATACCGAGCGTCGGCAAAAGCCAGAGCATCACGACAAACAGGACACTGATGTGAACGATGAGACGTGGCAGGCCGATACGGCGGATGCGTGTTGCTATGCTCATATCAACGGCCCTCCATCTCACGGTTTGCCTGGCGGATGTTCCAGATCATGATCGGCGTGACGGCCGCCATGATGACGAGCGCGATGACGGCGCTGCGTCCGCTATCGCCGCCGCCGCGGAACATCCAGTCAAACATGAGGTTGGCGAGAACCATAGTGTTCCACTGGCCGTTGGTCATGGTCAGCACGATGTCGAAAACCTTTAGGACGAGGATGGTGATCGTCGTCCAGACTACGGCGATGGTGCCCCATATCTGCGGCACAAGGATTTTCCAGAATATCTGCCAGCCATTGGCACCATCGATGACGGCAGCCTCGACGGTCTCTTCGGGAATGCCACGCAGGGCGGCTGACAGAATGACCATGGCAAAGCCGGTCTGGATCCAGATGAGGATGATCATCAGGAAGAAATTGTTCCAGAAGGGCATTGAGATCCACACTTCCGGAGTGCCGCCGAAATATTCGACGATGGCGTTCAACAGGCCGATCTGAACCTGGCCCTCGCCTCGATACTCATAAATGAATTTCCAGATGACGGATGCGCCGACAAAGGAAATGGCCATGGGCATGAAGACGATGGACTTGGCGATGTTGCCCCACCAGATGCGGTCGGTCATGACGGCGATGACGAGACCGAAGAAGGTGCAAGCAGCAGGCACGACTGCGAGCCAGAGGATGTTGTTGAAGATGGACTGACGGAAACCCGCATCGAAGAACGCCCAGCGGTAATTGTTCAGCCCGACGAAATTGGCGCCTGTGCGGTCATAAAAAGAGAGAATGAAGGTCGCGATGACGGGATAGACGAGATAAACGGTCAGCAGCAGCAGAGCCGGGCCTACGAAAAGCCAGGGGCGAACCGCCGCACGCCGGTTGAGGTTGCGCGATGCGTGAATGACATCACCATCTTTGACCGGGAAAATGAGCTGTAGCGCCTTGTCGGACAGCCAGTAATAGGCAGCGCAGGCAAAGACGCCGACGATCATCACGCCGAGCGCCGAAACGATCTGGGTAATCATATTCCCTCCCGTAATTCCGTTCTATACCCGGCCTGACAGCGTTAACCCCGTTGCGGCAGAGACATGCGAGAGAAACGGCCCGGCAGCGGAAGATCGCCGCCGGGCGGAATTTTCGGTTACTTCAATCCGTCCCAGGCCTTCTGGATATCGTCACCCACCTGCTGCGCAGATTTGCCCCCGACGAAGTCCACCATGCCTGTCCAGAACGCACCCGCACCGATCTTGCCGGGCATAAGGTCCGAGCCATCGAAGCCGAAGCTGGTTGCCGTGGTGAGGATTTCACCCTGACGCTTGGTCTGCTCGCTGGCATAGGTGTCGAGGTTCACGCCCTTGTAGGGTGTCAGGAAGCCGGATTGCGCCATCCAGACTTCATGCGCAATCGGCGTCTTCAGGAACTCCACCAGCGCGCGAGCGGCCTTGGAATCCTTGGTGATGGTAAAGAGCGTTCCGGCACCCAGGACCGGCTTGCCAAGCTCAGGCTTGGAGGCAAATGTCGGCAGGTAGAAGAAGTCGACATCGGTCCCGACCTTGGTTCCCTCAGGGAAGAAGGACGGAATGAACGAGGCCTGACGGTGCAGATAGCACTTCGGCGGAATATCGAAGAGGCCCTTGGGGCTGTCGCGGAAATCGGTCGAAGCAACCGCAGCCGCGCCACCAGAAACATATTTGTCGTTCTTGGCAAATTTGCCGAATTCCTCGATGGCGGCAACCACGCGCGGATCGTTGAACTTCACCTCATTGGTTGTCCACTTCAGGTAGACATCCAGCGGCTGGGTGCGCAGCATGAAATCTTCGACCCAGTCCGTGCCGGGCCAACCCGTCGCACCACCGGAGCCGAGACCGATGCACCATGGCGTGCCGCCGTCCTCAACGATCTGGTCGGAAAGCTTGACGAGGTCTTCCACGCTTTTGGGAACCTCATAACCGGCTTCTTCGAAGTTCTCAGGTACATACCAGACCAGAGACTTGACGTCCGCCTTGAACGGGAAGGCGAAATAGGCCTTCTTTCCATCCTTGCCGGGATACATGCCAAGATCGACCCAGGACTGGCCAGCGCCGTAATTATCCTTCACCCATTTCGCCGTATCGTCGCCAAGCGGCGTCAGAAGACCCTTTGCGGCAAGGTCGGCCAGCAGGCCGGGCTGAGGCAGAATGGCGACATTGGGAGGAGAACCGGCCTGCGTATCGATGACGATCTGCTGCTCGTAGTTTTCAGAGGAGGAATAGCGCACATTCACGCCGGTCGCATCGGCAAAATAGGCAAGGACCGACTGGAAGAGGGCCTCATCTTCGCCGCGCCATGGGCCGAAGATCGTCAGCGTCTCGCCCTTGAGGGCGGCATTTGCGGTTTTGAAGTCTTCGTAGCTTTTCCAGTTGAACTTCGCGTCGTCCCCGGGCTTGAATTTCAACTCGGCCGCAAGGGCTGCACCCGACAATAGCGTGGCCAAGGCCACGGTCGTCCAGAAAGTCTTCTTCATGTGATCTACCTCCCATCACATTAGCGGACTGCGTCCGCAAAGATACTCAAAGCGCTTTGGCTGACTATTCATCTCACTGAGATGGAAGCAAAGTCAACCCCCAACCGAAACCACTGCGTTTTAGTGATCCCGCCGCCCTTTGCAGATGCATATCTGGCGAGCAAATATTCAGTTTGCATTTGTGGGCAGCAAAGACTCTTGTTAGTATTCAAAGCGGTTTGGTTGATCGGAGTGGAGTGGCGCTACGCCAGCGGATGCCGATGCGGGAGGGGGACGACGAATGAACCTGAAACAATTTTCCCAATTGCTTGGCATATCCCAAACGACGATCAGCCGCGCCCTGAATGGCTATCCTGAGGTCAATGCCGAGACACGCCGCAAGATTATCGAGGCTGCGCAAAAGACCGGCTATCGCCCGAATGCCGCCGCGCAGCGTCTGGCAACGGGGAAAATGGGCTCCATCGGCCTCGTCATGCCCACAGGGCCTGAGCATCAGTCGGACGTGCATTTCGGTGAATTTCTGACTGGTCTTGGGGAAGCATCGGCACGCAACGGCTTTCACCTCGTCATCATGCCGACAGATCCTGCGAATGAAGAAGCCGCATTACGGGAGCTTGCCACCAGCGGCAGCGTCGACGGGCTTTATCTTGCCTATATGAAGAAGAATGATCCTCGCATCGAAATGATGAAAGCCCTGTCCATACCCTTCATGGTGCATGGTCGCTCGTGGGGCATCGAGACCGATTATCCCTATCTCGACGTGGACAATGAGAGTGCATTTCGCGATGCGACCTCTCTTCTGCTGCAGCTTGGCCACCGCAACATCGCCCTGCTGAACGGCCCTGAAGGCTACGACTTTACGTTTCGCAGATACCGTGGCGTGGAGGCTGCCCTTGCCGAACACGGATATGCGCTGACGCCTGACAACGTCATACACAGCGTCATGAATGACGAGGCAGGCTTTTTAAACATGGAGAGACTTCTTGCGCGCGATGAGAGGCCGACGGCTGTTATCTGTGCCTCGACCGCACTGGCTTTGGGCGCGGTGCGATCTCTCAATCAACGGGGATTGAAACCCGGACGAGAGGTGTCGCTGATTGCGCATGATGACGTGCTGCCGCTTTTGAAGCCCGTCAATTTTTCCGTGCCTTTGACCACCACGCGATCTTCCCTGAGGGCCGCGGGTATGCGGATCGCAGAGCGGCTGATCAACCAGATCAAGTCCGGGGAGCCGAACACGGATCAGGAACTGTGGAAGGCAGAGCTGGTGGTCCGAGGATCCACAGGCCCGGCGCCGACCCGCAACGCCGACGCCTGAAGCCTGACTGTCAGAATTTCGGCGCCGACTGTCCCAGTGCACGGTGGGCTGCAATAACCGTGTTTGCCATCAGCATTGCAATGGTCATGGGCCCTACCCCACCTGGAACCGGCGTGATGGCGGCGGCAACCTGGCTTGCCTCGTCATAGGCAACATCCCCCACCAGCCGCGACTTGCCTTCACCCTTTTCGGGGGCGGGAACGCGGTTGATGCCGACGTCGATCACGGTCGCACCGGGTTTGACCCAATCGGCCTTGACCATCTGCGGACGGCCAACGGCCGCAACGAGAATATCCGCCTGGCGGCAGACGGCAGCTAGATCCCTCGTGCGGGAATGGGCCATCGTGACCGTCGCATTGGCGTTGAGCAGAAGCTGACCCATCGGCTTTCCAAAAAGGTTGGACCGCCCGATCACCACGGCATTGAGACCGGAAAGATCATCGCCGTGAATACTGCGCACCAGCAGCATGGATCCGGCAGGCGTACAGGAGATCAGACCCGTATCGAGGTCGCCTGTCGCCAGCTTGCCCGCGTTGAGGACGCTCAGACCATCGACATCCTTTTCCGACAGGATCGACTGAATGACCGTATCGGAATCCAGATGACGCGGCAGCGGGAGTTGCACAAGAATACCGTGGATGGAAGGATCGGCGTTCAGTGTCGTGACCAGGGATTCCAGCTCGGCCTGCGTGGTTTCTTCAGGCAGCGTGTGCTGGATGGAGTTGAAGCCGCACTCTTTGGCCGTCTTGCTCTTGGAGTTGACGTAAGCATGGCTGGCGGGATCGTTACCGACGATGACCACGGCGAGACCGGGTTTGACGCCCGTCTGCTGCTCGAGACTCTGCGCTGCTTCGCGCACGGCCTGGGTTACAGATGCTGCCTTCGCCTTGCCGTCTATCACCACGACCATATGCCTGCCTCCTGGAAACGAGATAGCTGTTGAAAGCCATCCCCCGGGAGGACAGCCTCAGCCGCCCTAATGCTGCGCAGCACTCTGGAATGCAAGAAAAATCGGAGTGTCAGGCGCGATTGCGCTTCTGTTCGCGGCGCATATCGTGCTGAACAAGGCGCGCCCGCAAGAGGGCCAGTTCCTGACGCAGGGCACGAAGTTCCTCGGTTTCGGCCTGATCATGCGTCGCTTCGCCTGCAAGGGCTGCGGCCAGGAGTGGCGGCAGCTTGAATTCGGGCGGCTTCGCCTTCAGGCGGTCTGACGGTACAGCGTTGTCGATCAGGACCTGCCGGACGCGCTCGTCAAGCGGTATGTCGTTTGCCGGCTCGGCATGGATCGTCGCGGTCTCCTGCGCCTCATCGTCATTGTCAGATGGCGCAGCCTCCATGGCGTCGGGCTCATCCGCCACCATCTGGCTGGCAGTTTGCTGCTCAACCTGTTCGTCGGCAACATCCTCAAAGATCGCGGGCTCTATCTCTATCGCGTCTGCGACCACTTCCTCACCTTCCGCAACCATCGCAACAGGTTCGATCTCCAACACCGAAGGCGTCGCGTCCTCCTGCTCCTGCTCCTGCTCCTCCCGTTCCTTTTCCTCGCGCCTGAAACTCAAAAGCAGAAGCGATGTGAGCAATCCGGCGAAAGCGCCGGCCACAGCCATGGCATTGGCGGTGAAGCCATCATAATCAGGAGTTCCCGGATTTGCCGGTGTTGCCAGCGATGCGCTCATGCGTTGGCTCGTTGAGATGCTGCCTGCGGTCTCGCTCGAAATGATATAGTCGCGGCGCGCCTTCTCCAGCGCTGCCTGCCGCTTGGCAAGATCTGATGGCGCATCGCCGAGTGCGGCCATCTGTGCGTCAAGATCCACACGCAACCGCGTCTGGTTCTCCGTAGCTGCCAGAACGGACGCATGTTCCTGTTTCAAGGCATCCTGTACGCGGCGAAGCGCGGGCATTGCCGTGGTCCGCACGGCGTCGACCGTTGCCTGTGCGGCGATGGTGCGCGGATGCCTCGGCCCATGGTCGACGCTCACATCCGCCAGCGCAAGCTTGGCCGCTGTGTAACTCTGATTGACGGCTTCCAGCGGCTCGAAGGCAGCAAGCGCAGGCAGGCTCCTGTTAAGGACGTCACTCACCTTCATGGAAGAGGCGAAGGACATGGCATCCTCAAGTTCCGTCTGCCTTGCCTTTAGCGCCGCTCTTGCCGCATCGTCTTCACGGATTTTCTGCTGCAGGTTTTGAATATGTGAAACGGCATCATCGCCGTGGCGCATCTGGAATCCGGAAAGCGCCGCCTCGGCACTATCGAGCGCAAGACGCGCCATTTCCAGAGTGCCCAGCGACGATTGATCGGCCCCTCCACCAATCTCCTTGACGATGCGCGCTGCAAAATATTGCGCAATCTTCTGCGAAGCTTCAGCATTGGCTGCCAGCACATCGACATCGACCCGTGCCTTTTCAGGCACCGGCGTTATCGATACCGCCTCTTCGAGCCCCTCTTCGGTCGCACCCACAATTGGGCTTGCATCCTGACCGCCGCCTGCCAGCAGGTCCAGCAGGACCGAGACGTAGCCGTGGCTTCGCGTTCCGAACAGGTCATCCGGTCGAAGGCCGAGGTCAGACGCGATGATGCTGAGCGCCACCGGAGACAACAGGCTCTCCCGCAGCTTTCTGGCTGCCCTCTCCACATTGCCCGAACTTACCTGGGGCTCAGAGATTGCCACACTCGCATGGGAGGAAAAGCCCTTGAAGCCCGGAGCAAGCAACAGGCCAGGCAGGAAAAAGCCGGTCACTGTGAGTGACGCAACGACGCCGGCCGACAACAGACCGCGCCGCACGGACGCAAGGCTAAGCCTTTCGCGAAGCGCAGCGTGATTCGGCATCAAAAGTCTGTCGTTCTCAGAATTCATAGAAAACCCAAAGGGTTACAGAAATCCCGCTCATCGGAAAATATGAAGAAAGCCTAAAGCGATAAGGCAAACAAAACGTTAACAATGGTCGCTTTGTGCTGCGTCAGAAGACGAAAACACCGCCTTTGGACAAAGCCAAAGCCCGTAAGTCCCGCGCAAGATTGTCGGCCTAAAACAGGGTGAAGTTAAACACGGAGAATTGTCATGCAGCCGATTCAGCTCTTTTCGCTGGCGTCCCGGCAGGCCGAATGGCTTTCTGTGCGTCAAGAAGTCGTCGCAAGCAACATTGCAAATGCCAACACGCCGAAATTTCGGGCAAAGGACGTCGTCCCGTTCGAAACCGAGTTGCAGGCAGCTGGAATGCCCATGGCTCGCACCAACGCTGCCCACATGGAATTGGCAGTCGCCGGCGGCGGCAAGATCGGCATGTCGGATGCACCGCTCGCCAACGAAATCGGGATGCAGGAATCCGGCAATACAGTTTCTCTTTCAACGGAAATGGCAAAGACGGGCGAGATCAAGCGTCAGTACGAACTGAACACGCAACTCGTCAAATCCTTCCACAACATGATGTTGACCGCGGTGGGCAAGTAAAATGGACTCATTATCATCTTCCTTGAAGATTGCAGGCAGCGGAATGGAAGCGCAGGCAACGCGCCTGCGCATCGTTTCGGAAAATATCGCCAACTCCCGGACGACAGGCGACACGCCTGGCGCCGACCCCTATCGTCGCAAGACAATCACCTTCGCAACGGAACTGGATCGTGCAAGCCAGACGAATCTCGTTGAGGTGAAGAAGCTTGGTGTAGACCGGTCAGATTTCACACAGGAATACGACCCGGACAGCCCGGCCGCCGACGAAAAGGGCATGGTGAAGCTTCCGAACGTCAACATGCTGATCGAGATGGCCGACCTTCGCGAAGCCAATCGCAGCTATGACGCCAATCTCCAGGTCATCAAGCAGACCCGCGACCTGATTTCCTCAACTATCGACCTCTTGAAGGGTTAGTGATGATCGACTCCATTAGCAGCCTGAAGTCGCTGTCCAACGACTCTTCCAAAGACAGCGTCAGCGAAATCACCTCCAGCCTGACATCGCTGGCGGGCAGCGCCGTATCAACCGCGGCAACCGCAGTTACCGGTCCCAGCTTTGCCAGCGTGCTGGGTGGTGTTGCAACGGATGCGGTCGAATCCCTGAAGAAGGGTGAAGCCATGTCGTTTGCGGGCATCCAGGGCAAGGCCAATACGCGTGAAGTGGTCGATGCCGTCATGCAGGCCGACCAGACGCTCAAGACGGCTGTTGCCCTGCGCGACAAGATCGTTTCGGCCTATCTCGACATCGTGAAAATGCAGATCTGACGCTTAAGGACATAAAAAATGAGAGCATTAGCTATCGCAGCGACGGGCATGGATGCCCAGCAGACAAACCTTGAGGTCATCGCGAACAACATCGCGAACATCAACACGACTGCGTTCAAACGCGGCCGCGCCGAATTTACCGACCTTTTGTACCAGACAGAGCGCGCGCAGGGCGTGATGAACCGTGCCAACCAGTCCGTGGTGCCGGAAGGCGCAAACATCGGTCTGGGCGTACAGACATCCGCCGTGCGCAAGCTGCATATTCAGGGCGAAATCAGCCAGACCGGCAACGATCTGGACATCGCAATCGTCGGCAAGGGCTGGCTTCAGGTCGAAGGTCCTGATGGCAACACGCTCTATACCCGTGCAGGTGCGCTAAACCGCGATTCCACCGGCCGTCTGGTGACGATCGATGGCCTGCCGATCCAGCCCGCGATCACCATTCCTATCGATGCGACCGAAACGACCATCAGCACCGATGGCATTGTGTCCGTGCGTGTCGGCAATGCGGAAACGATGACCGAACTTGGCCAGTTGACCATGAGCAACTTCGCCAACGAGGCCGGCCTGAAGCCTCTCGGCGACAACCTCTTCCAGCAGACGGAAGCCTCCGGCAACGCTGTTGACGCAACGCCGCAGTCCACCGGCTTCGGCTATATCAAGCAGCACTATCTCGAAAGCTCGAACGTCGATTCCGTCAAGGAAATCACCGACCTGATTTCGGCCCAGCGCGCTTATGAAATGAACTCGAAGGTCATCACCACCGCAGACGAAATGGCCACGATCGTCAGTCAGAACTTGAAGTAAATGAAGGTTGGGTAACATGACGTTTCACCCGAAAAATATGCCTGGCAGTCTCTGCAAAATGGCGCTTGCGACAATGCTGAGCCTGTGTGTGTTCAACGCACAGGCTGCTTTTTCGCAAGATAAATACGCCGTTATACCCACAGGTACGATTTTTCCCGGTGAAACCATTACCCGCGAACAGGTGACGGAAGTTCCTGTTACAAATCCGAACCTGGCGCCGGGCTATGTCGACAATGTACAACTTGTTGTCGGCAAGGTTTCCAAGCGAACGCTTGTAGCCGGTCGAACTATTCCGCTTGGCGACCTGCGAGAGCCGTTTGCGGTTCAGCGCGGCGCTACGATCCGGATCACCTACAGCAAGGGTGGCATGAATCTGTCCGCGTCCGGCACAGCCATTGAAGATGGCATGGCGGGCGATATCGTGCGGGTTCGCAACAGAGACACCGGTGTGACGGTGAGTGGTACCGCCATGCAGGACGGGACCGTGGAGGTTTTCGAGAAATGAACTTTCGTCAGGGCCTGATCGCTGCCAGCCTAGCCATTGCTGCACTTTTCGTCGCGGCACCCGTTGCCTATGCGCAGGCTAATGCCCGGGTCAAAGATATTGCCTCGCTTCAAGCCGGGCGCGAGAACCAGTTGATCGGTTACGGTCTGGTCGTCGGCCTTCAGGGTTCCGGTGACAGTATGCGGTCGTCACCGTTTACCGAACAGTCCATGAAGGCGATGCTGCAGAACCTTGGCATTTCCATGCAAGGCAACCAGACCGGTTCAAAGAACGTGGCTGCCGTCATGGTAACCGCCAATCTTCCGCCTTTCGCAAGCCCCGGAAGCAGGCTGGACGTCAATGTCAGCTCGCTCGGCGACGCTTCGTCATTGCGCGGCGGCACACTTATCATGACATCCATGTCCGGCGCCGACGGGCAGATTTACGCAGTGGCGCAAGGCTCCGTCATCGTCTCCGGTTTCAGCGCAGAAGGCCAGGCCGCTCAGCTGACGCAGGGTGTAACGACCTCCGGCCGCGTCCCAAGCGGTGCGATCATCGAGCGTGAATTGCCTTCGCAGTTCAAGGATTCTGTCAATCTGGTCCTGCAACTGCGCAATCCCGACTTCTCCACATCCACCCGCATTGCAGATGCCATCAACAATTACGCGCGCACCTCCTTTGGCGAGCCGATTGCCGAGGCGCGCGACAGCCAGGTGGTCTTCATCCAGAAGCCACGCACCGCAGACCTCACGCGTCTGATGGCGAACATCGAAAGCCTCCAGGTGGAGACCGACACACCGGCCAAGGTCGTCATCAACGAACGCACCGGCACCATCGTCATCGGCGCGGACGTTCGCATTTCCCAGGTCGCCGTCAGCTATGGCACATTGACGGTACAGGTTACCGAAACACCGCAGGTCATTCAGCCGGCGCCGTTCTCGCGTGGTGGTCAAACCGCCGTTCAGCCGCAGACCGACATCGCGGCAGAGGCAACAGGCGGACCGGTCGCCATCCTCAACGGCCCCAACCTGCGATCTCTCGTCGCTGGGCTGAACAATATCGGCGTCAAGCCGGACGGCATCATCGCCATTCTTCAGGGCATTAAATCAGCCGGCGCGCTGCAAGCAGAACTGGTGCTACAATGATGACAAGAGTTTCTGAGATCGTCACGCCGCGCCGCGCATTGATTGCCGTCTTCGTCATGGTCGCCGCCCTTCCCTCCGCCAAGGCGCAGGAGCAGGTGCGGGTAACGACGGGCGAGACGAGCGGCCAGGAAATCCAGCAATATTGCACCAACATCATCGACCAGGCGCGTGACCAGCGTTATCTCCTGCAAAAACAGGATCTCGAGCAGCTGCAACAGGATGTCGACAACCGTATCGCCGTCATGGAAGCACGCAAAGCCGAATACGAAGACTGGCTGAAACGTCGAAACGACTTCATGCAGCAGGCTGAGGCCAATCTGGTCAACGTTTACAAGACGATGAAGGCCGATGCTGCGGCTCCGCAGCTCGAAGAGGTCAATCCGGGTCTTGCCGCCGCCATCATCATGAAGCTGCCCCCACGCCAGTCCGGGCTGATCCTTGCCGAAATGGATGCCAAAAAGGCAGCCATGGTGGCGTCGATCATGTCCAGTGCTGCCGATAAAACCACATCAAGAGATCCGTCATGAACAAAGCGCTTATTCTTGTCCTTTCCGCCGCAAGTGTTCTGACCGGATGCTCCAGCATTACGCAGAACCAGACGCTGAGAGAAATCGGCAATGCACCTTCGATGAGCCCGATCGGCAGCGGCCTGCAGTTCAGCCAGACGCCACAGCTGGCCTCCTATCCCAAGCAGCCGGCACGCTCGGCAAGCGGCTATTCGCTGTGGAGCGATAGCAAGGCCGCGCTGTTCAAGGACGCACGCGCGTTGAACATTGGCGATATCCTGACCGTCAACATCCAGATCAACGACAAGGCGAGCTTCGACAACGAAACCGATCGCACCAAGAAGAACAACCGCGAAACCGGCTGGAAAGCCGACGCCGAAATTCTTGGCTGGAAACCACAGGCCGACTCCTCGCTCAGCTTCGACAACACCAGTGAGTCGAACGGGAAGGGCTCCATCAGCCGCGCTGAAAAGCTGACGCTTCTCGTCGCCGCAGTCGTGACCGGCATTCTGGAAAACGGCAATCTGTTGATCAGCGGCTCCCAGGAAGTGCGCGTCAACCATGAAGTTCGTATCCTCAACGTCGCCGGTATTGTGCGGCCGCAGGACGTCAATTCCGAAAACACGATCTCATATGAGAAGATTGCCGAAGCGCGGATTTCCTACGGCGGACGCGGGCGCATTACCGAAATCCAGCAGCCGCCGGTCGGCCAGCAGGTCGTCGATCTCTTCTCGCCGATCTGACGCGCTACCGCGCAAGCATAAGCAGACATACGGCCCCTCGCATTCTGCAGGAGCTGCTCTCGGGAACAGACGTTAGATACGAAAATGAGCCTTATCACCACCGAACCCGCAGCACCGAAGAAGCCGTCGATCATTGTGACAGCGGGCGTGATTGCCGTGCTGTCGCTTCTAGGCATCGGAGGCGGGTTCTTTGTTGGAAAGACATTGCTCGTGCCGTCACCGCCTGCGGCAGCGACACCGGGTGCAGAACCCGAACATGCCGCAGAGCCTGCCGCTGCCAAGGACGAGCACGGTGCTGCACCAGCAGCGGGTGGAGAACATGGCGCTGCGGGCGCGGCACCCAGCCTTTTGCCGCTTGACCCTATCGTCACAAATCTGGGCTACCCGGCAGATAGCTGGGTCCGTCTGGAAATCGCGCTCCAGTTCACCGGCCCCGGAGACACCGCACTGGCGCAGGATATCCATCAGGAATTGATGGCCTATCTCAGAACGGTTTCGCTGCAACAGCTTCAGGGCCCGCGTGGCTTTCAATATCTTAGGGATGACTTGAGGGAAATCGTTGACCTCAGATCAAAAGGACGCGTATCCAAGGTTCTCTTCAGAACCTTTGTGATAGAATGATTCGAAAACTTGGCCTTCTGCTTATTTTAGCCCTCACTCCAGGGCTTGCATATGCTCAGCAATCGCCGGCGGATTTGCTTAATCTGCCGCTCGATGGCTCCGCCGCGTCGTGGATCATTCGCACCTTCGGGCTGCTGACGGTTCTTTCCATCGCCCCCGGCATTCTGATCATGGTGACGAGTTTTCCTCGTTTCATCATCGCATTTTCGATATTGCGTTCCGGCATGGGGCTCGGCACCACGCCTTCGACCATGATCCTGACTAGTATGGCGATGTTCATGACGTTTTACGTCATGGCGCCAACCTTCGAGCGCTCCTGGCAGGACGGTCTGCAGCCTCTCTTGCAAAACCAGATCACCGAAGCCCAAGCCGTGGAGCGGGCCGCTGAGCCGTTCCGAGGCTTCATGGTGGCCAATACAAGACCCAAAGATCTGGCTCTTTTCGTTGATCTCGCAAATGAGCGCGGTCAGGAAACGATGAACGGTACGGTGCCACAATATCGTGTGCTTATCCCGGCCTTCATGCTTTCCGAAATTCGGCGCGGCTTCGAAATCGGCTTCCTGATTATCCTGCCATTCCTTGTCATCGACATGGTGGTGGCCACCATCACGATGGCAATGGGCATGATGATGCTGCCGCCGACATCGATCTCGCTGCCATTCAAGATCCTGTTCTTCGTGCTTATCGATGGCTGGAACCTGCTTGTCGGATCGCTGGTCCGATCGTTCTACTGACCCCATCATCCATCACTCTTCGGCTCCCCTGCTCTTCCCAGGCTCAACCCTGGACAGACGAGGTGAGATTGCTTGCGCCTTGGCTTTGCGTAAAGGTCTCCCCATGAGGGGGAAGGACGTCGCATCTCTATAAAGAAAAACCGCCCGAGGTGACCGTTGCGGTCCGGGCGGTTCATTTTCCTTGATCTGCGAGGCCTGCCTTTCAGTGCGCGGCGGCTGCAGGTGCCGGTTTTGGCGGCGGCGGATCGGTATCGACGACGATCTGCTTTGGCTTTCGGCTCGGGTCCCGGGCTTCGATCTCTTCCTTCGAGATGAAATCCATCTGCTCGATGAGAACCTGCTTTACCAGCGGCTTGTCGAGACGCGTATTGAGACCGTCCTTGATCCTGGTCTTGAAACCGGCGACATCGAACTTGTCCGCATCTTTCACATTGACCAGTTTGTCGCCCACCAGCAGGCTGTATAGCTCATCCGTGAGGAAGGTTGGAACGGGAACCTTGACGTCCTTGAGGGCGTCTTCGTCCACTTCAAGACTCGCACGAACGAGGAAGTAGCCGGAAACCTTGCCATCCGCCACGACCGGCAGGGTCACGGTTTCGCTCTGGACGAAGTGCGGTGGACGCACCACCTCAGCCGCCTTGTCGTCCGCACCGTGATTGCCAAAGGTCACGGCTGCGTAGACGCCACCGAGCGTGACGACAAGGATCCAGACGCCTGTCGCGATCAGCTTGATCATTGCGCCCCGCCAGCAAACTGCTGCAGCGAATAGGTACCATCGTCCTCGGCGCGCTTGGCAGCGTTCTTAAGCAGCTCAACGACCGCCTTGACCGCATGGAGGTTGGCTTCCACACGACGCGTATTGATGGCGAGCTTTGCCTTGATGTCGAGGATCTGGCGCTTGTGCGTTGCTGCAATCTGCGCGCCGTCGACATCACGGAGCAGCATGCTGAGTTCGTAAAGGCAACGGCTCTTGTGGGCATTCGAAAGCTTGAAATCAAAGTCCGGATCTTTGCCGATGCGCTGGTTTTCGTTGTCGATCACCGTTTCCAGACGGCCCAGAATGGCCTGTGTTCTGTAGTCGTTATTTACAATTTCCATAATGTCTCAGCGCTCCGCCGCTTAGCTTTCAGTCTTGTTTGTGTCGGCTACAGAAAAAGTACGCCGCTGGAAGTCCGTGACCATGCTCAGGGCCAGGCTCTTGTCATCTTCATTCGGTGTGGTGGGAGCCTCGGCATTGCGTGCCTTCTGCAATGCCTGCGAATAGACCTGCTCCGCAATTCCGATACCGCCACGCTTGGAAACGGCGTCGGCCATCTGTTCGGCCATCATGCTTTTCCAGAAATCGCCGGCAGATCCCTTGCCATAGACCTCTTCGCTGTCCTTTGGCATCATGTTCTGAAGCATTGTCGAAAGGACGCTGGCCTCGAACTTGCGATAGGTCTCGGGCACCTTCTCGTCGCTCTTGGGCGGCTCGATGCGGCGGACGCCTGCTTTGCTGGCGGTCGTGTCGATGCTGTTGATTGCGGATTCGAAACCGGCATTGCTGGCTGTCAGCACCGATGCCTGGTTGGCTGCGCTTACCGAGCGAAGCTTTTCGCGCGCCGCCATGACCTGGGTGGGGTCAGCCGCATTCACGACATCAAGCACAAGATCGCTTGGAGGAGAAATGGCCACGTCGTCATCCTTTCCGTTTTTATCGGATGACGATACAGGCCTAACCTTGCTGGAGGCTGGTGTCTTTCAGCGCGAGCTGCAGATCAATCATCTCATAGATGCTGTTGTCTTCCCGCACCCTTTGCTCGTCCTCGCGGGCAGCATCGCGTTTTTCTTCCAGACGCTCACCCTTTTTCGTTTCTTTCAGAACCTGCTGCTCCTGCGCCTTCTCGATGTTCTCAAGGCGAACGTCACGCACCAGCAGGCGTTCATGGCGAACGGCATAATGCTTGAGCATCTGTTGATGCAACGGGTCGAGCGAATTCAGATAGCCGCTGAGTGCCTCGATCTTCTCGGAGACCTCGTTGCGCTCGCGCGTCGTGATGGCAAGTTCGTTCTCGGCCATCTTCTTGATGTGACCCTGAACCTTCGCCAGTCTGTTGAGCTTCTTGGATTTCAACGGGTCCATCGGACGCCTCACATATTTGCAAAAACCCGGAAAAATCCGGTCACGTACTGGTTCACCAGGGCTGCTATGCCAAAATAGAGCAGAAGCAGACCACCGGCCAGAGCATAGGGGGTGGAGATGAAGTAGACCGGGATCTGGGGCGCAAGCTTGTTGACCAGACCGACCGCCGTGTTGAACAGGAACCCGTAGAGAATGAAGGGGCTTGCCACACGAAGCGCAATATTGAACGAGGCAACGATCGTATCTGTCAGCGAAATCAGCATTCGCTGCGCGGTCATGGCGCCGCCGAGCGGTATCGACGAGTAGGATTCGACGATGGCGCGGAAGATGACATGGTGAAAATCGAGAATGAACAGCAGCAGCAGGACGCCATATGCCAACATGCTCGCCAGCTGGTTTTCCGACGTGTCTTCCAGCACGTCCTGCGCCGGCGGTCCGGTAAAGGCGATAGCCGTGCCGATTGCCGTTGCGGCAAACTGCATTCCCAGCACGTAGAGATGGGCAATCATGCCGAAGGTGGCGCCGATCAACGATTCGAAGAACATGATCTTGAGAAAGGAAATCGTATCGGTTCTTACGAGGGGGTAAATGCCATCCCATAGAAGCGGCAAAATCGCCATGGCAAGCGCCAGAGCGAGCAGCAAACGGATTTGCATGGGCAGGCGAGCGGAAGAGAAACCCGGCATCACCATGACGCAGGCACCGATCCGGCAAAATGCCAGAAACAGTGCCATTATCGTTCCCTGCGGGTCTGGGATCATGAGATCGAGCCGAGTATCTTTATCTCCGTGCCCTTGGCCAGTTCGACATGTGACAGGACAGGCAATGTGCTGAAGAGACGTTCCGTTATCATGCGCACATAAGACCGGGTTTCCGGCAAAGTAACAAGCACGAATGGCAGCCCGACGTCCATGTATTCACGGATTACTTTGCTCGCCTCGTTGCTGAACTCCTCGACCTGGCGCGGATCGATATCGAATTCGATGACTTCACCCTTCGTATCGCGCTTGATGGCCTGCTGGAACACGACGTCCCACTTCGTGCCCAGTCGCAGGACACGCAGGACGCCGTTGTCGGACAGGTCGCCGCAAATCTGTTGCGCCATGCGGATACGGACGTGTTCGACAATCTGTTCGGTTCTGCGAAGATGCGGAGCGAGTTCTGCAACTGCTTCCAGAATAAGATGCAGGTTGCGAATGGACACACGCTCTGCCAGCAGCAACTTCAAGATAGCCTGCAGGCCGGAATAGGACATATGCGAGGAGCAGATTTCGTCCGCGAGCTTCTTGTATTCCGGATCAAGACGATCGATCAGAACCTTCACGTCCTTGTAGGACAGGAGCATCGGCAGATTGTTGCGGATGACTTCGCTGACGTGGGTCAGAAGGGCCGAAATATTGTCGATGGGGTGGAAGCCCTCGCGCCGCAGGTCATCGGCAAAGTTTTCCAGCACCGACATGGCGGGCATACCGAAAGCGGGTTCGCGAACGTCGTCCCCCGGCACGGAAGGGCGACGGCCCTTGCCGGTGATGACCAGAACTTCGCCGACGCGCAGCGTGCTGGCTGCAACCGTGGTTCCATGAATCCTGATCTGATAGGACTTGTCGGGAATAGCGATGTCGTCGGTGACCTTGATCTCGGGAACGACGAAACCATATTGCGTCGCGAATTTCTTGCGCATCTTGCCCACGCGGAAGCCCAGTTCCTGGTGCGCGCCGAGCAATCTCGGTGAAACCTGCTTGCCAAGGGCCAGCTCGATTTCGGTGGTACGAAGCGAATTCTTGACCGTGTCCTTTTCGGCATCCTGGGCCTTCGTGGTCTGCTCCTGCTCGGCCACCCTTTCGGCATCACGGACCTGCGCCAACTGGCGGGGAATGATCCAGGCGCCAAAGGCAAGCAACATGCTGAGGATGACAAACGGAAGGAAAGGCAGGCCCGGGACCAGCGAGAGAACGCCCATCAGGCCAGATGCCACAGCAAGCGCCTTCGGATAGCCGCTGAGCTGATTGAGAACAGCCGTATCGGTGGAGCCCTGCGTACCGCCGCGGGTAATGATAAGGCCGGCGGCCAGCGAAACGATAAGCGCTGGCACCTGCGAGACGATACCGTCACCGACGGAAAGCTTGACGAAAACGTCAGCGGCCTCACCGATGGCCATGCCATGGCGGAACACGCCGATGATGATGCCGCCGCAGATATTGATGCCGGTGATCATGAGGCCAGCGACCGCATCACCGCGCACGAACTTGGACGCACCGTCCATGGCACCGTAGAAGGCGCTTTCCTCTTCCAGCTCGCGACGGCGCAGCTGGGCTTCCTTTTCATTGATGATACCGGCGGAGAGGTCGGCATCGATCGACATCTGCTTGCCGGGAATGGCATCGAGGGTGAAGCGCGCGCCAACTTCCGCGATACGCGTTGCACCCTTGGTGATGACGATGAAGTTGACCACGATCAGGATGAGGAAGACGATCAGACCGATCACGAAATCGCCGGACATGACGAGGCTTGAGAAGCCCGCGATCACGCCGCCAGCGGCTTCATGGCCCTGGTTGCCGTGGGACAGGATGACACGCGTCGTGGCAATGTTCAACGCGAGGCGGATCATCGTCGAGATCAGAAGGATGGTCGGAAAGGACGAGAAATCCAGCGGGCGCTGGATCCACAGCGATACCATCAGGATAAGAACGGAAAATGCAATGGAAAACGCCAGACCCATGTCGATGAGGAAGACAGGGATCGGCAGGAAGAGGATGCAAAGAATGCACACGATGCCCACCGCAAACCCGACATCGCGGCCACGGGCAGCGACTTTCGGAAGCGGCAATATGCTCGGAGGCGTAGCCATTCTAACTCCATCTCTTCATGAGAAACTGTAGAAACGTCCCGGCCTTCCCATCATGAGACGACCGTGCCGACCCTCCGGACGGAGATCGACACACGAGCTTTATTGCTCCAAGCTTGCGCGAGAGTGGAAGAATGTCGCAAGTAGACCCCCACGGCGGTGATCTTTTTGCCAGCGAGATTTTGGCTTTGGTTCAGTTGTTTTTCGTTATATAGTGCGCAAGTTATTCGCGCGATGAGAGCGTGCACGCTGGCCATGATAGGGCCAAACCCTGCAAGGCTACCCTATGGCGTCGATTTCTACCTATACAAGCTATCTCAGTGTGAACCGCGACATCAACTCAACCTTGTCCAAGGTTGCCAGTCAGTCGTCGGTCGAGCGCGAGACAGCTTACTATAAGGAAAAAATCGGCGAGATAACGACCGTCGACGAGTTCCTTGGCGACTACCGTCTCTATTCCTATGCCATGAAGGCCTATGGCCTTGGGGACATGACCTACGGCAAGGCCTTTATGAGAAAGGTTCTGGAAAGCGACCTGACCGACTCGTCAAGCTTTGCAAATTCGCTGACCGACAAGCGATATCTCCAGTTCGCTGAGGCCTTTAATTTCCAGGGCGACAAGAAGACAGTCCAGAATGACTCGCAGTCCACGAGCCTGACGGATGCTTACCGGGCGTCCTTTACCGAAGAAGAGACCGCACTCAAGGCAGAGAATACCTATTTTGCAGCTCAGATCGGCAAGGTCACCAGTGCCGATGGGCTCATCAACAACACCAGGCTACGCACCTACGTTCTCGAAGCAGTAGGGCTCGAATCGGACAACGTATCCAAGACCTATCTCAAGCAGGTTCTGACGAGCGATCTCGACGATCCCGAAAGTGTGGCCAATAAAGCCAAGAACCCGGCCTGGAAGAAACTGGCGGAAGCTTTCAACTTCAAGGCCGATGGAACGATCGACGGCTCTATCCAGACAACGGACCAGACCGAAGACCTGAAGCTGGACTATATCTACAACCAGTCGACATTTCCCTCGACCCTGCTTCACGATGCAAACACGCGGTATTGGGAAAAGAACATAGCGACCGTGACCACCGCCAAGGATCTTGTCGCCGACAGCCGAATGCTGGAATACGTCAAGAAGACGTTCAGCCTCAGCAGCACAATCATGCCGTCCACCGTCGCAAGCCTCATGTCGAGCGAAAATGCGGCGACCGCATATGGCAACACGAAGCTTCTGGACGCATTCAACTTCGAGACTGACGGGACACTGGCGAGTGGCAACACGGCCCAGACCTCTGCCCAGACGACAGTCATGGTGAAAGACTACAAGACGGCTTTTAACAAGGACAAAACGGCGACAATCGACGACGCGGTCAAGAATTACGACACCAGGATCGACACGTTTACCAATCTTGAGGACTTCTTTGTTTCCAACAAGAAGGACAAAGACAAGAAAAATGACGCTGTGACCGAAGTCTGGGATGTGGCGTTGCGAGCATACGGAATCGATCCCGATGAGATCAGCCAGTCGGAGCTGAAACGAGTCCTGACGAGCGACGTCACGGACAAGAAGAGCTATGTCAATTCGCTGAAAGACGAGCGTTTCGTTGAATTGAACAAGGCCTTCAATTTCAGCGCGGATGGCGAACTGCGAGCACCGGTGCTGGCCCAGTCTGAAAGCGTTACCGACCGCTATGCCTCGGACTATGAAAGCATAAAACTCAGAACATTGACCGGCGCCGAAAAAGAAGCGGCGGGCAAGAAGGCCGACACCGAGATCGAGTACTTCAAGTCGAAAATGCAATCGGTCGAGACCGTAAAGGAATTCCTGGCCGATAAGAGGCTGACGAATTTCATCCTTGAAGCCAACGGGATCGACCCGGAGAGCGTCACGTCGGACGATCTCAAGAAGATGTTCTCTTCCGACCTGGACGACCCGAACAGCTTCGTAAACACACATGAAAACAAGAAATTTGCGGAGATTGTCGCCTCATTCAATTTCGATGCAGAGGGCAATATCACGAAAGACGCCATCCAGGGTGGACAGCAGCGCGGTGCAGTGCTGGGAACGGTCAATCAGTATGTCCGGCAGACCTTGGAAGAGCAGCAGGGCGAATCCAATCAAGGCGTCCGCCTTGCCATGTATTTCGAGCGGATGGCTCCCACAATTTCCAGCGCCTATGGATTCCTCAGCGACGACGCCCTCTTCGAGTTTTTCAAGACTGCCTTTAGCGTGCCGAGCTCCATCGCCAATATGGATGTGACAAAGCAGGCGGAACTGGTTACGAAATATATCGACATTACCCAGCTTCAGGATCCGGATTATGTCGAGAAGATCGTCAAACGCTATACGGCGCTTTACGATGTGCAGTCGGGATCCCAATCACCCGTTCTGTCAATCTTGAGTGGCAGCACGTCTATCAGCGCAGATACGCTTTTGGCGGTCTCGCAGCTGCGGTCGCAGTAAAAACGCATCTCTGTTCAGGATAACGAAAAAAGGCTCGAAATCTCAATGATTTCGGGCCTTTGTTTTTAGATCAATACGGTGCTTGTTCCGTCAGTAGGCGTCGTCGGCAGGACGCCTCACAACGCCTTCCTCGTCAGGATTGCTCTCATCATCAGCAACCGGAATGGCGTAGGAGCCTTTGAGCCAACGCGAGAGGTCCAGCGAGCGGCAGCGGTCCGAGCAAAAAGGATAGTCTTCACGCGTCGACGGTCTTTTGCATTCGGGACAGGGCTGCGTCTTGCGCAAAGGCGTGACGTTGGATTCGTGAGATGCATCTGTCATTGGGATCAACCTTCCTGCCAGGCGGGTGCCACCTCAAACCCTTCGCCGGCAAGAAGTGACACGGTTTCATAAAGCGGCAGACCGACCACATTCGTATAGGACCCGGTCAGTTTCTGAACGAAACAGCCGGCGATGCCCTGAATGCCATAGGCCCCTGCCTTGCCGCGCCATTGGCCCGACGCGATATAGCTTTGGATTTCGTGTTGCGAGAGACGCTTGAAGCGCACCTTCGTCTCCACGACCTTCTGGCGAACCTTGCCGCTGGGCGTGACCAGACAGATGCCGGTATAGACCCAATGGCTGCGGCCGGACAGAAGGTGGAGAGCAGCAGATGCCTCCTCGATATATTCCGCCTTGCCGACGATGCGGCGGCCGACAGCCACGACCGTATCAGAGCCCAGGACGTAAGCGCCCTTCCACGCAAGCTCACCCTTGACCGCCTTGTATGCGGCTTCGGCCTTCTGGAGGGATAGCCGTCGGCACAATGTGCGCGGGTGCTCCAGCCGTGCCGGTGTTTCATCGATGTCCATGGGCATGAGCCGTGCGGGCTCGATGCCCACCTGATTCAACAGCTCAAGACGGCGGGGCGACCCGGAAGCCAGAATCAGCTTTTGTTTTGCGTCTGTCATGCTCTGCCAGTCGTCCCGGTGTGCGGGCGATTACTTGAAACGATAGGTGATGCGACCCTTGGTCAGGTCGTAGGGCGTCATTTCGACAAGCACCTTGTCACCCGCCAGAACGCGAATACGGTTCTTGCGCATACGGCCGGCAGTGTGTGCGATGATTTCGTGTTCGTTTTCCAGCTTTACGCGAAAGGTTGCGTTCGGCAAAAGTTCGGTAACGACGCCCGGAAACTCGAGGACTTCTTCTTTTGTCATATAGGGTTTTTCTTCCTGTTGATATTACCGGACTGAACAGTCCGGGAAAATTGCGCGGAAACTACACAATCGCCGCACATTTGTGAACCTAAATTGTCAACCGTTTTAAAGTGTCTCGGAAAATGGCCTTGCGCGTTGCGGCAGGCGCTCCGAAATCAGCTTTTTAAGGTGTTCCCGAACCTCGCGATAGGCTTCGAGAATATTGTCTCTCGTGCCCGTCGCAACGGTCGGGTCCATCGTTGGCCAGTAGACAACATCAAGGGCGTTTGACCGTGTCAGTTCGAGAGCCGTGTGGTGGGCTTCTGGCGTCAGCGTGATGATGAGATCAAAGAAATCGTCCTCGATCTCCTCAAGCCTTCGCGGCTTGTGCTTGCCGAGCGTCAGACCCGCCTCGTCCAGCACGACATCCACAAAAGGGTCGCGCTCACCTGCGCGCACGCCTGCCGATTGGATATAGATGCCGGGGGCAACCAGTTGCTTGGCGATAACCTCTGCCATGGGGGAGCGGATTGAGTTCATGCCGCACATGAACAATATGGCGCGCGGCGACTTCTCTTTCAAGTCTGCAGCCGGCTGATCCTGCATGACTAGCCCCGCCAATAGAGCACACAGACCAGGGTGAAGAGGCGCCGTGCCGTGTCAAAATCCACCTTTATCTTGCCCGACAGGCGGTCCATCAATGTTTGCGAGCCATCATTATGGATGCCCCGCCTGCCCATGTCTATCGCTTCGATCTGACTGGGGGTGGAGGAGCGGATCGCCTCATAATAGCTTTCGCAGATCATGAAGTAGTCCTTGATGATCCGCCGGAAAGGCGTCAGCGAAAGAATATGCGTGGCGACCGCGTCATCGCTCTCGGTCTTGATCGTAAAGACCAGCTTGGAGTCGACCAGCGAGATACTGAGCTTGTACGGCCCGCCGGCATGACCGACCGGTTCGAAACTGTTTTCCTCGATGAGGTCAAAAATGGCGACGGCGCGCTCATGCTCAACGTCGGGCGTGGACCGGCCGATGCTCTCGTCCAGAACCACGTCGCAGAGCCTGAACACGTCTGCCCCCATTCCTTAGCCTTCCAGATTGAGACGAATGGCGACCGAACGCGCGTGCGCATCCAGCCCTTCCGAGTGAGCAAGCGTTATCGCTGATGGTGCCAACTGGCGCAATTGCTCTGCACCAAGCCTGAGAATGGAGGTTCGCTTGACGAAATCCAGCACCGACAGGCCGGAGGAGAACCGGGCGGAGCGCGCCGTCGGCAAGACGTGATTGGACCCGCCAACATAATCGCCGATGACTTCCGGTGTATGGCGACCCACAAAAATTGCCCCGGCGTTGCGTATTCCGGCCATCAAGGCATCGGGATCGTCCACCGCAAGCTCAAGATGTTCGGCGGCGATGCGGTTGGCGAGCGGAATGGAAGCAGAGAGGTCCTCGACAATGATGATTGCGCCGAAATCCCGCCAGCTGGCCGTTGCCGTCTGTGTACGTGACAGCAGTTTCAGCTGCCGCTCGACCGCCTGTTGCACCGCTTTGCCCAATTCGGCATCATTGGTGATCAGGATGGACTGGGCACCCTCATCATGTTCCGCCTGGGCCAGAAGATCGGCGGCCAGCCATTCCGGATTGTTGTTCCGGTCGGCGATGACGAGGACCTCCGACGGACCTGCGATCATGTCGATACCAACAGTGCCGAAGACGTGGCGCTTGGCTGCTGCCACATAGGCATTGCCGGGCCCGACGATCTTGGCGACGGGCGCAATCGTCTCTGTGCCATAGGCCAGCGCGGCCACGGCCTGGGCGCCGCCAATGCGGTAGATTTCCTCGACACCCGCAATGCGGGCCGCTGCCAGCACGGCCGGATTGATAGCGCCATTATTGGCAGGAACGACCATGACGATACGCTCTACGCCCGCGACTTTTGCCGGAACGGCATTCATCAGCACCGAACTTGGGTAGCTTGCCGTACCACCAGGCACATAAAGCCCAACAGCCTCGATGGCCGTCCAGCGAGAGCCAAGGCCAACGCCGATATCGTCCTCGTATATATCGTCTTTCGGCATCTGCCTGGCATGGTGCTTCTCGATGCGTCTGGCTGCCAGTTCCAGCGCGTCGAGCACGGCCTTGTCCACCAACGCAATCGCCGCATCGATTTCCTGCGCGGTCACGCGCATGGCCTGCGTGGCGAAATCGAGCTTGTCGAACTTGAGTGAGTAATGGGCAAGCGCCTCATCGCCCCGTGCCCGTACGTCATCGATGATGTCGCGCACCACGGCGTTGACGTCTTCTGAAACTTCTCTCTTTGTCGTCAGGAATGCCGCGAATGCCCGTTCGAAATCAGCAGACGCCTGCTCCAGCCAGATTGCCACGTCACTTACCCTCTTAAGGCCCCGTCATCGAACGGAGCAATGCCTTGCCTGCGTATATCTACGTACGCACTAGGGTATGTGGCATAAATCGAAACAGGCGGGCAAGGCAATTCCCTGTCCGCCTTTCGTTGAAGAATTAGTCTTCCGGATGATGCGGCTTCGACGCCGCCTCCCAACCGCCGCTGACATCGGCCATTTGCGCTTCGATGCATTCCACATCAAGCGCAATTGCGCCTCCGCCGGACAGAACCAGTTCTATCGTCCCGTCGGGGCCCTCGCCGTTCTGGGTAAAGCGCACAGCCAGCAGAGACAGCACCTGCTCCTTGTCGTTTCGGTCGAAACCGTGCGAACGTGCGTGGCCGACCCGTTTCAGGGCCAGCACACTGCGGCAACGCTCAGGCGACTGGCCTTTCCTGGTTGCGTTTTCCCAAACGAACCGGTTCGCAGACAGCAAAAACTGCCCGCTACGGAGATCGAGGGACACGTCTTTCAGCTTGAAGACGCTATCCTGCATATGGGTTGAGATGACAGAGAGATCTTCTCCGTCAAGCGCCATCAATTTAAGGCCGCTCATCGTTTCCTGTGTCCTCTTCGTGCGGACAATGCCGCGTATTTCCAATCGATGACTTGGAGATAGGCAGTTGAAGCCCGCTCTACAACCTGCGAGCTTCAGTGAGCGACACGTATTGGCCGCCAGACGTCAAAAGCGGACGACCAGAACCTCCGCCACAGAGAGTTGGGGCGGGGTTCCCGGTGTTGGCAATCAATCGCTGACGCGCTCGACCTGTGCACCGCAACGGTTGAGTTTTTCTTCCAGACGCTCAAAGCCGCGGTCAAGGTGGTAGACGCGCGAGACCATCGTCTCGCCTTCCGCAACGAGACCGGCAATGACCAAAGAGACGGAGGCGCGAAGGTCTGTGGCCATCACGGGTGCGCCCTTCAGCCGCGAAACGCCTTCGATGCGCGCCATCTGGCCGGAGAGCGAAATCTTCGCGCCAAGACGCGCCAATTCCTGCACATGCATGAAGCGATTTTCAAAGATTGTTTCCGTGATGTGTGAAACGCCCTGGGCCCGCGTCATCAGCGCCATGAACTGCGCCTGAAGGTCCGTCGGGAAGCCCGGGAAAGGCTCGGTCACGATATCAACAGGATGGATGCCATTGCCGTTACGAACAACGCGCAGGCCGCTCTCGGTTTCCGTAATGGTCGCACCGGCAAGCTTCAGCGTTTCGAGCGCGTTGTCGAGCAGCGAGGCACGGGTTCCTTCCAGCACGACATCGCCGCCGGTCATGGCGACCGCCATGGCGTAGGTGCCGGTTTCGATACGATCCGGCAGGACGCGGTGGCGTGCGCCGGAAAGCGATGTCACACCTTCGATGGTGATGGTGGACGTGCCCGCACCTTCGATTTTCGCACCCATGGCCTTGAGACAATCGGCGAGATCAACGACTTCAGGCTCACGCGCTGCATTGTGAATGACAGTTGTGCCACGCGCCAGCGATGCCGCCATCAGCATGACGTGGGTCGCGCCCACGGACACTTTCGGGAAAGTATAGGTTGCGCCGACCAGGCCGCCCGCAGGTGCCGTCGCATTGATGTAGCCGCTATCGATCTCCATTTTCGCACCGAGCGCCTCAAGACCCTCGATAAAAAGGTCGACCGGGCGTGTGCCGATGGCGCAGCCGCCTGGCAGGGAAACGCGTGCCCTGCCCTCGCGCGCCAGAAGCGGGCCTATGACCCAGAAGCTCGCCCGCATCTTGGAAACCAGCTCATAGGGAGCCGTAGTATCGACAATGGTGCGGCAGGTGAAATGGACCGTACGGGAATAGCTTTCGGCCTGGCTCTCGCGACGACCATTGACGGAAATGTCGACGCCATGATTGCCCAGAATGCGAATGAGCTGTTCAACGTCTGCCAGATGCGGGACGTTTTCGAGGGTCAATGTGTCGCTCGTCAGAAGCGAGGCGATCATCAACGGCAGGGCCGCATTCTTTGCACCCGAAATGGGGATGATGCCGTTGAGTTCATTGCCGCCTGTTATTCTGATGCGATCCATACGTCCCTACGGGCTTTGTGCCCGCCTTTCCTGAGTGCTTGCAGCGGATGGCCTCTCCTGCCTATCCGATGAGTGATGTCCGGTCTGAAATGGCTGTGAGAGGGCTCTGCTGCATATTTCAGGCCATGCAGTAGAGGAAACTCTGCCCCAATTCAATTTTCCGCTAAATGTTTCTTGTCAGCACGATTCGTCCGTTTTTGCGGCAGGCAGACCATTTGTTTCGTCCGCCTCGCCCGCGCGCCGCGCACGGGCCTGGTGCTTGCGCCGGGCAAGATTTTCGCGCAGCTTTTTTGCCGCGCGCGCCTTGCGTTCGGCTTCCTGCCGTTTTGCTCTTTCTCCCGGGCCGCCCTGCCCGGCGGGCAAGCCAGTTTTATCTGCGGGAATGTCGTGATGATCGTCCATGAGCGCACCAATAACCGAAAATCCGTCTTTTCAACAGCCCTTGATGATTTTTGTCCCGTTGAATGACGAAGACTGAAATTGCGGCTTGCACTGATCAGAAACCTATGGCAATAGGCGCCCACTTGATGTCGAGCAGATGCTTCGGCACGGGATGCTGCGGTAGCTCAGTGGTAGAGCACTCCCTTGGTAAGGGAGAGGTCGAGAGTTCAATCCTCTTTCGCAGCACCATTCATAAATCCAGCAATTCATGGCTAATCGGACGAAGACTTGCAGTCATTTGATTGATTGCGAGTGTACCGACACTGCGCCGTTCTTGGATTTGAAAGACCGCTAGAATCCGGATTGGACGCGGGAAAATACCATATTCGTGAACATCGATATCTGGGCGCCGACGAATGGCGCGGAAATGCCGATCGCAACCATGACCGCAATGATCTTGGGGACGAAGGTAAGGGTCATTTCCTGAATCTGGGTGAGCGCCTGCACGAAGGCGATCAGAATGCCGACGGCCATTGCGGCCATGACAGCCGGTCCTGATGCAATCAGTACCGTCCATATCGCATTCTGCATTATATCGAGAGCGTCGGCCTCGTTCATCTCAGTCCGCTCGATTCAATCGGCGTCACGAAGCCGAATTCACTAGGAAGATACGTGACGCCGTTCGCGTCAATTCAGACGCTATATGATTCGAGCTTGGCAGTTAAGCTGCGGTATTGGAGATTTTTATGCCTTCGGTGATAACGATCTTGCCGCCAGCCGTCGTGGTGGCGGTAAGACCATCGGACGCCACCTCAATCGAAGCAACTACGCCGGTCGTCTTCCCGTCAGCCGAGGTCAAGGTCTTGCCAATATAGGAAGACGCGTTGGACAGGGAGGAAGCCGACAGCAGGCTCTCCAGATGCGTATTCGTCTTGATGGATTGCTCCACCTGAGAAAAGGTTGCGAGCTGCGAGATCTGCTCGCTGGCATCCATCGGGTCCGTCGGATCCTGATTTTTCATCTGCGCGATCAGCAGCTGAAGGAAAGCATCATAATCCAGCGAGGCCTTGTTCGCATCCGTCTTTGAAGCGGGGGTAGTCGTCGCCGTGTTGGTGGATGTAGAACTTCCGACCGAGCCTACCATGGTGCAATTTCCCGTCTCAGCTCATTGACGACGGCAGGTGTTATTTCGTGGCTGTTGAGAATGGCTTCTTCCTTGGCATAGAGACCACGAATGGTCTTGAGCGCGTCGAAAGGCCGGCCAGACGAAACCGTCGCATCGATCCGCTTCAGTTCCGAGCGGATTTCCTCGTTCTTGAACGTGGTCAGCAACATGGTGATCGACTTGCGGAACAGAGAAAGTGACTGCTCCTTGCCTTCTGGATTGATCAGCATCATCTGGACGATGAAGTAGAGCTGCCGCAAAGGTGTGGTCGTGTCTTCCAGTTGAAGAACGTGGTTTTCCAGAAGGAATGTCACGTCATTTAGAAATTCCAGAGACACTTTTCTGTCAACACGCAAAACAGCGCCGTTGATAAAGATTTTTTCCCCAGACTTCAAAGAGATCCGCAGCGTACTTTTCATTTTAATCCATCCTTGATGATGGTTGTGACGTCAATAATGCCCTGATAATTCTTCGATTTACGTTTGCGTATCTGCTCGCACTCTCTAAGAATCCAGATAGCGATGGATATCAGGTTGGCTTTCAGTTCGACTGGAAGCTCGTTTTCCGGCTGTTTGAGATCATCGATCAGCCTTGTCCAAACGCGCCTCGTATAAAAAATTGCTTCGATCCCGTCCTTGCCGTAGTTTTCCTGTTCCTTGGCAACAGCAAGAAGTTCGATCGATCTTTCTAGAATTTGTCTTTCCCTATCGCGGGCGATACTGGGATCATCCTCCATTATCTCCGCATATGAAAACTGGAACATTCATTTTTCCTTCATGGTCTTACTTGCCACCCATCATAGGCGTCTGTTTTCTTTAGAGATAATTTACCAAGCTGAGGCCCTGGATCTTCGAGGTGATCGTGTAGGACGTCTCCACCTGGTTCAGCAGTGTTGTCAGGCGCGTAGACGCTTCATAGGTATCGACACCAATCAGATTGGTAAGCTGGGTATCGATGATCGTCTTTTGAGAGCTCATATACGTGTTCGCCTTTTCCACTCGCTCCTGGGACAGGCCAATCTGCGCACGCTGGGTATCAATGCCGGAAATCGCAGAACCGGTCAGGCTCGTGGTGGTGTTGTTGACGACGGAAAGCGCGTCCGCATTCAATCCAGAGTTTACCAGCTGCGAGGATATCACACTTGCGAGCACAAGGCTTTTGAATCCATCCGAGTTGGCTGTGGTGGATGTGGATACGGTTTCCGAACTGCTAATGCGGCTGCTCATGGTTGTTTCGGAAGCGCCCGTCCATGAGGACCAGTCGAGGCCGTCCTGGTAATCCGTCAAGAAGGTCTGCATCTCATCGGCCGTGACGGCAGATGGGTCCGGGAACTGAGCGGAAAAGGCGGCGTTGAAATCGGCCGTGATGTCGTCGATGAAGGTGTCGCTCAACGTCTGGACGTCCGTATTGATGCCAGAGAAGAGATATTCTCCATTAACCGCCGTGTTCGTATAGCTCACGAAATTTTCAAGGGTCGCCTTTGCCGTCGTCTGGGCAACGCTCAAACTGCTGGCATCCGTGTTACCGCTGAGCGCGATGACGGAATTGAGAAGGCTCTGTGCAGAAGCCGACATGTTTTCCATGGCCAGCTGCGAAGCGTCCATACGCTGCTCCGCCACTGCGTTTGCATCGATATTCGCCTGCAGGCGATTGCTTTCACGCGAGTAATCCAGGTTCGTGGATGTGCGTGTCCCAAGCTCAAGGCCTACGTCGGCATAGGTGCCAGTGACGGCCTCCTTCTGCAGCTTGGTGATTTCCGTTTGCGCATTGGAAACCGTCAACTGCATTGCCGTGCTGATGGAGAGTGAGGAAATGGGCGTTGTTTTCATGTTAGTTCGCGGCCTCCATCAATGTCTTCAACAACTCGTCGATCGTTGACATGAGCTTTGCAGCTGCCTTGTAGGACTGCTCGATGTCGAGCATCTGGATGAGCTCCTCGTCCAGGTTCACACCGGTGGAGTTGGAATAGGCCTCTGTCGACTTCGTCAGCATTGCCGACGTGCTCTCCGCAGAGCTTGTGGCGTTGCTACGATATTCTTCGACCCAACCAGCCGAGTCCGTTGCAAAGCTCAAGAGCGTCACATTGGTAGAGATGCCGGCCTTGGGATCGAATTCGATCTGGGTGTTCAAAGCGGACGCGTACTTGAAGAGGAGATCAGAATAGCCCGTCGAACCGTCAGTATTGGGAGTGTCGCCTGCGATGTTACCATCACGAAGCTTGACAGGTGTTGCCTTCGCTTCAGATGAGACGGTGATCAGACCTGCAAGACCCGGAACGACTTCAGCAGTCGTGAAATCGGGCTCCGAACCATCCTTTGTCGTAAACAGTCCTGCGATAGAAGTTCCGCCAGAATCCGTTTCCGCGAAGGCACCCATGACGCCACGAGCAATTTCATCCAGCTGCGACTGATAGCCTGGGTAGACTTCGTCTCGCAGCTGCAAGAGTGCTGGCAGACTGCCCTTCGCCGATGTGTTGCTTCCCTCGCCCGTCTTTACCGCAACACCGTCAATATAGATGCTGTTGCCGGTCGTGTTAGCGTCGTAAGCCGCCATCGGTTCGAACGAAATCTTGCGTGCGGTCGTTTCGAACAGCGTCGTGCTGTCAGTGGTATAGATCACAACATCGTTGTTCGTCCGGACAGCCGTTGAGATGCCGACGATGCCGGAAATCTGCTTCAGCAGACCTTCGCGCTGATCGATGGCGTTGTTGGCATCTCTGCCAGCGGCCGTCGCCGATGTGACTTCGTTGTTGGCTTTCTCGAAGTCCGACAACAGCTGATTAAGCTTGTCAACAGTATCGGAAATTTCTCCGTCTGCGTCTGTTCTAAGCTGCTGAACGGCCTGAGTGGACGTATTGAGCGCATTCGCAACATCGCTCGCTGCACTGACGGCAGCAGAAGCCAAGGTTACGTCACTTGGCGAGGCTGCATAGGTCTGCAGCGCGTTTTGCAAAGAGGCAAGATAGGTCGAGGGAGCGGCGGTGTATTCCTCGCCGCCCAGAACGACACTGAGCGAATTCATGCCATCCAGGAATTTCTGTTTGCCCGCATCATCAGAAGTGGCGGCCAAAGCCTGCTTCAAAAGCGCTTCATCTTCTGCCCGTTCAACCTTGACAACAATGGCACCGGTCGAGGTGTCGGTCGTCGTCACCGCTGCACGCCGATTGTAGCTTGTCGAACTGGCATTCGAGATATTGTTCGAAACGACGCTGCTCTGCAGAGCAGTGTTGCTCAGAGTTGCTTTTGTCGTATTAAGCGCTGAAGCAAGCGACATTCATCTGTCCTTTAAATTACCGAACCAGATTGATAAGGACGTCCATCAGATCGGAACCCGTCTGGAAGACCTTAGAGTTGGCGGTATAGCTGCGCTGCGCCTGGATCATCTCGGTCAACTCCGTGGCGATGTCCACGTTTGATGACTCGAGCTGAGAGGATGCGATTGTTCCAAATCCGTTCGAGCCTGCAAATCCGAGCGTGACCACGCCTGAGTCTGCACTGGTCTGAAAGACATTGCCGGAGAGGACGGAGAGGTTGTCGGGACTGGCGACATCGGCAAGCGGGATTTGGTACAGTGGCCTTGCGGCAGACTTTGCGTATGTCGCAAAAACCGTACCATCTGCGTCGACGCGGACGGACTGAACTGCTTCGGCAGCGTTACCATTGACGCCACCTTCGGCAACCGACGACAACTCGGTTCCGAGCTGCGTCATGCTCGAAATATCGAGCGTAATCTTCGTTCCATTATTCGGATCTTCGAACGCTATCGAGCCAGGATCATTAAGCAATTTGCCAAAATCATCGAAACTGAGGTCGAAGCTATCGATTACACCGTCGTCCGCATAAGGGAAGCCACCCGTACTGCTCGCATACTTCGCATCATAAACCGAAACGGTCCATTCACTATCAGCGGTTTTGGAGAAGTAGAAGTCGTACTTAATCGAGTTACCCTTGGCGTCGTATCCAGTTACAGACGTCTTGAAGACGCTTTTCTGATCAACCACAACGTCAGCACTGTTCTCACTGGCAGATACAGCCGCTGCGGGTGCAGCGTCGCTAAGGTTACCCTTGAGGTAACCTGATGTGGACGGTGTCGCCGTCAGATCGTTCGCTGAAACGTTGACAGGAACGAGCCCCTCATAGCTGTTGATGACCGTTGTAGGCGCGATGCCGGTATATTCGTAGCCGAGCAATTTGTAGCCAGCATCGTTGACGAGAAACCCGCCGTCATCCTTGGTGAACGAGCCTGAACGTGTCAGGAAGATGTTGCCTGCAGTATCCTGCACGACGAAGAAGCCATCGCCCTTGATCGCAAGGTCAGTCGAAGACTGCGTTGCCTGGAGAGCGCCTTGTTGGGATATGGAATAATTGACGTTGGTGATAACGCCGCCGGAATTGTAGTTGCCTCCGTTGGAGGACAGCACCAGCGAGGAAAACGACGTCGACGCGCTTTTGTAGCCGGTGGTGTTGGCGTTGGCGATGTTATCGCCGACGGTGCCCAGACGGTTAGCCTGACCATTCATGCCGGATACGGCGGTTTTCATCGTTCCAAAAAGGCTCATTTCGAATCCTCTGTTCTCATCTAAGGCGAAGTTAGGTGGCAAGCCTTGCGTGAGGCTGTCTGTTTTTCTGTCTCGAGAAAGATTTTGAGAAAAACACAAACAGTCAGGGAACCTTTCTGTCCGTAACGACTTATGGTTTCGATTGCTGCAACCGACGCCGACCGAACCAAAGTCACCGAGCAAAAGAAAACGCCGCAGGCTATGAAACCTACGGCGCGTCAGTGTGCCCGAATTTCGTCCCCCTCTGATATCCAGTCTGGATACCACCGCGGCAGCGTCAGCTCCAGTCGATGCAATAGCCAAGAAAACGCTTGGAATCGATCGGATCGAAACCGAGCTTCTTGCGCAGTTTTTTGCGCAGTTTGCTGATGTGGCTTTCGACAACATTTTCCTCAACTTCTTCGTCGAAGATGCCGTAGATGGCGTTGAAGATCTGCGCCTTGGAAACCCGGCGACCGCGATTTGCGATTAAGTATTCGAGGATACGGCGCTCACGGCGTGGCAACGGGAAGACTTCACCGCTGACTTCCGGATCGCGTCCATCGGAGAACACGCGGATCGGACCTGCATCCGTAAACTGTGTAAGGACCGACAGGCGACGGCGGATTGCCGCTGCGCGTGCCAGGATTTCCCGGGGATGGACCGGCTTGCGCACGACATCGTCCACACCGCAATCGAACAGCGCCAAGGTCGCGTCGAGCGAATGGTGATCGCTGACCGCAATGACCGGCGCCTGAGAGCGATCCCGGATCGTGCGTGGCAACTCGTAGGTTGTCTCCGCCTGACCGATCAGGAATGCTTCGATTGCTGCAATATCGGAATCCGCCGCAGTATTAACCCATTCGCCAAATTCTGCTGGATCAAATCCAGTTGAGGGAATTCCCTCTCGCCCAAATAGGGCAGTGTACCCGTCCTTAACAAGCTTGCGCTCATCAACTACCACGATCATTCGTCCGCCTCCGAATCAGTGTAGCCAATCTACATGCTAGGGTGTACGAATCGCGCGATTCTCCTACAACTACAAAAAAGCACAGGCATTAATTAATAATTGATTAACCATATTATCCCGATTTGATCTATATATAGTATGCCTCTTGAAAAATCGGGATATTTTTTCCGGGGAAAAGTGCGAGTCAACCCACTTAACGCTTGCACTGCCTTTTTTGGCTGAATCTCGCCTCATTTGGTTTTAGCCCATTAAGGCTAACCCCTACTCAACCTGAGGGTGTTCAACTCATGCAGAAATTTCTCGCATTGGCGGTCCACTGCCCGTAGCCCGTTGCGATGAGATTGCTGATGACGCGGCAGACATAACGCTGCTGAGCGGGGTCGTTGTTGGGGCCGGCATGGTATCTAGCTACCGCCATCGTCCAGGTCTCGTGGCGGTCGTGGAGGCGTTTCAAGAACTGCGCGGCGTAGGCCACGTTCTTGGCGGGGTCAAACATCTCGCCCACGGACGCGAATTCCGCGCCGTGAAAATGGATGTTGATCTGCATGCACCCGATATCGATCAGTTTGGCACCGCCTCTGCGGGCATTCTCGACCAGCTGGTAGGCTTCCGAAACGCTGGACGGGAAATAGGCCTTTCCCTCGATGTTGATGGCATAAGGGCTCAATGATCCCTTTCGACCAGTCTCCGTCAGGCCGACGGAATAGAGGATACCTTCCGGTATGCCATATCGGCCTGCCGCAGCTTGAATCTGTCGTTCACAGTCCGCTTTGGAAGCGACTTGCGAGGCATTACAGGTAGACGAGACCAGGACGAGAAGCGGAATTGCGAGCAGGTGTTTCAGGCTGCGACGTAGTTTCATAACTGGTGGTGTCCTCTCGGCTCATGGGGCCAGGCTGCCTGGAAAACCTTTCCTGAGCCCGTTCTTCATTGCCACGCTGCCCCTGCTGGGCGCCTTGCTGTCCCGTATCCTGAGACTGACGATTGCCGCTGCTGTTTGTATCCTGTCGGTCCGCACTGTTGGCGAGAGTGACCGTCACCTGCTCGACGTTGAAACCTTGCGATTTCAGGGCGTCAAGAATGCCGGTGCTGTCTTTCTGCAGCTCGCTGTAACCCTTCAAAGTGTGGGCCGTGAGCTGTACGCTGAGTTCATCACCAACCAGCTTGAGAGCGGCCGTAACGTGCCCAAGCTCGACAGGGCTCATCTGGATCTTCAACACGTGGACCACCTGCCCTGTGCTTGAGATCATGGGAGAATTGGTGGTTTGCCCTGCCATGGTCGCTGCCCAATCCGGGTCCGCAGCCATAGCGCTGGTTATTGCGGTGGCGTTGGTGGGCGCAGCAAGCCCGACAAAGCGCCTGCTTTCAACGACCTGCACAACATCACTAACATCGCCGACAGCTGCGGAAACATCGAGTTTCGCCGTACCATCTTCCTGGCTTTCAATATGAAAATCGATGGACGGCGTATTCTCCTTCTGCAATCTGACCACTGTTTGAGCGGCTGGCTCGATGACAGGCAGAGAACCATCGTCCGGAGCCGTCATGGTGGGCAGTCCCGAGACGGAGTTGGCACCCTGCGGTGATGGTTGCCCATTCTGCTGAGCCTGCGGCTCGACAGGCATAATCGTCGCGGCAAGAAGTGAGAGGAAATCCTGGTTACCGCCAGTCGTATCCAGCGTTTCCGGAGCCTGCTCGCCATCAACGGGTTCATCACCCGATGTGGAGGGCTCCGCCGTCTCAGATGTCGACGACGCGATTTTGGTGAGCGCGGTGACGAGCATCGCGAGATCCGACAGGACCGGCACGGGCTCAGCTCCGTCAGCTGCTGTCAGAACAGGAGGATTGACCGGTGCGGACGCAACTTCGGGACCCTTCGGCGCGACAATACTGTCGGCAATTATGGGCATTGCAGGGTCAGTGACCGGACCGAGATTCGGAAGAGCCGCTGCATCGACAATTTTGCTGGCTGATTGGACCGGGGCGGACGAACCGCTCGGTTGCTCTTGAGCTTGTGATACAGCCGTCGCATCTGCAGGCGCAGCCGCCTGCTTTCCGCCAGCATCACTTGATGTCTTTGACGCGGATGGAGCCTGCTTGGACGAGTTTCCCTTGTCGAGCGATCCCAACGTATCGGAGAAGCCGGAATCGCCACGTTTGGAGGCATTATCCTTACTCTGCCGACCGACCTGGACAATGGCGTCAGGGCTGCCGGGAACGATGGTCTTTACCACATTCATCCTATTTCTCCTCCTGCTCCAACAAAGAATCTATCTCATTCAAACGAGCTCGGCTCTTGTCAAAAAAATCCCGCAATTCAGGGGCGGCCGTGGCCTGCCCTGTCTGTTCCTGTACCCTTGTGTCCTCCGCAGCTGCCTGAACGGCAGGTTGGCTGGCAGCATCTGCGCCATTTCCGGAGGTTTTCTCTGCCGCTTCAGGCGTTCTCACAATCTGTTCCGCTATGGCCTTCGCGGCATCGCGCAGAGCCAGATCGCGCTCGGACAATTCATCGTTTGGAATACTTGCCAATGCATCGCTGGCGCTCTTCACATCCGCGCTGGGAACAGTCGCCAGACCTGAATAGAGCTTGGACAAGGGAGCCCGCGATACATCGCCGGTCTGAGAGGAAAGCGCCGCCGCCTGATCCGTCGCAAATTGCGCAAGCGCGATCGCCCCGCGCAATGAGGCCTGCCGGGCAATGCGCAGATAGATTTCCTCTGCACGCTCCGGGTCCATCAAGGCGGTAATTTCCGCAATATTGTCGGTCGTCACCGTCCCGGCGCCATCTATCGCAAAGTTGACGAAGAGATCGGCAAACTGGGAAGCATAGGGCGAGTGAAGAAATCTCACCGCGTATTTTCTTAAATAAACTAGAGCCTTGCCGTGATCCTTGACCTGAACCATGGCAATGATCGAGCGCCTCAGGGCGGCTTCTTCAATGATCGTACCCGGCGCCGTGACGCGCGCATCATCGAAAAATGCCAATGAGGCCGCCGGATCGCGCGTCGTTGCGATGTTACCGGCGATCAACATGAGATAGGGACCGAGGACACCCTTGCGATACTCCGGCAGGATATCAGCGAGTATCTTCTCGACCTGTATGCCGCGGCCGTTCAGATATTTCTGCAGGATATTCGTGATGCGGGAGTCGAAATGGCCCTGTACGTCGCGTGCAACAAGATAGTCCAGTGTCTGCGGATTGCCACCGCTCATGATATAGGCAAGCGCTGCATCCGCGTTTCGCGAATCCTCGAAGATGGATGCGTCTGCCGTTCTCAAGGTCGTATCGATCGTCTCAAGGAGATACTTCTGCATCTCTCTGGCGGCGTGATCGCCCATCACGACCGAATCCTGCACGAACTGCAACGACCGCAGGATTTTTGCAGGCGGCAAGTCGCTCTGGGCGTGTCCGTAACTGGCGCTGGCCAGCCAGGACATGCTCATCAGCAGGACAGCAATGCGGGTCGCTTTTGTCATCCGCTGCCTCAACTATCCTCGAGCAATATTTCGATGCGACGGTTCGCGCCATTCAACGGATCGTCCGTGCTCTGCAGGCGTCGGTCTGCGAATCCTGAAAGCTGCTTGATGCGCGTTTCGTCCAGACCGCCACGCGACAGCATGTAGTAGGCCGCATGGGCACGATCCATCGACAGAGTCCAGTTGTCCTTTGCGCCCGACTTGTAGGGACGGGCATCCGTATGGCCGCGAATGACAATCGCGCCTTTCTGTTTGCTCAGGACTTCACCGATCTTTTCCATCGCCAATACGAGATCCTTCTGCGGCACAGCCGAACCCACATCGAACATGGACGTGTTGGATTTCTCTGAAATCGTAATCAGCGTGCCGCCCTCTGCCGGCGTCACGACGATGCCTTCGGCAAGTTTGCCTACCACGCCCGAGACCTGTTGCGCGATTTCGTCGCGCAACTCGTCGGTCGTCTTTTCCTGGGCAGCGGAAGCATCCGCCTTGGCAACTGCGGTCTGGCCCTGCTTCGGTGGCAGATCGCCAATTTCATCGATGGCCCCGGATTTCACCGTCTGTGGCTTGGCATTGGCAATTTCGGTCGGCGTTGCCGTTTCGCTGTCGGCTATGACGCTTGCCGGATCCTGCTGCGCTTCGGCGGGTTTCTTGTCGGTCTTCTTCTTTGGCGTGTCCGGCAGCGCGGTATCCTGAATTGCGACAGCACCCTGCTCAGGACGACTATCGACCTGCTTGCTCCAGAAATCAGGGTCGAAGGGATCGCGATATGCCTCCCCACCCGATGCGCCGGTGGAAGGCCCGGAATTGCTGGCACCGCCCTCGCCCTTGGCGCTGACATTGGCTTGCTGCCCCACTTCCTGGGCGATCTCTGCCAGAACCGCATAGGGGTTTTCAAAAAATGCAGCCTCTGAATAGGCTGTCTTGTCGCCAGACGACGCCGTCATGTCCTCACCGCTCGCAGCGGCGGCGGCGTCTTGGGGTTTTTCAGACTTGGTATCGGATGTCTGTTGCGTCTGCTCACCCTTGGCTGTCTTTGCGGGCTGTTTCATGCCCCGGTCTGCCGGTTTTTCATCCGTCAGCTTGATGGGGTTGAAATAGCTCGCGACAGAGGCCTTCGTCGGTTCATTGGCGGCATTGACCAGCCACATGACGAGAAAGAAGGCCATCATGGCGGTCATGAAGTCAGCATAGGCGATTTTCCAGGCGCCACCATGCGCACCATCGTGACCGCCCTTGTGACGTTTCACGACGATGATTTCATTTTTGCCGTGATGGTGATTTTCGCCTTCACTCATCGGCCAAACCTCTTACGCTCTGGAAAAACTCTGAAAGCCTCGTCATCAGGATCGAGCCATCCAGCTGAACCTTGACGTCGATATCGTTCGAAACATCGTAGTCGATGTGGTGGTCGACCGAGCCGAGCTCCTCGCGCATCCGGGACAGGAGCCGTTCAGGTCCTGTGACCTTGATCGCGCCCCCAAACCCGCCTTCGATCTCTGTGATGATCTGCCGGGAAAGTTCGGACGCGGTATTAACCGCGAGCTCCCGCTCCATCACGGTCAGGAACAGACGCAGACACGCCTGCTCGATATTCGCCGCGACGGTCTGCTTCATGGAAATGACCGACGTTGCGAGATGATTTGCGATTTCATCCTCGTAGCGGGTCTGCATCGCGGCAATCTCTTCTTCGTGCCGGGAGCGCATGGCTTCCATTGCGGCCTCGTTCTCGGCCATTGCCTGCTGCTTGCCGGCCTCTTCGCCCTCGGCAAAAGCCTTGCGCTTTTCCTCTTCCAGATCGACTGTGACCTCAGGCTCCGACAGCCAGTCGCTTTCGAAAGAGGCGACAGGCAGCTCAACCTCAAAGGCCGGCGCAGGCACTTCCGGAGGAACGAACTGGCTGAAATCCTTGAGATATTTAGTCAGCGCTCCGCTCATGGACGAACCTCGACCGCTATCGCGCTTGTCTTTTCTCTGGATAAGAAAGTCATGAAATAATCCGCAAGGCATTCAGAAAGGAGCGACAGGGACAATTCCGTCTCACCCGAAGGTGCGCGAAATCCCGGCAGCAATTCGATTTCTAAAGTAGAGGTTCAAACTTGTGCGAGGATGAACCCCTGCCGCAGATTACGCGAAGAGATTTGCCAGGCTCTTGCGGTGATTGTTGGCAATGGAAACAATCTGAACCGCCAGATCGCGCTGCGTTTCATACGCCTTCAACTTTGTGGACTCTTCTTCCATATTGGCATCGACAAGTCGGCTTACGCTCTTGTCCATGGAATCTCCAAGTGAAGCGACGAATTCCGTCTGCTGGTCGATCCGGCTTGAGAGCGTACCGAGCGACGCGCCCAGTTGGTTGAGACGTGCCGATATTTGGGCGACGGCATAGACCATATCGTCAAGCTCCTCGGCGGTCGTTGCCTGCGATATCGAAATCTCCGTGCCATCGGCCGGGTTTGTCGAGTCGGCATTCAAAAGGTAATAATTCCTCGGCCCCGTGCTGGAATCGGGGTTGCGGGCGCTCGCGTCTATGGACGCCGTCAACAAGCCGCGGCTGGCATCGTTCGTGTCAACCATCGTGGTTTCCTGCGTGCTGACACTGAGATACTGAAGGTCGATTGCGCCCGACGCACTTTTCGTGAAGGCGTAGGGCACCGATTTCGTCTCCGACAGAAGCTCCGACGTATTGAACAGCCAGTTATCTCCGGAAAAGCTTGCCGCTTGCGATACGGAGTGCAGGTTTTCTTTCAATGCATTGATTGAACTGTTGATTTGTGACCGGTCCGTCCCGGTTTCATGTGCGGTCGTCAATTGCGACATGATCTGATCGACAACGCTGATCAATGATGTAACCGCTTCATAAGCCGTATCCGCCTTCGAAGCCCCCAGGTCGAGCGCATCCCCCACGCTGCTCAAGACACTCGAATCCGACTTGAGATTCGTGGCGGTCGACCAGTAGCCGGAATTATCCGCAGCCGAAGCGATCTTCAGACCAGACGTAACCCGCTCCTGTGTCTTCGACAAGGTATCGTCGCTGAACAGCAGTGTCTGAAGAGCGCTTTGAATATAGCCGGAAGAAATTATCTTGGTCATGATACCTGCATCTGAAGAAAGCGACGGGACATGCCAGGCAACTGGCGAGAGGCCGTCCTCTCATCATGAGAAGGTGGGACGCGCCAACAGGCGCTGCCTTGGCCAAGGTTAACGAAGGGTAAAACCTGTGGCAACCACCTTACAGGATCAAGCTATGGCGAAACTTGCGCGATCGGCGCGACCCGTGAAAAAACCACCACGAAACAGAAAAACCGCGCCTCTTTTCAGAGAGCGCGGTTTCCACCTGTTTGGGAAGATAATTATTGCTGGAACAGCGACATGATGTTCTGTGCGCTGGAGTTCGCAATCGACAATGACTGGATCGCAAGCTGTTGCTGCGTCTGCAGAGCCGACAATTTCGCCGACTCTTCTTCCATGTCAGCATCCACCAGACGGCTGACACCGGATTCCATGGCGTCGGAGAGCTTGGCGGAGTAGTCATCCTGAAGATCGATACGGGTCTGAAGCGCGCCGATAGCAGCAGCCGAGTCCGTCAGGTTGCTCATGGCGGCTTCAACGATGTCCATGAACGCGTCGATTTCGCCTTGGGTCGATATGCTGGTCAATGCAACGGACATGACGCTGCCGAGGATACCGCCTTCACCAACGCCGGTGGCGTTGATCGTCGCGAACATTGCATAGGATGCAATGTTGAATTTCGCTGTCGTAACACTCACTCCACCGCTGGCAGTACGAATGAAACCGTCAACAACACTTGCCTCGGAAGCGTTGCCCAGCACCATCCAGTTCTCACCAGAGAACGAAGCGCCTTGGGCGATGGCCGAGAGCTGTTCCTGCAGCTTGCCGATTTCGAGCTGGATCTGAGACTTGTCAGTCGACTGCTCACTGGCGGTGACGAGCTTTGACTTGATTTCGTCAACGGCGCTGATCGCGCTTTCCATTGCAGCGTAAGCCGTATCGACCTTTGCAGCACCAACGCCCAGAGCGTCGGACGCAGCGTTGAGGGCCTTGTTATCGGAGTTCATGGTCGTCGAGATGGACCAATAGGCAACGTTATCTTTCGCCTGACCAACGCGAAAACCGGACGAAACGCGATCTTGCGTGTTGGAAAGATCGGTGTTGATCGAACGCAGCGTCTGAAGGGCAGACATTGCAGAGGTGTTTGTCAAAATACTGGTCATCTTCAGGGCGCCCCTTTGGCAATTCTTTAAGAAGAGACATTCCGGTCAAGCCGGGAAACGCAGCAGGCAGCTTCATGCTTACCGACTTAAAAACTCGGTGCGCTGTTTCGATGACCACAGAAGACAGGTTTATGGTTAACAAAGATTTAATCGAAGGGATTTTTTTACCTATATGAAGGAAGGATTAAGACCTGACAGACCCATTAATCTGAGCTAATTTATTGTAAATATTGATGAAAATTTTTCTTAAGGAAGCTTAATTTTTTCAAAAAAAAAGCCGCGCAAACTGCGCGGCTTTTCCATTTCCGGTAAACCGGATTAGCCTCTGAAGAGAGACATGATGTTCTGCGAAGACGAATTCGCAATCGACAGCGACTGAACGGCCAGCTGCTGCTGTGTCTGCAAGGCAGACAAGCGTGCAGATTCTTCTTCCATGTCGGCGTCGACCAGACGGCTGACACCCGATTCGATGGCGTCGCTCAGCTTGCTGGAATAGCTATCCTGCATGTCGATACGAGCAGAGAGCGCACCAAGAGCAGCAGCACCGTCGGTGAGACCGTCAAGAGCGGTCTGCACAGTCGTCATGAATGCATCGATTTCGCCCTGTGTGGAGTTGCTCTGCAGAGCGATGTCCATGACGGAAGCGAGGATACCGCCACTACCAACACCTGAGGTGATGGTGGAGAACATCGCGTAGGAACCCGCGTTGAACGTTGCGGTCGTTACCTTGACGGAACCGGCGGAGTCACGAATGAAGCCATCGACAACCGTTGTGGAAGAACCGGAACCCTGGATCGCCCAGTTTTCGCCGTTGAACGAAGCAGCCTGGCCGATTGCGGTCAGCTGTTCCTGAAGCTTGGTGATTTCGAGCTGGACCTGCAGCTTGTCGACAGATGTTTCGCTGGCGGTTGTAAGCTTTGTCTTGATTTCGTTGACGACATCGATGGCGCTGTCCATCGCAGCATAGGCTGTGTCGACCTTGGCCGCACCAACGCCGAGAGCATCCGTCGCAGCATTGAGTGCCTTGTTGTCGGAGTTCATCGTCGTCGAGATGGACCAGTAGGCAACGTTATCAGAGGCATCACCAACCTTTTGGCCCGAAGACACACGGTCCTGCGTCGTGGAAAGGTTTGAGTTGATCGTACGCAGGGTCTGGAGTGCAGACATAGCAGAAGTATTAGTAAGGATACTCGTCATAGTAAAAGTTGCCCCTTTGGCAAGTACAATTGAAGGGACATTCCGGATTTACCGGTAAACGACGATCAGCCTCATGCCTGCCGGGCAATATAGTTAACCTTCGGCCGCCGTTTCGATAGATCCATCTAACTCTATTAAGGTTAAAAACTTCCAAACATAAAATAAAAAAAGAGTTAATTTGCAAATTAATTTGGTAATACTCTGTTAATGATTTAAAACACAAAAAAAGGCCGGACCAAAAGGTCCGGCCTCGTTTCGTGGAATTGAAATGCTTAGCGGAACAGAGTGAGAATGTTCTGCGAAGAAGAGTTGGCAATCGACAGCGACTGAACGGCCAGCTGCTGCTGAGTCTGCAGGGCAGACAAGCGTGCGGATTCTTCTTCCATGTCGGCGTCGACCAGACGGCTGATACCGGCTTCCATCGCGTCGCTCAGCTTGTTGGAATATTCGTCCTGCAGGTCGATACGGGAAGACAGTGCGCCGAGAGCGGCAGCGCCCTTGGTCAGTTCATCCAGTGCAGTCTCGACAGTCGACAGGAACCCGTCGATCGCGCCCTGCGAAGATGTGTTTGTCAGTGCGATTGTCATCACACCAGCGAGAATGCCGCCTGTGCCAGCGCCGCTCGTGATGGATTCGAACATAGCGTAATCGCCGGCGTTGAATGTCGCGGTCGTAACCTTGACGGTGCCGTCGGAGTTACGAATGAAGCCGTCAACAACGGTTGTCGTGGAAGCTGCTGCCTGAACGGCCCAGTTTTCGCCGTTGAACGAAGCTGCCTGACCGATTGCGGAAAGCTGTTCCTGAAGCTTGGTGATTTCGAGCTGAACCTGCTCCTTGTCAACCGACGTTTCGCTGGCAGCTGTGAGCTTTGCCTTGATTTCGTTGACGACATCGATGGCGCTGTCCATCGCTGCATATGCTGTGTCAACCTTGGCCGCACCTACGCCGAGCGCATCTGTCGCTGCACCGAGTGCCTTGTTGTCAGACTTCATCGTGGTCGCAATCGACCAATAAGCGGCGCCATCCGAAGCATCGCCAATCTTGAGGCCCGTGGACACGCGGTCCTGGGTCTTTTCGAGGTTCGTGTTGATAGAGCGCAGCGTCTGGAGTGCGTTGTTGGCACTGGAATTGAAGTTGATGCTAGACATAAGTTGCCCCTTTTAAAACGCGGTACAAGAGAGGGACATGCCGGATTGCTAGTACCGGCGCGAACGGTTCGGCATCATGCCACTCGGTTCCTTTTTTTCTGCTGGATACCAAACCCGTCACGTAAGGATCAAAATGCGTCCCAAGCATTTCGAAGTTCTTAATTTTACAGGTCTCGCCAACCCCGTTGATTCTAATGGTTAATACGACGCAAACGCTGCGACCTCGCATTAACCGTGAAACGCGCAGGCCCCTCCCCGACCGGAAGACCTGTTTCAAGCAAGGTTCGGCGGATATTATTTCCAAAAGCCCTGAATCAGAAAGGCCGCACCTGGATGAGCGCACACTTAAACGCAAAGCGGCAAGACGACAGAACGGAAATAAAGTTGAACGATATCAGCTATTCAACCGCCTCGAAGCATTTCAAGACCGGGCAATACACACAGGCGCTTCAAACGCTCAATAAGCTGATCGACGTCAAACGCGATGCGCGCACCTATGCGCTGCTTGCGAAGACGTGTTTACAAATCGGAATGCCCGAACAGGCTGCAACCTCTTACGAGCTTGCCTATCAACAAGACGGCATTGACGCTGAAAGCTACCTGGTTGACAGCATCAAGCTTTATTATGATTGCGGACAGAAGGATAAAGCGCTCGCGCTGTCCAACAAGCTGATCCATAGATTCCATAAATACCCGGATATTTGTTACATCGTCGGCACCATCCTTTTGGAGCGGGGCGAGCCCAGGATTGCCCGCGCGCTGAAAAGCGTGTTGATGAAGAGCGATTCCATCGAGCACATGAAGCTCGGAGCGCGCATTGCGATCACGACGTGGGATCTCTTCGACCACAGGGATATCGAGACGGCAAGGCTGCTCCTGGCTAAGCTGCCGCGTCAACAGGCCGTGCGTCTGATGTATCTTGTGTTTTGCCGCGAGCACTGCAAGTTCGACGCCATCGAGAAGCATCAGCCAATCATCGATGCCGCAATCAGCTCCGGTGAACTATCCTTCATCTCCCTGGACGGGACCTTCTTCAATCTGCACTGGACGGGCGACGAGCATCTTAACCAGCTCGCACGTAGCAACACTCCGGCCTTCTCTCCTGATATGACGATCGCTCGTCGGAAGATGCCGCACGAGTGGAGCGACAAGATCCGCATCGGCTATCTGTCTTCGGACTTCTTCGACAAGCACGCGACGATGAAGCTCATCCGACGCGTGCTGGAACTGCATGATCGAAATCGCTTCGAGGTAACCCTGTTCTGCCATTCCGACCCCGACATGCTGCGCACAAATGAAGCGGATCGTGAGCTGTGGGGTCACGTCGTGACCATCAGAGATATGACCAACGAAGAGGCTCTGGCGGAAATAAAGGCGCGCGGAATCGACATTCTCGTCGATTTGAAGGGTCACACCGCTGGAAACCGCACCTCCATTCTCAATATGGCTGCGGCCCCCGTACAAGTCGCGTGGATCGGCTTTCCTGGTTCAACCGTCAATGTCGACCTGGACTATGCAATTGGGGACCATTACGTGCTTCCCGAGAGCTCCAAGCCGCATTACTACGAGAAATTCGTCAGGCTTCCGGAAACCTACCAGCCGAATGATCCGGTCAACAGGCCGCTTGCCAAGACGATATCCCGTTCCGAAGCAGGCTTGCCGGAGGATGCATTCGTCTTTGCTTCCTTCAACGCCAACCGAAAGATCACGCCAAAGACGGTGGAGCTCTGGGCCAGCATTCTCAAGCGCGCTCCAAACAGTGTGATCTGGATACTCAGTCACAATGCGGAAAGCCGGACGAACATCCTCACGAAATTCCTGGCAATGGGAATAGCTGCAAAGCGTGTGTTCTTCATGCCCAAGCTGGAGTTCGAACTCCACCTCAACCGTATTACGGTAGCAGATCTTGGCCTTGATACATTCCCGGTCAACGGTCACACGACGACCTCGGAGCAGCTCTGGTCCGGTCTTCCGGTGCTGACGAGAAAGGGCACGAACTTCGCGTCGCGGGTCAGCGAGAGCCTGTTGCACGCCATTGGCACGCCCGAACTGATTGCGGAGGACGACGAGGACTATGTAGAGCAGGCCGTATCCTACGCGCTGGATCCTGCGCCACTTCAGGAAATTCGCGACCGGATCGACGCCAATCGCTTCAGGATGCCGCTGTTTGACGCAGAGCGGTTCTGCCGTCATCTCGAGGCCGCCTATATCACGATGATCGATAAGGCGAAGGCTGGCATTGAGCCGGATCACTTTGATGTCCCGGCACTTCCCCCGCGCACCGAACCTTTCATGGTCCGATAGTCGAAGACACAGCTGAAGTCTGCCGGAGGTCGGCGCGATCCTTAGCGGACGCGCCAAGCGTTAGCGCGTCGGCCGCCTCTGCTGGCGGAGCGAATTTACCCAGCGGAAAGAGATCGCTCTAGTGAATATACCCCATGCGGATCGCCTTTGCGATTGCCTGGATGCGATTGACCGAATCGAGCTTGATGGTGGCGGAGCCGAGGTAAGCGTTCACGGTGTGAACGGAAAGACCGAGCTTTACCGCAATCTCTTCACTGATACGACCGTCACCTGCCAGTTGAAGGCAAGCCACTTCCCGCTCGCTCAAGGATTCCGCCGGCGTGACGCGGCGCTCGTCCAGAGCAAGCAGGTCAACCATGATCTCCGTGCACTTGATGTGCTGTTCCAGAACAAGTTCGTTGTCGAGAAGCAGACTGCCGCCACAGAAGACCACGTAGCCGTTGCCGATGGTACCAAGTCGCACGGGCAGCGCCAGTCCGGCATAGGACAAGTCGCTGTTGGAAAGCCTCAGCATCAAGGCAGCAACGTCGGGAATGTCGGAGAAACCGGTGCCGCTCTCACTCTTCCAGATGACAGGCAGGAGCGAGCGCTCGAGATGCTCCTGCAGACGTTCTCCCATGACGTGAACGAGACGAGCGCTCTGCTCAGTCGCATTCATGCCCCAGTTTTCCATTTCGCACAGGAGTTTTCGCTTGTTTGGAAATCCTGAGGCAACGGCGCGCAGCACGACGAAATTCTTGGCGCCCAGTATGCGCTGCATCGCTACCAACCGTGGAAACAGGTCAGAGCGGCTGGCGGCGGTTGCCGCTCGCGCAGGCGCGCCCGGTTCCAGCAGCGACCCATCCGTTTCCTTGTAGTACCCCATCCGAACGACCCTCATACGAGATTGTTGCGAACCGCGTAGGCAATCGCTTCCGAGCGGGTCTTGGTTGCGGTTTTGCGCATGACGCTGGTGATGTAATTATTGATGGTATTGCGGGAAATGCCGAGAATGGTTGCCATTTCGTCGCTGGTCTTGCCTTCTGCAATCCAGAAAAGGCACTCAAGCTCGCGTTCCGTCAGGTCGATGTCACGTTCAACGCGCGATTCGGCGACGATACCGGAGCTCGCAAAATAACCCGTCAGCATGGCAGCCTCACGCAGGCGATCATCGACAGGGACATTCTCTTGCGCAAAAAGCAGCAACAGTGAAAACCGGACCCGACCGACACAGAAGGTCAATGAGCAATATTTGCGGTCCACCCCGTGGGGAATGACGGCATCTTCCGGCAAAAACAGCATCCGCGGCTTGAGAAGCGCCAGGCACTTCTCCATCTCGCTGACACGATTCTGATTGTTCGTCAGTTCAGACCCCAACCGGCGAACAAGATCAAAAGGCCAGTCAGAGGTGATGATGAAATTGAGGCCGGCTTCCTGTAACAGGTCCTCGCGCGCCAGAAGATAGTGCGAAGCTCCGGCAAAAGACGCAATCATCTCGACTGCAGCTGTAACGTTGCCGTCAGAAGCCGCAATTGCAATGTTACGGATCAGCTGATCGCGCGGCAACGCCTTCACCGATCTATCAAACGGCGCGACCGACAGCCTGCGAACATCAACATCCACCTTCAATAGCCTACGCCCTCTTATTCTCCTTTCGGAGATCATTTAACCGGGATGGAAATCATTTCCATTCAGAAACGCAACCCCTTCGAGCAGCACCGCGTCCCTGGTGACCGAATCAACGCATTTTAGGAAAGGCTACGCGAAACGCCATCGTCATTCGACGACATCCCCGCATTTTCGTCCCTTGTCATGCAACCAAGAGCATATTCATGTTCTTGGTATCGGACAGCGCTGATTTCATTATTCCAACGTAAATTGTCCAACTGATGAACAAATGGTAAATTCCGTATCAAAACAGTACATGTGCCTTGGCGTGATGCAAGAGATAAAACGACAAAGGCCGGGTAAACCCGGCCTTAGATTTATGCTGCTTTCTCGACTGCCCACTTGCGCAGGATCTTGGCGGCTCTTTCCTCGCTGATTTCCACCATGCGGGACAGGCGACGTTCCGGTCCTTCGCGGACCCGACGATTGAAGTCGCCTTCGCCACTGTCGCCTGAGAGGAGGTCGTCGGTACTGTCGAAGCCGAAATCCGCACCGAACCCGTCCATGAGGCCGCCGGCGGCAGCGCCGCCGCCCAGGCCCGGCGAGAAGTCGGGCAATTCAAGGCCTGCTGCTTCCTGACCGAGTTCTGCGGTAGCAGCAGAACCTGAAGACATGGAGCGGACGATCGGACGGACACCGAGCCAGACAACCAGGAAGGCAACAGCGACGAATGCCAGCGAGTTGATGATGCCTGCGGAGTTGCGGCTCATGACTTCCATGAAGCCCGGGCCGGCGACTGCCTGATCCAGCAATTGCGTCTCAAGGAAGTCCATGGCCGTGATCGTGACCACGTCACCGCGATCCGCAGAGATACCGGCAGCCGAAGCGACGATCTTCTGCATTTCTGCGAGATAGGCATCGACCTTTGCCTGATCGGCGGGTTCACCGATCATCTTGGCAAGGCGACCCTTGTTGACGACGACCGCCACCGAAATCTTGTCGACCGTGTAGCCATTGCGGACTGTCGCAGTGGTCTTCGAGTTGATTTCGTAGTTGGTCTGCTCTTCCTTCTTGGCCGATTCGTCAGAAGACTTCGGACCGCCACCACCGCCCTGCGGCGCGGCCTGCGGAACGTTCTGCTCTACCGTTGCTGCCGTATCCGGCGTGGTTTCCTGAGACTTCTGGTCTTCCTTGGTCGTGCGCACGGAGCGCTCGACACGCGATTCGGGATCGAAAACGGTTTCCTGGATCTGCTGGCTGTCGGTATTCAGCTCTGCCGTAACGGTCGAGCGAAAGTTGTCCATGCCAAGAAATGGCGCCAGCGCCTTGTCGATCTTGGTTTCGAGCTCCTGCTGTACATTCTGCGACAGGGTCAGGGAGCGATTGAGTGCACCGTTTCCAACGTCGTCGCCGGATGCGAGCAGCTGGCCGGTCGAGTCGAGAAGCGTCACGTCGTCAACCTCCAGGCCGGGAACAGCCGAGGCGACAAGGTGACGAATGGACGAAGCAGCCTTGCGGCCAGCAGCTGCGCTTGCGCGAATCATGACCGATGCGGTCGGCTTCTGTTCGCCGCGACGAAAGTTTCCGACGTCAGGCATGACGATGTGGACACGTGCAGCTGCGATACCGTCGATCTGCTGGATCGATCGACCGATTTCACCTTCAAGCGCACGGACGCGGGTAACTTCCTGCATGAATGAGGTGAGGCCGAGCGAACCGACATTGTCAAACAGCTCATAACCGGCATTGGCGCTGTCTGGCAGCCCCCGCTCGGCAAGCAGAAGCCGAGCCTTGCTGGTCATACCGACGGGAACCTGCAGGCTCGTTCCATCGGCACCGACCTGAAAATCGACGTTCGACTCTGCAAGAGCGATGCTGATCTTGTTCAGATCCATCGTTTCCAGGCCGACATAAAGTGTTTCGTAAGCAGGTTTGTTCACATAGAGCGCGGCTGCAAGAATGATCGCCATGGACAGAACGCCCACACCACCCAGCACCAAAAGCCGCGTCTGCCCAAGGGCCGCGAAGTTTTTAAAAACCTGAGGGAATTGATTTAACAGATTCATTCTGTCCCGCACCGTCATTCAAAGAGTCCGAGACCTTCTGGTCCCGCTACCAAACTAGACGGCGAAGCTTGCGCGAGCGTTTCCCGTAGGGCTTTTAGGGGAAGACGCTCGCGCTCCGTTTTTTAGCCTGCGACATAGACGGAAATGATCGCTGAAATCTGAGCCGGTGTCAGCGATCCCATATGCGTGCCCATGAGTGTCCCGATCTGATCGCTGGACAGGCTGACAAGCGTGTCCGTGGAAAGACCCGTTACGCCGGACGAGTTGAACGCGGCAATATCGGCGGTCGAGAACTTCGCCAGATTGTCCTTGGAAAGGGCGGCCACCTGCCCTGACGTCAGCGCATTGACCTGTCCAGGGGTCAATGCCTCGCTTTGAGCTGTCGTCAGTATTGCTATCACACCGACCGTCAGGCCCGATACGGCACTTGTGCCCAGTGCGGAAATGTCTTCTGTCGTAAACAGGCTGATGTCTTCCGTACCGAGTGCCGCCGCCTGGATGGCGTTCAGCCCGCCCAGCTGGGCTGTCGTGAGCGCATCCACCTGCGATGTGCTGAGTGCGACGATCTGGTTGTACCCCATCGCTCCAATCTGTGCCGGTGTCAGAACCTGGATTTCTGCGTTCGTCAATCGAGAGATGATCTGCGTTGAAAGACCCCTGATTGACGAGGCTGAGATGGCCGCGATTTCGGAGGCCGAGAAAGTCGACATTCCCTCCGTCGTGAGACCGGACAGGCCGTCCGCGCTCAAGGCTGCAATCTGCGCCGTCGACAGGGAGTCCAATTGATCCCTGCTCAGGGCCGCGACCTGCTTGCCGGTCAGGCCGGAAATACCCGCAGTGCCAAGACGTGCCAGTTCCGTGGCAGAAAGTCCGCCGATAAATTCGGTCGTCAGCCCCCCTATGGCCGAAGAACTGATCGCGGCGATCTGGGCAGCGCTCAAGGTTTCGAGTTCTTCTGCAGAAAGCCCGGAAACGGCCGATGACGTCAGCGCATTGACCTGCGACGTCGTCAAGACGTGAAGCTGCTCCAGATTGAGAGCAGCGACCTGATCGCTCGACATGCCTGCTATGCCAGCAGCACTGATAGCGGCAATCTGTGCCGTCGAGAATGTCGGAAGATCGCTCGCCTTGAAGGCCGCCACCTGCTGTGAGGTGAATGCGGCAACTTGCGTTGGCGAAAGCGCCGTGAGCTGATCGACGGTGAGAGCGCGAACCTGCGCGGTGGAAAGTCCTGACACGCCGCTGGCAGACAGCGCCGACACGATATCCTGTGGCAGCGCAGCCATTATTGCAGTGCTGATGCCGACAATTGCTCCGGCGCTGATGGCACCGATTTCAGCTTTCGTGAAAGACTTGAGGTGATCGAGGCTCAAGCCAGCCATCTGCTTTGAGCCAAGCGCACCCACCTGATCACTGGTGAACGCCTCCACCTGATCGGCTGTCAGGGCTCTCATCTGATCGCTTGTCAAGCCGGAGACGGCGGATGTCGAGAGTATCGCAATCTTGCTCGCGGGCATTGCTGCAAGCGCTGCCGTAGAAAGCCCTTGTATGACGTGCGCAGGAATGGCCGCCAGATCATCGGTGGAGAAGAGGTCGATATCGTCTACACCGAAAACCGAGAGCTGCACCGATGTCAGGGCGGCAATCTGGGTTGGGGTCAGAGCCTCCACCTTGTCGCTGGAAAGCGCATCGATCTGGGCGCTGGAAAGCCCCGCAATCGCAGAGGTGCTGAGCGCCGCGATCTGCGCCGGAGACATGGCCGCAACACCGGCTGTCCCCAGAACTGCGATCTGCTTGGAGCCGAGAGCCCCAATCTGAGCCGTCGAAAATGCCTCCAGCTGCTGCGTTGTAAGCGCGGAGATCTGAGCTGATGTCAGCCCCGCGATGCTCGCGGTGCCAAGAACAGAGATCCGTTCGAGAGGCAGAGCAGCGATGGTGCCGGGTAACAGTCCTGCGATGGCGTTCGATGTCAGGGCCGCAAGCTCTTCGGTCGAAAGCGCCGCAATATCTTCGGTGCCGAATGCGCTCAGTTGCGTTGACGTCAAGGCGGCGACCTGTCCGGTGTTGAAAGCCTCGATCTGCGCCACAGACAAAGCAGCGATCTGCGCCGTTGTCAGACCTGCTATCGCTCCCGAACTCAATGCTGCAATCTGCGAGGGGCTGAAGGCGGCTGCACCTGCCGTGGAAAGTGAAGCAAGCTGCTTGGAGCTGAGTGCGGCAACCTGCAACGTGCTGAGACCTTGAACCTGCTCTGTCGTCAGCGACGAAAGCTGTCCACTCGACAGTCCAGAGAGGCTGGCGGTTCCAAGTGCAGCAAGCCTGTCAGCCGAGAGGCTTGCCAGAACGGCTGTCGACAAGCCGAGGACAGCACTCGACGAGAGCACCGCAAGTTCCGCCTTCGAGAAGACCGCAAGATCCTCTGTCCCAAGGGCACCCGTCTGCACTGAATTCAATACTGCGACCTGAGTGGTCGTGAGTGCTTCGAGCTTGTCGGTTGCCATGGCACCGAGTTGCTCGGCAGTGAGGCCAGGGATACCGGCTGTGCTCAGCGCGGCGATCTGGCTTGACGACAGCACTGTGATTCCACCTGTTCCAAGGGCAGCGACCTGCCTGGAGCTCATCGCTCCAACCTGAGCCGTATTCAATGCCGCAAGCTGCGCACTGTTTAGATAAGCGACCTGTGTCGTTGAAAGGCCGGGGATCGCGACAGACGACAGCGCGCCTATGATCAAAGGGTCAAGAGAGGCAATTTTCTCCGTCGACAGGCCAGCGAGGCTGCCGCTGGATAGCGATGCGATCTCCTTTGATGAGAAGCGCGAAAGATCGTCGGTGCCCAATGCACTGACCTGGGCAGAGCTCAAGACTGCCGCCTGATCCGCCGTCAACGCTTCCGCCTGTGCGACCGTAAGCTTGTCGATCTGCTCTGTCGACAGCCCGACAACCCCGCTGGAACTCAAGGCCGATATCTGATTGGTATCGAGCGCGGCAACACCAGCTGTTCCCAGTGCAGCAACCTGGCGCGATGTCAGCGCCGCAATCTGCTTGTTGGACAAGGACGCGATCTGGCTTGACGTCAGCGCCCCTATCTGGTTGGCGGAAAGACCCGAAACAGCAGCTGTGCTGATTGCCAACAACTGCGATCCGGTGAGTTTGCCCAATGTTTCCGTCGACAACCCGGAAATGGCGGAAGAACCGATTGCGCCGATTGCAGCATCTTTCAGCGACGCAAGATCATCGGTTCCAAGTGCAGCAACCTGCGAGGATGTCATCGCCGCAATCTGCTTGGTTCCGAGCGACGCGACCTGCCCTGTGCTGAGAACTGAAATCTGGTTCGTCGTCAATCCTGCGATCGCCTGGGCGCTCAGGAATGATATCTGATCTGCCGTAAGCCCGGCAATCGTGCTTGTTGGCAACGAGCCGATGATGTTGGCATTGATGGCGGCGATATCGGCACTCGAGAATTTGGATATACCTTCCAGACCAATCGCCCCGAGCTGGGCAGACGTCAATGCTCCAACCTGAATATTCGTCAACGCCTCGATTTGCGATGTCGACAGTTTTGAAAGCTGGGTCGTCGTCAGGCCTGAAATCCCGGCTGCGCTGAGAGCCGATATTTTTGACGTTGACAGTGCACTTATATCGGCTGTGCTCAGAACTGAGACCTGATCGGCAGTCAAACCTGACAACTGCTTTGTCGTCAGCGCACCGATCTGAGCGCTGCCAAGAGACGCGATGTGCCGGGTTGTCAAAGCTGCGAGGCTGTCTGCGTTGATGGCCGCAATCTTATCTGTCGAAAGCGATTCCAATGTCGCGCTGGACAGACCGATGATGGCAGCCGTTCCGATAAGGCTGATTTCCTTGGTCGTGAACGTCGCGATGTCGTCAGCGCCAAGTGCCGCAATCTGGTCCTCACTGAGCACCCTGACCTGCAGGCTCGTAAACGCGGCCGCCTGATCTGTGGTAAGCGCGGCGATCTGTTTTGAGGAAAGCCCCGCAATGCCGTTTGTACCGATCGCTGCAATCTGGCCGGTCGACAGGGCAGCGACATGTTCTGTGCTCAGTGCGTTGACTTGCGCGGAACTCAGGGCGGCCATCTGTGATGTGGAGAGGCTCGACAACTGGGTGGACGTCAATGCCGCAATCTGAGCGCCGGTCAGGTTGGTCACCGCAACGCTTCCTAGCGCAGCGATCTGTCCCGAAGACAGCGATGCAAGGATAGTTGGGTTGATCGCGCTGGCTTGCGCGGAAGACAAGGCCGCAATCTGACTCGTCTTCATCGCAACGAATTGCTGTGAGGTCAGGGCATCAAGCTGTTCCGTCGTCAGGCTTGCAATCGAAGCCGTCGAAAATGCTGCAACGAGGACTGTTTCGAGTGAGGCAAGCACGCCTGTGCCGAAACCGCCAATGGCCCTTGCCGACAATGCAGCTATATCCTGCGAGGAGAAAGTTTTTAGATCCTCGACGCCAAGCGCAGCCGTCTGCGTGGACTTCATGGCCGCTATCTGATTTGTCGTCAGCGAATCGACCTGCAGCGTGGAAAGGGCTGCGACCTGATCGGACGTTAGTGATCCAATTGCCGCAACGCTGAGTGCTGCAATCTGCTTACTGTCCAGAGCGGCGATGACATCGGTTGAGAACCCGCCGATGCCGGCTGCGCCAATCGCGCGAATATCGTCGAGAGAAAACGCAGCGATGTCCTCGGACTTGAGGCCAGAAAGCTGGCTTGAAGACAATGCAGCAATCTGCGCCGTCGTCAATGCGGCGAGCTGTATAGTCGTCATGTCGCCGATGTCAGTTGCAGTCAGACCGGCCAGCGACTTGGTCGGGATGGCCGCAATCTGTGTCGATGTCAGGGCTGCAATGGCACTTGCAGAAAAAGCTCCGACCTGGCTTGAGCTCATGACCTTTATCTGAGCGGTGGTCATGACGGCGACCTGGGACGGCGTCAAAGCTTCGATCTGATCGGTGGACATCTTCGAGACCGCGCTCGCGTTCAACGCTGCGGCCTGCGCCGTCGTAAGCTCGGCCACTAGGGCTGGCGATATTCCGGAAATCGCCTTGGTGCCCAGGGCTGCAATGGCAGTCGTTGACAGGGCCGAAATATCAGCCTTGTCCAGAACGGCGAGTTGTCCAGATGTCAGCGCAGCCGCTTGGCTGGCAGAAATGGCAGCAATCTGCGTTGCTGTCAGCGCAGCCACCTGATCTGCCTTCAGGGCAGAAACCGCAGCGGCGCTGATGGCGCTCATTTGCGCCGAAGTGAGACTGGCGAGATTCTCACCGCTCAATCCCGTAATCGCCCTCGAGTTGATCGCGGCCATCTCTGCGGTGGAGAATTTGGCGATATCATCGGTGCCGAGTACAGCCAGTTGCGCCGAGTTCAACGCCTTGATCTGCAACGAGGTCAGCGCGTCTATCTTGTCATCCTGCAAGGCAGCAAATTGAGAGGCCGAAAGGCCTGCAATAGCACTGGTGCTCAGCGAAGATATCTGTGCGGTTGAAAAACCTGCGATTGCTTCGGATGACAACGCCTTGATTTGCGTCGTCTTTAGCGCACCCAGCTGCTTCGACGTCAGAACCGATAGCTGATCAGACGTCAGGGCGGCGAATTGATCGGAAGACATGGCCGCAACGGACGATCCGCTGAGCGCAATAATATGATCATTCGTCAGACCCGCAACCGCGTCGGTTCTAAGTGCTGAAAGCGCCTTCGTCGAAATCGCCGCAACTTCAGACGGCGTGAATGTGCCGATTGCAGCCGCACTCAGCGCGCCGATCTGGACGGAGCTGAGAACCTTGATCTGCGCGGAGGTCAGTGCCTCGACCTGCGCAGTCGACAAGGTCGCGAGCTGGTCTGACGTCAGTTTTACAATCGCGCCGGTGGACAGTGCGGCAATCTGCTCGGGCGTCCACTTGGCCACAACGTCGGTCGCAAAGCCGGCGATCGATTTTCCAGACAGCGCGGCCAGTGCGGATGTCGAAAGAAACGCGACCTCATCCGTCGAAAGAGATGACGCCTGGAGCGACGTCAACGCTGCCATCTGCGTTGATGTCAGTGCGCCCAACTGCTCACCGTCAAGCGCATTGAGCTGCTCTATGGTCATCTTCGAAAACGTACTTGCGCCAATCGACGCGATCTGAGCTGTTGTAAACGCCCCAAGGGTCGTTGTGCTGAGCTCTGCAAATGTGCTTGCGCTGATTGCGGCTATGTCCGCAGTCGAAAACTGCCTGATTTCATCCTCAGCGAATGTCTCCAGCTGCGATGCGGTCATTGCTTTGACCTGGGCGGGCGTCAGTGCCTCTGCCTGCGTGGCAGAAAACACCTCGACCTGCGCAGGCGTCAGGCCTGGTATTGCTCGAGTGTTCAACGCCGCAATCTGAGCGGGTGACAGCGCGGCCAAATGAGTGGTCGGCAGACTTTCAAGCTGAGACGACTTGAGAGCGTTGATCTGTTTGGTCGTCAGGCCCGCGAATTGCACCGTTGACATGCCACTCAGCTGTTCTGGCGTCAGGCTTGCAATGGAGGTGGTGCTAAGGCCCGCGATCCCGGACGCAGACAATTTGGCCACGTAGTCTGGACTGAGCGCTGTGATCTGGGCAGCTTTGAGCGAGGCAACCTGGCTAGAGGTCAAGGCGCTTAACTGCGTCGTTTCCAGCCGTACAAGCTGATCGGTTGTCAATCGTGAGATGGAAGCCGTGCTTAGGGCAGCAACCTGCTCTTCGGACAAAGCCACCAAGGTATCGGTGTTCATTCCTGAGATGGCATTGGGGCTCAAGGCCCCGATCTGTTCATTGCTAAACAGATGCACACCCTGCGTCCCGATGCCTGCAATGCCTTTCAGGGAAATCGCAGCAAAGTCGGATGTCGAAAATTCGAGCAGATCTTCAATATCGAGAGCGGCAATCTGATCGGAACTCATGGCAGCGATCTGCGCCGGGGTCAGAGCTTCGGATTGTTCCGTCGACAGGTTTTTCACCTGGTCGGTGGTGAGCGCCGCAATCTGCCCCGAACCCAGACTTGCGACCGAAATCCTGTTTAATGCAGCAATGTGGTCGAGCGTCAGTCCAACCATGCCACTTGTCGAGATACCATTAAGCTGTGACGTGCTCATCGCCCGCAGATCTTCAACCTCGAGGGCCGCGATCTGCTGCGATGAGAAAACGTTGATCTGCTTGGAGGACAAGGCCTTGATCTGCTCGGTCGAAAGCTCGGCCATGTCTTCCGTAGTCCAAGCCGAAAGCGCCGAAGTCGTCATTTTGCTGATCTGACTTGGAGCAAAGGAAGAGATGATAGAAGTCATTTACCGGCCTTCATCGCGAGTACAAACGTTGAAACAACCAGCGAAGCTCAAGAGCCCCGGTAACGAGCGGAAACAAAGATGCGTGCTTCCGTCCGCGGTGTCCCTATGAATGCCTCATGGCTCTCGGCCAAGGTCGGCATTCTCCAGGGGCAATCCTAGGTTTCGTTGCTTGTGCGAAGCTGTGCCGTCTCTCGTTATGACGCCCACCCAGTCCCGGTGTTTGGGGATGATAGGGGCGCAATCGCCGATGCTCCTCTCAAGGGGAGCGTCGAGCGATGCGATGAGAGGTTTCGGCGTTTCTCAGAGGGGCGGATTCAAGAAGGACGGCATTGTAGTGTCGCCCTGTGCAAGAGAGAGGAAAAGACGCGCGGTATCCAGCGCCTCACGGATGGTCACATCCATGTCGAGATAGCGGTATGTGCCGAGGCGGCCGACGAAGGTCACGGATGTCTCCTGGTTGGCCAGCGAAACATACTGCGCAAGCTGCTCTTTTTCCTTCACCAACCTGATGGGATAGTATGGCACATCATCGGGTCCGCATTCTCTGGAAAACTCGCGGTAACAGACCGAGCCGCGATGCTGCTCCCACGGCGAGAAGTGCTTGTGTTCGGTGATACGCGTATAGGGAACGGAAACCTCCCCGTAATTCATCACGGCGCAACCCTGATAGTCGCCCTCATAGGTAAAGCGTTCGAAATCCAGCGTGCGGTAACCAAGCCGTCCGTTCGCATAATCGAAATAACCGTCCAGCGGACCGGAATAGAAGGTGTGGTCGTATCCGCTCACATCGTTGCGCCCAACGTTGCGGGCAAGATGAACCTTTATATTGGGATGATCGAGAATGCGCTCGACCATGGGCGTATAGCCCGTTTCAGGCATTCCCTGAAACTTGTGGAAGAAGTAGTCGTCATCATAATTGAAACGCACCGGCAGGCGCTTGAGAATCGACGCAGGCAGATCCTTAGGTGAGCAACCCCATTGCTTCTGGGTGTAGCCCTCAAAGAAAGCTTCATAGAGATCGCGCCCGACAAACCGCAAGGCCTGCTCTTCGAAGGTCTGCGGATCCTCGATGGATTTGTCGGCCTGATCCTCGATAAAGGCCTTCGCCTCGTCCGGCCTGAATGTCTTGTCGAAAAACTGGTTGATGGTGTGGAGATTGACCGGAAGGGAGAAGACCTGGTCCCTGCTCGTCGTCTTCACACGGTTCTTGTAGGGCATGAAGGTCTGATAGCGGTTGACGTAGTCCCACACTTCCGCATCATCCGTGTGGAAGATATGCGGACCATAGACATGCACCATCACGCCTGTCTCAGCGTCCCGTTCCGTGTGGCAATTGCCGGCAATGTGATCTCGCTTGTCGAATATCTCGACGTGATGACCTGCTTGCGCAAGCTCGCGACCAATCACTGCTCCGGAAAGCCCGGCGCCGACAATAGCAATCTTCTTGGACTGAGACACTCGCAACCTGCCTTGTGCTTTTGCAACGGTGTGCTTTCACGGCCTTTGAGGCGCCTGAAAGCAAACCGAAATCTGCTCCTCACGACCATCACGTGCGTGACAGTCGATTCCCGTTTCTCAAGCCCTAGCGGAGGCCTCTGGCGTCCACAAGCGATTATCAAACGGGATGGGTGAAAACGCGTGCCATTCACGCAGTTTCTCCAGATACCGCGCCCGGTAGGTCTGCTCATCGACAAACTCCAGATTTTCCATGACGAGTTCGGCGCCGATCTCGTAATAGACATCCAGATTCCGCAAGTCCGGCACGGGTATTTCACCCCGCTCCGCATCGCCCTGCATCTGCCAGTAAAGCTCTTCCAGACGACGGGCGAGGCCTGGAATGTCACGCAGCGCGCTCGTGTCCCGGTTGGCCTGAAGCTTGTCGCGGAGAACCTTCAAGGTCTCAGGGTCTTTGGCAAAGGCAATTGCCTTGGCGACATAATCCTGTGGGCCCTCGCAGATAAGCTCGGACACACCGGTTGCCGCCACCACGCTGCTGCAGAAGCGGGCCGCAAAGCTCTTTCCAGGGAATGTCAGGACGGGCAATCCAACCGTCAGCGAGTCGGCTGCGGTGGAATGAGCACCGTATGGGAACGTATCTAGGAAGAGGTCGGCGACGGCAATACGCGCCAGATGCTGAGCATTGCCGGCTTTTGGCGCGAAGATGAGGCGCTCCGGCGCAATGCCTGCCTCCACCGCCAGTTGACGCAGCCGTGCATCGGCCTTTTCGTTTCCGCTCAACAGCCACAGCACGCTGTTCGGTGTCGCCTTCAATATTGTCAGCCAATGGCCGAACGTGCTGGCATTGATTTTCTGCATTCCGTTGAAGCAGGCAAATACAAAGGCGTCGTTGGCGAGACCAACCTGTTCGCGAGTCGGCTTTTCGGCAATGGTCCGCTTGCGATCGATTGGCTGGTTGCAAGCAATCCGCAAGACCTTTTCCGAGTAGTAGATTTCGCTTTCAACAGGCACGATCTGCGCATCAGCAATCATATACTGATGGAAAGGACTGCCGATGGAGCCCGGATAGCCGCAGAAATTGACCACGACAGGTGCTGGGCGATAACCGAAGATCTTCGTTCTGGCATGTTTTGTGTAGCCATTGACGTCGATGAGAATGTCGATTTCGTCTGCAGCAATCTGGCGTGCGGCAGCCTCATCCGTCAGAGCGCCAATTTCGCGCCAGGTATCGACGGCGGCCTTCATCCGGCTCTGCGTTTCGTCCACCGCAACGGGGTCTCCGCAGTAATAGGCGAAGATTTCGACGCTCGATTTGTCATGCAGTTCCAGAACTTCCCGCAGCGCAAAACCAACGGCGTGATCTCTGAGGTCCGACGAGACATAGCCGACGCGCAGGCGAGCGCCCGTACCGGTCTTCTGCTTGACGCTCGGGCGGGGGATTTTGTTGATGTCGAGGCGACCGACAAAACCCTTGTTGTAATCATGGGCGCGGGCGAGCTGGAACATCGGGTCGTCAGAATAGCATCCCAGGGTCAAGGGCGACATGGAATCGACCATCTGGCGCTGGGACACGTGCGTCGAAGGCGTAAGGACTGGCCATTTGCACTGGCGCTGGCGAATGGCGCTCCAATGTTGTCCCGTCTCAAGCTTGTCCGGGCGCATTTCCATGGCCTGCCACAGCACGGTCTCCGCTTCTTCCAGAAGCCCGGCATTTTCCATGACACGGCCGATGTGCTGCAGTGCCATCACCCTATACGAGACGCGCTCCGCTGTCGTTTCCGATGTGCTGTTGGCAAAGCTCTGCCACTGCTGGATTGCCATGGGGGCAACGCCGCTGTCTTCGTAGGCGCGACCCAGATTGATGTGGGCAGGGCCAAACATAGGGTCGATCTTCAGGGCCGCCTGCATGGCATTGATGGAGCCCGCGAGATCATCGAGCTGACGCAGCAGAACCGAGAAATTGAAATACACCATCTGGGCGGCTGGATGATTCTGATTGAACGCCAACCAGGTCTTGTAAAGGGCAGCAGCCTCTTGGAGGCGCCCCTGCCCGCTGAAGTCTTCCGCAAACTTCATCACATCCGACAGAGCCAGACGCTGCGTTCTCGCCAGCTCCAGAAGGTTTGGAAGCAATGCGCTGGAAAAGGCACTGTTTGAGACACTATTCATAAATCAGAACCCCGGATCAGGCGTGCCGAATGGCAACAAACCATTGTCTGTAAGAATTTGGGGTCAGATTAATACTTTGAAGCTTGCGCGGCGCTTTACTTGCATGAAAATGATGCTTTAGTGCCCACAATTTAGCGGATAGAAGCCAAAAAGAGGCTGCGTGGCAGCCCCTTTCTTCAATTCGATGTTCGCGTATCCAGCAGACGAGGCATGGCCGCAGCCTGCCATCAGCGTCTAAAACAGGTCGAAATCGCCGGAAGCCTTGTCGAGAGGCTGTGAATGTCCGTGACGCATTCCCGCACCCAGGGCCTTTTGCATCTCCGCCAGCTTTACGAGGCTCAATGCGGTCGAAACATCCACCACCCAGTCCAGGGGGATAGAGCCGGTGATCGTATCGATGAACTCGGCAAGGCCACGGGCCTTCTGAACCGCAAGATCGATACCCTGCATCAACCGCATTCCCTCGGTGGTAACCGCGCCATTCGTCGCTTCGAGCAATTGCGGCTCGATACGTTCAATAAGATAGGCTACGTCATGCAGTTCGGAAACCACCCGCATCAAAACGTCGGGGAGAGCTTCTTCAAAGGCTGAAAATTCCGCGTGCTCGGCGATCTGCATAAAATACTCCGTGGCCATAACGGCGGACCGGAAACCTTTGTCTCAGTCCGGAATTGAACAATAATGGAACGGGAAGTCCCGCTTTAGAAAAACTCGATGTCGCTGGCCGCGGGCTTTGGTGCTGGTGCTGGACGTCTTTCCAGCGCAACCGTCGTCTGCGTTTCGGCACCGCTGAGCGGATGCTGGCGCGCGCGTCCGGAAACCGGCCAGAACTCCACCTTGCGGCCTTGTTCACCACCCGTCGAAGAACCGACGAGACGAATACCTTCATCCTTCAGAAATTGTACCGCAAATGCGGCATTCTGCTCTCCAACGTTGGAGAAACTGGCAATGGTCTTTGCTCCGCCAAATATCTTGGCTTCGATACGATCACGGCGAGCCCCCTGCTTGAGCAGGCCGTTGATCAGCAACTCCATGAGATGCACCCCGTAACGGGTTGCATCTCCACCCCCCATACCCCCCGTACCCGGCAGCAAGAAATGGTTCATGCCACCGACGCCCGCAACGGGGTCTCTGAGACACGCAGCCACGCACGAGCCGAGAATGGTCGTGATGACCACGTCAGGATCATTGGCGATCTTGTACTCGCCCTGGATTATATGCACGCGCTTGGCTGCGGTTTCGTTCATTTCAAGGATCCGAATACGGCTTCGATAGCTGCCTTCATCTTGTCGATGGAAAACGGCTTGGCCAGAACATTGTTTGCACCGAGCTGTGCGGCCTTTTGAACGAGCGCGCGGTCACCCTGTGCGGTCAGAATGATGAAGGCAGCCTTCTTGGTGGTCGGGTTTGTGCGAACCGCTTGCAGGAAGCCAAGACCGTCCATCTTCGGCATGTTGAAGTCCGAGATCACCAGATGATGAGGCTGCTGCTCCATGATCTTCATTCCCTGCTCACCGTCGCCGGCGGCAGTAATTTGCTTGAAGCCGAGCTGCGTCAGCGCATCGCTGAGCAGGAGACGACTGGTGACCTGATCGTCAACGATCAGAACTTTGATTTTTTCTGCAAGAGACATTAGTCAGAACCTTCTTTTCGGGCAGCAGTAAGTTTCAGAATTTCTTCGCCAATGGCATTGAGCGGAAGCTGTTGTTCAACGGCACCAAGTTCGTAAGCGACCCTCGGCATTCCATAAACGACGCAGGTTTTCTCGTTCTGGCCGACGGTACGCGCACCCGCATGGCGCATTTTCAGCAGACCGGCAGCACCGTCGCGTCCCATCCCGGTCAGGATGACACCAACGGCATTGCGGCCAGCCAGTTCCGCCACGGAGTCGAACAGGACGTCTACCGATGGACGATGGCCATTAACAGGTTCCTTGTCCAATAGCCTGCAACTTGGTGCGGAATGATTAACGACCTGCAAATGCCGCTCACCACCGGGTGCGAGATAGATTTTCCCGGTCTGCAGCCTTGCCCCGTCGGTTGCCTCTTCCACCGCTGGCGCGCAGAGCCGGTTGAGACGCTCTGCAAAGCTCTTGGTGAAGGTGGACGGCATGTGTTGCGTAATGACTGTCGGCGGGCAATTGGCCGGAAATTTTTGCAGGACAGAGATGAGAGCCTCAACCCCACCGGTCGACGAACCGATCGCCACGATCTTGCGGCCCACGCGATAGTCGCTTACGGCCATGGGCTGCGGAGCGGGCGATTTTTCGACCGCCGTCACGCGGTAGCTCTGATGCTGGGACCGGGCTGCAGCCTTTACCTTCTCAGCCAGATCCCCGAAAGGCCTGCTATCGCCGGGTGCCGGTTTGCTGACGCAGTCGAACGCGCCAATTTCCAGCGCCGCAAGAGATGCACCGGCACCGCGCTGTGTCAGCGTCGAAACCATGATGACGGGCATGGGCCGAAGCCGCATGATCTTTTCTAGGAATTCGAGACCGTCCATTTCCGGCATCTCGATGTCCAGGGTCACGACATCAGGATTGAGCTCCTTGATGGCCGCGCGGGCTTCCATGGCATTTCCTGCCTGACCGACCACTAGAACATCGGGATCGGCCTTCAGAACAGCCGAGATCAGGCCGCGCATGGTCGGTGAATCGTCGACGACAAGAACTCTCGCGGGTGCGCTCATGCTTTCCTCCCGCTCGATTTTCCGATGTAGCGGTAGGTCGTGATGCCGGTATTGTCGAACAGCGCCTTCGGATCCCCCGAAACGCGTTCGGAGTGGCCGATGTAGAGATGTCCGCCTTCCGGCAACAGACCCGCAAACCGCGCCCAGATTTTTACCTGGGTCGGCTCGTCGAAGTAGATGACCACGTTGCGGCAGAAGATGACGTCGAAACCGCCCTTGAAGGGCCATTGCGTCATCAGGTTCAGCTCGTTGAACGTGATCAACTTTTTGACCTTGTCGCTGATCTGGTGCTTGCGGCGCCCGCCGACGTCGACCTCCTGGAACCACTGCTTGCGCATGGCCGGAGAAACGGTCTCAAGGGCGTTATCATCGTAAACCCCTGCCCTCGCCTGAGCGAGAATCTTGGGATCGATATCCGTTGCCAGAATCCGGAAGTCGTAATCGGCAGCGTTCGGGAACAAGGAAAGAACCGTCAGCGCGATCGAATAGGGCTCCTGGCCATCGGAGCAGGCCGCAGACCAGATACGGACTCGGCCACCCGCCTTTGCCCGGTTTATCAAACCAGGCAACACCTCATCGCGCATATGCTCGAAGTGGTGGTTTTCGCGGAAAAAGCGTGTGAAGTTCGTCGTCAGATGCGAGAGCATTTCGCGACGGGCATGGGCTCCTTCCTGAGAGGAAACGAGAGCGCAGTATTCGCGAAATCCAGGTAGTCCCAGATTACGAATGTGTTTCGACAGCCGCGAATAAACGAGCGAAGCCTTTGTGTCGTTCAGATAGATACCTGCATCGGCATAAATCATCGCGGCAATTTCGGACAGATCTCGGCGTGTCAGCGGATATTCTCCGCTGGCAAGCACCTCGTCCGGGGATTGGCGTGAGTCGTTGAATTTATGGGCTGTCATTCTTCACCACTTTCAACCGGCTGCCGCAAGAGACATCTCTTGCTTGAGCGACTGGCCACGAGACGCACCGACCACCGCATCCACGTCGAGAATGAGCGCTACGCGGCCATCGCCAAGGATGGTTGCGGCAGCAATGCCTGGAACGTGGGTGTAGTTGGCTTCGAGCGACTTGATGACGACCTGGCGCTGTCCCTGGATGGCGTCCACCATCAGAGCCCGCTGTCCGCCGCCTTCGGATTCGACCAGAAGTGCCACACCTTCGACCGGGTTGGCCTGGGTGTTGCGGAAGTTGAGAATACGACCGACGTCCACCAGAGGGCAGAACGAGTTGCGGATCGAGATCAGGCGCTGGTTGGAACCGAAGGAGTGAATATTCACGGCTTCCGGCTGCAGCGTTTCAACGATAGCCGTCAAAGGCACGACCAGCGTCTGGCCTGCGACCGTGACCACCATGCCGTCGAGAACGGCGAGCGTCAGAGGCAAGCTCATGGTGAAGGTGGAGCCAAGACCGGGACGCGACGTGATGCTGATACGACCGCCGAGTGCCTGGATAGAACGCTTGACCACGTCCATGCCAACGCCGCGACCCGAGATATCGGAAATCTTGTCGGCGGTAGAGAAGCCTGGCGCGAAGATCAGGTTGTCGATTTCTTCGTCGGTCAGATTGGCATCTGCAGCGATGAGGTCGTTATCGATTGCCTTCTGGCGCACACGCTCGCGGTTGATACCGGCACCGTCATCGTGGAGTTCGATGAGGATGCGGCCAGAGCGATGCTTGGCGGTAAGCTTGACGGTGCCCTCAGGGTTCTTGCCAGCGGCTTCGCGCTTTTCCGGTGTCTCGATGCCGTGGTCGACGGCGTTACGGATCATGTGTGTCAGAGGTTCGGCCAGCTTGTCGATGACCGTCTTGTCCACTTCGGTGTTTTCACCTTCCGTGATCAGGCGGATCTGCTTGCCGATCATGTCGGCAACTTCGCGGACGATACGCGACATGCGCTGGAAGACCGGCTTCACAGGCTGCGCGCGGATGGCCATGACGCTATCCTGGATTTCACGCGTCAGCTGCTGAAGTTCTTCCAGTCCCATATTGACGGCGGAAGTGCCGGTCGTGTCGTTCTCGATCACGCTCTGCGAAAGCATGGCCTGATTGATGACAAGCTCGCCCACGAGGTTGATCAGGCGGTCGACGCGGTCGAGATCGACGCGGATCGTCTGGCCAGCGCTCGCATTGGCTGCGGCAGCAGCGTTCGCGGCCGCGGCTGCTGGCGATTCCTTCTTTTCGGCAGCGGCTGAAACAGCGCGCGTTACCTCAGTTGCGGCAACAGCCGTCGATACCGTCTTTTGAGCCACTGTCTCCTCAGCCGGAGCGGACTGAACGGCAGGTTCCTCGTTCACTTCCTCGTCGAGAGCGGAAAGATCGAACGGGACCGGAACCATCGGCAATTCTTCTTCCGGCGTCTCGGCGACGACTTCAGAAACTTCCAGATCGCAATCCCATTCCGCAAATTCGAAGACCGTGCGAATGCCAGCGGCACCCTTGTCCGTCTTGATGGAAATCTTCCATTGGAAATATGCGGTTTCCGGATCCAGGTTCTCAAGGGCCGGCAGCGCGCTCATGTCGCAGTTGATGCTCATCTCGCCGATACGGGAGAGGTCGCGCAGCAACAGGGCCGATTCGTTGCCCTTGGTGTAGAGCGATGTCTGCGGCTTGAAAACGACGTTGAACGTCGGCGTTTCCATCAACGGCGTGGTATCGTCTTCGAACTCGCCGAAAGAAAACGCAACTGGCTGGAAGCCGCTGTCGTCGGTTGGCTTTGGCGGCGCGGCAGCTGCCGGCGCTGCGGCTGGCTTTGGCGCAGCAGGTTCCGATGTCGCAGCGCCCGACGGCATTTCGCCATGGGCGAGCGCTTCCAGTTCCTTGACGAGGCCGCGCGTACGGCTGTCTTCGACGCTGCCGCCATCGCGTGCGGCGTTGGTCAGATCGGCCAGAACGTCAGCCGATTTCAGCATGACCTTCAGAACTTCCTGGTTTGGTTCGAGCTTGTTCGAGCGAACGCAATCCAGCGTCGTTTCGAAGACGTGGGCGAATGCCACAAGATCGTCGAGACCGAACGCGCCCGCGCCACCCTTGATGGAATGAACGGCACGAAACACAGCATTTACGGTTTCCGGGTCACGGTCGCCGTCGTTTAATTTCAGAAGACCCGATTCCAGTTCAGCGAGCTGCTCCTCGCACTCCTGGAAGAAGATTTCTTTGATTTCGTTCATATCCATCGTGATGGTCCCGTATCAGGCAGTTACACGTTCAATGGCATCGATCAGCTTTGCAGGATCGAACGGCTTTACAATCCAGCCGGTCGCTCCCGCCTGGCGGGCACGATTTTTCTTCTCAGCGTCGCTTTCAGTCGTCAGGACGAGAATCGGAACAGCGCGGTATTTCTCGTTCCGGCGTACGCCTTCGATAAAACCGAAGCCGTCGAGACGCGGCATGTTGATGTCGGTAACGATCACATCGGGATTGCAGCCTTCGAGGACTTCAAGTCCTTCGACGCCATCTTCAGCCTGGATCGTTTCGAAACCCGCATTGTTGAGCGTCACGAGCAACATGTTGCGGATCGTTCGGGAGTCGTCGACCGTAAGAACCTTCTTCTTCATTTCTACATCTCCTTCGGGAGCATATGATCGATATCAACGCCGATCAGTTTAAGGGTTTTGTCAAAGGCATCGGATGCCTTGGAAAAAGTGAATGGTTTGCCGTCAGCTTCCCAGGCCTTTATGCCAGCCATCAAAACCTGGGCGCATTGTACGCCCACGCGCTCGACCTCGGAGGCGTCCACCGCAAGCGGGGCACCCCTCATCTCCATCAGTTTTCCGTGCAAGACGGATGCCTGATTGAGGTCCAGCACCGGTGACAGTTTCAATGTCGACTGCGCTGCTTTCCTGCCTGCCATCAAATCACTCCTTGGCGTCTGAATTGTTGGTGCACATAGCCGTAGTCCATGCGGTCCTCACGTAAGGGCGGTACGTTGTGCCTGTGGTGTGTCGAAACCGGCTCGTCCGCAGCATATTGCTGGCGGGCGATGCGGAATTCCCGAACCGTCCGTCCCAGTTCCAGGATGACGGTATGAAGGTCGTCGGCTTCCTGCGCGGCAGCCGTGAAGCGGGTTGCCGAACGGTCCGTGTCGTTGCCGATCGAGGTCAGCTCATTGGCGACATCCCGAAGGCTGGCAACATTTTCACCGGTGCGCCGTGCGACATCGCCGATCATCTCGCTGACGTCCGAAACCTGGCGGACAACGCCGCCGATGGCTTCCTGGGTTCGGTTGACCATGCGAACGCCTTCATCCACCTGGGTCTTGGTCCCGTTGACGAGGTTCTTGATTTCGCGCGCCGCGTCTGCGGAACGCTGGGCAAGGGCACGCACTTCCTGCGCAACGACGGCGAAGCCGCGCCCGCTTTCACCCGCACGTGCGGCTTCGATGCCCGCATTGAGAGCCAGCAGGTTCGTCTGGAACGCGATCTCGTCAATCGATCCGATGATACGGCCGATCTGTTCTGCCGACTGTTCGATACCGGCCATGGCATTGATCGCTTCACCGACGGCAGTGCCGCTGGCAGTGGCGGCATTGCGCGCCTGCTGGACGGCGCTTTCAGCCGCCGTGATGCGTTCGCTGCTGGTGCTGACGTCACCAATGACGGAGCCAAGAGTTTCGGAGGCGTTGCTGAAGCGTTGTGCCTGCTGCGACGAAGTCGAGGCCATGGCCTTGCCTTCGCCCGCCATCCGTTCGGTTGCGGCGCGGGCATCATCGATGCCGGATTGAGCCGCCGACATCGACGCCTCGATCTTTGCAAGAGCGGCGTTGAACGCCTCGGCCAGTTCGCGATAGGCTTCCGGGATATCGCCCGTGATGCGCGCCGTCAGATCGCCGGCAGCAAATGCATTCAGAGCGTCGCCCAGCAACCGTTTGGCATCGGACTGATCGTCGTTTCGCTGCTTGGCAAGTTCCTGGTTGTGGCGCAGGCGCATCTCGTTGAACCGGAGCGACACGGCGATCTCTGTGTCTACCATGACCAGCCGGACGACGGCCTTGACGGCTTCTGCAAGTTCTTTCTGCCGCTTGCGCGTGCCGGGCAGCAGTGAGCGCGGTGCGCTGTCGGAAATCAGACCGCCGAGCAGATTTTCCAGAACAACGGCATGACCCGCAACGTGCCAGCGCGGGTCGAGCCCCATGCGGCTTTCCGTATCGGACAGGACCTTGATGCGCTCGGCATAGACAGCGTCAAAACGCGCATCTGTGAGCACGCTCCAATGTGCCGTCTGAAGATCGTGCAGCCGGTCGAGCTGGTTTTCGCTTTCGAAGGATGGGGAACAGTCGGGCATGGACTGGAAGCGCACCATGAGGTCGCGCAGGCCCGCCTTGACGTGAGGTTCGAGCATTGTCCGGTAACGGCGCAGCAGATCGCACTGGTCTTGGTCAAGACCAGCAAAGCGCAATCTGCCTGCCAGGCTTCCGCCTGTGGCCTTTCGCGACTGATCTGTTGGCAATTCCTGCCCCAAGCGACGTCCCCAACAACTTCGCCGGATAACCCGGCTCATGACCGATTGAGAATGCCAGTATCCGCAGGGATATTTGACGAGTTTGCGCACCAAAGCGGTGTCGCATCGACATAGCTGAGCCTTCTGCAATCAACGAAATACCGGATCAGTCCCGGTACGGCAGGGCGGCGTCATGCCTGGAAGAAGATGGTTGCATCCCCATTCCGCCGTGAAATACATCCAATCTTTATGGTTAATTCCTTGCTTGAAGGTTAAGAAATCAACATTGGACTTAGAAATGATAGAATTTGCTGCAATTTGGTACGAACGAGTATGTAACATGCACATAACTCATTCGTGAATCGTAAATTATGGAAAAGATTTCCGATTTTTTTGATGCCGTGCTGGACAATGGCAATACCGTTCCCCTAAAAACAATGCAGCACTGATATTCGCTTCCATGGTGATGTTTAAACGAAACGCCGACGACGACTGAGGAGATATGATTTTGCCATGGATGGGGAAAAGCCGATGGGCTCCGCTTCAATCCACAAGGCTGATCAGTGTCTTCGCCGCAGGCATTCTCGTCCTCATAGGCTTTCAGACCAACGCCTGCGCGTCGCCCGTTCTGAAACCCCACCGGCTGGAACGAACGTCTCAACCGCAGGCAGCAATTCCATCGTCCGCCCGGGCTTCAACAGGAAGTGACAGCCAGCTCCTTTTGCGGTTTCTCCACCAGCACATTCATCATGACGGGATGCCTTCGTTTTCACCTGTCGATCCACTGATACTCGGTGACGAGCAATCCCGGATCGGCTGGAAGGAAGATCGCGCCAGTGTCCATGGCTCCGTCATTTCAGGGATCGTGTCGCCACGCGGCCCGCCTTCGCCACAACTTTAAGTGCCAAGGCCATTTTTCATTCCATAGATGAAAGTGGCGACTTGGCGGTCTGGATTCGGATAAATTTAACGCCATAGAAATTGCCATTCTTTATGAGACTTGAAGTCCTTCTTCCTATTCTGATTGCCCTCCCTTTCATTGGCAGCATCATCACAGCTGCAATGCCCAGGGATGGCGCCGCACGTGCTCCCGCTGCCGTGGCTGGGGGGCTTGCTCTCTTCAGTTTCGTCAGCACACTGTTTCTCTACACGAGCGTCAAGGGCGGCGCGGTCATCAAATATGATGTCGAATGGCTGCCGCAACTGGGGCTGAATTTCACGCTCCGGCTCGACGCCTTTGCATGGATGTTTCTTGTTCTCATCACCGGCATTGGTTTGCTGGTCGTGCTCTATGCTCGATATTACATGTCTTCGGACGATCCGATCCCGCGTTTCTTTGCCTTTCTTCTTTCCTTCATGGGGTCGATGCTCGGCATCGTACTGTCCGGAAACGTCATTCTGCTGTCGATCTTCTGGGAACTGACGAGTGTTTTCTCCTTCCTGCTGATCGGATACTGGCATCACAACGCAACCGCCCGAGATGGCGCGCGCATGGCTTTGACCGTTACCGGCATCGGCGGCTTCTGCCTGCTGGCCGGGTTGCTTATCCTTGGGCATATGGCGGGCAGTTACGATCTGGACGATATTCTCGCCAAAGGTCCCGATATCAGGGCTCATTCACTCTATGTCCCTGCGCTCGTGCTGATCCTGATCGGCGCCTTGACGAAGAGTGCCCAGTTCCCGTTTCACTTCTGGCTGCCCAATGCCATGGCAGCACCGACGCCTGTCTCGGCATATCTGCATTCGGCGACCATGGTGAAGGCAGGGGTCTTCCTGCTTGTGCGGCTATGGCCGGTTTTGGCAGGTACGCAGGAATGGTTCTGGCTTGTCGGTTTTGCGGGCGTCACGACGTTGCTGCTCGGCGCCTATTTTGCCATGTTCCAGCAGGACCTGAAGGGCCTACTGGCCTATTCGACCATCAGTCATCTTGGCCTCATCACCACACTGCTAAGCCTGGGAAGTCCCCTGGCTGCCGTTGCGGCCATCTTCCACATGATGAACCATGCCACCTTCAAGGCGTCGCTGTTCATGGCTGCTGGCATCATCGATCACGAAACCGGGACGCGCGATATGCGGCGTCTGAGCGGGCTCTATCGCTTCCTGCCGGCAACCGCGACGCTTGCCATGGCGGCCAGTGCGGCGATGGCGGGTGTGCCCCTGTTCAACGGCTTTCTGTCGAAGGAAATGTTCTTCGCCGAAGCCGTCGAAACCCATGCGGATTCGCTTCTCGACAAGGCCCTGCCCTATGTCGCAACCCTGTCCGGCGCCTTTGCGGTTGCCTACTCGCTGCGTTTCATTCACACGGTCTTCTTCGGACCGCCGCCCCATGACATTCCCAATCCAAAGCCGCATGAGCCGCCTCGCTGGATGCGGTTTCCCATCGAGTTCCTGGTTCTTGCCTGCCTGATCGTCGGCATCGTGCCAAGCCTTTCGATCGGCCCCTTCCTGCATTCGGCGGTTCTGTCGGTGCTCGGGCCACAGACGCCGGTTTACAGCCTGTCCATCTGGCATGGCTTCAACGTGCCGCTGATGATGAGCCTCGTGGCGCTTGTCGGCGGGGTGGCGATCTACGCCGTGCTTGGCGGGTATTTCTCCAGATGCGAGGACGGCCCACCGGTCTTCCGGCATTTGCGGGGCCAGCGCATTTTCGAGCGCATTCTGGTTACCCTCTCCTGGAAGTGGGCGCGCTGGCTGGAAAGCACGCTTGGAACGCGCCGTCTGCAGCCGCAACTGCGCATGTTGATCCTTGTTGCCCTGATTGCGGGCTTTTCCCCGCTTGCTGCATCGCAGTTTTCGCTGACGCTGCCCAGCGTGACGTCGTTTGACCCGATCTTTGCCATTCTGTGGGGCATCGGCATGATTGCTGCCATGGGCGCCGCGTGGCAGGCAAAATATCATCGGCTCGCCGCTCTGGTGATGCTGGGCGTTGCCGGTCTGGTGACATGCCTGACCTTTGTCTGGCTTTCAGCGCCCGATCTGGCGATTACGCAGTTGCTTGTCGAGATCGTCACTCTCGTTCTCATCCTGCTTGGCCTGCGCTGGCTGCCGAAAAGAATGGAGAAGATCGACAACAACACCGAACTCCCTGCACAGCTTCGCCGTGGACGAGATTTCCTTCTGGCTGTCTTCTGCGGCATCGGGATGAGCGTTATTGCCTTTGCCGTCATGACGGTGCCCGTTCCCAACACGATTGCAAATTACTTCCTGGACAATGCCTATTCTCAAGGTGGCGGCACCAATGTCGTCAATGTCATTCTGGTCGATTTCCGCGGCTTCGATACGCTTGGCGAAATCGCGGTCCTTGCGATTGTCGGCCTGACTGTCTTTGCGCTGCTGCGTCGTTTCCGCCCGGCACACGAAAGTATCGGCTTGCCCGAGCAGCAATTGATACAGAATGCCTTCGACGCGGAAAGCCCCGAGCGGAGTAAGGGAGACACGGTACGCGACTACCTGCTGGTGCCATCCATCATCATGCAGTGGATGTTCCCCGTCATCGTTACCTTCTCGATTTTCCTGTTCATACGCGGGCACGATTTGCCGGGCGGCGGTTTCTCTGCCGGCATCACCATGGCCGTTGCCTTCCTGTTGCAATATCTGGCTGGCGGCACGCGCTGGGCCGAGGACCGTATCCGCATCCTGCCGCTGCGATGGATGGGTTTCGGCCTGCTGATGGCGGCAAGCACAGGCATGGGCTCATGGTACCTCGGCTACCCGTTCCTGACCTCCTATTTCCAATATACGGAGCTGCCCTATATCGGCAAAATGCCGACGGCCACCGCACTGCTCTTCGACCTCGGCGTGTTTGCGCTCGTCGTTGGAGCAACGGTTCTTATTCTTATAGCATTGGCGCACCAATCGCTGCGTAACTACAAGATACGTACGCCAGACGCCGCAAAAGCGGAGGAAGCGTAATGGAGCTTATTCTTGCCATCGGCATCGGAGTGATGACGGGTTCGGGCGTGTGGCTCATCCTGCGCCCGCGCACCTATCAGGTCATCATTGGCCTTTCTCTTCTCTCTTACGCCGTCAACCTCTTCATTTTCGGGGTTGGAGGCATCAAGACCAATGCGCCGCCGCTTTTGCTGGATGGCGTCATCACTTCCACCCTCACCGATCCCGTGCCGCAGGCTCTGGTGCTCACCGCCATCGTCATCGGCTTTGCAACAACCGCCCTCTTTCTCGTCGTCCTCCTGGCCGCACGCGGCTTGACGGGTACCGACCATGTCGACGGGAGGGAAACGAAGTGAATTCCCTGCCTCCCCATATCGTCGTTGCACCTATTCTGGTGCCGCTGATCACCGGCGCCATCCTCCTGTTCATCGATGAACGAAAGCGTAACTTCAAAGCGGTTGTCAGCGTTGTCTCCAGTCTGGTGCTGCTTGCCGTGGCAGTTGCGCTCTTCATGGAAGTCAATTCGACGGTCAGCACCGAAGTTGCCGCCGTCATCTCGACAGGCGTATATCTGCTCGGCAACTGGCCAGCACCTTTCGGCATCGTGCTTGTGGCGGATCGCCTGTCGGGCCTGATGGTGCTGCTGGTAGCGCTTCTGGCCCTGCCCGCGCTCATCTATTCGCTTGCCAAGTGGCACAGGTCGGGCGCCCATTTTCATTCGCTCTTTCACCTCATGCTCATGGGCGTCAACGGTGCCTTCCTGACGGGTGACCTGTTCAACCTTTTCGTCTTCTTTGAAGTCATGCTTGCCGCATCCTACGGCCTGTTGCTGCACGGTTCCGGTCAGTTGCGGGTCAAGGCCGGTCTGCACTATATCGCCATCAATCTGGTAGCAGCACTGTTCTTCCTCATCGGCGTCAGCCTCATCTATGGCGTCACGGGCACGCTCAACATGGGCGATCTGGCGCAACGCATCGCCGGTCTCAATCCCGATCAGCGAATGCTGCTGGAAACGGGCGCGGCCGTACTTGGCATAGCCTTTCTGGTAAAGGCTGGCATGTGGCCGTTGAATTTCTGGCTGCCATCCGCTTACAGCGCCGCATCGGCGCCTGTTGCAGCCATCTTCGCCATCATGAGCAAGGTCGGCATTTATGTCATTGCCCGTCTGACCTTCCTGCTGTTTGGACAGACGGCTGGGATGTCGGCAGGGTTCGGACATGATGCGCTTCTCGTCGGCGGCATCGCGACCATCGTCTTCGGCACGATCGGCGTTCTTGCCTCGCAGGCGCTTGGCCGTTTGGCGGGCTTCTCGGTGCTTGTATCCTCAGGAACGCTTCTTGCCGCCATGGGCACCGGAAATCCGATGGTGGCTGCCGGTGCGCTCTATTATATGGTTTCCTCGACGCTGACGATCAGTGCCTTCTTCCTGCTGATCGAACTTGTGGAGCGTGGCCAGGATGCCGGTGCCAACGTTCTGGCGGTCACGATGGAAGCCTACGGCGAAGGCGACGAGGATGAAGAGGAAGACGAGGTTGGAGTAACCATGCCGGGCACGATGGCCGTGCTTGGCACGTGCTTTGCTGCCTGCGGCATTCTTCTTGCGGGACTGCCACCTCTTTCCGGCTTCATCGCGAAGTTTTCGATGCTGTCGGCCATTCTCAACCCGTCCGGGCTGGGCGCCGATGATACTGTATCGACCCTTTCCTGGTGGATTGTCTTCCTCATCGTCTTTTCGGGCCTTGCTGCCCTGATTTCCATGACGCGCGCCGGGATCCGTACCTTCTGGGGATCGCTGGAAGGAACGGTGCCCCGGGTTCTCGTCATCGAAATCGCCCCAATCCTGCTTTTGCTGGGCATGACACTGGCAATGACGATCGCCGCTGGGCCGATCATGCGTTACATGCAGGAAACAGCCAGAATCCTCGACCTTCCGGAAAGTTATATTCAAGGCGTGATGACGGCGCCGCGCGCAGAAAGAAGTCAGGAGGCCATACCATGAGATCCCGGTTCCTGCCCTATCCGCTGCTGACCTTGTCGCTGATGTTCTTCTGGATGACGATCAACAGCTTCTCGCCGGGTCATCTCCTGCTCGGGACAGCGGTTGCCATCGTTGCTTCCTGGGCTATGGCGTCGCTTCGTCCACCGAAGCCGCGTATTCGCAACTGGCATCTGGTGGTGAAACTCACCGCTATCGTGCTCTATGATATCGTTCGCTCGAACATCGCGGTTGCCACGATCATCCTGTTTCAGCGCAATCGCAAAGTCAAAGCAGGCTTCCTGACCATACCGCTCGACCTGCGCGATCCCATGGGCCTTGCCGTTCTTGCCATCGTCCTTACGGCAACGCCTGGCAGCGCGTGGCTGGAATACAATTCCTCACAGGGAACGCTGCTTATCCACGTCCTTGACGAAGTCAGCGAAGCGCACTGGCAAAATCTCATCAAGAGCCGCTATGAAAAAATGCTGATGGAGATATTCGAATGAGTTCGGTTATCCTTTTCTGGTCGTTTTCGATCGCACAATTGTTCCTTGCCATTGCCATGTCGATATCCGTCTATCGCATTGCCATTGGCCCGCGTGCGCAAGACCGCGTGCTTGGCGTGGATACGCTCTATGTCAACTCCATGCTGCTGGTCCTCACTTTCGGGCTGCGCACCGGAAATGATGTCTACTTCGCCGCGGCCCTGCTGATCGCCATTCTCGGCTTCGTGTCCACGGTTGCTCTGTCAAAGTTCATGATGCGTGGTGAGGTGATAGAATGAGCGAAGCTGCCGAATTCCCTCTGTGGGCCGCGATCCTCGTGGCCTTCTTCATCCTGCTCGGTTCGTCTCTGGCGTTGATCGGAACAATCGGCTTTGCGCGCCTGCAAAGCTTTTACGAACGGCTGCACGCCCCCACCCTCGGTACCAGTTGGGGTACCGGCGGCATCGTCATGGCTTCCATCATCTATTTTTCGGTGTCGGGCCAACGCCCGGTCTTCCATGAAATCTTTATTGGTATCTTCATGACCATCACGACACCGGTGTCGCTGATGTTGCTTGGACGCGCAGCGCTCTACCGGGATAGAGCCGAGCAGAACCCCAATAGCCGCCAGAGCCTCTGATGGCATGCAACTCGATACATCCGATAAACTTGATTTCAGGTGTAAAAGGTTGCAGGAATTTAAAAAACCTGACCAGCTGTAAAACAGGTCAGGCAGCATTTTTTGCAAATAAGTGAGCGATATCCGGCATTTGACCAAAATCAAATTGCTAAAAAAGCCGAATAATCACTGATACTTACAATCGCTGATATTCCCTGAATTTTAACGGTTTTCCCGCATTATGGCCACATTCGGTCATTCTCGGGGATATATGTATGGCGAGTTTTTTTTCGAGATCGATAGTCATTCAGATGGTGTGTCTGACTATCGCGCTTATTTTTCTAGGCATTTTTGCTGTCGGGGCATCCACCTATGTGCGTCTGAGAGACGACGTTATGGAGAGCGCGCTGCTCGACACAAGGCGCGCTGTCAGAAGCATGGCGATCCTCTATGAAATGAAGGTCGGCGGCGCGACAGTCACGATGGACAATGGCGAGCTCAAATCCATCAACCGCCCCAGCATCGGCACGCTTCTAGATTTCGATCTGGTTGACCGCACTGGCATTGCAAATGGTGGCGTTGCGACGGTGTTCCAGGCCCAGGGGTCGGATTATGTTCGCATCTCAACCAACGTGAAAAACGAAAAGGGTGAGCGCGCAGTCGGAACCAAGTTGGCAGCCGACAGCCCCGCCTATGCAAAAATGGCAAAGGGCGAGCCCTATTTCGGTCAGGCGACCCTGTTTGGCACGGACTATATGACGGCCTATATGCCGGTGCTGTCCAAGACCGGTGCAACTGTTGGCATTCTCTTCGTCGGCGTCCCGATGACTGTCTATCAGGGACATATCGATGGCCTCGGCAGCATCGTGCTCTGGTGCGGCTTTGCCGTCATGCTCGTCTTCGGCATCCTTGGCTATTTCGCAATCAACCGGGCACTACGTCCGCTCGGCCTGTTGACGAATGCGGTCGAATCCCTGTCCGAAGGCAAGCTTGAAACGGAAATCCCATATACCAGGAACAAGAACGAGTTCGGCAATATCGCCAGAGCGCTCGAAGTTTTCCGCGAAAATGCCCATGAGAAGCTGGTCATTGAAGGCCGCAGCGCTGAAGAGCGTGTTCAGGCAGAGGCAGAACGCAGCCGCAATGATGCCGAAAAGCGCGAGACTGATCGTCAGATCGACTTCGCCGTCACGCAGCTTGCCGCTGGTCTTGCTCGTCTTTCGCAGGGTGACCTTACACAGAACATCGACACACCTTTCTCCGGTCGCCTGGAGCAGCTTCGTACCGATTTCAACACATCGCTTGCAAACCTCAAGGATGTGCTTGCACAGATCCGCACGAGAACACTGACAATTCAGCACAACGGCATGGAGATGCGGGAATCGTCCAACGATCTCTCGCGCCGGACGGAATCGCAGGCAGCATCGCTGGAGCAGACAGCAGCAGCGGTCGAGGAAATCACGGTTACGGTCAAGTCCTCCGCCGAACGCGCCCGCGAAGCCAACGAAGCTGTGCGCATCACGCAGAAGAGTGCAGACAGCTCAGGTACCGTTGTCAAGAACGCAATCGATGCCATGGGACGCATCGAAGGCGCCTCGAAGCAGATCGAACAGATCATCGAGGTGATCGATGACATCGCGTTCCAGACGAACCTTCTTGCCCTCAATGCCGGTATCGAAGCGGCACGTGCAGGCGAAGCCGGCAAGGGTTTTGCCGTTGTCGCCCAGGAAGTTCGCGAACTTGCCCAGCGTTCAGCCGATGCTGCACGCGAAATCAAGAAGCTGATCAACCAGTCTACCAACGAGGTCGGCACCGGTGCGCAGCTGGTTCAGGAAGCAGGACAGGTGCTTTCCGATATCAGCCAGCAGATCGTCGTCGTCAGCAAGCATGTCGAAACCATTGCCACGGCAACGCAGGACCAGTCGTCGGCGCTTCAGGAGGTCAATGGCTCCGTCAACCAGATGGACCAGATGACGCAGCAGAACGCCGCCATGGCCGAAGAATCCAGCGCTGCGACACAGATGTTGTCGGAAGAGGTAGAAGCCCTGCTCACCCTCGTCCAACGCTTCCGCATCGGTCAGGACAGCATGCAGCAGGATCGCTACAGCCGCGCCGCATAAGCTGAATGGCGACAGCAAATCAAAAGGGGCCGCCTGACACCATGCAGGCGGCCCCTTCTGCGCTTCTTCGGCCTGCTTGTGCTCTCCGTGCCTATTCGGCAGCGGCCCGTACGACGCTGTAAACCTGGTTGATATAGGCGCGCAGCGCTGCTGGCCGCACGGGCTTGTGCTGCACGGTAATCCCTTCCTTTTCCGCCTGTGCCCGAACCTCTAACGTGCGGTCGGCGGTAATCAGAAGTGCGGGAATATCCCGCTGATAAAACCGTCTGAGCGAGACGATGACGTCGACACCGTCGGAATCGTCGAGATGATAGTCGGCAATGATCATATCGGGCGACACTGTCCATGTTGTCAGCATCTCGTCGATTGCGCCTGAAGACCCCGCCTGAAGGACATCACAGCCCCATCCGGACAGAAGCAGCGCCATGCCTTCGAGGATTTTCGGTTCGTTGTCGATGCACAGAACGCGGAAGCCCTGCATCCGCTGACCGACCGCTTGCGGCGGCTGTCGCTCAGCAGTCTTGATGGCGCGTGCGTTGGCAACCTCACGCGGCATGTGAACCCTGAACGTCGTGCCCCTCCCCTCAATGGATGACAGGTGCACCGGGTGATGCAGAATACGCGACAGCCGGTCAACGATGGAAAGCCCCAGCCCCAGTCCGGCGGCGGTTTTCGCGCCCTCTTCAAGCCGAGCGAATTCCTTGAAAATCGTCCGGAATTTGGAAGAGGGAATCCCAATTCCCGAATCGGAAACCTGAATGACGGCTTCCTTGCCCTTTCGGCGCACACCGACGACGACCTTGCCTGAAATCGTGTATTTGATGGCGTTGGACACGAGGTTCTGAACGAGACGACGCAGCAGATTGATATCGGACTTCACCGTCATCGATGTCGGCATGACGACGAGTTTTATGTTCCTCTCCCGCGCCATCGGCGCGAAATCGGTCTCGACACGTTTGAGAAGATCGTTGAGGGAAACAGACGCCATGCGTGGCTTCATGGAGCCCGTATCCAGCCGTGAAATATCCAGCACGGCACCCAGAATGGTTTCCACGGATTCCAGAGCCGAGTCGATATTCTGGACAAGCGAACCATTGTCCGAATCGCCCATCCGCTCCACCAGCGCCGAGGAATAGAGTCTCGCCGCATTGAGCGGCTGAAGAATATCGTGGCCTGCCGCAGCGAAAAAGCGGGTCTTGCCGATATTGGCCTCTTCAGCGGCAGCACGAGCCTCCGCAAGCTCATGATTGACCCGTGTCAGCTGTCCCGTGCGCTCCTCCACACGCTGCTCCAGCGTTTCATTGGCCTGCTTGAGTGCCTGATCGCTGGCCACTCTCTGGGTAATATCCGTAAAGGTCGCAACGATGCCCTTGTCGGGCATGGCGTTGGAGCGCACTTCGATGATGCGGGCACCACCTGCCAGCACCAGCGAAAACGGCATGTCCATGGTCAGAAAGAGATCGATGGTGTTGCGCTGCTCACCGGCTGCGATATCGCCGCGCTCTTCCAGCATGGCGACGATTTCGACCAGCGGGAGGCCTACCCTGCCATATTGCTCGGGAAGATCCAGCAGCGTGCGGAAACGGCGGTTCCATATGGTCAGATGTTGCGAACTGTCGAACACGGCAATGCCCTGATCCATCTGGGCCAGCGCCGTCTGCAGCATATCCTGATTATACTGCAACGCTTCACTTGCCTGATCCAGCAGCCAGACCGTATCGGCGCTCGTATCTTCAACCTTCTGCAGGATCAGCGACAGCACCAGCCGCGCGGAGGACGATCCGATGGCGCTGCCCAGCAATTGCTCCGAAAAGTGGATCAGAGCCATGTCGGCGGGCTGTTCGTCTTCCAGTTTACGCCCGGCGGTTTTTTCGTAGGTGGCCAGCGAGCGCAGCATCCGTTCCTCGCCCAGATAGCGTGCAATCGCGGTCTTCAGGTCTCCAACGCTGATCCGGGTTTTCCAGCCACGGGTCGCAAATTGCGATTTGGAATGGCGCTTCACGAAAATGCCGGACTGTATCCGCTCGACCGGCCGTGGATTGCGCGACAGCGAGCCCAGCAAAAACGCAAGGCAATTGACCAGCAGACTGAGCGTTACCGCATTCACCAGCGGGTCGGCACCGGGATTGCTGAAAACCGTCGTGCCGGGCAGCAGGAAACTCAGGATGGTGGCCGCTATATGGGAATTGTCCGGCCCGCCGAGGCTCGGCAGAAAAAGCAGATAGCCCCAGACGAAAAAGCCGGAACTCAGCCCGGCGATTGCGCCACGGGCATTCGCCCGCCGCCATACCAGCCCGCCCAGAAGAGAGGGTGCCATCTGTGCAATGGCGGCAAATGCGAGAAGCCCGATGGATGCCAGCCCCGAGGTGCTGTCGGCGGCCCTGTAATAGGCATAACCCAGCAACAGGACAGCAAAAATGGCGGTGCGCCGAATATTGAGCAGCGTCTTGGCGAAATCATCACGGTGGGATGACCGGTTCAGCAGCTTCTGGCGCAGGAAAATCGGCATGACGATGTCGTTCGACACCATGATCGACAGGGCGACGGAGGCAACGATGACCATCGCGGTTGCAGCAGAAAAGCCCCCGATGAAGGCGATGAGCGAAACAAGCGGCATCTCTTTGGCGAGCGGCAATTGCAGAACGTAGAGATCGGCATTGCCACTGCCGCCAAGCATCAGCAGCCCCGCAATCGCAATCGGCAGAACGAAGATGTTGATGGCGATGAGGTAAAGCGGGAAGAGGAAGCCCGCCATGCGAAGCTCGTTGGGCGTCCGGTTTTCCACGACGGTCACATGAAACTGGCGCGGCAGGAGAATGATTGCAAAGGCAGACAGCAGCGTCAGCACGATCCAGCGGCTGATCGGCGTCTGGTAGGACATCGCCTTAACGACCTGCTCGTTTTCGGAAGCAAGCCGCCACAGTTGCGATGGCCCATCGAAAAGAAAGAAGACGACGTAGACACCTACGGTGCAGATCGCCAGCAGCTTGACGACCGACTCCATGGAGATCGCCAGAATGAGACCGTCCTGATGTTCGGTCGCGTCGGTATGGCGGGTGCCGAAAATGACGGCAAAGCCTGCCATGACCACGGTAACCAGCAGGGGCAGATCGAGAAAATAGAGGTTGCCGCTGCCAATGCCGTAGTCGCTGGGATCGACCATGGCCGCAACCGAATTGGAAACCGCTTTTAGCTGGAGCGCGATGTAAGGGATAGCACCCACCAGCGCGATGATCGAGACGAGCGTGGCGACCGTGGGATTCTTGCCGTATCTTGCCGCAATAAAATCGGCAATCGACGTCAGCTTCTCGGCCTTGGCCAGCTCCACGATCCGCCGCAGGATCGGCATTCCAAGCGTAAACGCAAGGATCGGACCGGTATAGATTCCCAGAAACTCGATGCCGCGTTCCGAGGCCAGCCCGACGCCGCCGAAATAGGTCCAGGAGGTGCAATAGATTGCGAGGCTAAGCGCGTAGACGATGGGCCTGCCCTTGCTGGACACAGGCTTCTGGCGGCTTTTGCGGTCACCATAACTCGCTACTGCAAACAGCAGCAGGATATAGGCAAATGCCGAACCGAATATGACCCACCCAGGAAGCACTTTTCTGTTCTCTCCCCCCTGTCCTCTTGTGCAAGCATAGGACAATTATGGGGAAATGAGAATTGGCCGGGTCTCGTCATTAAGTTTAATGATCATGGAACCAACCGGGTTCTTTCGCCATATATCTGCACATTCGAAAATTGAATGTTATTGTTTGTCTGCCGCACGCCAGACGTCGGCAAGGAGAGGGTTTGCAAGAGGGACTTCGAAATGCTCAACGAATTTAAAACGTTTATTGCCCGCGGCAATGTCATGGATCTGGCCGTCGGCGTCATCATTGGTGCAGCCTTCAGCAAGATTGTCGATTCCGTCGTCAACGATCTTATCATGCCAATCGTCGGCGCAGTCTTCGGCGGGTTCGACTTCGCCAATTATTTCCTGCCATTGTCGTCGAAGGTGACGGCAACATCGCTTGCTGCTGCGCGCGAACAGGGTGCTGTCTTTGCCTATGGAAACTTCCTGACCGTCGTCATCAACTTCCTCATTCTCGCCTGGATCATCTTCCTCATGGTCAAGGGCGTAAACAAGCTGCGGTCATCGGTCGAGCGCCAGAAGGTGGAAGAAAAGAAGGCCCCTGCGCCTCCACCGGAAGATGTACGGTTGCTTACCGAAATTCGAGATCTGCTGAAGACCCGCTGATTGTATCGGGTGGGTGATCCATCAGCGAATTAGGTGGTTTCTTCACACAATATCATGCACCGCGTCTCTCAGATGCGATATGGAAGGCACTCGAAATGGAGTGCCTTTTTCATGTCTGTACTGGATAATCTGAGTGCCCGCGCGCTGGCAGCACCTGAAAGCGGAATTGTCGAAGTCAAGAAATACGCACATGACAGGGAAAACCTGCTGCCGCTCTGGGTGGGCGAAGGTGACCTTCCAACGCCCGCCTTCATCGCACAGGCTGCGGCAGACGCACTTGTTGCCGGGGAGACCTTCTACACTTGGCAACGCGGCATTCCGGAATTAAGAGAAGCGCTGAGCCGATATTACCGGCGTCATTTCTCCGCCGAACTTTCGGCGGAGCATTTTTACGTCACGGGATCGGGAATGCAGGCCATCGTGCTTGCCGTGCAGGCACTGACCTCGCCAGGCGATGACGTCATCTATCTTACCCCGACGTGGCCGAATATCGTGTCGGCTATCGGTGTTGCCGGCGCGCAGGCGGTCCCGGTTGGCATCGATTTCATCAACGGCAGATGGACTATCGATGTCGCAAAGCTCGAACAGGCTGTCACGCCGAAGACCAGGGCATTATTCATCAATACGCCATCCAACCCCACCGGCTGGACCGCCACGCAGCAAGATCTGCGGGACATTCTGGCGCTGGCACGCCGACATGGCCTCTGGATCATCGCCGACGAGATTTACGCCCTCTACCACTACGGTGGGCATCGCGCCCCGTCCTTTCTGGATATCATGGAAGATGGCGACCGGATCATCTTTGCCAATTCCTTTTCGAAAAACTGGTCGATGACCGGCTGGAGAGTGGGCTGGCTGGTCGCGCCACCGGAAATGGGTCAGGTGATTGAAAACCTCATCCAATATTCCACATCCGGAGTAGCCCAGTTCATGCAGCGTGGTGCTGTTGCCGCACTTGACCATGGCGATGACTTCATCCGCGAGAACATCGCCCGCGCAACGCGGTCGCGTGACATCCTCTGCGACGCATTGATTGCCACGAACCGCGTCGAAACGCTCAAGCCCGATGGCGCTCTTTACGCCTTCCTCAAGATCGATGGTGTCACGGACAGCCGCCTGGCCGCATTCGACATTGTCGACAAGGTCGGTGTGGGGCTCGCACCCGGCACTGCCTTTGGTCCGGGCGGAGAACTGTTCCTGCGGGCGTGCTTCTTGCGAAACCCGGCGCAGATCGAGGATGCAGCGCAGAGACTGTCTAACTACATCACTGGCAAACGCGCCTGAGAACGGAACCACCCCGGCAGCCGTGCAGCTGTCGGGGCGGTTTCATTTTCAGAAATCGACACGACAATGCTCATCCAGCCGCATCACACGTGCAGCTGGTTGGCGCATGTCTCGAATTTTCAGTGGCTGACGCTGGCAGCGGGTGCAGCGGGTGCAGCGGAACGATAAAAGGTCGCGTGGCGCAGGCTATCGGCCAGGAACGCGGTATTTTCGTTGGGATCGCTCGACGGGTTCTGGAAGTTTATGTAGTTGATATTGACCCCTGCGCGATCCTTTTCCAGCATCAGCTGCGCATAAATGGTCACGCCCTTGGGCTTGATCTCAAGATCGAGCGTAATGCAGGGATAGGTATCCCAGTCGAGCTTGTAGTCTCCGCCAATCCCGAAAAAGACCGTTCCGGGATGGAAATAGAGTTCGGCCGCCGAATCGACCAGGTCGGCCAGGCTGCTGTAATATTCGAACTTCAGGAGAGAAATCAGATCTCCCGCATCGATCAGTCGGAGCTCGGCAGCCACAGGGCTGATTGCGCGAGCCAATATTTCTTCTCTTTCAGCCGAATATGAGCATTTTTTCATATTGATCAGTTTACCCGTCTTTTGTTTTGGCGCGCGGCGTAAACCTTGTGAATGAGTTCCGCCACAGCCTTATAAAATACTGACGGGATGACACTATCCACCGAGACTTGCGCAAACATGGAGCGGGCGAGCGGCGGGTCTTCAAAAATAGGTATGCCGTTTTCTGTCGCGATCTCCCTGATCCTCAGGGCGATCAGGTCCTGCCCCTTGGCAACGACGATGGGCGCGTCGCTTTCTTCTTTCACGTAGCGCAGGGCAACGGCATAGTGCGTTGGGTTGGTGATGACCAGCGTTGCGCGTGGCACGCCGTCCATCATTCTGCGCCGCGCGCGATCTCGCGCGATGGAGCGCTGGCGAGCCTTTACCACAGGGTCGCCCTGCGATTGCTTGTGCTCGTCCTTGACTTCCTGCTTCGTCATCCTCTGTTCGGTGTACCAGCGATGGTTGGCCCAGAAGTAGTCGGCGACGGCCAGAAGTCCGGTCGAAAACAGAACGACGATCACCATTTTCTTCAGGATTTCGAAACCCGTCGCCATCATGCTGTGGGGGTCGGTCACCAACGAATCGAGAAGCCGGTAGTAGTCGTTCTTCAGCACCATCACCATGATGATCGAAACCACCACGACCTTGAAAAGAGACTTGGCAAAGTTGACCAGGCCGTTGACGCTATAGATGCGTTTGAACCCTTGAACCGGAGAGATTCGTGAGGCCTGTGGCGTGATCCGGTCGAGAACGAATTGCGGCAGATTTTGCGCGAAGGATTGCCCCAGACCGAAGACCATGAACATGACGCCTGCCGGCAGCAGGAGAGCGCCCATCTCCTTGGCGAGATGGAGCCCGAGGGACACCATGTCTGCTGCGGTGTTCAGCCGCCATTGTTCAGGCCGCTCGATGATGTCTTCCAGCGTTTCGCCCAGCCGCTTTATTCCATCCGGCGCAAAGAAGACGAGATAGACATAGAAAGCAAGCGTCGACGCAAAGAGAGAGGCTTCGGGGGAAGACGGGACGTTACCCTTCTCTTCCGCGTCGCGAAGTTTTTTCTCTGTTGGTTCTTCTGTTTTACTCTCTTTGTCTTCGCCGTCTGACAAGACACGTCCCCTGAACAAAAAGGCCCGCCGGAACCGGCAGGCCGTTGATGGTAAGGGTATAGGTGGTGCCGGTCTCCCGCAAGCGGTTGTAGCCCGGCCCCACAGATTCTATCCGGGGCGGCGTCAGGCCGCTGCGGAAGAGTCTGGCGTTTGCGCTTCCTTGAGAACGATCTGGCCAGAATTGGCCAGACGGATGGCTTCCTGTGCGACAGCGCGACGGGCGATTGCAACTTCGCGTGTGTTGAGCGAGGCCATCGGCACTGCAAGATCCGACTCGATCATGCGGCGCTGGCGTGGACTGATGCTGGACAGCACACATTCCTTGATCTCTCCCGTGGCGCCACGAAGCGCCATGGTGAGAATGTCGGCCGAGACATCGTTGAGCAGGGATACGCGGCTGCGCTGTGGCATATACAGAAGGTCTTCGAAGAGGAAGATCTTCGGCTTGACCTTGTTTGCCGATTCCTTGCTGAGCGTTTCGAGAGAGCTGAGCAGGGTATCGACCTGCGGCTTTTCGAGTTCGTTCATGAGGTCGGCGACCTTTGCGGAGCCGGCTGCGTTGCGCTCTGCTTCCATTTCCGTGATCAGGGCCATCACACGCTTTTCGATGATCTGCGTCGCGGCGGGGCTAACTTCCTTCATGTTGACGGTACGGTTCATGATGTCGGCGCGCTGCTCGTCGGGAATGGTCAGCAGCACCTTGGCACCGAAGGACGAAGGAAGCATGGAGAGGATATAGGCGATGGTCTGCGGGTGCTCGCGCATCAGGAACTTGCCGATGAACTGCGGGTCCGCTTCCTGCAACTGATCCCAGATCGAGGTTTCGTAGGCCTGGAAAGCGGTGCGACGCCCCAGAAGGCCGTCAACTTCCTCGGGCGTCAGACCCTCTTCCAGAATGCTTTCGATCGCCTTGGCATTGTCCATGAGGCCAGTGCCTTCGGTGAAGAGATCCTCGAACTCGGCCACGATCTGCGCCAGCTCGTCAGGCGGGATGACCCGAAGCGTCTGAGCCGAATTGATGATGGTCTGCAGCTCGGCCTGCGTGAAAAACTTGAGGAGTTTTCCGGCCACGCCTTTTCCCATCGCCAGCAGCACGGCGGCGGCCTTATCAGCCTGAGACAACGGTTTCCCCATCACAGGGTTACCGAAATCCTCAAAGTCCATCATGGTCTTTCCTCTCCGTCCCCACAGGGATTAGGCTTTCTTGGTACTCATCACTTCGATCAGCTTTACGCCGAAACGCGTATCGTCGTCTTCCAGAACGGTGATTTCGCCGCGCGCAATGCAACGACCATTCACCATGATTTCCACCGGCTCGCCAATCCTGCGCTCAAGAGCGATTGTCGCACCTTCTTCCAATCCCATCAATCCCGATACGAGCATACGGCTGGTACCGAGAACGATCTGAACATCGATCGGAATATCCATGATCAGATCAAGATTATCCGACAGTCCACTCCCCAAAGGCGATGGCGAAGCGGCCAAAGGTGCGGCGGAGGAACCGAAGTCCGACGCGCCGAAGCTGTCCATTCCGTCGCCGAAAGAGGCCAGATCGTTGACGACAGGCTCGGCGCTGTCCGAACCGAAGTCACCGAAATCGCCAAAATCCCCGAGCGATCCTTCCGAATCAGTCTTCAGCACGCCGCGCAGATCGCCGATCGCCTGATCCAGATCGCCTGTATCATCGAGCGAAGGCAGCAAATCATCGTCGGTTTTTGGTGTCTTTTTCGTAGCCATGCGCTAATTATTCCCTTTGAAACTTGCGTCAAGCTGCCCATACCTCGCAAAAGGCATGCTCAAGTTTTAACCCATCAAATGTCGAAGAATTTCGTCGTCCGTGCTGACGTTATTCTTGACCCGGACCGTGTATCTGTCTCCGGCCCGTCCAAACTCGCAGTTATACATATTGGCGCCGTTGGCGCTGACTTCGACGCAGATATCATCCTGCTTGGCATCCCTGAACGGGATGACGTCGCCTTCGACGAGACGCGCAATGGTCTTGAGGGTCAGGCTTTGCAGCCTTATTCTCGCTTCCAGTGTCACCTGGGACCGCTTGACCTGCTCGGAGATCATCTCCACCCATTCTTCCTGCTTCTTCAACGCCTGAGCAGATGGTTTCGGCGCGACGATATTGGTCTTCAGGAGCGCACGTTGTGGAATGACCAGCGCGAACTCGGACGAAACTTTACCGATGTCCACCTTCAGACGGATCATCAGCCCGAACTGGGCGGCCATCGCTTCTTCGAAGGCGCTCTTGCCATTGCCGTTGAACGGCGGCTCCACTGTTGCTTCAAATCCACCCGGCGCGTTCACAGCCGAGCGAAGCACGTCTCCAACCCGCCCGATGACCAACGCGGCCAGATCGAGCTCGATTTGCGAGAGTGCACGAACTTCCGGCTCCATGATGGTCTCGGGCGCTGCACCGAGCATGCGCTCCATCAAGGCCATGATGAAGGCCGTGCCGGTGCCCAGCATGAAATTGGGGCACCAATTGCGCAAGGAGCAATCCGCAACGGCAAATTCCTTGCCCAGTTGCTGGATAAGATCCGTCATCAGGCCGGATTGGCAACCGATATAATCCACCTCGATTGCGATGCCGGTTTCGCTGTGGAAGATATCAGGCAGGAAGTTGCTGTAGATCTGACCTATCTCGGTGCCGATCTTGGCTATCCGCTTGCTGTCGCCAAGGCCGCCGGTCAGCTTTGCGAGCAGGGCCGGATCCATCGTCGAGGCAGTTGTCTGTGCAGCATTCGCCATCATCAAGCCGCCTTCTGATCGCCACCGGGGTTCATCATCTCCTGCTCGACAGCGTCGATGGATGGGCGCTCGTAGTTGGAGATGGTCTTGCGCCCGTACTCAAGCGCGACCTGGGGAACGGAGCCGTTCATGTAGGCCAACAGCGTCTGCTTGACGATGATGTAGAGGCGGTGCTGCTTGGTGCGAACGATCTTGATCTGTGCCGAAAGCGGATTACAGATCGAGTAGGACAGGATGATCCCGAGCATGGTACCGACGAGCGCAGCACCGATCAGGCCACCAAGGACGGCGGGCGATTCGTTGATCTTGCCCATGGCCTTGATAACGCCGAGAACGGCGGCAACGATACCGATTGCCGGGAAGCTGTCACCCATTGCCGTGATGGCGTGGTACGGCTTCATCTTGTCATGCAGGATCGTTTCGATTTCTTCGTCCATCAGGGCTTCGATCTCATGGCTTCTCGCATTGCCGATGATGATGAGACGAACATAGTCGCAGATGAAAGAGGTCAGTTCCTTGTTCTTCAGAACGGATGGTGCAAGCTGGAAAATCGAGGATTCGTCCGGATTGTCGATGTGAGCTTCGATTTCGTTTCGCGATTTCGTGCGAAGATCGCGCATCAGCGAGTAGAGCACGCCCAGCACATCCAGATAGTGACGCTCCTTCGGCACGGCGAATTTGAACGCCTCGCCGAGAGCCTTGCCGCTGTCCTTCACCACTTTCATGGGATTGGCCATGATAAAGCCGCCCAGGCCCGCGCCGCCGATGATGACGAGCTCGAATGGCTGCACCAGCACGTCCAGGTGACCGCCCATGGCCATGTAACCGCCGATAATACAGCCAAAGGTTATGACTAGTCCGATAATAATGTTCATCTGAAGCTCGCGTCTGATGCCAATTTCGCATGTCAGGGATATGGGACATGCCTTGTGCGAGGCTGGCTTGCGCGTCCATGTTGCAGACTTTGTCCTGAAGCCCCCGCAACCGGGCCTGTCAATCGGCCGCTTTAAAGTGGGCGCTCCCCGTCAAAAGCTTCGCACAAGCAAACACTCATAGTTTCAGCCAATATTAGGCTGCCGTGTCGTCACTGCGCCTTTTCCTCAGGTTCTGCGCAGGAGACTAACATGCAATCTGGTATTTATGTCGGGATTTCTTCCCAGATCGCCTTGGAACGTCGCCTCACCACCATCGCTGACAATATTGCCAATATGAATACTGTCGGCTTCCGAGGAACAGAGGTCAAATTCGACCAGGTCATGAGCCAGACGCGCAACGACCTGAAGGCCGACATCGCCTTCGTGACGCAGGGCAACGATTATCTTTCGACCCGCAATGGCGAAATGATCCAGACCGGCAACTCGTTCGATTTCGCAGTCAAGGGTGATGGCTGGTTCGCCATCAATACGCCTGCCGGTCAGGTCATGACGCGCGACGGCCGGTTTTCCATGGCTGTCACAGGCGAGCTGGTATCCACCCAGGGTTATCCGGTTCTTGATGCGGGTGGTGCGCCGATCCAGCTCAATCCCGCAGCGGGAGAGCCGACCGTCGGGTCCGATGGACGCATTGTCCAGAACGGAACGACGGTGGCCCAGCTTGGCCTCTTCACCGCCGACGCATCGAAGGGTTTTGTGCGCTATGAAAACAGCGGCATTATCTTTTCCCAGGCGCCGCAGCCTGTCGTCAACGATTCCTCTGTCGGCGTCATGCAGGGCTATGTTGAGCAATCCAACGTCAACGCCATCAACCAGATGACACAGCTCATTCAGGTGAACCGGGCCTTCGAAGGCATTTCATCCATGATGAAATCCACCGAGGACTCTTTCTCACAGGCAGTGCGCACGCTGGGTGGTGGGCAGTAACGGCGCTTGACACACATGGAAACCCAGGTTCAACCCAATATTTTCCCCAAGCTGGAATCCTTGGCGCAGATCATCGAAGCGCAGGCTGCGGCCGGTATGCCGATGTCGCGCGGCGGACGCGTGCGAACCATTGCCGCTGGTCACTACACGGTCAGCGGACTTTCGGAACACGTGCGGCTTGGTGAATTCGTCGTGCACAAAAGCTCGGCAGGGCTGCATCTCGGTGAAGTCGTCCGTGTTGAGCCCGATCTGATCTATGTCTGCCCCATCGAACCGGGCGATCCCATTGGCGTCAACGACGTTGTCTTGCGGGAAGGCGAATTCCGCGTTGAGCCCGATGACAGCTGGTGCGGACGGACCATCAACTCTCTTTGCAAGCCAATCGACAACAAGGGGCCTTTGCTGAAGGGGCCGCACAAGCGTTCGGTCATGACCTTGCCGCCACCTTCGATGACGCGCAGCCGCGTCACGGTCGGCTTCCGGACTGGCGTAAAGGCAATCGACATTTTCACGCCCCTGTGCCTGGGGCAGCGACTGGGTATTTTCGCAGGTTCGGGCGTCGGCAAATCCACGTTGTTGTCGATGCTCGCGCGTGCCGATGCGTTCGACAAGGTCGTGATTGCGCTGGTGGGGGAGCGAGGCCGCGAAGTTCGCGAATTCATCGAGGATACGCTCGGTGACAACATGAAGAAATCCATCGCCATTGTCGCCACCAGCGATGAAAGCCCGATGTTGCGCAAGATGGCGCCTCTGGTTGCCATGACCGTTGCCGAGCATTTTCGTGACAAGGGCGAAAATGTCCTTTTCATTGCAGACAGTATCACCCGCTTTGCCCATGCCATTCGCGAAGTCGCGATTGCAGCGGGCGAGCCGCCGATTGCCCGTGGTTATCCGGCCTCGGTCTTTACCGAACTGCCGCGACTTCTGGAGCGCGCAGGCCCAGGCGCCGAGGGCGCGGGCACCATTACGGCGATCATTTCCATTCTTGTCGATGGTGACAATCACAACGACCCGATCGCCGATTCGACACGCGGTATTCTGGACGGCCACATCGTTCTCGATCGCTCTCTGGCCGACGAAGGCCGTTATCCGCCGATCAATCCGCTGGCATCCATTTCCCGACTTTCTCACAAGGCATGGACGCCCGATCAGCAGAAGCTTGTCTCGCGCCTCAAATCGTTAATTCACAATTTCGAAGAAACCAAGGATCTGCGTCTCATCGGCGGATATAGACCCGGTGTTGACCCGGAACTCGACATGGCCGTCAAGCAGGTGCCCTTTGTCTACGATGTTCTCAAGCAGTCGCCCGGTGATGCGACGGTGATCGATGCCTATGCGGAGCTCGCCAACGCTCTTCGAAACGCACCGGTCAACAACCAACCAGCACCCATGCAGCGACGGGGAGCCTAACAATGAATCTTCTCACGAAAAAGCCGGGTAGCATGGATCGCGATGCGCAGCGCAGACGCTCGATCCGCGATTTCGACCGGGTTCTTACCACCAGCCTAATTATCATGGCGGGTGCTGCAGCGGCACTTCCGTGGTACGTTTTTTTCAACCCCGACAAATTCGGCATCAGTGGCGCTGGCTGGGAAGCTCTTAAACATGTTCCCCAGCGTGAGGGCGGCGGTGTTGCCGCCATCATTCCCCATGTCGATGAAGGCATGACTTCTGAAGGTCAGGACGAAACGCCTGATATGAACCTCGACGCCCTGACGACAGCAACCGTCCCGACTGCGGGTGCCGAGCAGGACACCATTGGAGAAGGAAAATCGCAACCCTTCCCCGGCGGAACAAAGTTCAAACTGCTGCATGTCTCAAACGGGCGTGCGCTCATTGAAGACAAATCGGGAATGTTCCTGGTCCAGATCGGCTCGATCCTCCCCGACGAAAGCAAGTTGATTTCCATGAGCAATGTCGATGGAAAATGGCAGATCGTGACGTCCTCGGGTGAGATTTACGCCGAGTAGACTGCGTATAAAACCAGTTCTGGATTTTGCTGGCAGTGCTGTTGCGTGAACACACGCCGCCAGAGGCTTCAATGAGCCATATCGGTGCGCACCACCGCGACACCAGTTCTCTCCGCTATCAGCCAATGCTCAGTGAAAAATACCCCGGAGTCCAAGACCTAGCGGATCTGGGAAAGTGCAAATTGAACTATTGGAGAGTTTGTAGCGATCCGCTTTGTTAGCGATCAGCCTGAGAGACGAGTCCTCCCCATCAACCAAGGGTGGTTGATGGGGCTTGACTGGAGTCAACTGACGAAGCTAAGCGCTGTGGATCACGCCATTTGACCGCATATATCTTGGGGCTAAAAAAGAAACTTGTCTACTAATTTTTTGATATTTACTAAATTAGAAAACCCGGCACAATGCCGGGTTTTCCATTTCCTAGATCAAGTCAGACTTGATTAGAACGAACGCTGAAGGCGAACGAAACCGTTAACCTGATCGTCGCCACCGTCTACGTCGTAGTAGTTAACTGCAACCTTTGTGGAAAGGCCATCGGTGATTTTGTAGTCAAGCGTAACGCCAGCCTGCCAAGCATCGTTGTTCGTGAAATCGTTCGTAAGGATCGCACGACCAGTTGCTGCACCTGTTGAGATGTTAACCAGGTTAATACGGTCAGATACGTTACCGAAGTACTGAGCACCTGGAGTGATGGTCAGCTTGTCGGTTGCCTTGATTGCGTATTCAGCAGCAACAGCCCACTCGGATTCTGCGTAGTAAGCGTTTGCGCCAGAAGCCCAAACACCAGCAAGGCCAAGTGTGCCAGGACCGAGGTCTGCAGTAGCGATCAGACGAACAGCGCCTTCTTCCTGGTCGACATCATAGCCACCGATCAGAGCGAGCGTTGCGCCGCCGAGCTTTGTGCCCATGCCAGCAGAAACGCCAACATTGTTGTCAACTTCCTGCGACAGAACGGCGAACGTGCCTGCTCCGTTGGTTACAGTAGCACCTGTATCGAATACGAACTGCGAGTTCGTGCCTTCCAGTTCATCAACCGAAACGCCAGCCCAGAAAGAGCCTGCATCGTAGGTGTAACGAACGGAGTTGAAGAGTGCGTTCGTGGAGAGAACGTCAGCTTCGCCAGAGAGACCATCGTCCCACCAGTTGTAGAACTTACCGACCTTCAGGCCGCCGAGTTCGATGAACGCCTGGTCAACGAATACGGAAGAAGAAGAGGAAGAACCGCCGTCAGCGTTGCCACGGAAGCCGATGAAGCCACGCAGAGCGCCGAGTTCGGTGTCTGTACGTGTGTCAACTTCGAACTGAGCGCGTGTGAACGAATCCCAGTCAGATGTACGGCCGTTGGTGTTTACGCCAAAGCCAGTGCCGCGGTTGATGTCGGTCTGGAAACGAACGTAACCGCCGAACTTCAGGCAGGTTTCGGTGCCTGGGATGTAGAAGAAGCCAGTGCCGAAAGCGTCGCAAACGCGAACGTATTCGAGGGGCTCAGGCTCTGCAGCGACGATAGCGTCAGCGGCCTGTGCGCCGGATACTGCTGCGAGAGCGGCAGCGGAGCCGATCAAAAGGCTCTTGATGTTCATAATGACCTCCAGTCATGTTTCGTTACAAAGCGGAACAATCTTAGAGATGCCCCCCGCTTCGGATTTCGAATAGACAGAATGTTGCCGGACCTCGCAACCTTGTAGAGTCGAATTTTCTCATATTTGAAAGTACGCAACGACCCACCTGTTGTATTTTAGTTACAACTCACGTTACCGGAGGTGCGCGGCGAGCGTTTTCTGTTAATAGACTGGTAACTTTTGCGTTGGGGATGAGCCGCGAAGCCGGAATAAGACACCGTCCGATGCGGGAAAAATAAGGAGAATCGGCGCTGGTCTCCATGTCACGAAGATTTCTGGCACTCTTTAGCCGTGGGAACGCATCCACCTCAGAAAGCCACAGATCGACCGAGATATTCGCGCTTCGATGACAGCGACAGGCGCTTCCGCAGCCACGCTGTGCATGGACAGAAAATTCTCCGGAGCTCGACAAGGGATAGTAGTGTCACGTGCCGTGTGAGATGCGGAAGTTTCTTATCGGCGCATTGAGCGTCATGCCGGAGTTCGAAAAGGCAACAACAAGGTCACCCTACCTCGACGTTGCAGCAGCAATAGAACTGGTACTCTCGGCAGCAACAGAAAGAATTCTGTAGCCAGTAAAGCACCAACAACGACTGAGGAATTTAAATGGTGCCCGGAGGCGGATTTGAACCACCGACACGCGGATTTTCAATCCGCTGCTCTACCAACTGAGCTATCCGGGCACTACAGGCTCTTGAAGAACCTTCGCTTTTTCAAGCGCCGGAGAAGCTTGCTGCCCCGGAAGTGAGCGGGGTTATAACATCTTGTTCGGCCATGGCAAGCACCAGACCAAACTTTTTTGACAGTTTTTTGGAAGTGCTGGAAAGGCGCTGTGGATAGGCGAAGCGCAGACCTGCAATCGTCGCATTCGGCGCCGGCATTTCAAATGCGATGGGTGGGGCAGAGGGCGTGGCGACAGGTTGACGCCCTACCCTCTGCCACAGCGGTTATCTAGAGCCTGCGGACAGGCCAAGCGCGAAGGGAACTCCTGCGACAAGCAATGCCATGATGGGTGACGATGCGAATATGCGGCCCGCCAATGATGTGATGGCGACCGAACGTACTACCGGCAGCCAGTTGGCGACGTCCGAGGCGGCGCTGTTGTTCTTGCGGCTCTTTGCCGATCTCGAAGCCTTGAGGTTTTCGATGTCGATGCGAATGTCTTCGATTTGCTGGCGCAGATCGTCAAGCTCCAGCTGGATTGACGAAGGAGCCGTGTCCTGCGTCCTTGCTCTCAGCGCCGGATGTTTCGGCTCGTTGCTCAAGGTCTCGTCAAGCTCGGAAAGCTCGTCTTCAAGGTCGGATGGCTTGTCGAAACCATGGGATCGTACTGGCGCCCTCATTCGATTTTCCTCATTGGTAAACAGCAATTCCCGACGCGACAATCGCGTGCGGACGGTGACTGTCCTGCAAACGCAGCAGCGGGAAAAAGGATGCAAAATGACGCTGGTCTTCAATGCGTCGGCACGGGAGCAGAAGTTCTAGCGGACAGGATACGAAAACAGGCCCCGCAGGGCCTGTCGATTGGATGATCTCGAGGGCTTCACGCTGCCTGGGCAGCATTCCCGTAAGGATCAAAGCGTCCGTAGAAGGTTTCGCCCTTTGCGGCCATGTCCTTCAAGAGCGGTGTCGGCGTGAAATGGGGTCCATAGGACTCTGCAAGTTTTTCCGCCAGCTCAACGAAGACCTTCACGCCCATGCCATCGATATAGGAGAGAGCCCCGCCGGTGTAAGGCGCAAAGCCGAAGCCGAGAATGGAGCCGACATCGGCCTCGCGGGGATCAGTGACGATGCCCTCTTCAACCGCGCGGGCCGCTTCCAGCGCGATGGTAACGAGGAAGCGCTGTTTCAGCACATCCATATCAACATCTTCAGGCTTCTTCTGCGCATACATGTCCTTCAGGCCGGGCCAGAGGGACTTCTTGGCGGGCTTGGCAGGATAGTCGTAGAAACCCCTGGCGTTCTTGCGACCAAAGCGGCCCTCGCCTTCCACCATCTTCTTGACCAGTTCCATATGTCTGCCATCGACGGCCTTGTCGCCCAGATCGGCAACGGTGGCTTTCAGGATCTTGTAGGACAGATCAATCGCCACCTCGTCGTTGAGCGCCAGCGGGCCGACCGGCATCCCCGCGAACTTCGCAGCATTCTCGATCATTGCCGGAGGCACGCCCTCGATCAGCATGTCATAGCTTTCGGCCATGTAACGCAGAACGCAGCGGTTGACGAAGAAGCCGCGCGTGTCATTGACGACAATCGGCGTCTTCTTGATTCTGGCAACGTAATCCAGCGCCACGGCGAGCGCCTTGTCGCCGGTATCCTTGCCCAGAATGACTTCCGTCAGCATCATCTTTTCAACCGGTGAGAAGAAGTGGATGCCGATGAAGTCGCTCGGGCGCCTGGAGTTCTGTGCAAGCCCGGTGATGGGCAGGGTTGACGTGTTGGAGGCGAAGATAGCGCCTTCCGGCAGAACCGCTTCGACGGCTTCGATAACGCCCTTCTTCACATCGCGGTCTTCAAACACGGCTTCGATGACGAGATTTGCTGTCTTGAGGGAGGAATAGTCGGAGCTTGGCGTGATGCGGGCGAGAATGGCTGCTCCCTCTTCTTGCGTCATGCGGCCCTTGCCGACAGAGTCTTTCACCAGACCTTCACAGGTGGCCTTGCCCTTGGCGGCGGCTTCGTCATCACGGTCGATCAGGGTCACATCAAGACCCGAAACAGCAGTGACATAAGCGATGGAAGCACCCATGAAGCCTGCACCAACAATGCCGACATGTTTCAGATCGCTCTTGGGCTGTCCGGCGGGGCGGCGTGCGCCCTTGCCCAGTTCCTGCATGGAAATAAACAGCGAGCGGATCATTCCGAAGGCTTCCTTCGAACGAAGGATTTCCGTGAAGTAGCGCTGCTCCACCTTAAGGGCCGTGTCGAAGGGCAATTGCAGGCCCTCATAAACGCATTTCAGAATGGCGAGTGCTGCCGGGTAGTTGCCAGCGCTTTCGCGACGCAGGATGGCCGGGGCCGCAGGCCAGAGCTGGGCAGCGGCTGGCGTCCAGATACCGCCGCCTGGAGCCTTGAAGCCCTTTTCATCCCAGGGAGCGACGGGTTTCAGTCCATCCTTGATCATCTGCTTGGCGGCGGGGATCAGCTGATCCGGCTCCACCACCTGATGCACGAGGTTCATGGCCTTGGCGCGGCTCGCAGTCAGCGACTGGCCAGTCGTCATCATCTGCAGGGCGGATTGCGCATCAGTCAGGCGGGAAACACGCTGCGTGCCACCGGCGCCGGGGAAAATGCCAACCTTGACTTCCGGCAGCGCCAGCTTGACGCTCTTTGCGTTTGACGCGACACGGCCATGGCACGCCAGCGACAGTTCCAGCGCACCACCCATGCAGGTGCCGTTGATGGCGGAAACCCAGGGCTTGCCATTGGTTTCGATCTTGCGGAAAAGCCCATTCATCTTACCGACCAGATCGAACAGCTTCTTCGCTGCCTGTTCCGGGTCCTTTTCCTTCTCTTCATTGTAGAAGGAGAACATGGACTTGATCATCGACAGGTCCGCACCGCCGGAAAAGCTGCTCTTGCCAGATGTGAAGACCACGCCCTTGACCGCCGCATCTGCAACGGTGGCGTCAACGATTGCGTTCAGCTCTTCCATGACTTCCGCCGTAAAGACGTTCATGGATTTTTCCGGCATGTCCCATGTCACAAGGGCAATGCCGTCTGCGTCGGTCTCGACGGTGAAATTGGTGTAAGTGCTCATCTTGGGATTCCTCTTCCCTGAATTTCTTGTGCTAACCGAAGACGCCGAGCAGGTAGCAAAGCAGAACGACAAGCAGAGCGAGAACGATGATCAGTCCTCGTCTTTCTGCCTTCATCCGTGCGTGGCTTTCGGCGGGCGTAACGCGACCTACCACTTGCGCAGCATCGGCCATATCCTTGTCGAGTTGCCTCGTCTGGAAATGCCTCTTGGTCTCGTTCGAATGCGCCGCCATGCTCGTCGCTCCAATCAAACCCGCTCGATAACCGTTGCCGTGCCCATGCCAGCACCGATGCAAAGCGTGACCAGTGCAGTGTTGAGATCGCGGCGTTCCAGCTCGTCCAGAACCGTGCCAAGGATCATCGCACCGGTGGCACCCAGCGGGTGGCCCATGGCAATCGCGCCGCCATTGACGTTCATCTTGTCGTGGCTGATGTCGAAGGCCTGAAGATAACGCAGAACCACGGCCGCAAAAGCTTCATTCAATTCAAAGAGGTCGATATCGGCAATCGACATGCCGGTTTTGGCCAGAAGCTTTTCGGTCACATCCACAGGACCGGTCAGCATCAGCGCCGGGTCGGAGCCGATATTGGCAAAGGAGCGGATGCGGGCGCGTGGCTTCAGGCCCATGCTCTCGCCACCGGCCTTGGAACCAACCAGCACGGCAGCCGCGCCATCGACGATGCCTGAGGAATTGCCCGCGTGATGAACGTAATTGATGCGCTCCACTTCGGGGTGCGCCATGATGCCGACAGCCTCGAAGCCACCCATTTCGCCCGGCATCTGGAAGGATGCGTTGAGCGAGGCGAGCGCCTGCATGTCGGTGCCGGGGCGCATATGCTCGTCACGGTCAAGAATGGTGATGCCGTTCTGGTCCTTCACGGGAATGACGGAATTCTTGAAGTAACCGTTTTCCCAGGCATGCGCCGCGCGCTTCTGGCTTTCCACCGCATAGGCATCCACATCGTCACGGCTGAAGCCGTACTTGGTCGCGATCAGATCGGCGGAGACACCTTGCGGCATGAAATAGGCCGGGAAGCTAACCGAAGGGTCCATGTACCAGGCACCACCGGACATGCCCATGCCAACGCGCGACATGCTTTCCACGCCGCCCGCAATGACGATTTCATCCGAACCGGCGGCAACCTTGCCAGCTGCGAAGTTGATGGCGTCCAGGCCCGATGCGCAGAAGCGCGAAATCTGCATTCCCGGCGCCTTGGTCGAATATCCAGCCTCAAAGGCCGCGCCCTTGGCGATGACGGCACCGGCATCCATGACCGGATCGACGCAGCCCATAATGATGTCATCGACGGTTGCGGTATCAAGCCCGTTGCGGTCGCGGATCGCCTCCAGCGTCTTTGCGGCCAGACGAACGGAAGGCACTTCGTGCAGAGAGCCATCCTTCTTGCCGCGCCCGCGTGGCGTGCGGACGTGGTCGTAAATGTAAACGTCAGTCATGTCTCATCTCCCTGTCGGCGCGTGGGCGCCTTCGAAATTTCTGGTGCGCAGGCAAGCCCCCTCATTTCAATGAGAGGGCTTCAAGCTCCACCGTCAAAACGCTTCCGCAGCCAGTTCCATCATTGTGTCGGCACCGGCTTCGATGCGCGTTTTGCGCAATGCCGTCTCGGGCAGGATCCGCTCCATGAAGAACTTTGCCGTCACCAGCTTGGTCTTGAGATAGTCCTCGTCCGAGGAAGAGCCTGATGACAGTGCCGCCTGCGCAGCCTTTGCCATGCGCGCCTGCATGTAACCCAGAACGACGAGGCCAAAGAGGTGCATGTAGTCGGTAGAACCGGCACCGGCATTGTCGGGCTTTGCCATGGCGTGCTGCATGAACCACATGGTCGCGGCCTGCAGATCGTTCAGGCCCTTCTTGAGGCCCTTGGTGTAAAGCGTCAGGTTCTCATCGGCACGGTTTTCCTCACAGAAATCACCGATTTCCTTGAACAGCGCCATGACCGCACGGCCACCATTGAGGCCCAGCTTACGGCCCACGAGGTCGAGCGCCTGGATGCCGTTCGCACCTTCATAGATCATGGTGATGCGGGCATCGCGCACATACTGGCTCATGCCATGTTCTTCGATATAGCCGTGGCCGCCAAACACCTGCTGCGCCATCACGGCATGGTCGAAGCCCTTGTCGGTCAGCACACCCTTGAGAATGGGGGTGACGAGGCCGAGCAGGTCATCCGCCGTCTGGCGTTCCTTTTCATCGGCCGCGCGATGGGCAATGTCCGATTGGAGGGCGGTCCAAAGAAGGAACGCGCGGCTAGCCTCGTTATAGGCCTTGATGGTCATCAGCGTGCGGCGGATATCGGGGTGAACGATGATCGGATCGGCCTTCTTCTCGGGCGCCTTCGCACCGGAGAGAGAGCGGCCCTGAATGCGCTCACGGGCATATTCGACGGCGTTCTGATAGGCGATTTCGCCAACCGACAGGCCCTGCAGGCCAACGCCGAGGCGAGCCTCGTTCATCATCACGAACATGGCCGAAAGGCCCTTGTTTTCCGCGCCAATGAGATAGCCCGTCGCATCATCATAGTTCATGACGCAGGTTGCATTGCCGTGAATGCCCATCTTGTGCTCAAGCGCGCCGCAGACCACACCGTTGCGCGCACCGACCGAGCCGTCCTCATTGACGAGGAATTTCGGCACGATGAAGAGCGAAATGCCCTTGGTCCCCTCCGGTGCGCCTTCAATGCGGGCGAGGACCAGATGGATGATATTGCTGGTCATGGAGTGCTCGCCAGCAGAGATGAAAATCTTCTGGCCGGAAATCTTGTAAGAGCCGTCTGGCTGCGGCACCGCCTTGGTGCGCAGAAGACCGAGATCGGTGCCGCAATGCGGCTCTGTCAGGTTCATGGTGCCGGACCATGTGCCCTCGACCATCTTCGGCAGATAGGTCTGCTTCTGCTCTTCGGAGCCATGCGCCAGAATGGCAGCAATCGCGCCCTGCGTAAGGCCTGGATACATCATCAGCGAAAGATTGGCCGATGACATATACTCGCCGATAGCAGCGTGAAGTGTGTAGGGGAGCCCCTGCCCGCCATATTCAGGCGGCACGGCAAGGCCTGTCCAGCCGCCTTCGCAATAGGCATCGTAGGCCTGCTTGAAACCATCGGGAACAGAGACCGAACCATCTTCGGCGCGCTTGCAGCCTTGGCTGTCGCCGGACAGGTTGAGCGGGAAAAGTTGCTCTTCGGCAAGCTTGGCCGCCTCGCCAGTGATCGCCTCGATCATATCGGCCGTGGCATCTTCGAAACCGGGAAGATTGTTGTAGCGCTCTATGCCGAGCACATCATTGAGAATGAAAAGGGTGTCTTTAACTGGGGCCTTGTAAACAGGCATTACCGATGATCCTCCGCACCGTTCGCCGGACTGCTCCGGCACCAACATGGGGCTTACAATATTTGACGTGCGCGTAAACGTCAAATAGCTTTCACGATAAATATGGAAGGCAGCGTATTCTTTAGAAACCTCGTGAAAGACCAGGGTTTTCAGGGCTGAAAGATGACTGCTCCTCGATATATGAAGAAAAAGTTAAATAAGCCGCAACATGGTTAACCAATTGTTTACCAAATATGGCGAAATGTTCCTAGTGGACGGACTGCTTCGCACATGGGGTGTTCCACCAAACAAATAGCAAGAACTCAGTGTTTCACGGCCCCATGGGCAGCGAGACAGGCAAACCGGGCAACGACGAAGCGAGCAGGAAGATGAACGGATTACGATCGAATTCCCATCGTCAAAACGACAGATCATCTCTGGACGCGCTTAACCGCACCATTGAAGGCCTGGAGGCCCGTATCGAGGATCTTCTGGGCGCGAAGGCCGCTCGCCCGTCCTATGACAATCATTCTACGCGCTCCGAGCGCGATCGCCCCGCATTTCAGGATAGCCCGGCCCATGCGCCGGCAAAGCCGCGTTTTGATCCGGTCAACGAAATCCGGCAGCGCCAGCAGGCGCTCGATGCCCGATGGGAGCGACAGCAGGTAGAGGCCGCGCGCGGCGCTGACATGGTTGGCGAGCGCGATCATGACCGCCGCTATGTCGAGCGTGACTATCGCTCCTCCACAGCCATTCCAGCTTCACGGCCACGCCCGACGGCCCGTATCGAGCGTGCGGCACCGCCAGCGCCAAGTCAGGGTGATGCGGCGCTGCGCGAAGTGGCGGAAGCACTGGTCAGCCTGCGTCAGGAATTGAAGCACGAGATTACCGAAGGCGTTGCCCGCGAAATGCAGGGTGTGCGCTCTGAGCTGCGCAACATTCGCTCCTTTGCCGAAAACCAGGATTTCGCCGAGGATATTCGCGAGGACGTCGCGCGGCTGGCGGCCAGCATCGAGCGGATGGGTAAAAGCTCCCTGCCGGATGCGCAGGCCCTTCGCAGCGAATTCGAGGAATTGCGCAGCCTGATGGACCAGGTAGCGCGCGAAGACAGTATGCACCGCATGGAGCAGCGCTTCGATAGCGTCAACGACACGCTGCGCGGTTTCGACACCGCTCCGCTGCAGGAAGAGATCGTTTCACTCGCTTACCGACTGGACGATATCAAGGGCCAGCTGGGTTCGATGAGCGGCAATTCCTCTGCCGTCCGGGCACTCGAAGAAAAACTGCTGACCATCGCCAGCGCAGTCGAGCAGCTGGGCCGTCACATCCAGCCGAACGAACAGGCATTTGGCGAACATTTCTCCGGTCTGGACGAGCGTCTTGACGAAATCAGCCGGGCGATATCCGCGACGGGAAGCCGCGCGGCCTCCTCCTTCGACACCTCCATGGCGGAGCGTCTGGAAGACCGGCTGGAAAGTCTCACCTCGCAGATCGAGATGTTGAAGCGCGCAGCAGAGGCAAAGGAAAAGCCAGCGGACGCACTCGGTGCGCGTCTGGATGCATTGACGACCCGCATCGAGGAGCTGTCTACCGACCGCAGCGTCTCGCAACTGGGAGAGCGGCTAGATCAGCTTTCGCTGCTTCTGGAGCGTTCGCAGCGCCCGTCCAGCCAGCCGGAACTGACCTCCTTCCTGACCGAGATTTCCCGCAAGATCGATGAACTCGGCAATGGCGCTGTCAACGACAAGCTGGCCGAGCGGCTGGAAAAAATCGCGCGGCGCATCGAAGAGATCGAAGCCAAGCCTGCCGCGCCGTCCAACGCGTCCTACGACACCGCCTTCAAGCGCCTCGAAGACCGCCTGAGCGACATTGCCACCAAGCTGGATGAGACCCGAGCACCCGCGGCTGGTGCTGGCGAGATGTCGCCGGAACTCGACCGGCGCATGGCCAATATCGAAGACTATATGGCGTCCAGCGACGAATATATCATCGAGGCTGCACGTCAGGCGGCGGAAGCTGTTCTTGAGGCGCATACGCGCAACAATCTGGCGCAGACCGCCAGCAATACGGACATGGTCATCCTCACCGAGCTTGCCAATGATCTGCGCAAGCTGGAAGGTCTCAGCCGCAACACGGAAGAGCGCACGCACCGGACTTTCGAAGCGCTGCATGAAACGCTGGTCCAGATTGCCGGACGTCTCGACACGCTCGACAATCGCCCGACGACTGCACAATCCGCATCGCTTCCGGCAGATGACTGGGCCGCTTATGAAAGCGTGGCACGTATGCCTGCCGCGACCTTTCCGGCAGAAGGGCTGATTGCCAGGGACGACCGTTCTTCGTTTGAAACAGCGGTAGACGCCGAGACCGCGCTGCTTGCCGATGCGCCGCTGCCGCCCGAAGCAGAAAAGACGGCTGTTCCTGAAAAACGCAGCATTCTCTCAGGTTTGACCCGTCGCTTCAAATCCAGCGCCGCCAAGACGCAGGAAGAAGAAGCGCCGAAGGTTTCACAGCGCCAGCAGATCGATCCTGCACCGGCACTCGACCCCGTCGACACGCTGCAGGCGGACATGGAAACCGAGCTGCTGGAGCCCGGCTCCGGTGCGCCTGACATCAAGAAGATTCTCGAGCGTGTGCGCGCCAGCCAGACCGCCGCTGCCCGCAATGGCACCGTCGAGGGCGACAGCCGTGCCGACTTCATTGCGGCCGCCCGCCGTGCTGCCCAGGCCGCAGCGCAGGAAAGCGTGCCCGACCGGAGTGCCGCGCAACGTTCTCCGCGTGCCAAGACGACGAATGCCGAAAAGGAAGGCTCCGCCCTTTCCCGTTACCGCCGTCCCCTGCTTTTGGGCATCGGTGCCATCCTTCTGGCCATGATGGCAATGCCTGCGATCAAGTCGCTCGTCGGTAGCGAGACCGCCCCGCCCGCCCTCACCACCGAGCCATCCTCAAGCGAACCAGCATCGAGCGGTTCTGCACCGGCACCGGCCCAGGCGCCTGTCGAAGCACCGGCTGCTTCCGTTGTACCGGTCGAGGCAAAGCCCGCCGGTGTCGACCCTGCCGTGACGCTTCCCTCTGACAGCACCATGGATGAAAACGCCATTGCTGCGGGCGAACGGATGCAGGCCGAAGCCGACAAGGGCGATCATCTGATCGACACAAGGCCGATTGGCGGCGCGCGCCTTCCGCAGGAAACGCCGACCATTTCGGTTGCGCCAGCCGCCCGGTCCACCGGCGTGGTGGAGCACCTGCAGCCCGCAACCGCTGTCTCCGACGCATCGCAGGCCCAGTTCAAAAAGGAAGCAGCCGCTCAACCAGCCGAAACGATTGCCGTTCCGGCAGGCATTGTACCTCAGTCCCTGGCGGACGCAGCTGCCAAGGGCGACCGGCTGGCACTTTTTGAAATCGGCGCACGCTACACCGATGGCCGCGGCGTTCCATCCGACCGTGCCGAGGCTGCCAAGTGGTACAAGCTTGCGGCAGACCGGGGCCTCGCACCGGCTCAGTATCGCCTCGGAAACATGTATGAGAAGGCAAATGGTGTCGAGCGCAACCTGTCCGAAGCCAAGCGGTACTACCAGCTGGCCGCGGATCAGGGCAATGCGGGCGCCATGCACAACCTGGCCGTCCTGCTCGCCTCCGACGCGGCAGGCGCACCGGATTTCAATGCGGCGGCAGAGTGGTTCATCCGCGCGTCCAACCTCGGCGTTCGCGACAGCCAGTTCAACCTTGCCATTCTCTATGCGCGTGGCAGCGGCGTGGCCCGGAGCCTTGAAGAATCCTACAAATGGTTTGCAATTGCCGCCCGTGATGGCGATGCCGATGCCGGCCAGAAGCGCGACGACGTGGCCAAGGCCATGACGCCCGCGCAGCTGGATACCGCCAAGGCCTCTGTCAATGCCTGGCAGGTGACCCCGCTCAATGATGATGCGAACTCGGTCAACCCGCCAGCGGAATGGACAGGCGGCGAAGAGATCAAGACCTCATCCGTCGACATGCAGAAGGCGATCCGCAACATCCAGGCCATCTTGAACAACAATGGCTTCAAGGCGGGCGAGCCGGATGGAAAGCTGGGCCGCAACACGGTTCTGGCGATCAAGGACTTCCAGAAGTCCATCGGTCACACACCGGACGGCCGCATTACCGATGAGCTGGTTACCGAGTTGCTGGCTCGCAACAAGTAATCCGGCAGTTTGCCGATCTTTCCAAATTATCAACGTATTTCCCGTTGAATAATTGACAGTCATGCCCACCATGGGCATGAACAGTGGAAGGTCGCAAGGCTTCTGCCTTTGCCATTTCTCGACCGATACCACCCCATTCGTGGTGAAGCCCGCCTTGAGGCGGCTTTGCCTTTTTGCACGGAACGATGCCCGAGGTCCTGATGTGACTGTCTATCTGCCCATTGCAGAACTTTCGGTGAATATCTTCATCATTCTCGGCATGGGCGCGGCTGTGGGCTTTCTGTCCGGCATGTTCGGCGTGGGCGGCGGCTTCCTGATCACCCCGCTTCTGATCTTCTACAACATTCCGCCCGTGGTTGCCGTGGCAACCGGCGCAAACCAGGTGGTCGCCTCTTCGGTATCGGGCTCCATCTCCCATTTCAGGCGTGGCACGCTGGATGTGAAGCTGGGAACCGTGCTTCTGATCGGCGGCCTTTGCGGAGCCACGCTCGGCGTCTGGCTGTTTACGCTCTTGCGCAGCATCGGCCAGCTGGACCTGATCATTTCGCTGCTTTACGTCATCCTGCTTTCCACCGTCGGCGCGCTGATGTTGAAGGAAAGCATTTCCGCCATTCGCCGCACCGCCCGCAACGAGACGGTGCCGCTTCGCCGTCCCGGCCACCACAACTGGGTGCACCGCCTGCCCCTTAAGATGCGCTTCAAGAAATCGAAGCTCTATCTCAGCGTCATCCCCATCATCGTGCTCGGCTTCGGCATCGGTGTTCTGACCTCGGTCATGGGCGTTGGCGGCGGTTTCATCATGGTGCCCGCCATGATCTATCTTTTGCGCATTCCCACCAATGTCGTGGTTGGGACATCGCTGTTCCAGATCATTTTCGTGACCGCCTACACCACTATTGTTCAGGCCGCAACGAACTATTCCGTCGATATCGTGCTGGCCTTCATCCTGATGCTGGCGGGTGTGGTCGGCGCGCAATATGGTGTGCGCGTGGGCCAGAAACTGCGCGGCGAACAGCTGCGCGCGCTGCTGGCGCTTCTGGTTCTGGCGGTCGGCGTCAGGCTTGCAATCACCCTCGTCATCAAACCGGACGATCTGTTTTCCGTCGCCGTGGGAGGGCTGGGCTATTGATCCGCAGCGCCCTGCTTGCCACCCTTTTTTGCACGCTTTGCGGAACGGCTTTTGCGCAAACACCGCCGCTGGCGATTTCGCCGGATGCGTCGGGGCAGTCTCGCACCCTGCAGGAAAACATCGAGATCGGCGCCTCGACCACCGAAATCTCCATAGCGTCCGATTTTCGCGGCGCCGACTTCACCATGTTCGGCGCTCTCAACAATGCCGACCAGCTGCTGCTGGCCATCGGCCAGTACGACATCGTGGTGACGCTGGAGGGCCCGAATGAATATTCCACCGTGCGCAAGAAAAGCCGGGTCGCAGGCATCTGGATCAACACCAGTGCGATAACCTTCGCGCCGCTACCGGAATCCTATTCCATGGCCAGCACCCGCAACATTCAGGACATTGCCACCGCCGGAACGCTGACCGCCATGGGTCTTGGGGTGGAACATCTGCCGCTGCGCAGCGCCGTGTTTTCCGGCGTGCCGGACAATGTCTACGACTTTCAGGAAGCCTATCGCCGCCTGAAGCTTTCCAGCGGCATCTATCGCAACGACACGACAGGCGTTCGACTGGAACGCACCGGCCTCTTCTGGGCCACGCTGCGCCTGCCCGCCAATGTGCCAAATGGCGTACACACCGCCCGCGCCTATCTGTTCAAGAGCGGAGCACCCGTTGCGCAAAAGGAACTGCGGCTGCGCGTGGTGAAAACAGGCATGGAACAGGCCATCACCGATGCCGCCCACCAGACTCCCATCGTCTATGGTATCCTGTGCGTATTGCTGGCCGTCATAACCGGCTGGGGCGCAAGCCTTCTGTTCAGACGCGATTGAACGCGCATCCGTCCTTCCGTCAAATCCTGTCAAAAAACCCGGCAACCTCTATTCCAAGCTTCGCCGTTCACGCGGCAGAGGCTGCCCGTGGGATGCTTCATTCTCTGGCCCCCTGACCATTTGCGGTCATGGGTATGTCGGACGGGGCGCTGCAAGCTGCCTCGTTGGGTAGTCTATAAGTGGCACCTTTCAGCGCCCCGTTCGGCTCTTTTGGCCAAACAGCAATCCACTTGCCACGGCTGGCAGACACCGGATGGCAAGGGTAAAACCTTGCCGGAGAGCCGGTCGGACATTGCCAAGGCCCGACCCTTCCCATCCGGGTGGTGCCATCCCTTGCGGAAAGGCACCCTGCCAGTTCAGCCACACCTGCCTTCGCCTCTGCCCGCGCCGAAAAATCAAGGCGCGGACCGGAGCGATCCGTTTTCCGCAAGGTCCTCACCCGCCAGCCCCGGCCAGATGCATCCCTTGCGATCCGTCCGCACCGTCGATGACGATGCGGGGCAGATGCAGCATCTTCCTGTGTACCGCCTGACTTTCGCTTCAATCCACATGGTCGCGTTCGACCAAGGGACGATGAGCTGTCGGTACACCCGGCGGCGAGGCTCCTGGCACAGGGAAGGGCGACTTCAGACTGTGGTTCAGCCTGACGACGCCATCCACGCAACCAGGTCGGGCATCGGGAAGACGACACGGCCGGTCCGAAACCGCGTCACCCTCCTCCCGTTGCCGCCGGGGGGATTGCTGCTCGACCCCGATGACCGAGAGGATGCGTAGCCCCCCGCCCACCAGCGCCGATCCCGCCTCGCCGCAACGCCTTGCGGTGTATCCGAGGGCGGAACGGGAGAATTGTGCTTCAGGTGCAGAGGGTGTGAATGAAATGCAGAAAGAATTTTGAGGTTTTTTTGCAGAGTAATATATAAGGCGTTGATTTATCGTGATTATTTCGTGTTTTGCGCCCTGCCTCTTGCTCGCTGCTGCGATGCCTGTTGTACGCAGACCTCGTTTGAAAGCCGCAGAGAGGAAGTGACCCGGTCTTTGGTTGCGCTGAGGGCCGAAGCCCGCCGATTACCCCAGCAGATTTCCAAATCGCACAGAGTAGATTCGGTCGCGACCCATGAGGTGCGCAACGAGCGAGGTGTGGTCGAAGAGGCCCTTCATGGCCTTGTGGCGCAGGTCGAGCCCGCCGCTCAACACCCCAAAGGCGGGCATGAGGAGGCGGGTGCCGTCGGTGGCGAAGCAGGGGCGGCGCACGGATTTGTCGCGGCGGCGCACGGTGGCGGCGGGGTGGAGGTGGCCGGCGATTTCGCCAGCGGATGCGCCCAGCTTCGGCTCATGCCGGAAGACGAGATTGCCGTAAAACAATTCGTCGCTGGAGGAGCCCGGCAGATCGACCGTGCCATCGGGATCATGGTTGCCGTTGATCCAGATCCATTCTCGGCCCTTGGCCATGTCCTTGATGAGATCGCGAAGCGGCAGCGGCAGGTGCTGCGAGCCGATGCGATCATGGAAATTATCGCCGAGGCTGACGACGATCTTCGGATCGTAGCGGATGATCAGCGAGGACAGGATCTTGAGCGTTGCAATGGTATCGTATGGCGGCAGCAGGCGCCCGCGACGGGCGAAGGCCGCACCTTTTTCAAGGTGAAGATCGGAGACGACCAGCAGCGACAGATCTGGCAGGTAAAGCCCGCCCAGCGGATCGCACCAGCCGGCAACGCCATTGATGGCGGTTTCCGAGCCGAGGCATTCAAAGCCGGTGGCAAATTTGTCGCTTAAGGCAAGTCGGCTCAGCACGTCTCGGTTTTGTCCTTCATGTCCTTGCGCCCGATGCATCATGACATCGCATCCGCAATCAGCTCATCGGCCGCTTCTGCCAGCACATCATCCTGCGCCTGACCGGCCACGGTTTCGCGCCCGATTTCCATCATGACCGGCACGGCCAGCGGCGAAACATGCTCCAGAGCGCAATGGGTGGTGTGACCCTTGATTCGCCTTAGCATATCGCCAAGACGGCCAATGTCCAAAAGTCCGGCTGCGGCATCGCGACGCGTGGCTTCCAGCAGGATGTGATCGGGCTCATGGCTGCGAAGAACATCATAAATAAGATCAGCGGACACCGTGACCTGCCGCCCGGTCTTTTCCTTGCCGGGATGGCGGCGCTCGATGAGGCCGGAGATGATGGCGCAGTTGCGGAAGGTGCGCTTGAGCATGAAGGATTCGTCCAGCCACGCCTCAAGGTCATCGCCCAGCATATCCTCGTCCAGCAGGTCGGTGAGCGAAAGCCGGTCCGATTGCAGACGTCTGCCCATGTCCTCCAGCGCCCAGATGGCCAGCGAATAATCGGTGGCGACGAAGCCCATGGGCTTGGCTCCGGCCCGCTCCAGCCGTCTCGTCAGCAACATGCCGAGCGTCTGGTGCGCCAGCCGCCCCTCGAAAGGGTACATGACCATGAAGAAGCGTTTGCGGAAGGGGAAGGTCTCGACCAGAAGCTCATCCCGCTTGGGGATGATGGATTTTTCCTTCTGGATGGCCAGCCAGTCGCGCACCTGATCCGGCAGGGCGTGCCATCGGGCGGGATCGGCCAGCATGGAGCGGACCTGATCCGCCAGATAGGTGGAAAGCGGAAACTTGCCGCCCGCATAGGAGGGGATTTTCGGGTCCATGGAAAAGGCCTGGCTGACCAGACATTCGTTTTCCCTGATGCCTTCGAAGCGCAGTACCTTGCCCGCAAACAGGAAAGTATCGCCCTGCACCAGCTGTTCAAGGAAATACTCTTCGACCTTGCCGAGCGACATGCCGCCACGCCCGACCGTGCCCTTGGCATTGCGCTTGACCATGCGGACGTTGAGTTCGGCGGCCTCGACGATGGTGCCAAGGTTGAGGCGGTATTGCATCGCCACCTGCTGGTTTGAAACGCGCCAGAGTCCCTCCTTCGTTTGGCGGATGCGGGCGTAGCGCTCATAGGTGCGCAGCGCATATCCACCGGTCGCGGTGAAATCCACCACGCGATCAAAGGTCTCGCGCGGTAGGCCATAATAGGGCGATGCTGTCGTGACTTCGCGGTAGAGCTCATCGGCATCGAAGGGTTCGGCGCAGGCCATGCCCAGCACATGCTGGGCCAGCACATCCAGCGCGCCTTCGGCGATGGGTGGCGTATCCTGCGCGCCGATGTAATTGGCATCGAGCGCTGCCCGGCACTCCATGACCTCGAAGCGGTTGGCGGGAACGAGAATGGCCTTGGAGGGCTCATCCATGCGGTGATTGGCGCGGCCGATGCGCTGGGCAAGGCGGCTTGCACCTTTGGGCGCGCCGACATGCACGACAAGATCGACATCGCCCCAGTCTATGCCGAGATCAAGCGTGGATGTGGCGACGACGGCGCGCAGCTTGTTGTCGGCCATGGCCGCTTCTACCTTGCGGCGCTGGCCGGCATCCAGCGAGCCGTGATGCAGCGCAATCGGCAGATTGTCGTCATTGATGGTCCAGAGTTCCTGGAAAATGCGCTCAGCCTGCGAGCGGGTATTGACGAAGATCAGCGTCGTCTTGTGGGCCTTCAAGGCCGGATAGAGGTCCTGCATGGCATAGCGGGCCGAGTGGCCGGACCATGGAATGCGCTCTTCCGTGCCGAGTATCGCGATATCCGGCTTTGCGCCGCCATCGACGGTGATGAGACCGGCGGTGGGTTCGCCCTCCCGTTGCGGGCTGAGATAGCGTTGCAGATCCATGGGGTCGGCGACGGTGGCGGAAAGGCCGATGGTGCGCATGGATGGCGCGTGCTTGCGAATGCGGGCAATGGCGAGCGACAGGAGATGGCCGCGCTTGGAGGTGACGAGCGAGTGAAGCTCGTCCAGCACGACATATTTCAGGTCCTTGAAGAAGCGTTCGGCTTCCTTGTTGGCGAGCAGTAGCGAGACCTGTTCCGGCGTCGTCAGCAGAATATCCGGCGGTTTCAGCTTCTGGCGCTGGCGCTTGGCCTGCGGCGTATCGCCGGTGCGGGTCTCGACCGAGATGGGCAGCCCCATTTCCGATACCGGCTTCATCAGGTTGCGCTCGATATCGACGGCAAGCGCTTTCAGCGGCGAGATATAGAGCGTGTGGACGCCAACGAATGCAGACCCCGGCGGTACCTTGCCGCGCTCTGCGAGATCAGTCAGCGATGCCATGAAGCCGCCCAGCGTCTTGCCGGCACCGGTCGGCGCAATCAGCAGCATGTTTTCGCCACCCCGAGCGCGAGCGGATAGTTCCAGCTGGTGGGCGCGTGGGCTCCAGCCCTTTTCGCCGAACCATTTCTGGAAGGATAAAGGCAGGGTGCCGACATCTAGGCCGGAACTGGGGGGCTCGGTGTGTGTCACAGCACTAAAGTAGTGAAATGCTGGCGAAAAAGAAGGGCCTCACATGGCGATATAGCGGTCATTGCGGTGATTGACGGCAATGACGAGGTTCATCACCAGCGCACCGAGGATGGAGCAGAGAATGATGAAAGGCGTTGCGACGAAGAAAGCGCAGACGAGGACGGTGCAGTCGAAGGCCAGTTGCGCAAGACCGGCGCGAATGCCGAAGCGATCCTGCAGATAGAGCGCCAGAATGCCGAAGCCGCCAAGGCTGGTGCGGTGGCGAAACAACGCCAGCATTCCGGCCGCAACTACCAGCCCGCCAAACAGGGCAGCCACGATGGGATTGACGTTCTCAAGCACGATAAGCTGCGGGAGATATTCCGACAGCAGCGAGGTGAGCGCAACAGCACAGAATGTCTTGATGGTAAAGACGAGCCCAAGCCGCCGAAAGGCCAGAAAATAAAAGGGCACATTGGCAAGAAAGAACAGAAGGCCGAAGCTGATATCGGTCACATAATGCAAAAGAAAGGCGACGCCAACCACGCCGCCCGTCAACAGGCCACCGCCGGACAGGAGGACGACACCGAGCGACGCCAACATGCTGCCCGCTATAACCGCCTGCGCATCCTCTACCACGGAATGCCGATCAGGCGTCGATGCCCAGAAACGGATACGTTTGCTTTCTGCTATGTCGCTCATGATCACCCCGCAATGCCTGTTATTCTTTGCGCTGTAGCGGGTAAAAATTCAAGAGATCAACGCACGACGATATAGCGATCCGAGCGGTGATTGATCGCGAGGAACAGGTTGAGCACGAAGGCGCCCACGATGGAGTAGATCACCGTCTGCGGGTTGATGATCGAGAAGGCGGCAATCATGACGCAGCTGTCGAATGCAAGCTGGATGAGACCGGCCCGAATGCCGAAGCGATCCTGTATGTAGATGGCGAGAATGCCGATGCCGCCGAGGCTTGCGCGGTGACGGTAAAGCGCTAGAAGCCCATAACCCAGCAACAGACCGCCCAGAAGCGCGGCCCAGAGCGGGTTGATGCTTTCCACCACCATCCAGCGGGTCTCAAGCTCTGTCAGCACCGAAACGAGGGCGATGGCAATGAAGGTCTTAAGCGAAAACGCAAGACCGAGCCGACGGAAGGAAAGGTAGTAGAACGGCAGATTGACGAGAAAGAACAGCAGGCCAAAACTTATTCCAAAGGCATAATGGATGAGGAAGGCAACGCCCGCCGTGCCACCGGTCAAAAGGCCAACCTTGGCCAGCAGGTAAAACCCAAGGGCCGACACGATGCTGCCGGTGACTATACCCTGAATGTCTTCGACCGGCGCGTGCTTTGCCGGATCGACACTCCACATGCCATAGACGCTTCTTGTGAATGCCATGCGCGCTACCCCGAAACCAGAAAGAATGTGTGAGAGTGCATCGCCGCGCCCGATCATGACGAGGGGGAGGCGCTGATAGGCCATATTTTGCACTGCAACACGCTTCGTATCAAGAGCGATACGTAAGCAAGGCTGACCTATTGCCAAAATGGCAAGAAATGAAAAGATCAGGCCGCTTTTCCGGCAAGAAAGAGAATGCCGGACAGGGGTTTTCCAGCGTCCTTGCGAATGGTCGTCTTTTGTATATCGATGATTTTCAGACCCGCAGAGGCCAGCAGGCCCCGCACATAGGTTTCCGAATGCGCATAGCGAAGCGATGGCTGCAGCACAAAGCCGTCACCGGCTCCCGCATCTTCAACGGAAAAGGCAAAGACGCCAGCGGGTGAAAGCAGGGCATTGACGAGCGGCATGACGGTTTCGAGGCTTCCCAGATACATCATGACATCGGCAGCCGCGACCAGATCGGCGCGGTGGGGAACAAGGCCATCTGCAAAAAGGCCGGATGTGTCCGCAGGCAACGAAAGATCGGCTTGCGCCAGATGGTGATAGATCGCCTTTTCTTCGGCCTTGGCCAGCATATTAGTGGAAATATCGAAGCCTTCGAGCCGCTGCGTCCAGGCGTGAAGTTCCATGCCGAGCAGGCCGGTGCCGCAGCCGATATCGACGATGCAGGCAAACTGCCCGCTGGCCGGTCTGGCGGTTTCGATCAGCGCCGCCAGTTTTTGCGGCACGCTGTATTCCAGCTTTTCGACCAGCGATGTTTCGAAACGATCGGCGTAATCATCGAAAAGGCCCTCGACATAGGCACTTGGCGGCTGTTCCGGCGTTTCCGCCGCCCCCAGCACGGCAAGCTTCAGGGACGCGGCAAAAATGCCCTCGGGGTCAAGTCGGTCCACGGTCTCATAGGCGGCAATGGCCTTTTCCCGCTGCCCGGCCTTCTGGCAATAATCCCCCAGCTTTACCCAGCCTGCGGCCCAGGATGGCGCAAGTTCCAGCGCCTGTTCGATCAATTCCGCAGCAGCCGCGTTATCTCCGCTTTCGGCGAGCATACGGGCATAATCGGCGCGCCGGTCTGCGATGGCATCGCCGGAGGAAAACTGGTTTGAGGCCATTCGCAAATCCCTGAAAGAGGTGCGCTGTCTTTCCTCAAGCCATAAAAAAACTCAAGTCCTATTTCATGGCAGCGGCAAATATGGTGCCGGGGAAGCGCTGAAGCTTGCATAGTGCGGCGATGCTTCATATGTCTTGGCCGGAATTTAGGAGAACTGCTATGGCCGGTGAGGTCGATAAGGTGCTGGGTGATAGTGTCGCGCGGACAATCGTCAAATTGCTCGTCGTGTCGCTGATCGTCGGTTTCGTCATGGCTGTGTTCGGCTTGACGCCATGGAACATCATTTACGGCTTGCGTGATTTCGTGCTCGACCTATGGCACACCGGTTTCCGCGCGCTGGGCAGCATCGGCGATTACCTGCTTGCAGGTGCCGTCATCGTCGTGCCCGTCTTCATCATCCTGCGCCTTTTGAGCTTCCGCCGATAATATGACCCAGCCTTCAGTCTTCACGCTTTCGCGACGCGGTTTCGTGCTCGTCTCCGCCGGTGCCGCGCTGTCTGCCTGCGTCTCTACCCCCACCAACAAGGGCGTGGCCGCCGGCACGCGCGATGAAACTGCAGCAGCGCTGCCCATGGTCAACGAGCTTCGCCGCTCGAAGGGACTTTCGCCGCTTTCTGCCAACAGCGCCGCCCAGCAGGCCGCCGCCTATCAGGCCAACCGCATGGTCAAGGCCCAGAAAATGGCGCACCTCATCGGCCTCACCGACAGCTTCCTCATCCGCATGAAAGATGGCGGCGTGCCCCTGCCCGCCGCGGAAAATGTCGCCGCCGGACAGGATACCGTCGAGCGTGTCGTCAAGGCCTGGATTGGCTCACCGCACCATCTGGAGAACATGCTGGGCAATTACGGTGGACTGGGAGTGGCCGTCGCTTATGATGCGGCGGCGAAGAACCGGCCCTATTGGGCCATGGTGCTGTGTCGGTGATGACGCGCGCCAATAGGTGACTGCGGTTGTCGCAGGTCGGACTCTGAGGCGCCGGACGAAGAGGTCTCCCGGCGCGCAGACGCGCGCCCGCTGGACCCCGGATCAAGTCCGGGGTGACGGGGGGGGCGTGACGGTATTCGGTTGAGGTCGGCCTATACGCTTTCTCGATCTCCGCAGCCGACCGACCTTGCTCATTTGGCTTCAATTCTTTGAAGACTACCGTCAACACAACGCTGCCTCCGTCTACCACCTCCGCACTCCCTCTCTTAGGCGTCCGGAGGCACCACGTCTGCGTGGACGACCTCTGCACCACCTCTCCTCCGTCATCCCGGACTTGATCCGGGATCCAGCCGCCTTGCGTCTGCAAGGCGAGAGGACCCTAACCACGGGGCTGTCGAACGAACACATCTCCCGGAGCGCAGACGCGCACCACTAGACCCCGGATCAAGTCCGGGGTGACGGGGGGTGGGGTGGGCGCTACGGCGTGAAGGTGGTGGTTTGGGGACTAGAGTGGCCGGTCGGCCCAGCGGTCGAGCGTGGTGTCGCGCAGCTCGCGGATATTGGCGACGCGTTCACGCTCGACCAAGGTCGACAGCCCGCGCACGATACGGCCGGGCAGTGCCGGGCCTTCATAGACCATGCAGGAATAGAGCTGCACGAGATCGGCCCCGGCGCGGATTTTTTCGAGTGCGGATTCGGCGGAGGACACGCCGCCCACGCCGATAATCGGCAGGTGGGGACCGACGCGTTTGCGCATTTTTGCAAGCACGGTGGTGGAGAGATCAAACAGCGGCTTGCCGGAGAGCCCGCCCGTTTCCTGATTGTTGGCGCCGGGGCGAAGCCCGTTGCGAGACAGCGTTGTGTTGGAAACGATCAGGCCGTCGAGATTATGCGCCAGCACTTCGGCTGCTATATCGTCCAGCCCTTCCTCTGTCAGATCGGGCGCGATCTTGAGGAAGACGGGAAGGCGGCGGTTGAGCTTTTGCGCTTGTGCATCGCGCTCTTCCAGAACGGCCTTTAACAGTGCCGACAGGCTTTCCCGCGCCTGCAGGTCACGCAGGCCCGGCGTGTTGGGAGAGGAGATATTGGCCGTGAAATAGGAGGCAACGGAGGAGAAGGTTTCGATGCCCCTCACGTAATCCGCAACACGGTCTTCGCTATCCTTGTTGGCGCCGATATTGACGCCGACAATGCCGCGCAGCCCCGCTGCCATGAGGCGCGCCAGAGCAGCCGCGTGACCTTCATTGTTGAAGCCCAGCCGATTGATGACCGCCTCATTTTCCACGAGACGGAAAATGCGCGGCTTGGGATTGCCCGATTGCGGACGCGGCGTAACCGTGCCGATTTCGGTGAAGCCGAAGCCCAGCTTGAGCAGCGGACCCGGCACTTCCGCATTCTTGTCATAGCCTGCAGCCATGCCGAGCGGATTTGGGAAAACAAGGCCGGCCACCGTCTGCTGCAGGCGCGGATCATGCGGCACATGGCAGGTGGGAATGAAGCCCGAACGCAGCGCAGCGATCGACATGCCATGCGCCACTTCCGGATCCATCAGAAACAGGCCACGGCGACCGATCGAGGAAAAAAATCCGCTCATCATGCAATCTCCGGAAACTGGTGGGCGCCATCGTCATCAAGGGTGAGCGGTGTTTCCCAAAGGACCGCGCTGAATGGCAGGGGCGCATAGAGATGCGGAAAATCTTCACCGCCGCGCGAAGGTTCGAAAACCAGCTTGTCGCCAAGCGCACCGCCATCCACGGCAACGAGGACAAGATTGTCCTTGCCGGAAAAGTGCCTGCGCGCGGTTTCGTGCAGCTGGCTCGCTGTGGAGAAATGAATATAGCCATCCTGAAGATCGATGGCCGCGCCCATGAAAACACCCGTTTCCGCAGCTTCCCGCCACAAGGCGGCATCCACGATCTTGTAAATGACGGGGGGCGTTTCACTCATCGGCATCTCCTTCAGATGCGTTGGGGTTTGCCGCAAATGACCCTGCTTGTCCATCACTTCACGCAGATTTTTGTGCCATTGCGGCAAGGCCGAGGTGAGTGGCTAATTGAGCGCTTGAATTCGCGGGGAAATTGGCGCAATCCTTGGATGTGGAGACTTGACGCACAGGGAAACTGCGCCAAAATATGAGGCGAACATGAAATGCTCTTGGGAGGGGGCGCGGCATGTCACAACTCACCATCATCATTGCAGACGACCATCCTCTGTTTCGCGGCGCCTTGCGGCAGGCGGTAAGCGGGCTTGAGGGCGAAAACACCATTGTCGAGGCGGGTGACTTCGACGCTGCGAAGGCCGCCGCCAAGCGTTACCCAGACACAGACCTTATGCTGCTTGACCTGGCCATGCCCGGCGTCAGCGGCTTTTCGGGGCTGATGTCGCTTCGGGCAGAATTTGCGAGTCTGCCCATCGTCATCGTTTCGGCAACCGACGACCCGGCGACCATGCGCCACGCCATAGAACTCGGTGCATCCGGTTTCATTTCCAAATCCGCAGGCATCGAGGACATGCGCGCCGGCATTCGCGCCGTTCTGGAAGGCGACATATGGATGCCCGTTTACGGCCAATCCGGACAGGAGCACGACCCCGAGCTGGCGGATCTCATCAGCCGGTTGAGGACGCTGACCCCGCAGCAGAGCCGCGTTCTTTCGATGCTGGGCGAAGGCTTGCTCAACAAACAGATTGCCTATGAGCTTGGCGTTTCGGAAGCCACGATCAAGGCGCATGTCTCGGCCATATTGCTGAAACTGAAAGTGGACAGTCGCACGCAGGCGGTCATTCAGCTTTCCAAGATTACCATGTCGACGCTTGTGGCCTGATACAAGGATTTTATTCCTTTTGCACTTTACTCTTGGTTCGGCTTTGGGTAAATTTCGGCAGTTGCTGAAGAGCCGCGTGACGACGCCGCTCCACCCGGGCCGTTAACCATGCTGTCACACGAAAATATCTGGAGCGCCATCGATACCCTTGCGGATCGTAACCAGCTGTCTCCTTCGGGCCTGGCGCGCAAGGCCGGGCTTGACCCGACATCCTTCAACAAATCCAAACGTCAGGGGCCGGACGGGCGCCAGCGCTGGCCATCCACGGAATCGATTTCCAAGGTGCTGGAAGCGACAGGCGCGACAATCGACCAGTTCTTTGGCTTTGCGCTAAGCCATGCCCACAGGAACAACACCATACCGGAGGGCAACTTCCCGCCGCAAATGGGGTCCATTCCGCTTCTGGGCTTTGCCCAGGCAGGGTCCGGTGGATTTTTCGATGATGGCGGCTTTCCCGCCGGCCAGGGTTGGGATGTTGTCGATTTTCCCGCCTCGCCTGCCAACAGGCCCGGTGTCTATGCACTCGAGGTTCAGGGCGACAGCATGATGCCGCTATATCGCGATGGCGATGTGCTGATCGTGGAGCCCGGCGCGCAGGTTCGGCGCGGTGACCGCGTGGTGGTGAAAAGTCGCGACGGTGAAGTCATGGCCAAGGTTCTGGCCCGCCAGACGGCAAAGACAATCGAGCTTTTTTCGCTTAACCCCGAGCACCCCAACCGGAGCTTCGATCTCGCCGATGTCGAGTGGGTGGCCCGCATCATCTGGGCCAGCCAATAGTTCCGGAGCGCCCGTGCCGGATGGGACGCTCTACGCCCGATAAACTGCTCAGAACAAGCCGTATGGGAAATAGCGGCGGTAGATTTCCTCCAGTCGCCCGTTGCGCGACAATGCGGCAAGCGCCTGATCGAACGCCGGAACGAGCTTGTTTTCGGGATCGACCGTCATGATCGAGAAGCCCTCACCGAGGAATCGATCCGACATATAGGGGCCGTCGAACATGGCACAGCATCCTTCCGAAGCCGTGCCCGCGACCCAGAATGGAAGTCGCAGCCCATCGGCAAAGACGGCGTCGATCTTTCCCGTCTTCAAAGCCTCATACATCGGTTCATAGCCATCGAAGCCGTTGACTGCGGCCTTGGGAAAAAAGGCCTTCAGCATCGTTTCGTGGCGGGAATTGATGATGACGCCAACCTTGCGGCCGGAGAGCGCTGCGGCGGATTGCCCTTCCAGTCTCGCGGATTTGTTGACGGCAAAACGAGCGGGCAGAAGAATGTAAGGCCTGGTGAAGCTGAAGCTCTTGCGCAAATCCGCACTGGAGGCGATGCCGGACATGACAGCCTCACCCTCGCCCATTTCCACCGCCGCTTCCAACTCGTCAAAGGGCAGCGCCTGCACCTGGCACTTGCTCTCGATTTTCAGCTGCGCGCAGATTTCCCGCGCCAGATCCACATGAAAGCCAACCAGGCGGCCGTCCTGATCGGTGAAATTGAAAGGCGGAAAATCCACCGACATCAGGAAGCGAACACGCGGAACCTTGGACAGGTCCGCGCCCGGAAGCCGCTCCTGCGCGTCAAACAGAACAGGCAGCCGACCGGCATCAGGCAGGTTTTCCGCGGCCAGCCCGTTAGACGGCGCAACAACGGTCGAGTAGATGAAAATACCCGTTAATTTTAGTAGTGCAGCCCAAGAGCGCATATATAACATCCGTTACGGGGATATAGGGTGCCGCTGCAGGCAGCGGCCGGGAACGCGTATGTCGCAATTCGACGAATATACACAAATATCGCGTAATGCGATGCTTGTGAAAAGTGAAATTATTGCTTTCAAGCCACTCGACAGTCGCTCCCTGTCGTATGCCGATGCTGATGTGCCGGAAAGCGACGATGCAGCTTTCCTGAAAACGCTTGGTCTTGGCAAACCCTATATCGAGATGTTTTCGAGACGGGCGTCTCTCCACGGCTCGACATTCGAGGCGGAGCTTCTCTCGAGCGGTCTTGTCACTGAAGATGCCTATTTCGGGGCCTTTGCACGATTCCTGCGGCTGCCCTTCGTGGCCGAGCTGGACCATGCCGTTATCGTGGACACCCCGTCTCTCGATATTCAACTTCGGGATACGCGCATGGTGCGGCTGTCGCCTCAGGATGCCATGCCCCATATGGCCATCGTGCCGGATCTGCAAAGCATCGCAAGGTTGAAGCGGGCGCTTCAAGCCACTCCCGATCTGGCTGGCGACCTTGTTGTCACCACTCCCTCTGCGCTCCGGCAGGCGGTCTGGAAGGCCGGGGAAGGACGCCGAACGCGCCAGACGATCCATGCTCTCTTCGACAAGACCCCTCTATACTCGGCGCGGATTACCCTGCACGGCAAGCAGGGCTTTCTGCTGGGTGTGGGGGCGACCTGTTTTCTGGGCTCACTCATTGCGGCACCCACGCTTACCTTCCAGTTGCTGCACATCGTTACCGCCGTGCTTTACATGAGTGCCCTCCTTTTCAAGCTGGCACCGCTGCGCGCAAAGCCCGATCGCCGGACCCTGGCGCTGGTCGAAAAGCACGACGATGAAGCTTTGCCGGTCTATAGCGTATTGGTCGCACTCTACCGCGAAGAAACAGTCGTTGAGCAGCTTGTCACCGCACTGAACAGGCTGGACTGGCCCAAGTCGCAGCTGGACGTCAAGCTTGTCTGTGAAGCAGATGACCTTGGTACTCTGTCCGCCATCGAGCAGCTCGATCTCGGTCCACAATTCGAAATCATCCGGGTGCCGCCATCCCTGCCCCGGACAAAACCCAAGGCGCTGACCTATGCGCTTGCAGGCGCGCGCGGCGAATTCACCGCCATCTACGATGCCGAGGATCGCCCGCATCCCAAGCAATTGCGCGAAGCCTACGCCCGGTTTCAGCAAGGCTGTGACAATCTGGCAAGCTTGCAGGCTCCACTCATTATCAGCAATGCCAACACATCGTGGATGACCGCGTCCTTTTCCCTGGAATATTCAGCCCTTTTTCGGCGGCTTTTGCCCATGCTGGCAAAAATGAGGATGCCAATGCCTCTGGGTGGGACCTCCAATCATTTTCGAACATCGGTCCTGCGCAATGTGGGGGCCTGGGACCCCTTCAACGTCACCGAAGACGCAGATCTCGGTTTGCGGCTCTATCGCCTCGGCCACCAGTCGGATGTCATAAGTTACCCCACGCTCGAGGATGCTCCAACAGAGTTTTCCGTCTGGCTGAACCAGCGAACGCGATGGTTCAAGGGCTGGCTGCAGACGTGGCTGGTCATGATGCGATCTCCCCTGCGGGTAGCCAACGAAATGGGCTGGAAAGCCTACGCCGTCTTCCAGCTTCTCATCGGTGGAATGCTCCTGTCGTCGCTCACGCATCCATTGTTCATCGTGACGGTGGCACTGACGGCGAAGACAATCCTGACGGAGGGACCGGACGCCTTGTCGACGATCCAGTTCTGGCTATTTACAATCGATCTTCTCAACATTCTTGGAAGCTACGCCGTCTTCCTGCTTATGGGCAGTCGGGCCATGATTGACCATGAGAAAAGCATGGTGGGAAGCAAATGGTTGGCGACCCCGGCATACTGGCTGATGATCTCGCTCGCGGCCTGGCGAGCGATCTATGAGTTGCGCTACAAGCCCTTCGTCTGGAACAAGACGCCGCACAGCCCCGTCAAAAAGAATAAATGAAGTATTTTCTAGATCAACAAAAGTATATTTCTAATTTGGTAGATATCTTCCAGAAGTCGTAACTCAGAGCAAGATCAGTAGGGCGACTTGCAGGCAGTACGAGCGCCCGTGCCATTATCGATGGTGTCATCGGTCGCGTGATAAGAAGTGTAGTTTTGCGCACACCAGCGAACGTGCTGAATCTCATTAGGAGAAAGCGCAAAACCCTGGGAATTTGCGGCCTCACCAACGCCACCAGTAAAGGCAACAGGCGGATGGCTGTAAGTGGCGGCGGCAGCGGGCGCCTGCTCCTCATAGGCCGGAGAAATGACGCTCAATGCATGGGCAGGCAGAAAAGTAACGCCACAAAACCCAGCACTCATGGCAGCCACTGACATCAGTTTTACCATCTTAAACATCGGTACTTCCTTTTGTTATTCGGAAAACCAACGTTACTCGACGGAGTTTTGTTCCAAGATCGCAAATATAGGGGAAAGAACGCCTGGAGCGGGTGAAGGGAATCGAACCCTCGTATTCAGCTTGGGAAGCTGCTGCTCTACCATTGAGCTACACCCGCATGGCATTCAAAAGTCTGACAGTTGTGGTGGGCTGTCAAGTTTGTTGTGGGTCTATCAGGCGCGGAAGTGCTTGGAGAGTTTGAGGCCCTGGGCTTGATAGTTGGAGCCGAGGCCGGTGCCGTAGAGGCCTTCCGGTTTGGTCAGCATGTGTTCGTAGACCAGGCGACCGACGATCTGGCCGTGTTCGAGAATGAAGGGGACTTCGTGGCTTCGGACTTCGAGAACCGCGCGGCTGCCGGTTCCGCCGGCGCTGGCGTGGCCGAAGCCGGGATCGAAGAAGCCTGCGTAATGTACGCGGAACTCGCCTACCAGCGGGTCGTAGGGCGTCATTTCGGCGGCATAGAGCGGTGGAACGTGCACCGCTTCGCGGGAGACGAGAATGTAGAATTCATCCGGGTCGAGGATCAGTTCAGCGCGGCCCCGCGCATGGATTGGCTCCCAGAAGTCCAGCACGTCATGCGCCGCTTTCTGATCGACATCCACTACGGCGGTGTGATGCTTGCCGCGATAACCGATCAGGCCCTGTTCGCCGAAGCCCTGCAGATCGATCGACAGGGCAATGCCGCCGCCCGATACATTGGGGGTTTCGCTTGCCACCAGCGTTTCGTTTTCATGCAGCGTCAGCAACTCACCTTCGTTGAGAACGGAGTGGCCGATGCGGAAGCGGATCTGCGACAGGCGCGAGCCCTGACGAACGACGATAGGGAAGGTGCGCGGGCTGATTTCAAGATAGAGCGGACCGTGATATCCCGCCGGGATCTTGTCAAATTCCTGCGCATAATCGGTGATGACGCGGGTAAAGATGTCGAGGCGGCCTGTCGAGCTTTTCGGGTTGGCGGAAGCAGACATGCCTGCCGGAAGCGCCAGCGCCTCCATCAGGGGGACGATGTAGACGCAGCCTGTTTCCAGCACCGCGCCTTCGCTGAGATCGATCTCGTGAAGGCTGAGGCGGGTCAGCTTTTCGATGACCTTGGTGGATGGGCCGGGCATGAAGCTGGCCCGGACACGGTAAGCCTTGGCACCCAGACGCAGGTCCAGGCTGGCAGGCTGGACCTGATCTCGATCCAGCGCCTTCTGGCTGGTCAACTGACCGGCGTGGAACAGCTCGCGGATCGCTCCATCTGCCAAAATGCCTGTTGTTCTCGTCATCGCTCACCACCTTTTTCATGGGCGACAAAACCAAAAGCAAGGCATTGACGCAAGTCGTTAACGGAGTTATGGCAATCTTATCCCGTGGTGATTTGGCCGGTCGGCTTGCAGCCACGTTAAATAAGTGGCTAAAAAGACCGGGTGCTTGTAACCGGTCTGCTTTTGCGGCCGGTTTTTTTGTTTGTAAGGTGATGACATGAGCAAGAAATGGCGCCCGGCAACCCAATTGGTCCATGGCGGCACACTGCGTTCTGCCTATGGCGAGACATCCGAGGCGATCTATCTCACACAGGGCTTCGTCTATGACAGCTCTGAAGCCGCAGAAGCCCGTTTCAAGGGCGAGACGGATGGCTTTATCTATGCCCGTTACGCAAGCCCGACCAATGACATGTTCGAAAAGCGCATGTGTATGCTGGAAGGCGCCGAAGATGCCCGCGCCACGGCCTCCGGCATGGCTGCCGTCAGCGCCGCCATTCTGTGCCAGCTGAAAGCGGGCGATCACATCGTTGCCGCGCGCGCGCTGTTTGGCTCCTGCCGCTGGGTGGTGGAAACGCTGGCGCCCAAATATGGCATTGGCTGCACGCTGGTAGACGGTCGCGATCTTGCCAACTGGGAAAAGGCGATCCAGCCCAACACCAAGCTGTTCTTCCTGGAAAGCCCGACCAATCCGACGCTGGAAGTGGTCGATATCGCAGGCGTTGCCAAGCTTGCCAATCAGATCGGCGCGAAACTGGTTGTAGACAACGTGTTTGCGACCCCGCTTTTCCAGAAGCCGCTGGAACTGGGCGCGCATATCGTCGTCTATTCCGCGACCAAGCATATCGATGGTCAGGGACGCTGCCTTGGCGGCGTGGTTCTTTCCGACAAGAAGTGGATCGAGGAAGAGCTTCAGGACTACTTCCGCCATACTGGCCCGGCTCTTTCGCCCTTCAACGCCTGGACACTGTTGAAAGGCATGGAAACCCTGCCGCTTCGCGTGCGCCAGCAGACCGCCAATGCCGGCAAGATCGCCGATTTTCTGGCAGAGCAGACCAAGGTGGCCAAGGTCATCTATCCCGGCCGGGCCGATCACCCGCAGGCCGACATCATTGCCCGGCAGATGACGGGTGGATCGACCCTCGTCTGCTTTGAGCTCAAAGGTGGCAAGGAAGCGGCATTCAAGCTGCAGAACGCCCTGGAGGTCATCAAGATTTCCAACAATCTCGGCGATGCCAAGAGCCTCATCACCCATCCGGGCACGACGACGCACAAGAACCTGACGGATGAAGCCCGCGCCGAATTGGGCATTTCCGGCGGCACATTGCGCCTTTCCTGCGGCATCGAAGACACCGACGATCTGCTGGAGGATTTCGCAGCAGCACTCGCCAAGGTCTCGGCCTGATCGACATCAACGGTCCGGCCTGGTGCCGGGCCGCCTACCCGCCCCTATATGCGCGACCGCAATCGCCGCCTCGAAAAATTTCCGTACGCCCCGCAATAAGCATTATGGAAAGCAGGGCACGGATGTTATGGCACTGTCATCATCCAGGCGTGACACCCTCCTCTGGCCGCAGCCAAAATTTACCATCGCCGGTAAAGTAAATACAATATGAAATCCGGGTTTCTTGACCTAAGCCCATGCCTGTAGTGTAGAATAATAAAACAACAACGACGTAGGGCCCTGTGAATGTATCGTGCACTGACAAGAGATATCGAGGTCACGGTCGACCCCTATTATCTTGAAGAGCAGTCCGACCCGGATGACAATCGCTACGTCTGGGGCTACACGGTCGTGATTTCAAACAATTCGGACAGGGCTGTTACGCTCGTTAATCGCTACTGGCATATTACCGATGAAAACGGCCAGGTCGACGAAGTTTCCGGCCCAGGCGTGGTGGGCGAACAGCCCTATCTGGAGCCGGGCGACACCTATGAATATTCCTCCGGCTGCCCGCTCGATACCCCGTCCGGACTGATGTTCGGACATTATGAGATGAAGGCCGACAATGGCGAAGTCTTCAGCGTTGCCATTCCCGCATTCTCGCTGGACAGCCCGGGTTTGACACGCATTTTGAATTGATAACCGGATTCTGAAACCTCCGGTTATGTATTTTGCGCGTTTCGTTATTTGTCCCGCTGGACCCGATACGGCACCTTGATCGCGTCACAACCTTTCTGGGAGGAAAATGGATGACGCGAGCCATAGGCTTGGGAACCTGCACGCTATTGGCGCTGCTGGTTTCCGCTTCCGCACAGGCACAAAACCGCAGCAGTTTCATCGATAGTGGAAACAGGCCCGATCTGACATCGGCAACTGTCTCGGCTGCCTTGAGCTGCACAATGCTGCAAAGCCGCACTTTCGATGACGTCACGACTTTGACGGCACGTTATGTTGAGGCCGGCAAAGGCCTGCCCGGCTTCTGCCACGTCACGGGTTATATACGCCCGCAGATCCGGTTCGAGCTGGCACTGCCGGACCAGTGGAACAGGCGCGTCTATATGTTCGGCAATGGCGGTTATGCCGGTGAAGATCTGGCGGCGCCATCACGTCTCGAAACACGCGACGCTGCCCTTTCCCGGGGCTTCCTCACCGTGCAGCAGAATACGGGCCATGACGCAAAGACCTATGATCTCGGCGACTTCGCTTCGGATCTGGCGCTGCTGGTCGATTATGGGTCGCGTGCGGTTCACGTTACCGTCCAGACCGCAAAGACCGTCGCTGCAACCTATTACGACCGGCACCCGACCTTTTCCTATTGGGATGGTTGCTCGACCGGCGGGCGACAGGGCTTGATGGCAGCGCAGCGATATCCCGGCGATTTCGATGGCATTCTGGCAGGCGCACCGGTTTTGCGGTTCAGCGATACCGGCCTGTGGAACATCTGGAACGCGCAGGCGCTGCTGAAGGCGCCCATTCGCAAGGCCCAGCTTCCGGCGCTTGCCAAGGCTGTGATGGACAGGTGCGATGCCGTTGATGGCGTGAAGGATGGCCTGATTTCCGACCCCAGACAATGCAATTTCGATCCGGCCAAGGATCTGAAAATCTGCGAAAAGGGCGGCGATGATTGCTTCAGCAAGGAGCAGGTCGAAACCCTCAAGACCCTTGCAAAGGGTGTCACCGTCAAAGGCAAGACGGTGTTCCCCGGCGTGGTGGCGGGCACGGAAGGGCTGGATGCGGCAGGCGCAAGCGGCTGGGACCAGTGGGTGATTTCGGAAAACGGCCCGAGCAGGCAGCTGGCCTATGGCGATACATTCGTGAAGAACATGGCCATGCTGCCCGCCTCCGGCAAGGCGATCGACTGGAAGTCATTCGATTTCGACACGCAATATGAGAAGGTCGTGGCCGTGCGTGAACTTGTCGATGCCGACAATCCCGACCTCAGCGCCTTCCAGAAGCGCGGCGGGCGAATGATCACCTATTTCGGATGGTCCGATCCGGCGCTTAATCCGCTGATGGGTCTGGATTACTACGAGTCCGTGCGCAAGACGATGGGGGCGGAGAAAACCGGCGAATTCTACCGCCTGTTCATGGTGCCGGGCATGTTCCATTGCCGGATGGGTTATGGCACCGACACCTTCGACGCCTTCACGCCGCTGATGGACTGGGTTGAAAACGGCAAGGCGCCTGATGTCATCCATGCGGCCAAGATCGTGGACAGGAAGACCGTTATGACGCGTCCGCTTTGCCCGCACCCTCAGGCCGCCGTCTATTCCGGCACGGGCGACGTCAACGATGCCGCGAATTTCACCTGCAAGATACCCTGAAGCGACAAAAAAGGCGGGAGATAATCCCGCCTTTTCTCATCAATCAGCCGCGACCAGTTCGTCTACCGGGTAGCGGTAGGTGGTCGAGCAGAACTCGCAGGTGACGGAAATGACGCCGTCTTCCTGGCTGTCCTTGATCTCCTCGGCGGAAAATCCTGACAGAACACCCTTGATCTTTTCCCGCGAGCAATTGCAGCGGTCGACAATGGATTGCGGTTCGTAGACGCGTACGCCCTGCTCGTGAAACAGGCGGAACAGAAGCTTTTCTGCTGGCACCTGCGGATCGGTCAGTTCGTCCATATCGACGGTATCGATCAGGGTTACGGCTTCGGTCCACGCGTCGTCCTGCGAATACTCGGCCGCGCCCTCATCACCATCGCCACCGTGCAGATCGCGCTGGCGCAGGCGTTCCGGTGCCTGCGGCAGGAACTGCGCGATGATGCCGCCGGCGCGCCAGTTGTGACGTGGCTTGCCATCGGCATCGCGATCATAAAGCTCGGCAACGCCAAGCCGGACACGGGTCGGCAACTGTTCCGACTGGCGGAAATAGACGCCAGCAATGTCTTCCAGCGAAGAACCATCCAGCGGAACGATGCCCTGATATGGCTGCATTCCCACGCCCTGATCGATGGTAAAGGCCAGAATTCCATTGCCGAGCAATTCTTCCGGCGAGGTTTCTCCCGCAGCGATGGCCTGCTCCAACCGCTCCTCATCGAAGCGGGCATAGGCGCGCATGTTTTCCGGCGCCGTGAAATCCGCAACCAGCAGATCCACCGGGCCATCGCCCTTCGTCTGCAATGTCAGCTTGCCGGAAAACTTGAGCGACGTGCCGATCAATGCTGTCAGGACAACAGCCTCGGCCAGAAGGCAGGCGACAACGGGCGGATATTCGTGCCGTTCCAGAATGGCGTTCAAAAGCGGCCCGACCTGCACGGCGCGACCGCGCACGTCCAGCCCTTCGACCTGAAAGGGAACGACCTTGTCATCACCGGCAAATTGGAGCTCGTCCAGCTGTACTGTTGCGTCTGCCATTTCCTTACTCCTTGACGCCCTGCCCGCGCTGCCGCGCGGATGATCGAGGCCTGCAAAGGCACCGACCGGAAGGCATAATGTTCGTGTTGCACTGATAGCCCGTGAAAGACGAAAACGGAACCACTCCGCCACCTTAACTTTCGCTCAAAGGGCGGATCGTCCGAAAACAGCCTTGCGCTTGCCGACCCGCATTCTTCCGGAAGCGGACAGCTATGCGGCCATTGATGCGGCGAACAATTGATGAAAAGCCGCCGCTTGTAACAAGCGGCGGTGTTGAACTCGGCTAGAAATAGGAAGCCACGGCTGAAATTCAAGCGACAGGCGTGGCAGCAGGCCGTGCCGGATCAGATGACGCCCATGCACCATGCAATGATGGACTTTTGCGCATGAAGACGGTTTTCCGCTTCATCGAAGACCACCGACTGCGGCCCGTCGATGACCTCGTCCGTCACCTCTTCACCGCGGTGGGCGGGAAGGCAGTGCATGAACAAGGCATCCTTGTTGGCCTTGCCCATCAGGCCAGCATTGACCTGATAGGGCTGGAAGATGTTGTGGCCGCGCGCCTTGTGCTCCTGGTTCATGGAAACCCATGTATCCGTCACAACGCAATCGGCACCCGTTACAGCGCGTTCCGCATCGTGGCAGAGCATGATATCGCCGCCATTGTTCCGCGCCCAGTTGAGAAAGCGGTCGTGCGGTTCCGAACCCATGGGCACCGCCATGTTCATGCGGTAACCGAAACGCGCGGCACCTTCCACCAGCGAGTGCAGAACGTTGTTGCCATCCCCTGTCCAGGCAATCGTCTTGCCCTTGACCGGGCCGCGATGCTCTTCGAAGGTCAGAATATCGGCCATGATCTGGCAGGGATGGGTATCATCCGTCAGGCCGTTGATGACGGGAACGGTTGCGTGCTCCGCAAGCTCCAGCAGACGGGAATGGTCCGTGGTCCGGATCATGATGGCATCGACATAACGCGACAGAACCTTGGCGGTATCGCCAATGGTTTCGGCGCGGCCAAGCTGCATTTCGGTGCCGGAAAGAAACAGCGTTTCGCCGCCCAGCTGGCGCATTCCCACATCGAAGGAGACGCGGGTACGGGTGGAGGGCTTTTCGAAGATCATCGCCAGCATCTTGCCAGCCAATGGCTTCTCGGCAGTGCCGTTCTTCGTTGCAACCTTGCGCGCCCGCGCGTCGTCCATGATGACTCTCAGGTCTTCCGAACCGACGGCCGAAAGGTCGAGAAAATGTTTTGCTGATGCCATTTTATGCTGTCCCATCAATGCAGGCTGCGCCTTTGCGCGCCTGGACATGTGCGTTCAGGCGCTTTTCGCCAGTTTCGTCGTGAGTGCCTCTGCAGCCTTCTCGATACGTGCGAGGCCCTCGCGCGCTTCCTGCGCGGTGACCACCAGCGGCGGAAGCAGGCGGATGACGTTATCGCCAGCGGGAACCGCCAGAAGATGTTCCGCACGGATGGCATGAAGCAGATCGGCAGACGGCACCTTGGCCTTGATGCCGAGCAGTAGTCCCTCGCCACGAATTTCCTCGATGACATCGGGGAAACGATCCTTGAGGGAGGCCAGTCCCTGACGGAAAACCAGGGCGACATCGCGCACGTGATCGATGAAACCATCGGCCAGCACGATATCCAGCACGGCATTGCCGCACGCCATGGCAAGCGGGTTGCCGCCATAGGTCGTGCCATGGACACCGGCCGTCATGCCGGACGCAGCTTCAGCCGTTGCCAGGCACGCGCCGAATGGGAAACCGCCGCCGATACCCTTGGCAACAGCCATGATATCGGGTGTCACGCCCGACCATTCATGGGCAAAGAACTTGCCCGTACGTCCGACGCCGGTCTGGACCTCATCGAAAACGAGAAGAAGGCCGTGCTCATCGCACAGCGCGCGCATGGCCCGCAGAAACTCGGGATCGACAACGCGTATGCCGCCTTCACCCTGAATGGGCTCGATCAGCAATGCAGCCGTTTCCGGCACGATCGCAGCCTTGAGAGCGTCGAGATCGCCGAATGGTACCTGGTCGAAACCTTCGACCTTGGGGCCGAAGCCTTCGATGTATTTTGGCTGGCCACCGGCAGCGATGGTTGCGAGCGTGCGACCGTGAAACGCGCCCTCAAAGGTGATGATGCGGAATTTCTCGGGATTGCCGTGAGTATAATGATAACGGCGTGCGGTCTTGATGGCGCATTCCAGCGCCTCGGCACCGGAATTGGTGAAGAAGACCTTATCCGCAAAAGTTGTATCCACGAGCCGTCTGGCCAGCACTTCCTGCCCTGCGACTTCATAGAGATTGGACAGGTGCCAGACCTTTTCCGCCTGGGCCTTCAAAGCCTCAACCATATGCGGGTGGCTGTGGCCGACCGAGGTGACAGCCACGCCCGCGCCGAAATCCAGATATCGCTCGCCACTCTCTGTGACGAGCCAAACGCCCTCTCCTCGCTCAAACCGCAACGGGGCTCTGGAAAACGTATCGAACAATGGCGCGGTGTCGGCCATGGCTGTATCACTCCTTGCGCAAACGCGCTGTCAATAGGGCTTACCGGTTATCCCGTGCCTGAAAATCAAAAACGCCGCCTCGCGGCGGCTTGGGGCATTTCTGTACGTCGAGCGCACTATTGTCACTTCACCTGTGGATGTCAACAAAAGTCCGCGTTAGCAGGCATTCTCAAGCCATGGTAGAGGGTTTTTACCGAGCTACAAAGTGTTGCTTTTCTGACTCACGCGGAAAGCAAGTTGGGGAAAACCGGAAAATCGATTCCAGATGATTCTCCCGACTCTTGTCACGGAGTCTGCCTACGATTAGGTTAACTCTCAATTACTAGACTGCAAGCGGCGGACCTAGTCACCTACAATCTGGCGGATACTCTGCGCGTGGTTTGCTCCACGGCATCGGGGAAAGATTCTGCCTGCGCTACGAGCGGAGAAGCTGTATGAACTGGACTGATGAACGAGTGGAAAAACTCAAAAGACTGTGGTCCGAAGGGTTGAGCGCCAGTCAGATCGCAGCCCAGCTCGGCGGCGTCAGCCGCAATGCCGTCATCGGCAAGGTTCACCGCCTCAACCTGCCAGGTCGCGCAAAGGCTGGCGGCACGGTTGCAACCGCACGTCCTGCGGCCAAGCGCCCTGCTGCAACGACAACCGCGCCACGCGCAACCAATTTTCAGGCGCGCCCGGCCGCTGCCCGCCCTGCCGCCCGCACCGCAGGCGCCACCGCGCTGAAGGAAGATCAGTCTCTCGATACGGCTCAGGTTCTGGAATATGTGCCCGTTACCAACACATCGCTGCCAACCTCGCTGCGCCTGACGCTGACCGAGTTGACAGAGCGCACCTGCAAGTGGCCGGTTGGCGATCCGCTGAAGGACGACTTCCACTTCTGTGGCTGTGAAGCTTCCGAGTCCTCGCCTTACTGCAAGTTCCACGCGAAGATGGCTTACCAGCCCGTCAGCGAACGCCGCAGGGCCTGAGCGAAATCTCAAAAGATAGCAAAAGCGGGTCCATTCGGCCCGCTTTTTTGTTCGTGGAGAAAGACGGTACGGTGGCGGAGGCTGACCGTCTCAAATGGGCTGCTTCCCACCGAAAGGTGCTGTGCTGCTCAAGGCTCGCGAGAAATCACCATGCCCTCATGGCAAACAGGAGCCGTCATCGAGAGGCGGCGCGTTGGGGTACTACAGGATGGTTTCTTGTCCGGCCAGGCCAGCGCCATGAACGTAGCGTTGCCGCCATAACAGACGCGCATCAGCCGGTTTGCGGCTTACCTGCGGTATGACAAAAGAGCGCAATGGGAACGAACGAAAGTGCTGCTCGTATCGACCGGGCAGCCGCCGGAGGAAAGGGAGGCTGGCCCCGAAGTAACGCCACCGGCGCATTTGCCGGCAGGCTGAAGCGGGACCGGGTGGCCCGCTTTATGTTTGACGAGAACGTCTGTAGCCGGATTAGCCCTGGCGGGCCTTGCGGTTGGCATAACGGCGATCGCGTTCTGCCTTGCGCGCCGCTTCGTCTTCGATGACACGCGCGATGCGGTTCTTGTCGGCCAGCTTGCGGGCATCTTCTTCGGCGCTGGCGGCGGCATCGAGTTCTGCCTGCTTTTGAGCGGCTTCTGCTTCGATGCGGATTTTCTCGTCGCGCTTTTGCTGCTCGCGTTCAGCCTGGCGGGCCCTACGGGCTTCGGCAACGGCAATCTGCTCGGCCTGCTTGGCTTCGAGCATCGGCGCTGCGGCTTCCTTGGCTGCCTTGTAGGCCTGCAAAAGTGCGGCCTTGGCGTCAGCAGCAGCGCCGCGACGGTCGGCAACTTCGTTGGTTCTGGCGTTTCTTGTGTTTCTCAAATCTCTATTCCAGTTGAAGGGTCATTCCGATCTCGCGATCAGGACTTTTTACCGCGTTTTGTGGGCGCTGGCGGTGGGTTCAGGCTATCCTGCAATTCCTTGGCAAGACGCGCTTCGCGCAAGCGTTGGGTCTTTTCATCACGCGCCTGCGCAATCGAGTTCAGTTCGTCCACGGCGTGACCGCGAGCGAAGAACTGCGTCTGCGTGGCGCCGAATGCCTTCTCAGCCTGCTGGCGAGATTTGCTGTGTGTTTCGGACATGGATTTTCCTTCCTGTCGCTTCGGCTGAGATCGGGATCGATTTCAAAAAAATGCCGATGCGGAGTGGATTGGGTGGCCGGAGGCGGATTTCGCAAATGAAAAACGCTCTGGCGCATGTGCCGAGCTGCGGCACAAAAAAAGGCCAGGCAACGTGCCTGACCTCGGTTGGTCTCATACTTTCGACAGTGCCAGTACATCCGTGGTCAAAGGAAAGCAGATTCCGTATTTAAGCAGCCTGGAGATTGCAAGCCGACATTTTGCCCGACTTGTTGTCGCGCTCAAGGTCGTAGCTCAGCTTCTGGCCTTCAACGATTTCGCGCATACCTGCACGCTCTACAGCGGAGATGTGTACGAATGCGTCCGTGCCGCCGTTGTCTGGCTGAATGAAGCCGAAGCCCTTGGTGGAGTTAAACCATTTTACTGTGCCTGTGGTCATAATGAACCCTTTCAAAGCATAAGTGATAGATCACAGAACTGACGCCCTGTGTGCGAGTATAGCGATTTTTTTGAAGGAAAGGGTTAGTTCAAAACGCGGTGCTAATCGCGCGGCAACCAAAGCTCAGCAAGCAAAATATCGATGACCAATTGATAGAGGGTTATTCCCTGATAGTCAAACCTTAAATTACAGATAATTGAAATTCGCTTTTATCTTGCAACGTAAAGGCACGGTCAGAAGAATAATTACCCGTATCGCTATTTCAATTTCCGCAATGTCCCTGCCTGTTGTTTTTACTCAGAAAAATCGCTTGGAAAAGGAAATCCCGCCCTACCCTTTTTCGCACCCGAGGGCGAAGTTTGGAGCCGCCGCCAGAACCTGAGAATTTATCCTAGCGATGAACGCAAACGACGGTTCCCTCGGCGGCAGCTGTTCGATCCTGGCATAAAACAGGAAACGCGCGCCGTGTTCCAGCCAGAACATCCTGCGCGCGTTGTGCTTCAAAAGGGTGTCGAAAGGCCCGTCAGGCTTCCATGGAATAGCCCGCGCCGCGCACGGTGCGAATGACATCCTGCATATTGGAGAAGTTGAGCGCCTTTCTCAGACGGCCGACATGAACGTCCACGGTGCGTTCATCCACATAGATATCGTGACCCCATACGCCATCCAGAAGCTGCGAGCGCGAGAAGACGCGACCGGGGGAGACCATGAGGAACTCCAGCAGGCGAAACTCGGTTGGCCCCAGACGCACTTCGCGGGTCTTGCGGTGCACGCGGTGGGTTTCGCGGTCGAGTTCGATATCGCCGCATTTCAGGACGGAGGACAGAACTTCCGGGCGGGCACGGCGCAGCATGGCCTTGACGCGTGCCATCAGCTCTGGGGTCGAAAACGGCTTGACCACATAGTCGTCAGCGCCGGTCGCCAATCCCCGCACGCGCTCGCTCTCCTCGCCACGCGCCGTCAGCATGATGATCGGCAGGCGTTCGGTTTCCGGGCGCATTCTTAAGCGACGGCAAAGCTCGATGCCGGAAACGCCCGGCAACATCCAGTCCAGGATCAGAAGATCCGGGGTGCGTTCCTGCAAGCGGATTTCCGCCTCGTCGCCACGGGGAATGGTGTCGACGTCATAACCTTCGGATTCCAGATTGTAGCGGAGAAGAACGCTGAGCGCTTCTTCATCTTCGACAACTGCGATTTTCGGCACCATGGATTTGAACTCCGCCAGTCTGACCAGAGCGCAAGGCGTTCTTCGGGGCGCATTGCGGCCGCTCTGGCATGTTGATCGACACATCGGGCCGACCGAAGGTCATGTTCGACCTTCGGCGCCGATGCTGCAACTCACTCGGTTACTGCGCCAAGCGTGTTGGAACTATCGTCCTTCGGACGCTCGCCTTCCGGCTGGCTGCCGGTGGTCATGTAGTAGATGGTTTCGGCAATGTTGGTTGCGTGGTCGCCAACGCGCTCGATGTTCTTGGCGCAGAACAGGAGATGCGTGCAGGTCGTGATGTTGCGCGGATCTTCCATCATGTAGGTCAAGAGCTCGCGGAACAGCGAGGTGTACATGGCATCGATCTCTTCATCGCGCTCGCGGATGGCCTGGGCCTTTTCCGCCGAACGGGTGGAGTAGACGTCAAGCACTTCCTTGAGCTGCACCAGCGCCAGTTCCGACAGGTGCTCCAGACCGCGGGCCAGCTTGCGCGGAACGCCGGTACCGGCAACCGCGATGACGCGCTTGGCGGTGTTCTTGCCAAGGTCGCCCACGCGCTCCAGATCGGCAGCGATACGCAGCGAGCCGATGATTTCACGAAGGTCGGCAGCCATGGGCTGACGCTTGGCGATGGTGACGATGGCCTTGTCGCCAATCTCACGCTCGGCATGATCGAGGATCGTGTCGTCGGATATGACCTTCTGGGCAAGTGCTGCGTCGGAATTGACGAGCGCGCGCACCGCATCGGCGCACATCTGTTCCGCCAGACCGCCCATTTCGGCGATGCGGCGGGTGAGGAACTTCAGCTCCTCGTCATAGGCGGACATGATATGGGAATGTGTCGGCATGTACGAAATCTCCAGTTTCGATGCGCTGGCCCGCAAGCCCGGACGGGCTCAAGCGGTGCCACGCGAATGGTTTCAACCTGCGGCAGATCAGCCGAAGCGGCCCATGATGTAGTCCTGCGTGCGCTGGTCATCCGGGTTGGTGAACATCTTGTCGGTGTCGTTTTCTTCGACCAGATGGCCCAGATGGAACATGGCGGTGCGCTGCGAGACGCGGGCTGCCTGCTGCATGGAGTGGGTGACGATGACGATGGTGTAGTTTGCGCGCAGCTCGTGGATGAGTTCTTCCACCTTTGCCGTCGCAATCGGGTCCAGCGCCGAGCATGGCTCGTCCATCAGGATGACTTCAGGAGACACAGCAATCGCGCGCGCAATGCACAGACGCTGCTGCTGGCCGCCGGACAGGCCGGTGCCTGATTCATGCAGGCGATCCTTGGCTTCGTTCCACAGACCGGCCTTCTGCAGGCTGGACTCGACGATCTGGTCCATATCCGCCTTGTTGCGGGCAAGACCATGGATGCGCGGGCCATAGGCGATGTTTTCATAGATCGTCTTGGGGAATGGGTTCGGCTTCTGGAACACCATGCCGACGCGGGCGCGCAGTTCCACCACGTCGATGGACTGATCGTAGATATCGTCTTCATCGAGCGTGATCTTGCCCGTGACACGGCAGCCGTCGATCGTATCGTTCATACGGTTGAGCGTGCGCAAAAAGGTGGATTTTCCGCACCCGGACGGGCCGATCAACGCGGTGACCGTGTTCTCGCGGACATTCAGGTTCACGTCGTAAAGAGCACGCTTCTCGCTGTAATAAACGGAAACGTCCTTACCAATCATCTTGTATGTTACATCATTCATTTTCTTGTCCAGCGCCTTCTCAACTGCTGCTTCCGACAACATATTCATAATTAAAGCTCCCGGTGTTTGTTTTATCGCATTTCCGGACGAAAAACCGGTCGGCACGTTGTGATGGCCTACCAGCGACGCTCGAAGCGGCGACGCAACAGGATTGCACCCACATTCATGACGATGAGGAACATAAGCAGGATGATGATGGCGCCTGACGTTCTCTCGACAAAGGCACGTTCCGCTTCGTTCGCCCACATGTAGATCTGCACCGGCAGGGCCGTGGACGGATCCATCGGCGTTGTCGGATAATTCGCGACGAAGGCGACCATGCCGATGAGCAGCAGCGGTGCGGTTTCGCCAAGGGCATGTGCCAGGCCGATGATGGTGCCGGTAAGAATGCCGGGCATGGCCAGCGGCAGCACATGGTGGAAAATGGTCTGCATCTTGGATGCGCCAAGGCCCAGAGCCGCAGCGCGGATGGATGGCGGCACCGCCTTCAGCGCCGCGCGGGTGGCGATGATGATGGTCGGCAGGGTCATCAGCGTCAGCACGAAGCCACCGACCAGCGAAGCCGAGCGCGGGAAGCCCATGAAGTTGATGAAGACCGACAGGCCAAGCAGACCGTAAACGATGGACGGTACGGCAGCCAGATTGTTGATGTTGACTTCGATGAGGTCCGTCAGGCGGTTCTTCGGTGCAAACTCTTCCAGATAGATGGAGGCGGCAACACCGATGGGCAGCGAAAGGACCAGAACGATCATCATCATATAGAAGGAGCCAATGAGGGCCACGCCGACACCTGCGGCTTCCGGACGGCTGGATGCGCCGTTGAAAAAGATGCCGGTGTTGAACTCCTTGGCCAGCTGGCCGGCGTCGGTCAGTTGCTTGACCCATGCGAGCTGCTGATCGGAGATGCGACGGTTCTGTTCGTTGACGGAAACATCGACCTGACCCTTGACGACGCTGTCGAGATCGCCCGACGCCAGAAGGGCAACGGTGCGGGTGGTTCCAACGATGCTGGGATCGGCCACGACCAGATCGCGCAACTGTCCGCGAATGCTGTCGGAGATCAAAGAATTGACAGCCTTCAGGGCATCACGATCATCCAGGGAAACGCCGAGCGCCTTTGCCACTGCATTGCGGGCAACCACGGGATAGTTCGCGGTCATCAGCTTGCCAGGGTTCTGGGCACGGACATTGTCCGGGTCGATGATCTGCTGCGAGAACTCGACCGGCACGGTGATCATGGTCTGCTGGAATGCCGTATAGCCCTTGCCGACGACCGACCAGAGAAGCAGGAACAGGAACAGCAGGCCGAAGGAAATGGCGGCAAGGCCGTAGGTGCGGAAGCGGCGCTCGGCTGCGTATCGGCGCTTGATGCCGATATCGCGACGGACCTTCTTCGTTGCGGCTGGGGCGGCAAAGCCCTGGGTAACGACCTCGGTCATTCGTACTGCTCCCGGTATTTGCGCACGATATAGAGCGCGTAGATATTGAGGCAAAGAGTAATGGCAAAGAGTGTGATGCCGAGCGCAAAGGCAACGAGCGTCTGCGGCGAGGTAAACTCAAGGTCGCCCGTCAGCTGGCTGACGATCTTGACCGTTACGGTCGTCATCGGCTCGAACGGATCGAGCTGAAGGCGGGCGGCAACGCCTGCGGCCAGAACCACGATCATGGTTTCGCCGATGGCGCGCGACGCGGTCATCAGGATCGCGCCGACGATGCCGGGCAGAGCGGCAGGCAGAATGACCCGCTTGACCGTTTCCGAACGGGTGGCACCGAGACCGAGCGAACCATCGCGAAGCGCACGCGGCACCGCGGTGATGATATCATCCGAAAGCGACGACACGTAGGGGATCAGCATGATGCCCATGACGAAGCCAGCGGTGATGACGCTCTGCGCCTGGATGAAGTTGGTGTAATCACCGGTGGCAAGACCGTTGATCTGCGATGAGATGTCGCGAAGGAATGGGCCAACCGTGGTCAAGGCAAAGAAGCCGTAGACAATGGTGGGAATGCCCGCCAGCACTTCGAGAAGCGGCTTGGCAACCGAACGGAAGCGCGGCGAGGCATATTCCGCCATGTAGATGGCCGAGAACAGACCGACGGGAACGGCAACGAGCATCGCGACGAAGCCGATATAGAGCGTGCCCGCAAGCAACGGCACGAGGCCGAACTGCCCTGCACTCTCGGTCGCGCCGGCGGCGGCAAAGCGCGGGTCCCAGACGGTTCCAAAGAAGAACTGGTAGGCCGGAACCATGTTGAAGAACTGGATCGCTTCCGTCAGCATCGACAGAACAATGCCGATGGTGGTGAGAATGGCGATGGAGGATGCCAGCAGCAAAGCCGCCAGAATGACCTTTTCGACATTGTTACGGGCACGGAAGCGGGGAGCGATACCACGCAGGGCATAAAGCGCACCGCCAACGGCTGCGCCCAGCACCACCAGCACCATGCCGATGCGGCTGGCCGCCGTCATGGTATTGAGCGTTTCAGCCGCCTCGACCATGAAGGGCTCCGGATCGCCGGCAATGGCGACACCCTTGGACCCCAAAAGCGGACGCAGCGTTGCAGGATCGGCCTTGGCCTGGGCGAACTCTTCTGGTGTCAGCCTTTCAAGACCGCGGGCAATCGAGCCGACCATGCCGTAGCTGAGGCTCTGCTGAGCCTCGGACTGGGACCTGATGTCTTCTGGAAATGCACCGCGCACAGCCGAGGTGATGACCATGGGGCTGACGATGAGCCAAACTGCTAAAATAAATGCGGACGGAATAATGGCCCAGATAAGAACATAGGAGCCATGATAACCGGCCCGGGAATGCATGGACGACGGACGACCGCCAGCCAGAGCGACAGCACGGCGAGAGCCAAGCACATAGCTGGCTATGCCGATCAGCGCCAATATCAGCAAAAGAATGGATGTGTTCATGGAGACTTTCCTCGGCGCACCGGAAAATGGATGCGGGATCAGGCAGCTTTAATATTTGCACATCGGATCATCGCAAACAGCCTTGAGCCCGTTTCCGGGAAGCGGTTTGCGAAAGGTGCCATGTTGCGTTTCTCGGCTCAGGCATTCCGGGTTGATACATCGTATTTATCGGCCGCTTGGTCATACGATAAATAGGAACTGTCAACCCACACAGCGCCTTGCCAACAGAAAGATGGACGGAAGGCGCGGCGATGAAGCCGCGCCTTCCAGACAGATTACATGATCTTGCCAGCTTCGAACTGAGCGCGGATTTCCTTGCGCTCGGCTTCCGGTGCAGCAACCAGGCCGTAGTTGGCCAGCGGAGAGTCAGGTCCGATCATCTCGTCAGAGGTGAAGAACTCAACATATTCCTTGAGGCCAGGGATAACGCCGACATGTGCCTTCTTGACGTAGAAGAACAGTGGGCGCGAAACAGGGTACTTGCCGCTTGCAACGGTTTCCGTTGTTGGCACGACGTCGCTGACGGTTGCAACCTTCAGCTTGTCCTTGTTGTTTTCGTAGAATGCCAGGCCGAAGACGCCGAGACCTGTCTTGTTCGCATCGATACGGGCGAGCGTTTCGGTGTAGTCGCCGTCGATGTCGACTGCCATGCCGTCCTTGCGGACTGCGATGCACTTGGCAGCTGCCTGCTTGGCATCTGGAACCAGAGCCTTGATTGCGTCGGTTGCTTTCGCTTCCTTGCAGCCGTCAGCCATGATCTTCTCTTCGAAGACTTCGCGTGTGCCGTGCTTGGAACCTGGGATGTAAGCAGCAATCGCTACATCAGGCAGTTCCTTGTTGATTTCGGACCACTTCTTGTAAGGGTTGGCAACGAGCTTTCCGTCCTTGACGATTTCAGCTGCGAGACCGAGGTAGAGATCCTTTGGCTCGAGCTTGACGTCCTTGTTGGACTTGTCCATCGCGAAAACGATGCCGTCGTAACCGATCTTGACTTCCTGAACGTCGGTAACGCCAGCTGCCTTGCAGGCTGCGAGTTCGTCAGCCTTGATCTTGCGCGAAGCGTTTGCAATGTCGATGGTGCCTTCACCAACGCCAGAGCAGAATGCCTTCAGACCGCCGCCCGTGCCGCCGGACTCAACGACCGGAGCCTTGAAGTCAGGGAAGGTTTCAGCGAAAGTTTCAGCAACGATCTTTGCGTAAGGCAGAACGGTGGAGGAACCAGCAACCTGGATCTGGTCGCGAGCAGCGGCGGCGCCTGCGAAGGCAACGGAAGCCACCAGGGCTGCTGCGGACAATTTTACGATATTCATGTGACTCTCCCGTATGGGGCCCTGTAATGGGCTTTTGTGAACGCTGCCGGCAGTAGCTTTTTACCCGCTGGCCCAATCTGGGCTGCCCCGGCGGCCTCTTCTTAACCAGTCTTGCCACACCCTTTTATGTCACTTCGATGAAGTATTTGTGACAGCCTAAGTTTCTGAATAGAAACGGTTTTTTATTTCACAAAATCACGTGATACGGGTTTTATGTCAAAAACGCACGGTAAAGTCCGTACCCACCTCAAGTTCCGAGCGGATTATGAGGCGCGCGCGGTGGCGCGTGAGAATATGCTTGACGATGGCAAGGCCCAGACCCGTGCCTTTTTTGGAGCGACTATCGGCCACGCTGACGCGATAAAACCGCTCGGTCAGACGGGGAACATGCTCTGCCGGAATGCCAGGCCCCTTGTCGACCACGCCGACCTCTACAGGTTTACCGGCTTCGGCCCGCAGGAACACATCGACGACCTTGCCATCCTGACCATATTTGCAGGCATTTTCGACAAGGTTCTGGAAGACCTGCACCAGTTCGTCACGGTCTCCCGTCACCTCCACCTTGCCATCGGGAACATGGAGGTTAATCTCGATACCAAGTTCTTCGGCCAGCGGCAGAAGGCTGTCGCGCACATGGCCCAGAAGCGGGACCAGATCGACTTTCTGGTCGGGTGCAATATTGGCGCGCAGTTCCAGCCGCGACAGTGACATCAGGTCGTCCACCAGACGGCTCATGCGCGTGGCCTGATCCAGCATGATGCCGAGAAAGCGTTCACGCGCCTTGGGATCATCCCGGGCGGGTCCCTGCATGGTTTCGATAAAGCCGCGAAGAGACGCAAGCGGCGTACGCAGTTCGTGGCTTGCATTGGCGACAAAATCGCTGCGCATACGGTCTATGCGGCGAAGCTCCGAAATATCGCGGAAGGACAGAATATAGAGCGGTGGTCCGGCCTGCTCCTGCGCCGCGGCAAGCGCTATGCTGACGACAAAGACGCGTTCGGAAGGCAGACGTTCTGAATGTTCCACCTGGTTGGGCTGACCGGTGGCGATCGTTTCCCTGATGACATCCAGCAGACCCGGCGAGCGCAGGCGCCCGGAAATATGCGAGCCGACAGGAAGAGTGCCGAACGCCCGTTCCGCCGCGCTGTTTTCGAAAAGAACGCTGGCATTGCGATCCAGAATGAAGACCGGCGTATCGAGAACAGCGAGACCTGAGCGAACACCCGAAATATGACTTTCGCTGACAGCCTGCTCCTCATCGATCTCCTGCACGACAGCGCGTTTTGGCGCCTTTGCCACCGAGCCCGGGCCGATGGCGAGAATGGCCAGCACGGCCCCGGCCCACAGCGCCAGCGGAACATAGGGTGCGCGCAGCTCCGTCATCGCCACGATTGCCAAAAGGGTAACGACCAGAATAGGCAACCAGCTACGGCGCAGCCCGCCCCAATACCGCCCAACCGTGCTGCCGCTTTCCGAGACCGCCATTGCCATCTGCTTTCCTCTGACGCCGAAAATCAGCGTATCGACCCTTTTACCGCTCTTTCATGACAGAGATTCATCACTATGTCTTTTCCACAGCCAGTTCTTTCACGGTTGCGAAACAGGATTGCAGATATTTCTGGGTCGTCCGCCTCGCAAGCGAGGGGATTTTCATGCCGGTTACAACGGCAGCACAATGGGAGCCACGATGAGCGAAAACAGCAAAGACCGTTCAGTCGAACTGCAGATCGACGGAAAGACGCACATATTCAACATCGATGACCCCGTTCTGCCCGACTGGGTCGAGGCGAAGAAACTTTCGGCCGGTGGTTTTCCCTACGACAAGAAGATGAAACGCGAGGAATACGAAAAGACGCTGGAAGCGTTGCAGATCGAGCTGGTGAAGGTCCAGTATTGGCTGCAGGCCACAGGCAAGCGCATCATGGCGGTTTTCGAGGGACGCGACGCGGCAGGAAAGGGCGGCGCGATTTCCGTCGTGAAGGAGTATCTCAATCCGCGTTATGCGCGCATCGTGGCGCTGACCAAGCCGACGGAAACCGAGCGCGGCCAGTGGTATTTCCAGCGTTACATCTCTCATTTCCCGACAGCAGGCGAATTCGTGATGTTCGACCGTTCCTGGTACAACCGCGCTGGCGTTGAGCCGGTCATGGGGTTCTGCACGCCGGAAGAACACAAGCGGTTTCTGAAAGAAACGCCGCGGCTGGAAAAGATGGTGGTGCATGAAGGCACGCATCTGTTCAAGTTCTGGCTGGATACGGGCCGCGAAACCCAGATAGACCGGTTTCATGACCGCCGCCACAGCCCTCTCAAGGCGTGGAAGCTTTCCGACATGGACATTGCCGCATTGACCAAGTGGGACGATTACACGGCGATGCGCGATCTTATGCTGGAGAAAACCCACATAGAAGATGCGCCTTGGACCGTGATCCGCGCCAACGACAAGCGCCGCGCACGGATCAATCTCATCAAGCACATCCTGAAATCGCTGGATTACGAAGGCAAGGACAAGAAGGCGATTGGCGACATCGATGACAAGATCATCGGCTCCGGCCCCGATTTCCTGAACTAGACGTCCCCGAAAATAGCCGCCTGCTCTTAAATGAAGGTCACAGGAACTCGCTCCCTGTGGCCCTCACCGCTCCGATCGTCCATTATTCTCCCGGCAGGATGCGCGCCGAATATAGATTGACGGGTCGTCCATTGCCATCGATATCGCTGTTGATGATGATGCGTCCGGGCGCATTCGGCGCTATCGTCCGGTCAAATGTGACATTGATGAGCATATCCGCACGCTCTGGCGTTGCCGTGAAGCGATGGCGGGCGCAATTTCCAAGGCTGCCGAAATCGCAGCTTATCGAAAGCTGCGTCTGCCGGTCGCTGGACGATTGCAGGGTCACCGAAATCGTCGATGACTTTCCGGCCATTTCCCGCAGCACTTCTGTGGGAACGGTAATGCTCACATTGCCATCGCTTTCCGCGACGCGGGATGTCAGGCGGACAGCTTTTCCTGCCGGTGTGGAGATTGGCTCAACAGCCGAAAGTGAGCCGGTTTGAAGGCCTGCATTGCCCTGCTCGGCATTGAAGACCTCCTCCCAGGCTTCGGAAAACCCTCTTCCCGCTTCCAGGCTTGGCTGGGGTGCCGTTTCCGCGCCGGTAAAATCTTCCGATTGAACCTGCGGCGGCGGGTTTGGCACGCTGGTGTCCCTTTCCGCAGAACTGAGTAAAAGGCCGGAGCTATAGACCCACCACGCGCAGAAGCCCAGGAAGGCAAAGAGCGTGAAATAGATGAAGAGGCGGGCCACAAGTCCCTTCTTGCGGCGCGCCTTGGCTGCACGTTCCGGCTTGAAGGCAAGCGATGCCGCATCTGCCGCGACCGGGGCGGAGCGCGCATCGGGCGCCATCACGCCGCGCTCAGCGCGAAAGTCGCCCATGTCGTCGATTGACGTATCCGGTTCGCGCGGTTGTCCGCGCACCTCAGCCTCTACCGGCAGAACATCCTCGTCATTTTCCACCTGCCGCGTCGGCGCTGAGACCGATGGCCGGACAGGCGGCGGTGGTGGAGCGGCTGCTCTGGCTGCTTCGCGCCGGACATGATCCTCCACCACGCTCAACAACCGGTTTCGCTCTTCGCCCTCAATGGCATGAATAAGCGTTTCAAGACGCTGGCGCTGCTGCGCAACAACCTCTGGATCTTCTATGCCCTGCTTGCGCAGTCCCGCTTCCAGCGCCTGGCGGGAAGACTGATAGATCCTGGCCCTCACCTCGGCACTCGATCTGTCCGATTTTTCGAGGGCATTTCTGATTGCCGTTTCCAGTCCGCTCACTATCGGTCCTTTTCTTGCCATCCGAAAGGCTTTTGCGGCATTGCGCCATATGTTTACGATTCGGTAACGTCTCGCTTGCCCAACCGCAAGAGAAGTATTTGGCAAACGTCAGAATGTCGTGGGAAAACATGCCCGGAACGCACGGCCATAGGCGTATTTGGACGAGCGGGCTTGTTTCGGGCCTCCCCTTTCGTGCGAGATGCATCGGCCATAGCGCACTTGGCACCAACACAAAACCAGCCGCTTTTTTCGCTTTTCAAGGGCGCTTGGCTTCGCTACATCTTACGTGCGCGTAAACGTCATTCATGGGAGGAAACATGCTGCCGTCCGTCCTCAAGGATAATCTTCGACTGCCGGTGATTGCCTCGCCGCTTTTCATCATTTCCCATCCGGAATTGACGCTGGCGCAGTGCAAGGCGGGGGTCGTCGGCGCGTTTCCGGCGCTCAATGCCCGCCCCGAAAGCCAGCTGGACGAATGGCTTTCCATGATGACGGAAGATCTTGCCGCCTATAATGCAGCCAACCCCGAAAAACCGGCGGCTCCCTTTGCCGTCAACCAGATCGTCCACACATCCAACAAGCGGCTGGAGCATGATCTGGGCCTTTGCGTGAAATACAAGGTGCCTGTTGTCATCTCCTCGCTCGGCGCCGTGCCGGAGGTCAATGCCGCCATCCACTCCTATGGCGGAATAGTGCTGCATGATGTCATCAACAACCGCCACGCCAATTCAGCCATCCGCAAGGGTGCCGATGGGCTGATTGCCGTGGCGACCGGTGCTGGTGGCCACGCGGGCACGCTGTCGCCCTTCGCGCTGGTGCAGGAAATACGCGAATGGTTTGACGGCCCCCTGCTTCTGGCAGGCGCCATCGCCAATGGCGGCGCAATTCTTGCGGCACAGGCCATGGGCGCAGATATGGCCTATATCGGCTCTCCCTTCATCGCCACGACGGAAGCGCGGGCCAGCGAAGCCTATAAGCAGGCCATCGTTGAGGCCAATGCCAATGACATCATCTATTCCAACTATTTCACCGGCATTCACGGCAACTACATGAAATCCTCCATTATCGCCGCCGGTATGGACCCCGACAATCTACCCGTGGCCGACCCATCGAAGATGGATTTTGGAGCCGCAACCAGCGGCGCGAAGGCATGGAAAGATATCTGGGGCGCAGGTCAGGGCGTGGGCGCCGTCAAGGCCATCGAACCCGTCTCGGCCCTGGTCGATCGTCTTGCCGCAGAATACGACGCAGCCAAGGCGCGGCTCTGTGCTTGACCTCATCTGACAGGCAGTATCGACCACGGATTTTTTATTGAAGACTATTTCAAGACTTGAAATCCTTGCCCATTGCCTGTATCAGCCCGCCATACGCCGCGCCGAGACATATTCGGCGCTTCGCAGGCCGCTTTAGCTCAGTTGGTAGAGCACGTCATTCGTAATGACGGGGTCACGTGTTCGAGTCACGTAAGCGGCACCATTTCCTTTAAAAGATTATGATTGTACCTGCGCGACGCCGCGAAGCTGTTGTACGTTGATCATTGCTGCGGCTGCACCGTTGTCCTCGGGATCAGCGTCCCGTCCTGGCTTTGTGGTGAGAGTTGCCTGTCGCCGTTGAGGAAGGCTATGCTGAGCACGATGCCAACCAGCACGCACAGCAGCGCTACGAAAATCAGGCCTGATCTGTCTATGGGCTTCTTCTTCATGGTTCGCTAACATAAGCGTGAATGTGAAGATGATGGGGCGCGGGACACATTTCTTTAAAGTTGGATATATTTGGTTACAAATGCATGAAGGCGGGACCCAGCCCGCCTTCGCATATTAACCTTTTGCCTTGTGAAAGGCGTGTCAGATAATGCCGCCGCTGCCGCCTTTGGTTTCCGGTCGTTCGCCCGCGACCTTGGCACGGTAGCCGCTGGCGCGGTAGGTGGCGATGGGATCGATTGCGCCACCGGAAAGTCTGCGGGCTTCAGCGAGAATGGCCTCGACATCGGTGCGATAGGCGCGCTTCAGCGTGTCGGATGCCATCAGCGCGTCATTGTCCTGCTGGAAACCATCCAGAGCCACTCGGTCCACCAGCAGCGCCTGCGCATAGGCGCGGCGGATTTCGTTGGCGCTGGAGATCAGGCTTTCAATCGGGTCCGTCACATTGTGCGACTGGTCGATCATGTGGGCCGGGTGGAAGCCTTCGACGCCGCGATGGTCTGCATCGACAAGCTCGTTAAAGACAAGGAACAGGCGGTAGGGATCGATGGAGCCCGCATCCAGATCATCATCACCATATTTGCTGTCATTGAAATGGAAGCCGCCGAGCTTGCCGAACTGGATGAGGCGGGCAACGATCATTTCGATATTGGTGTTGGGCGCATGGTGGCCGAGATCCACAAGGCAGAAGGCCTTGTCGCCCAGCGTATTGGCGATGAGGTAGTTCGTGCCCCAATCCTGCACCACGGTCGAATAGAAGGCGGGCTCATACATCTTGTGTTCGGAAAAGATGCGCCAATCATCCGGCAGTGCCTTGTAGATATCGGCCATGGCGGAGAGATATCGCTCGAAGCTTTTGGTGAAATTGCTCTGGCCGGGGAAGTTGGAGCCATCGCCCACCCACACCGTCAGCGCCTTGGAGCCGAGGGCGTTGCCGATTTCGATACATTCGATGTTGTGCTCCACGGCCTGCGCACGGGTTGCAGCATCTGCGTGGCTGAGGGAACCGTATTTATAGGAATGCGGCTGGTCCGGCGCATCCGAAAACGTGTTGGAGTTCATCGCATCGAAGCCGAGACCCAGGGCATCGGCATGGGCTTTGAGCACCTTCGGGTCCTGTTTGTCCCAGGGAATGTGCAGGGAGACATTGGGGGTGGCCCTCGTCAGCTGGTTGATGACGGCGCAATCATCCAGCTTGTCAAAAATGCCGCGCGGCTCACCCTTTCCGGGAAAGCGGGCAAAGCGCGTGCCGCCGGTGCCTACGCCCCATGACGGGACGGCCACGAAGAATTCCGAGACCTTCTGCGTGATGGCGTCGATATCGATGTTGCGACGGGCAAGATGGGCGCCCAGCGCCTCGTAATCTGCCGCGTGAGCACTCTGGCGTTTCTCATTCTCGCGATCAACGATATCGGCCGCTATTTTCAGTTCGGTCATGCCCGCTCCTCCCTTTGCTTGCCCAAAAGTGAAACCAATTCCGCGCTCCCCACGTTATGTGGCTGAAAACAAACAGACGGGATATTCAATCGTGGACGTTATTCGCATTCTTCTTGCCATTTTCCTGCCGCCTGTCGGCGTGTTTCTTCAGGTTGGCCTTGGCCTGCATTTCTGGCTCAATCTTCTCTTGACGCTGTGCGGCTACATCCCCGGCATCATCCACGCCATCTGGGTTATCCTGCGCAAGTAAGCCCTCGTCTCACCCGCACTTAGCGGGTGAAACTTTGCGCATTACCGGCATCCACATTGATGATGTTGCCAGTTGATTTGGCCGAAGCATCGGATGTGAGGAAGTAGATTGCTTCCGCAATATCCTCCGGGAAAACATTGAGCTTCAGCATGGAGCGGTTGCGATAATGCTCCTCAAGATCGGTCACTTCGATCTTTGAGGATGCAGCCCTCTGCTCCCTCCACTCGCCATTCCAGATTTTCGAGCCGCGCAGAACGGCATCCGGATTGACCGTGTTGACGCGGATTCCCGCATCAGCGCCCTCAAGCGCCAGGCAACGCGCCAGATGAATTTCGGCAGCCTTTGCCGTGCAATAGGCAGAGGCGTTGGGCGATGAAGCAAGACCGTTCTTGGACGCGACGAAGACCACGTTACCTCCGAGCTTCTGACGACGGAACAGCCGGAAAGCTTCTCGCGAGACGAGGAAATAGCCGGTTGCGAGAATATCGATATTCTTGTTCCACATGGCCAGCGTGGTGTCTTCCACAGGCGCAGACGAGGCAATGCCGGCATTGGAGACGAGAATATCAACGCCGCCGAATTCAACGCTGGCTTCAACCAAGGCTGACAGCACCGCGTCTTCCTCGGTCACGTCGAGTTTGACGGTGCGCACGGCATCCGCGCTGAACCGCTTTTCAAAATCACCCTTGGTGGCTTCCAGAGCGCCTTCGTCAATATCCGCAAGCACCACGCAGGCGCCTTCATTTGCGAGACGCTCCGCCGTCGCACGCCCGATACCACCGGCACCGCCGGTGATGAAGGCGACGCGGCCAGCCAAGCTCTTCGGCTTTGGCATACGCTGGAGCTTTGCCTCTTCCAGAAGCCAGTATTCGATATCGAAGGCTTCCTGCTCCGGCAGGCCCTGATATTCCGAAACCGTCGAAGCGCCGCGCATGACGTTGATGGCGTTGACGTAAAACTCACCGGCAATACGGGCTGTCGCCTTATCCTTGGCAAAGGAGAGAAGGCCAACACCGGGGATGAGGAAAATCACCGGATTGGGATCTCTGATTTTTGGTGAATTATCGTGCTTGCACGCCTCGTAATATCTGACGTAATCAGCACGGTAATCGGCCAGCGCCTGATCAAGACCGCCAAGCAGCGCATCCACATCGGGGTTCGCCGTGTCGAGATCGAGGATCAACGGGCGGATTTTGGTGCGCAGGAAATGGTCGGGGCAGGATGTGCCGAGCGCGCCAAGCGGCTTCAAATCCTTCGAATTGACGAATTCGAGCACGGCGTCCTGATCATCGAAATGGCCGAGCTTGCGCTCATCACGACCGATACGGCCACGGATTTCCGGCATTAGGCGGGCAGCTATGTCCCGTCGTTCCTGCGGTGACAGGCTCTTGGCAACCGCGCCACCAAAGATGATCTTGCCCTCGGTTTCCCTGGCAAACCAGGTGATGGCCTTATTGATGATCTCAAGCGTCAGTTCGTAGCAAGCCTTGGCATCATTATCCCAGGTGAACAGGCCATGGCTTTCCAGCACCACGCCCTTTGCGGTGGGGTTGGCCTCGACGAAGGCTTCGAGGTCCAGACCGAGCTGGAAGCCGGGGCGGCGCCATGGCAGCCAGCCGATATCGGACCCGAAAATCTGTTGCGTCAGCTCTTTGGAGTTAACTGAAGCGGCAATGGCGATGATCGCATCCGGGTGCATGTGATCGACATGGGCAAACGGTACGAAACCGTGCAGGGGCGTATCGATGGAAGCGGCGCGCGGGTTGAGATTGAAGGTGCAATGGGGCAGGAAACCGACCATGCGGTCTTCGTCTTCCACACCCTTATAGATGCTTTTCAGGGCTTCCAGTTTGTCGAGATAAAGCGTGGCGAAGCCATCCAGCTTGATGGTGCCGACATCGCCGCCCGAACCCTTGACCCACATGACGCGGACCTTTTCGCCCGTCAGAGGATCCGTTTCCAGCACCTTGGCCGACGTGTTGCCACCGCCATAATTGGTGATGCGCTTGTCTGCACCCAAAAGATTGGAACGATAGAGCAGCTTGCCCGGCTCATCGAGTGTTGCCGCATAGGCATCATCCCAGCGGTTTTCGAGAAGACCCGTCTGGCCCATCGCAATATCCTCCCATGTCGTTTATCGCAGACCCTGAACACCGGCCCGCCTCCCAATGCAGGCAGGTATCGCGCATTCAAAACGACAATGTCAATCATAAACGATCATATATTTTCATGTTGCATCGCAGCATTGTTTATTTTGATTGAACTTGATTGACAACGCCGGATCTTTACGAATAACTGACCATCAGGAGGACCCCATGCACGAAAGCGAACGCCATCGCATCATCTTGAGCGCCATACAGGAAAAGCCTGTTGTGACGGTGCAGGATATTGCCGAATTGACGGACGCTTCCGAAGCGACGATCCGGCGCGATATCGCCTCTCTGCACGTTCAGGGAAAGTTGCGGCGGGTGCGCGGCGGGGCTGAAGCGGTGCATCCACCGCAGCTGGGCAATCTGGCAGCACGACCATTTCGCGTGTCGGAATCGGTCAATATCGACAAGAAACGATCAATTGCGCGCAAGGCGGTGGATCTCTGCGAGGAAGGCGATGCCATCATCATCAATGGTGGCACCACGACCTTCCAGATGGTGCATTACATGTCGGCGCGCCGTTTGCAGGTCATGACCAATTCCTTCGCCATTGCCGAGCATCTGGTCAAGCATTCCAAGTGCAATGTCAGCGTTCCCGGCGGCGCGATCTACCGCGACCAGAGCCTGATCCTGTCACCCTTTGAAAATGACGCGATCCGCAATTTTTATGCGCGACGAATCTTCATCGGCGCGCAGGGTGTCGGCGCTCTCGGCATCATGGAGTCAGACGCGCTTGTCATTCAGAGCGAACAGAAATTGATGCGGCAGGCGGAAGAGCTGATCGTGATGATCGACTCGTCCAAATTCCGCAAACGCTCAAGCCTTATTCTCTGCCCGCTGGAAAACGTGTCCACCATCATTACCGATGACGGGATTTCCGACGAGGCAGCAAAAATGGTGGAGGCGGCGGGCGTTACGCTGGTGGTTACCGGCGCCGTTGCGGCGACGCAAGCTTCGCCACCGCCAGACGAAGAGGATTCCGCTTCGGTTGCTTGAGGAGCACCGCGGCGGAGAATGATGTTCAATCGGGAGGAGAACTAACATGAAACTGTCACGTAGAAAATTAAGCCAAGCCCTGGCACTCAGCGTTGCCATCGGCGTTGCCGGTTTTGGCGGCATGGCGCAGGCGAAAGACATGAAGATTGCGCTTGTCGTGAAGTCTCTGGGCAACGGCTTTTTTGAAGCCGCCAACAAGGGCGCGCAGGAAGCAGCCAAGGAACTGGGCGGCGTCGAGATCATCTATACCGGCCCGACCACGACCACAGCCGAAGGCCAGATCGAGGTCATCAACTCGCTGATCGCGCAGGGCGTGGACGCCATTGCCATTTCCGCCAATGATCCGGATGCGGTTGTGCCAGCACTGAAAAAGGCGGCACAGCGCGGCATCAAGGTTATCTCCTGGGATAGCGGCGTTGCACCGGCAGGCCGCATTCTCCAGCTCAACCCATCTTCCAACGCGCTGATCGGCAAGATGTGCCTGCAGCTCGCAGCCTCGCATCTGGAAGGCGGCAAGGGTGACTTTGCGATCCTCTCTGCCACCACGACATCCACGAACCAGAACATCTGGATCGATGAGATGAAGAAGCAGCTGAAGGACTTCCCCGGCCTCAATCTCGTTACCACAGTTTACGGTGATGACCTTGCCGACAAGAGCTACCGCGAAGCGCAGGGCCTCCTCACCTCGCAGCCCAATGTGAAGGTTATCGTTGCCCCAACAACCGTTGGCGTACTGGCCGCATCGCAGGCAGTAAAAGATGCGGGCAAGATCGGTCAGGTCTTCGTGACAGGCCTTGGCCTTCCATCGGAAATGGCTGGCGCCATAAAGTCCGGCGCGACAAAGGAATTTGCCATCTGGAACCCGATCGACCTCGGCTATTCCGCCACCCAGCTCGCATATCACCTTGTGAAGGGTGATGCGGATGGCAAACCTGGCAGCGAAATCGAAGCCGGACGCATGGGCAAGATCAAGGTCGGCGAGAACAGTGAAGCCGCCATGGCTGATCCATTCGTCTACAACTCGTCCAATATCGATCAGTTCTCAAAGATTTTCTGATGTGATGCTTGCCTCGCTGGCCATGTCAGCGGGGCAACCTTCCTAACCCCGTACTCTACGTCATATCAGGGCTTGTCCCGAGTATCTAACGAACCCCGACATCGAACGTGGTTAGATCCTCGGGACAAGCCCGAGGATGACGTCGAGGGTGTGGGTCGCCCCTGCTCCACAATGAGCGTTCGGAATTCTGACAATGACAATGGCTGTAGAGAAAATCACCGACGCGACAGCGCCACACGCACAGGCTATGGGAAGTTCAGCTCCCATTCTCGAAATGCGGGGCATCAGCCAGATTTTCCCTGGCGTCAAAGCTCTCGATGGCGTCAATATCCGGCTCTATCCTGGCAAGGTCACGGCGCTGATCGGTGAAAATGGCGCGGGCAAATCGACCCTCGTCAAAATCCTCACGGGCATTTACCGCCCCAATGAGGGTGAAATCCTGCTGGACGGCCAGCCCGTGACGTTTCAAAGCGCGCAAGACGCCATCGATGCGGGTGTGACCGCCATTCATCAGGAAACCGTGCTGTTTGACGAGCTTTCCGTGGGTGAGAACATTTTTCTCGGCCATGCGCCAAAGGGGCGCTTCGGGCTGATTGACTGGAAGACCATCAATGAACGGTCGCGGGCGCTGCTGGAGCGGCTGGAAAGCAAGATCGACCCCACCATCCGGCTCAAAGACCTGTCCATTGCGCAGCGCCATCTGGTGGCGATTGCGCGGGCGCTGTCTGTCGAGGCCCGCATCGTCATCATGGACGAGCCGACAGCGGCCCTTTCGCGCAAGGAAATCGACGATCTCTTCCGCATTGTCGAGAACCTGAAACGACAGGGCAAGGCGATCCTGTTCATCAGCCACAAATTCGATGAGGTTTATGAGATCGCCGAAAGCTACGCCGTTTTCCGCGATGGCAAGATGGTCGGCTCAGGCGAACTCGCGCAGACACCACAGGACGAAATCGTGCGGCTAATGGTGGGGCGTGATGTGAAGGACGCCTTTCCGAAACAGGCGGTCAATATCGGCACGACCACGCTATCGGTGCAGCGCTACTGCCATGATACCGAGTTTCGCGATATTTCCTTTGATCTGCGCAAGGGCGAAATCCTTGGGCTGTACGGCTTGATTGGTGCCGGGCGTTCGGAACTGTGCCAGTCGCTGTTCGGCATCACCCGTCCCGCGTCCGGCACCCTGACGCTTGATGGTCAGCAGATTTCCATCCGCAGCCCGCAAGATGCGATTGCGGCTGGCATCGTCTATGTGCCGGAAGAGCGCGGGCGGCACGGGCTGGCGCTCGATCTGCCGATCTATCAGAACATGTCGCTGCCATCGCTGGCACGCACATCGCGCAAGGGGTTTCTGGCCGCTGCCAACGAGTTTGCGCTAGCCCGCAAATATGCCTCGCGTCTCGATCTGCGCGCTGCCGCCCTCTCCGTTCCGGTCGGCACACTCTCTGGTGGCAACCAGCAGAAGGTCGTCATCGGCAAGTGGCTGGCCACTCAGCCCAAGGTCATCATTCTGGACGAGCCGACCAAGGGCATCGATATCGGCTCCAAGGCCGCCGTTCACGGCTTCATCAGCGAACTGGCCGCCGAAGGGCTATCGATCATCATGATTTCATCCGAGCTGCCGGAAATTCTCGGCATGTCGGACCGCGCCATCGTCATGCGCGAGGGCCTGATGGCAGGCATGTTCGAACGATCGGATTTTTCAGCCGAAAAGCTTGTGCGTGCCGCCACAGGAAACGCGTGAGAGGACCAACGCCATGAAAAGACTTCTTAAAAACCGTGAATGGCTGCTGGCAGGCATCATCATCGCCCTGATCGCAGGCTTTTCGATGCGCTCTCCCGGCTTTGAGCGCCCCGGAAATCTGGTCAATATCTTCAACGACACATCCATCCTCATCATTCTGGCGCTGGGCCAGATGGCGGTGATCCTGACGAAATCCATCGATCTCTCGGTGGCCGCCAACCTTGCCTTTACCGGCATGGCCGTGGCCATGACAAATGCGGCCTTTCCCTCGATACCCCTGCCCTTCCTCATCGCCATGGCAGTCGTCATCGGTGCGCTTCTGGGGTCGATCAACGGCATTCTCGTCTGGTGGCTCGGTCTGCCCTCCATTGTCGTCACATTGGGAACATTGACGATCTATCGCGGCATGGCCTTTGTCCTCTCGGGCGGCGCGTGGGTGAATGCACACCAGATGTCGCCGACCTTTCTCAACGTGCCACGCACGCCGGTCATGGGAATGCCGGTCTTGTCATGGGTCGCGATCCTGATCGTCGCGGGCGCATGGCTGGTCCTGACGCGCACCTCCTTCGGGCGCTCGGCCTATGCCTCTGGTGGCAATCCGGGAGCTGCGGTCTATGCGGGCATCGATGTGGGCCGCACCCGCTTTCTGGCCTTTGTTCTCTCGGGCGCGCTGGCGGGGCTTGCAAGCTACCTCTGGGTTTCGCGCTATGCCGTGGCCTATGTGGATATCGCATCCGGCTTTGAATTGGATAGCGTTGCCGCCAATGTCATCGGGGGCATATCGATTGCCGGTGGCATCGGCTCGGTGGCCGGTGCTGTGCTGGGGGCGTTGTTCCTCGGCGTCATCAAGAACGCCCTGCCCGTCATCGGTATTTCGCCCTTCGCGCAAATGGCGATTTCCGGCGTCGTCATCGTGCTCGCCGTTGTCTTCAACGCCCGCGCCGAAGCCAAGAAGGGCCGCATTATCCTGCGTGACAGGGCGGCAACCGAAATCACCAAGGAGGCATCAGCATGAGCACGGCTGCACCCGAAACCTCAACGCCCCGCATCATCCCGGACAAGCTCGGCACGCCATTCAAGCGCATCATGGCCAGCTGGGAAGTTCTGCTGTTGGGCGTTGCGATCCTGATCTTCATCGTCAACTCCTTCGCATCGCCCTATTTTCTCGATGCCTATAACCTCTCGGACGCCACCTTCAACTTTACAGAAAAGGCGCTGATCGCCTTTGCCATGGCGCTTTTGATCATCGCGGGCGAGATCGATCTTTCGGTTGCCGCCATCATCGCGCTTGCCTCCACCGTCATGGGTTATGCGGTGCAGATGGGTGTTGGTACTCCTGGCCTTGTCGCGCTCGGCATCGGCACCGGCCTTGCCTGCGGTGCCTTCAACGGCTTTCTGGTGGCCGGGCTGAAGCTGCCCTCCATCGTCGTCACCATCGGCACGATGAGCCTGTTTCGCGGTATTTCCTATTTGGTTCTGGGCGATCAGGCATTCGGCAAATATCCTGAAAGCTTCGCATATTTCGGCCAAGGCTATGTGTTCTGGGTCATATCCTTCGAATTCGTGCTGTTCGTTTTCATGGCCGTCGTTTTCGCCATTCTGCTGCACGCCACCAATTTCGGCCGTCAGGTCTTCGTCATCGGCACCAACCCCTTTGCGGCGCGCTTTTCCGGCATCCCGGTGGAGCGGGTGAAGTTCATCCTCTTCCTGCTGACCGGCCTCATGAGCGGCATCGCCGCCGTCTGCCTCACCTCGCGCCTCGGCTCCACCCGCCCCTCCATCGCGCAAGGCTGGGAACTGGAAGTGGTAACGATGGTGGTTCTGGGCGGCGTTTCCATTCTGGGCGGTTCCGGCACCATCGGCGGCGTTGTCATTGCGGCCTTCGTCATGGGCCTCGTCACCTTCGGGCTTGGCCTGTTGAACGTTCCGGGCATCGTCATGTCCATCTTCGTAGGCCTCCTCCTCATCATCACCATCGCCATTCCCATCGTCGTGCGCCGTCTGCGCGTCATGAGGTAGACCATGCCAGAGTTTGAAAAACACGCCTTCAAGATGAAGCTCTTTCCCGGCATGGAAGCCGAGTACCGCAAACGCCATGACGAGATCTGGCCGGAGCTGGTTGCGCTTCTGCATGAGGCGGGTGTGCGCGATTATTCCATCCACCTAGACCCCGAGACCAACATTCTCTTCGGCGTGCTGACCCGCCCGAAGAACCACACGATGGCGGCGCTACCGGACCACCCCGTTATGAAAAAGTGGTGGGCGCATATGGCCGATATCATGGAGAGCAACCCCGACAACTCTCCAAAGGCGAGCGACCTCGTCACGCTGTTTCACCTGCCATGAGCGAGCCGATCCGCCACATCGCCGTCATCGATATCGGCAAGACGCACGCCAAGCTGATCGTGGTCGATGGCGAAAGCGGAGAGGAAATCGCCTCCCGCAAAATCGCCAACCGGGTTCTGAGTGCGCCGCCCTATCCGCATTATGATATCGAGACCCTGTGGACATTTATGATGGAGGGGCTCTCGGCATTTCAAGAAGAGCCGGGATATCAAGCGATTTCCATCACCACCCACGGGGCGAGTGCGGCACTCCTGAACATCAGGGGTGACCTGGCCATGCCGGTTCTGGATTATGAACATGGCTATCCCGAGCATATTCAAACAGCCTATGCGGCGCTGCGTCCGCCCTTTGAGGAAACCTTCTCACCGGCGTTGCCCATCGGCCTCAATCTCGGCGCGCAACTGCATTATCAGAAAACCGTGTTTCCCTCAGACTTTGCGCAGGTCACGGATATCGTAACCTATCCGCAATATTGGGCCTATCGCCTCACCGGCATAAAGGCCAACGAAGCCACATCGCTGGGCTGCCATACGGATCTCTGGCAACCGGACAAGGGTTGCTTCTCCAGCCTGCCGCAGACGCTTGATATCGCCCATCTGTTTCCCGCGGTCCGCTCTGCTTTCGATGCGCTGGGACCGGTTTTGCCGGAGGTTGCGGATGTCATTGGCTGCAGCAGCGACTTGCCCGTCTATTGCGGGTTACATGATTCCAACGCTTCGCTGCTTCCGCATCTCATGGCGCGCAAAGGGCCTTTCGCGGTGGTATCGACCGGCACATGGGTCGTCTGCTTCGGAGTGGGCGCTGCCGTCGAAAAGCTTGCCCCCGCACGCGATACGCTGGTCAATGTCGATGCCTTCGGAAAGCCAGTCCCGTCAGCGCGTTTCATGGGTGGTCGGGAGTTCGAAATTTTAACGCACGGCATAACCCGGCTACCTCCAGAAGCACTGGAGCGGGCGACTATGCGCGTTCTGGCAGGCAAGGTCGCCTATCTGCCCAGTGCGGTAGAAGGCTCGGGGCCTTTCCCGGACCAGCGCGGACATTGGATGAACGAACCCGCCGATGATGCCGAGCGCCATGTCGCGGCCTCGTTATATGCTGCCATGATGACCGCGACCTGTCTCGACCTGATTGGCAATGCGGGGACGATCATCGTGGAAGGTCCCTTCGCGGGTAATCTGTCCTTCACGAAAGCACTGGCCGCCATCACCGGTGGACAGGTCCTGGTCACGGATGGGAACAGCCCCTCCGGCACCGGCCTTGGGGCAACGCTGCTGGCTACGCGAAACGCCCCACGGCAGTCATACCATCCGGTCACGCCTTTAAATGGGGTTACGGAACACTATCGATCATGGCGTGAGGGGCTTCAGCCTATCGCCTGAACAAGCGCAAATCCGCCAACCGCAGCAACGCCCGTCAGCACGGTGCCCCAGAGAATATCGGCCACGCAGACCTTTATCGACCATCCCTTCAGCGTCGAAAGATTGGTCATGTCATAGGTGCCGTAAGCGATGAAACCGAGGATCGCGCCCGAGAGCAGCGCCGATTGCCACGTGCCTCCATCCAGGGCAGGAATGACGGCAAAGTAGACGATACCGGCGATATAGAAGAGATAGAAAATCCCCGCCGCCGCGAAATTGGGTTTCGGCAACATCAGCGGACCGATTTCACGCTTGTAGAAGTTTACCGCAAGCTTCGACAGCCAGATGAAATCCAGACCGAAGAAGACGATGGCGGTGCCGATATAGGCGACGAGGTATTCCATCGTCCACTCTCCCTTTTAGATGCCGAGAACGGGCTGAACCAGCCGAACCAGCCAACTTTTGAACTTCAACGGCGCGTCGGTTACGGCGAGGCAGATGCAGTCTTCCCCCTCACCCGCAATCGGCTGGTGGGTCAGATCTTCATCGGCTTCCTCGAAATCCCCACGTCGGAACACATCGTCACCGTCCTTGAAGTAACCCGAAAGAACGACCGTAAGTTCCCGCCCGCCATGGGTATGTTCCGGCACCGGCTTTCCAGCCGGTATGCGCAGCAGGCGGACATTGGCCTCGCCATCGCGTGTGCGAATGGGGAAATGGTAGGCGCCGGGGCCGAGCTGTTTCCATTTCAACGCATCCACGTCACCACCGGCATAGGAGCGGAGAGGCTCCGGCAAGACCGCGCCGGTCGGCTGAGGTGTTGACTGTGGTGCCGTCTGGGGGGAAAGCCCGGTAGCCGCATTGGGTTTCAGCAGCTTGCGGATCTGCGTCCACTGGTCGTCAGAAATCTCCTGGCTTTGGGCAGGCTCGATATCCTGCAACAGGGCTCCACCCGCCATCTCAAGCGTCTTGAGCCGCTGGCGGCTTTCGGGACACAGCGCCAGGTGGGTTGAAACCGCAAGGCTCCAGCTTTCACCCAGGCTTCCCGACGCATAATCCAGCAGCAATTCATCACTGACACGATGCCGTACGCTCATGTCCGGTCCTCCAGGGCAGCGCGCAGCTTGGCGAAGGCGAGCCGAATACGCGATTTGACGGTTCCAATCGGCAGGCCGAGTTGCGCGGCAATCGTGCTGTGCGAGGCCTCGTCAAAAAACGAGCGCTTCAAAAGATCAAGCTGCTCTTTCGGCAGTTGCGCCAGCGCCTTGTGCAGTCTTTGTGCATCCTGCACCTCCTGCATCTGCTCATCGGCAGCAGGGGCATCGTCCTTGACGAAAGCGGGATCGTTTACATCGAATTCCGGGCGCTTGTCTTTCCTGTGGGCGTCGATACGCAGGTTTCGGGCAATCCGGAAAATCCAGGCGGAAGCATTTCCCCTCGCCGGGTCGAAAAGTGTGGCCTTGTTCCACACCGTCATCATGGTTTCTTGCATCAGTTCCTCAGCGGCCTGCGCATCGCGCACTTGCCGTAACATGTAGATCCGCACGCGCGGCCCGTAATAACGAAAGAGAACTTCGAACGCTTCAACGCTGCGTTCGGCAGCCACGGCTTTCAAAAGTGCCGGACATTCGCTTTCAATGTCATTCTTGGAGGTTTCATTCATGCGGATCGGCTTCTTTCCGCTTCCATACGGTTTTCCCATGGCCGGTGCGACCCGGCTTTTGGGAATATAGTGGCACGCGGGGCCGTCTATGGAAACGTTTATTGTCATGAATGCGACTACGCCAGCCGCTTTCAACCGGATCACCGCTCATAAAAAAATGGACCATCGGCAATCCATTTGGCACGACCATGCGTATTGTGTGAAAGATCGAAACGGACAGGTATCATGGATTTCACGACGGCCAACAATAATCGACAGGCAAGACGCAGGATTGCCGTCATTGGATCAGGCGTGTCGGGCTTGTCCGCAGCATGGCTGCTGGACAAGACGGCCGATGTTACCCTGTATGAGGCCGACAGCCGTCTTGGCGGGCACGCCAACACCTTCGACGTGGAAATGCCCGGTAAGGCACCCATCGCCGTCGATACCGGCTTTATCGTCTATAACGAGTTGAACTATCCAAATCTCGTGGCGCTGTTTGCGCATCTGGGCGTTGCGACCGATGCGTCGGACATGTCCTTTGCCGCATCGCTGCGCGCAGGCAGGCTGGAATATTCCGGTTCCGGCCTTTCCGGTCTGTTTGGGCAAAGGTCCAACCTGTTGCGTCCGCAATTCTGGGGAATGGTGCGCGACGTGCTGCGCTTTTACAAGGAGGCTCCCGCGCTTCTTGACGATCGATCCCTCGAAGGCGTGAGCCTTGGCAGCTATCTCGATGCAAAGGGTTACTCGCCTTGCTTCGTCGATGACCATCTTCTTCCCATGGGTGCTGCAATCTGGTCCACCACCTCAGCCGACATGCGCGCCTATCCGCTGCAGGCCTTTATCCGGTTCTTCGTCAATCACGGCCTCGTCCAATTGTCGGGCAGGCCTCAGTGGCGGACCGTCAAGGGCGGCAGCCGCGAATATGTCTCGCGCATCATGGCGCAGTTCAAGGGCAAGGTCGTCCTGAACAGCAAGATTGCGGGCATCAGGCGCGGTGAGGATGGCGTGAAAGTGCTGGACCGTTCCGGTCACATGACGATATTCGATGACGTCGTGATTGCCACCCATGCCGATCAGGCTCTTGCCCTGCTGGCCGATGCCGACCCGGATGAACGTGCCGTTCTGGGGGCCTTCGACTATACCCGCAACACCGCCGTGCTGCATTCGGACGAGGCGCTTATGCCAAAGCGCCGCAATGTGTGGTCCAGCTGGAATTATCTGAGCGAAGAAAACTCCAGCGGCACGGAGCAGCTGTGCGTGACCTATTGGATGAACCGGCTGCAAAACATCGACGACGCGACGCCGCTGTTTGTGACGCTCAACCCGTCCCGTCCGGTCGCCCCGCAAAAATCCATAGCCACCTTCGACTACGCCCACCCACTTTTCGACGCCAAGGCGCTTGAGGCGCAGAAATTGCTCTGGAACCTGCAGGGCCGCAAGAATACATGGTTCTGCGGTGCGCATTTCGGAAGCGGTTTCCACGAGGATGGTCTGCAATCCGGTCTTGCCGTCGCAGAGGCGCTGGGCGGGATGAAGAGGCCCTGGAGCGTCAAGAACGAGTCGGGGCGCATCTTCCTCGCCCCTCGGCAGGCCATGGCATCATGAGCTTGAACTCCGCCCTCTATGCCGGACACGTCTTCCATGCGCGCCATCGCCCGCATGCGCACAAAATGCGCTACCGCGTGTTTTCCCTGCTGCTCGATCTGGACGAACTTCCGCTGCTCGACAAGGGCCTGCGCCTGTTCGGCTATAACCGCCGCGCGGCCATGAGCTTTCACGACAGCGATCACGGCGTGGGCGAGAGAGGCGGTCTGAAGAAATGGGTCGCCCGGCATCTTGGGCAAGCGGATATCGTCATTTCGCAAGAGCGGCTGCGTGTGGAGATGCTGTGTTATCCCCGCATGTTCGGCTACGTCTTCAATCCACTCACCGTCTATTTCTGCCATGACAGGCAGGACGATGACCGGCTGGTCGCCATACTCTACGAAGTCTGCAACACGTTTCACGAGCGCCACACCTACATCATTCCGGCGACACCGGGTGCCAATGGCAGCGTTCAGCACTCCTGCGCCAAGGAAATGTACGTATCGCCCTTCGTGCCGATGGACTGCACCTACGAGTTTCGCATTCAACCGCCTGCGGACAAGGTTCTCGTTGCGATCAACGAGCGCGATGGCGAGGGGGAGCTGCTGTTTGCGTCATTTGCGGGCAAGCGCCGTGCGCTTGGCGGCAATGCGCTGATAAAGGCGCTTGTGTCCTATCCGCTGATGACACTGAAAATCATGGGGGCCATTCACTGGGAGGCCCTGCTTCTATGGGCCAAGGGCAATCCGATCTACCGACATAAGACCGCAAGCAATCCAATAGCCAGCTCCGTCAGCGTGACAGACGCGACAGTGCGAGTTGCACCAATGGGAGGAATGAAGAATGAGCCACGCTGAGCGAGAAAACCTCTCCCTGATATTGGATCGTGCGCCGCTGTGGCAGAAGATGATCTGCCGCCGGGTCAACAACATGACGCATGGTCGGCTGACATTGGTTTTCCCGGGTGGCTCGGAATATGTGATCAACGGCCAGCAGCCCGGCCCGCACGGCGTTCTGTGCCTCAATCGCGGCCGCGTCGTGCGCAGACTGGTGACGGGCGGCAGCCTCGGCTTTGCCCAATCCTATATGGATGGCGATTGGGACAGCCCCGATCTAGCGACGCTTCTGGAACTGGCGATTGCAAATGAAGACAGCTGGAAAGCCGTGTCGGAACCATCCCGTTTCATCTCCGCTCTTGCCTTGCTGCGCCACCGCCTGCGCCGCAATTCCAAGGCCGGAAGCCGCCGCAACATCGCATTCCATTACGATCTTGGAAACCGCTTCTATTCGGCATGGCTGGACGAGACCATGACCTATTCCTCGGCTCTTTTTGAAAAGCCGGGGCAGACGCTCGCCGATGCCCAGAACGCCAAATATGACCGCATCGTCGAGCAGTTGCAGATCGGCCCCGACGATCATGTGCTGGAAGTGGGCTGCGGCTGGGGCGGCTTTGCCGAATATGCCATCCGCAAGACGGGCTGCCGCGTGACCGGATTGACCCTTTCGCGTGAACAGGCCGATTTCGCCAGAAAACGGCTCGACGCTGCCGGTTTTGCAAACCGCTCGGATATTCGTCTTGAAGATTACCGCGATTGCCAGGGCCAATATTCGAAGATCGTTTCCATCGAAATGTTCGAAGCTGTTGGAGAAGAAAACTGGCCAACCTATTTCCAGCGCCTGCGCACGCTGCTGGCGCAGGGCGGAGAAGCAATGGTGCAGGTCATCACGATTGATGAGGAACGTTTTGACGAATATCGCAGAACGGCTGACTTCATCCAGACCTATATCTTTCCGGGCGGCATGCTTCCCTCGATCACCGCCTTCAAGGACGCCGCAGCAACCCAGGGCTTTGCCGTTCCCGATCTGCTGCGCTTCGGCAAGGATTACGATCGCACGCTGATGCAATGGGACCGCGCCTTCATCAGCAACTGGCACCGCATCGAACCCCTAGGATTTGACGAGCGCTTCCGGCGCATGTGGCAATATTACCTTCACTATTGCTCCGCCGGATTCCGGGCAGGCCGCATCGACGTCGTGCAGTTCAAGCTGGTTCCGGCGTCATAGACGTCGGCTACCGTGTCAATCGACAGCCACCCCTGCACGACCATGGGCAATTTTGTCGTGCACAATGAAATTCTCATATTCATGGAACTTCACGCGGATAGTCACGTTACGGTGAGTGTCTTTTGTCGAAACATCGAACGCGCCTTGCACCATCTACCCGCTTGCGTTCGATCCTAAACGTGGAGAATATTCATGAACCAGATCATTTACATCGTCGGCTTGGTCGTCATCGTACTCGCCATCCTGTCGTTTTTCGGCTTCCGGTGAGCATAAATTTGCAGTTGTAAAAATCAGGCTTTGTAAATATTCTTTCCGATGGGAACCATGTCGGCGAGACCATCGTTGACATGGGCGGTTAGGGAGGTTTTCGATGAAGCAGACTGTATGGACAGAGCCTGTCGAAGTGAACTTCGATACAAGCTCGATAAATGTTATTTCAGGACCTTTTGATGCACTTGCGCTATTGACGGAGAACTGGCCCCACACGCGTGGTCTAACCTTCGTCAGAGCCCGCAGCGCCTGCCGCGCTGCACTCGACGGGCGCAAATCCGCCGAAGAGGCGCGGAAGTGCTTCGAGGACGCGGTCTATGAGGCAAAGAAACTCAAGTCTCACTAAAGGCTGCATGAGTTCACCTCATGGTTCGCTCCAAAAAATGGCCCCTTCCGGGGCCATTTCTCGTTGCGGTCACATCCAGTAGGGAGGTACGCCGTAGTAATCATAGACCTTGCGGTCATCACGACCGAGGAAGCTCTCATCGTCTCGGTTTGCGAACTTCGGCGCATTGTCGATCTGCTCTTTTGTGAGGTCGATACGGTATCCGTCGAGCTCATCGTCGTAATGCAGCTTCTCCCATGGCAGCGGGTAGTAATCGTCGCCGATGCCCATGAAGCCACCAAAGCTGAGGACGGCATAGGCAACGCGACCGCCACGTTTTTCGAGGATGATTCGCTGGATGGATCCGATCTTCTTGCCGTCGGCACCGTAAACGCTGGTGCCTTCAACCTTGTCGCTGGCAATGAAGCTCGGCGTGTCCTTGACATAAGGGTCCTGACCGGCGCGGGGTTCGTGATGTACCATAACGTCTTTCCTCCTTAGGATTGATTGTCGTTATGGTTTGTAAACCCGGCGGCCAAAAAATCGTTCCGCCAAAGATGACCTCAAGCACATGGCACTACCGCCGCACGCGGCCGATGCGTGCAAGCAGGATGACGGGCAAAATGCCGATAAGCACGATGGCAAGCGCCGCTATGGATGCTTCCTCATAGGTCCCGCGGGCGGCCTCACCGTAGAGGTGCGTCGAGAAGGTCTCGAAGTTCAAAGGCCGCAGCAAAAGGGTTGCCGGAAGCTCCTTGACGCAATCCACGAAGACCAGCAAGGCGGCGGCGGCCATTGCGGCCTTTGAAAGCGGCAGATGAATGGCCGTGAAGGTGGCCGCAGGTGTGCGACCCAGACTGCGTGATGCCTGATCGAAGGATGAGGGAATGCGGCTCAGCCCCGCATCGATCCCGCCTCCTGCAATGGTGAGAAAGCGCGCCGCATAGGCGAAGATCAAGGCCGAGCCGCTACCGATCAGCAGAAGACCGGTCGATACGCCAAACCATCGCTGCATCGTCTGGTCCACAAATCTGTCGAAGCCGCCAAGTGCGATCAACACACCGATGGCGATGACCGTGCCCGGCGCCGCATAGCCGATTGTCGCCAGCCGGTAAGACCATAGCGACGTCCTTCCCGGTGCTATTCTCATGGCGTAGGCCACCACCAGCCCGGCTGCGACCGTGACCAGCGTTGCGGTTGCGGAAAACAGGATGGTGTTCAGCGCCTCCGATGCAAAGCCTGCTGAAATGCCTCGAAATTGCAGACGCCGCCATGCTTCGACAATCAGATAGAGCGCCGGGGCGACAAAGCCGATGATGATCGGCAGCAGTCCGAAAGAGAGCGCGAGAAGACCGCGTATGCCGCAAAGCCGGGTCGGCGTCAGCAGCGTGCTCTTCTGCGCAGAACCCGAATAGCGTTGCCTGCGGCGCGCCCATTGCTCTATTGCCACCAGCGCCACGACGAGAAACAGCATGGACAGCGCAATCTGCGCCGCACCCGGCAGATCCGACTTCGTCACCCAGGTCGTGTAGATGGAAACGGTCAGCGTGCGGACGCCCAGAAATTCCGACGCACCGATATCGTTGAGCGCCTCCATGAGGGCCAGGCTGGTGCCGACAGCAATTGCTGGACGGGCAAGCGGCACCGCAACCCTTGTAAACAGGGCATGGCGCGAGGTGCCGAGCATCCGCGCAGCATCCAGCAGATTGCCAGCCTGCGTCAGAAACATCGCCCTGACCGGGATATAGACATAGGGATAAAGAACAAAGCCGAGCAGAAGAATGCACCCGGTCATCGAACGTATGTCCGGCAACCGGAAATCGCGGGGGCTGGAATAACCCAGCAACCATCGAAGGAAACCTTGGACCGGCCCCAGCGGATGCAGGATATCGAGATAGGCGTAAGCCACGATATAGGTCGGCATTGCAAGCGGCAGCAGCAAGGCCCATTCCAGCAGCCGCCGACCGCGAAAATCATAGGCGCTGACCAGCCACGCGCTGAGCGTACCCAGACAGCCTGCGAGCAGACCGACGCCGGCCAGAAGGATGATCGTCTGGGACAGCGCCGTTGCCAGTACGGTTTCGCGAAGATGATCCCAAAGGCCCTCAGATCCCCGCACCGCCTCCGACAGAAGTGCGATGACGGGCAGTGTGGCGAGTGCGGCGATCAGACAGGAGACCGCCAGCCAATAGAATGAGGACGTGATCCGCGATCTGGGTCTTGCAAGGGCTGCGGTGTCACGGCTTGAAAACATTCGGAAACGCGCTTTGTGTGTATGGGGCTGCCGATGAGGATCTTGCAACAGTCCCTGCCGGACCGGTCACTCCATATCCGAATCACCCGCCATCCGCCAGACGAAGCGTGATGGCAAGGTTCGCAGACATGGCAGTCCCGGGGCAGGCATTCGAACCCGGCCCGAGACTGGCTTGATATTGCGGCCAAGCCGGGCAATCCCGGCTCGCCACATTTTACGAGCGGATCAGTCTCAGTTGTCGAAGCCGACCTTATCGACCAGCTCGCTTGCCTGCTTGCGGTGAGAAACGATTTCCGTCAGCGGCTTGCTGTCGATCTTCAGCTCACCAAAGGAAGCGATGATCTGATCGACCTCGGCGCTCTTGTTGACCGGATATTCGTAATTGGCCTCGGCATAGATCTTCTGCGCGGCGCCCGATGCCAGATATTCCAGCAGCTTGACGGCCTCATCCCGGTTGGGGGCGTTCTTGGCAACAGCCGCGCCGGATACGTTGACCTGCGTTCCGCCATCCTTGAACGTCGGCAGAATGACCTTGATGGCTTCGCCCCACTTTACCTGCTCTTCGCCGCCCTTGCCGGAGCGCATCAGCCCGACATAATAGGAGTTGGCGATGCCGATATCGCAAATGCCGCCGAGAATGTCCTTGGCAACATCGCGGTCGCCGCCGCCAGCCTTGCGGGCCAGATTGTCCTTGACGCCCGCAAGCCACTTTTCGGTAGCCTCTACGCCGTGATGGGCGATGTAATCGGCAAAGAGCGCGGTGTTATAGGGGTGCTGACCAGAACGAATGCAAACCTTGCCCTTCCACTTGGGATCGGCGAGATCCTCGTAGTTGAAGGCGGACAGGTCGACGTCCTTGGACGCATAGAGAACGCGGGCGCGCATCGACAGGGCAAACCAGTTGCCCTTGGCATCACGCAGTTCGGCTGGAATGTTCTTTGTCAGCACGTCCGACTGAACCGGCTGGGTAACGCCTTTTTCCACGAGATCAACGAGGTTTCCGGCATCCACCGTCATCAGTACGTCGGCAGGCGAGCTTGCGCCTTCGCTCAGCACACGCTCGGCAAGACCGTCTTTCAGGAAAACCGTGTTGACCTTGATGCCGCTATCCGTGGTGAAAGCGTCAAGCAGAGGCTGGATCAAAGCGGGCTCGCGCGTCGTGTAGATGTTGAGTTCGGCAGCGCCCACAGCGCCAGCCGGAAAGGCGACACTTGCAGCCAGAAACGCAGTTTTCAAAGCCTTGGATAATGTCACGTCTGTCCCCCTTGATCATGATTGAGTGGGGAAATGCATCACCATACATGATCAATGAAATCAAGTTAAGTTTGCTAAATTGCGCGCCTCTCTTCTCACTTTGAGTTGAAAGGCAGCCTTATTCGGACGGAAAAACTCCGGAATTCAATCTGCAGTAAAGGTCAGGACGCTGTCTGGTGCAATCGAAAGGCCGACATCCTGCAGATGCGGCGGGACCCTCTTCATGCCACGAACGCGCAGATCCCCGACAAGACCGTCAACCCGGATGGACAGCTGTTCTATCTCGCCCATGAAGACGCGGTTGGTAATGCGGCCCTGCGTGGTCGTGTCGGTTCCCGCAGGGGTGATGCTGATGGCGCTGGGGCGGATATAAGCGAGACCCTTGTCACCCTCACGCAGGGCGAGGTTCGACGAGAACTTGCCAACGGGCGTTTCAAGCTGGCCACCCCGCATGACGCCTTCGACCTTGTTGAAGGCGCAGAAGAAATCCGCCGCGTAGCGACTGCCCGGATTGTCGTGCAGGTCATAGCCGGTTCCCGTCTGGACGACCCTTCCCTTTTGCATCAACACCACACGATCGCCCGCCGACAGCGCCTCTTCGGGATCGTGGGTCACCATGATGACGGTGGTGTCCAGACGTCGCAGCAGGCCCAGCGTTTCTTCGCGAACGCTGTCGCGCAGGCCGCGATCGAGATTGGAGAAGGGCTCGTCCATCAGCAGAATATCGGGCTTCGGGGCCAAGGCGCGAGCGAGCGCGACACGCTGCTGCTCACCGCCCGATAATGTATGCGGATAGCGCCCGGCCAGATCAGCCAGGCGGACATGCTCGATCATGTCGGCACTGCGCACCTTCGCCTCGGCCCTCGGCAATCCCTTCAGCCCGAACAGTACATTCTGCTCCACCGTCAGATGGGGAAACAGCGCATAGTCCTGAAACACGAAGCCGATCCGCCGTTTTTCCGGCTCCATGAAGGTGGTTGGCCCGGCAATTTCGCGCCCATGCATCCACACCGATCCCGTATCGGGTGTTTCCACACCGGCGATGATCCGCAACAGCGTGGATTTTCCACATCCGGAACGACCGACGAGACAGATGATTTCGCCGCGGTCCACGGTCAGGCTGACATCCTCGAGCACAGTCGTTTCGCCGAAACGCTTGCCGATTGTGCCGAGTTTGAGTGCCTCAATGCCAGACATGTCCGAATTCCGTGTGTTTTCGCTGCGGTTTGTTGATCGCGCAAATCAGCTTTAATGTCAAAAGCTCGTTGTTGAACGCGTGTAGCCACACTGTCCTATCGTGTATTTGATGTGCGCAGTTGACGTTTACGTTAGAGTTAAATACGCTGATGTGAGTGGATGGTTTTGGAGGCTTCATCTACGCTTGCAAGCACGTGCCAGCACACGCCTGTCCAGCTGAGGAGCAGACGGGAAAATTGGTTCAGCAGTGCTTGCGAATGCCAGCATGGGGAGGAATTTCATGAGCAATACGAATCTGGGCCATCAGCAAACGCATAGCCGTGAAAAGCCATGGCTTGCTTCCTATCCTCCAGGCGTTCCCGCCGAGCTTCCCGATCTGGGTTACAATTCCCTGGCTGAACTCGTGGAGAAGAATTGCGAGCGCTATGCCGAGCGCAAGGCGTTTTCCTCCATGGGCAAATCGCTGACCTACAGGCACCTGGAGGAGCTGACACGACGCGTGGGCGCATGGCTGCAAAGTCTGGGCCTGAAGAAGGGCGACCGGGTTGCGGTCATGATGCCCAACATCCTGCAGAACCCGGTGGCGACCTATGCGATCCTCAGAGCAGGCATGACGGTGGTCAACGTCAACCCGCTTTATACGCCCCGCGAATTGGAGCATCAGCTCAAGGATTCAGGCGCAAAAGCCCTGTTCGTGCTGGAAAATTTCGCGCATGTCGTCCAACAGGCCCTGTCCAAAACCGATGTTGAGCATGTCATCGTCACGACGATGGGAGACCTCCTGGGCCTGAAGGGCCACGTCGTCAATTTCGTGGTGCGCAAGGTCAAGAAAATGGTGCCGGCCTACGATCTGCCCAAGGCTGTCGGCTTTAAACAGGTTCTGTCGCAATCCCGGCAGATGGACCTGAAGACGGCGCCAATCATGCGCGACGATATCGCCTTCCTGCAATATACCGGCGGAACCACGGGCATCTCCAAGGGCGCCATTCTGACCCACGCGAACCTGCTTGCAAACAAGGCGCAGATTTCGCTCTGGATGGACGCGGTGTTCCTTAACAAGAAGCGGCCAGAGGTGATGAACTTCGTCTGCGCCTTGCCGCTCTACCATATTTTTGCGCTGACGGTGAATTCGCTGATGGGCATCGCGCTTGGCGGTCACAACCTGCTGATCGCAAATCCGCGCGATATTCCCGGCTTCGTCAAGGAGCTTTCCAACTACACGCCGCATGTCTTTCCAGCCATCAACACCCTATTCAACGCGCTGTTGAACAACAAGGATTTCGCGAAGCTGGACCTGTCTTCGCTGGTGCTGGTCATGGGTGGCGGCATGTCGGTGCAGCGGCCTGTTGCCGAACGCTGGGCCGCCGTTACAGGCACCCATATCTGTGAAGGCTATGGACTTTCCGAAACCTCGCCCGTTGCCACCGTCAACCCGCTTGGCCAGTCCGATTTCAGCGGCACGATCGGGCTTCCCGTGCCATCCACGGATGTCGACATCCGCGATGATGACGGCAACAGCCTGCCGCTTGGCGAAGTCGGCGAAATCTGTATCCGCGGCCCACAGGTCATGCCGGGCTACTGGCAGCGCCCGGATGAAACGGCCAAGGTGATGACGCCGGATGGTTTCTTCCGTTCCGGCGACATGGGCTTCATGGATGAGCGCGGCTATACCAAGATCGTTGACCGCAAGAAGGACATGATCCTGGTTTCCGGCTTCAACGTCTATCCCAATGAAATCGAGGAAGTGGCGGCAGCCCATCCCGGCGTGCAGGAATGCGCTGCCGTTGGCGTGCCGGACGACCATTCCGGCGAGGCCGTGAAGCTCTATGTGGTCAAGAAAGACCCTGACCTGACCGCCGAGGATTTGCGCGAATTCTGCGCCAAGAGCCTGACCAACTACAAGCGGCCGAAGCACATTGCGTTTCTGACAGAACTTCCGAAGACCAATGTCGGCAAGATCCTGCGGCGTGAACTTCGAAAGCTGGCTAACTGATTGGTGCGCTTCATAATATTTCAATCGATTTAGTCGATCGCGCCTTGATTTAGCCTGATGAAAAAGAATAGTTTCCTCATCCTTTCCCGGAGCATGAGGAGTATTCCATGCAGGCTATCGTCGAAAATCTGAAATCCACCGCTGCCAAGACCGCAGCCACCGATCTTCGCGCCGCTTTTGCCGCCAACGCCAATCGGTTCGAGCAATTCAGCGTGCGCTTCGACGATTTGTTGATGGATTACTCCAAATGCGCCGTGAATGACGAGGTGTTGGCGCTTCTCGAAAAGCTCGCCCTCGAAGGTGGCGTCGAGACGAAGCGCGACGAGATGTTCTCTGGCAAGGAGATCAACTTCACCGAAGGCCGCGCCGTTCTGCACACGGCACTGCGCAACCGGTCGAACACGCCCGTGCTGGTCGATGGCAAGGATGTGATGCCTGACGTGAACGGCGTGCTTGCCGCCATGGGCAAGTTTGCCGATGCCATTCGCTCCGGCGCGCTGAAGGGCGCGACCGGCAAGAAAATCACCGATGTCGTCAATATCGGCATTGGCGGTTCCGACCTTGGCCCGGTCATGGCAACGCTGGCGCTTGCACCTTTCCATGATGGCCCACGCGCGCACTTCGTTTCCAATATCGATGCCGCTCATATTGCCGATACGCTGAAGCAGATCGACCCGGAAACATCGCTCTTCATCATCGCCTCCAAGACCTTTACCACCATCGAGACGATGACCAATGCCGCCACGGCACGCGCATTCATTGCCGACAAGCTGGGCGAAGACGCCGTCGGCCACCACTTCTGCGCCGTTTCCACCGCGCTCGACAAGGTGGCCAAATTCGGCATCAATAGCGACCGTGTGTTCGGTTTCTGGGATTGGGTCGGCGGTCGCTACTCCATCTGGTCGGCCATCGGCCTGCCGCTGATGATTGCCATCGGCCCTGAAAATTTCGGCAAGTTCCTGGATGGCGCGCACGCCATGGATACGCATTTCCGGGAAGCGCCGGTGCGCCAGAACCTGCCCATGCTGCTCGGCCTCATCGGCTTTTACCACCGCAATGTGCTGGACTACCCAACCCGCGCCATCCTGCCCTATGACCAGCGCCTGTCGCGCTTCCCCGCCTATCTCCAGCAGCTCGACATGGAATCCAACGGCAAGGGCGTCACCATTGACGGCACGCCGGTCGAAGGCCAGTCCGGCCCTGTCGTTTGGGGTGAGCCCGGCACCAACGGTCAGCACGCCTTCTACCAGCTCATCCATCAGGGCACGAGCGTCATCCCTGCCGAATTCATGATTGCCGCCAATGGCTTCGAGCCTGATCTGCGCCACCAGCACCAGCTGCTCATCGCAAATTGCCTTGCGCAATCCGAAGCGCTGATGAAGGGCCGCACCCTCTCCGAAGCCAAGGAGCAGCTGACGTCCAAGGGCATGGACGACAAAAAAGCCGACTTCATCGCTCCACACCGCGTCTTCACCGGCAACCGCCCGTCCATCACATTCGTCTATGACAAGCTCACGCCCTTTGCGCTTGGCCGCCTGATTGCGCTTTACGAACACCGCGTCTTCGTGGAAGGCGTCCTGTTCCGCATCAATTCCTTTGACCAGTGGGGCGTGGAATTGGGCAAGGAACTGGCAACCGGCCTTCTGCCTGTCGTGGAAGGCAAGGAAAGCGCCGAAGACCACGACAGCTCGACGCAGGGTCTGGTCAAGGCACTCTCGGGTCTGGCGAAGTAACCAATCACCCCCCATAAAACGACAAAACCCGCCGGTCTCCCGGCGGGTTTTTTATGCAGACCATCCGCTCAAGCCGACGACTTCCCCTCCGTCATTCCGGCCTTGAGCCGGAATCCAGCAGCGCCGCGTCTGCGGCGCGTAAGAGTCCTTTCATCAAGCACTTGGTCGCAACGCACCCCGGACCGAGTCCGGGTTGACGCAGGGAAACAGCCTTACTCAGCAGGCGCCATGGTAGGGTCGAGCGCATCAATCCCTTCCTGACGGTCATAGGCGGCCTGATCGAGAATGCCCTGACGCTTGGCGACGATGGTGGGGATCAGCGCCTGACCGGCCACATTGACCGCCGTGCGACCCATATCAAGGATCGGGTCAACCGCCAGCAACAGGCCGACGCCTTGCAGTGGCAGGCCGAGCGTAGACAGCGTCAGTGTCAGCATCACCGTCGCGCCCGTCAGACCCGCCGTTGCCGCAGAGCCCAGAACCGAGACAAAAGCGATCAGCACATACTCCTGAATGCCGAGCGGCACGCCGTAGAACTGGGCTACGAAAATGGCCGAGATTGCCGGATAGATGGCAGCGCAGCCGTCCATCTTCGTCGTAGCACCCAGCGGCACGGCAAAGGCCGCATATTCACGGGGCACACCGAGATTGCGTTCCGTGACCTGCTCCGTCAACGGCAAGGTGCCGATCGATGAGCGCGAAACAAAAGCAAGCTGGATGGCAGGCCATGCGCCGGAGAAAAAGCGGATCGGGTTCAGACCGTTTGCGGTAAGAATAACGGGATAGACCACGAAGAGAACGATGGCGAGACCGATATAGATCGCTGCCGAGTACCAGCCGAGCGAAGCCAAAGCTTCCCAGCCATAGACGGCAACAGCATTGCCCAGAAGACCAATCGTGCCGATGGGCGTCAGACGAATGACCCACCAGAGGATCTTGCGGGTGATGGCCAGAAGCGAGCGGTTGAACGCCAGAAACGGCTCAGCCTTCTCACCCACCTGCAAGGCAGCGATACCGACGGCAATGGAAATGACCAGTATCTGCAGCACATTGAAGTTCAGCGCAGTGGTCGCACCACCCGGAGTGACCTTGGTCGATGCCTGAAGGCCAAGCAGGTTGGCCGGGATCAGCCCTTTGAGAAAATCAAGCCAGGAACCGGTGCTGGATGGTGCCGCAGCCGCCGTGGCCGCAACGCCGGAATTTATGCCGGGCTGGATGAGGAGGCCAAGGGCGATACCGATGAGCACCGCAATCAAAGCCGTAATCGCAAACCACAACAGCGTCTGCCACACAAGCCGCGCTGCATTGTTCAACTCCCGCAGATTGGCGATGGAGGCAACAATGGCGGTAAAGATCAGCAGCGGCACTAGGGCGCGCAGAAGCTGCACGAAGATGGTGCCGATGGTGGCCAGCGTCTGAACCAGCCAGTTCGGCCCCGCCTCCGTGGCACCCATCTGCCGGGCGATGTAGCCGAGCACAAGGCCGACGACCATCGCCGCAAAGACCTGAAAACCGAAAGACGCGTAAAAGGGCTTGGGCGCCCTTGTGGTGGATTGAGCTGACATTTTGAATTCCGTGAAAACGAAAAGACGATGGCTACCGTCTAACGTGGAAATGATGAGAAGGTTCTATTCTCTGCTTCTTGTCCACAACATCAACGAACGGAATTGCTCGCCCGGGCGATTCATTAGAAATTTCGTTTATAGAGTAACCGGGCATGGCTTGAGCAAATCGCCGCTCGTTTACGGATCAAAACAATTCATGAGATCGATCCGTCCCGGCAGGTGGATAAAGCAAAAAGAAGCGCCTAGCCTTGGCGAAACCTCATCTTTATCAGGTCTTCGCCAGATGCCGCTTCTCGATGCGACCGCTATTCACCCCATTACCCTCCCCGATGGGCGGGTCTATGATGAAACCGTCTATCTCAAGAATGTCATCGATCATCCGCGGATGGAGGTCGGTGAGTTCAGCTATTACACACACTCAGGAAAGCTTGAGGACACGGTTGCTATTCTGGCACCCTTCCTTGGTCATGACGTCCGGGAGCGGTTGGTCATCGGCAAATTCGTGCAGATCGCCAGAGGCAGCTACTTCATCACGAGCTCTGCCAACCACCCCATGACTGGCTTCACCACCTATCCGTTTCGCATCTTCAAACCGGAGACATTCGGATACAAGGATTTGCCCTTCAAAGACACGATTGTGGATCACGATGTGTGGATCGGCCAGAACGCGGCCATCATGCCGGGGGTCCATATCGGCAGCGGCGCCATCATCGCCGCCGCATCGGTGGTCACCCGCAACGTGCCGCCTTATGCAATTGTCGGAGGAAACCCCGCCGGGATTATCCGCATGCGGTATTCGCAAGAGGTGATTGAAGACCTGCTAAGCATCGCCTGGTGGGACTGGCCTCTCCGTAAGATCGAAGCCAATCTCGAAGCACTCAATAGTGGCGACATCGCCGAACTGAAAAAGCATTCCTAGGGCTTACCTAGTGTCTCCCCGGTCAGTCGATTTTGCCATCGCCCTCTGCTGACCGTGCCGAAAAGCCGTTCTCCCTGGTCACGGACTTCCAAAGTGCCGACGCCATCTGTTGCTTCGAGACGGCAATATGCGGAAAATGCAATGGATGTCTGAATGTTGGAAGAAAGTTTGAGCCAACGTCTTCCGTCAACCGTCAACACGGCAGGTTTGCGGTTGTAGTCCACTGATAGGATCAGGCTCTGACCTTGCCAAATGGAGAGGATCACATCCTTATTGTGACAAACGGCAGATGGGTCTTCGTGCTGAACAAATGTCTCTGCTCCCCATGCGGAAAAAGCCATGAACAGCGCGAGGATCGGCGCAAAAATCCATTTTGAATACATCCCAGCTAAACTACCATGGGTTGCAAAGGCGATCAACCGCTTTTCCAGTCCCGTCGCAAACTGGCTAAGCATTATGCAATCGAAGTGATGACTAGCGCTGCTGGTCTCCGTTGGATATGCCGCCATCATGCCACTGTTCATAATAACGCGTGGCAGTGTCCTGCGCGGTCAACAGCATGGATGGGTTCTGCCAGACCATAAACCCGCCGATGACGACAGCGGCCACCAGCGCAATCCCGATCAGCTTGCGCACGACGAACATCACCAACCAGATGGCGATGACCGCAAAAACGGCCATCATAAGAATCGAAGCGATGTCTTCAGGGATGTAGGTCTTAAGGATTTCCATGGTTGCTTATAGGGAGAGTGTTTTGGCCGAAGAAAGGCAGAGCCAAGTTTGTCGAGCGAAGAAATTGGGAAAAGTGGCGCGATAGGTTCATCCCCTTGATGCGTGTCGTCATTGGTGGCGCGAGCCCCAGTCTCAGGACTGCGAAGACGTCGGCGTCATGCATTCCACCTCGCTTGAGGGTGATTTGATGAGGGCGAGCATGATGCCGCCTGCCGTGATAATCGCGCAACCCGCTATCACGCCTGATGTCGGTTGCTCACCAAAAAACTGAAAACCGATAAGTCCCGCAAAGATCAGCCAAGTGTAGTCGACGGGACCTACAATTGTCAGCGGTGCAAGGCGGTATCCTTGGACGATGCAATATTGTGCGGATACCGCAAGAGGACCGAGAAGGAAACAGGATAAAACCCCTTTCAAAGAGAGGGGCGCCCATTGGATGATAGCAGGAGCGGCCATCAGCAGGATTCCGAACATGTTGACATGAAGCAGCACCGTCATCGCTCGATCAGAATGCGAAAGCACCTTGATCATCAAACCTTCCACTGCCAGCAGCGCGGCACCGAGAACCGCTATACCCGCAGGAAAAATATACGCCGAGTGAAATTGCGTGAATGCGCCACGCGATGCCATTACCGTCGCTGCGCCGGTGCAACAAATAGCGATTGCGGCCAGATGCAGCCAGTTGACCCGCTCTTTCAGAACCAGAACGCCGAGCGGGATAACGAAGACGACGTAGAGCAGGCCTATAGCCGTGGCATCCACGATCGGCATGTTGGCAGATGCATAGATCAACGCGCCACCGCCCGAGGCGCCGAAGACTGCGCGCATGAAATGGGACAGGGGGCGGGGGCTACGATAGGCAGATACTCTTTCTCGTCGCAGCCAGACGATGAGCAGCAAGGTTGCCAAACCGCCGATATAGCGAAAGAACAGAATTTGCGGGGTGCTCGCCATTCCGTCAGCAAATTTTCCGGATGAAAAGATTAAGGAAAATAATGCTGTCCCGGCAGTGACCCAGGCGATGGCTTTGGCGTTGATCAGAGACTGGCTTGATTTCATCGTGCTTCCATTCAGCTAATCTGCACTTTATGATTGATGTTCGCATCACCAGCAAACGAGTAGATCTAGGGGTGAATGAGAAAATCTCATGCAGAAAAAGCGCCGTATTTCGCTCAATGCCATCCGAATGTTTGTGACGGTTGCACGCACCGGAAGCCTGACCGCAGCTGGCCTGGAACTCAATGTGACCTCAAGCGCGGTGAGCCACCAACTGAAAAAGCTTGAGGATGAACTTGGCGTCAGCTTTTTCCGCCGGGGCAATAACTCCGTTACCCTGACCAATGCTGGAGAGCGTTTTTATCAGGAGGTGGCACCGGCAGTGGCTGTGATCGAGCGGTCGGTCGAAGCGCATTATCGACATGAGGCCGAACTTACCGTCCAGGCATCCACCTCACTTGCATTGCGCTGGCTCATACCATCGTTGGATCGGTTTCGCGCCATTTACCCGCAAGTCCGCGTCCGGGTGGAAACTGTTTCGGCGCCAGCTTTAGGGGTGCAGCCGGTTTGCGATGTCGTCATTCGCTACTTTCGGGCAGGTCAGTCGGCAGAAGGCTGGGAGTTGCTCGAAGCCGACATAAGTCGTCCTGTCATCTCTCCAAGGCTGCTGGAAAAACACGGCGAAAGCGGCAATATCCCAATTACGGACGTGCCCGCGCTTCAATGCGCGGCTGGTAACTGGGATTGGAAGCTTTGGTGCGAAAAAGTTGGACTTCCTCTGACGGACCTGACTTTCGTCCATGAATTTGATACGGACGATGCAGCTCTGCATGCGTGCATTGCCGGGCTTGGCATCGCGCTTTCCCCGCCGATACTGACCGATAGAGAAACACGATCCGGCGCACTGGTAGCCTTGCCCGGATACCAGCCTATCGAAATAGGATCATATCGTTACCAGCGTTTGTCGCAAGCAAAAGTGGCCCGACAATTTTGCAGCTGGATGGCATCAGAAATGCTCAACCTGCGGCAAAACAGCATTTAGAGCGTTTCCGGATTTCAGCTTACAAGCCGATCTCATTCGCCCATGGCGGGTTCGCCCCCGCACGTGACACCGTCACGGCAGCAGCTTTTGCGCCGAGCGTTAGTGCCTTGGCAATCTGCTCTTCGGTCAGCGCCGCGACTTGTGGCTTGGTGAGCAGGCCCTGCAGTTTCAGCGAGGCGAGGATGCCGGCGTCGAAGGTGTCGCCTGCGCCAACGGTGTCGACGACATCGACGCGCTCGCTCGGCACTTCCACGCGAAGGTTCGACGTGTAGCCGACCGCGCCTTCTGCGCCGCGGGTGACGACAACGAGCTTGGCGCCGTGGTGAAGCCAGTGGCGGGCGAGCGTGTCTTCATCGCCTTCCAGACCGAACCATGCCAGATCCTCATCCGAGAACTTCACGATATCGGACTTGGCGGCCATGCGGTTGATGCGCTCAAGATGCTTCTGCTTGTCCTTGATGAAACCGGGGCGGATGTTGGGGTCGAGCGAGATGACGCGCTTGTCGTGTTCGCGCATCAGAAGCGCCTCATAGGTGCCGCCGCAGGGCTCAGGAATGAGGCTTATCGCGCCGAAATGCATGGCTTCGCAATCGGCTCCGATATTGGGCAGATCGCTTTCAGACAGCATCCGCAGCGCCGTACCTTCATCGTAAAAGGCGTAGGTTGCGTGACCATCGACCAGTTTCACGAAGGCGATGGTGGAGGGGCGGTGCGAGAAGGCGCAGAGGCTGTAATCGACATTGCTGGCCTTCAACGTATCTTTCAGGATCTCGCCCATCATGTCATCGGCGATGCCGCAGAAGAAGGCGGAGGGAACGCCGAGACGACCTAGCGCAATCGCCGTGTTGAAGACCGCGCCGCCCGCATAGGGCGCAAAACCGGCTTCGCCTTTCGTGGTTTCACGCGGCAGCATGTCGATCAGGGCTTCACCACAACACAGGATCATCCGGTTCTCCTCCGTATCAAAAACTAAATCGATTTAAACAACTTCGCCTGAATTGGCCAGATGTCTACCAATCGAAAATTCCATGCCTAACCAAGATCAGGATTGCGGCAATTCGCTGACCCCGCCGCGTGCGGCAGACCATGGCAGCGGATTGTCAAGGAAGGCTTCGACTTCCGACAGGGTCTTGTCATCGAACAGCTTTTCGGAGCGGGCAACGGCCAGAACATTGCGCCATGTGCTCAGGTAATGCAGCTTCACATTTCCGTTGGCAAAGCGGGCCTCTGCCTCCGGGAAGATACCGTAATAGAACAGTGCGATACCGTGATCGACAATACCACCCGCTGCGCGGATGGCATCGATGAAGGTGAACATCGAGCCGCCAGCGGTCGTCAGATCTTCGATCACAAGCACGCGCGCGCCTTCAGGCATGTGGCCCTCAATCTGCGCATTGCGGCCATGGCCCTTGGGCTTCTTGCGGCAGTATATCATCGGCAAACCAAGGCGTTCTGCCAGGAAGGCTGCGAAGGGAATGCCTGCGGTTTCGCCACCGGCCACGCAATCGAACTTTTCAAAACCGGCATCAGCGACGATTTTCGCCGCAGCGAAATCCATGACGGTGGAGCGAATGCGCGGATAGGAAATCAGCTTGCGCATGTCGATATAGACGGGGCTCTTCATGCCCGATGCGAAGGTATAGGGGCTTTCGGAATTGAAATGAACCGCCTTGATCTCCCACAGCATCTTCGCGACAAGTTCTGCCACCAGGGCGCGATCCGTGAATGTGAATGTGGACATCGGGCGTTTCCTCTTTGATCCGGGTGCTACATAGAAAAACTGCCGGACGAACCGGCAGTGATTTGAAAAATTCAGGCGACATCCCAATGCAACGGGAACATGGGGTCAAACACCGTAACCGGGCCTGCACCCGTCTCGATCTTCTCCGGGAAGCTGACCGGCTCATCGCGCTTGATGAGCGTGATGGTGTCCTCGTTCGGCGCAAGGCCATACCAGGCGGGGCCGCTGAGCGAGGTGAAGGCTTCCAGTCTATCCAGCGCATTGTCCTGCTCGAAGACATGGGCAAGGCAGCTCATGGTGTTGATGGAGGTGTAGATGCCCGCGCAACCACAGGCGCATTCCTTCAACGGGTCCACATGCGGGGCCGAATCCGTGCCGAGGAAAAATCTGCTGTCGCCTGAAGTCGCGGCAGCGCGCAGCGCCAAACGGTGTTCTTCGCGCTTGGCAACCGGCAGGCAGTAATAATGCGGCTTGATACCGCCCACCAGAATGGCGTTGCGGTTGATGATGAGGTGATGGGTGGTGATGGTGCCTGCCAGATTGGCCTTGGATGACTTGATGTAATCCACGCCGTCTTGTGTCGTCACATGCTCCATCGTCACCTTCAACTCGGGCAGGCGCTTTCGCAGCGGCTCCAGAACCGTCTCGATAAAGACCTTCTCGCGGTCGAAAATATCGACTTCAGGCGTCGTAACTTCACCATGAACGCAAAGCGGCAGGCCAATCTTGGCCATGCGCTCCAGCACCGGCATGGCCTTGTCCATATCCCTGACGCCACCGTGGGAATTGGTGGTGGCACCGGCAGGGTAAAGCTTGACCGCATGGATGAGGCCGCTCGTCTTGCCCTGTTCCACATCATCGGCGCTGGTATGCTCAGTCAGATACAGCGTCATCAGCGGCTGGAAGCGGTCACCTGCGGGAATAGCCTTGGTGATGCGCTCCTTATAGGCGATGGCATCTGCTGTCGTGACAACAGGCGGAACGAGGTTCGGCATGATGATGGCGCGGGCGAAATGGCGGCTGGTATCGCCAATCACGCCTTCCAGCATCGCACCATCGCGCAAATGTAGGTGCCAGTCATCAGGGCGGCGAAGGGTGATCGACTTCATCGTTTTAGCCTCGGAGCTTGCTGGAATTGCGCCCGTTTAACACCATTCTGCGCGAGAAGACAGCGCCAAAAACCACTTTTTCAGCGCAAAAGCTGGCGTCAAATCGCTTCCTTGTTAAATGGAAGCGTTCTGCTGGAACAGATTTTCGTCAGGGCAAAGGCGATTGGCGAAGGGCATACCCAAAGGTACGGTCGAGCCAATCGCCTTTGCCCTGGCGGAAATATGCCCGGCCCTGCGGGTTGGTTGAAACGGCCCGTCTGCTTGCCCGGATGGCTTGGCCGTATGCTGAGGCTACGGCACGCGCCATCCGGACAATCAGTCGATCCCGTTTGAACCAACAGAATCGCTTCCATTTAACAAGGAAGCGCTCTAGATCGCGCCCGCCTGCGGACCCCAAACATCCGTCATGGCAAAACCATCCGCCAGCGGATCATTGGGATCAAGCCAGACCTGATGCATGCCGAAGGTAAAGCCGCGCCCGGCAATGGTGGGAATGACCGCTGCCTTGCCAGCCACCTCGGTCACGGCTGACAACCCCACCTCGAACTGCGTGCCGATAATGGAGCGGGAGGTGTAGCTATCGCCAACCTTGACCTTGCCGCGCGCATGCAGCGTGGCGAGATTGGCGGAATTGCCCGTGCCGCAGGGCGAGCGATCCGCCCGGCCCGGCCACATGGTGGTGCATGTGCGGATGGTGCCATCGGTCTCGGTATCGCGGAACATGACATAGGCGACGCCCGAGATGGCCGGGATTTCCGGGTGCGCGACAGGAATTTCGCGGTTGACGATATCCTTCAGCACCATGCCCGCCGCCACCAGCTTTGCCGCATTGGCCTTGTCGATGGTCAGCCCAATCTGGCCCACGTCAACGAGGGCATAGAAGATGCCGCCATAGGCGATATCCATGCGGATGCGACCCCAGTCCGGCGTGTCGATCTCCACGTCCAGCTCATGCACGAAGGATGGCACCATGGTGAGTTTCACCTTTTCGCAGCGCCCATCGCGGCAGGTGGCGGTGGCCTTGACCAGACCGGCCGCCGTTTCCAGCATGACGATGGTTTCCGGCTCCTTCATCTCCACCATGCCGCTTTCCAGAAGCGCCGTCGTGGCACAGATGGAGTTGGAGCCGGAGCTCGCATGTGCCTGATCCGGCTGGAGAATGACGAAAGCGGCATCCGCATCCGGGTGCTTGGGCGGCAGCAGAAGGTTAACGGAGCCGATGGGCGCGCCGCGCGGCTCCAGCGTCAGGAAGCGCCGGAGCTCCTCGCCCTTTGGATCGGTGTTGAGCCAATTCAGCTGTTCGGCCACCGTACTGCCCGGAATTTTCGGAACGCCGCCGGTGGCCACACGCCCGATTTCACCTTCGCAATGGACATCGAGAAGCTGAAGGGTACGTTTGAACCGCATGGGGGCCACTCCGGAAAGGGGATTATATGAGGCCGGTCATATCCGATAAAATACTGTTTGTATATTCAGCTCTAGCGATCCCGGCATTCTGATTTCCCGCGGTTACCGGCCACCGTGCAGTCCGTGCCGCCGCCAGAACCGGTTCCCAGCGCTTGAGGATCAACGACGCTGGTTGCGGTGTCTCCAACCGAACCGACGGTATTGCCAACGGAGCGGCCAAGGCGCTCCACCTGCCGCCCGTAGTTTTCGCGGGTGCGGGGATCGAACACGGCAATTGGCGCGCTGACGACAACGCTTGCCGCAGTGCCGACCGTCTGTGCCGCACCGATGCCAACCGCGCCGATGGCTTCGCCAAGGCCCACGTCCGAATCCGTCACCGTCTGCCCGGCAATCAGCCGGTCGCCGATAAGGCGCACGACCTCGGGGCTCTCGGCGAACTTGCCGTGGTTGAGATTGTCTCCGGACTTCAGCTTGGTCAGGTCAAGAACTGTGATACCGGCGCTTTCCAGCTGGCAGCGATAGGGCTCTGCGGAAGGGTCGATCTGGCCGAGGCGGTCGACATTGCCGGAAATGCGGCGCGAAAGGCTGAGCGCCCTGTCATCCTGCGAGACGAAGAGCGTGAATTTCGGCCTCTCCTTGCCAAGGCTTGCATATTGGCGGGCGAACACATCCACATCGAGATCGGGTGCGGCCAGAATGACATTGTTGATCTTGGGATAGACGCGGCCATGGCGGATCGCCATCTGGCGCAGAGCCTCCACCGCAAGCCAGGTGCCCATGGAATGCGCCATGATGGTGACGTCGTTGACAGAGCCATCCTTGGCCAGCCGCGTCAGCGTTTCTTCCAGCGCATCGCGAGAATAATTGGTGCTTTCCTTGTCGTAATTATAATCGAACACGCTGGCGCGCGATGGCCATGTAAAGACAACCGGCATCACATCGGAGCCGGAATCGTGAACGATCTGCGCAAAGCGATAGACCGATTCCTCGTAGCGGTTGTTGAAGCCGTGGACGAAAACCAGCACCCGCTTGCTCTTGAAGCTATGGCTCTTGATCCAGCTGCGACTTTCCGCTTCGCTGGTAATGGGCTCGACGGAAACCGTGGTGAAATTCTTCAGCGGATCGGCAGGCAGTTTCTTCGGCCACTGCACCTGGCCGACGGTGCGGTTTGCTGCGGGCGGAATGGACACGGTGATGGCATCGACCTTCAGCCCCGTTCCGCGTTCCCCGCCGAACAGAATGGCCTTGTCATCGGAAGGCGCGCGCGTGGTTGCGACCAGAAGATTGACCGGCGAAGTCCCCTGCATCAACTGACCGGTCGGTGTCATCACACCGATAGGCCTTCCGCCGCAGCCTGCCAAGATGGCCAACATGGTCACGATTGCTACGAGCCTTGCGGCCATTCCAGATACTCCCCGCAAAAGCCACCGGGACACTCAGCCTGTCCCTTCGCCATGCAAACTCAAGCCATGCTTATCGCAGAAGGACTTGTCGTTAGCCAGCCTTCTGGCCCGGGTCCGGCGTGCCTTTCCGGTGATGTGTGACGCAGGCGCCTCAACCTAGCGCTCCCGCCGATGCGTCACCAAACAAAAGGCAAGCTTGGCGACTGCTACGTCAAATAGACGTGATGCGATCTCAAGCACCTCATCGAAGAGCGTCAGGAACGATTGCAGAGGTCGCATTATTATTTCGGAGAAAAGTGAAATGAGACTCTCTATACTTATAAGAGGTAACAACTTCCTCGAAGCTGACCGCTTCGGGTTATCCATGGACGCTCGAAACAACATTGATTCATTGATTGAAAAGCTGATCGACCCTGTTCGCAGGAAGGATCCCGAGGCCAATATTTACCTTGCGACCTACGACAGCCCGGCACTTGCAGAAATTCAGGCAAAAATCGGAAAATGCGAAACCATCCTGCTGGACGCGGCAGGCAGCACGCAGGCCGAAACCTACAAGGCCGGTGTGCGCCGTGTTTTCGAACATGGCAAAACCGATGTGCTCATCGTCTCGCGCTTCGATCTCGAATTCAAGAAAAGCTTCGATGCCTGGGACGTGCAGCTTGACGAGAATGCGATATACTTCCCCTGGCGCGAGTATCGCAACCACTGGCGTGACCACTTCCGCGTCGGCGACGCCGTCCACGTCGTCGGCAAGAATGCCATGTCACCCTTCTACGACAGCCTCATCATGAGCCAGCTGTCCGGCCGCAAGCACCTGCATCTTCTGTATTATCACCTGCGGATCATGCACAACGACCTCAGGTTCATAGAAGACGGATATTGGGATTCCAATACGATGTTTGGCAATCCCGAGTGTAGAAATCCGCTCTACGAAATTCACAATCGGCCACATATTGCCCAGCACAGCAGCGGTGATACGGTCTTCATTCCGGAAATCCGCGCCTGAGAGTGACAGGGCGCCGCTGCGGCGCCCTGTCCCTTGTCGAAGGCGTCACGAACGACCCCGTGCCACCTTCGGGTTCGGGTCACGCTGCTCTTCATCCACATGAAGCTTCGCGACAACGATCATGCCGCAAGCTGTTGAACGGTGACGCCGAAATCTCTCTCTGTCCCACCGCTCAGGGGTGCATCAACAAGCCCCATGCAAGGTTCGATATTTAACCCTAGCCTAGAAGAATACCCAGGAGGCAACCTAGAAATGTCGAGTGACCATTTTCAGCCGATCGGTGGCTCGATGCCGAGGGCAATGCTCTTTGACCTCGATGGGACACTTGTCGACACCATGCCTCTGCATTTCCAGGCATATAGGGACGTTCTTGCCGACCTTGGCATCTCTCTCTCCTTCACAACCTTCATGGCTGCATCGGGTGGCGCTGCCAGAGAGACGATCCCGCGTCTTCTGGCGGGGAACGTTTGCGCCCTCCCGGTGGAGGAAATCCATCGTCGCAAGGTAGCAAGGGCAGAGCAGCTTTTTTCGGAAAGCCCGCCATCCAGGCTCCCCTGCGCCATGCTGCTTCCGGCACTCGCGGCCACGTTTCCGATTGGACTTGTCTCCTCCGGCTCACGCAAAAGCGTCGAGACCACCCTCGCCTCAATGGGCTGGAGCTCCGTTTTTCAAGTGGTCATTACCGGTGACGATGTCCAGAAGGGCAAGCCCGATCCGGAAGGGTACCTGAAGGGTGCGCGCGCTCTTGGCGCAGTTCCAGAAGAATGCCTCGTATTCGAGGACATGGATGATGGCGTGGCCGCAGCCAGGGCCGCCGGAATGCAGGTTTTCGACGTCCGGAAAACACTGCCAGCATGGCGCACCGAGCTTGATCACAGCGTAACACGGGTGGCCTGATGCTCTCGATGAATTCCAGCAACGCGCTGCGGCACGACCTCCAGCTACCGCGGACAGAAATTGAACTGTCCGGCTTCTCGGGGGCAAGGATTCTGCTCATTCGCGAAGGGGGCAGCCCTGCCTTTATCCGCAAGATTTCCGGCACGGCCAGCGGAAATTCCAGGCTCCAGGCGCAGGCCATCAAGCAGCGGCTCACGGCCAGTCAGTTGATCGGTTGCGCGACAACTCCAAGAATACTCGATGAAGGCTACATCGACGGGCTCTACTATTTCGACATGGAATACATCAAGGGGCTCGACGGCATCAGCTATCTGCGGACGGCCAGCTTCCCTGCGATCGCACGATTCCTCGACAAGCTACTGATGGCCATCGAGCGCTTTGCGAATCTGGAGAATCCGCAGCAGCTCTTTTCGCCACGGCAGAACTCACTGACGAAATGCCACGAAATCCTCTCGGCCATTCCACGGGAAGATGTTCGGGCGCGAAACGCTGTGCTCGGCCTGATTGGCATCCTCGAAGATGCAAAGATACCGGAAGAGTTGGCCGTAACCGCCTGCCACGGCGACCTGACGCTTGAGAACATCGTGGTAACTGAAGCAGGCGACGTCGTGTTCATCGATTTTCTGGATACGTTTCTCAGCCATTGGATCGCGGATGTCGGCAAGCTCGAACAGGATCTGCGGGCCGGATGGTACATGCGAAAGGCCGAACCTCTGCCTCTCAGCGTCGTGTCCTACTTCCGCCAGGCACTTGCCGCGCTTGCAAGCAGGCGCCTGAAGGACTCACCCGAGTTACTCCCGATCGTCCTCTGTGTCCATCTTGCCCGGATACTGCCCTATACCAGGACGCACGAAGACCGCAGCTTCGTTCTCGACCGTCTAGAGCAGTTGCTCGCAAAACAGATTTAGATCGACTATTAAAGAAGGTTCCCATTGCATGAAAGTCATCGTTCCCTGCGGCGGAAGGTCCTCGCGCTACCCGGGCATGCCGCCGAAATGGTCGCTGCCATCGAACAATGGACGCCCCATGATAGCAGAGGCCGTCAGCAAGCTCGACGTCAACCATGACGATCTTATCATTACGATCCTGAAGGAACACGACGAGAAGTATGACGCGCGCGCGGGTCTGCGTGCGACATTCGGCAAGGCGGTGGAAATCGTCGTCCTGGACGAACCAACGGCAAGCCAGCCGGAGACGGTCACACGCACCTTGCAGGCCACGGGACTGTCGGAGCCCTTCCTCGTCAAGGACAGCGACAACAGCTTTGCCCTGTCGGATATTGATCGCCCATACAACTATGTCGCCTGCGAATCCTTGAATAGTTTTGACGCCATCAATCCGCGCAACAAGAGCTATATCAAGACGGACGATTCCGGGGTTATCATGGCCATCCGCGAGAAGGAGGTGATCTCCGATCTCTTCTCCGTCGGCGGTTATTTCTTTCGCAACCCCGCCCAGTATGTCGCTCTTTATGAGAAGCTGAAAGAGGAACGCGCCACCTGGCAGCGCGAGCTCTACACCTCCGACATCATCGCGGGCATGATCCTTGATGGCGAACCCTTCTCCTCCTGCCGCGTCACCGATTATCAGGATTGGGGAACATTGAAGGAGTGGCGCCGGAACCTGCAGCAAAAGGGCAGCTATTTCATCCTGCTCGACGGCTTCATACTGGAAAGAGGCAATGCGCACTTTTCCCCCCGCTTTGCCGATGTGGCAGCCAACGAGGAGGCCGTCTCCGTAACGCGGGAGCTGATCGCGGAAGGACATCGTGTCGTCTTCATTTCGATTCGTCCCGAAAGCGCACGTCAGGAAACCGAACAGCAGCTGGCGGCACTTGGACTGCCAGCAGGGGACATCCTGTTCGACATGCCGATCGGCCGATACAGCGTCATCAGCGCGCCACATCCCACCGTTCCCTTCACCAGCGCAAACAGTCTTGAAGTGGACCCAAGCGAACCCCGCCTGGCAATGAGGATGCGGTTCGATGATTAAATCAGGCCGGCGAGAGGACGCCTCTCTCCTGAAGAACAGACATGCTCTTGAGACCGCGCTGCAGCTCGGCTTTGTCCTGACTTGGGCAGGATAAAGCCCCAAGTCATCAATCACCTGTATCGGATGGTCACCCGTCCGCTACAGAGCGCAATTGCCGGCTCGGGGCTGGCTTCTCAAAAGACAACGCTATGACGCCCCCTTGGACAGGGCCATTGTTGGCGCCAAGAAGGTTATGCTGCGAAAGTGGGTCACTGACCGCCGCTGAGCCAGTTTTCGCCATGTGAAGAAAATCGAAAGATGCAGCGCTGCGCTCGTACGTCACATGAGCATAGACTCCAAAACACGCCCCTCAGTTTTGTTCTGCCCTTTTGCCATGGAGGCAATCCGTCGATTGCGTCAGAGCAAGGCTGTCCAGCCGGCGGATGCCTGTAAAGGATGTTTGGTGGGGGACGGACGTCATCGGCAGTTGACGCAGCTTTATGTCTCAAAAGCAGCGGCCAATTTATCATGAAGTCAGATTATTGTTATCCATCAAAGAGATGGAATGGCGCACCCGAAGAGATTCGAACTCCTGACCCCCAGATTCGTAGTCTGGTGCTCTATCCAGCTGAGCTACGGGTGCGTGCCGCAGAAACATGTTCCGTTGGCGTGGCGATCCTCTAAAACGTCCTCATGTTGAATGCAAGCGATTTTGCTGGAAATTTGTCATTTTCCTGCAATGAATTTTACAAACCATTGAAAATGTTGGTTTTTCCAATTTTCCGAATGACCGCGAAACCGCACGCATTGGAAAAGGCCGTTAGACCTGCTGTTTAACGCTGGCAACAAGACGGCGGTTAACTTCGCCTGCAGATGCGCTTACGAATCGAGATCGGCGCGGTCTGCGATCTCGATTCGAAACTGCGTGCCCAGCCCGGCCTTTTCGACGAGCGCAATCGTGCCCTTGTGCGACAGGACGAGCTCCCGGGCGATGACGAGGCCAAGCCCGGTACCGCCGGAGCGCGCCGAACCGCGGAACGCCGAGAAGAGGTTTTCTCTGGCCTTTTGCGGCATACCCGGACCGTTATCGTCAATCACGATGCTCACGACCTGGCCGTTGCGCTGCGCGGCTATCGTCAGCCGCTTGTCGGGGAAGTCCTCGTCACTTGCCTGCTGCAGCGCCTGAACGCTGTTGCGACAGAGATTGTAGAGCACGCGGAACAGCTGCTCGCTGTCCGCATCGATCCGCAAGCCGGGAGGCACGTTATCGATGAAATTGATGCCGCCAGCAGGATCGATCGCCAGGATATCCTTCACATCCTGCACCAGCTCATCCAGGTCGATCATTCGCCTTTTAGGCGCGCCCTCCGTGGCCTGCCCGTAGGCCAGAACCTCGCTGGTATAACCCACGGCCCGGTCTATGGTGCGAAGCAGCTTGGGCGCGAAACTGCGCACCATTGGATCTTCGACATCCACAAGCCTGTCCGACATGAGTTGGGCCGACGACAGGATGTTGCGCATGTCATGATTGATCTTGGATACGGCAAGTCCCAGATCGGCCAGATTCTTCTGCTGCCGAAGCGTTTTCTGCAGCTGCGTCTGCATGTCTGCCAGATGCCGGCCAGCCACCGCCAGCTCATCGCTTCCATCCTCCGGCCTGAACACCCGCGCGGGATCGTCCGGCTGCTCGGAAAATCCCTGCATACCGAGCGTCAGCCTTCGTATGGGCCTGATCAGAATGCGATTGATGGAGACGAAGATCAGACTTGCGGTGATCAGCGACAGCGCGACCGAAATCATCAGCACATTTCCGGCATAGGCAATCATCGCGGCCCTGAGCTTATGCTCGCCGATGACGATTTCGATGATCATGTTGCTGTCACCGATGACGTCGAACACCCGGATGACGCGGTTGCCGCCAAACAGGAGCACGGAAAAAGCATCGCGCACGGCGGCCAGTTGCGAGACGTCGGAAAGGTCGTATTGGTCGTCTACACTCGGCGGCACTTCGGTGGCGGCGAGAAGCGTGGATGTCCCATCCTTCTTCAGGGCGATGAGCTTGGCGCCGGTGGCCAGCAGCGTATCGTTCTGGACGCTTCTGGGCAGTTCCGTCTGCAAGCCATCGATCACCACGCCGGCAGCTGCGGCCGTGTTCAGCCGGTCGCGCAGCCAGGAGAGACGCATATTCGCAACGGACGGGACGAAGATCAGCACTTCGGCGATCATCACGAAGATCACCGTCAACAGCAGCAGGCGGCCGGACAAGCCCTTCGTCAAGGCAGGCACTTCGCTCTGCGGATCCGCATCCTCGCGATCGGTCCTGTTTATGACTGTCGAAAACACCAGGCCTGTTCCTGTTGATACGTGGGCCTCTGGTTTCATATCGGCGCTGGGACAGAATTCCAAGCTATAATGAGGTCTTCGGCCAGATTTTCAAGGAGATACGAAAACTCTTGCGCCGGAACGAACGAAAACGCCGCCAAAAGCGGCGGCGTTAACTGAGGTGATCATGCCCTGACAGGCTTAGAATTCCTGCCAGTCATCCTTGACCTGGGCAACCGCTGCCGAGCCGTTGAAGGCCTTGGCGACGCTTCCCATCATCTTGCGGGCAGGTGACGAAACGGGCGCAGAGCGCGACGTTGCGGCTGCCGGTCTGGAAGGTGCTGCCGCGTAGGACGGAGCGGCGGCCATATCGTTGCCGAGCCTGAAGCGGCCAACCAGCGCCACCAGGTTCTGCGTTTCGGCGCTGAGCTTGTGGGTAGCAGCAGACGTCTCTTCGACCATTGCGGCATTGCGTTGCGTCACCTGGTCCATCTGGTTGATAGCCGTGTTGACTTCCTGCAGGCCGGTCGATTGCTCCTTTGCAGCCGTTGCGATCGAGTGGATGTGGTCGTTGATGCCAAGCACACGCTTTTCGATTTCGTCAAGGGCTTCGCCGGTGCGCTGCACCAGTGTCACACCATGGCCGACTTCCTCGCCGGATTTGGTGATCAAGGCCTTGATGTCCTTGGCGGCGTTGGCCGAACGTTGCGCCAGTTCGCGAACTTCCTGCGCAACAACCGCAAAGCCCTTGCCCGCCTCTCCGGCACGCGCCGCCTCAACGCCGGCATTCAGCGCCAGCAGATTGGTCTGGAAAGCGATCTCATCGATGACGTTGATGATCTGGCTGATTTCGCGCGATGCCTGCTCGATACGACCCATGGCGGAAACGGCTTCGCGCACGACCTTGGCGGAATGCGCCGTCTTTTCCTTGGTATCCGAGACCATGACGCTTGCTTCCTGCGCACGGTCGGTTGAGTTGCGGACGACAGCGGTGATCTCGTCAAGCGCGGCGGAGGTTTGCTCCAGTGCTGCAGCCTGCTGCTCGGTGCGGCGGGAAAGATCATCAGCAGCAGAGCGAAGCTCGTTGGCATTGCCGCTGATGCCCTCGGTGCTTCCGCGAACCTCGGACATGGTGCCCTTGAGCTTGTAGAGCGTCTCGTTCACATTCGACTGCAGCTGTGCGAAGACGCCGTGGTAGCTGCCATTCATCGTCTGCGTCAGATCGCCATTTGCAAGCGTTGCAATCACCCGTCCTGTTTCCGTCACGCCGTTGTCGACGCTGGTCAGAAGCGAATTGATGTTGGCCGCAAAGCGGTTGAGGTTGTCGTCGCCGTAATCCTTGGTGATGCGGGCGGTAAAATCGCCGGCCGCTGCTGCGCTGACGACCTCGGCCATGCCAGCCTGCAGATCGTCGCTCTTGGCACGCATGGCGGCTTCCTGCGCATTCATCCGCCGGACTTCCAGCCCGTTGCGCTTGAACACCTGGACGGCATCAGCCATCTCGCCGATTTCATCCTTGCGGCCAAGATAGGGTACCTCTGCCTCAAGATCACCTTCCGCTACGGCATTCATGGAGCCGGACAGCTTGAGGATAGGACCGCTCAGCTCCTTGGAAGCCATATAGAGACCAAGCAGCATACCTGCAATCACACCGGCTGCGGTAACAATCACCACGACGAGGAAAATGGTATGTCCGAAGTTTTCGACATGAACCTTGAACTCGGAAAGTTGCTTGAGGTCGGCCTTCACGACGGCATCGATTTCAGCCTGATATGCCTTGCGGTTCTCACGGTTGGCTTCGTTGTTGCCTTGCGCGTTTGCATCCTGCGGGCTGACTTCGCGACCCAGGCGCGCAGTCTCGGTCCGGAATGTACGGAATTCCTCGAAACGTTTCTCGAGATTGGCGAACTGGGCTGCCTGGTCTGCAGGAACCTGTGGCTTCCACTCTTTCAAAAGAGCATCCATATCCTTGAGGTTCTTCAACAGGCCTTCAGCAAACTTGCCAGCGGCTTCCTTGTCCTTGGCGGCGTAGATACCACGCGCCTCCATAACGACAGCGGTTACGAGCCGGTTCAGCGCCTCGCCACGGCGCGCGCGATCGGCAATCATGTCAAGCGCGACCGTCTGGTTCTGATATTCTTTGATCGCATAGATCGACAGACCACCGATCGTACATGCGACAAGGCTTAGAAGCCCCACCAGAAGGTTGATCTTTCCCCGTATTCTCAACTGCTTAGCCCCCTAAAAATGCCCTATCCCACATCAATATGAGACAATTCGAAAATAGCATTCATCCATAACTATCTTTAGCGATGCTCCCTTAATAAAGAATTTCTGCGTGTAGTCCTTTTCTGTTTTCCATTTTGAAGAAACGCCATCGCCAACCAGCGTAAAGCCGGTCGAGATATGCTGTATTTTACTTTCATCAAAAATACAGAGAGACCGCTTTGGCCCTCAGCGATTGACTTTGCAGGCCCTAAGCCCTTATAAGCCCGCACGTTCGGGCATCTCACCGCTTGCGCTGAGGTCCGGACGTTAATCGAAACGCTCTTGTTCCATAAGGAACAAAGTCAAGAAGGGCCGCACCCCGCGGTATTAAATAAATGTCGAAGCGTACTTTCCAGCCATCCAAGCTTGTTCGCAAGCGTCGTCATGGTTTCCGCGCGCGCATGGCTACTGCCGGCGGTCGCAAGGTTCTGGCTGCTCGCCGCGCACGCGGTCGCGCCCGTCTTTCGGCCTGATTGGCCGTAGCCCGATGAAAGTCGTGGCAAATGACGCATGAGAAGAAAATACCCGGTCGGTTGAAAAGTCGACCGGAGTTTCTTGCTGTTCAGGCAGGGGAAAAGAGACGTGGCAGCAAATTTCTTCTGGAAGTGCTGGACCGTCGCCAACCCGAAACCGCGCCGCGCGTTGGTTTTACTGTCACGAAGCGGCAGGGAAATGCGGTCGAACGCAATCGTATGCGTCGCCGCTTGAGGGAAGCCGTCAGGCTTTCAGCCGGGTTTGCAATGAAGCCCGGGCATGACTATGTGATTGTCGCCCGAAGGGACGCATTGAACACCGAATTCGCCGTACTGGAACACTTGCTCATAGAGCGGATCGAGGGACGCGCGAAATCCGGACGCCCCCGGGAGACCCGCTCCAGGAAAGAATGATGGAAAAAAACCGCAACTACTTTATCGCGATAGGCCTTTCGGTTGTCATCGTACTAGCCTGGCAGTTCCTTTACATGAACCCGCGCATCGAACAGCAGCGCCGCGCCGAAGAGGCACGTCAGGCGCAGCAGGCGACGCAGCAGAGCCAGACGGCGCAGACGCCCGCACCTGGCACGACATCACCCGGCTCGACGGCACCCGCAGGCAGCCTTCCCGGCTCCACCAGCCAGCAGGCCGCGACCGTTTCGCGTGACGAAGCGCTTGGCAGGTCTCAGCGCGTCCAGATCGAAACGAATGCGGTTGCAGGTTCCATCAACCTCAACGGTGCGCGCCTCGACGATATCCGTCTCAAGGATTACCGCGAGACCGTGGATGACTCGAGCCCGATCATCACCCTGTTCTCTCCTTCCGATACGAAGGATGGCTATTTTACCGAGCTTGGCTTCATTGCCGGTGATGCTGTGGGCACCGTTCCTGGCCCCTCCACCGTCTGGACCGCTCCTGAAGGCGCCAAGCTGACCGAGAAAACCCCGGTCACGCTGTCTTTCACCAACGAAAAGGGCATTGTTTTCAATCGTACGCTTGCGATTGACGAACATTACATGATCTCGGTCACCGACAAGATCGAGAACCCTGGCCAGGAGCCGGTGTCGTTTTCGACCTATGGCCGCATCACCCGCAACAACAAGCCCGCAACACCCGCCGTCTTCGTTATTCATGAAGGCTTTCTGGGCGTTGCCGGTACCGATGGAAGCCTGACGGAAGAGTCCTACAAGAACATCGAGGAAAAGCCTTTCTCGACACCAAAGGCGACCGGCGGATGGCTTGGCATTACCGACAAGTACTGGGCTGCCGCCATTGTGCCGCCGCAGACCCTTCCTGTTGAAGCCCGCTACTCCCATTTCACGGATGGCCAGCCACGGTATCAGGCCGATTATCGCGGCGACGCCGTTACCGTTGCGCCCGGCCAGTCGGTTGAGCTGAAGAACCTCGTCTTTGCCGGTGCAAAGGAAGTGCCGCTGGTTGACCGTTACGAGGCTGAGTACAGCATTCCAAAATTCGATCTCCTGATCGATTGGGGCTGGTTCTACTTCATCACCAAGCCGATGTTCAAACTGATGGATTTCTTCTTCCGTTACTTTGGCAACTTCGGCGTGGCCATCCTGCTGACCACAATCGTCGTCAAGCTGCTGTTCTTCCCGCTGGCCAGCAAGCAATATGCGTCCATGGCCAACATGAAGCGCGTTCAGCCGAAGATGGAAGAGCTGAAAGCCAAGCATGGCGATGACCGCATGGCCATGCAGCAGGCAATGATGGCGCTCTACAAGGAAGAGAAGATCAATCCGGTGGCTGGCTGCTGGCCGATGCTGCTGCAGATTCCGGTCTTCTTCGCGCTCTACAAGGTCATCTACGTCACCATCGAAATGCGCCACGCGCCGTTCTTTGGCTGGATTCACGACCTGTCTGCGCCGGATCCAACGTCTCTGTTCAATCTGTTCGGGCTTCTGCCCTATGACGTCCCGCACGCATTGATGATCGGCGTCTGGCCAATCATCATGGGCATCACCATGTTCATGCAGATGCGTATGAACCCGACGCCTCCAGATCCGACACAGGCGCTGATCTTCACCTGGATGCCGCTCGTCTTCACCTTCATGCTGGCGTCCTTCCCCGCAGGTCTCGTGATCTACTGGGCATGGAACAACACGTTGTCCATCACGCAGCAGGCTCTCATCATGAAGCGCCACGGTGCCAAGATCGAGCTGTTTGACAACCTCAAGGGCTTGTTCAAGCGAAAGCCGGTGGAAACCAAATGACCAGCGATATCAAAGGCGGCGAACCGGCAACGGAAAAGCCGCTCTTCGGAAGGCCCTGGATCTTCATTCGCGGTGTTCCCGCCATGAAGTTCCTGCCGCCTGAAGGTCCGCCCGAGATCGCCTTTGCCGGACGCTCGAATGTCGGCAAGTCCTCGCTCATCAACGCGCTCGTCGGCCATCGCGGGCTGGCGCGCACGTCGAACACGCCGGGCCGTACCCAGGAGCTGAATTACTTCGTTCCCGAGGGCTACTCCGGCGAGGCGGGCGATCTTCCGCCGATGGCACTTGTCGATATGCCGGGCTATGGTTACGCGCAGGCGCCCAAGGATCAGGTCGATGCCTGGACCAAGCTGGTATTCGATTATCTTCGCGGTCGCGCCACGCTCAAGCGCGTCTATGTGCTGATCGACTCCCGCCATGGCATCAAGAAGAATGACGAAGACGTCCTGTCGCTATTGGACAAGGCGGCCGTCTCCTACCAAATCATTTTGACCAAGACGGACAAGATCAAGGAAGCGGGCGTCCCGCGCCTCGTCAACGAGACACTTGAAAAAATTCGCAAGCGTCCAGCTGCCTATCCCGAGGTTCTGGCGACGTCATCCGAAAAATCCGCAGGGCTCGATCTGGTGCGTGCGGAAATCTGCAAGACTGTCGGTATCAGCTGATTGTTGCGAGGTGGCTCACGCCGCCTCGTTTTGCATCCGGCCCTAAACAGTCTGTCCCGGCCTTGCGCATCCCGCTTTCAGTAAGCAGAAAAGAGCAGGACAGCTGCCCATAGCAGCGCCGCCGACGTCGTCAGGCGCCAGAAGCGCACCGAATTCCATAAAGCCGAAACAATGGCGAACCGCCCGTAGATGCTGCGATGCAGCCGGTCATTGGATCGACGCAGGGCATGGTCCATGGATGCATCGACATAGGAGGAAAATGTCCGTTGGTCGCTTCGGTTTCCATCAGCGAGGTTTTCCTGCCAGCGGCGAACCATGGCCGCGAACTGGCGATCGGTTTTTACCCGCTTGGCAAGTTCGGCGCTGGCATCGGGGCTCAACGCTCCGAGCACATATTCGCCCGCAAGCACCTCGTCTTTCAAACCGCTTCGCTTTTCCCGATCCGGCAAGGTCATTCGTCCCTAAACTCCTGGCATTGTGCGCCATCGCCTCCAAAACGATCTGCCAGCCCAACGGGACGACGCGCGCACTCCCGCAGACAAAGCTGGTCCGATTGCGCCCATATGTCAATCCGACAGGGCGGGTCTGCGCGATCACGTTTGAAATTTCTGCGCGTGATGGATCCCTAGCTTGTTTCATCTGTCAAAAACTTGGGTTAAAAGCGCGGCAATCAATGACGAGGTTATTTCCCATGGCGACTTCCGAAAGCGAAATGCAGGCCCGGCTTCTGGCGCAAGCCCTGCCTTTCATGCAGAAATATGAAAACAAGACCATCGTCGTGAAATATGGCGGCCACGCCATGGGAGACAGCAGCCTCGGCAAGGCTTTCGCAGAAGACATCGCCCTGCTCAAGCAATCCGGTATCAACCCCATCGTTGTCCATGGCGGCGGCCCGCAGATCGGTGCCATGCTGGGCAAGATGGGCATCGAGTCCAAATTCGAAGGCGGTCTTCGTGTCACCGATGCCAAAACCGTCGAGATTGTCGAGATGGTTCTGGCCGGTTCGATCAACAAGGAGATTGTCGCCCTCATCAACCAGACGGGCGAATGGGCCATCGGCCTGTGCGGCAAGGACGGCAACATGGTCTTTGCCGAAAAGGCGAAGAAGACCGTCATCGATCCCGACAGCAATATCGAGCGCGTTCTCGATCTTGGCTTCGTCGGCGAAGTGGTGGAAGTCGACCGGACCCTGCTCGATCTGTTGGCCAAATCCGAAATGATCCCGGTCATCGCACCGGTCGCCCCCGGTCGTGACGGCGCGACCTACAACATCAATGCCGACACCTTTGCCGGTGCCATCGCCGGTGCGCTCCATGCCAGCCGCCTTCTGTTCCTGACCGATGTTGAGGGCGTTCTCGACAAGAACAAGGAACTGATCAAGGAATTGACGGTGTCGCAGGCCCGCGCCCTGATCAAGGATGGCACCATCTCCGGCGGCATGATCCCCAAGGTCGAGACCTGCATCGACGCCATCAAGGCGGGTGTTCAGGGCGTTGTCATCCTCAACGGCAAGACGCCGCATTCGGTTCTTCTGGAAATCTTCACCGAAGGCGCAGGCACGCTCATCGTTCCCTGATCGCTGAGGTCAGCCTGTTTTTTGCACCCGGCCTTGCGCGTCCGGGTGCACCTACCAGAACAGCAACCCCAGAATGCCGCTGACAATCAGCAGACAGCCCGCCAGCTCCATGGGATTGGTCTTTTCGCGGAACAGAAACCATGACGCGATGAAGGTGAAGATCAACTCGATTTGCCCAAGCGCACGCACATAGGCCACCTGCTGCAGCGTCATGGCCGTAAACCAGCAGGCGGAACCCAGAATTCCCGCGATGCCCACCAGCGACGACGAGCGCCAGGTGACGAGCACCTGCACGATTTCCCGCTTGTCCTTCCACGCCATCCACACCAGCATGAAAACGGTTTGAAAACTGGTGACACATGCCAGCGTAACCGCCGCCGACATGATGGGACCCGTGCCATCAAGCGCCAGCGAAGCGCTTCGATAGGCCACCGCCGATATGCCGAAGATGCCGCCGGATGCGATACCGATAAGGGCGGTGCGGCTGGTCATGGCGGCGACCATGTTGCGCCATGACAAGGGCATCCGCGCCATGGAGATCATCATCACACCGGCAACGCCGACCAGTATGGCGATTACCGCGCCCGACGTCAGCTTTTCGCCGAGAAGGAGGAAGCCGAAAAGTGCGGCCTGGACCGGCTCTGTCTTCGAGTAGGCGGTACCGACCGCAAAATTGCGCAGCGAAAACAGGTGGACGAGCAGCATGGTCGCAAAAATCTGCGCCAGACCGCCTACCACCACCCAGATGAAGAAGGCGCCGCTGAAGTCGGGGAAGCCCTGCCCTGCGCCAAGATGCAGGAACAGCACGTAGAGAATGGCGATCGGAAATCCGTAGCCGAAGCGCACGAAGCTTGCGCCACGCGTCCCGAGCGATCCCTGCAGATGTTTTTGCAAGGCAGATCGCAGGTTCTGCATGAAGGCAGCGGCGATGGTGATGGGGATCCAGAGTTCCATGCCCATGGGGTACCATGCCGCGGCCCTGCCGCCCAAGGTCGGAAAAGGAGAAGACAGTCGCCTTTTCGATTTTCTTTACGCTGACAAAAGGGCATAACAGCAACATGAAAATGATACCGCAGACTGCACCGACGCCGGACGATTTCTCCCATGTAACCGAATGGGTCTTCGATCTCGACAATACGCTTTACCCCCATGAGGTGAACCTGTTTTCGCAGATCGACAGGAACATGACCGCCTATGTCGCGGAACTCCTGCAACTGGAGCCGGACGAGGCGCGCGCCTTGCAGAAGCGCTATTATCACGAGCACGGAACCACGCTTCAGGGGCTGATGATCCATTACGGCATCGACCCCAATGCATTTCTGGAGCGCGCTCACGCCATCGACTATTCGATGCTGTCGCCCAACCCCGAACTGGGAGAAGCGATCAAGGCCCTGCCCGGTCGCAAGTTCATTCTGACCAATGGCAGCGTGCCGCACGCGCAGGCCGCCGCCGGTGCTCTGGGCATTCTCGACCATTTCGAGGATATCTTCGACATCGTGGCGGCTGACTTCCTGCCCAAGCCTGCCAGCGCGACCTACGAGAAATTTGCGGCACTGGCCAAGCTGGATACGAAGCAGGCGGCCATGTTTGAAGACCTGCCGCGCAACCTCGCCGCACCGAAGGCGCTGGGCATGAAGACCGTGCTTCTGGTGCCGCGCAATCTCGAAGGCATCGTCATGGAAAGGTGGGAAATTCCTGCCGAGACTGACGAGCATATCGACTTCATCACCGACGACCTCACGGCCTTCCTGCAGGGTGTGACCACGACCGCAAAGTGATCGACGTTACCGATTTGTCATCCACATTACTGATCTTTAAGTGGTGGAAAGACAGGCGGGCCGCTACCTTTTCAATCAGGGACATATTTGAAAGGTATCGACAATGACGACACGAAAAATCGCCCTTACGGCTCTTGGCGCGGCCCTGTTGCTGGCAACCACAGCCCCGATGACGATGGCCGCCCCGCGCGGCGGTCCAGACCGGGATGGCCCACGCATGCGTCCCGAAGCGGCTTTCGTCTACCTGCTGAAGGTTGCCGACACCAACAAGGATGGCAAGATCACCAAGGAAGAGTTCGCGGCACGCCAGGACGCGCTGTTTACGGACATCGACCAGAGCAAGGACGGATCCATTACGCCCAAGGAAATGCGCGATTATCGCCGGGCGAAAATGGAAGAGTTCCGCGCCGCCAACCCACGGCCAGAACGGGCGGATGCCAAGGGCCCTGAGGGCAAGGGTGGTCCTGAACACGCGGAACGCGACGGCAAACGCCATGAAGGCCGCAAGGACGAAGCCAGAATGGAAGGCGGAAAGGGTCGCCACGGCGGCAGGTTTGGCGGCATGTTCGCCATGGCCGACACCGACGGAAACGGCCAGATCAGCAAGGCTGAGTTCACCGCCGCCGGAGAAAAGATGTTCGCCCGGATGGACACGAACAAGGATGGCGCCATCAATATTGACGACATGCCTGCCCGTCCATTCCTGTAATCGCATCTGAGCGATGACCAAAGCGAAGCCCGCCCGCCATGGCGGGCTTTTTTTGGTGCGCAAACAGTATTTGCGAGCGCCATGCGACGGTGCTAGATTTGCACGATCCGGCGGCGAATGACACCCTTGCGGTCCCAGTTACCTAGCCGGACGCCCCGCACCGCATCTTAGCATTTCGACAGGACCGTTCCGTGAGCATCGCCACACTTCTCGCCTATGCTGCCGCCCTTTTCATCGCAGCCGCCATTCCCGGCCCGGGCATGACGGCTATCGTCGCACGCGCGCTGGGATCCGGCTTTCGGGAAACTTTTTTCATGGGGCTCGGCCTCGTGCTGGGCGACATGGTCTACCTCACGGCTGTCATCCTTGGCCTTGCCTTCGTGGCACAGACGTTTCAGGAAGCCTTCATGGTGCTGAAATTCGCCGGCGCCGCATATCTTCTTTACATCGCCTGGAAACTGTGGACGGCAGGGCTTCTGCCGCAAGACCTGGAGGCCAGAAAAAGCACCAGCATGACCATGTCCTTCCTTTCCGGCCTGTTCATCACGCTCGGAAACCCCAAAACGATGCTGTTTTATGTGGCGCTGGTTCCCACGCTGATTGACATTCGCACAATCGGCACCACGCAATATGTGATGCTGCTGGCGGTGACATTTTCGGTGCTGATGGCGGTTCTGCTGCCCTACATTCTGCTGGCCTCCAAGGCCCGACTGCTTCTGAAGCGCCCGTCGGCGCTGACCATTCTCAACCGGACAGCGGCCGGAATTCTGGCGGCCACCGCAGCAATGATTGCGACGCGGACAAGCTGAGGTCATTCTTTCGGGGTTTGGCCCTGAAATGAGAACGACATACTCCGATGGCAGGAATTTACGCATGTCGATCCTCTGGCATCGGCGCGCCATTCCTCCTATTCTGCAAAAAACCTTGCATTTGCACCATGGGAGCACGTGATGTCTGAAGCCAGAAAACCCGGACGCGGGCGGATTTATTCCTCGATCACCGAGACAATCGGCGACACGCCGCTGGTGCGCCTCGACAAGCTGGCGAAGGAGCATAACGTCAAGGCGACAATCCTGGCCAAGCTGGAGTTCTTTAACCCGATTGCGTCTGTCAAGGACCGTATCGGCGTTGCCATGATCGAGGCGCTGGAAGCGCAGGGCCGGATAACGCCCGGAACCACAACGCTGGTTGAACCGACCTCCGGCAACACAGGCATCGCGCTTGCCTTTGCGGCTGCCGCCAAGGGCTACAAGCTGATCCTGACCATGCCTGAGACGATGTCGACCGAGCGTCGCAAGATGCTGGCACTTCTGGGTGCCGAGCTGGTGCTGACCGAGGGCCCGAAGGGCATGAAGGGCGCCATTGCCAAGGCGCATGAGCTGGCGGAAACCATTCCAAATGCCGTCATTCCGCAGCAGTTCGAGAACCCTGCCAACCCCGAAATTCACCGCAAGACAACGGCGGAGGAAATCTGGAACGACACGCAGGGCAATGTCGATATCTTCGTCTCAGGGATTGGCACCGGCGGCACGATTACCGGTACCGGCCAGGTGCTGAAGTCGCGCAAGCCGGACCTCAAGGTGGTGGCCGTCGAGCCCGCCGACAGCCCGGTTCTCTCAGGCGGCAATCCCGGCCCGCACAAGATCCAGGGCATCGGCGCAGGCTTTGCACCCGCCGTTCTGGACACGCAGATCTATGACGAAATCGTCGCCATTACCAATGACGAAGCGTTTGAAACTGCCCGCGAGGTTGCCCGGCTGGAAGGCGTTCCGGTCGGCATTTCCTCAGGTGCTGCCCTATCGGCAGCGCTCAAGGTCGGCGCGCGGGAAGAAAATGCCGGAAAGACTGTTGTCGTCATCATCCCGTCCTTTGCTGAACGCTATTTGTCCACAGCACTCTTCGAGGGTCTGGGTCTCTAAAGGCTGCCAGTTCCGGCCTGACAGGGGTTTGCTCCGGGCATGGTGCAGACCCCTCGCCTGAAAAGGCGTGACTTGTCTGGCATGTCCACACCGTTTTCCGTTTTCGCGCCGGGAGCCGCCATCTGGATGCATCCGTCGCAAAGCGCACCCGTCATCTTGTTCGTGATGTCAAAAAACCCGGCAAGCTTCATTCCAAGCTTCGCCGTTCACGCGGCAGAGGCTGCCCGTGGTATGCTTCCTTCTCTGGCCCCATGACCATTTGCGGCCATGGGTATGTCGGACGGGGCGCTGCAAGCTGCCTCGTTGGGTAGTCTATAAGTGGCACCTTTCAGCGCCCCGTTCGGCTCTTTTGGCCAAACAGCAATCCTCTTGCCACGGATGGCAGACACCGGATGGCAAGGGTAAAACCTTGCCGGAGAGCCGGTCGGACATTGCCAAGGCCCGACCCTTCCCATCCGGGTGGTGCCATCCCTTGCGGAAAGGCACCCTGCCAGTTCAGCCACACCTGCCTTCATCCCTGCCCGCGCCGAAAAATCAAGGCGCGGACCGGAACGACCCGTCTCCCGCAAGATCCGCACCCGCCAGCCCCGGCCAGATGCATCCCTCGCGATCCGTCCGCACCGTCTCAATGAACGGGCGGGGCAGATGCAGCGTCTTCCTGTGTACCGCCTGACTTTCGCTTCAATCCCTGATGGTCGCGTTCGACCAGAGGACGATGAGCTGTCGGTACACCCGGCGACGAGGCTCCTGGCACAGGGAAGGGCAACTTCAGACTGTGGTTCAGCCTGACGACGCCATCCACGCAACCAGGTCGGGCATCGGGAAGATGACACGGCCGGTCCGAAACCGCGCCACCCTCCTCCCGTTGCCGCCGGGGGGATTGCTGCTCGACCCCGATGGGGGAGAGGATGCGTAGCCTCTTACCCACCAGCGCCGATCCCGCCTCGCCGCAACGCCTTGCGGTGTATCCGAGGGCGGAACGGGAGAATTGTGCTTCAGGTGCAGAGTGTGTGAATGAAATGCAGAAAGAATTTTGAGGGTTTTTGCGGAGCAATAGATAAGGCGTTGATTTATCGAGATTATTTCTTGCGTTTTGCCCTACCTCCTACCTCCTGCCTCCTGCTCACTGCTGCGATGCCTTCGTACGTAGACCTCGTTTGAAAGCCGCTGCGCCCACCCCACCCTCCGTCACCCCGGACTTGATCCGGGGTCCAGCAGGCGCGCGTCTGCGCGCCGGGGGACGTTTTCTTCCGCCGGCCCCGTGGTTGGAGTCCTCTCGCCTTGCAGACGCAAGGCGGCTGGATCCCGGATCAAGTCCGGGATGACGGGGGAAAGGGGGTGCGTTCGGGACGCCGACGGAAGGGAGTGGCCGGGTGGTTGATGGAGGGCAAGTGTCCCGTTGCGACGGACGATAGGAGACCGGATGAAAGGTTGAGACGAGAGATGGGCCGTGGAGACACGCGGAAGGCGGGTGCCTTTGGTAATGACGAGAGTATTCCGTGGCGGTTGATTGAGGCAGAGGGTTATCCGGGTAGTTGAGAGAGAGGACGCGAGTACTCTTCAAAGCATACAGGGGTGATTGTGAAAGTGCGGTCCGGTCAGGAATTGGCGCGTCCGCGCTAGCTATTTTACCGCCGCGCCCGCCCCACCCTCCGTCACCCCGGACTTGATCCGGGGTCCAGCAGGCGCGCGTCTGCGCGCCGGGAGAAGTATTCGTATGACCGCCCCGTGGTTGGAGTCCTCTCGCCTTGCAGACGCAAGGCGGCTGGATCCCGGATCACGTCCGGGATGACGGGGAGAAGTGGTGCCTCAAGATGCCGACGGAAGGGAGTTGCCGGGTCGTTGATGGATGGCAAGTGTCCCGGTGCGACGGACGATAGGAGACCGGGTGGCAGGTCGGTAATAGAGACGGGCCTTGGAGACCGGAAGGTGGATGCCTTTGGTGATGACGAGAGTATTCCGTGGCGGTTGATTGAGGCAGAGGGTTATCCGGGTGCTGAGAGGAAGCGGGGACGCGGAAAGATTGCCGATGGCGCCCTACAAGGCATAGAGGGGTCATTGCGCAGGAGCGGTCATTGCTGCAAATAGCCAAATGCCTAGTACGGCGACCTCAACCGAACACCGCCGCGCCCGCCGCACCCTCCGTCACCCCGGACTTGATCCGGGGTCCAGCAGGCGCGCGTCTGCGCGC